>NZ_QKZO01000003.1:321036-411314 GCF_003254295.1 Rhodobacter capsulatus
GCCCGCCGCGAAGATGGCGACCGCAAGCCCTACGCCCCGCGCGATGGCGAGGGGGCCAAATCCTTCGGCCCGCGCGGCAGCAAGCCCGGGTTCAAATCCGAAGGCTTCAAGAGCCACGGCGCAAAACCCGGCGGCAAACCGCGCTCGGAAGGGTTCAAGAGCCACGCGGGCGGCGACAAGCGGCCCTTCGGCGGCAAGCCCGGCCCGAAACGCGGCTGATCCCGCGCGGCAAGCCCCTTCAAACCCGGCCCGGTTGCGCCTACCTTGAGCGCAACCGACCACCCGCGGAGGGCCCATGTCGCGCAAAACCATGCAAACCATCGCTTTCGGACTGCTTCTGGCGCTGATCTTCTCGGTCGCGCTGAAAGGCACGGTCTGAAATGGCCCGGCGCTTCGGCGGCAAATACTCGCCCCGGCCCGGGGCGCCCGACCAGGGCTTTCCCGGCATCGCCCCCGACCGGCTGCCAGATCCCGCGCCGCGCCACCCGCTGGCAGGCCGCCCGGCCTGGCTGGTCTTCGCCGCTTTCCCATTTCTTTTCAATGCGTTCGGCGATGGGCCCCTGGCGCTGGCGCGCAATCTCGGCGCCTTTGCCACGATCGGTCTGGCCGCCTTCCTGATGCGCGAGGGGTTGAAGGCCGAAGCCGCCTTTGCGGCCCGCAAGACCGCCCGCCGCCCGGCCCTGCCGCGCAAGGCTCTGGGGTCGGTCCTGCTTGGTGCGGGGCTGGCCGTGGGGGCGCAGGCGCCGGAACTTGGCCTGATCGGCGCGGGGGTCGTGGCCGCCGTCGGCGTGGCGCTTGGCCTGATCGCCTTCGGGCTTGATCCGATGCGGGACAAGGGGATGGCGGGGGTCGACACGTTTCAGCAAGACCGCGTCGCGAAAGTCGTCGCCGAGGGCGAAAGGCACCTGACCGCCCTGCGCGCGGCGATCGCGCGGATCGACGACGCCCGGCTGACCGCCCGGACCGAGGCCTTTGCCGCCTCGGCGCGCGGGCTTTTCCGCGCCGTCGAGGAGGACCCGGGCGATCTGACCGCGGCGCGGCGCTACATGACCGTCTATCTCCAGGGCGCCCGCGACGCCGGGGAGAAATGCGCCGATCTCTGGGCCAGCCGCCGCGACGAAACCGCCCGGGCCGCCTTCGAATCGCTGCTCGATGATCTGGAGGCGAATTTCACCGCCCGCACCCGCGCGCTTCTGGACAGCGGCCGCGAGGGGCTGGAGATCGAAATCGAGGTCCTGCGCGACCGGCTGGCCCGCGACGGCGTGATCAGCCCCCCCGACAAGGCCTTTTGAACGGACAGCGTTTCCCGCCCGGAAACGCGCCGTTCTTTTCTAACCGCCCGTTTTCCCGGCAGTTTCCGCAGCTTGGCCACAAATCGGCCGCACCGGACGGCGAGTCTGACTGCATCGTGTCAAAGGTGTCCCATGGTCCAGACCGCCCCCCCGCCCCGCCCCCTTGCCGCCGCCCTCGGGGTGGTGGCGCAATTTCCCCGCCTTCTGCTCGGCCATCTGCATGCCGCGACGGTGCAGCTGTCGATCCGCGCCTCGGCGCTGCGCCGAAGGCCCGGGCCGCCCGGGCCGCTCGCCCCCGCCAAACATCTGGCCGAAGGCGGCGATCTGGCCGAGGCGGTGAAGCTGCGGATGACCGAGGTGCACCGGCAGCTGCGCCGCCTTGCGCCGGAACTGCTGCCGGTTTTCGCCGATTGCCGCGCCGCGCAGCTGCGGCTGTTGCAGGATCTGCGCCGCCGCCCCGCCGAGGCCCGGCGCGAGGCCGAAACCGCGCTGATCGGCGCGCTGGTGCAGATCGAGGCCGCGACGCGCAAACTTTCGGTTGTCCTTCCCGAGACGACGAAGGAATATGCCCTTGGCAGCTATGCCGACACGCTCGAAAAAGTCACGGGCGAGACGCTGGATTGCCTGATTGCGCTGCGTGCCCGGGCGACGGGCGCTCCGCGTGGGGTGCAGATCGGGGGCGAGGTCGATCCGGCCTGACACCGCCCCAAGGGGGTGAGCATGACCGAGACCGTCCGCGCCGAAGCCGCGAAGGCGCTTGCAGAGATTGAAACCGTGACCGCGACCGTGCTGGCCGAGCCCGCCCCGCCGCCGGTGCCGCTGGCCGAAGCCGCCCCGCCCGTCGCCGAGGCGATCCGCGCCCGCATGGCCGAGATCGACCTGCGCGACAGCGGTTCGATCACCCAGTTCGGCACCCGGGCGCAGGTGGAGTTGCAGGCGATCTCGCAGGAGATGCTGGCCGATGTCCGCGCCAAGGATCTGGGCGCGGCGGGCGACAGTCTCTCGGCGCTGGTGACGACGATCCGCGGTTTCTCCGAGGAGGAACTGGATGTGCGGCGCGAACGCTCGCTCTGGGACAGGCTGACCGGCCGCGCCGCGCCTTTCGCGAAATTCGTTGCCCGCTACGAAGAGGTGCAGGGCCAGATCGACAGCATCACCGATGCGCTTTTGGGCCACGAACAGCGGCTTCTGGTCGATATCAAGGCGCTCGATCGGCTTTATGAGAAGACCTTGAACTTCTACGACGAGCTGGCGCTTTACATCGCCGCGGGCGAGGCGAAGATCGCCGAGACCGACCGCGCCGACATCCCCGCCCGGGAAGCCGCGCTGGCCGCCGCGCCCGAAGCCGACAAGATGCTGCGCGCCCAGGAGCTGCGCGATCTGCGCGCCGCGCGCGACGATCTGGAACGGCGCGTGCATGATCTGAAGCTGACGCGGCAGGTGACGATGCAGTCGCTGCCCTCGATCCGGCTTGTGCAGGAAAACGACAAGAGCCTGATCACAAAGATCAATTCGACGCTCGTCAACACCGTGCCGCTGTGGGAAACGCAGCTGGCGCAGGCGGTGACGATCCAGCGCTCGGCCGATGCGGCCAAGGCGGTGAAACAGGCGGCCGATCTGACGAACGAATTGCTGGCGGCGAATGCGAAAACCCTGCGCGAGGCCAATGCGGCGGTGCGCACGGAAATGGAGCGCGGCGTTTTCGACATCGCGGCGATCCGCGGCGCCAATGCCGAGCTGATCGCGACGATCGAGGACAGTTTGCGCATCGCCGACGAGGGCAAGCGGCACCGCGCCGAGGCCGAGGCGGAGCTGGTCACGCTGGAAGCCACGCTGCGCGAGACCCTGTCTTCGGCGCGGGCCAAGCCGGTGCAGGGCAAGGAATGACGCAAGGTCAAAGGCTTGCGGGGCTTCTTGCGCTCACCACGGTGCTTTCGGGCTGCTTTTTTCAGGGCGAGGAGGGCGGTCTTGACCGCTCCCCCCGCCCGCCGCCTGCGCCGCCCGCGCCGGTCTCGGTCAGCCCGCGCAGTGCCGAAAGCCTGGCCGCCGAAACCTATTACCGTCAGGTCGAGGCGACGCTGCGCAGCCGCGGGCTGATGCGCGTCGATGTCGCGCCCCGCGATGCGCCCTTTGCCACGCATCAGCTGATCGAGAACTTCATCCATATCGCGCTTTACGACGAATATTCGGCCTTCGGCGGCACCTATATCGCCCAAACCCGCGCCTCGCGGCTGCGGCGCTGGGAGGTTCCGGTGCGGATGTCGGTCAGTTTCGGCGATTCGGTGCCGCTGGCGCAGCGCGCCCATGACAAGGCGATGATCACCGCCTATGCCGGGCAGCTGGCCGGCGCCACAAGGCACCCGGTTTCGGTGGGGGACGAGGCGGCGAATTTCGACGTGCTGGTGGTGAACGAGGACGAGCGCCGCGCGCTCGGGCCGCGGCTGATGCAGCTGGTGCCGGGCATCGACGCCGCCTCGGTCACGGCGATCACCAGCCTTGCGCCCTCGACCTTCTGCGTCGTCTTCGCCTTTTCCAAGGGGAACGCCCCCGCCTACAACCACGCCGTCGCGGTGATCCGCGCCGAACATCCCGAGCTTTTGCGGCGCTCCTGCGTGCATGAGGAACTGGCGCAAGGTCTTGGACTTGCGAATGATTATCCGCATGCGCGGCCCTCGGTCTTCAACGACGACGAGGAATTCGCGCTGCTGACCCGGCATGACGAGCTGCTGCTGCGGATGCTTTACGACCCGCGCCTGCGCCCCGGCATGACCGAGGCCGAGGCGCGGCCGATCATCACCGACATCGCCACCGAGCTCACCGGCGGCAGCTAGGAGACCCCATGGGCATTCTTGATTTCCTGACCGGCGAATTCATCGACGTGATCCATTGGGTCGATGACACGCGCGACACCATGGTCTGGCGCTTCGAACGCGAGGGGCATGCGATCAAATACGGCGCGAAACTGACCGTGCGCGAGGGGCAGGCGGCGGTTTTCGTGCATGAAGGCCAGCTGGCCGATGTCTTCGGGCCCGGGCTTTATCAGCTTGAAACCAACAACATGCCGATCCTGACGACGCTGCAGCATTGGGATCACGGCTTCCGCTCGCCCTTCAAATCCGAGATCTATTTCCTCAACACCACCCGCTTCACCGATCTGAAATGGGGCACGAAGAACCCGGTGACCTGCCGCGATCCGGAATTCGGCCCGGTGCGGCTGCGCGCTTTTGGCACCTATGCGATGCGCATCGTCGATCCGGCTGTTTTCATGCGGGAAATCGTCGGCACCGATGGCGAATTCACCGCCGACGAGATCAGCTTCCAGATCCGCAACGTGATCGTGCAGGAGTTTTCCCGCGTGGTCGCGGGGGCAAAAATCCCGGTGCTCGACATGGCGGCGAACACCGCCGACATGGGCAAGCTGGTGGCGGGGGCGATCGATCCGCTGGTCGCGGCCTATGGTCTCTCGATCCCGGAATTCTATATCGAAAACATCAGCTTGCCCGAAGAGGTCGAGAAGGTTCTGGATCAGCGCACCTCGATGGGGATCGTCGGCGATCTCAACCGCTTCCTGCAGTTCAACGCGGCGCAGGCGATGGCGCAGCCGGGCAGCCCGATGGGCACGGCGATGGGCATGGGCATGGGGGCCGGGATGGGCATGAACATGGCCGCCGGGCCCTGGGGGGCGCCCGCCCCCGCGGCAGCCTTCACGCCGCCCCCTCCGCCGCCGCCCGTCGAACTCGTCTGGCATCTGGCGGCGAACGGGCAGACCACCGGCCCCTTTGGCCGCGCGCAGCTTGCCGCGATGATCACCGCGGGCGGGTTCACCCGCGCCAGCCTCGTCTGGGCGCCGGGTCAGGAGGGTTGGAAACCGGCCGCCGAGGTGCCGGATCTGGAAGCACTTTTCGCCACCACGCCCCCGCCGCCGCCGCCCGGGGTGTAAGCCATGGCGCTGCCCAAGGTGTCCCGCGACAAGACCGAGCATCACACGCCTTGCGAGGCCTGCGGCGCCGATCTGCGCTTTGCCCCCGGTCAGGAAAAGCTGCTCTGCGATCATTGCGGCCATGAACAGGCGATCCCGCGTGCCCTTGGCCGGGGCCGGTCCGGGCTGGTGGAACTGCCGCTGGCCGCCGGTCTGGCGGCACGTCTGCCCGCCGGGACGATGCAGGACAGCCGGACGCTGACATGTTCGAATTGCGCTGCCTTGATCGAGATAACCGGGGCAAATCATGCGGTGCAATGTCCGTTTTGTGCAACTCCGGTCGTGGTCGACACCGGGCTGACGCGGCAGATCAAACCGCAGGGCCTGGTGCCTTTCGCCCTGACCGAAGCGCAGGCGCATGCGGCGCTGAGCAAATGGCTGTCCGGGCTCTGGTTCGCGCCCTCGGGGCTGACGCAATATGCCCGCAAGGGCCGCAAGATGACCGGCGTCTATGCGCCGTTCTGGACCTTCGACGCCGAGACCCGCTCGCGCTACACCGGCGCGCGGGGCGACGCCTATTACGAGACCGAGCAGGTTCGGGTCGAGGTGAACGGGAAGATGGAAACCCGTACCCAGCAAGTGCGTCATGTGCGCTGGACCCCGGTCGCCGGCCGCGTCGCGCGCGATTTCGACGATGTGGTGATCTATGCCTCGCGCTCGTTGCCGCCCGCCTCCATGGCGGCGCTGCAGCCCTGGGATCTTTCGGCGCTGACGCCCTATCACCCTGATTACCTTTCCGGATTCGAGGCCGAGGGCTATACGGTCGATCTCTCTGACGGGCATGATCAGGCGCGCACCGAAATGGCGCGGGTGATCGACATGGATGTGCGCCGCGACATTGGCGGCGACGAACAGCGCGTGGCCGCGATCGACACCGATTTCTCGGCCGAGACCTTCAAGCACATCCTGTTGCCGATCTGGACCGCCGCCTACAAATACCGCGACCGCTCCTATCGCTTCGTCATCAACGCCCAGACCGGGCAGGTGCGCGGCGACCGGCCCTGGTCGGCCTGGAAAATCGCCTTTGCGGTCGCTCTGACGGCGGTTGTCCTGGGGCTGGGCCTCTGGCTCTACAATGTTCAATAACGCTGATTTATTGCGCCCCGCCCCGCCTGGCGCTATGTCTCGCCAAACGGGGGGGCACCGATGATCCTGAGTTGTGGCGAAGCGCTGATCGACATGTTGCCGCGGCAAAGCCCGGCGGGCGAGGCCTGTTTCGCGCCCCATGCGGGCGGCTCGGTGTTCAACACGGCGATCGCGCTAGGCCGTCTGGGCGCGCGGGCCGGGTTCCTCTCGGGGATCTCGACCGATCTGTTCGGCGCGGTGCTGATCGAGAGGCTGGCGGCCTCCGGGGTCGATGCGGGGCTTTCGATCCGCTCCGACCGGCCGACGACGCTGGCCTTCGTGACGCTGGTGGATGGTCACGCAAGCTACGCATTTTACGACGAAAATACCGCCGGACGGATGATCGCCCCGGAGGATCTGCCTGCCCTTCCGGCCGAGGTGACGGCGCTTTTCTTTGGCGGCATCTCATTGCCGGTCGATCCCTGCGGCGGCACCTATGAGGCGCTGATGACGCGCGAAGCCGCGACCCGGGTGACGATGCTCGACCCGAACATCCGCCCGGGCTTCATCCGCGACGCGGCCGCCTATCGCGCCCGGCTGGGCCGGATGATCGCGCGGGCCGATATCGTGAAACTCTCGGACGAGGACCTGCGCTGGCTGGAAGGTCCGGGCGAGATCGCGGCGCTGGCGCGCGGCCTTCTGAGCCGCGGACCGAAGCTGATTTTCGTCACCGAGGGCAGTACGGGGGCGCATGGCTTCAGCGCCGAACTTTCCCTTTTCGAACCAGCGCACCGGGTGCGCGTGGTCGATACCGTGGGCGCGGGCGACACGTTCAACGCCGGTGTTCTGGCGGCGCTCGACCGGGCGGGCAAGCTGACGAAAGCCGGTGTCGCCACCGCCGGGGCGGGGCTGACCTCGGACTGTCTCAAGCTTGGCAATGCCGCCGCCGCCATCACCGTCAGCCGCGCGGGCGCCAACCCACCCTGGGCGGAGGAGCTGAAATGAGGGCCCTGATCCAGCGCGTCAGCCGCGCAAAAGTCGAAGTCGAGGAACGGGTTACGGGCGAGATCGGACCGGGTCTCCTGATCCTTGTCTGCGCCTTGCAGGGCGACACCGAAGCCGAGGCGGAGAAACTGGCCGCCCGGATTGCGAAGCTGCGCATCTTCAAGGACGAGGCCGGGAAGATGAACCGCTCGGTCAGCGATATCGGCGGCGCCTGTCTGGTCGTGAGCCAGTTCACCCTGGCCGCCGACACCTCGCGCGGCAACCGCCCGGGCTTTTCGAGCGCCGCCCCGCCGGAAGCGGGCAATCGGCTTTATGTGCAGTTTTCGAACACTCTGCGCGGGCTCGGCCTTGCCGTGGCGAATGGGGAATTCGGGGCGGACATGGCGGTCAGTCTGGTCAATGACGGACCGGTGACGATCTGGATGGACAGTGCCGACCGCGCCTGATCGATCGGCAGAAATGCCGAAGATTGTCAGGATTGCCTTGACATGCGGAGCCATCGCGCCCATCTGGTAGGCATCCCGCCCTCGCTGCCGCGTGAGCAGCCGCTTTCCTTGCGAAAGCACGACCGGGACAATTGGCCTCACATTCACGCGGGGGGCCGGGTGCAACGCCTTGCACCGCCCGCCCGCCGCTGCCCCCGACCGGGGGCTTGATCCTTTGCGCGCCTTTGCGCCACGAAAGACGAACCTCTTGGAAACCTTTGAAAACCTCGGCCTTGCGCCGATGCTGCTGAAAAATCTGGCCGGTCTTGGCCTGACCAAACCGACGCCGATCCAGGCGAAAGCCATCCCGCAGATCGTGCGCGGCCGCGACATCCTTGGCCTTGCGCAGACCGGGACCGGCAAGACCGCCGCCTTCGGCCTGCCGATGCTGACCCGAATCCTCGCCTATGGCAAACGCCCGGCGCCGAAAACCGTGCGCGCCCTGGTGCTGGCGCCGACGCGGGAACTTGCGACGCAGATCCACGACAACCTCGCCGCCTATGCCGAGGGCGCCCCGGTGCGCATCCAGCGCGTCGTCGGCGGCGCCTCGCTGAACGTGCAGGCGGAAAAACTGTCGAAGGGCTGCGACGTGCTGATCGCCACGCCGGGCCGCCTGATCGACCTGATCGAACGCCGCGCGCTGGTGCTGAGCGAGACGAAATATCTCGTGCTCGACGAGGCCGACCAGATGCTTGACATCGGTTTCATCCACACGCTGCGCCGGATCGCCAAGCTGATCCCGGCGGAACGGCAGACGCTGCTGTTCTCGGCCACGATGCCGAAGCTGATGGAGGAACTGGCGGCCAGCTACCTGTCCGACCCGATCCGGGTCGAGGTCGCCACCCCCGGCAAGGCCGCCGAAAAGATCGATCAGGGTGTGCATTTCACCACCCAGGGCGAAAAGGCAGCGCTTCTGGCCGAATATATCTCGCGCCATCCGGGCGAGCTGGCGGTGGTCTTCAACCGTACCAAGCACGGCTCGGACAAGCTGACGAAGCTTCTGGAAAAATGGGGTTTTTCGGTCACCGCCATCCATGGCAACAAAAGCCAGGGGCAGCGGGAACGGGCGCTTTCGGCGTTCCGCGCCAGCGAGGTGCAGGTGCTGGTGGCGACCGATGTGGCGGCGCGCGGCCTTGATATTCCGCAGGTGGCGCATGTCTACAACTACGACCTGCCGAACGTGCCCGAGAACTACGTGCACCGCATCGGCCGCACCGCGCGGGCCGGGCGCGATGGCCGCGCCGTGGCCTTCTGCGGTCCGCTCGAAATGAGCGATCTGCGCGCGATCGAGGCCGCGATGGGCGCGAAGATCCCGGTCATCGGCGGCGAACCCCATGCCGAGGGGGGCACGCGTCCCGCCCCCGGGCGCAACAGCCAGCCGAAAAAGCAGCACCGCGGTCAGGGGCCGAAACCCGCCCGCGCGGGCGAGGCGAAACCGGCCCGCAAGCCCGATGCGAAACCGGCGGCGCAACGCGGCGGCCGCGCGGAAGGCCACGCCCCGGCGGGCGGTCAGGCCGCCCCCAAGCGTCCGGCGCGGGCGCAACGCGGCCACTGAGACCCGGCACGGGGGCCCTGCCCCCGCCTCCCCTCTTGCGCGGCCGACCCGGCTGACGCAGAAGGCGGCATGGCCAAGCTTTACTTCCATTACTCGACGATGAATGCCGGCAAGAGCACCGCGCTCTTGCAGGCGTCCTACAACTACATCGAACGCGGCATGCAGACCCTGCTGGTCACGGCGCGTCTGGATGACCGCGCCGGTCCCGGCAAGATCGGCAGCCGCATCGGCATCTCGGCCGCGGCGACGTGCTTCACCCCCCAGACCGACATGTTCGATTTGTGCGGAAATCGGCTCGACTCAGGCCCCTGCGCCTGCGTTTTTGTCGATGAAGCGCAATTTCTGACCGAGGCGCAGGTCTGGCAACTGGCCCGCGTCGTGGACGATCTGGGGCTGCCGGTGATGTGTTACGGGCTGCGCGTCGATTTCCGCGGCCAGCTGTTCCCGGGCTCGGCGGCGCTGCTCGCGCTGGCCGATGAAATGCGCGAGGTCCGCACCATCTGCCATTGCGGCAAGAAGGCGACGATGGTCGTGCGGATGGGCCCCGATGGCCGGGCCCTGCACGAAGGCGCGCAGGTGCAGATCGGCGGCAACGAGACCTATGTCTCGCTGTGTCGCCGCCACTGGCGCGACGTGATGGGCGACGGCCCGCAGGCGTGATCCCGCAGTCTTGCCCCGCCGTCTTGACCCCGCCGTCTTGAAATCGGCCGTCGGCGCCAGATATATTCTGCAACGCGCATATGATGGAGACCGAGATGGCGGAAGCGCTGCGACTGACCTGCCTTGCCTGCGGGCAGGCGAACAAGCTGCCCTCGGACCGGCTGGCGGCGGGGCCGAAATGCGGCATTTGCGGCGCGGCGCTGATCACCGGCAAGGTGGCCGAGATCGATCCGGCGACGCTGGCCCAGGCCGAGCGCGACGACCTGCCGCTGCTCGTCGATTTCTGGGCGCCCTGGTGCGGCCCCTGCCGCCAGATGGCGCCGCAATTTCAATCCGCCGCGGCGACGCTGGCGGGTCAGGTGCGGCTGGCGAAGATCGACACCGAGGCCCATCCGGCGGCCGCGCAGCGCCACCGCATCCAGGGCATCCCCGCATTCATCCTGTTTCGCAAGGGCCGCGAGCTGGCACGCGCCGCGGGCGCCCGGCCCGCAAACGAGCTTGTCGGCTTCGTCCGCGGCAAGCTGGGAGCGCGCGCCTGAGAAGATGAAAAAATTTGTGCGGAGAGGGGTTTGGGGCGCTTGACATTGCCCGCGCCTTGGGCGAAATACCCCCCACGGCGAGGGGCTGTAGCTCAGTTGGGAGAGCGCATCGTTCGCAATGATGAGGTCAGGGGTTCGATCCCCCTCAGCTCCACCAAGCCGTTCCATTGAAAGTTGACCCGAGGCGAAGTTTCTGCCTCAAGGGACTTCCGGACAGCCGATCCGGTTTCCGCGCGGTTGTCTCCAAAGACCTTGATCCGGTGCCCGATCCGTCGTGGCGCCCTCTTTTCGGGAGAGAACGGCCATGGCTTCCCGCCTCGACCTGCTTTTGAAACATGTGACCCCGAGCGCCCGCGGGATCGAGATTGCCCCCTATTTCAACCCCGCCCTGCCGAAACGCGCGGGCTGCAACGTGCGGATCTTCGACGTCTTCGACACCGAAACCCTGCGGGCCCGGGCGCGCGAGAACAGCTTCATCCCCGACAGCCGCATCGACGAGATCGAAGCGGTCGATTTCGTCGGCGACGCCTGCCGGATCGGTGCGGTGCTGGACCGGGAAGGCCGGCTGGGCAGTTTCGATCACATCGTCTCGTCGCATAATTTCGAACATCTCGCCAATCCGATCCTGTTCCTGCAGGGCGCGGCGCAGGCGCTGAAACCGGGCGGCGTGCTGAGCATGGCGATTCCCGACGGCCGCGCCTGTTTCGACCATTTCCGCGTCCCGACCCGGCTGGGCGACTGGCTGCTGGCCTATCACACCGACCGCGACAAGCCCGATCCGGTGACGCTGTTCGACGCTTACGGCTATCGTTCCTTCTACTGGCGCGCGGCGGAACGCTCCGAGGCGAGCGGCTTTTTGACCGAGGATCCGGCCCGGTTTCGCCCCGAAGAGGATCTGCAGGCGCAATACGACGCCTTCGTGACCCGGCTTGCCGCGCCCTATGACTATACCGACGCCCATTGCAGCGTGCTCTTTCCCGAGCTCTTCGAACTGCATCTGCGCGAGCTGCACCATCTGGGCCTTGTCGACTTCGAGATCCTCGAGATCGCGCCGACGCAGGGGCATGAATTCTTCGCGCATCTGCGCAAGCCCGCAGCCCCTGCCCCGCGCGACGCGGCCGATTTCTATCGCCGCCGCGCCGTGCTGCTGCGCGCCGTGGCACTGCGGCTGGGCGAAACCCCGTTCATGAGCCGGCCGCGCTGGGAGATCGCCGAGCACGACGCCCGGCATCCGCTGCGCGCGCTGCTCTTGAACCCGCGCCGGTTGCTGGCGCAGCTGCGGCTGTGGAACCGGCAGCGCCGCCAGCGGCGGCGCGCGCGGCGGGGCTGAGCGGCCGCGTCAAAGCCTGCTGCCCGCGGCGGGCAGCAGCTCGAAGGGGCGGGCTGGGCCGAAACGGAAGCCCTGCCCCTCAAGGCAGCCCAGCCCGCGCAGATAGACCGCGGCCTTTTCGGTCTCCACGCCCTCGGCGACGGTTTCAAGCCCAAGCACCGCCGCCAGATCCAGAATCGCGCGCAAGATCGGCGCGTTGCGGTGATCGGCCGCCAGCCCCATCACGAAGGATTTGTCGAGCTTGATGCGGTCGATCGGCAGATCGCGCAGATGCGAGAGCGAGGCGAAGCCGGTGCCGAAATCATCCAGCGCGATCCGCATCCCCTGCGCGCGCAGCCGCGTGAAGCCCTGCGCCAGCACCTCGGACCGCTGCCCGAGCAGCACGGTTTCGACCACTTCCAGCTCGATCAGCGCAGGCGAAAGCCCGCGTGTCGCGATCAGCGCCAGGATCTGTTCGGCGAAATCCATGCCCCGCAGCGAGGCTTCGGAGAAATTGACCCCCACCCGCATCAGCCGCGCCGCATCGCGCGTCAGATCGGCCAGAACCGCATCAAGCACATTGCCATCGACCAGCCGCGCGCAATCGACATCCTCCAGCGCCGCCCCCCAGAGTTCGGGGCCGCAGATCGTGCCTTCGCGCGTGCGGATCCGCGCCAGCGCCTCGTAGCCGACGATGCGGCGGCTGTCGAGCCGCACCTTGGGCTGATACCAGGCCAGAATCCGGCCCTCGCGCGCGGCTTCCTGCACGAAGGCGATGGCGGCGCGGCGGGCCTCGACCCGGTCGCGCAGCGGCCCGCGCAGAAAGGCGGCCGAGCCCGGACGGACCGTTTTCACCTCGGCCAGCGCCTGACGGGCGCAGCGCAGCAACCCCTCGGCATCGGTGGCATCGGCGGGAAAGCTGGCCATGCCGATGCAGGCCGTCAGCACCGTCGCCGCCACGTCGAAGGGCTGCGCCAGCGCCGTCCGCGCCGCCTGTGCCAGCCGTTCGGCCGCCGCATCGGCATCGGCGGCGGGCAGAAGCAGGGCGAATTCGTCGCCGCCCAGCCGCGCCGCCAGCCCGGCCGCGCCGACAAGCCCCGAAAGCCGCACCGCCACCTCGCGCAGAGCCGCATCCGCCGCATCGGCGCCCAGAAGATCGTTCACCGCGTTGAAATCGTCGAGATCGAGCAGCACCAGCGCAAAGCTCCCCCCCTCCAGCGCGCCCTGCAGCTGGCGGTGGAACAGGCGGCGATTGGCAAGGCCGGTCAGCTCGTCGATATTGGCCGCCTGCCAGAGCCGCTGCTGATCCTCGTGCATCCGGGTGATATCGTGCAGCACCCCGGCGATGCGCGTCATCTGCCCGCCCAGCCATTCCCCCTCGGCCTGCATCTGCACGCGGCGCAGCACGCCCGCGGGGGTCGAGAGCACCGCCTCGTGCTCGATCGGCGCCTGCGTGCGCGTGAGCTGCGCCAGATCGTCCCGGATCGCCGCCCGCACCTTGCCCGAGACGAACCGCGCCAGCAGCTGCTCCAGCGTCAGCCCCGCCGCCGCGGGCAGGCCCAGCATCTCGAACACCCGGTCCGAGGCCTCGATCTCGCCGGTTTCGGGATCCAGCGCAAAGGCGCCGACCCCGGCCATGCGTTCGATCTGCGCCAGCCAGCGCATGCGCAGCTGCGCCAGCACGCCCGCCCGCGCCTGATCCTGGTCGCGCTGATGCGCCCGCGCCGCGTCGCTCAGCACGAAGCCGATGCGGCCCGAGTCTTGCGACAGCTGCGCGCTGAGCAGGCAATGGCGCAGCCCGCCGCCCGCATCGGGCAAGGGCAGCGTCACCTCGTCCAGATGGCCCTGTGCGCAGAGCTTCGGCCACAGATCGGTCTTCCAGTAGACTTGCCCCGGCATCGCCAGCAGATGCGCGAAGCGGCGTTGACCGATCAGCGCCGATGCGGGCTGCCCGAGCCAGCGCAGCAGCGTCGCATTGGCGGCAAGGATCCGCCCCTCCAGATCGGTCAGCAAAAGCCCGCAGGGCAGCAGGTCGGCCTCCGGCCCGAAACCATCGCAAGCAAGGGGCGGAAAATCCATCATCGCGCCGCCCCCGCGCCGCAGCGACCGCAGGCCCCTGCCCCGCCCGGCCGGGGCCGGGGCAGCGCGCCCGAATCGGCAACAAGCGATTTCAGCATGCGAGAATTCGGCATGCGACAGTCCTCCGCGCGGGGCGCCGCATCCCGCCCCGTTCTCCCTGAATATACCCGAGTTGCCACCAAAACCTTGATGCAGCCCCAGATTGTGCAGGCCAAGACTGATCTTGCCGGGCCTTGCCCCTGCCCCGCCCCTGTCTTTCCGCAGTTCGTTAAAAAATCCTTGCCGCAACCGGGGTCGGGGCGCAGAATTTTCACCGTTGCACCCGACGCCCCCGGTCCGGCGGGCCCCGCGGTGCGGCAGCGCGGACCGGACCCGCGCAGGAGGGCGGATGACGCGGGAAATCGACCTCTCGGCCCTGACATCGGATCAGGGCGTCGTCCTGCACGACAGCGTGACAGGCGCGGGGTTCGGCTGCTGCGTCGCCTCGGCGGGCGACCTCAACGGCGACGGGCACGACGATCTGATGATCGGCGCGATCGGGGACAGCCGGGGCGGAACGGATACCGGCGCGGTCTGGGTGATTTTCGGCAGTGTCGGGGGCCCGACGGGGCCGATCGGTCTGGACGCGCTGACCCCCGCGCAGGGGCTGATGATCCGCGGCCCCGAGACGGGGGCAAGGTTCGGCGCCAGCCTGGCCGCGGCGGGCGACGTGAACGGCGACGGCCTCGACGACATCGTGATCGGCGCGCCGCGCAGCGATCTGGGCGCGCCCGATGGCGGCGCGGCCTGGGTGGTCTTCGGCGCCCCCGATATCGGCGCCGGGGGGCCCCTCGATCTGGCCGCGAGCCCGGCCGACCGGGCGCTGCGGATCAGCGGCGGTGCCGAGGCCGATCTGGCGGGCAGCAGCGTCGCGGCGGCGGGGGATTTCGACGGCGACGGTCTGGCCGATCTGCTGATCGGCGTGCCGCGCGCCGACACGGGCGGCACCGATACAGGCGCGGTCTGGCTGATCCGCGGCGGCGCCGATCTGTCGCGGCTGGGGCAGATCGCGCTGACGGCGCTGCCCGCGGGGCTGGGTCAGGCGATCACCGGCCGCGCGGACTGGGATCTGCTCGGGCTTTCGGTGTCGCGGGCGGGGGATCTGAACGGCGACGGGCGGATGGATCTGATCCTTGCCGCGCCCGGCCGCGA
The DNA here is from genome assembly GCF_003254295.1 of Rhodobacter capsulatus. GTDB lineage: Bacteria > Pseudomonadota > Alphaproteobacteria > Rhodobacterales > Rhodobacteraceae > Rhodobacter > Rhodobacter capsulatus. Next base: position 336,196 of record NZ_QKZO01000003.1, read on the forward strand.
TGTCGCGGGGGCGGGCGCGACGGGCGAAGATGCCGGGACGGCCTGGGTGATCTTCGGCAGCGCCGATCCCGACCGCGGCCCGATCGACCTGGCCGCGCTGACGCCCGAGACCGGCTTTGCCCTGACCGGCCCCGGCGACGGCGCGGCGGCGGGCTGGTCGGTGGCGGCGCTCGGCGACATCAACGGCGACGGCATCGACGACATCGCGATCGGCGCCCCCTATGCGCAGGGCACCGCCCCCTGGAGCGGCGGCGCCTGGGTGATCTTCGGGCGCGACACCGGCGCCGGGGGCCCGCCCTTCGGCAGGCTCGATCTGGCGGCGCTGGACCCGGGCGAGGGCTTTGCGATCACCGGTGCGGGATCGAATGACGCGCTGGGCTGGGCGGTTTCGGCGGCGGGCGACGTGAACGGCGACGGGCTGGGCGATCTGGTTCTGGGCGCTCCCGGCCATGACGGCGGGACCGGCGCCGCCTGGGTGATCTTCGGGCGCAACGTGGCGGCGGGGGCGACGCCCTTCGGCACGCTTGATCTGGCCGATCTGGACGGGCTGGACGGGCTGGCGCTGATCGGCTGGGCGGGCGCCTCGGCCGGGGTCTCGGTCGCGGCGGCGGGCGATCTGAACGGCGACGGGCTTGGCGATCTGCTGCTGGGCGCCCCGGGCGCGCAGGGCGATCCGACGGCGGCGGGGGCGGCGGTGGTGCTTTATGGCGGCAGTTTCGCCAGCCGGCTCTCGGGCAGCACCGGCAATGACACGCTCTCGGGCAGCACCGGTGACGATGCGGTGCTGGGCTTTGCGGGCAATGACCTGCTTTACGGCGCGGCGGGGCTTGACGCGCTGCTGGGCGCGGCGGGCAATGACACGCTGGACGGCGGCGCGGGCGACGACACGATGCGTGGCGGCGCGGGCGATGATACCTATGTCGTCGACAGCCAGACCGACACGGTCTGCGAATTCTGCACCCCCGAGGGCGCCGAGGATGCGGGCGGCGCCGATACGGTTCTGGCCCGGATCTCTTATGACCTGACGTTCTGCGCGGGCGCCTGTTTCATCGAGACGCTGATCCTGATCGGCACCGGCGCGCTTTCGGCCACCGGCAATGCGCTGAGCAACCGTCTGATCGGCAACGAGGCGGCCAATCTTCTGCGCGGTCTGGACGGGGCCGACACGCTGGACGGCCGGGACGGAAACGACCGGCTTGACGGCGGGAACGGCAATGATCGGCTGCAGGGCGGCGCCGGGGCGGATGTGATGCTGGGCGGCGCGGGCAATGACATCTACACGGTCGACAGCGACGCCGATCAGGTGCTTGAGACCCTCTCCGAGACCGACCTGCGCGATGCGGGCGGCATCGACACCGTGCTGACCTCGGTCAGCTACAGTCTGGCGGCTCCGGGCCGCGGCTTTGTCGAGCGGCTGATGCTGACCGGCACCGCGGCGATCAATGCCACCGGCAATGCGCTGGACAACACGCTGACCGGCAACAGCGGGGCGAACCGGCTCAGCGGCGGCGCGGGGGCGGATGTGATGATCGGCGGCGCGGGCAATGACATCTATTTCGTCGAACGCGCCAGCGACCGCGTGGTCGAGACGATCTCCGAATCCGATCTGCGCGACGCGGGCGGCATCGACACGGTGATGACCTCGGTCAGCTACAGCCTGACGGGGGCGACCCGGGCCTTTGTCGAGCGGCTGGTGTTGACCGGCACCGCGGCGATCAACGGCACCGGCAACGGGCTGGCGAACCAGATCTCGGGCAATGCGGGGGCGAACCGGATCTCGGGCGGGCTTGGCCTTGACACGCTGCGCGGCGGCGCCGGGGCGGACAGCTTCGTCTTCGACACCGCGCCCGCGCCGGACAATCTGGACCGCATCCTGGATTTCAACCCGCTGGACGACACGCTCCGGTTCGATGACGCGGTCTTCGCGGCGCTGGTCCCGGGGCGGGTGGCGAGCGGCGCCTTCGTGATCAACACCACGGGTCTGGCGCAAGAGGCCGACGACCGGCTGATCTATGAAAGCGACACCGGGCGGCTCTTCTATGATCCGAACGGCGCGGCCGCGGGCGGGCGGGTGCTGGTGGCGATCCTGGCCCCGGATCTGGCGCTGACCCCGGCCGATTTCGTGATCTATTGATCGAAAAGGGCGCCCGAGGCGCCCTTTCCGGATCTGCACCGCTTATTTCAGCGCTTCGTTGGTGATCTCGAGCGTATAGGCCCCCTCGGGCGCCTTGGTGATCACCGGATCCGAACCGCCGCCCATCAGCGTCGCCACGGTGCGCTCGTAATCGGCCACATCCAGCGCCCCGTTCGAGCCCGCCGTCAGCTTCGCCACTTCGCTCATCATGCGCTTCTGATGCGTCTCGGTCTGCGCCCCGGTCTCGTCGTTGTCCAGAACGATCATCGCGGCTTCGTCCGGGTTCGCCTCGGCATATTTCCAGCCCTTCATCGCGGCGCGGACGAATTTCACCATCGTCGCCTTGAAGGCCGGATCGGCGAGCTTGTCCTCCATCACGTAAAGACCGTCTTCCAGTGTCGCGACGCCCTCGTCTTCATATTTGAAGGTGACCAGATCCTCGGGCTTGATCCCCGCATCGATCACCTGCCAATATTCGTTGTAGGTCATCGTCGAGATGCAGGCGGCCTGCTTTTGCAACAGCGGATCGACGTTGAAGCCCTGCTTCAGCACCTCGACGCCATCCGCCCCGCCCGTCGTCGGAATGCCCAGCTTCGACATCCAGTTCAGGAACGGATATTCGTTGCCGAAGAACCAGACGCCCAGCGTCTTGCCCTTGAAATCGGCGGTGGTGGCGACGCCCGTTTCCTTCAGACAGGTCAGCATCATGCCCGAATGCTTGAAGGGCTGCGCGATGTTGACAAGCTTGAGCCCCTTTTCGCGCGCAGCCAAAGCGGGCGGCATCCAGTCGACGATCACATCGGCGCCGCCCCCCGCGATCACCTGTTCAGGCGCGATATCGGGGCCGCCCGGCAGGATCGTGACATCAAGCCCCTCTTCCTCGAAATAGCCCTTTTCGGCGGCGACGTAATAGCCCGCGAATTGCGCCTGCGTCACCCATTTCAGCTGCAGCTTGACCTCTTCGGCCGAGGCGGCGCCCGCCATCAGCGCCAGTGCCGCCGCCCCCAGCATCACCTTTTTCATCATCGTCTCTCCTGTTGCGTCCGGGACTTGCGCCCGGTTGGTTGAACTCATCTTCCCCGTTGCGACGGGTGCCAGAAGGTTGCCGCCTTCTCGATCATCGCGATCAGCCCGAAAAGGCCCGATCCCGCCAGCGCCGCCACCGCAATCTCGGCCCAGACCAGCGCCAGATCAAGCTGTCCGACCGAGGTGGAGATGCGAAACCCCATGCCGCGGGTGGGCGAGCCGAAAAACTCGGCGACGATCGCGCCGATCAGCGCCAGCGTGGTGGCGATCTTCAAGCCGTTGAACAGGAACGGCAAAGCGGCGGGCAGGCGCATCTTGATCAGGCTTTGGCCGTAGCTGGCCGACCAGGTCGCCATCAGATCGCGGCTCAGCGCATCCGTGGCGGCCAGCCCCGCGACCATGTTCACCAGCACCGGAAAGAACACCATCACGACGACGACGGCGGCCTTCGACTGCCAGTCGAAGCCGAACCACATCACCAGAATCGGCGCGATGCCGACGATGGGCAGGGCGGCGACGAAATTGCCGACCGGCAGAAGCCCACGTTGCAGGAAGGGCGAGCGGTCAACCGCAATCGCCACCAGGATCGCCGCGCCGCAGCCGATCAGATAGCCCGAAAGCGCGCCCTTGAGGATCGTCTGCACGAAATCCCCCCACAAAAGCGGCAGGTTGGCGGCAATCGCGGCGGCGATGTCGCTCGGCGCGGGCAGGATGACGGGGCTGACATTCAGCCCGCGCACCAGCCCCTGCCACAGCACCAAAAGCGTCACCCCGAACAGCGTCGCCACCAGCGCCCGCACCGGGCGGGAATTCGGGAACCGCTCCGCCAGATAAAAGTTGAGCGCCATCGCGCCGCCCCAGAACAGGATCGCTCCCCAGCCAATCGCGCTCATCGCACCATCCCCATGCGTTTGAGAACCCGGCCCTCGATCAGCCCGACGATCAGCACCAGCCCCGCCGCCAGGATCGCGGCGGCAAAAAGCGCCGACCAGATCTGGATGGTCTGACCGTAATAGCTGCCCGACAGAAGCCGCGCGCCCAGCCCCTGGCTTGCCCCCGCGGGCAGTTCGGCGACGATCGTGCCCACAAGCGCGGCCGCCACGCCCACTTTCAGCGAGGCGAAAAGATAAGGCATCGAGGAGGGCAGCCGCAGCTTCCAGAACGTCTCCGCCCCGCTGGCATTATAGGTGCGCAACAGATCCAGCTGCATCGCATCGGGCGCCCGCAGCCCCTTGACCATGCCCACCAGCACCGGGAAGAAGCTCAGATAGGCCGCAATGATCGCCTTTGGAATCAAGCCCTTGATGCCAAGCGAGGCCAGCACGACAATGACCATCGGCGCAATCGCCAGGATCGGGATCGTCTGGCTGGCAATCGCCCAGGGCATCACGCTCATGTCCATGGCGCGCGAATGCACGATGCCGACCGCCAGCAAGATCCCCGCCGCCGTGCCCAGGCCAAAGCCCGCCATCGTCGCCGAAAAGGTGATCCAGGAATGCAGCACCAGGCTTTTCTTCGAGGTGATCTTCTGCCCCGTGAACCCGTCCCAAAGCCCCTTCGCCACCTGATGCGGCGCGGGCAGGACGGGGCGTTCCTGCATCATCGTATCGGCCAGCATCTGCGCCGTGGTCACCGTCACCCCGGCACGCGCGGCCTGATCATAGGTCCATTGCTTGTTCAAGAGCACCGCCGCGCCATACCACAGCGCGATAATGGCACTCAGAACCGCCAGGATCGGAAGGATCGACCTCATGCCCGTGCTCCCCCTTCATCTTGCCGCAAATATCTTCGGGGGGTGCGGGGGGCAGACAGCCCCCCGTCCGACATCGGTCCCGATGCGCGCCGCTCAGTCATAGGCATGCCCCGCGCGCAGCCCCTCGCGGACGCGATGGGCGATCTTCAGAAATTCCGCGCTGTCGCGGATATCCAGCGGCCGGTCCTTCGGCAGGGTGCTTTCGATCACATCGGTGATCCGGCCCGGACGGGGCGACATCACCACGATCTTGGTCGAGAGATAAACCGCCTCGGGAATCGAATGCGTCACGAAGCCGATGGTCTTGCCGGTCCGCGCCCAAAGCTTCAACAGCTCCTCGTTCAGCCGGTCGCGCACGATTTCATCCAGCGCGCCGAAGGGCTCGTCCATCAGCAGGATATCCGCATCGAAGGCCAAGGCCCGGGCGATGCTGGCGCGCTGCTGCATCCCCCCCGAAAGCTGCCAGGGGAACTTCTTCGCGAAGCCCTGCAGATCGACAAGCGAGAGCACTTTTTCAACACGGGCGTCCTGTTCGGCCTTGGTATAGCCCATGATTTCCAGCGGAAGTTTCACATTTCCCGCAATCGTGCGCCAGGGGTAAAGCCCCGCCGCCTGAAACACATAGCCATAGCTGCGGGCCTTGCGCGCCTCCTCGGGCGGGATCGAATTCACCGTCAGCGTGCCGCTGGTCGGGTGTTCCAGCGCCGCGATGCAGCGCAGGAAAGTGGTCTTGCCGCAGCCCGAAGGACCGATGAAGCTGACGAAATCGCCCCGCTCGATCGACAGGTTCACGTCTTTCAGCGCCTGAACCGGACCGTCATTGGTCTGAAAGACCAGGTTCAGATCCTTGGCAAATATCACGGGGGCTTTCACGTCTTCGGTCATCCTTGCTTACACGCCACTGGCCGGAATGCCCGAGCGCACCACCGGACGCGGGGCGGTCAGGTCTTTCCAGGTGCTCAGCGCCTTGCTCACCGACCCGTTCGGGTCACGCGCCACGAACTGCCCGTGGCCCTCGCGGCTTTGCACCTTTCCGTCCGCAACCGCAACCATCCCGCGGCTCAGCGTGTAGCGCGGCAGGCCCTTCACCTCCTTGCCCTCGAAGACGTTGTAATCAATCGCAGATTGCTGGCTCGCCGCGGAAATCGTCTTGCGTGCTTCGGGGTCCCAGACCACCAGATCGGCATCGGCGCCGACCAGCACCGCGCCCTTCTTCGGATACATCCCCATGATCTTGGCGATATTGGTCGAGGTCACGGCGACGAATTCGTTCATCGTGATCCGCCCCGTGTTCACCCCCGCCGTCCAGAGCATCGGCAGCCGGTCCTCCAGCCCCCCGGTGCCGTTCGGGATCCTGGTGAAATTGCCGACCCCGAACCGCTTCTGCTCGGTGGTGAAGGCGCAATGGTCGGTGGCAACGCAAGACAGCGTCCCCGCCGCCAGCCCCGCCCAAAGACTGTCCTGATGGTGCTTGGCCCGGAACGGCGGCGACATCACGCGCCGCGCCGCATGGTCCCAGTCGGGATGGAAATATTCGCTTTCATCCAGCGTCAGATGCTGAATGAGCGGCTCGCCCCAGACCCGCTTGCCCTGCATCCGCGCGCGGCGAATGGCTTCATGCGCCTCCTCGCAGGAGGTATGCACCACATAAAGCGGCACGCCGGCCATGTCGGCGATCATGATGGCGCGGTTCGTCGCCTCGCCCTCGACCTGGCTCGGCCGGGAATAGGCATGCGCCTCGGGGCCCGTATTGCCCTCGGCCAGCAGTTTCGCCGACATTTCCGCGACGATATCGCCGTTTTCCGCATGCACCATCGGGATCGCCCCGATCTCGGCGCAGCGCTTGAAACTGGCGAAAAGCTCGTCGTCATTCACCATCAAGGCGCCCTTGTAGGCCAGGAAATGCTTGAACGAGGTGATGCCGCGCTCGACCACTTTCGGCATCTCGTCAAAGACTTGCTGCCCCCACCAGGTCACCGCCATGTGGAAGGAATAGTCGCAATGCGCGCGGGCGGACTTGTTGTCCCATTGCTGCAGAGCATCCATCAGCCCCTGCCCCGGATCGGGCAGCGCGAAATCGATCACCATCGTCGTGCCGCCCGCCAGCGCCGCGCGGGTGCCGCTGTCGAAATCGTCGCTCGAATAGGTGCCCATGAAGGGCATCTCGAGATGCGTATGCGGGTCGATGCCGCCCGGCATCACATAGCAGCCGGTGGCGTCCAGCACGGTGTCGCCCGTCAGCCCCTGCCCGATCGCGATGATCTGCCCGCCCTCGATCGCCACATCGGCCCGGTAGGTCAGATCGGCGGTGACGATGGTTCCGTTCTTGATGACTGTGGTCATGTCCACTCCCTGAAAGCATCCGCTTTCATCTTGCCCTAAATACCTCGGGGGTCCGGGGGCAGCGCCCCCGGCGCGCGGTCAGTCTACGACGACGGCGGTTTCCAGAACCGCATGCAACAGCACATCCGCCCCGGCCGCGGCCCATTCGGGCGAAATCTCCTCGGCCTCGTTATGGCTCAGCCCATCGACACAGGGACACATGACCATCGTCGTCGGCGCGACCTTCGCGGTCCAGCAGGCGTCATGCCCCGCGCCCGAGATGATGTCGCGATGCGCATAGCCCAGCTTCTCGGCCGCGGCGCGGACGCGCCCCACCAGTTCGGGCGTGAAGGTGACCGGGTCGAAATGGCCCACCGCCTCGACGGCGCAGCCGACTTTCAGATCGTCGCAGATCGCCGCCGCGCGGCGCTCGATCTCGGCGCGCATCCCGTCCAGCTTCGCCTGATCGGGGCTGCGGATGTCGACGGTGAAAATCACCGTGCCCGGCAGCACGTTGCGCGAATTCGGGCTGAAGTTCACCTGCCCCACCCCGCCCACGGCATCGGGCTGGGCGGCCATCGCGACCTCTTGCACCATCTCGATGATCCGCGCCATCGCAAGGCCCGCATTGACCCGCATCCCCATGGGCGTGGAACCCGTATGCGCCTCTTTCCCGGTCAGGGTGAATTCAAGCCACCACAGCCCCTGGCAATGCGTCACCACGCCGATCGTCTTTTTCTCGGCCTCAAGGATCGGGCCCTGCTCGATATGCAGCTCGAAATAGGCCTGCATCTTGCGCGCGCCGACTTCTTCGTCACCGACCCAGCCGATCCGCGCCAGTTCCGCGCCGAAGCTCTTGCACTCCGGATCCTTGCGCGCATAGGCGTAATCCAGGCTGTGGATGCCCGCAAAGACGCCCGAGGCCAGCATGGCGGGCGCGAACCGCGCCCCTTCCTCGTTCGTCCAGTTCGTCACCACGACCGGGTGTTTCGTGCGGATGCCGCGGTCGTTCAGCGTGCGGATGACCTCAAGCCCGCCCAGAACCCCCAGAACGCCATCGTATTTCCCGCCCGTCGGCTGGGTATCCAGATGCGAGCCGATATAGACCGGCAGCGCCTCCGGGTCGGTGCCCGCGCGGCACATGAACATGTTGCCCATCCGGTCAAGGCCCATGGTCAAACCCGCCGCATCGCACCAGCTCTTGAACAGGGCGCGGCCCTCGGCATCGGCATCGGTCACGGTCTGGCGGTTGTTGCCCCCCGCGATCCCCGGCCCGACCTGCGCCATCTGCATGAGGCTGTCCCACAGGCGCGCGGAATTGATACGGAGGTTTTCTCCGGGTGATGGCATCTGGCTGTCTCCCTGTCGTCTGCGGGGCTTTGCCCTCTTGCGACTCGTTTTCTGACCGATTGGTCAGAGGAAAGAGGCCACGCTTCCCCGCCCCGGTCAATGGGGAATGGGGGGCTTGCGGGGCGCTTGGCGCGGGGGACACAGGCGATTGCCCGAATTTTGGGCGGGACCAAGCGGCGGCTTGATCGGCGGGCCCGATGCGGCTAGCCTTTGCTCACCCAAGAAGGCGCCAAAGGCCCCGGGGTGCGGCTGACAGGGGAAATCCCGCGGCGGCAACGAGAGCAGTCAAGGACGAGGCAGGCATGGAAGAGATGGAGAGCGGCCTTTGGCAGGCGCTTGAACGCAGCGCGGCCTTTTACGAGGGCGACGCGGCTTTCGAACCGATCCCGCAGGAACGCATCAACCCGGTCGACTTGCGGCGCAAGATGGGGCTGACCCAGGCGCAGATGGCGCCGATGATGGGCATGAGCCTGTCGGGCTATCGCAAATGGGAACAGGGCCAGCGCGCGATCAGCGGCCCGGCCGCGGTGCTCTTGCGGGTGATCGAAACCGCCCCCGAAGCGGTGAAACAGGCGCTGGCGTCGTAAGAAAATTCCCCGCAAGGGTCGGGCGGAACAGGAAAAGCACCGCTTTTCCCCGCCCGCTGGTGCACGCGCGGTCACACGACCGTTTCCCCAAGCGAGACAGAGGGCAGCGCCCGGCCCGGCGGGCGAGAAGCGCCCGCCTGTGGCGCGGGGCGGGCGCTGCCCGAGGGCCTTTGGGCCCTCGGCGGTCACGGGGCCGATCTGTCGCCAGACCTCGGCGATGGCCTCGGTCAATCTGGATGGGCTTCCCGGGCTTCGACCGGAAAGCCCATCACCTCACTTCCCGCTGGTCGTCGCCATCGGGTTGTTCGGATGCCCGGTCCAGTTCAGATAGTCGCCGACCGGCTTGGCCGTGCGCAGGTCCAGCTCGCCCTCGGACAGCTCGCGCATGGTGATGCAGTTCGTCGGGCAGACCTCGACGCAGAGGTTGCAGGCGACACATTCCTCTTCCTTCACCGTCACCGTGCGATCCGCCGCCATCGTGATCGCCTGATGCGAGGTGTCCTCGCAGACGATGTGGCAGCGGCCGCATTTGATGCAATCCTCCTGCGCGATGCTGGCCTTGGTGGTGTAGTTCAGGTTCAGATACTGCCAATCCGTCACCTTCGGCACGGCGCGGCCGACGATTTCGCGCGTCTCGGTCAGGCCCTTGCGGTCCATGTAGTCCGACAGGCCCGAGATCATCTCCTCGACGATCTTGAAGCCATAGGTCATCACCGCGGTGCAGACCTGCACGTTATGCGCGCCCGGGGCCATGAACTCGGCCGCATCGCGCCAGGTGGTGACGCCGCCGATGCCCGAAATCGGCAAACCGCGCGTGGCCGGGTTGCGGGCGATCTCGGCCACCATGTTCAGCGCGATCGGTTTCACCGCCGGGCCGCAATAGCCGCCATGGGTGCCGAACCCGTCAATCGTCGGCTGCGGCGCAAACAGATCCAGATCGACCGAGGTGATCGAATTGATCGTGTTGATCAGGCTCACCGCATCGGCGCCGCCGCGTTTCGCCGCTTCGGCCGGTATGCGGATGTCCGAGATGTTGGGCGTCAGCTTGACGATGCAGGGCATACGCGAATGTTGCTTCACCCAGCGCGTCACCATCTCCACATAGTCCGGCACCTGCCCCACCGCCGCGCCCATGCCGCGTTCGGCCATGCCATGCGGACAGCCGAAGTTCAGCTCGACCCCGTCGGCCTCGGTTTCCTCGACCCGGGCCAGGATCGCTTTCCAGCTGTCCTCGTCGCAGGGCACCATCAGCGACACGACCAAGGCCCGGTCCGGGTAATCGCGCTTGACCGATTTGATCTCGCGCAGGTTCACCTCGAGCGGCCGGTCGGTGATCAACTCGATGTTGTTCAGGCCGAGAAGCGTGCCATCGGGCCCGTGGATCGCGCCATAGCGCGGGCCGGAGACGTTCACCACCGGCGGGCCATCAAGCCCGAGCGTCTTCCAGACGACGCCGCCCCAACCGGCCTCAAAGGCGCGGCGGACGTTCACTTCCTTGTCGGTCGGCGGCGCCGAGGCGAGCCAGAACGGGTTCGGGGATTTGATGCCAAGGAATGTCGAAGTCAGGTTCGCCATCTCAGGCCCCCATCAGAAAAGCGTGGATATCTTCGGCCGCATCGCGGCCCTGCGCGACGGCGGTCACCGTCAGATCTTCGCCGCCACTGGCGCAATCGCCGCCCGCCCAGACATGGGACAGCCCGGTGCGCCCGCGCGCGTCGATCTCGATCTTGCCGTCGGTGATCGTCAGGCCTTCAGGCACCGGCCCCAAAGTCTGGCCGATCGCGGTGAAGATCTGATCCGCCTTGATCCGCAAGGTGTCGTCCAGCTGCACCAGTTTTCCATCGCGGGTTTCGGTGCGGGCGAATTCGACCTCATAGCCCTGATCGTCCTTGCGGATCGCCACGGGCGCGGCATTCGGCACGATCCGCACGCCGTTCTTTTGCGCATGCTCCTGTTCATGGCCCGAGGCGGGCATTTCCGCCTGCGAGCGGCGATAGACGATGCTGGCGGTCTCGGCGCCCAGCAGTTTCGCCTGCACCGCCGCATCGACCGCGGTCATGCCGCCACCGATCACCACGACGCGGCGGCCGACGGGGACCGTCGCCAGATCCTCGGCCTGACGCAGATGCGCGATGAACTCGGTCGCCGGCGTGGCAAATTCCGCCCCGGGGATCGTCAGCGCATTCACGCCGGCAAGCCCCATGCCAAGGAAGACCGCGTCATGGTCCGCCAGCAGATCCGCCACCGAACCGTTGCGGCCAAGCTGCCAGTTTTCCAGCACCGCGATGCCGCCGATCTGCAACAGCCAGGCCACTTCCCTGGCCGCAAAGCCACCCGGCGCCTTGTAGGCGGCGATGCCATATTCATTCAGCCCGCCCGGTTTCAGCCGCGCGTCATAAACGGTGACCTCGTGGCCGCGCATCGCCAGCCGATGCGCGCAGGCCAGACCCGCAGGCCCCGCCCCCACCACGGCCACGGCTTTCCCCGTTCGGGCCGCGCGCGTGAAGGGATGGACGCCCGAGGTCTGCAGCCGGTCGGTGGCAAAGCGCTGCAAGGCGCCGATCTCGACCGGCTTGCCCTCGGCCGCCTCGCGCACGCAGGCGCCCTCGCACAGGGTTTCGGTCGGACAGACCCGGGCGCACATGCCGCCAAGGATGTTTTGCGACAGGATCGTCTGCGCCGCCGCCTCGGGCGTGCCGGTCAGGATCTGCCGGATGAAGAGCGGCACGTCGATGTCGGACGGACAGGCCGTGGTGCAGGGCGCCTCGGCGCAGAAATAGCAACGCGCCGCCGCCACCTGCGCCTGATGCGGGCTCAAAGGCGGCGCGACATCGGCAAAGGCCGTGCAATATTCGGCATCGGAAAGACGCCCGGGATGCACCCCGGGTCGATACTGGCTTGTGGTCACTGTGACCTCCCTGGCTTTGTTATTGCCTTCGAGGCTGCCATGATCCGAAATTTTATCAATAGGTAAAATACTGACGGACAGGCATTGGCGCATCGCAGCCGGGCATCTGCCCAAGGAATGGGCTGATGCGGGGGAAATTGCGGTCAGAGATTCGGGAAGACGGCGCGAAACGGCGGCGAAGACGAAAGATTCGGCACGGAGTCGGCACGGGACAGGCCCAGAATCAGGCCCGAGCGTGCGACATTCATGTCAATCACGCGACTTGGGAAGCCGTCAGAACGGTTTCAAGCCCTCGCGACGGGTAAAATCGGCGCGACAATTCGACCTGAAAATTCCGGTTGCCTGCGACAGGCCGTCCGGGCCCGCGCGCCGGGGCAACCGGCCGATCTGCGACAGGCTAACGCAGTTTAATGCACATCCGCAATGACCGTTTGACCCGAAGGCCGGTTTCGCGCCCCCCGCAAGGCGCCCGCCGCGCGACGGCCGCGAGGCGCAAACCCCCTTTGCCACATGGCTCTTGCGCCCTGTCGCACCCCCCTGCCGCAGGCCCCGCGCGGGCCCGCGGACCGGCCCCGGAATCAGCCAAAGATACCTCTGGAACACCTGTTTTCACTGGGGTTTTGCGCCCCCGGGGGTGGCCGAATTTGCCGCAGTGTCAGCCCGACTTTACACTTGATCGCCGACACTCGGGCTCCCATAGTGCGTCTCACGAGGTCGGATCACAGACGGTCCGGCAGCGGGGGGGCGCTGAGACGGGGCTCGAACTTAACCGAGAGAGCTTCATCAACGTTCCCAATGATCCCAGTTTTGGAGGATTCGGGACAATGACTGACGATAAAGCTGGGCCGAGCGGCCTGTCGCTGAAAGAAGCTGAAGAAATCCACAGCTACCTGATCGATGGCACCCGTGTGTTCGGGGCGATGGCGCTTGTTGCGCACATCCTCTCGGCCATCGCCACGCCGTGGCTCGGGTAATCGGGTAGAGGAGAAATACAATGAACAACGCCAAAATCTGGACCGTCGTCAAGCCCTCGACCGGTATCCCGCTGATCCTCGGCGCCGTTGCGGTCGCCGCTCTGATCGTGCACGCCGGCCTGCTGACCAACACGACCTGGTTCGCGAACTACTGGAACGGCAACCCGATGGCGACCGTCGTCGCTGTTGCGCCGGCTCAGTAATCTGCTGACCTTTGGGCCCACCGGCACCCGTCGGTGGGCCCATTCCCTCCGGGGCTGAGCCCCTCGCACTTTCTCTCTCCGACGGGCGGCTGGACTATGGGCTACCGTGCTTTTGCTCTGAAGAACCTGGCGCGGCACGCTCCGAAGTACCTGCCATTCGCCGACGTGGCCAGTGAAGAGGTTCCGCTCTCGCGGTTGCTGCGACTGTCGCTCTTTCAGATCACCGTCGGGATGACCTTGACCCTGCTCGCGGGCACCCTGAACCGGGTGATGATCGTCGAGCTGGCGGTTCCGGCCTCGCTCGTCTCGGTGATGCTGGCGATGCCGATGCTGTTTGCGCCCTTCCGCACGCTGATCGGCTTCAAGTCCGACACGCACAAGTCGGCTCTCGGGCTGCGTCGCGCGCCCTGGATCTGGAAGGGAACGATTTATCAATTCGGCGGCTTCGCCATCATGCCCTTCGCGCTTCTGGTGCTGTCGGGGTTCGGTGAATCCGTGGATGCGCCGCGCTGGATCGGAATGAGCGCGGCCGCTCTTGCCTTCCTCCTCGTGGGGGCCGGGGTGCATATCGTCCAGACCGCGGGTCTGGCGCTGGCAACCGACCTCGTCGCGGAAGAAGACCAGCCGAAGGTCGTCGGCCTCATGTATGTGATGCTGCTCTTCGGCATGGTGATCAGCGCGCTCGTCTACGGGGCGTTGCTGGCGGACTACACGCCCGGGCGCCTGATCCAGGTGATCCAGGGGACTGCATTGGCGAGTGTCGTGTTGAACATGGCCGCGATGTGGAAGCAGGAAGCCGTCAGCCGGGACCGTGCCCGGCAGATGGAAACCGCGGTGCACCCGACCTTCAAGGAGGCCTTCGGCCTGCTGATGGGCCGTCCGGGGATGCTGGCGCTGCTGACCGTGATCGCGCTGGGGACTTTCGGCTTCGGTATGGCCGATGTGCTTTTGGAACCCTACGGGGGTCAGGCGCTGCACCTGACCGTCGGGGAGACGACGAAACTGACCGCGCTCTTTGCGCTGGGGACGCTTGCCGGTTTCGGCACTGCGTCCCGTGTGCTGGGGAACGGGGCAAGGCCGATGCCGCTGGCGGTGCTGGGTGCACTGATCGGGGTTCCCGGGTTTGTCGCCATCATCATGTCCTCGCTGATCAGCCAGGACGGTATCTGGCTGTTCCTTGCGGGCACCTTCGCTGTCGGGCTCGGCATCGGTCTTTTCGGCCATGCCACGCTGACGGCGACCATGCGGACCGCGCCCGCCGATCGGATCGGGCTGGCGCTGGGAGCCTGGGGGGCTGTGCAGGCGACGGCCGCCGGTCTGGGTGTCGCGCTTGCGGGGGTGGTTCGTGACGGTTTGGTTGCCCTGCCGGGGACTTTCGGGTCCGGTGTGGTGGGGCCTTATAATACGGTGTTCGCCATCGAGGCGTTGATTTTGATCGTGGCCATCGCCTTCGCTGTGCCGCTTCTCAAGCGGGGAGGTCGATGACCCGAGGCCCGTGCGGGACACCTGGACGTGACTGAAGAATGCCCTTGAACCCGAGGAGGACGCATGACGACGGTGATCACACGGCTTTATGCCGATGAAAAAACGGCTTGCGACATCGCAAGACAACTGAAAAGCGAAGGTATTCCGAAACGCGCTCTGAAGGTCGTCGTCGCCGACGGCAAGAAGGGCGCTGCCTTGGCCGAAGCCCTCAAGTCCGCCGGCGTGCATCCCAGCGCGGCTGCGGGCTATGCCGAACGTGTCGCCGGCGGCGCTGCCGCGCTCGTGGCGAAAGTCAACTACAAGCCGCTCGGCGCGGCGAAACTCGTGCGCGCCATCACTGCTCGCGCAGCGGTGGTCGCGGTCGAGAACGCAACCGAAGAGTTCACCTGTGAGGACGCATCTGAAATGACTGACAACATCATGAAAGACCACCGGCACATCTTCCTGCCGCAACCCGTCAAGGCCGACGAAAAGCCCGGCGCCTTCTCGGAGCGCTTTGGCTGGAAACTTCTGCTCGACACCCCGCGCAAGAAGAACGTCTACGAAGGCACCAAGTTCATGTCGCAAGACTTCTGGCCGACGCCCTTGGTGAAAACCACCGCGCCGAAGGTCAAGCTGATCCCGGCTGACGCTCCGCCGCAATCGGCGAAGTTCTGGAAAGCCCCGCTGCTGAAAGACACGCCGCGTCAATCGAACGTGATCCCGGGCGACTTCCTGCCCTTCTCGAACACCTTCGGCCTGGCGACCATTCAGCGTCGCTGATCACTGACAAGGGGCGGCATGGACCGCCCCTGCACTCCTCGGGTTTGCGCCCGTCTGTCCGCCCTTCTTTGGAAGGTCCGAACAGGCGGGCGCCTTTTATTTCGGCCCCCCCCTGCCCTGCCGAACGGCGCGTCGGGCGAAACGGAAAACGCATCGCGTTTTCCCGCCCGTTGCGAGCCGGTCGGCACAGGACCGCAGTCCCAGGCGTGACAGAGGGCGGCGCCCGTCCCGGCGGGCGAGAAGCGCCCGCCGGGACGGGGCGGGCGCTGCCCGAGTGCCTTTGGGCCCTCGGGGGGCATCGGACCAATGATCCGCGAGGCCAAGGCGATGGCCTTGGCCAGACGGAGGTCAAGCCGTGATGAACTCGCGCACGAAACTGCTGGCCGGACGGGCGCGGATGTCGCTGGGGCGGCCGATCTGCTCGATCCGGCCCATCGACATCACCACCACCATATCGGCCAGCTCCATCGCCTCTTCCTGATCATGGGTCACGAAGACCGTGGTCAGGCCGGTGGCGTCGTGAATGTCGCGCAGCCCCTGACGCAGCTCCTTGCGGACCTTGGCATCGAGCGCGCCGAAGGGCTCGTCCAGAAGCAGCATCCGCGGCTCGATGGCGAGCGCCCGGGCCAGGGCCACGCGCTGGCGCTGCCCGCCCGAAAGCTGGCTCGGATAGCGCGCGCCAATCTCGGGCAGCTGGATCAGCTCCAGCAGCCGCGCCACCCGCCGGGCGATCTCCAGCTTCGGCGGCCGCTCGGCCCTCGGCCGGGCGCGCAACCCGTAGGCGATGTTTTCAAACACCGTCATGTGCCGGAACAAAGCATAGCTTTGGAACACGAAGCCCGCGCGGCGATCCTGCACCCGGATGTCGGTGGCGTCCTGGCCGTCAAACAGCACCCGCCCCGAGGTCGGGAATTCGAGCCCCCCCAGAATCCGCAACAGCGTCGTCTTGCCCGAGCCCGAGGGGCCCAGAAGCGCCACCAGCGCCCCCGAGGGGATGGCGAGCGACACCGGATGCAGCGCCGCCGTGGTGCCGAAGAGCTTCGAGATCTCTTGAATGTCGATATCCATCATGTCCCTCAATGGCGGTGGGTGGCGGCGATTTCGTCGGCGTGGCGCAGCTCCAGCACGGTCTTGAGCAGCAGCGTGACCAGCGCGAGCGCGGTGAGCAGCCCGGCCAGCGAAAACGCCGCGACCGAGAGATATTCGTTGTAAAGCATCTCGATGGTGATCGGCATCGTCGCGGTCTGGCCGCGGATCTTGCCCGAGACGACGGCGACGGCGCCGAATTCCCCCATCGCGCGGGCGTTGCACAAAAGCACGCCATAAAGCAGCGCCCAGCGGATCTTCGGCAGCGTCACCGTGGTGAAGACCCGCCAGCCCGAGGCGCCCAGCGTCAGCGCCGCCTCCTCCTCCTGGCAGCCCTGCTCGATCATCACCGGAATGAGCTCGCGCGCGACAAAGGGGAAGGTGACGAACATCGTCGCCAGCACGATCCCCGGAAGGGCGAAGACGATCGGGTAACCCTGTGCCACCAGCCAGCCGCCGATGGCGGAATTCGCCCCGAACATCAAGACGATGCACAGCCCCGCCACGACCGGAGATACCGAAAACGGCAGGTCGATCAGGGTGATCAGGAAGGCCTTGCCGCGAAACTCGAAGCGAGTGATGAACCAGGCCGCCGCAATCCCGAAAACGGCGTTGAGCGGCACCGACAGCGCGGCAATCATCAGCGTCAACCGGATCGCCGACAGCGCATCGGGGTTGCCGAGGCTTTTCAGCGCGGCAAACCAGCCCTTGGCCAGCGCCTCGACAAAGACGGTCAGCAGCGGCGCGGCGACCAGAAGCGCCATCCCGGCCACGGCGGCCAGGATCAAAAGGCCCCGCACCAGCGGCGTCTCATCGGTGGCGGATCGCCAGTTGCGTTCGGCTGCGTCAGACATCGCCAATCCTCCGGCGGCTCCAGATCTGGATCAGGTTGATGGCAAGCAGCATCGCGAAGCTGATCGCCAGCATGGCAATGCCGATCGCGGCGGCGCCGTCGTAGTTGAATTCTTCCAGCTGGATCACGATCAGAAGCGGCGCGATCTCGGTTTTCAGCGGGATGTTTCCGGCGATGAAGATCACCGAACCGTATTCGCCCACCGCCCGCGCGAGCGACAGCGCAAAGCCGGTCAACGCGGCTGGCAGCAGCATCGGCGCGATGATCCGGCGCAAGGTGGTGAAGCGGGTGGCGCCCAGCGTCGCCGAGGCCTCCTCGACCTCGCGGTCGATCTCCTCGATCACCGGTTGCACGGTGCGGGTGACGAAGGGCAGGCCGACAAAGATCAGCGCCAGAAAGATCCCCCCTTGCGTATAGGCGATCTTCAGCCCGAAATCCTTGGCCAGCGCGCCAAAGACCCCGTTGGGCGCGTAAAGCGTGGTCAGCGCGATGCCCGCGACGGCGGTCGGCAGGGCGAAGGGCAGATCGACGGCGGCATCGACCAGACGGCGGCCGGGAAAGTCGTAACGCACCAGCACCCAGGCCAGAACGACGCCGAAGACCAGATTGAACAGCGCCGCGAAGAACGAGAGCCGGAACGACAGTTCCAGCGCCGCCCAGACCCGCTCGCGGTTCACCGTGGCCCAGAGGCCGTCGAGCCCGTAGCTGGCGCCCTGCGCCAGAAGCGCGCCGATCGGGCCCAGCACGACCAGCGACAGCATCGTCAGCGTGATCCCCATCGACAGCCCCAGCCCCGGCATCGGCGAGCGATTGATCAGCGGGCGCGGCATGCTGGCGGTCCTTTCCGTGAGCCTCGTCATTTCCAAAATATCCACCGTGTCAGTCGAGATTGAAAGGGATAAATCTCGTCATTATTGGTCGTGAATATAGAATTTTATTCTCTGCCGTTCCGCCACCCTTCCGGCGCGAGTCGCCAGAAGAAAAGGCCCCGCCGGGGCGGGGCCTTATGCCAGGATCCTGACTTCAAAGGGCCGTCAGGCCGGGGCGCCGGTGCCGTCGAAGACGCCCTCGAACAGCACCGAGGACAGATAGCGCTCGCCCGAGTCGGGCAGGATCACCACGATGGTCTTGCCAGCGTTTTCCGGCCGCGCCGCCAGCCGCAGCGCCGCCGCCGTGGCCGCGCCGCAGGAAATCCCGGCCAGAATGCCTTCCTCGCGGGCCAGCCGCAGCGCCACCGCCACCGCTTCTTCGTTCGAGACCTGCTCGATCGCATCGACAAGGCTCAGGTCCAGCACCTCGGGCACGAACCCGGCGCCGATGCCCTGGATCTTGTGCGGCCCGGGTTTCACCGCCTCGCCCGCCCGGGTCTGGCTGAGCACCGGGCTTGCCGCGGGCTCGACCGCGACCGAGGTGATCGCCTTGCCCAAGGTCTGCTTGAAATAGCGGCTGACGCCGGTGATCGTGCCGCCGGTGCCGACGCCCGCGACGAAAATGTCGATCTTGCCGCCGGTCGCGGCCTCGATCTCGGGGCCGGTGGTGCGTTCGTGAATCGCCGGGTTGGCCGGGTTCCTGAACTGTTGCAAGAGCACGTATTTCGGGTCCGAGGCGGCGATTTCCTCGGCCTTGGCGATGGCGCCCGCCATGCCCTTCGCCCCCTCGGTCAGCACCAGCTTCGCGCCGTAGGCCAAAAGCAGCTTGCGCCGTTCCAGGCTCATCGTCTCGGGCATGGTGAGCGTGATCGGAATGCCGCGCGCCGCGGCGACGAAGGCCAGCGCGATGCCGGTATTGCCCGAGGTCGGCTCGACGATTTCCTTGCCAGGCGTCAGGAGGCCGCGTTCCTCCGCGTCCCAGATCAGCGCCGCGCCGATCCGGCATTTGACCGAGCCCGCCGGATTGCGCGCCTCGATCTTCGCCAGAACGGTGGCGCCCAGCCCCTGCCCCAGCCGCCCCAGCTTCACCAGCGGCGTGCCGCCGATCGAGCGCGAATTGTCCTCGAAAACCATCGTCATCTGATCTCCCCTTTGCGTGCCCATCCTATCGACCACGCCCGGCCGCGGTTGAAAAGGGGCTAAAACCCGCCTTCCTGAAAGCGGCCGAACTTTGGGAGAATGGTGTTTTCGCCATGGCCCGAAAAAGCACAAAATTCTGTTCCGCGCCCCTCCGGCGCGGGAATTCCGGGCCGAACACCGGCCCGGCGCCCGGTTCAGAGAATAAAATCCGCAAACCTGCCCCGGGGCAAAAGCCCGGGATTCGCCCCGCCCGGGGCGCGCCGCGCGCCGGGATCAGGCCCCGGCGCGCGCCTGCCTCACAGATCGGTTGCGAAGCCGTAGGTCTGGGTGACGTAATCGATGTCCTTGTCGCCCCGGCCCGACAGGTTGATCAGGATCGACTTGCCCGGATGGGCCGCCGCCTCGCGCATCGCGAAGGCCACGGCATGCGCGCTTTCGAGCGCGGGAATGATCCCCTCGTGCCGCGAGAGCGCGAAAAAGGCCTTCAGCGCCTCCTTGTCATTGGCGGTGGTGTAGTGCACCCGGCCGATCTTGTGCAGATGCGCGTGCTCCGGGCCGACGCCGGGATAATCCAGCCCCGAGGCGACGGTGTGCACCGGCGCGGGCTCGCCCTGCGCATCCTTGAGCACAAGGGTGCGGAAGCCGTGAATGTCGCCATCCTCGCCAAAGGAAATCGTCGCCGCGTGATCGCCCAGATTCGAGGAGGTGCCGAGCGGCTCGACGCCGTAAAGACCGACCGCGGCATCGTCGATGAAGCCCGAGAAAATCCCCATCGCATTCGAGCCGCCGCCGACGCAAGCCGCCACCATGTCAGGCAATTCCCCCGTCATTTCAAGGAATTGCTCGCGTGCCTCGACGCCGATGACATGCTGGAAATCGCGCACCATCCGCGGGAACGGATGCGGGCCGACGACCGATCCGATGGCGAAAAGCGCGGTATCGGCCTGGGCGATGTAGCTCTGGAAGCAGCTGTCCACCGCTTCTTTCAGCGAGCGCCCGCCAAACGAGACCGGCACCACCGTCGCGCCCAGAAGCTTCATCCGGGTGACGTTCGGCGCCTCCTTGGCGATGTCGATCTCGCCCATGTGAATCTCGCAGTCCATGCCGAAATAGGCCGCCGCCGTGGCCAGCGCGACCCCGTGCTGCCCCGCCCCGGTTTCGGCCATCAGCTTGGTCTTGCCCATGAATTTCGCCAGCAACCCCTCGGCCATGCAATGGTTGAGCTTGTGCGCGCCGGTATGGTTGAGATCCTCGCGCTTGGCATAGATCTGCGCGCCGCCGCACAGCGCCGAGAGGTTCTTCAGATAGGAAACGGGCGTGGGGCGGCCCTGGAAATGCTTGCGGATCTGGCGCAGTTCGGCGATGAAATCGGCCGATTTCGAGATTTTCGCGTAAGCCTCGCGGATCTCCTTGAAATGCGGCTCGAGCGGCGGTGGCAGCATCGCCCCGCCGTAGCTGCCAAACCACCCGTCCTTGTCCGGTGTCGTCTTGAGATAGGATGTCATCCTCGGTCCTTCCACGGTCGTTCCGGCCGGGATTTGACGCCGAACGACGCGGCACGGCAAGGCGCGAAAGCGCCACAGTCCCGGCCGGGACCGGTTTTTTGGTCGCAACCGCGCGCGGGCCGGGATCAGCCGGTGCGGCAGGCGTTTCCGCGCAGGAAACGGGCGAAATCGGCGGCATCCATCGGGCTCGACCACAGGAAGCCCTGCCCGACATCGATGCCCAGATCGACCAGCACCGCCCGCTGCGCCTCGTCCTCCACCCCCTCGGCGACCGAGCGGATGCCCATGCCGCGGGCGATTTCGGCGATCGCGGCGACGATGGCGCGATCCTCGCGGCGATAGCACAGACCGGCAATGAAACTGCGGTCGATCTTCAGTTCCGCCACCGGCACCTTTTTCAGATCGCCCAGCGCGGCATGGCCGGTGCCGAAATCATCGAGCGACAGTTCATACCCGCGCTCCGCCAGCGAATCGAGCAGGCTGATCGTCATGTCGGTGCCGCGCCCGACAAAGCAGCCCTCGGTGATCTCGAGCAGCAAATCGCGGCCGTCGACGCCCGACGCCTCGAACATCGCGATGGTGTCGAGCAGCAGCTCGGGCGATTTGATGTCGTCGGGATGGATGTTCAGCGCGATCTTGCCCGGCGCCAGCCCCGCGCCGCGCCAGCCCAGCAGATCGGCCGCCACGGTCTCGGCGATCCGGCGCGACAGATTGGGCAGCAGACCGCGTTCGGCGGCGATGGTCAGGAAACTGTCGGGGGCGACGGCAGAGCCGTCGGGCCTGCGCCAGCGCACCAGCGCCTCCGCCCCCAGCAGGCGGCCATCGCTCAGCGCGATCTTCGGCTGATACTGCACATAAAGCTGCTCGCCCTCCAGCGCCTCGCGCAGCCCGGCCTCGATCCGGTCGCTCTCGATCACCCGCCTGCGCAGCTGTTCGTTGAACAGCAGGCACTGGCCGCGCCCGCTTTCCTTGGCCCGGTTCAGCGCCAGATCGGCCTTGATCAGCAACTCGACCGGATCGGCGCCGTCGTCCGGGCAGATCACCGCCCCGATCGAGGCGCCCGGATGCACCCGCCGCCCCGCCAGAAGTGCGGGCGGCTCGAAGGCCGCCAGCAGGCGATCGGCGATCGGGCGGATCTGCGCCGCCGCGCTCACCTCGGCCAGGATCACCGCGAATTCATCCCCGCCGAGCCGGGCGATCACATCGCCCTCGGGCAGGTTGGCGCGCAGGCGGCGGGCAATTTCGGTCAGCAATTCATCGCCGACCCCATGGCCGAACAGGTCGTTGACGTTCTTGAACCGGTCAAGATCCATCAGCAGCAGCGCAAAGCCCCGGCCGCTGTCGCGCTGGCGCGCCACCGCCTCGGCCAGGCGGGCGTTGAAGGCCTTGCGGTTCAGAAGCCCGGTGGTGTCGTCGATATTGGCCAGAAGATAGTTTTCGTCGCGGGCCTGGCGCAGGCTGCCGACGGCCCGCGACAGCGCCGCGACGGAATCGTCGCGCTGCCGGGCGGTTTCGCCGGTGCGATAGGAAAAATACGCCAGAAAGGCGCCGTAAAGCAGCGCATAAAGCGTCACCGACCAGGCCTGCGCCCAGCCGCCCAGGTGAAACGACAGGATCACCGCGGCGAGGATCGTCGACTGGAAGGCCACCGCGGCGACGAAGGCGCGGTGCAGCATGAAGACGCCCCCGGCCAGCATGCCGGTGCTGACAAGCAGCACCACCAGCGGGTCACCGGTCTGATGCAGGCCGATCACATGCAAAGGCAGCACCGCCCAGGGCGCGGCGAACAGCACCGAGGTCAGGATCAGCCGCCGCGCCGCCCGGGCGGAAACCCGCGGGACCCGGCGCCCGGCGGCACGGCGCGACATCCGGCTGAGCGCACCGCCCAGCGCGAGGATCGAGCCGAGCCAGAAGACCACGAAGCTGCGGTCATCATGGCGCAGCGATTCCAGCACGTAGATCATCGCGTTCAGCGCCGTCACCGAAACCCCGACCGACGTCCCCTGCACGACGCTGGCAACGTCTTCCGGGCTGGGATGCTTGGTCAGCACCGCCCGGATCCGGGTCAACAGGAGAGGCAGCTGGGGCAAAACGTCAGTCTTTCATCGGAGTCGCGCCCTCGATCATGGCGGCAAATGGTAACCAGCGCCTGAAGGCGACCCAAAAATCCCGCTCAAAGCGAAAAGCCGCCGCGATCAGGCAAGGGCGGCAGCCTCGGCGCGCAGCCCGTCGGATTGCAGAAATTCGCATAGAAAATCCATGGCAGGCAGGGGTTTGGCGAAATGATAGCCCTGCCCCAGATCGCAGCCATGCTGGCGCAGCCAGACCACCTGGGCGGGTGTGTCGATGCCTTCGGCGACGGTGCGCAGCCCCAGCGCCGCCGCCATCGCCAGGGTCGCGCGCACGATCGCATCGGAGGCCCCGTCATCCAGCGCGATGCGCGAGACGAAACTGCGGTCGATCTTCAATTCCTTCAGCTGCAGCTTTTGCAGATAGCTGAGCGAGGAATAGCCGGTGCCGAAATCATCCGCCGAAAGCTCGAACCCGGCCGCCAGAAGCGCCTCGATACTGTCGCGCGCCTCCGAATTCAGATCGACGACCGCGCCCTCGGTGATCTCGAACAGCACATCTTCGGGGCCCAGATCCGCCGCCTGCAGATGCGCCAGCACCGCCTGCCCGAACCGGACCCGGCGCAGGCTTTCGGGCGAGAGGTTGATCGAGATGCACAGCTGCTGGCCGCGCCCGCGCAGCGTCGCGACAAAGGCACCGACCAGATCGATCATCAAAAGGTCGATGTCGCGCACGAGGCCGGTCTTTTCCGCGATCGGCATGAAGATGTCGGGGCCGATCCCCGCCAGCGCCGGATCGGTGCAGCGCACCAGCGCCTCAGCCCCGGCCAGGCTGCCGTGATCGAGCAGGTTGATCTTCGGCTGCAGATAAAGCGCAAAGGCGCCGTCGCGGATCGCGCGTTGCAGCGATTGTCCGATCGTCGCCTCGCGCGCGAGCCGGTCGCGCAGCTTCGGCGTGAAGGGCACGGCGCGGTTGCCGCCCAGCGCCTTGGCCTCGTACATCGCTAGATCGGCGTTCAGCCACATTTCCTCGGGGCTGTGCGCATCCATCGGAAACCGGCTCATCCCCATCGAGGCGGACAGATAAAGCGGCTGGCCGTCGATCTCGAAAGGTTCGGCGAAAGCCTGCGCCAGCGCCGCGGTCGCCGCCTCGGGTTCCTCGGCAAGGCGGCCGCGGCTGAGGAAGGTGAATTCCTCGGCCCCGGCCCGGGCCAGCAGCTGATCGGGTTCGCGCAGCGCCTCCAGCCGTTCGGCGACCTTGCAGATCACCCGGTCGCCCAGCTGCGGGCCGAAACGGTCCTTGATCTGCTGGAACTGGTCGATCGACAGGAAGACCTGCTGCAACAGATCGCCCGCGGCGCGCGCGCGCAGCTGCGCCGGGCCGACCTGGGCGCGAAAGGATTCGCGGTTGGGCAGCCCGGTCAGCGCATCATGCGTCGCGGCATGGCTGGCCTCTTCGGCGGCCTCGGCCAGACGCCGCTCGTCCATCAGCCTTTGCGTGATGTCGGAAACCGAACAGACCACCTGCACCGGCCCGCCGCGCGCTTCCATCGGCGCCGCATTGACCGAGATCACCCGCTCCGTCCCGTCCGGTCGCGGCAGGGTCAGGCGCAGGTCGTTCAGCGTCTCGCCGCCCCGCGCCACGCGCTCGAAGGGAAAGCCCCGCCCCGCCCCGCTGCCGTCGCGCTGGCCATAAAGCCAGCCCAGCGCCGCATGAGAGCGCCCGACCAGCCCCGCCCCGGTGGCGTCAAGGATCTGCTCCGCCTCCATGTTCGCAAAGACGATCACCCCCGAAGGGTCGAAGGCCAGGATGCCCGAGACAGAGGTTTCCGTCAGCCGCTGCAGGAAGTCGTTCTTCGCGATCAGCTCGGCTTCGAGCTGCTTGCGGCGCGAAATGTCGACATGCACCCCCGAGAGCACCAGCGCCTCGCCGGTCGCGGCCATCTCGACGGCGCGGCCGCGCGACAGGATCCAGACCCAGTGCCCGTCGGCATGGCGCATGCGGAATTCTTCGGTGAAGAAATAGTCCCGGCTGCGGAACTTCGGCGCCTGGGCGGTGTTCAGCCGCACCATGTCCTCGGGATGGACCAGCGCGCGCCAGTCGTCGATCATCAGCGGCGCGGGCAGGTCTTCGGGCTTGCGGCCGATGATCTCGGCCCAGCGGTCGTTGATCACCAGCCGGTTCGTGCGCAGATCGTGCCGCCAGGTGCCCACCTGCCCCCCGGCGATGACATCGGCCAGCCCCCGGATCGCCTCCTGCTGGTCGTGCACATCAAGGGCGAAGCCGAACAGCCTGCCGCCAGGGGCGCGAAAGTTGCTGTCGACATCGGTCACCACCTTGATCCAGCGGTAAGTGCCGTCACGGTCGCGGATCCGGTGCACATGCGGCGGGATCGGCACCCGCCCGCCCGCGAAAATCTCGCGGTGCAGCGCCATATGGGCGTTGAAACTGTCCATGTCGTCGGGATGGACGAGCGCGCGCAGCTCGGTTGTCGGCACCGCCTCCCCCTCGCGCCAGCCGATCCGGCGCGCCAGGATGCCGGAGGTGCGCAGCCACAGGACCCCGTGGCGGTCGACGAAGCTTTCCCAGTCGCAGCCCCCCGCCGCACCCAGCGCCCCGCGCAGCCGGTTCTCGGCCTGCGAGACGGCGTCGAAAGCGTTTTCCAGCTGCGCCAGCGTGCCGCGCAGCACCGCCCAGAGCGCCAGCGAGGTCAGGGCGATGAAGGCCCAGCCCTTGAAGGTCTGATAGGATTGATAATCCTGATAATCCCCGGAAATCAGCGTCAGCAGCCGGTCGCTTGTCAGAATGTACAGCACGCCCACCAGCGCATAGGCCGCAGCGACCCGAAACGCAGTGAAGTGATGAACCAGTCTGGCAGGCATGGCGGGCTTTTCGCGTGTGTTCCGGGGTCAGAAGAAGTCGGACACGAACGCGGACGATGTGTCAATCGCCGTGAACGCGCGCTTTCGAAATACCCCGGCACCCTGCACCGCAAGCGGTGAAGCAATCCTTGCGATTTTGCGGATGCCCCGTGAATCTTGGAAGAATTTTCACGATTTTCGCGCCGGGCGGGCATGGGAAAGCCGACGATCCGCGGACCGTCGGCCTTGTGTTCGCCCCCTCGCCCGATCAGGTGCGGGCGGTCTCCTCGGCCGGGATCGGCTTTTTCAGCGCGATCAGCAGGCCCGTCGTCACCAGCGTGCCGACCACGATCGAGAGCGCATAAAGCCCGAGGTTCGTCACCGCATGCGGGATGGCAAGGACGAAGATCCCGCCATGCGGCGCGACCAGCAGGCAGCCCAGCGCCATCGACAGCGCCCCGGTGATCGCCGAGCCGACGATGATCGCGGGGATCACCCGGGCCGGGTCTTTCGCGGCAAAGGGGATCGCGCCTTCGGTGATGAAGGAGAGCCCCAGCACCGCGGCGGCGCCCCCGGCTTCGCGTTCTTCGGCGGTGAAGCGGTTTTTCGCCACAAGCGTCGCCAGGGCCAGCCCCAGCGGCGGCGTCATCCCCGCGGCCATCACCGCGGCCATCGGCGCATAGGTGCTCGAGGTCAGAAGACCGACGGCGAAAGTATAGGCGGCCTTGTTGATCGGGCCCCCCATGTCGACGGCCATCATGCCGCCGAGGATCAGGCCAAGAACGACGGCATTGGTGGTGCCCAGCCCCTGCAGGAAGGCGGTCATCGCCGCGAGGATCGCCGCCACCGGCTCGCCCACCACATAGACCATCACCAGCCCGGTGATCGCGGTCGAGAGCAGCGGCAGGATCAGCACGGGCTTGAGTCCCTCGAGCGTGCGCGGCAGCTTGATCGCATCGCGCAGCCAGCGCGCCACATAGCCCGCCAGAAAGCCCGCGACGATGCCGCCCAGGAACCCGGCGTTCAGGTTCACCGCCAGCATGCCGCCGATCAGACCCGGCGTCAGGCCGGGACGGTCGGCGATCGAATAGGCGATGAACCCCGCCAGAACCGGCACCATCAGCTTGAAGGCGGCGCCGCCACCGATCGCCATCAGCGCCGCGGGCAGCGTGCCCTCGGCCTCGAAGGCCTTGATGCCGAAAACGAACGAAAGCGCGATCAGCAGACCACCCGCAACCACCAGCGGCAGCATGTAGGACACGCCCGTCAGCAGGTGCATGTAGGGGCCCGAGCGGGTCGCGGCGCGCTGCGCCTTGAGCGCATCGACGGTGTCGGCGAGGCTGGTGCCCAGCACCACGCCCTCGGCCAGGGCCGCATCCAGCACCTTGGCCGCGCCCTTCACCGCCGCGCCGACCGAGGTCTTGTAGACCTTTTTCCCGGCAAAGCGGCTGTCATCGACATGGGTGTCGGCCGCGATCACCACCAGATCGGCGGCCTGGATCTGCGCCGCGCTCAGCGCGTTTTGCGAGCCGACCGAGCCCTGGGTCTCGACCGCGATCTCCCAGCCGCGGGCGGCGGCGGACTTCTTCAGCGCATCGGTCGCCATGAAGGTATGGGCGATGCCGGTCGGACAGGAGGTGATCGCCACCACCTTGAGCGGCCTTTGGCCTGTGTCTGTCGTCATTTGCGGGGTCTCCTCTCCGGTCAGGGCAAGGGCCTCGGCCAGCACCGCCGCCGTCTGGGTGACGGCGCGGGCAGTCGAGGTCCGGTAAACGGGTTTCGTGACGAAGCGGACATCCTCGATGCGGAGGTCGGCGGCGATCACCACCACATCGGCGGCGGCGATCTCGGCCCCCTGCAGCGGCGCTTCGACGCCCTCGGCGGAGTGGCGTTCGACACGGATCTGATGGCCCAGCGCCTGCGCGGTGGCGCTCAGCGCCTCGGCGGCCAGATGGGTATGCGCGACGCCCTTGGCACCGGCGGTCACGGCAACGATCTTCGACATGGGTTCCTCCCCTGCGGCTCAGACGGGCGGCAGCGTTTTGACGGTGACGGTGCGGGCAAGCTGGGTGATGCGGTCCTGCGGCGGCAGATGCGGGCCGATTTCCCCCAGCGCGCCCAGCGAAAAGGCGGTGGCCAGACGGGCGGTGTCGGGCAGGCCCAGCCCAAGCGTCGCGGCATGGATCAGCCCCGCCACCATCGCGTCGCCCGCCCCGACGGTCGAGGCGATCCGGGTCGCGGGCGGGAT
This sequence comes from Rhodobacter capsulatus, assembly GCF_003254295.1. GTDB lineage: Bacteria > Pseudomonadota > Alphaproteobacteria > Rhodobacterales > Rhodobacteraceae > Rhodobacter > Rhodobacter capsulatus. The sequence continues at coordinate 364,332 of NZ_QKZO01000003.1, forward strand.
CGCCAGCACCGCCTCGGCGCCGCGCACCAGCACCGCGCCCGCCGCCCCCATCGAGACGGCGACGAGCCCGACGCCCGAGGCCGCCAGATCGCGCGCGGCCTCGCAGACGGTCTCGGGCCCGGTCAGGCGGCGGCCCAGATGCGCGCCCAGTTCGGCGACATTGGGCTTGACGATGTCGGGCCGCGCCGCCAGCGCCAGCCCCAGCGCGGGCCCCGAAGTGTCCAGCGCCACCCGCGCGCCGCCCTTGCGGGCGAGGGCGGCCAGATCGGCATAGGCCTCGGCGCCGATCCCGGCGGGCAGGCTGCCGCAAAGGGCCACCCAATCCAGACCCTGCGCCAGAAGCTCGGTCAGGGTCGCGGCCACGGCCCCGAGATCGGCAGGCCCCGCGGCGATGCCCGGAAAGTTCAGATCGGTGACCTGATCTTGCAGCGGATCGACGATTTTCACATTCGTCCGCGTCGCGCCGGGCAGGCGCTGGCAGGCATCGACCAGCCCCGTCGCCGCGAAATGGCGCGCGAACAGCGCCGCATTCTCGGCGCCGAGCAACCCGGTCACCGCGACCCCGTGGCCGACATGGGCCAGGAAGGAGGCGACATTGACCCCCTTGCCGCCCGCATCGATGCGCGAGGCGGCCACCCGGTTCACCGCATCGGCGGTGAAGCCCGGCACGGTCACCGTCTGATCGACGGCGGAATTGAGCGAAACCGTGGCGATGCGCAGCGTCATTTCAGCCCCCGCACTTCGGCCGCGGTCGTGCAGGCCAGCGCGCGGCGTGCCAGATCCCGGTTTTGCGCCATCGCAGAGTGGCGCAGCTGCGCCTTGATCCCCGCCACCGCCGGGATCGAGACCGAGAGTTCCCGCACCCCCAGCCCCGAGAGCACCGCGGCCCCCACCGGATCGCCCGCGATGCCGCCGCAGGCGCCGACCCAGATCCCCGCGGCCTCGGCCGCGCGCACGGTGCTGTCGATCAGCCGCAGCACCGCCGGATGCAGCCCGTCGGCCTGTTTTGCCAGCACCGGATGCATCCGGTCCATCGCCAGCGCATATTGCGTCAGGTCATTCGTGCCGATCGAGAAGAAATCGACCCGTTTCGCCAGTTCCGGCGCCATCATCACGGCGGAGGGGATCTCGATCATGATCCCGATCTCGACCGGTGCGGCGCCGACCTCCAGCCGGACCTCCTCGGCGATGCGGCGGGCGGTTTCCAGCTCCTCGATCATCGCGATCATCGGGAACATGATGCGGACCTGCCCCCCGGCCGCGGCCCGGTAGATCGCCCGCAGCTGGGTGCGGAACAGGTCTTCGTGCGACAGGCAAAAGCGGATGCCGCGCTCGCCCAGGAACGGGTTTTGTTCAACGGGCATGCGCAGATAGGGGATTTCCTTGTCGCCGCCCACATCCAGCGTGCGGATGATGATCGGCAGCCCGTTCAGCGCCGAAAGCATGGCGGCATAGATCGCCAGCTGTTCGTCCTCGCCGGGCGGGGCCTCGCGGTTCACGAACAGGAATTCGGTGCGCAAAAGCCCCACGCCCTCGGCCCCCGCCTCGACCGAGGCGATGGCCTCGGCCACGTCCGAGATATTGGCAACCACCTCGACGCGCGCGCCATCAAGCGTCAGCGCGGGCTTGTAGCGTTCGCGCGCCTCGGCCTCGCGTTGCGCCGCCAGCGCCGCCATCGCGGCCTCGGCCCGGGCTTTGTCGGCCTCGGTCGGGGCAACGACGATCACCCCCGCGCCGCCATCCAGCAGAACCGGCGTGCCGCTGGCCAGATCAAGGAGCCGCGGCCCGACCCCCGCCACCGCCGGAATATCCAGCGCCCGCGCGATGATCGCGGTATGCGAGGTCGGCCCGCCCTGCGCCGTGGCAAGGCCGCGCACCAGCGCCGGATCGAGCCGCGCGGTATCGGACGGCGTCAGGTCATCGGCCAGCAGGATGCAAGGCGCGGTGGGCAGATGCGTCTCGCCCGTCCGCACCCGGCCCAGATGCTGCAGCACGCGCTGGCCCGCATCGCGCAGATCGATGGCGCGGCCCGACAGCACCGCATCCTTCATCGCCCCCAGCATGTCGGCGCGGTCGGAAAAGACCCGGTGCCAGGCAAACCCGGCCGAGCGGCCCTGCCCGATCAGCGCCTTCGCCTCGGCGACCATTTCGGGGTCGTGCAAAAACTCCTGATGGGCACGAAAGATCGCGGCGCGGGCGGGGCCGGATTTTTTCCAGACTTCGTCGTGCAGCTCTTCCAGCTCGTGCCAGGCGGTCTGCAGCGCGGTGTCGAGCCGGTCGGTTTCAAAGGCCGCATCCGCACCGTCGGTGTCAAAGACCACCTCGTCGCGGGCAAAGCGGAAGACGGGGGCAAACGCGTATCCCGGCGAGGAGGAGATGCCATGAAGGGTGCGCCCCTCGTAGCAGGCCATCGACGCGATTGCCCCCGTCAGACCGGGCGTCGCGGCTTCGGGGGCCGCCGCACCGGTGTCTTCTTCGTCCTCAAGCCCGGCCGCAAAGGCCGCGGCCAGCGCCGCCAGGGCGGCATCGGCCTCCGGGCCCTCGGCGCTGACGCGCAGGGCCGCGCCTTGCGCCGCCCCCAGATTGAGAAGCGAAATCAAGCTTTTGCCATTCGCCACCTTGGCGCCGTTACGCACACGGATCTCGGCGGCAAAACCCTTAGCCAGATCGACCAGCGTGGTCGCGGGCCGGGCATGCAGCCCATGCGCGCCGCTGACCACGACATCGAACCCCTGCGCGAAATCGGCGGGCGCCCCGGCCGGGGCCGCCACCGGCGCCGCGGCGCCGGTCAGCCGCGCGACGATCACCGCCGCATCCGTCGTCGTCGCCAGCCGCTCGGCCTCGGCTTCGTCGGCCAGAACATCGGTCAGATTGCTCAGCACCTGCAGGTGCTCATCCGATTTCGCCGCGATCGCCACCACCAGACGCGCGGTGTCGCCCGGCGCCCATTCGACCCCAGCAGGCAGCTGCACCACCGCAATCGCCGTGTCGTGGATCAGGTCGCGGTCCTGCGGCAGGCCATGCGGAATCGCGATGCCATTGCCCAGAAAGGTATTCGCGACGGCCTCGCGGCCCATCATGCTCTGGCCGTAGCGCGGGTCGATCTTGCCCGCCGCGGTCAAAAGATCCACGGCCTGCGCGATCGCATCGGCCTTGTCGGTGGCCGTCTTGCCGATGGCCACAAGTTCGCTGGTCAGGGGTATCACGGTTCCTCCTCGGCATCGGATGTGCGATGATCCTGGGGGACGAAGCGCCCGGCAGATGAATGGAGTATGTCGCCCGTGACGGCCCGGCTTGTAACAATTGTCATCCTGGCGCTGAGCCTGACCCGCGCCGAGGCGCTTGAAGTGCTGACCCGCGACGGCGGCCCGATTGCCGGGCCCGCGATCGCGCATGGGGCGGAGTTCGCGCGCGAAACCGGCGTCGCGGTGCAGGTGACGCCCCGCCCCTTCGATGCGCTTTACGGTGCGGTGATGATGGGGTTCGTCACCGGCCGTCCGCCCGCCGATGTGCTGATCCTGCCCGCCGACTGGCTGCCCGATGTCGCGCCTTACCTCATGCCGGTGCCCGCGGCGCTGGTGGAGAGCCCGCTGGTGCGCGGCATCCACCCCGCCTATCGCGACCGGCAGATGCGCTGGCGGGGGCAATGGCTGGCGGTGACGCTGGACGGCGATCTGCACATGGGCGCCTATCGCCGCGATCTGTTCGAGGATCCGGCGACGCGGGCGGCCTATCGGGCGCAGACCGGCCGGGCGCTGGAACCGCCGCGGAGCTGGGACGATTACGCCCGCATCGCCGCCTTTTTCCACGCCCGCGGCCTTTCCGGCACGCTCGAAGCCTCGGCCGAGAACGGGCAACGGCTCTGGTCGCTGTTTTCCCATGCCGCCGCCTATACCGCCCATCCCGACCATCCGGGGCATTTCTTCTTCGACCCCGAGACGATGGCGCCCGAGATCGACAACCCGGCCTGGGTCCGGGCGCTGCAGGATTATCTGGCGGCGCTGGCCACGGCGCCCGGGGCGCCGCTGCCCAGTCACGCGGTGCGCACGGAATTTGCCGCGGGAAGGGCGGCGATGGCGCTCGACTGGTCCGATATCGGCACGGTGGCGACCGATCCGGTGAGTTCGAAAATCCGCGACCGGGTCGGGTTCTTTGCGCTTCCGGGCGCCGATCAGGTCTGGAACCCGGTCGCGAAACGCTGGGACCGGCTGGCGGCGCCGCGTCCGGTGCCGTTCCTCGCCTTTGGCGGCTGGATCGCCGTCGTGCCGCGCGGCGCCGCCGATCCGAACGCCGCCTGGGATTACATCGCCTTCATGGCCGATCCGGCGCGGGCGGCGCAGGATGTCATGTCGGGCGCCTCGGGCTTCAACCCCTACCGGCTCTCGCAGCTGGATGACACCGCGGGCTGGGCGCGGCTGATGGGGCCGCAGGCGGCCGGGGATTATCTGTCGGTGCTGCGCGAAAGCCTGTCGGCGCCGCAGACCGCGCCGGATCTGCGCCTGCCGGGATATCCCGCCTACATGGCCGCGCTGGATGCCCGGATCGGCCGGGTGCTGGCGGGCGAGATCTCGCCCGAGGTGGCACTGGCCGCCGCCGCCGCAGATTGGGACCGGATCACCGATCGCCTTGGCCGCGCCAGCCAGCGCCGCCACTACCGCGAGGCGATGGGGCTGGAGGCGGCGCCATGAGCCTTTGGCGCGGCATTCAGGGGCGGCTGTTGCTGATCGTCGCGCTCTCCACCCTGGCGATGGCGCTGGCGGGGGTCGCGGCGATCCGGGCGCTCGATCAGATCGGCGAGGCGGCAGAGACCGTCACCGGCCGCGATGTGCCCGCGATGGCGGCGGCCTTGCGGCTGGCGCGGATCGGCGACCGGCTGCAAAGCCGCGGCGCCAGCCTGATGGCCGCCAGCACCGCCGAAGCGCTGAGCGAGGCGCAGCGCGCCATCGATGCCGATCTGGCGGCCTTTGCCGAGCAGATGCGCGCCCTGCGCGCCGCCGCGCCCGGGGAGAACTCGGATCAGATCGCCACGCTTTCGGCCGATCTGGCGGCGCGGCTGCGCGCGCTTTCCGCCGATCTCGACCGGCTCCGCGCCGTTGCGACACTGCGCGCGGCGGAACGGGCAAAGATGCTGGCGCAACAGGATTTTCTGCGCCAGCTGCTGGGCCCCTCGATCCTCGCGGTGGAGGCGATCACCGCAGGTGAGACCCTGCCCGACCCAGAGATCTACCGCACCGCCGTGCGCTCGCAGGCGCCGCTGCTGGCGGCGGAACGGCTGACCGACCGGGCGATGTCGGAGCTGCTCCTGGCGGGCGATGCGCGCGACGCGCCGGCGCTGCAGGCTGGCCGCGCCGCCTATCGGCGCACGCTGGCGCAGCTTGACGCCACCGGGGCGGCGCTGCCCGCGGGCTTGCGCGCCGAGTTCCGCAGGGCCCTTGTCGCCTTTCACAATCAGGCAAAAACGGGCGGGATCTTCGATCTGCAGGCCGAGGACATGGCCGCCCGCGCCCGGGCCGAGGCCGATCTGCGCGGCGCGGCGGCGCGGGCGGCGGATCTGAAGACCGCGGTCGACGGCCGGGTGATCGCCGCAAGCACCACCACCGCCGAGGTGACCGAAAGCCTGCGCCGCACGATTCTGGAACGCACCGCGCAATTCGCGGCGATCGGCCTTGCGGTGATCCTGATCGCCGGGGGGCTGTCCTATGGTCTGGTGATCCGGCCGCTCGCGCGCAATCTGCGCGGGGTGACGGCGGCGATGGTGCGGCTGGCCGCGGGGGAACGCGACGCCACCGTGCCCGGCGCCAGCCGCGCCGACGAAATCGGCGATCTCGCCCGCGCCTTCAGCGTCTTTCGCGAAAACTCGGCGCAGGTGGAAAAGCTGGACCGCGAGCTGGCGGAACGCTCGAGCCTGCTTCTGGCGACTTTCGAGACGATGAAGGACGGGTTTTCCGTCTTTGATCGCGACCGGCGGCTGGTGGCCTGCAATCCGCAATATCTGACGCTGCATGATTTCACCGCCGCGGAGGTCGCCACCGCCCCCACGATCACCGAGATCAACCGGATGCTGACGGCGCGGGGGGTGCAGGCCAGCCTGCCCGACGGCACGCCGGTCGACTTGGACGATCTGGTGCCGCGGCGGCTGGCCGGGCCGACGCGGATCGAGATGCGCTTTCCCGCGGGGCGGGTGCTGGAGCTGCGCTCGAACCCGATCCCGATGGGCGGTTTCGCCACGATCCACATGGATGTGACCGAAAGCCGGGCGACGCAAAGCCAGCTCTTGCACGCGCAAAAGCTGGAGACGGTGGGCCAGCTGACCGGGGGCATCGCGCATGATTTCAACAACATCCTGGCGGTGATCATCGGCAATCTGAACATTCTGGCGCGCGAATTGGGCCCCAGCCCGGCGCTGAAGGCGCGGGCCGAGCGTGGCCTGTCCGCCGCCAACCGCGCCGCCGGGCTGATCAACCGGCTGTTGACCTTTTCGCGCCGCCAGCGCCTTGCCCCCGAAAATGTCGATCTGAACGGCCTCGTGCACGGGATGCTGGATCTCTTGCAGTCAAGCCTGGGGTCGGGGGTGCGGATCACGCCGGATCTGGCCGCGGATCTGCCGCGGGTGCGTGTCGATCCGGGGCAGCTGGAAAACGCGCTGATGAACCTGGCGGTGAATGCCCGCGACGCGATGGAGGGGGCCGGAGAGATCACCGTCACCACCCGGCGCGCCGCCGATGGCTTTGTCGAACTGGCCGTTTCCGACACCGGCGCGGGCATCCCGCCCGACCTTCTGGATCAGGTTTTCGAGCCCTTCTTCACCACGAAACCCGTGGGCAAGGGCAGCGGGCTGGGCCTGTCCATGGTCTATGGTTTCGTGCGGCAATCGGGCGGCACGGTGACGATCGACAGCGCCCCGGGGGCGGGCACCCGCGTCAGCCTGCGCCTGCTGGAGAGCCCCGCGCCCGAGGCCCCCGCGCGCCCCGAAGGGCTGGACACGGCCGAGGCCTGCATTCTGGCCGTCGATGACGACGCCGACCTGCTGGAGATCACCGCCGATCAGCTGCGCCGTCTGGGCCATGCCGTCGTCACCGCGCCCGACGGGCTGAGCGCGCTTGAAATGCTGCAGGAAATTCCCGAAATCGACCTGCTTTACACCGATCTGGCGATGCCGGGGCTGGACGGCCGGGCGCTGGCCGAGAAGGCGCAGGCGCTGCGCCCGGATCTGCCGGTGCTCTTCACCTCGGGCGCGCCGGGCAAGGCGGGGGCGGATCTGCCGAACCTGTTGCGCAAGCCCGTCCCCGAGGAGGTTCTGGCCGCGGCGATCCGCCTGACGCTGGAAGATCAGAGCCGCCGCACCTCGGCATCGAGCACATAACCCGCGCCGCGTTCGGTGCGGATCAGTTGCGGCGCGCGCGGATTGGGCTCGATCTTGCGCCGCAGCCGCAAGATCAGCACGTCGATGGTGCGGTCAAAGACCTCGCCGCCATCGGCGCGGGTGCGTTCGAGCAGCTGATCGCGGCTGAGCACGCAGCGCGGTGCCCGCACAAAGGCCTCCAGCAGCAGGAATTCCGCATTGGTCAGCGCCACCGCCTGCCCCGCGGGGGTTTCCAGCACCCGCGCCGTCAGGTCGATCACCCAGCCCGCGAAGCTGCGCCGGTCATGTTCGGTCAGCGCAACCGGCACCGCGGCGGCGCCCGAGCGGCGCAGCACCGCCTTGATCCGCGCCACCAATTCGCGTGGATTGAAGGGTTTGACCACATAATCATCGGCGCCCATTTCAAGGCCGACGATCCGGTCCACATCGCCGCCCAGCCCGGTCAGCATGATGATCGGAATCGCGGAAGTTGCCCGCAACCGCGCGGCCAGGCTCAGCCCGTCCTGATCGGGCAGGCGCAGATCAAGCAAGATCAGATCGGGCGCAGCCGCCGCCAGCGCGGGCGCCACCTCGGCCGCGGTCGCCGCCTCGGTCACCTCCCAGTCGCGCGATTCGAGCTCGTAGCGCACAAGCTCGCGCACATCCGGGTCGTCATCGACGATCAGAATCCTCACCATGCCGCAGGCCTCCCCGGCCTCACCATAAAAGGGGATCGCCCCGCCCGCCAGCCTGCAGGCGTTCGGGAATGCGGGCGGTCAGGAGTGCGGGGCGGCGGGGTCTTCGGTCGGGCTGTCCTCTTCCTCGGCAAGATCGCCCGGAATGACGTAGCTGCCCCTCAGCCAGCGCGCCAGATCGACATCGGCGCAGCGTTTCGAGCAGAAGGGGCGGTATTTCGGCTCGGTCGCCTTGCCGCAGATCGGGCAGCTCATGTCCGCCCCGCCAGCAGGGACGCCAGCGCCGCCCGGTCACGCTTGCGCACGAGTTCGTAAAGCCCCAGCGGCGTCCAGCCCGCAAGGCTGGTTTCCGCCGCTTCGGTCTTGAAGGCCGCGCGCAGCTGCTGTTCCAGCACCAGACGGTCTTTCTTCGGCATCGGCGCGAAATCGACCACGACCTGACCGCCCAGCCCCCGCAGCCGCAGCTGCCGCGGCAGATCGCGGGCAGCGGCGATATTGGCTTTCAGCGCCGCGGCGGGCGAGGTGTCGGCGCCGGTGTTCACATCGACGGCGACCAGCGCGCGCGTCGGCTCGATCATCAGGTGACCGCCGCCGGGCAGCGCCACGCGGGGCGACAGAACCGCGTCGATCGCTTCCAGAACGCCATGATCTTCAAAGCCCTCCACCACCTCGTCGGGGGCGGGATCGGCCCATTCGCGCCAGGCTTCCTCGTGCGGCGCAGGCGCATCGACGAGCAATTCCGGCGCGCCCTCGACATCGGCCAGAACCGCCTCGGCCAGCTCGCGCAGGCCCGCCAGATCCTCGACGATCTCGCCTTCTTCCGCGCCCTCGCAGGCCGAGCGCAGGATCAGGCCCATCTCCGAGCCCTCCATCACCACAGCCGCCAGCGCCTGCAGACCTTCGCGCGTATCTTCCTCGCGGATGCGGCGCGAGACATTCAGCCCCGGCGCGCCCGGGGTGACGATGCCGTAGCGGCCCTTGAACAACAGCCGCAGCGTCACCGGGATCGCCTTGCCCGGTTCCGCCCCGCCCGAGACCTGCACCAGCACCGATTGCCCCGGCGACAGCCCCTTGGCGTCTTTCAAAAAGCCCTTTTCGGCCCCCGGAAGCGCCACGAACAGACCGCCCTGCCCTTTCATCGGCCGTTCGATCTTCGCGCGGCAGATCGCACCGGGCGCCAGCGCCATCGCGTCCGAAACATCGACAAGCAGGTCTTCGAGCTGGCCATCGACCATCAGCGCGGCGGCCTCAAGCCCGCCGACCGCGCCCAGAACCACGATCCGACCCTTCATGCGTCCTCTCCCATGGCAAGGCCCGCCGCGCGCAACAGCACGGCGGTCTCGGCCAGCGGCAGGCCGACGACGCCGGTGAACGAGCCTTGAATCCAAGGCACGAAGGCCCCGGCAAGGCCCTGAATGGCATAGCCGCCCGCCTTGCCCTGCCATTCACCGCTGGCAAGATAGCCGTTCACTTCCGCATTCGAGAGCGGGCGGAATTTCACCACCGTATCCACCAGCCGCTCGCGCAGGCCCAAGGCCGTGCGCACGGCAACCGCGGTCAGCACATGATGGCGACGGCCCGACAGCAGCCACAGGAACTCGGCCGCTTCCTTTTCATCGGCGGGCTTGCCCAGAATCCGGCGCCCGCAGGTGACGGTGGTATCGGCGGTCAGGATCACCTCATCGCCCGCACAATCCAGCACCGCCGCCTTTTCGCGCGCCATGCGCGCGACATAGGCGCGGGCATCCTCGCCGCGTTCGGGGGTTTCGTCGATGTCGGGGATACGCACCTCGGCCGGGGTCAGACCCAGCTGACCCAGAAGCTCGCGTCGCCGCGGGCTGGCCGATCCGAGGATGAGCTTCACTTGAAGCGGTAGTTGATGCGACCCTTGGTCAGGTCATAGGTGTTCATTTCCACCTGCACCCGGTCGCCTGCCAGAACACGGATGCGGTTCTTGCGCATCTTGCCTGCCATATGCGCGATGATCTCATGGCCGTTTTCCAGCTCGACCTTGAACGTCGCGTTCGGCAGGAGTTCCTTCACGACGCCGGGGAATTCGAGCATTTCTTCCTTGGCCATGGTCACTCCATTGGGGATACCCGCACGGATGCGGCGGGCGCGCTTTCTTTGCGCCCGCTAAAGGCAGAATTCAAGGGCAATGTCAAGATTTTCGGGGGGATTCGACCACGGTGCGGATCTGCACCGCCTGCAGAGGCTGCTCCGACCAGTGCTGGAACAGCAGTACCGAGCCGTCGCGGCGGCTGTGCGTGACCTGGTCCAGATCGACCGTGGCGACGACCCAGCCGGGTTCGTCATAGCCCCCGATCGCCAGCACGCCATCGTCCGGCCAGCCCGCGTCGGGGGGGCCGTAGATCCCTGCGGCGCCGTGATTTTCATCGACCGCGGGGCACCAGGGCGCAAGGCCCACGACCGGCGCCTGCACCGTCACGCACTGGTTTTCCAGGGCCCGCGCCTGCGCCCCGATCCGCACCCGGTTGTAGCCCGCGGCAGCATCGGTGCAGCTCGGCGCCAGCAAGATCTCCGCCCCCGCTTCGCACAGGGCCCGCGACAAAAGGGGAAATTCGCTGTCATAGCAGATCACGATGCCGATCTTGCCGATTCCGGTCTCGAACAGCGTGAGTCCCCGGCCCGGGCCGATGGTCCAGTCCTCGCGTTCGAAGCGGGTCATGATCGCCTTGTCCTGATGGCCGATCCGCCCCGCGGGGCCAAACAGCACGGCGCGGTTGCGCAGATCATAGCCGTCCTGCGCCGGGCCCGAGGGGGCAAGGATGTAAAGGCCGAATTCGATCGCAAGGCCCTCGAAATGACGCTCCATCGCGGCGCGGTGGTGCAACACCTCGGCCACGGCGCGGCGCAGATCGGCGGCGACCTCGGCCCCGCCAAGGCTGGCCAGTTCCATCGCCGCATATTCGGGAAAGACCAGCAGATCGGCTTTCTTCAAGGCCGCCATCTGCACCCAGGCGCGGGTCTTGGCTTCATAGCCGGCCCAGTCCTCGGCCCAGTCGAGCGGATAGGCCGCGGCGGCGATGGTGACATGTCTCACAGCGGCCTCCCCCAGAATTGCAACGGTTTCGCAGTCTCGCCCGCGGCGCCGATATCCGTCCAGCGGAAATGCGCGATCACGCCGGGCAGGGGCACATAGCCGCGCTTTTGCCAGAACCCGTCAAGCGGGCGGTAAGTGTCTGGTTTCAGTGGATGATCCTTGGGGCGGATCACCGCGCAAAAGGCGCTGAAGCGGCGGCCGAGCGCCCTTGCATGGGCCTCGCGCGCGTCGAAGAAGGCGTGGCCAAGGCCCTGGCCGCGATAATCGGGCAACAGCACCGACTCGGCGCAGTAAAAGACCGTCTCGAGCGGCAGGCCGGTCGGGGCGAAGGAGGCGGCGAAATCCTCCGCATGATCTTCCAGCGGCGTGCCGGTGGCGGCGCCCACCAGCCGCGGCCCGTCAAAGGCGCCGACGACGACGGCGCCGGGCGAGGTCCGGTAGCTTTCCAGATAGCGGCGTTCATAGTCCAGCGAGCCCTCGTAAAGATAGGGCCAGTCGCGAAAGACCGCGATGCGCAGCGCCGCCACATCGTCCAGCGCGGCATCAAGCGCCGGGCCGGTCAGAACCCGCGTTTCCATCAGCGGACCTGACGGATCCAGTCGGCCAGGTTGTAATAGGTGGTGACGCGCTGGATGCGGTTGCCGCGCAGGGTGAAGAAGCTGCCCGCGGGCAGGATGTAGCTTTGGCCGCGCGCCTCGGGCAGGCCGTCGTCGGTGGCGATGTAGCGGCCATGGACGGTAAATTCCGCCGCCGCGCGGCTGCCCGCATCATTCGCCATCACCACGATGTCGGCCAGCGTCTCGCGGTAGCAGCGGGACATGTGGGCGTTGAAGGCGCGGAAGGTTTCGACGCCGCGGCGGATTTCGCCCTCGTTGACGTGATGCTCGAAATCCTCGGTCAGAAGCGCCTCCATCGCCGAGGTGTCGCCCCGGTTGAAGGCGTCGTAATAGGCGGAAATCACGGCAAGGGCGGCGGCGCGGGGCATCGGATCCTCCATCTGGTGCCGCATCTGTGGCATGAGCGGCCGGTTTGGTCAAACCTTGGAACCGGCAGGGCATGGGGCAAAAGCGGCATGGGGTTCGGGCGGGGAAACGCGACCCGCGTTTCCCCGCCCGCGGCGCCCCGGTTGTGGCATGACCGTTTCAGCCCGCACAACAGAGGGCAGCGCCCGGCCCGGCGGGCGAGAAGCGCCCGCCATGGGCGGGGCGGGCGCTGCCCGAGGGCCTCTGGGCCCTCGGGGGTCGCGGGACTGCTGTGAGGCATGGCCAAGGCGATGGCCTTGGCCAAGGCAGCTCACGCCAGCGCCGCCCGCACGGTTTCCGCCATCGGCACCGTCGGCCGCCCGATCAGCCGCGAGAGCGTCTGGCTGTCGTCGTAAAGCGCCCCGGCCGTGCCCACCACCGCATCGGATTGGGCCAGCGTCGCGGCAAAGGCGGCGGGCAGGCCGAAGCCTTCGAGCGCCTTGGCATAGTCCGCCTGCGTCATGTTCACATAGGCGACCGGCTTGCCCGATTGCGCCGCGACCTCGGCCGCAAGCTCGGCCATGGTGAAGGCGCTGTCCCCCGCAAGTTCATAGACCTGCCCCTCGTGGCCCGGCTCCAGCGCCACCACCGCCGCCGCTTCGGCATAATCGGCCCGCGGCGCGGCGGCATATTTCCCCTCGCCCGCCGCGCCGATCAGCGCCCCATGCGCCAGCGCCGCGCCAAGATTGCCGGTCAGGTTCTCGGTGTACCAGCCGTTGCGCAGGATCGTATAAGCGACGCCCGAGGCCTTCAGCGCGGCCTCGGTCGCGATGTGATCGGCGGCCAGCAGCGTCATCGGCGAGGCATCGCCCTTGAGCACCGAGGTATAGACGATCCGCCCCACGCCCGCGGCCTTGGCCGCCGCGATCGCCCTGGCATGCTGCCCGGCGCGGTCGTTGAAATCATTGCTGGAAATCAGCACCAGCACCGAAACTCCGGCCAGCGCCGCCGCATCGGGGGCGGTGTAGTCGAAGGCGCGGGCCTCGTATCCCACGATGCGCGCGGGCGTGCGGGCAAGGGCGACGGGCGCGGCGCCGCGGGCTTTCAGCGCGGCAAGGACAAGCGTCCCCAGTTGTCCGGTGGCGGCAGAGACGGCGATGGTCATGGGCATTCCTTTCGTTGACTTGCCCGATCTCGCCACAGGTGCTATCAAAACGTAAGTACCCACATGAATGTAAGTATCCGAAAAAGATGCACAGCCCCCCCGCCGTCCTTGCAGAGCTGCCGCGTGGCGATGTTCTGGCCGCCGACTGCCCGTCGCGGCAGATCCTGCAGCATGTCACCTCGCGCTGGGGCGGGCTTGTGCTGATCGCGCTTGGCCGCGAAACGCTGCGATTCGCGCAGCTGCGCCGCAAGATCGGCGGGATTTCCGAGCGAATGTTGGCGCAGACGCTGCAGGTGCTGGAGGCCGACGGTCTGGTGGCGCGGCACGATCACGGCGAGGTGCCGCCGCGCGTCGATTACCGCCTGACGCCCGCGGGCTGGGAAATCGCGACGCGGGTCTTTGCGCTCACCGACTGGATCGAGACGCATCTGCCCGATCTGCTGGCCAGGCGGGCGGAAAAGGCTCAGGCCCTCGGCTGACCGAAGCGGGCAAGGATATGATCGCGGATCTGGTCGCGGGTCTGGCGGTAGTAATGCAACCGCGCCTCGCGGCCCTCGCCCAGCCCCGTCGGGTCCATGATCGCCCAGTGCTCGACCTCGATGTGGTAAAACCGCGTCAGATCGAGCGCCTGATGGTAAGACGCGGGGGAGAGCGCAATGACCAGATCAAAGCCCCCCAGATCGTCGCCCATCTCCTTGAGTTCATGAAAACTTCTGGCCTGATGCCGTTCAAGGTCGACGCCGATTTCGGAACAGACGGCAATCGCGAACCCGTCGGTGTCCAGATCGGCCTTGACCCCCACCGACTGCACATAGACCTCGCGGCCGTAGAACTGCTTCATCATCCCCTCGGCCATCGGCGAGCGCGTCGCGTTATGGTCGCAGCAGAACAGGACGGCGTTGGGAAGCTTGCCCATCAGCTTACCGGGGTCAGCACGCAAACAAGGGTGAAGAGCCGCCGGGCGGTGTCGATGTCGATATCGGCCTTGCCGGTCAGGCGTTCCTGCAGCACGCGGGCGCCCTCGTTGTGAATGCCGCGCCGGGCCATGTCCACCGCCTCGATCTGGCTGGGCGGCAGTTTCTTCACCGCCTCGAAATAGCTTTCGCAGATCTGGAAATAATCCTTCACCACCTGCCGGAACGGGCCGAAGGACAGGTGGAACTCGGCCACCTTGGCGCCGGTTTCCAGGCAGGTGTCGAAGACCAGCCGCCCGTCGCGCACCGAGAGCGTCAGCGCAAAGGGCCCCTCGGGCGCTGGGGCGCCGTCACGGCCGGGGATCACCCAGCTGTTGTCCTCGAGCAGGTCGAAAACCGCGACGCGGCGCTCCTGCTCGATTTCGGGCGTCGGCGCGGGCAGGCCGGAATCGTCGATGTCCAGACGCGTTATGCGGCTCATTCTGTCGCCTTTTCGTTCAATGCATCAAGACGCGCGCGGACCGAAAGCCCATGCGCCTGAAGGCTTTCCGAAATGGCAAGCGTCTCGGCGGCGGGGCCGATGGCACGCAAAGCCTCGGGCGTCATTTTCGCCAGCGTCGTGCGCTTGAGGAAATCCATCACCGACAGCCCCGAGGAAAACCGCGCCGAGCGCGCCGTGGGCAGAACATGGTTCGGCCCGCCGACATAATCGCCGATCGCCTCTGGCGTCCATTGGCCAAGGAAGATCGCCCCCGCATGGGTGATCTGCGCGGACAGCGCCTCGGGGTCGGCGACGCAAAGTTCAAGGTGTTCCGGCGCGACGCGGTTCGAGAGCATTGCCGCCTCGGCCAGATCGCGGGTGACGATCACCGCGCCGAAATCGCGCCAGCTCGCCCCGGCGATGTCGCGCCGTTCAAGCGTCTCAAGCCGCTTTTCCACTGCCGCGGTGACGGCCTTGGCGAAACCGGCATCCGGCGTCAGGATCAGCGCCTGCGCCGATTGGTCGTGTTCGGCCTGGCTCAGCAGATCCAGCGCCACCCAGTCGGGGTTTGCGGTTTCATCCGCGATCACCAGAATTTCCGAAGGCCCGGCGATCATGTCGATGCCGACCCGGCCAAAGACCCGCCGCTTCGCCGCCGCGACAAAGGCATTGCCCGGCCCGGTGATCTTGTCCACGGGCGCGATCGTCGCGGTGCCATAGGCCAAAGCCGCCACCGCCTGCGCGCCGCCGATGCGGTAGACCGTGTCCACCCCGGCGATCTCGGCCGCCAGCAGCACCAGCGGATTGACCACGCCCCCGGGCGTCGGACAGACGACGACCAGCCGCTCCACCCCCGCCACCTTGGCCGGGATCGCATTCATCAACACGGACGAGGGATAGGAGGCGAGCCCCCCCGGCACGTAAAGCCCGGCGGCCGAGACCGGCGACCAGCGCCAGCCCAGCTCCGCCCCCGTGGCCTCGGTCCAGCGCTCCTCCATCACCGGCATCTGCCGGGCGTGATAGGCGCGGATGCGCTCCGCCGCGAGTTCCAGCGCCGCGCGCTCGGCCGCGGGCACACGGGCGATTTCGGCCGCGATCTCGGCTTTCGAAAAGGCGAGCGTCTCGGGCGTCAGATCGAGCCGGTCGAATTTCGACGTGTAATCGATCACCGCCGCATCGCCGCGCGCGCGCACCTCGGCGATGATCGCCGCCACCGTCGCATCGACATCGGGGCTGTCCTCGCGCTTCATCCCCAGAAGGGCGGTGAAACGGGTCTCGAAATCATCGGCATCGGTGGTCAGGAAATGCGGCATCATGGGCTCCTTCTTGACCAAGGGGATAGAGCGAAGCGGGACGCGGGGCAAGCTTCGCGCGCGGCCGCGCCCTGCGGCATCCGCCGCGAAAGAGCGTATTTGGGCCAAGAAAAAGCATGTGGTTTTTTCTTGGTGCAAATACGCCTCTGCCTTGCGGGCCGGGGGCGCGCTTTCAGATCAGGCGCTTGCGCAGGGGATGGCCCAGAAGCCAGCCGCCACCGCCGCCGCGGTCATCCATCTGCCAGCCCTGACGGCGGTAGAAGGCCAGCGCGGTGTTCGTGGCTGTCAGCCGCGCCTCGACGCGGCCATGGGCGCGCAATTCCTCTTCCAGCGCCGCCAGCAGGGCGCGGCCGCAGCCCTTGCCCTGCGCCTCGGGCGCGGCGAACAGCAGGCGGATCCGGCCCTCTCCGTCGGGCTGATGGCGCCAGTCGATCGCGCCCACGGCGACGATGCCCTCGGGCTCCGCGACGAACAGCCGCTGGTCGGGGTCGTGCAGGATCGAGGCGAGCGCCATCGGGCTGTTCGAGGCGACCCAGGGCCGGATGCGCTCCGGGTCGTCGCGATGATCGGCGCGGCACAAAGCAGTGATCGACGCGCCGATCACCGCCGACAGGACGGGCAGTTCCTCGGATCGGGCAGGACGGATCATGATCTTCGGCCTTCTATTCCGGGTGGGTCGGCGCCTGACCCGAAACGGCCCGGTAGGGCCGCGTCACATCCCGCAGATCGACGGACAGGCATTCGACCCCGGCGGCAATCGCACCATCCCCCGCAAGGGTGATCACCACGCGCCCTGCCCCCTCGCCCCCCGGCTCGAAGGCGATGTCGAGCAGCGACAGCACCAGATCCGGGTCCTTGCGGTCAAACCCCTGCGAGGCGACCTGGATCACATCCGAGAGCACCAGAAGCGACTGCACCCGCTCGTAGGGGCGGCGCTCGGCCTCGGCCGCGGCCTTGTCCTCCCAGCGGAAACGGTTGAGCAGCATCGAGAGCTGCCGGGCCTTCGGCGCGTAGCGGATTTCGGTCGCCGGCAGCACGGCATCCTGCACCAGAGCCGCCAGCACGCCCAGATCCGCCGCGCTTTCCGCGCGCAGGTTCAGCGGCCCTTCGGCCCCGTCGTCAAACCGTGCATCCCGGCTCATTCGCCCTTCACCCGTTCGATCTGCGCCCCGACGGCGCGCAGCTTTTCTTCCACCCGTTCGTAGCCGCGATCAAGGTGGTAAACGCGACTGACCACGGTTTCGCCTTCGGCCGCCAACCCGGCCAGAATCAGGGAAACCGAGGCCCGCAAATCAGTTGCCATGACCCGGGCGCCTTTCAGCCGGTCAACGCCGTGCACTTTTGCAACACCGCCATGCACCTCGATCCGTGCCCCCATCCTGGCCAGTTCCGGCGCATGCATGAAGCGATTCTCGAAAATCCGCTCTTCCAGCACCGAGGTCCCCTCGGCCGTGCACAAAAGCGCCATCATCTGCGCTTGCAGATCGGTCGGGAAGCCGGGGAAAGGCTCGGTCACCACATCGACGGCGCGGATGCGGCCGTTCTTGCGTTTGACCTTGAGGCCGCGGGCGGTTTCCTCGACCGAGATCCCGGCGGCATCCAGTTTCTCGCAGAAGCTTGCGACCAGCTCGATCCGGCCGCCCAGGCATTCCACCTCGCCGCCGCAGATCGCAGGCGCCAGCATGTAGGTGCCCAGCTCGATCCGGTCGGTGACAACCGGATGCGTCGCCCCGTGCAGCCGATCGACGCCCTGAATGGTGATCGTCGCCGTCCCCTCGCCCTCGATCTGGGCCCCCATCGCCCGCAGGCAGCGGGCGAGATCGACGATTTCCGGTTCCCGCGCGGCGTTTTTCAGCACCGAAGTGCCCTTGGCCAGAACCGCCGCCATCAGGAAATTCTCGGTCGCGCCGACGCTGGCAAAGCGCATCTCATGCACCGCGCCCTTCAGCCCGCCGCGCGCATTGGCGTGCAGATAGCCTTCCTTCAGCTCGATCTCGGCGCCGAGCGCGGTCAGCGCATCGATGTGAATGTCCATCGGCCGCGCCCCGATCGCGCAGCCGCCGGGCAGCGACACGACGGCATGGCCGAGCCGCGCCAGCAGCGGGCCGAGCACCAGATTCGAGGCCCGCATCTTCCGCACGATGTCATAATCGGCGACCGGGTTGATCTCGCCGTGGCACGAGGTGGCGAGCACCTTGCCGTCCTGCAGCGCGGTGACCTCGGCGCCGAGGCTGGCCAGAAGCTGCGTCATCGTGCGGATGTCGGAAAGCCGCGGCGCATTGGTCAGCGTCAGCGGTTCCTCGGACAGCAGGGTGGCGGGCATCAGCGCCAGACAGGCGTTCTTCGCGCCCGCGATCGGGATCTGCCCGGAAAGCGGCCCGTTGCCGCGCACAAGGATACTGTCCACTCGCTCACTCCTCCGGGCCGGTTTCGGCCGTCTCGTTGTTGTTTTCCTCGGCCGAGCGCGCCCGCGCCTGCGCCTTGCGCCGCGTCAGATTGGCGCGCAGGGCAGCGGCCAGACGCGCATCGCGCGTGGCGTCAGAGGCGGTTTTCCGGCTGGGGGTGTCCTTTGTCATGGGCCCTTTTAGCGAGGCCGATGAAATGTGTCGAGAGAGGGTGAATATTTGGCTTGCGCACCCCGCCCGAGTCGTCTAAATCCCCGCCACGGTCAACGAAGACCAGCGTGAAAGCGCCGGATGCTGCAGTAGCTCAGTGGTAGAGCACTCCCTTGGTAAGGGAGAGGTCGAGAGTTCAATCCTCTCTTGCAGCACCATAACTTAGCCAATTCGCGCCCTTCCTCTTGCACAGTTATCCGCACAGTTTCACCGCCGTTCGATCACTTCGAGCGCCGGCTCTTGATGGTGCGGGCTGTGGTGCCAGTAGTGCTTGCGGATCGTCTCGGGCGAGGTGTTGAAGTATTCGGCGGCATCTTCGACCCCAAGCCCCGCAGAGATTGCCCAGGTGATTGCGGTATGCTTGAGAACGTGCGGAGAGACGTCTTCAAGCCCCGCCCTCTCGGCCGCGCGCCGGATGCCGGTCTTGATGTTCTGCACCGGCTTCCCGCGATACATCACGACATGCGTGCCGCGATGCGTCCCCCACCTGCTCAAATGCCCGCGCATCTGACGCGGCAAACGAATGCGGCCGCGCCGCTTGTTCGTCTCGGCCTGCCCTTCCTCGCGAAACCTGACCGTGCCCTGGTCCAGATCAATGCGGGTCCACGTCAGCTCAAGAATCGCACTCGCCCTGCGCCCGGTGTAAAGCGACAACAAGATGAACCGACGCACATGCGGCTCGGCATGGCGCAGCAGCTTCGCCGCTTCCTGGCGCGTCAGCCATCGGTCGCGCGGCTCGCCCGCATCGGGCAGGGAAACCGTGATAGGATGAATGAGGATGCCCTCTTGATGGGCATAGTTGAGAGCCGCTTGCAGCACCCCCAATTCGCGCCGGACGGTCGAAGCGCCAGCGGTCACGACGCGGGAAATGGCCTTGCCGGTCTTCGATGTGGTTTCGATCTTGCGCGGCTTGGCCCGCTCGCGCTCATATCGGCGGCAGGTCGAGCCTTTCACGGCATCGCAGGTCAGATCCGCCCAGAACGGTGCAAGCGCCTGAATCGAACAAGCCAGCGTTTGCGGCGAAGCAAGCAGCCTGCCCCTATCTTCAGCATAGAGTGCCAGCACCTCACCCACGGTCAGTTCCCCCGGATGGGCAGGACCATGCCGCCGCTCGATCTGCTTGCGGGCGAGGTATTCCGCGAGAGCTGCTTCAGCTTCGCCACGCTGCTCAAGGCCATATCCTGTCCGCTTTTGGGTGCTGCCGTCGCGAATGACCCACTGGCGTTCATCGTGTCGGAAGTAGAGGCGGGCCGGTTGTTTGTGCCTTGGCATTGCAGATACTCCCGAAGGGCATGCCTGGTGGTGTAGAAGCGCTTCCCGATCTGTGTTGCCCAGAGGCTACCCTCACGCCGCGCCTTGCGAAGCGCCGAAACAGAAACGCCTGAATGCAGAAAGTCCGCAGCCTCTTCGAAGGTCATCAAACCGAAACCCTCCAACGCAGGCGCATCCGAGTGCAGATCGCGTGGTTGAGAGACCATGGCCTTAAGCTCCTTGGGCCAAGCGGATCGCGGGGCGCGGCAGTCGATCCAAGACCATGTGAGCCATCGCCCCCATGCAAAACAGGATCACCGGCCCCTGAATGTGATCGTCGGCGAAGAACGTGTTCCCGAAGAACGTTTCTTCGGAGATGTCCTCGTCGTAGTAGAACTGAGTTTTCCCGTTCGCCCAGATAATCAGCCATTCCGGGGTTCTCATGCCCGCAACACCGAACGATTGCTCGGCTTCCGCGATCAGGATCGAGTCGAGGGCAGCGTCTTCGATCATCGAAGTCCTTTCAGCCCCACCTTCATGCGCGCAAAGTCGATCGAGAATTTCTTGAGGGATTGCCCCAACCTGCCCTTGCGCGGCGGCCTTAGCCCCCTCCGAATAAGCCCTCGAACTGTGCAGCATGACGAGAAAAATCGACCTCGCCACTTCGACAGCGAAGCCACTTGCCGCGCCTGGCGTGAGGCCGCGAGAAACAAGAGCCTGCATCGCCACCATGATCAGAACGTCAACGATGGTGTAATGGCCATGCCTTTCATTCTTTGCCAGATGTCCGGATCTGCGCCAGTTGCGCACGGTCGCTTGCGGCACCTTGGTGACCTCCTCGGCTTCGCTCGGGGTATAGGTTTCAAGTTCCAGCTTCATGCGTGCAGCCCCAGATTTTGAGTAGAGCTACACGCATATTTTTTTCGTGTCAACAAACACATTTTCGCGCAGTGACTTCATGGGTCGTCAAGGAGCACCGTCCTCGATCATTGCAGATAACAGACGTCGCGGAAGACCCGCGTCACTCGGCCAATAACTATGGCGTGACATTCGTCCCGATCCAGAAAATGGATTGCCCCGTCTGGGCTGACCACCCGAAACTTCCCGCCCGGCCACATGGAAAACTGAGCAATCTCGCCCGTGATCAACCTGAATTTTGCGTCCGCGTCGATGCGATCGACCGGGGTCAGCTCGATCAGATCACCCTCGCGGTATCCAAGGGCAGGTATGTCCAAAAGGACGCGCACATAGCGAACAGAATTCGGCTCATCTGCGCTGTTGAAAGGGGAGATCCTGGCGGCAGGCAAGCCCGGGGCGTTCCCCGAAGCGGGGTTGATAGCAGGCATGGTGTTGCGTCCTCACTTTGACGATAAGATCGACTGTGTTCTGGTGGCAGCTTGGAAAAGCCGTTAATGCCTCACAAGTCTCCCATCCGAACTGACACCAGTTTGGTGTGACACTATCTTGGTGTCAACACTATTTTGGTGGCATGTCGCCTGCTCCCTGCTATTATCCCTACATGGCAAAGCAAGACGACTGGATCCGGATAACCCTGCGCCTTCCGCGCGACCTCCATGCCCGAATTACGGCAGCAGTGGGGGCGGCGTCGCTGAATGCGACGATTGTTACTTCTCTTGAGGAACGGTTCCCCGTTTCCGCTGAGGAGCGGCTGAGGGCGCTCTTGGATGAATACGATGAAGCCATGGCCGAAGACGGTCCGAACAAGGAAAATCTGCGCAAGCTCTATGAATGGGGCAGGCAAATTCTTGAACGTGAGCTGAGAGCGAAAAAAACAAGAAAGCCCCTTCGGCGCCTGCCACAACATCGAAAACAAAAAGTCGAAGAGATCAACGATGATTGAAGTCGGGAAGAAATACACCCTTGTGATGCTTGAGCTGACCGATGCTGGCTATTGCAAGGGATCGACGGGCGTAACCGTCACAGGCCGAGATGGAAATCTGATCGAAGTGAACGGGTGTGAGGTCATCAACACTGCATCACCCCTGTTCCACTCGTTGACGGATGACGAGGGGCAGAAAGCATACTTTGAGAAACTTGAGGCTTCATTGTTCTAGGCCTGATCTATTATGATCATGGATAGTGACGAGCGCCGCGCCTTGCGAGGGCCGCGCTCTCTCGGGGTTTACCCACTCACCGAGTAACGGGGACGCTTTGCGGGGACTGTTCCGCAGGCGCGTCCTGCCCTTCCCTATCAGGCCAGCGCGTCTCCACCGCCCCAGTTCACCGCCTTGAGCGCCCCGGCCAGTTCCTCGGGCGAAAGCCCAAGTTCCTTCGCGCGGCCCATCGCCTCGATCAGCTGCGAGAGCGCCCGCGCCCGCCCGCCTGCATCGAAGGCTTGCAGCGGACGGCCCACGTCGATCATCACGGCCCCGCCCAGCTTGGCGCTTGCTTCCTCGGCCAGAAGCTCGGCCATCGGCTGCAAGATCCAGCCCGCAAGGTGGCGCTGCGCCTCTCGCACAAGCGGCCCCTGCGCCGAAAGCGAGAACATGGCAGGCAACACCCCATAGGCCGCGCAGATTGCGCCCCGTGCTGCGTCGAGAAGATCCGCCGGCATCGCCCGTTGAAGGTCCGGGGTCAGTTGATCGGGCACCTTTCCAGCGTTCGGGTGCATCCCCGCCCCCACGGCCTGGGCCACGCCTTCCACGATCAACGCAGAGCCGCGACGGCCTTTGAAGGCGGAACGCATCGCGGCCATGTCGTCGGCGCTGCCCTCGGGCATATGCGCGATCTGACTGCCGATCGGCGCATCCCGCCAAGTATCCCGAAGCGCCGTCTCGATTTCATGCAGAAGCGAGGCGGTCAGGCTGGCCCGCCGCAGCGGCGCCTGTCCGGTCCAGGGCGCCACCGGATCGACGCCCAGACGCAGGTGCAGCACCTCGGCCGCAAGAACCGTGGTCGAGGTCGAGCCGCCCGCCTCCGGGACGGTGACGCGATAGGCCCTCGGGGTGCCGTCCTTGGTCGACAGATCCCAATCGGCGCAGGGAATGAGCCGGTCGCGGATCAGAAGCACCGCCTCGCCCCGGATCGCCGCAGAGCGCGCAATGAGCGCCATCGTGCGACGGTCCAGAAGGTCGGTGCCGGTCACATCGGCCTGCGCGAAGGCCGATTCCCAGAGCGAGACGCATGTCTGCACGGTCGCGGTCAATTCAGCGATGCCAGAGACGCCCGCGACGTAGCTTTCGCGCGCCGCGATGATCTGCGCCGTGTAGCCTGCTGCCATTGCCGATCGGGTCTCTGTCTTCCGTTTGAAGGGCCACATCGTCAGAGCCTCCACCGATTGAGGGGGTTCACCGCGCCCCGGAAGGGCTGCCGGTCTTGGTGCGTTTCCCAGCCCCGCGCCTCGATCTGGGCTTGCGGATAGGCCGGAACCGTCACCGCCGAGACCTCGAACAGCGCCGCTTGCGTCACGGTGCGCACCAGATCCGCGCCGCGCCGTTCCACCCGCTCGCCGCCGTTCGGCACCCGGAAGCCGGGCGACAGGCCCCGGATCAGGCCCGCCCGATGCGCGGCAAGGAAGTCCCGCCCCCAGCTGGTGGCGCCATCCACCGTCGCCTCGATCTCCACCGCAAGGTCAGTGCTGCGAAGCCGCAGGGTGCCCGCCGCCGTCGAGGCGAGGGGCCATTGGTAATTGTGTTGGGCGAGAAGGTGGATTTCCTCGCCCGCCTCGATCCGGGCCCGGAAGGCATGGGGTGCGAACACCTCGCGCTTGCCGGGCGCCAGTTCCGTTTCGGCGCCATAGGGGAACACCGCCCGGAGAGCGGTCGCGCCGCCCTCCGAACGAATTTCCAGCGCGCCAGATGCAGCGCCCCAGAGCATCAGGCCACCTGCACGCCGGTCAGGAGTTCCAGTTGCGCACCGCGCGCCACCGTCACATCGCAGGTGGTGAGCGCAGTCAGCCGCAGCCCGCCCGAGGCGGCATCGCTGAACGGATCGCGGATCAGGTCCACCGCGCCCCACATGCCGACGAAGATCGGAGCCACGCCGCCCGCCGAGGTGGTCAGAAGCGCATTGCAGGCCGCAGGCGTGCCGGTCGGGGCCGCAAGCGCCGTCGAAGACATGGCGATGCCACCCAGCTTTTCCGCCATCCGGTCGAACTCGTATTTCGGCGCGGCGGTGGCGGTCAGTTGATCTTCCATGAAGCTCCACACCTCGGGCCGGATCAGGGCCAGAACATCGGCGGGGGTCGAGGCGGCATTACGCGCCATGAAGCGCACCACGGCATTGCGGAAGGTCGCCCAGGACGCAGCGGCGTCAACCGCCGTCGCGGTGATGCCATAGGTCGCCGCCCCGATGATCACCCCCAGCGGCTGCCCATTCGCGCCGGTGCCGAGGAAGATCGCCCGATCAAGCTCGGCCTGCATCGCCCCGGCCATGTCGCGCCGGATCGCGGCTTCGAGCGCCTCGCCCGATTGCATCAGCGCCTTGCGGGTGATGCGCATCTGAACGCCGAGGGTTTGCTCGGGCTTCAACGCCTTGTCGGTCGTGGCATAAGCGGTCGGCCCCGCGACGGCGCCGGTCTCGCCGGTCGCCCAGCCCGCCGAAACGGTCGAGGTCGCCACCGGCCATTCGACGGCACCGGCGCCGATCGCGATCATCTGCGCGCCCATCCGCGCCGCGACAGAGGCCGGGAAAAGCCGGTCGATGATCGGGCGCGTCTGAACCGGGTCGGGGGTGCCGGTCGAGACGGTTTCACCGGCCCGCGCCTCAAGGGCCAGAAGCGGAACCGGAATGCCGCGATAGCCGCCCGCATTGCGCAGCTCGGTCACGACTTCGGCAGTCCTGCCGTCGAGGGGGCGCCCCTCACCGTTCAGAACGGCGATCACTTGGCGCATCTGAAAACCGGCCACCAGTTCCGACCATTCGCGGCCCGCGCGGGTTTCGAGGTCGGCCCCGGCCTCGCGCCGTTCGGTGTCCTCGGCAATGAGCGCGGCACGGTAGCGGGTCTCGTTCGCCCGATATTCGCCGTCAAGGGCTTCCATCGAACGGATCTCGTCTTCGGTCGGGGTCGGCTTCCCGGCCAGCTCGGCAAGTTTCTGGCGGATTTCGCTTTGCCGCCGTGCGATCTTCACAGATTCCAACATGGGTTATTCCTTTTCCCGGGTTGCAGTTTCCGTCGCCAGTTCGGCAACGGCATCGGCCCAAGCTTTCCGCTCGGGGGATTTCTCTTTGTGTCCGCACTCGATCCGGGTCTTGCGCGTATGGCAGGGGCCGCAGAGCGATTGGAGGTTGCGCGGGTCGAAGGCCAGATCAGGGCGAAGGCGCACCGGCTTGACGTGATCGACCTCAAGGCGCAGCGCCCGCTTGCCGCAGCGTTGACAGGCCCATCCGTCGCGCTCGAGGATCTGTTGCCGCAGCACCGCCCACCGTTTCGTGCGGGTGACGGCCTTGCTATGCCGGGCGAAATCGTCGCGCTTGCTCATACCGCCCCCTTGGTCGCCGTGACCTCAAGGAAGCCGCGCCGGGGTGCCGACACTTCCTTGATGCCCTCGATTTCCCAGGTTGCGCCGTCGCAGCTCAGCCGATCGGCAGGGGTCAGGCCCGCCGAAAAGCTGGAATGCCGCACTACGAAACGCGCCGTCACCGTCGCCAGCACGCGCCCCGCCGCCACCTGTTCCGCGTCGGAAATGTCCTTGCGCGATGCCCAGACCGTGCCACCATGCGCAGCCCACG
Organism: Rhodobacter capsulatus; assembly: GCF_003254295.1. GTDB lineage: Bacteria > Pseudomonadota > Alphaproteobacteria > Rhodobacterales > Rhodobacteraceae > Rhodobacter > Rhodobacter capsulatus. The sequence goes on from NZ_QKZO01000003.1 coordinate 389,825, forward strand.
ACAGGGTGACGTTGCCGAAACCATCGTCGCCCGTCACCGCGCGCAGGAATTGCACCCGCCGATCCAACCTTGCGACATTCACAGCCATAGCGCCCTCGCTTTCCGCACCGGGGCCGCCTTCATCCGCGCGCCCTGGGCGACGGCCAGCACCGTTGCCGCCGCCGCGTCGATCCGGCCAAGGCTGCGCGCCTTTGCCAATTTGTGGTTGCCTGCCGGGTCGATCAGCGTGATTGCATCCGCGAAGGCGAAACGCAGGAGCATGGACGGAACCACCTTCACTTCGCCGTCAAACAATGCGCGGCGAAACCGTTCGACGTCCTCGCTTCCATCTTTCCAGCCGAAACCGCGCCAGATGAAGGGGACGCGCCCAAGCCCTGCGGCCTGCATCGCCTCGGTAAACTCCGCATGGCGGAAGCGGTCTCCGACGATGCAATCCGGGGTGATACCGTCCAGGTGCTGGACGATCTGGGCGAGCCATGGCCCCGGGGGCACAGTCGCTTCCCCCATCACCGACAACTCGCCGCGCTCTTGCATCTGGCAATATCGGTCTGACACGCCATCGGACGCGCCCCGATCTGCAAGGGACGGGGCTGCCGGGAAAGTGCCCAGGGCTTCGAGCCGTCCGGTTTCCGGCCAGTAGAACGCCGCCGCCGACATGCTGCGAGATCCGCCGAGGTCAACGCCCAAGATGCAGGGGCCTTCGCGCTCGGGCAGATCATCGGGCGAGACTTCGGCGCTCATCCATTCGTCGACCGTCACCAGAACGGAGCGATCTTCTGTCGAAACCCGTTCGTTGCGGTTGAGGTTTCGAAAGCTGGACAGGGCCGCACCGCCGCGGGCAATTGCGCGCTGCGCCTGGGACACAAGCCATTCCGGGGCAGCGCCGATTCCTTCGGTAGCGCCGGGGTTGGCAATGAGAAGGCTGTCCAGGTCATCAGCTGGCAGGCCGAACGGCGGGCGGTGTTCCTGCACATAGGTTCCCGGCGGCGGATCATCGAGCCAGCGGGAGAAGGTGTTGGCATCATCGGGCGCAGAGGTCGAGATGATCAACGCCCGCCCGTCGCGCTTGCCAAGACCGGACAGGATCGCGTTTTCGAGGCTGTCGCCTTTCTCGCGTTCCCAAGCTGCCCGTTCGTCCATGATCGCAAGCGTCGGAGCGCCGCCCAGGATCGACTTGCCATCGGCCGCGATCACGCGCGCCAGACCGCCGCCATTGCCATCGAACTCCACTTCCAGCTTGGAGCCGCGCCGGATCGTGAACAGCGACTGGTCAGCATCGGGCAGGCCCTGAATGTATCCGACAAGGAACTGGAACGCGGTCTTGGCCTGATCGCGGTTCCGGGCTGCGAAGATGATCTCGCGTTTGGGCTGCGGGTTCTCTTCGAGCGCCCCGACCAGCTCAGCGAGGGCCAAGCCTGCCGAAAGTGCCGTCTTGGCGTTGCCGCGCCCGATCGAGAGCACCCCGACCATGATTTTCTTGGCAAGAGCGCCTTTCACGAATTTGCGCTGAAAATCGGCCAATTTCAGGGGTTTTCCGGCTTTTTTGCCCTCTGGAATGTGCAAAAGGCCCAAAAACTGGATGGCGCGGACGGATTGCGATTTCCCCCCGATTTTTTTCAGGAGAGAGAAAGGAACAGGTAGCACCTCGGTCTTCGGGCCGATCGACTTGGGGGCATTGGGACCAGATCCCCCGAAGAGGTCGGCCAGCGCTGCGGTGTTTTCCTTCGCCATGACGTCTCTGTCTCTCTAAATTCCACCGTCCTGCTGGATGGTGAGGGTTGTTGTGATGGGCATAGGACGACAGCCCACAGCGCTTGGCCGTGGCTGTCCCTATGCCCACCGCGATCTTGCTGGCCGGAGCCGGGCCGCCGCTTAGGGCCTCTCTGTCCGCGCGTCCTCGGCAGAGAGTTGACCGCTGCTTGCAGCACACGAACGCTGTGCTGGGGGGCGGGCCTCGGTCTTTCGGACTGCCCTTTGCATCTGCCCCCACCCCGTGGTATGCTCGTCCCCGCGCTCGGCCACCGTCTGAACCGTCCCGTGCGCATCGGCCCACCGTTGCAGCGGTGGGCTAACTTCTTTCTTCATTCCCTCTCGAACAGCTCGGGCTCGGGCTCACGGTCGGCGCTGTAGTCGATCAGCATCTGACGCATGACGCGCTCTTGCCGCTGGCTGGGCCGCCAGTCCTTCCGCTTCCCGTGTCTGGCGATCGACCGGACAAAGCCCTTGGCAAAGCCATCCGCGTTCACATCGGCCATCACGCGGCGGATGATCATCGGCCACTTGAAGGTGAGGATCTGATCAAGCTCGATATCGGTCACGACACAGACACCCCACGATAGCGGGCGCCGATCCTGGCCATGTGCGGCGAGGTGGCGAGGGTCTTCGCATCGGACGGCGAACGGCCATCATAGATCGCGGCGGCTTGGTCCATGATCGCCAAGCGCAGATCAGCGGGAATGTTGCTCGCCGACGCGCCGAAACCGGCCGTGTATTCGATGCCGAGACGGCTTGGCACAAGCTCGGCATAAGATGCCTTCCAGGTGACGAACGGTCGCCCACCCGTCGCGACCTCGAAGCCGGTAAAAGCCTCGCCGTCGACGGTGATCGCAACAGACGCTGCGTCCAGAACCGGGCCGATCGGCAGCTTGATCCCATGGCACCCGATTGCGGGCTCGAAGATGTTCACGCGGATCAGCTGACTGAGAAGCGCGATCTGCGCGAAGCTCTCCACATCTGCAGCGGCCGTGAGGCCGATGTCTTGGATCGCAAGATCTTCATCGTTGTGATCGACGCGAAGATGGGTCTTCAGCTCGAAGAGCGAAAAGGGCAGCTGGTCGCCCGTGTATTCCCGATTGACGAGCATCCTCATGCCGCCACCTCCATTGTGCTGATGTGCCTGTGAAACGCGGCCTGATCCTTCGGCGGCATCGCCTCGAACGCGGCCAAGGCATAAGCCTTCAGTTCCTGCGGTGAGGCCCAAGAAGCCCACTGCCGCGCATCGTCCATCCCGCCCAGGAATGGCGGCAAAGGATCGCCACCTTGGCCGATCACGGCCGCCGCGGTCATTTCTGCGGTGTCACGGTCGAGGCTCTTCAACAGCGCGTAAGCCAAGGCGCCGCGCTCGATCGCGGAAAGCCTGACGCGCGCGATCAGCGAAAAGCTCAGCCAAGCGTCAACCGAAGAAAGGGTGAGGCAGTAGCCCAGAAGACGCGACATGCGCTTGTGCTCGGGCTTGATGCTATCCGCGAAAGAGGCCCGTTTCATGCGTTACGCCCCCGCACAGAAACCGCACAGAAACGACGGAACGCAGCGCGAACGGAGGCGCAATCAGTGTTCGCACTTTCACGCGATTTCCGCATGAACGCGGCGGGGGCATTATCTTGGTAAGGGAGAGGTCGAGAGTTCAATCCTCTCTTGCAGCACCATTTTTTCTTCTTACATGTCAAGAAGTTGTCTGCTATCAAGGGCTTAGATTGACTTCGGTTCTACACCGAGGTTCTACACCATGGTCTTGCAGATGGCCCGTCCGCAAAAGAATCCGAAATCCGGCGTCTACTATTTTCGCCAGAAGACGCCCGCCGATCTGGTGGCAGTTTTCGGCCGCAAAGAGGTCAGCCGGTCGCTCGGCACGAAAGACCCGGCCGAGGCGAAAGAGCGCAATATCGACGCCGTGCGCAAACAGGCGCTGATCTGGGACCGGCTGCGCAAGCGCCCCGAGCCCCTGCCCCATCAGCAGATCGTCGCGCTCTCCGGGGTGCTTTATCGCGATCACATGGCGGCGATGGAACTGGAGCCGGGCGAACCGGGCGTCTGGGTCGAAACGCTCAAGCTGTTGGATCGCATTGCCGCCACGCCCGAGGCGCTGGAGCGGTGGTATGGCCCGACTGTCGACACCTTGCTTCTTGAGCGCGGGATCGTCACCGACGACACCAGCCGCCAGCGGCTCATTCAGGAAACGGATCGGGCGTTCCGGCAGGTCGCCGAGCAGCAACTGAAACGGGCCGAGGGGGATTATAGCCCGGACCCGCGCGCCAATCGCTTCCCGCCCGTCGAAGCGGCAACGGCGCCCGCGAACGCGCCGACCGAGAAGCTGAGCATCACCGCGCTCTTCAAGCTTTGGGAACGCGACCATCTGGCGAACGGCAAGTCGGCCCGGACGGTCGGCGATTTCCGGCAAAAGATCGAGTCGCTGATCGCTTTCCTCGGCCACGACGAAGCCCGCAACGTGACCGCCGAGAACATTGCCGACTGGTGCGACCACCTGCGCCACGAGAAGGGGCTGGCCGCGCGCACGGTGAGCCAGAAATACCTCACGGTGATCAAGGTTATCTTCGGCGTCGCCGTCGAGAAACGCAAGCTCAAGGAGAACCCGGCCAAGGAGAACCGCGTCCGGTTCACCAAGCCGCAACGGCTGCGCCAGAAGGGCTTCACCGACGACGAGGCGAATGCGATCCTGAAAGCCGCTCTGGCAGACCCGGCCGAACTGGGGCGGCGCACGACCGAGAACAAGCGGGCGATCCGCTGGGGGCCGTGGATTTGCGCTTTCAGCGGCGCACGGATCACCGAGGTCATGCAGATGCGCACCGACGATCTGGTCGAGGATCACGGGGTTCTCTGTCTGCGGATCACGCCCGAAGCCGGATCGGTGAAGACCGGAACCTTTCGTCTGGTGCCGATCCATCCGCAGCTTCTCGACATGGGGCTGGCGCGGATGTTCCGAGCCTTGCCGCCGGGGCCGGTGTTCTACTCCCTCGCACCCGTTCGGGGCAAACCGGCTGATCCGGTCGAGCGCGCCCAGAGCGCCGGTGCGAAGGTCGGCCAGTGGGTGCGCGAAGTCGTCGGGATCAGCGATCCGAACGTGCAACCGAACCACGCATGGCGGCACCGCTTCAAAACCGTGGCCCGCGAGGTCGGCATCGCCCCGGAATATTCCGACGCGATCACCGGCCACGAGGACGGCCGCGCCGCCAGCGATTACGGCGAGACCACCGTGAAGGCGCTCTGGCGAGAGGTGCAGAAGTTGCCACGCTATGAGGTGACAGCGAAGAGGATGTAGGTCGGAGGAGGGCTGCCCCTCCCCCGTGGTCTTCTCGCAGGGGCGCACATCTAGCCCCTTTCGATCATCTTACTTCGTATGCCGGAGGGACGTTTATGCTGCGGTCTTCATCTCCTCGGGATCGCGTTGCGCCTTGAGCCATCCGAGGAAGGCTTGCGGGTCTTGGCTGACATAGATCGTTCTCGTCTCCTTCTCGTTGCTCAAGTTCGCGGTCTCACTTCGTATGCCGGAGGGACGTTTTCTCGGCAGCGCGGTCTGCACCTCCCCGGTCTCCGGCTCCGACGTGGTTCCGTTCGTCCATTGCCACACCCGGCACCCGAGGAACTTTCGGCAATACATGTCCGCGAGGAACGGGATCGGCGGATAGGCACGCTTTCCACGAAAACTGACGCTCTTTTTCCTCTCCTCGGCCGGGGCAAAGAACATCGGATTGGTCAAGACGTGAGCGAGATGCGCGTTGCCCGCTCGCGCCGCGTCCAGCCAATCTTTCAGGAGCCCCAGACGGGCACCGGGCGGCGTCATGTAATAGGTCTCGTTGAGCCAATGAAGGCAACCGAAGCTGCGGTAGTTGCGATAACGATCATCGCTGGCATCGGCGCGCGGCCCTCGGGTGCGATTGCGGATGGCCGCTTTCGCGCATGTGCTGGTGCAGTAGGTCTTGTTACTCCTCGGTTTGAATGACGCGCCGCAACGCGGGCAGATGGAAGCGGTCGGTTCAGTTTCCGACGGTTGGGCGGGCAGCACGGAGGCTTTCGCTTCGGGGCTGGGGGTCGAGCAGCTTTGCGTCTCGATCATGAGCTTGAAGATGGGGATGGCGGGGGAACACAGTGCCCCCCGGCCTTTGTCGTGTGGCTCAGACCGTGTCCTCAGGCCGCGTCGCCAAACAGTTCGCGGCAGTGCTGGCGCACCCACTTGTCGCATTCCTTCGTGGCAACCCGTGCGACCTCGTCGTTCATCGGATTGCCGGGCTGGTTGCGCGCCCATCGGAAGGTGACGCTCAGCCCCTCGCACAACTGAACGATTTCTTGCCAAAGATCGACATTTTCGACGCGCTTGCCTTTGCCGTTGCGCCAGCCCTTGGCAACCCAACCGGGCAGCCACTCGGTCATGCCTTTCATAATCAGGTCGTTACAGGTGAAGACGAAGATCGGAGCAGTTTCGTCGCGCCTGATCTGTTTCAAGGCGTCAATCACGGCACTCATTTCCATTTGAATGTTCGAGGTCTCCACCGCGCCACCGGTAACAGGCCGCCGCTTCTCAATCTTGCCGTCGCGGTAGCGGCACAGGATCGCGGCGTAACCGCCGACTCCGAGTTGAGTCTGCCACGAACTGCCGGTGTAGATCACGATGCAGGTGGGCACGGGCGGCAGAGCCGCAGTCATTGCTTGGTTCAAAGGTTCGTCCTTCATTGCAGGTTGGAAATCGCGGTGGCGAGCCGCTGTTTCGTCTCGGTCGCGGCCTTGCGGTCGCGCTCGTCCAGAGCCGCGAGATGCAGCCCCGTAGCCCCGAAGGCCAGCATCAGTTGGCGCCCGAGGAGGGCCGCCGCCTTCGGCGTCATTTCGCGATAGACGCGAATTTGCTGGCCCGTCCGGTGATCGTAGCGCAGCCCGACATGGCGGCCCGACAAGGCTCGCACCCGGCGCGCGATCTGAACGCGCAGGGCGTCGTCGGTGCGAAACCGCAGCGGCCGGTCGTGCCACATCAGCACCATCGCCAGCACCGTTGCGACCACCGTGCCGGGCGCCACGTCTTGGGCGATGCCGACGATCTCGTTTGCGGCGTTGCGGGCGTAGCGGTTACCGATGCGGCGGCTGGCGGTAGCCTCGGCCTCGGTGACGATGTTGGCCCAAGCGGCCTCCAGCAGGGGCCAGGTCTCGTTGTCGGGGTTCTTGGCGATCCGCGCCCCGATCCGCGCGAGATAGGGGGCCAGTTCGGTCTTGGTGACGCCGCTCTGATCGGGCGCACCGTGCCGCCTGAGCGTGCTTTTATGGCGGCGACAATGGGGAGAATAGTCGGATGCGGCGGGGCTGCCGCAGTGGGGAACGGCGCAGATGCGGGCGGTCATGGCATGGCCTCGCAAGCGCGGGTGTCAGAGGTGGTATCTTGGTTCAGGTTGATCTCCTTGGATTTGTAGCCGCCCCCGGAGAGACAGGGACGGTTGGTGATGCGATTGTGGCGGGTTTGGGATGTGCGTTTCATGATGTGCCTCCTGTGCTGAGGAGGACGCGGCACATCAGGCGCGCTCGACGGTGGTTTCGCCCCTGCCGGAGCATCATCAGCGGGACGGCATCAGTCCCGGACCTCGCTGAAACCGCTTTCGCGGCTTGCCCTTCACGCATTGGATTGCGACCATCGGGCCAGAGGCATCCACCTCCGTCTATCGTGCGGTGGCCCCGTGACGTGGGTCAGACGCGCCAGCCATCCGGGCCGACCTCGGCCGCCATGACGGCGGAAAGAGCGGTGCCCGACGCGGGAAACCCGGCGGGCGATGGGGAGTTTGAAGCAGTGCCGAGGGCCGCAGCATTGCCCGGAAATCAGGCTGGCTACGGGAAGAGCCGCTGCGCGATGGGCAGGGCTGGTTGCGGTTCGGTCCTTGCGGTCGGCCTGTTCCTGACGGAGGGGGCCGTGGGGGTTCGCCGGGCAGAATAAGCCCAAGGATAGTATTTATGACTCAGGATTCGCGATCGCGCAAGAACTATTTTCAAACGAAATCATTACGTTGACGCGCAAAGTTGAAAATCTAATGCGAAAGCCGGGATAGCTCTTTGGCATCATGGGGTTGGCGCTCCCCCCTCTGCCTTTGTGACCGGATTTGTGCCCAAGCCCGGCCTGTCGCTCACGCCTCGGACGTTGCTTCCGCCGCGATCCCGTCGCCAATGATGCGGTAGACACTGGCCCGACCGATTCCCAAACGCTTGGCGATCTCGGTGCCGCCGATGCCTTCCGCGTGCAGCCGCAGCACCTCTTCGGCCTTGGCGCGGGCGGTCGGGGCGCGGCCCTTGTATTTTCCCTCGGCCTTCGCTTTGGCGATCCCCTCGCGCTGGCGCTCCAGCATGATCTCGCGCTCGAACTCGGCCACGCCGCCGAGGATCGTCAACATCAGCTTGCCGGTGGGCGTCGCGGTGTCGATCCCCATGGACAAGATGCGCAGCGCCACGCCCTTCTCCTCAAGCTGCCCCAGAATGCCCACCAGATGCGCCACCGAGCGCGCCAGACGGTCAAGTTTGGTGACAACGAGCGTATCCCCTTCCCGCGCGAAGGTCAGCGCCTCGGCCAGTTGAGCGCGGCTCACGACGTCCACCGAGGAAACCTGTTCAACAAAGATCCTCTCGCAACCGACAGCCTCAAGATCGCGCCGCTGGGCGTCGAGCCCGGCTTTCTGGTCGAGGGTCGAGGTTCTGGCATAGCCGATCAGCATGGGCGCCTCCAATTCGTCTCACAATGTCTTAGACGTTCTCGCCCGACCTGCCCCAAATGTCAATAACCACTTCTATGGGACGCAATGCGAGCGACACTGAGACGTCTCGCTAGACCATGCCCTGCGAGACAAGCTTTGTGGAGAAGACCTAGCAGGTTCGATCAGGCCGACAGTTCAGGCGAGCGTCATTGACCGGGAAAGCTCAAGCAAACGCGGCCCCCACCGGGGGGGGGCCAGAGCGGCGGGAGCGGTCAAGAACTGGCGCTTCAGATTTTCCGCCTAAATTTCGATCTTGATTGTGCCGGAGAAGGAAGTAATTTCTGCATATAGATCGGCATCATCGGAGGAACGGGAAATTTTTCGCGGATTTGAGGAGCAGCTGGAAGACTTTATTCGCACTCAGCTTGAGTCTTTCGACGAAATCATTTCGAGCGCTGAGCAAGTTTCTTTCGACAAACTGGAGCTCGCGGGCATCTCAGCTGCGATACAGCAATGGCGGGGAGATGGCTTGGCAATCCTACCGACCGCGATTGCTTGGTCGCTGCCCGGAATGACGGAAGAGGATCGTCGAGAAAGCTGGAAGTTCGCCGTGGTCGCGGGTTGGGTGCCATTCACCTTTCAATCTAGAGACGGCGATGCCGTTGAGTGCCGAGTTTTAAAGGTTAGAGCAGGAAAGACGTTCTTCGGCGCCTCCAAAAATACCTTCCGTGTTTTTAAGGGGCTTGAAACCGGGCGGTTCATTTTCATCAGCGAACACTCGACGACGCTCAAGGCGATGTGGGGGGTGTTCAAACTCATGACTGAAATGGGGGTTAGAGGCGGCTAGTTGCGTTAATAAGATGCTGTTCACACCGAGGTTCTACACCGCGCTTGACGCCGCCCCAAAATTAACCATATAAATCAATATGTCATGAGGAAAATCGCCGAATTCAATCCTCTCTTGCAGCACCATAACTTAGCCAATTCGCGCCCTTCCTCTTGCACAGTTAGCGGGCTTGTCGGCCCAGCCCTCGGGCATTTCGCCGGCCTTGATCGCCTTGTTTTCCTCGCGCGTATTATGGTTGCGCGGGACTGGAACGATTGACGCATCCAGGATCTGCCCGCCGCGCGCGATGTAGCCCTGCCGCGCCAGATAGCCGTCGAATTGCCGGAAAAGCGCCTCGACCACACCCGCCTGCGCCAGTCCCTCGCGGTAGAGCCAGACGGTCTTGGCGTCCGGCACACGGTCCTGCAGCCCAAGGCCAAGGAAACGCATGAACGAAAGCCGGTCGCGCACCTGATATTCGATCTGATCGTCGGACAGGTTGTAGAGCGCCCCCAGCACCAGCGTCTTGAACATCACCACCGCATCCATCGGCTTGCGCCCGGCCCGCGATTTGCGCGCCGCCTCGGGCTTGCGCCAGACCCGCTCCAGAACCGGGCGGAATTCCTCCCAAGGGACGAGGGCGTCGATCTCGACCAGAGGGTCACGCTTCGCATCAAGGCTCGCGTAGCGGTCTGAAAGATCAAAGAAACCCATCTGCGCCATCGTCAAACCCCAGCCGCCGCAAGCCCTCCGCTTTCTATCCCGGCGGCAAGGTCAGGGCAATTTTTCGAAGTGCCCTTATATCGGCGCGCGGCGGCGTCCTACTCATTTGCCGCCGAGAATTGGGCAATCGTTTCAGCACCCAAGAAAGGACTCGCGATTACATTCAAGCGACTTTCTGGAATTCCAAAATCTACTTGAAAAACATCTTTGGGGCGACTCGGGCTAGGGTCAATGATCGTGACGCGAGGGATAGACTTTCGTCGAAGAAAAGCCTCCCTAAATAAGTCTAAGCTTTTCAAATCAGTCCTAGGGAACGAATAGCCAATGATGATCACCTCATCGCAACTCTCCAAGGCGTCGCTGGCTTTTCGTCAAAGTCTCTCAAACAAGGTCCCAAAAAACTGATAGCTCTTCGTCTTGACTGGCGGGATAATTAAAGGCATCGAAACAATACCCTGTTCCCCCGACTGCCCCTTAGGCATCCAAGACATTTCTGATTGAACCTTAACAATAACGTAGCCTTCCGGAGCCGAGCGACCCGGTATATCGGTCAGATTGGGCGGATAGTAGCCGTAAGTCATTTTAGCGTAGCCACCTGTATATCTGCCTGCATGTGTCGCGTAAGGACGCGTGGCATATTCATAGACAAAAAGCGAATCCGCAGGAAGCGCGTGGGTCAGAACCAGTTCCTCTCCATCGTATACCGGGTGAGCGGTCAACCAGTTCACTGAGCCATGGAGCTTTATTAATGCGTTCGCCGAAGACTTCTCTATTAGGTCAACCCATCCATCGCGGAATATTCGATGCGGTTTAATTCCATATCCGCTATCCGACACCCATTCAGTCGCCTCCATCATCGCAAGATCCACAAGAGTATCCCAGTTAAATGTCAGGACGACATCTTCTGGTTTAAGATAGTTCGCAAGGTCGATGTGACTTTGCGAGACTGGTCCGTTGGCAATCTCATTAAGTGTGGTCGCAAAAAGAAACATCAATTGATTGTATGGCTTTGAAAGACTTATACGATCAATGCCATCGGCTTCTCTTGCGACGCTCTCGAGTCTACCGGCGATCTCGCTGTGTATCTCTTCAATATCAACTCATGCCGCGAGAAAGGCATCAGTGTCCATGATGCCTTTCTCAGACTGAAGGTAATGTATTAATCCGTCACGTAAAACCCATGGGTTGGTTGCCGCATTCAATTTGAAGAAGGTGGAGAAAAAGTCCCTAGCGATTGGCATCCTTTGCCCGGTTGGAGACGCGTCATAACTCTTCGATGCACCAGCTCCCAGCAGAATGAATCGCATTGGTCCACCTCACTATTTCGGATTAAATCGAGAAGCATTGTAACTGAAAACGAACCTGGGAACCAATGACTGCGTCCTGAAAGTCGCGTGGCAGCAAGTGTGAACCGCTGGGTGACGGCTGTGGCTCGAGGTATGCGGATTGTGCATAACGAGTATTCTTGGCGGCAGTCGTAGCTTTCTGCAGATGCGGTGTGGTGGCCTCACAAGCCGCCTTTTGCCTTCTCCGCACATCATAAGCCAAGCAAGGAACGTCCGGCAACCGCCATGTCGACCGGTACCGGAGGGTTCAGTCACCCCTGACCAGCTGTCACCGGCTGCATCCCCATCGCGACAAATCTGAGCTCCTAGGACTTCGGTTGCAACAAGTGCGGATACCACGCGCGGTGCACCGCCAGAGCCACGGAGCGAGTCACTGGTGAATCTCGCGCGCATTCGGCGACACCCCTAGCTGACGACGCTACGGACGCAGCCAGCGACTCGCTGCGTGAGTCTGGCGCACGCGCCAGCCGAGTTGCAGATCACCCCGGGTCACCCGTGAGTTGTTTGCATTTTTTGCATAGAACTCGCCTCATCCAGTTGGCACTCGTTGAGAGAGCGTCTTGGCGCTTCCTTGGCTGAAGACATCGCAAGTTCAGCCAGTGACGCGCTGGGGAGCTTGCGCATGCCTCAGACCGGAGACACAGGACCGCCATGCACCGCCAGGATCTCCGTCTCGAGGTTAGGGTCCATCGCCATGTCGTGCATGCACTTTCGCAACCACTCGGGTTTGCGGATGCGCTCGACCGCCTTGTCGTAGGACTTGCGCACGGTGTCGCCATAAGCACCCTCGGCGAGCGCCCAGGCTGCCTCGGGAACAGCCCCCCACCGAGACATCATCATCGACAGATCGAGGATGTCGCGACTGAGCACCCCTGTGTCATTCCAGCGATCCGCGTTTGCCAGAAGTTTCTCGGCGAACATGTGATCACGGGAGAGAACCGGAACACCGTAGCGCGCGTCGATCTCTCCGGTCAGCCCGATCCGCGCCTCGCGGACGATTTCGAACTTTATCGCGACATCGCCCACACTGATCAGGGTTCGGATGCCGTATTGGTCCATCCGGACATCGCGCAAAAGCGCCAACTCCGCCCCCGGACGCAGATAGCCCGCAAGGTCCGACCGCCCCCAAAGCGCCTGACGCAGCTTGCGATACCCCTCCTGCGAGGCGCAGAGGAAGTCGATGTCCACGCTCTCGCGATATTCACCAAGCTCGAGCACGATCGCCGTGCCGCCACCGAAGTAGCACTCGGCATCGCGCAGAAAGTCGCCGTTCAGGCAGCGCAGAACATGAAGGATGTCGTTGTGATGACGGCGCGTGAAGAGTTCCGCCACCTTCGACGCAGCCATCAGGCGACCATCAGGTGCCCGTTGCCATAGTCGGCAACGAGGCGATCCAGAAGCTCCTGTTCGCGCGGGGTGAAAGCATCATGATCGACGAACCGCCAGTTGCGCTCATAAAGCGCAAGCGCGGTCCGCCCGTCCACGACAGCACGGTCGGGCCGGTTCCAGCACAGCTGGCGCAACTGCGGATAGTCGTTCACATTGATGGTCATGTCATCCCCGGATGGCTCAAGATCATCCGCACTCAACCAATATAAGCGCCGCGACCCGTGTTTCAAAGTCATTTTGCGCCCAGAACCTTGGCGCTGCGTTAATGTGGCATTCCCGAGCTCGGCGCAGATCGTTCCACCGGGACCGGAGGGTTCAGTCGCCCCTGACCGGCTGGCACCGGCTGCATCCCCATCACCACCACGCGCTTTTTCTAGGACTTCGGTTCTCGCTCAGATCCCGGTCTTACGCGCACAACTCCCACCCGACGCGCTCAACTCACCTCGTTACGGTCGTCTTATCAGCAACAAAAGCGAGACGAAAACACCATGACAACCCCTTTCAAGACCAGCGAAGTCGCCAAGCTCATCACCGACCGGGTGAACGACCTCGCCCATCGCAAGACCCAGAACGAGATCGCCGCCGAGGCAGGGTTTCAGAACGCGAACTTCATCTCGATCCTGAAGTCCGGCAAAAGCAAGTTACCACTCGACCGGGTGCCCTCGCTGGCCAAGGCGCTCGAGGTCGATCCGGCGTATCTGATGCGGATCTCGCTCGAGCAGGCGGTGGGGGTGACGGCGGCGAAGGCGATCATCGAGATCTTCGGCTCGCCCGTAACTGCGAACGAGAAGGCGTGGCTTGACGAGCTGCGTGATGCGTCCGGCAACAGCGACCCTCGGATCGCCGCTTTCGCGCAGGTGCGGGTGCACAAGTCGCGGCGAAACGGGCTTACGAAGCCGTTCATTCTCGCGAAGAAGCTCGGCGTCTTGCGCCGGGGCTTTGGTGTCTCCCGAAAAGGCCTGGATCCATTTGCCAAGCGTCGAATGCCCGATCCCATGATCAGACGCGACCTGACGGCGGGTCAGGCCACTGGTTTGTGCGATGCGCACTGCATCTCGCTTGAACTCTTCACGGCGTTTCGCGGCCATGGTCGATCTCCTTTGGGCGAGCATTGCTCTCAGAAGACCGGAACAAAACCGGTGCAGGTCCAGAACGAAGAAAATCCGGTCCCGGGCCGCTCGGGACCGCCTTGCCGAAGAGCTCAGCCGTTCGCGTCCCTGAGCAACCGGCCGTGCTTGCGCACCTCGGCCACCACGGCGCCAAAGGTGGTCAGGCCGCGCGACTTGAGCGAGGGCAGCAGCCGCAGGAAGGCCTCCGCCGTCGCCACCGTGTCGCCGATCGCGGTATGGCGGGCCTCTTCGGGAATGGTGATGCCCAGCCGATGCGTCAGCGCGTCAAGGCTGTGCACCTCGGATTGCCCGAAGACCACCGCCGAGAGCAGCACCGTATCCAGCACCGGATGGTCGAAATTGAGCCCGATCAGCAATTCCTTGCGGCGCAGGAATTCCAGATCGAAGGGCGCGTTATGCGCCACCAGCACCGCCCCTTCGGCGAATTTGTGAAACCGGCGCCCGACCTCGATGATGTCGGGGGCATCGGCCACCATCGCATCGGTGATGCCATGCACCGCGGTCGAGACCGCGGGGATGCGCCGCCCCGGATTGACCAGCGTGTCGAAGACCTCGCTCGCCACCCGCCGCCCGTTGACGATCCGCACCGCGGCGATCTGCACGATCTCGTCGCCCTCGGTCGGCAAAAGCCCGGTGGTTTCCGTGTCAAAGACCACGAAAGTCAGCTTTTCCAGCGGGGTATGGGCGATTTCGTTTTCCTTCTCGCGGCCCAGAAGGTCGAAATCATAGACCACCTTGCGCGCCACCGGACGCGGGCCGTTGCCGATCCGCCGCGCCTCGCGCAGCGGCAGGCAAAGCCGGTGGCGGCCGTCGTGCAGCCGCTCGGGCCAGATGTCGGCAGCATGGGCCGCCAGCACGCGCCGCCCCGTCACATCCGCCATCCCGACATCGAGCGGGGCGGAAAGCCAGGCCTCCAGCTCGGCGATCGCCACCGCCTCGCCCTGCCATTCCAGCGCGATCAGCGCGCCTGCCCCCTCTTCGAGGATCTCCAGCCGCTTGTCGCCGCGCCCCGGGCCAAGACGCGCCACCAGCGTCGCGATCAGCGCCACCATCTCGAAGCCCTCGATGCGCAGCATCAAGGGCGCCGACACCGCCAGCAGATCGCCCGCCCCCTCGGCGGCAACCCGCGCCTTGACCGCCTCGCCGAAATCCGAGGCGCGGATCATCGCCAGCGGCCACCAATCTGCCCGCATCGCCTCGTGGCGCTCGAACAGGGTGTGGATCGCCTGGGCCAGATGGCCCGCCTCGGACTGCGCCGCGCCGCGCAATTGCGCGCGGGCCTGCGGCTCGGTCGGGCCATCGTCGGCAATCAGCACGCCGATCAGCGATTGCAACGCGGCGGCGGGGCGGCGGATGCGGTCGAACAACTCGTCCATCAGCGCCTCGCGCCCGGCATGGGCCAGCATGTCGGCCGAAACGTCGCGCAGCGTCAGCACATAGCCTGCCTTGCGCGTCACCGCATGGTCCTCGCCCTCGGAAATCAGCCGCATCCGTGCCGCCAGCGTCCGGCCATCGGCGGTGGTGGCGCAGAGCAGATCCGAGGCGGCATCGGGGTCGGTCGCCTGCAGGAGCCGCTCATAGGCATGCAGGATCGGCGCGCGGTTGAGATAGTCGAAGACCCGCCGGTCCAACCCCGGCGCATGCGCCCCCCCCAGCAGATCGACCGCCTGACCATTGTAAAAGACCAGCTGATGCGTCGCCGAACACAGCAGAACCCCCACCGGCACGTCGGACAAAAGCGCCTCCAGCCGCTCCTTTTCCTGCGCCAGCCGGATCGTCTCGCGCTGCACCGATTCCGTCAGCGCCGAGCGGGTCTCGTTCAGATGCTGGGTGATCGCGGCGGCGGCGGGCGCCAGATCGCCCAGATAGCGGCCCGCGGTCTGGTCCAGCTCGGTGTCGATCGCGGTATGGGTGCGGGCGCGGATATGGCCCGCCAGACGCTCGATCGGCTTGGCCAGGTTTTCATCGAACAGATACCAGACCGAGACGATCAGCCCGGTGATGACAAGACCCGCCACCACGCCGCCGATCACGAAGCCATCCAGCGCCTCGGAGTGGCCGAGCTTTTCGAAGCCGAAGACCAGCCCCGCGACAAGGGCCACCAGATTGCCCAGCGCAAGCGCCGCGAAAAACAGGAAGATGCGCAAGCGCAGGCTGAGACGGGTGAGCGGCATCACAGCCCCCCGCCATCGAGAAGCCGGTGCAGCTCGTCGCGCAACTCCTTCAGCTCGAAGGGTTTGGCGATGAAGCCGTCGGCACCCAGAGCCAGCGCCTTGCGCCGCTCCAGCGCCGAGCCGCGCGCCGTCATCATCACGATCCGCACCGCGGACAGGCTGTGATCGGCCCGCACCTCCTGGCAGATTTCATAGCCCGACACCTCGGGCAGCATCACGTCCAGAAGCACCAGATCGGGGCGGTCGTCGCGGATGCGCTTCACCGCGCCCAGCCCGGTGGCGATGCGCACCCGCTCCAGCCCCTCGCGGCCCAGCAGGTAATCCAGCGCGATGGCGATATTGTCCTCGTCCTCGACAATCAGCACGCGGCGCTTGCGATCCCGCCCGGCGGCATCGTGGTTCATCTCATCCTCCTGCGCAGGCGGCCTTCAGCCCTGCATCCCCCTCGGGCGCCGCGCTCCACGCCCCCGATGTCAGCGAGCCATCGGCGGTCACCGCCGCCTCGCCGCCCAGAACGGCCTGACGGCCCCCGACACAATCATAGGCCACGGTGACCGGCTGCACCGGCTGCCAGCGCGCCACGAGATAAAGGTTCGTCGCCACCACGCCGGGCGCCGGGCGGGCGCGGTTGGCACCGTCCAGCGCGACAAAGCGCGTCGTCACCGGCCAGAGATAGGTCCAGGGCCGCCACGGCTCGGAGGCGGCATTGGCCGAGATCACCTGCGCGGTTTCAGGCAGCCGGGCGCTGGCATCGGCAAACCAGCGGTATTCGCCCCAGACCGTCGCCAGGATCATCGCCAGCCCCGCCGCCGCCGGGGTCAGCCATGTCGGCAGGCTGCGGCGGAGCAGCTTTTGCGTCGCATGGCGGGCGGCATAAAGCACGATGGCGGCAAAAAGCCCCGCCGCCAGCATCGTGATCAGATCGTTCGACATCAGCTTACCACCGCCTTGTTGTGCCCCACCGCCGATTGCATCGTGCGCACCACCACGAAGGCGTCGCGCAGATGGGCGCGTTCGAAATCGCTCAGATCCGAGGGGGCGAGAAAATTGTCGGGCGCACGGCCGGATTTGATCAGCGTCACCTGATTGTCAAGCCGCATCGCCGCGATCAGGTCATAGGCCTCGATCAGATCGCGCGCCCCCGAGGGCGAGATCACCCCCGCCTCTTCGGCGGCCTTCAGCCGGGCACGGGTATTGACCGGGGCCAGGCGGCCCTGCAACGCATAGATGCGCGCCAGATCGGCCACCGGCACCACCCCGTTCATCTTCATGTCGATGTGGTTGCGATGCTCGCCCGAGCGGATCGTGGCGAAGCCGCGCAACAGGCCCAAGGGCGGCGTGTGCTTGAGCGAATTGGCGATCATATGGGCGACGAAGATCGAATTCTTCGCCGTCAGCTCCAGCGTTTCCGCCTGCAGCGCTTCGAACATCGCGATGCCGCCGCCGCCGATCGGGCGCAGGTCGAACATGACCGAGGCGAGCATCTGCGCCTCGGGGCTGGGCTTGGCGATCCAGCCGGTGAAATAGTCGCGCCAGACCCGGGCGGGCTGGCACCAGCGTTCGGCCGTGGCCATCATGTCGCCGGGGCAATAGACATAGCCGCAAGCATCGAGCCCGTCCGAGACGATCTTTGCCAGCGCGCGGAAATAGCCCATGTCCTCGGCCGTGGCGGCATCCTCGACGATCAGGCAATTGTCCTGATCCGAGACCCCGGTCTGTTCCTGCCGCCCCTGCGAGCCGCAGGCCAGCCACAGATAGGGCACCGGCGGCGGGCCAAGCTCGTGTTCGGCCATCACCAGAAGACGGCGGGTGACGGCATCGGCAATATCGGTGATCATCCGGGTGATCACGTCATGGGCATGATGGCCGCCCACAAGCTGCACCAGCAGTTGCGGAATGCGCCCGGCCACCTGGGCAAGATCGGCCACGGTTTCGGCCGAGACCACGTCGCGGATCAGCACCGCCGAGGAGACCGCCTGAAACCGCGTCAGGTCGGTTTGCGTGATCATGCCGACGAAACGGCCCTCCGCGGTGATCGGCAGATGGCCGATGCGGCGTTCCAGCATGATGTTGAGAATGTCCGAGCCAAGCGCATCGGGCGGCAGGCTGACCGGATCCGGGGTCATCACGCTGGCCACCGGCGTGCTGCCCGGCAATTCCCCGGCCAGAACCTTGTTCGACAGATCGCGCTGGGTGACGATGCCCAACAGCCGCTCCGCCTCGGCCACGACGCCCAGCGAGGACACATGCGCGTCGCGCATCATCTTGGCGGCGGCAACGACCGAGGTGTCGGGGCCGCAGGACAGCGGCTTTCGGGCGATCAGATCGGCCACTTTCTGCGTCGCGATCTCGGTCGAGACCTTCTCGCCGCGCTTTCTGTTGAAGAAGCGTTCAAAGGCCGGATAGGTCTCGATCAGCCGCTTGAAGGTGGGGGTGGGCAGAACCAGACAGATCGTCTGCTCGGTGGCCTTGGCCTGGGTTGCCGCCAGCCCGTCGCGCATCAGCCCGCGTTCGCCAAAGGAGTTGCGCGGCCCCAGAAGCGAAACCAGCCCGCCATTGCCGTCGGTGATCTCGACCGCGCCCTGCTTGACCAGATAAAGCCCGCCCAGCGGCGTCTGATAGACATAGATCAGCGCCTCGGGGCGGAATTCCATGCGGCGGAAGGAACGGGCCACATCGGCCAGCTCGTCACGCGGCAGGGTATCGTAGGGATGGACGGTTTCAAGAAAGGCCGTGATCGCCTTTTGGTCGGTTTCCATGTCCTGAGCCCTTTTTGGGAAACTGCCTTCGCGCGGACGCGAAGGCAGCGGATTTCGGAGGGGCGAGGCCGGGGCCCCGCCCGATCCTGTCAGTGATGCGTGGCCTTGCCCGCGCCCTTGGGCACGCGGATCGATTCGACCAGGTCGATGACCGATTGCGGCGGGGCCTTGGTGATGGCCGAGACGACGAAGGCGGTCAGGAAGTTCATCACCGCGCCCACGGTGCCGATCGACAGCGGCGAGATGCCGAACATGTAATTGGCCGGGGTGTCGGGCAGGTTGTTGGTGCCCGGGATGAAGAACCAGCCCTTGTAGATGAAGATGTAGACGGCGGTGAAGACCAGCCCCACCAGCATCCCCGCGATCGCGCCTTCCTTGTTCACGCGCTTCGAGAAGATGCCCATCATCAGCACCGGGAAGATCGTCGCCGCGGCCAGACCGAAGGCCAGCGCCACCACCTGCGCGGCAAAGCCGGGCGGGTTGAGGCCAAGATAGGTCGCCACCACGATGGCGCCGCCCATGGCGATCCGCGCCGCCAGAAGCTCGCCCTTTTCCGAGATGTTCGGATTGATCGAGCCCTTGATCAGGTCGTGCGAGATCGCCGAGGAGATCGCCAGCAGCAGACCCGCCGCGGTCGAAAGCGCGGCAGCCAGCGCACCGGCGGCCACAAGGGCGATCACCCAGCCCGGCAGGTTGGCGATTTCCGGGTTCGCAAGCACCATGATGTCATTGTCGACCTTGACGACTTCGTTGCCCTTGAGGCCGAGTTCGGCAAAGGTCTTGCCGGTCTTGGCCAGTTGCTCGGTGGCCAGAAGGCCCTCGCGCTCGGTGGTCAGGGCGGCAAGCTTCGCCTCATCCTTGGCTTTCGCCGCCTCGTCCATCGCCTTGGTGTTGGCGGCCAGCTTGGCCGGTTCGCTGACATATTGGATCAGACCGTCGCCGTTCAGATCCTTCATCGCCAGAAGACCGGTTTTCTCCCAGTTCTTCACCCACTCGAGCTCGGGCTTGCTGTCGATGTCGGCACGCGAGACGGCCGGGCCGTCAAAGGCATTGCCGGTCACCGCCGCGGGCCACATCGAGGTGGTCAGGTTCAGACGCGCCATCGAGCCGACGGCCGGGGCCACGGTGTACAAAAGCGCGATGAAGACCAGCGCCCAACCGGCCGAGGACCGGGCATCGGCCACTTTCGGCACGGTGAAGAAGCGGATGATCACGTGCGGCAGACCGGCGGTGCCGATCATCAGCGACATGGTGAACAGGAACATGTCGAAGTAGTTCGAGCTGTCGGCCGTATAGGCCTTGAAGCCCAGTTCGGTGACGACGGCATCAAGTTTCGCCAGGAAAGCCACATCCCCGCCCGAGGGCGCATAGCCGCCGATCAGGCCCAGCTGCGGGATCGGGTTGCCGGTCAGGTTGAACGAGATGAACAGCGCCGGGATCGTATAGGCGATGATCAGCACGACATATTGCGCCACCTGGGTATAGGTGATGCCCTTCATGCCGCCGAACACCGCATAGGCGAAGACGATCGCCGCGCCGATGTAAAGCCCCATGTCGGTCGAGACTTCGAGGAAGCGCGAGAAGGTCACGCCCACGCCGCGCATCTGCCCGATCACATAGGTCACCGAAATGACGATCAGACAGATCACCGCCAGAAGCCGCGCGCCGCCGGAATAGAACCGGTCGCCGATGAACTCCGGCACGGTGAACTTGCCGAACTTGCGCAGATAGGGGGCAAGCAGCAGCGCCAGCAGCACATAGCCGCCGGTCCAGCCCATCAGATAGGCGCCGGTGGCATAGCCGCCAAAGGCGATGATCCCGGCCATCGAGATGAAGGAGGCGGCCGACATCCAGTCGGCGCCCGTCGCCATGCCGTTGAGCACCGGGTGAACGCCCTGCCCCGCAGCATAGAATTCCGCGGTCGAGCCCGCCCGGGCCCAGATCGCGATCCCGATGTAGATGGCAAAGGTGATGCCAACCACGATCAGGTTGAGGGTGAATTGATCCATTGCTCCCGCGCTCCCTTATTCTTCCACGCCATGTTCGCGGTCGAGCCGGTTCATCAGCACCGCATAGGTGAAGATCAGCCCGAGGAACACGTAGATCGAGCCGTTATGGGCCATCCAGAAGCCCAGATCGGCGCCGCCGATATGGATCCCCGACAGCGCAGGCCGCAGAATGATGCCCATCCCGAACGAACACGCAAACCAGATCGCCAAAGAAATCAGGATGATCCGGACGTTCGCTTTCCAGTAGGCATTGGACGAAGAATTGTCCGCCATAAGCGTTACTCCCTGTTGTTGTCTCCAGACGAGACCCCGTTCCGGGGCCCGCCCCTCCCCTTCAGGCCGACACGCGCGAGACGATCGACCCAAGCTCCTGTGCAACGGCGTCGATGCCTTGCATCGCATCGACCCTCTGCAAGACGCCCAGCGCCCGGTAATGGGCAATGAGCGGTGCCGTCTGCGCGTGACAGGCAGCCAGTCGGGCCTGCGCGGTTTCGGCGGTGTCCATGCTCACGCCCTGTTCATCCGGTTGTCGATGAGGTCCTGCACCACGGCGGGATCGGCGAGGGTGGAGATGTCGCCCAAGGCGCCGTAATCATTCTCGGCGATCTTGCGCAGGATGCGGCGCATGATCTTGCCAGAGCGCGTCTTCGGCAGGCCCGGCGCCCATTGGATCAGATCGGG
>NZ_QKZO01000004.1 GCF_003254295.1 Rhodobacter capsulatus
CCGCCAGAGTTTGTGCCCGTCTCGAACACGACGCCCTGGGCCGCATCCGACAGCTTGCGCACCCCCGCGCAGATCGTGGCCTCGTCCGACCCCCAGGCGATCGCGGCCGCCGCCATCCACTGGTTGAGCCCGTTATGGGCCAGACAGCCGCGGCCCTGCGCATCGAGCTGATAGATCGGGCGATTGGCCGCCGTCGCCTGCACGAAACCGATCTGCCCGCCCGCGGTGAATTTCGACAGCCCCACCGGCTGCCCCGCCGCGGTGACCGGGATCGTCCCGGCCGCATCCTGAAACAGCGTCACGCCGGGGATCATCGGCTCGACCCAGCCGATTTCGCCCGAGGCGAACAGGCCGGACGGATCAAAGCCCTGCGCCCGCGCCGCTGCCGCGAGCCCAAGCCCGCCGAGGCCAAGACCCAACATCACAGCCGCTCCGGGGCAGGGGGCAGGCGGCCGGGGGCAGGCGATATGCGATGGGTCATGACGATCTCCTGTGATTGCACGGGAGAGAGGATCCCTGCGCGGATTTTACATCCGGTAACGGCGGCGCGCGGCGATCGGCCCCGGGGCGCGACAATGGCGCATTCCTCAACCGGTTCATTGCCCTCGGCGCAGCCGTCACAGAGGTCGCACGACAGGTTTGTCCCGGGAAAGGCGGTGTCCGACCGTCACCGGATTTGTGCAACAGAGCCGTGGAAACGGAAAAGGCAAACCGGTTCCGGTTTGCGTCCCGCGCGTTTTGACCGGTGTCCCTGGTGCCGCGGACCGACTGTCACCGCCCGAAATCGGCCCTTGCGCCGCGGCTTCGGGGCGCCCCTGCCGTCAGGGGCGCGCGTGCAGCGCGACATCTAGGTTGGGCACCTGCGCAGGCTCGCAGCCGAAGAACCGCGCCTCGAAGGCGGATTGCGGCAGCGGCCTCTCGAACAGATAGCCCTGCCCGTAATCGCAACCCAGCTCGATCAGCGTCTGCAGCGCCGCCTCGGATTCGATCCCCTCGGCCAGCGCGACGAAGCCGAATTTCTTCGCCAGACCGATGATCGCCTCGACGATCTGGCGGGCGTCGCCGTCGGCCTCGATGCCGCGCACGAAACTGGCGTCGATCTTCAGCGTCGTCACCGGCATCCGGCGCAGATAGGTCAGGCTGGAATAGCCGGTGCCGAAATCGTCGATCGCCAGCGCGATTCCCATCTTGCGCAGCCGCTGCAGCGCCTCCATCGCGCCGGGAATGTCGACGGCCAGCTGATCCTCGGTCAGTTCGATCTGCAGCCCGAAGGGCGGCGCCACATCGTCCGAGGTCTTCCAGCCCACCCGCACCAGCGCCGCCTCGAGCACCTCGGCCCAGTCCTGCGCCGCAAGGCTGGAGGCGGTCTGATTGATCGACAGCGTCCAGTCGGCATGGACAAGCCCCGCCCAGCGCCAGCGCGCCTGCACCGCCACCGCGCGGCGCAGCACCATCCGGTCGATCGCCGGCATCAGCCCGGCCTTGGCGGCCAC
The DNA here is from genome assembly GCF_003254295.1 of Rhodobacter capsulatus. Taxonomy (GTDB): domain Bacteria; phylum Pseudomonadota; class Alphaproteobacteria; order Rhodobacterales; family Rhodobacteraceae; genus Rhodobacter; species Rhodobacter capsulatus. The sequence goes on from NZ_QKZO01000004.1 coordinate 1,494, forward strand.
CGGCAGGAACGCGCCCGGCATCACCAGCCCGTGCCCGGGCCGGTTCCAGCGCACCAGCGCCTCGCAGCCGCGCGGGCGCTTGTCATCGAGCGCGAAGATCGGCTGGAAATGCAGCTCGAATTCGTCGTTTTCCAGCGCGCTGACCAGCGCCACCCGGGTTTCCAGCTCGCGCAGCGCCTCGGCCCCCATCGAGGGCTCGTAGACCATCACCGCCCGGCGGTCGGATTTCGCCGCATACATCGCCAGATCGGAGTTGCGCAACAACGCGTCGCGGCTGTCGCCATGGCGGCCATAGCAGGCGATCCCCGCCGAGGCCGAGGGCCGGTAATTGTGCAGCCCCGGCAGATCGAGCGGCCGCGCCAGATGGTCGAGCAATTCGCCCGCGCGGCGCTGCGCCGCCGCCTCGTCGGCATGGCCGATCAGCACCACGAATTCATCGCCGCCGATCCGCGCCGCCAGCTCGCCCTCGGTCAGCGCCGCGCGCAACCGGTCGGCGATCACCGTCAGCAGCAGATCCCCGGTCTCGTGGCCAAGCGAGTCGTTCACCGACTTGAACTTGTTCAGATCCAGATACATCAGCGCGAAACTTTGCCCCGCGCGCGAGGCGAAGCCGATCCAGTCGTCGATCCGCTCCGCCAGCAGGCGGCGGTTGGCAAGGCCGGTCAGCTGGTCGAACTGCGCCATGCGCTGGTTGTCGGCCTGGGTCTGGCGCAGAAGCGTCAGATCGGCCAGCATCGCCACATGGCCCAGATTGGTGCCCGACGCATCGGTCAGCCGGGTGATCCGCGCCCAGCAGGTCAGCTGGCGGTCGTCGTGGCTGTGCAGCGCCACCTCGCCCTGCCAGGCGCCCTCGGCGCGCGCGAGCACCTGCCGCAGCCAGGAATCGGTCTCGGACATCCCGGCCATGATCCAGCGCGTGCCGGTGCGCGGCGTCACCAGCGCATCCAGCCGCAGCTCCGGGTTGGCGCCGGGGGCGAGGCCGCTCATCCGCTCGAAAGCCGGATTGACCCGCATCACCCGCAGCTCCGGATCGGTGATCACGATCGCATCCGAGGATTGTTCGAAGACCCTGTCGGCCAGCCCTTCCACCTCGCGGGTGCGCAATTCCTCGGTGACGTCGCGGGCGCGAGTGAAGACGCCGATCACCGCGCCGTCGTCGTCGAAGACCGGGCGGCGTTCGGTCAGCAGATGCGCCGGGCGTGGTGTGCCGGGCTGGCCATCATGGGCCCGGGTCGGACGCAGCACCGTCTCCTCGACGATCAGCGCCGTGCGCTTCGCGATCACCCCGGTCTCCAGCCCGTTCAGATGGCGGGCCAGCTTCTCGTCCATGAACTGCGACCGCCGCCGCCCCTCGATCTCGGCGGGGATGCGGCCGAAGGGCTGGGCATAGGCCTTGTTGGCGATCACCACCCGGCCATCGGTGTCGGTCAGCGCCACCGGGTCGATCGTGCTCTCGATCAGCAGGCGCAACAATTCGGGATTGCCGGCCGACGTTCCGGCTTCGAGCGGAAACAGCACCAGCCACCAGGTCGCACGCTCTGCCTCGAGCTTGCCGGGCGCGGCGATGACATGAGCGTGAAAGCTTTGCCGCCGCCCGTCGGCCCGTCCGATCCGCAGCGTCACCGCGGGCGCCGCGGGCGCGGTGTCGGGCCGCAGGAAGGCCGCATCCAGCGCCTGGGTCAGCGCCCGCGCCTGACTGCGCGACAGCACCGCCCGCAACACGCCCGAACGCCCGCCGGGGCCGCCATCGCCCAGCAGCGCCCGCGCCGCCGCATTCGCATCGACGACGCGCAGCGCATGGGTCAGCTGCAGCACCGGCACCGGCAGAAGGCGCAGCAATTCGCCCGGCAGATGCATCTGCTCGACCGGGTGGTGCAGCGCAAGCTCCAGCGCCGCCGCCTGTTCCGCGCAGCTCACCCGCAGCCGGTCGAGCGCCGCGCGCAGCTCGGCCTGCGCCGCCGCGGGCTGCGACAGCGCCGCTTCCAGCGCGCACAGGCGCGTCTCGATCTCGGCCATCGGGTTGTTGACGGTCTCCGAGATCTTCGGACGCGGCCCGACGGACGGCGAAAGGCGGGCCGCCGGGTTCGCTGCGGGGGATGAAGGGGGCTTCCAATTCATGAAAGGACGCTCCTTGGCGTCGTGAAAAGTGAGTCGGATCGATATCTTTGTTCCGACATGAATGGGGAACCGCGACCATCTGTCAACTTGGCAGTTTTCGCGCGCAGGCGACGGCTCGCGCAAAAGATGTGCAGTGGGGCTTCCGGAAATGCCCCTCTCGGCCGGGGTTCGTTGCATTTTAACGAAGAAAAATTGGCATTTCGGCCTTGCGGGGCCTTGCGGCGGGGCGGGATTCGCAAAGCGTTAGGAAACCCCCGGCACGCTCGCGGAGGTTGCAAATGGATGCGTTCAGATGTCGGAAAAAACTCTTCCCCAGACTTCGCTGCCCCGGACTTCTCTGGCCCAGACTTCGCCGGCCCGGACTTCGCTGCCCCGGAACTCCTTGCGGCGCGTGATGGTGATGACGCTGGGCATGCCTGCCTTTCTGGCGCTGCTCTTCGGGGTCTTCCTGATCGTGGAACGCTGGACGGCGCTTGGCGATGCCCGGCAGGTGCAGCGGCTGATGGCCCTGGCCGAGACGGCCGCGGCGGTGGCGCATGACCACGCGCTTGAACGCGGTCTGACGAGCCTGTTTCTGAACGGCCAGGAGACGGCGGTGCCCGACAAGCTGACGGCGCAGCGGGGGCAGACCGATGCCGCGCGGGCCGCGCTGATCACGCGGGCCGAGACGATCGGGCTGGACCGGTTGCCGCCGCAGGTGGGCGCGCTGATCGAGGAGCTGCGCGGCGATTTCGAGAATAGCGCCGGTCTGCGCACCGCGGTCGATGCCCGCACGATCCCCGCGCCCGAAGCGATCGGCTATTACACCGAAATGAATGACGACGTGCTGCAGCTGGTCGAGGTGGTGGCCGGTGCCAGCGCCGATGCCGAGGTCAATGCCCGGATCACCTCCTATGCCGCCTTCATGACGGCGAAGGAACGCGCCGGGCTTGAACGCGCGCTGGGCGCGGGGGCGTTCCGCAAGGGTGTCTTCGACACGGCGGTGCTGCTGAAGATGCGCGCGATGGTGGCGCAGCAGGATCAGGCCCTGCAGTTCTTCGCCGCTTTCGCCACCGACGAGGACCGGACGACGGTGACACGGCTGAACGAGCTGCCCGCTTCGGTCGAGCTTGCGCGGATGCGCGAGATCGCCTTCCGCTTCCCCGAGACGCAGGATGCCGGTGGCGTCACCGGAGAGGCCTTCTTCGCCACCAGCACGACGCGGATCGAGGCGATGAAACAGCTCGAGATCGAGATCGGCACGCATATCGCCGCGGCGGCGGCGGACCGGGCGCAGATGGCGCTGATCGGCTTTCTCGGTTATGGCGCGATCATTGCCGGGGCGCTGCTGCTGTCGATGCTGACCGGGACGCGGTCGGTGCTGCGGACCGAGGCGGATGTGGGCGCGCTGGTGCGGGCGGCCGATGCGATGGCGGGGGGGCAGCTGGAGGCGGATCTGCCGGAGCCGCGCCTGCGCGAGACGGCGCAGATGGGCCGCGCGCTCGACAGTTTCCGGGTCAGCATCCTTGAGGGCCGGGAGATCGCCCGCAAGGCCGAGGAAGACCGAGAGGCGCATCGCCAGGCCGAGGCGCAACGCGAGGCCGCCGCGCGGGCCGGCAAGGAAGCGCGGCTGGCGCGCGAGGCCGAGGCGGCGCGGCTTGCCGCCGAGCGCGACCGGCAGATCGCCGCCGAGATTTCCGCTGTGGTGACGGCCTGTGCCGAGGGCGATTTCTCGCGCCGGATCCCGCTTGACGACAAGGAGGGCATCCTGGCTCAGATCTGCGCCGGGTTGAACCGGATCGGCGAGATCACCGACGCCGGGATCGCCGAGGTCAACACCGCGCTGCGTCATCTGGCCGAGGGGGATCTGACCTATCGGATCCGCGACGGCTTTGTCGGCGTTTTCGGCGAGATGGCGCGGTCGGTGCGGGCGGCGAAGGACAGCATCGCCCGGACGGTGCTGGCGATCGAGGCGGCCTCGGTGACGATCGACGGATCGAGCAGCGAGATCAGCACCGCCGCCAACGATCTGGCGCGGCGCAGCGAGCAGAATGCGGCGATGCTGGAACAGACCGCCTCGGCGCTGGAAGAGATGTCGGGCTCGATCGGCTCGATGGCGGGGATCGCCAATGATGCCAAGAACCGCATGCGCGAGATTTCGCGCCGGGCCGAGACCGGCAATGGCATCGCCTCCCAGGCGATGGAGGCGATGGACAGCATCCGCCAGTCTTCCGAACGCATCGCCGGGGTGTTGCAGGTGATCGACGACATCGCCTTCCAGACCAATCTTCTGGCGCTGAACGCGGGCGTCGAGGCGGCGCGGGCGGGCGAGAGCGGGCGCGGCTTTGCCGTCGTCGCCTCCGAGGTGCGGGCGCTGGCGCAGCGCTCCTCCGAAGCCTCGCGCGAGATCGCGCAGATCATCGGCACGGCGACGCAGGATGTCGGCCGCGGCGTCGAGATGGTCGATCAGACCGCGGGGGCGCTGGGGCAGATCGTCGGCACGATCCGCGAGGCGCTGGACCGGATCGAGCATATCGCCGGGGCCGTGGGCGAGACCGAGGTCGGCATCGCCGAGATTTCCAAGGCGACGACCGAACTCGACCGGGTGACGCAGCAGAATGCGGCAATGTTCGAGGAAACCAATGCCGCGCTGGGCGCCCTGCGGATCGAGGCCGATGCGCTGGTGGCCAATGTGGCGCAGTTCCGCACCGACAAGAACGATCAGGCGGCGCTGCGGGGCCGCGCCGCCTGACCCGGCGCCGACGGCCTCCGGCGCCGCTTACGCCGGAGCGTCGAAGGCGGGGGCAAGTTGTCGGGCCAGATAGTCGCGAAAGGCCGCTTCCTCGAGCGGCGGCGCGAACAGATAGCCCTGCAGGATGTCGCAGCCCATCAGCCGCAGCGTCTCGGCCTGGGCCATGGTTTCCACCCCCTCGGCGACGGTGGCGACGCCAAGGGTGCGGGCGATCTGCACGATCTGCCGCACCAGATCGGCCTCATGCGTGTCGCGGCGCAGCGCCGCCACGATGCGCCGGTCGATCTTCAGCGCCGCGGGCCGGATTTCCATCAGCCCGAGGATCGAAGTCTGCCCCGAGCCGAAATCGTCGATCTCGATCTCGATCCCCTCGGCGCGCAGCCGTGTCAGCGTGTCCCTGAGGTTGCGCCCCTCCTCCTGCCAGTCGCCGGTCTCGATCAGTTCCAGCGCCACCCGGGTGCGGCCGCGCCCGACCCTCCGCACCGCCGCGGGCAGGGCCGGATCGCGCAGCCGCCCGGTGCAGACGTTGAAGCTGATCCGCGGCAGCACGATCCCCGTCGCCTCGAGCCGCTCCAGCACCGTCGCGGTCTTCTCCATCATCACCCGGTCGATCTCTGCGACGATGCGCAGATCACGCGCCACCCGCAAAAAGGCGTCCGGCGTCAGCAGGCCGCGCTCGGGGTTGCGCCAGCGCACCAGAACCTCGACCCCGGCGAGCCGCAGATCCTGCGCCCGGACCTGCGGCTGAAACCAGGGTTCGAATTCGTCCCGCTCGAAGGCGGCGCTGAACTGCGCCGCCATCAGCCGGTCCAGATGCATCTGCTCGGCCATCGCATGGTCGAAGATCTCGACCCGGTTGCGCCCCGCCGCCTTCGCCCGATAGAGCGCCGCATCGGCGTAAAGCTGCAACTCTTCGGCCAGATCGGTGATGTTCTTCGCGATCACCACGCCAAAGGAGGCGCTGATCCGGCAGGGATGGCCGCGGTAGCGCAAGGGCTCGTCGAGCCCCTTGCGCAGCCGTTCCAGCACGGTGCGGGCCCGCACCTCGGTGCTGCCGGGGGCGAGCAGCAGGCAGAATTCGTCACCGCCAAGCCGGGCAGCGAAATCATCCGCCTGCAGGGTGCTGCGCATCAGATCGGCGACCCGCAGCAGCACCCGATCGCCTGCCTCGTGGCCCAGCGTGTCGTTGATCTGCTTGAAATGATCGAGATCGATCTGGATCAGCACGCAATCGCGCGGCCCGCCGCCGCCCGCCGCGCGCAGCCGGGCCTCGATGTGGCGGTCGAAATAGCGCCGGTTCGGCAGCCGCGTCAGCCCGTCATGCAGCGCCAGATGCTCGTTTTCGCCGCGCATCCGTTCGGCCAGCGCATAGGCGCGTTCCAGCTCGGCCTCGCGCAGCACGTCGGGGGTGGCGTCGTAAAGCGCGCCGGTCCAGACCAGCGTGCCGTCGGGCTTCGCCTCGGGCAGCGAGGCCGCCATCAGCCAGATCTGCCCGCGCTCGGGATGAAGGAAGCGGAACCGCATCCGCCAGGGCGTCAGGCTTTCCGCGCTGTGTCGCGTCATCTCCTCCATCGCGGCGCGATCCTCGGGCACGACCCGCGCCAGCAGGCCGCCGCCGAGCCGGTCGATCGCGGCGCGGTCCAGGCCCACAAGTTCGCTGAACCGGCCGCTCGTATAGGGGAAATCGGCCCGTCCGTCGGGGTGGCGGCGGTATTCGAACAGCCCCACCGGCACGATGTCGAGGATCGAGGCGATGCGCGCATGCGCCTGCCGGATCTCCTCGGCGTCGGCGCTGGCCCGGGCCTCCATCTCCAGCCGCTCGGTGATGTCGAGCGCCTTGCCGAACCAGCGCACCCGGCCATCGGCCTGCACCGAGGGCGAGGCCCAGAGGTTGATCCAGCGCGTGCTGCCGTCGGGCAAAAGCACCCGGTGCCGCGCCTCGACCTGCGACAGCGTCTCGCGCGCGCACCAGAAGGCGTCGAAGACCGCATCGAATTCCGCGGGCGGGATGTTGCGGAACACCGCCGGACCGCCCGTCAGCATGTCTTCCTCGGTGACGCCCAGAAGCTCGGCGAATTTGTGCGTGAAATAGGGGAAGGACACGACGTCGCCGAGGCGCTGCATCTCGAACAGTGCCCCCGGCACGTTCTGCGCGATCGTGTCGAGCCGTTCATGCGCCAGCCGCAGCTCCTCGAGCGTTTCGGCCAGCCGCGCCTGCATCGCGCTTTGCTCGGTCACGTCCAGCACCGAACCGTACCAGATCACCGCGCCATCGGCCTGGCGCACCGGCATCGAGGACAGCTGCATCCGCCGCAGGCCCTTTTGCGGATGCACGAGCCGGTAGACGACGACGAGCGGCGCCAGGTTTTCGCGCGAGGTCCGGATCGCGGCGGTCAGGATCGGCGCATCTTCGGGGTGGATATTGGCGGCGGCGGCGGCGCCGTCAGCCTCGATCGCGGCACGGCTGACGCCCAGCAGATCGGGCAGCCGGGCGCTGAAATAGGGCAGGTCGATCCGGCCCGAGGGATGTTCGCGGTGTTCGAACAGCGCCCCCGGCGCCTTGTCGGCCAGCGTGTTCAGCCGGTCGCGCGCGATCCGCGCCGCCTCGGCCGCCTCGGCCAGCCGTTTTTCCGTTTCCTTGCGGGCGGTGATGTCCTGGAAGGCGCCGCAGATGCGCACCGGCTGGCCGTCTTCGAACTGCGCCTCGCCCAGCGACAGCACCCAGATCCGGGTGCCGTCGGCGCGGATCAGCGGCAGCTCGTACTGCCAGGAGGTGCCGTCGCGCATCGCCGCCGCCACCGCGGCCGTGACCACCGGGCGGGCCTCGGGGGCATAGAAGTCGATCGCGCTGTCCAGCGGCGGCACCGTGCCGGGCGGCATGCCATGGATCCGGCAGGTCTCGTCGGACCAGTAGATTTCCTCGCTGCGCAGGTCGAGTTCCCAGCAGCCGAAGCCCGCCAGCGCCCCGGCCTTTTCCAAAAGCCCCTGCACCCGGCGCAGCTGGCCCTCGCGCGCCTTGGTCGCGTCGATGTCGCGGCGCACGCCATAAATCCATTCCGGCCGCCCCTGCGCATCGCGCAGCTGCAACCGCCCGACATCGCGCACCCAGATCCAGCGGCCGTCGCGGTGGCGCATCCGCGCCTCGACGTCATACCACGGGGTCTCGCCGGCCAGATGGCGCTGCAATTCCTGTTGCGCCCGGATCAGATCGTCGGGATGGCAAAGCCGTCGCCAGGTGTCGAGGCCAGTGTCGGGGCCAGCGTCGGGGCCGGTGTCGCGACCCCGGGAGGCCAGATCGGTCGGCCGATAGCCGAGGATCGCGGCCCATCGGTCGTTCATCCGGGTGGCGCCGGTCTGCAGGTTCCAGGCCCAGGTGCCCAGCAGGGTCTGGTCCAGATAACGGGAGATCTCGTCGCGTTCGGCCCGACTGCGGGCGAGCGCCTCGGCGCTTGCCGCCTCGGTCAGGACGGCGCGGCCGGGCTGGGCCGGACCCGGGCGCAACAGGGTGACATGGCAGGGCAGGGCGGGCCTGCGGCCGCGCGCAACCCCGAGGCGCAATGTCGTGGCCGTCGCCTCCGAGGCAAGCCAGGTCGCAAGGCGTCTCCGGTCGGCGGGGGCGAAAAGATCCGCCAGCGCCGCGCCCGCAGCCGGGTCGGCAAGGTTCAGCAGCCCGGCGGGATCGGCCAGCGCGATGATCCGGCCCGCGGCGTCGAAATCGATCGTCACCGGCGGCGGTGGGCCGTCGCAGGTCTCGGTTGCGGCTTCTCCGGCAGCGCCTCCGAAATCCGGTGCAGTGAGCATAGATGACCCCCAGTGCCCTGCTCGGCCGAGGCGGGGACATTTCCCCTCGCTGGAAAGGGACCATAATTTGGTTAATGAAAAATTAACGATTTATTAACGCGGCCGCGCGGCGGAGGGCGGGCCGGAGCAGGGCGCGGCTTCGGGGCTGTCGCGGGGTCCGGCTGTGTCCCGGCTCTTGCCAGCCGCGACTGCGGGTTGTAAGAGGCGCAGAGCGCGGGTGTTGTGTAATGGTAAGACCCTAGCCTTCCAAGCTAGAGACACGGGTTCGATTCCCGTCACCCGCTCCATCTGACCCCTATCCGGGTCAAATTTCTCAATATCTTCTGGCCCTTGCGTCCCTTCCGGTGCACATTCAAGCACGCACGGGGCACACATGGGACTTGTCTTGAAGCACGTTGAGCAAACCAAATCGGGAAGCTGGCAATACCGCCGCAGGGTTCCCAAGGACGTTTCCGAGGTTATCACCAAGCGCGAATTCAAGCGCAAGCTGGGCGATTCTCAGAAGGAAGCCCTTGCCGCCTATCCGCAGTATCACGCCCAAGTGGAGCGCGTGATTGATGCTGCGAAGAAAAGGATGGCCGGGGCCGTGGCTGCGTCGGGGCCGAGTGCGTCGGAGCGCGAAGCCTATGCCGAGGCGTTGCGGCGTCGGGCTGATCTGGTGGCGCGCGGGGCGACGGAGGAGGTCCTAGAGCTTGCCGCCGATTCTCTGGCCGATAGCTTCCCGCAGGAAGGCTATGAGCCTGTCGGAGCGCCCCCGGTGGACCGCCACACGGTCAACCTTCTGCGCCTTGGGCCGGAACGCTACAGGCCCCCGGAGCCCACCTTGGGGGACGCCCTGCGGCTCTATCTGAAAGAGCATCTGAAAGCGGACAGCCCGGAGACGGACAGCCGCGTCACGGGGCTTGCAACCCGCGTTGTGGAGGCGGCAATCGCTGCCATCGGGCGCGATCCGCTGTTGACCGCAATCACCCGCGAAGATGCCCGCGCCGTCCGCGATCACATGCTTGACCGGGTGAAGGCGACAGGCCGAGGGGCCGGAGGCAAGGTCAGCGCGGCAACGGTGTCGCGGGAATTGTCGATCCTGTCCGCCGTCATCAACTTCGCCAAGGTCGAATTCGGGATGCCCGACACGATGCCGAACCCGTTCAGCCGCTTGCCTGTGGCGCGGGTGGCGAAGGGACAGGGACAGAAGGCGTCGGAGAAACGCGACCCGCTGCCGCCCACTGTGCTGACGAAGACCCGCGCGAGAGTGCTTGCGAATGCTGCCCCCGAATTGGCCCTGATCTGGCGCATGGACCTACCGCATGCCGCCCGCTCCCGGCGATGCTGTCGAAACTCGGGTGACGCTGCGGTTCGTGTCCCATCGTCTCGACGTGGTGGGACTGCGCTGATGGCTCATTGGCCCTACAACACCTCGAAGTGGGCAAGGCTGAGAGAGGCCAAGCTTGCCGAGACGCCGCTGTGCGAGATCTGCGCGCGGCGTGGCGAGATCGAGGATGCCGTGGCGGTGGACCACTTCAAGCCCGTGAACCAAGGCGGGCATCCGCGCCTTCTTGCCGCGTCGTTGTGGCAACAACCCCGATCGAGCCAACGGAGGCGGCACGGTCAAGAACAAGCTCTGCCGCCTGCGATCCAAGCCAATAGGCCAGCGATGCCCCCATGCCCGCGACATGAGCGGTGATCGGTTTTGTGATGGCGCGCAGCATGTCCGCCGCGGCGCCAACGTCCGACACCACGCCGCCAGGGCTGTCGATCACCATCACGATCCGCTCGACATCGGCACTGGCCTCGGCCACGCGCACATCGTGCATCAGCGCGTCCAGCGACGTGCCGCCGGTCGAGGCGTTGATCATTGACGCCCGCGGAAAAATCGTGCCGATCATCGGCACCACGGCATTGCCGTTGCGGATCGTGCTGCCCCGCGACCCGTCCAGCCGCGTGCCGACGGCCGCCACCGCCTCAAGATTGGCAGGCATCCGCTCGGCATGCCCGTCACGGGCCAGCAGCTGCAGCACATCGGCGGCCAGCGCCCGCACCGCGATTGCCTCGATCGCCTCGAGATATTCCGGCATGATCGCCCAGGGCTGCGCCCGGATTGCCGCGATCAGCGCCGCTGCCTCATTGCGCATCGCTTGCCCCCTGATTTTGCGCCGGGGTCACCGGCTGACCTGCCAGCGCCATGTTCGCCGGGCGCCAGTATTCGGTTCCTGCCTCGCCCGGCAGGTTGTTCTGGTTTTCGCGCCGCAGCAGGTCATTGGCGTTGACCATGCCCATCTGCCGTTGCAGCCAATAGGCCTCCATCCGGCTTTTCAGATCGCCGCGTACCAGCGCATCGGTCAGATGCTCGAAATAGGTGCCGTTCCCGCCGAATTGCCGCGTTGCCGCCCCCGCCACCCGCGCGAAATGCGGGCCCAGGTGATAGGTCACGAATTCAAGGCTCTGCTGCTCGATGTTTGAAAACGTCGCCTTCGACAGCTCGAAGATCAGATGCGGCGGCACACCCCAGATGCGCGCCAGATCCACCACCTGAAACTGCCGCGTCTCGAGGAACTGGCTGTCCTTGAAGTTGTGGGACAGAAACGCGGCCTTCAGGTCCTGGTCCAGAACAGCGGTGGCGCTCCCCTCCAAGCCCGCATGCAACCGCTCCCAGTCAGCGCGGATGCGGGTCTTGTCTTCAGGGCTCACTTTCTGTTCGGTGGTCAAGACGGTGGACGGTTTTCCGCCGCGCGACCAGAACCGATGCGCATGTTCAGACGTCGCCAACGCCCCGCCCAGGGCCTCGCGGGCATATTGCACCGGGTTGAGGCCGATCAGCCCATCCCGCGACAGACCCGCGATATGCCAGATGTTGCGCGCCGCAAACCGCTCGCGCGATCCGTCCGGCAGCGTGGCATCGTAAAACAGGATTTGGCCTTCGGCCCGGTCGAAATACTCCGCCACGACCACCGAACCGGGCCGCAGCCGGGTCAGCGCAACGGGCTCCCCGCGGGCATTCAGCGAGACATAGGCGTAAAAGTTTCCCGCCAGCAGCAGATCCGACATGATCAGCTCAAACAGCGCAAACGGCGACTGGTGCGCATTCGGCCGCTCGGCCAGCAGGATTTCCGCCGGGTGATCATCCAGCCGCGTGCGCCCTTCCGGGGTGCGCCCATACATGTGCAGGGGCGCCATCGCAAACACCCCGCTGATGATGCGCAGCGCCTGCAGCGTCGCCGGTATCGTCAGCGCCGTGCGCTCATCAACCCGCACACCGGCCTTGCTGACCCCGCTGCCAACCGAAAAACCGCGCCATTGCGATTCGCTTTGCACGGCCGGGGCCGAGGCAACCAGAGGCGGCTCCACGCGCGCGGCCACCGGGGCCGGGGCGGCAGCACCGGTCCGAAAGTAGCGCATAAGCCCCATGGTTACATCCCCGTATATTCAAATTCCTGCGGCCCGGCGGCCACCGGATCGCGCAGCATCAGCATGATCGCATTGAAGGTCGCCATCAGCGGGTCGATCTTCGCCTTGCCCGCGATTTCCTTGGTGATCCGCACCGCAGACCCCTTGATCTCTGGCTTTGCATTCCCAGCCGCCCAGGCCATCAGCGGTTGCCCGCAGTGCCGAAACGTGCCTTGCTTCAGCATCCGCTCCAGCCCCCAGATCGCGGGCGACAGGCGCCAGTCCTGACCGACGATCACCAGCTGCTCATAAGTGATCCCGGCCCCGAACATCTGGAACTGAATCGCGGCGCTGTTCGTCGTGTCGACGCCGATCGCGCCCTGTTGCGGCAGCAGCCCTGCCGCCGACAGGCGCGCTGCCGTTTCCGCCACGCGGCGCACATCGCCTGAGGTGTCGTCATCACCCAGCTCGATCAAATCGCCGTCTTCGACGAAATTCAAAAGCCGCGGGGCGATTTCGGGCCGCTCCTTGAACACCTCCGGATGCGCAAAAGCCCGCGCCTAGTGCAGCCAGTGGCCCGTCTCACGGCACCGGCCGATCACCGCCTCGGCAAAAAGGTCATCCAGCCCGCCGCCGTCGATGCCCTGCACCGCGACCTCTGATCGCTCGATCAGCTCGTCCAGCGTCAGATCGGTTTCGACGCAGCCTTCCCAGTATTGCGCCCCCAGCCATCCGGCCGAAAGCCCGACACCGATTTCGATGTTCAGATGCTGGCTCGCCCAGATCTGTTCGGCGTGCTTCGTCGCCTTGCCGTTGTTGTCGTAATCGTCGGCCAGCGCCTGCGGGTCGATCGACAGGCCAAGGTTCGGCAGCACCAGACCCCAGTTGCGCTTGTCGCGCCAGAACTCCTGCTTGTGCTGCAGTTCCAGCGGAAACTCGTACAGCACCGGCAACATGATGGGCGACGGTCCGGCGCGGCCATCGCGGATCTTGCGCGCCTTGTCCAGTTCGGTGCGCCAGACCCCGGCAGGGCTTTCGTCGCTCTGCGTCGTGATCATCAGCAGTTTGCCGCGCTGCTTGGTGATCCCGCCGCCGCGGATCTGCTGCATCACCGCCGCGGCGCGGGGCACTTTCCCCAGCTCGTGCAGCTCGTCGATGATGGTCAGCACCGGGATTTCGCCGGTCACGATGGCGGTGCCGAAAGTCTTCACCGCCAGGCTGGTGCCGGTCTTGCGTCGGGTGATCACGGTGTCCGAGTCCGGAACGTGGAAGATCTTCTTCAGCGTCTCATCGACATCGATCATCCCGCGCGCCTGGTCAAAACAGCGACAGGCGATTGCCTGCGACGGGCCGACCAGAAGCATTTTCCGATTCGGCGCGTCCTCCATGTAAAGCGCCGTCAACCCCAGCGCCGCCGCATAGGTCGTCTTCGAGTTCTTCTTGGGCACCTCGCACAGCAGTTCCCAGACAATCGGCTGCAGCGTCTGCGGATCTTCGCTTGCCAGAAACGCCACCAGGATATCGCGAAACCAGTCTCCGCAAGCATCTGCCAGCGAAGGCGCCCCGGCAACGTCCGGCAGGCGCAGCCGGTTGAAAAACGTCACGACCTTCTGCGCGCGCTCCTCGTTGACCGGTACGGACGCCATCGGTGGGAGTCCCTGCTGCATCCGCTCCCACCAGTCCGGGCAGGCAAAGCGCGGCAGCGCCTCAGTTGCGGACATGCCCCGCAGCCTCGCGCTCAAGCTCCAGCATCAGTTCGGTCTCGGCATCATGCGCCTGCGCGCATTCCGCATTTGCTGGACACCCCGGCGGCGGTGCGGTTCGTCTCGGCCGAGCCGCTGCTGGGGCCGGTGGATCTGACGCTGGATGGTCTTTCCTGCGCGCCGTGCCCCTACTGCGCAGACGGATCAACAGACCCTGAAACCGGATTGGTCGACTGCCCGAGGTGTGACGGCACCGGAAAGGGCAATGAGGTTGCGCTTGACCTCGTGATTGTCGGCGGCGAAAGCGGCCCGCGCGCGCGGCCCATGCACCCCGATTGGGTGCGCAGCCTGCGCGACCAGTGCGTAAGCGCGGGCGTGTCGTTCCACTTCAAGCAATGGGGGGAATGGGCACCTGCAATCGGCATTGCGGTGACGCATCGCTGGATCGGGAACAATTATCTGCACAAATTTAACGGCGGACCTGTGGTTGGCCCCGGCATGGCCCGCATTGGCAAGCGCGCCGCTGGTCGCCTGCTCGACGGGCGCACCTGCGACGAGATGCCGGGGGGTGCGTGATGGTTGATTTGGAGACCCGGCAGGCGCGGATTACTGACGTGCGACCTGCAAAGCGCAGTGCCGACATGGCTCCCACTGCGACCGGGCAACGGCATTCTATCACAAGGGACGCAGATGGGTAAACACGAGCCCCATTTTGTGCCGCGCCTGCTGCCCGCGCCAGAGGCCGCGCTCTATCTTGGCGTCAGCCAGACGACACTGCGCGGCCTCGACATCCCGCGCCGGATCCTTGGCGCCAAGCGCCTTTATGATCGCTACGACCTTGACGCCTTCGCCTCGGCGCTGCCCATTGAGGGCGACGCGATCGAATCGGAGGTCGTCAACACATGCGCGGGAAAATTCGGGAGGGCACGGTGACGCTGGAGCATATCCAGACCGTCCACGCCGGAGGCAAGATCTACCGTTACCTGCGCATCCCGGGCCAGCCGCGCGTAAAACTGCCCGATCTGCCGCTCGACCACCCAGAGTTTTTGGCGGCCTATGCCGCCGCTCGCGCCGCGGCACCAAAACAGGTTCGCGCTACCACCGGCACCATCGCCGCGCTTTGCGAGGCCTATCTGCGCTCGGACTCCTACCTGGCCCACTCAGCCAACTACCGTGCGACCCTGCGCCGCCACATTGAGGCAATCCGCGAGCAGGCCGAGGACGCCTTGGCCAGCCACCTGCGCGCCGATGACATTGCCGACGACCTCGCGCCTCTAAAGCCAAACGTCGCTGGCGCGCGCCTCAAAGCATGGCGGGCAGTCTGCAAATTTGGCGTCGAAAAGCGGCTGCTGAAATCCGATCCGTCGCACGCGGTGATAAAACCAAAAGCTCCGAAAACAGATGGGCATCCGCCATGGTCAGCCGCCGAGATTGAGCGGTTCCGCGCGCGCTGGTCGATCGGCACCGTGCCGCGCGCCTGCTTTGAGCTGCTGTTCTGGACTGGCGCGCGGATCTCGGACGCGGTCAGGATCGGCCCGGGCATGGTCGGCCGCGACGGGGTGCTGGCGTTCCGGCAGCAAAAAACCGGCGACGAGGCCTTTGTGCCATGGGCCTGCCCACTGCCTGCCTATGCTGAGGGGATGATCGAGGACCGCGACACGATGCACGCGGCGATCGCCTGCCTCGGCGGGCACATGACATTCCTCGCCACGCATGGCGGGCGGACGCGGTCCCACAAGGCTCTCGGGACAGTGATTGCCGACGCCGCGAGATCGGCGCAAATCACCGGCCGCAGCGCCCACGGCCTGCGCAAATCCCGCGCGCAGCAGCTGGCCGAGGCCGGGGCGACCACGCATCAGATCGCCGCCTGGACGGGGCATCAGAGCTTGTCAGAGGTGCAGCACTACACCGAATCCGCCAACCGCCGGGCAGCGGTTACCGGAACAGAACAAGACCGGAACTCTGTAAAACGTTCCGATCTGCCTGTAAAAACGCGAAATACCCCTTGTGAACCAAAGTGGTTTCTGAGGCGTGGCGATCCCGGGAGGACTCGAACCCCCGACCCGCTGCTTAGAAGGTCACTGGTCTACGTCCCCAACCGCTTGTAAAGCAAGCTTTTTCAGTGGCCGATTTTGACGGTATGCAATTGCGATGCAATTGGCGACCCCTGCACGACTCGAACGTGCGACATTCCGCTTAGAAGGCGGATGCTCTATCCAGCTGAGCTAAGGGGCCACGTCTGCGACGTTTAAACGGTCAGTCGCCGTTGGGCAAGCCATTGAGGGCTATCGGCAAAGCGAGAGCGGGCGACGAGTTGCCCCGCCGCCCAGCCCTCGGCTGATGGATCACTTGGGTTCAAGCTGCATCATGTCGAACAGGTCCGGGTTGCCGCGCAAAGCCGACAACTTACGATAGTGGCGGGTGAGCCGCCGAAGGATCATGTTCACCGCCCGCTCGGCGGTTTCCAGCGGCATGTAGACGGAAACGTCTTCCCCCGACATTTCCCAGCCGGTCATGGGGTCATACATGATCTCAACCTCACCACCTGCTCGAATGTCAAACAGGACGCGTTCGGCGGTCTTGACGTCACGGTCGTAGGCCTCCATCTCGGCCTTCACAGGGTCAACGATGCTGTCGGTCATGCCGCCACAGTCATCGGGAACGGTCGTCAAGATTGACGCAACAAGTTCAGTAGTCATGGCTGGGAATCCTTTCCATTTTGCCATTCAGTCGCCACGTTCATCGTGGCTTCCTAGAATTACCTTGAACGGAGAAGGACTTGATATGGGACGGGACGGGCGAGAACCTGCCAACATGCCGCCCGATTGGCTGGACGAACTGGCCAAGCTAGGCGCAGCAGAAAGGCCGTTATCATCGGACGACATGACGGGCGGCGTTCCACCTGAACGCTTCCGACGGCATCTTGCCTTGAGCGCGTGGAAGTACATCGCAGATTACGGGTCAGCCAAGGAACCGCTGCCCGACTGGGTCATCGGCTACCTCAAAGCGGTCGCCAAGCACATTGCATCGAACCTTGGCCCAAAGGGTGCCTTGAGCCGAGAGGACGCCTCATCGGCACTTGGCATCGACGGGAAGGCATGGCCGGAACACTCGCCCATCGTGGTCTATCTCGCGATGCAGGAATGGATTGACGGCGAGGCATGGCCCGACGTGACCGGGCCTGCGGCTGCGGCAAAGCTCTATATCCAAGAGCGGATGGCGGGGGACCGTGATGCGCTCGCCTCGACAGTGATCCGGCTCTACAAGGAGGGCAAACGCCTTTGGCTGGCGGAGGGCTGACAACGCTCCGCGCAGGCGATCACTCCCCTTTTCGATTGTCGAAAAGGGGGCCCAACTCGTCCACTACCTCAATACCTGACTTTGTGGCGTCCGGCTTGACAGACGGTTTGGGAGTCCAGCTTTTCGCAACGGCCGCGCGATCACAATCTACAAAATCCACAAGGACGCCGATGAATGCCTTTTCCTCTTGAGACAAGTCGTCGAAGCCCAGTAGTTGTCGATTGAAAGCACGCAGATCGAGGCTCCGTGCAATCCTAAATAGGCCATCTGCCCGGATATTGCCTACAACGTGATCCGCGATAATCTCTGCCGGTATCTTGGCATAGTCTTTTCTGACGGCTTGGGCCACAGTCTGAGACAGCGCGCCTCCATTAGGCGCGTATCTCTCTATTAGCGCGGTAGCAATTCGCACCTTCTCAAGGCCTCTGGCCTCGTCCTCATCTCCATATCGGATTATATTGATTATGGCATGTCGCCGCTCATCGGTTGACTTAAACGAAACCTTACTCAATGCGGCATCAATCGCAATCGCCGAAATTGATGCAGCGATGTAAGTAAGTCTCAGGCAAATTTCTGCACTTGGGGAGTTAGGATGGCTTGCGACCAACTCATTTGAGAAGCGATGGACATGCTCAAGCGCCCGGTTTGCTGTGCCGCCACCAAAATTGTCGATCAGTGCGCCCTTCAAATCTGAATAACCCGTTTGGAGGTATTTATTCCTCCTATCAGTGTCCCGACGACGAATAGCATCGTCTATTTCTTCTTCCGCAAGGCGGTCAGGAAACACAACCTTGTCGCTTTCTGCCATGCGCTTAATGTCGGATCCGTCAAGAACAGAGATACCAAGCCGTCGAGACATGTCCTTAAGAAGCGGCCTTGTGTCAGTAGTGGCGATGTATGCTCCATCAACGTCAAGTAATTCAAAGAGGCCTTTCGTCCAGAGCAGTCGTTCGATAGCTTTTGGTTTCGTTTTGGACTTCGCGTCCACGATCTGCCTTCGGCGCGACGATCCAGTGGGCCGCTCATAAAGCCAAATGTCGATGTCCGTTAGATCATCGCCATCAAACTTCAACGGAACACCTCGCACTGCATATACCCCGGCTCGGATAAAATATGCTCTCAGAAGTTCTTCCAGACGGAAACCCTTTTGGTCCTTGCGCTCTCCCATCACAGCCCCCGTCCACCCCGGAGGGCGCTAAGAATATCATGCGTCTGCTGCCTACTGGGCTTCGACTGATGTTTACGCGCCTGCTCTCGCGTGCGCTCCGGCCCAACGTAACCAGTGATTGGCGCGCTCGGCGGGGTCTGGATAGTTTCAGCGTTTGCGTCGCCCCGCTTGAGTACCTGGAGTGCTAGCTCGCCAACCTCCCGCTTGAGCAGTTTCATCCGATACATTCCACTATGTGCGGGTATCAATTGAACGACCCGGTTCTGCTCTAGTATCCTGTAGTCGTTCGCAATAGCTGTCGCAGGGCCAATTGTTCTCCCTGCGATAAGCGCGCCCAGAATCCAATCGACACTGACAATTCGACCCTGCGAAGACGGTCGAAGATGAAGTCCATACGCCAACGCCGAAACCAACGCCTTTGCCATGTCAAAGCTGTCGTCGATCAAGGGGTTTACGAATTTGTGGAAGGCACCCGGGAGCGTGACAAACGCATGGTCTCCCTGCTCGTTGGCAACGGTGTTAACTTCAAGCACTCCTGCGGCTTTGAGTTTCTCAAAGAGTTGGTTGCCCAGTATGTTCTCACACCTTGATGCCAACATGCAGCCGCTTGAACTAAGCAGGCCGTTCAACTCCACAAGCTTTGCCTGCTCCGCTGAACCAAGCGACGACAGAACCTTTGCCGCTTTTCCCACACTATCCCGTTTGAAGAGATTACCGTTGAACAAAAGGACGTTGCTGGGATCGTCGCCCTCCTGATCAACGAAGCCGATCTCACCCGCTCGCCTGATAAACTCTGACGCATCGGCAGATTTCATCTTATAGGTGTCGCCAAAGTACTGCGCCGCGTCCGAGCGCAATATCGGCGCACGGGAAGCAACCTCTCCCAGCTCAATAGCGGCAATTTCACTATTGCTTGGGTTCGCATCTTCAAAAATGTCGGATGCGTGCCGCAAAACACTCCGGGCGTTCACACCAAGCACCTGAACTTCTGAATTGGAAGTGTCAATCAACCGACGTTGCTTAAGTAGATTCAGATAATGGGGGAGCTCGGTCCTTGCGTTTAGGTTGGCAGCGCGGGCTATTGCGCTCACTTCGTCTGTCGTAAGGTTGCTTTCGGCAGACGCTCCCAGTCGCATTAGCAGTTCAGCGGCTTTCCCCGCCTCATCGAGCGCGGAATATTCAGCCGGGGCGCTTACATCCATTGTGATTTTTCGTGCATGATGAACTATCCATGCGCCGCGCGTTTCTTTTTCGGTGGAAGCGTTCATTAGAAATTTCCGCACTACGGTGACAAGACAGCCTCGCATAGTGGCACAGCCGGAGCAACGGCGATTCCCACGGAAGCATATCCATCGCCGCAACCACGGTTGACGTCCCCGGCGGTTCTGTTCTCGTTGTGTCAGCCTCTACCATCAACGGAGGCACACCAATGTTCACCCGACGCCCGCCCGCGCTGCCCGAGCGACCCTTCCCGCTTGTCCTGCGCGCCTTGGCGCTGATCGTCACTGGCCCGAAGGCGGCACGACCGTAAGCGGTGCATCGGCCCGATAAACCCCGATTTTCGGCCCCTGAGGGGAAAGATTCTTGGCGCAATTCCGCGCCTGGGGTCGAATCGAGCGATGATCGGAACGGTGGTGGACGTGGGCGCTGATCGGCTGAGCGCCGGGTTCGGGACTGCTGCCGCGGGTCGCTGATACCGCGCCCAGCTCTCATACGGGGCGATGCCAATGATGCTCCTGCGGACCCCACGGCATGCCGGACCGCCTGCGGCGCTCAGGATGTGATGGAGTTAGGGAGCGCGAACCGGCTACGGTCGGCTCGAGACCCGTGTCGTGGGCTGTCGCCACGCGGATGCCGCCCCCCCTCGGCCCTCATATGGGGCGATGGCGGTGCTGTTCCCGCGGACCGGACGGCGTGTCGGCCTGCCTGCGGGGCGCAAAATGGAATGAAAATGAGCGCAACCGGCGTGCGCCTCGAACGCGAGGCCCTGCGGTGGGCGCGGCGGCGGTCAAATGTGTCGGGGAGCGTGCGAAGGGCTCTGGAGCCTGAAGGCACGGGCAACGCGGCGCATCGGCTTGCAGAAGGCCAGCGCGCACGGCTTTTGGCCGGTACCCCGATCCCGGGGCCCGGCTCAAAACACGATATCCGCGTGGCGCGGGGGTGGGATCGCCGCCCAGAAAGCGGCGATCCGGAGCGAGGTCAGGCCGCCTTGCCTTGCGACGGGGCCTCGTTGGCGGCCTTGTAATGCCAGGGCATCAGCTGGCTGTAATCGGTCAGCTCACGCCCCTTTTCGATCTGATCGATGACCCAGCTCAGATAGCGGAAGGGGTCGACGCCGTTCAGGCGCGCGGTCTCGATCAAGGAATAGAAGATGGCCCAGTTCTTCGCAGCCATGAGGTTGCCGGCAAAGAGCGAGTTCTTTTTCGAAAGGGCAATCCCGCGCATGCAGCGTTCGACGGGGTTGTTGTCGATCGCGAGCCGACCGTCATAAACGTACCGGGTCAGATCCTCCCAGCCGCTCAGGAAGTAATTGACGGCAGTCTTCAGGCTGCCCTTGGCCAGATCGGGTTGGACCCGCAGCAGGTCCGCACGGATCTTTTCGAGGACCGGCAGCGCCTCGGCGAGGCGCAGCGCCTGGCGCTCCTCGGGCGGGCAGCCATAGACCCGTTCCTCGACCTCATAGACGGCCTTGAGCCCCTTGATCACGCGCTTCGCAAGGGTGCTCGGCGCGGCCTTTTGGCTGTCGGTGAACTTGCGGCGCGCATGCGCCATGCAGCGCGCGATCTCCACCCCGTCGTTCTGCCCCGGCACCCGGCGGATCCGGTTGTAGGCCTTCCAGCCGTCGATCTGGAGGGTGTCGATCAGCGCGCCCTCGAGCATGCGCTCCGCGACATGCCCGCCACGCGAGGCGTCGTGCTCGAAATAAACCGCCGGTTCGGCCTCTTTGTTCCAGCCACGTTCATCGCGGCACAGACCCCAGAGCCAGGTCGTCTCGCAGCCCCCTTTGGCTTGGGTGCGCAACGGCGTCTCGTCCATGTGCGCCGCATGCCCGCTGGTCACGTGCCGCCAGATTTCATCGCACACCGGCTCCAGAAAGCCCGCGATGTGGGTCGCGTTGCGGCTAAGCGTCTGGCGCGCCACGTTGAACCCGGCGTTGTCCAGTCGACGCCGTTGGCGGTAATGCGTCGAGTGTTCGTAAAATTTCTGGCAGACCGCCTCGACCACGGTCCTCGGCGTGATCGTGCGCCTCCGGCCGATGAAGCCCTCGGCATGTGCGGACACGGGCTTGTGCTCCTTGCAGGCGGCGCTGCGGTTGCAGGCGCAGCGGAAGTAGATGTGCTTTTCCCACACGTAATGCTCCGGGATGACCCTGAGCAGGGTGGAGATCCAGTGGCCGATCTCCTTCAACTCGCCCCCGCAGGGGCAGTGCGTCTGCTCCGGATAATGCTTGATCTCGATGGTCTTGATGTCCTTGGGCATTTTCCGCTTCTGCTTGCCCTTGCGCGCTTTCGGCGTCTCTTCCTCCTCGTCGATGTCGTCGTCGGGCAGATCGAGGGTGCCGTCCTCGATGTCCTGGTAATTGTTGTCCGATCCGCCGACGAAGATCTTGTGGCGCAGGAGCTTCGCCTGCTCCTTCTCTTGGCGCAGGCTCCGCTTGAGGGTGGCGATCTGACGCCGGGCGATGCTCTCGCGGGACACCACGTCTTCGAATTCCAGATGTACGCCGATCAGGCACTCCTCGATGCCATGCTTGATCTCGGCGCAGTCGCCGGGCAGCGCGGCCAGCAAATCGGTGATTTCCGTGATGATCTCCCCCATCGGGCTGAGCTCGCCCTCGACCGTTTCCTCGGTCTGGACGGTCTCTTGCGCGATCAAGGGGGCGGTGTCCTCGGGCGGCAGGATCTCGTCCTTCAGGGGTTTGTCAGTCTGGTCTTTGTCAGCCATTTCCGGTGTCCTCATTCTTCGGGGCAGAGCCGCCCGGGTCGGGCGGTCCGTGGGAGGCGGACCCGATCGACAGGCATGACGAGGCCAGCCTCCGGACATGCGAAAAAACGCGCCCGAAGCGATGCTTCTCTTGCTGTCGTAGGGTCCGGTTCGAGGAGGGCTGAAGCCGGGCGTTTCCTTGCGGCGAGCCGCAGGAAATGCTATGAACCAGTCGTCAATGCTGGTGGGCTTCGGCCTTCCACATCACGTCCACGTCGGGATGCGCCAACATCCCGGCGTTTTCGTTTTCAGGGCTCAAGTGCAGGTCATTGCGATCTCCAGGATGGGGGCGAGGATCCGGCAGAGTCATAGCGCGAGAGCGCTCAAAACGGAAGAAATCGTTAATAAACAAGCACTTGATGCCTTTTCCGTCTTTTTCTTCGTTTTTCGCTTCGCCGTTCATTTTCGCCACCTCAGGTCTTGTGTCCGACTGATCCCGCTCTACGACCGGCAGCCCCCGAAAGCGGGCTGCGCGGCGTCTGAACCGGGTCGGAGGGGGTGCTGAAACCTTGCGAATTCCGGGTCCCTTTCGGGACGGTCCTCACAAAGTTTCGGCGCTCGGGCGGCAAGAGAACCTCTCGATGACCGTTTCAAGCCGCGCGACGTCCGATTTTACGGGCGTGATTCGGGGCGAGAAGTCGGTCAGGAGAGCATCGATGCGAGACACGAAACCCCACGTCCGATCCGGAGGGATCAGCGTATGAGCCGGGAGGCGGCGGGGGTGATATGCGTGTTCTGGGTCATCATGGCGATGAGATAAGGGCAGAAATGTCGCCCGAACAATGGGGTCGACGGGGCGAACCTGTCGATTTTTCGGGTCTGTGCAAATCCGCAACGGTCTGAATTTATTGAATTGCGGGCGCCAAATGGGGGCTTGCCAAAAGTCCCTTCCTACTTACTTCTACTCGATTAAAGGAAGGGCCGACCGACCGGCGACGGATCGACAGGTGCCACCTAACTTCCCATAAAAATGCGCCCCGGAAAAATCGTCATCATTGGCCGTTTCGGTCTTGACTTTATTTCATTGGCGATTCGCGAAGGTGTCTTTCGGCGCCTTTTGGCATTCGAGGCGCAGGCTGCTTGATCACGGCCAGAATCTCGCCCCTGCGCGCTGGTTTTTGGCAGGATTTGATTCGCGTCAGGCCCCGGCCGTGCGCATCCTGAGCCGAGGTCTGGCATCACGCGGGGAACGGAAAATGTGCGGGCGGTTCGTCGATCCCAATCTGCGCAACACCGAAGTGGACATGTCGCAGATCAAGCTCGATCCGTTCGGGGCTCGGTTCAATGTCAAGCCGACCGAGACGGTGGTGATCCTCGCAAAATCTCCGCTGATCGCGATGGAGGCCAGATGGGGCCTCATCCCGTCATGGTTCGGGGGCGACAGCCCGAAGGCGTGGAAAGCCGCGACGTTCAACGCCCGCATCGAGGATGCGCGCGAAAAGCCCGCCTTTCGGCAGGTCTGGCGGCATGGCCGATGCCTTGTGCCGGTCGGCGGTTTTTACGAGTGGAGCGGCCCCAGGGGCGCCCGCCAGCCGCATTTCTTCCACCCCGCCGGAAACGAGGCGAACCTCTATCTGGCCGGGCTGGCGAGCCGCTGGCGCGATCTTCTGACCTGCACCATCCTGACGCGGGAGGCGACGGGGGCAATGGCCGGGCTTCACCATCGGATGCCGGTCATCCTGAATGCCGACGAGCGCGACGCGTGGCTGGGAGGCTCGGACGACGTTGCACCGCTCGGAACCGGGGTGAAGCTGGCGTGCCACCCGGTCGCCCCGTTCGGACTGCAAGACGATGGCCCGGAGCTGATCGAAGCCATCAACCTACAGGGTGGAACGCAGTCCTTCGTGCGCTGCCCCAGTTGACGCCTCAAACCTTAAATTAGTTTGCTGATCCGCTCGAACGCCGCCTCGAACCGCTCGAGAGTCTTCACCACTTGATCATCAGTGCCGCTCAGAAGCTCAGGATGCTGCAAGAGATACACCGACGGGTCGAAGTGGCTGAATTCGGGGCATTGCGGAGGCAGCACACGGAAATAGGCCTCGGCCTTCTTGACCAGCCGCTCGGTTGTCGCGTCCGCATCCATCAGCTTTTTCACGGTGAGCTGGTGCGCCTTGCCGAGCTGATAGGTCTTGTTGACCAAATCCACGAATAACCGAGGATCGAAGAAATCCTCAATGTCGGCCTCGTCTTTTCCCGCAATCTCAGTGGCAAGGATGATCCGCTCGTTTTCGAGCAGGGCCGACTTGTGAAGATCCTCGAGCTTTCGCTTTTGGCCTCGGTCAAAGTCCGTAAGCACAGCGACGTTCAGCTTGTTCCCATAGAACAGCCGCACGAAAGGCAGCACCTTATCGATGCCACCGGATGGGCAGATCGCCCAATGGGCCGAAAGGTGTGTGCGCTTTGCTGCCTTGAGGGCAGCCGATGCGGCTTGCAGATAAAGGATATCGCTTGGTCCTTCGACCAGCAGGGTATTCTTTCCAATCACCAGTGTCTGGGTGACTTCAAAGCCCATCGCGCCGAAAATCGGAAAGTTTGTCTGGGGATCAGTCGTCAGAACATCTGAGCGAACCTTGGTACCTTTGGACTGCTTCCTGCCTCGATCATCCCGAACCACAACGTCCTCGAC
Source organism: Rhodobacter capsulatus (assembly GCF_003254295.1). Lineage (GTDB taxonomy): Bacteria > Pseudomonadota > Alphaproteobacteria > Rhodobacterales > Rhodobacteraceae > Rhodobacter > Rhodobacter capsulatus. The sequence continues at coordinate 26,306 of NZ_QKZO01000004.1, forward strand.
GGTCCTCACGCTGGAAAGATCATCGGCCGGCACAAGAAAGGGCGAGTGGGTCGAGTAGATCAGCTGGTGCTTGGGGGCGATCTGCTCTGCAAAGTATCGCAAGAGGTCTTTCTGAGCGGTGCCGTGCAGGGTTAGCCCAGGTTCATCGAGAAGCAGAATGACGTTGCCGTGGCTTTTCTTGATCTGGGCAAATTTCACGAGGAACGAGAAGAACCAGATGAAGCCAGCGGATCGCTCCGAGAAGGGAACGGTGACACCGTGTAGCTTGTTTTTAACTCGGGCGCGGGCGACCGGGCCACTGTTGAATGGCGCTGGGTCCGCTGCCTTTCCCTCGGACAGAACGACCGTTATCTCAAGATCATCGTTCTGGGTCCAATACTCGAAAATCTGCTCGGTGATCCTAAGGGCCGCAGCCTCGCATTTGGCATTGAGTTCCTCGAATCTGTCGAGTGCGGCCAGTTCGTCAATCGTCGTCCCTGCGTACTCCAGAAAATCGAGGAACACCCGGTCACCGCTTTCCAGCGGTATACCATGCTGCTTGTCCGTGTTCATCTTGTTGATGGAAAGCGCACCGCTCATGCGGTCATAGTGAGAAAAGTAGAGGAATTTCGGAGTGCGGGCGTTCAGTGTGTCGATGGCGTGGAGGTTGGCTGATCCGTCACGAAACTTCTTGATCGCCGCCAGAAGCTCAGTCTGGCGCTCGGTCGGTGTCGGCAGAGCCTCAAGGATCTTCATCGCGGCTTTGGTCGATTTCGCGGCGACAAGGGGACCCCGATCCGCTTGGTCCAGCGCGAAGCGCTTTACAAGATTGTCGAATACCTTTTCCTCGTCCAGAGGAACGGACCACGTTGCGTTGTCCTGATCGTAAGCCTTCTGAATTGTGATGGTCTTGGAATTCAGAACCCCTTCGCCAAACGTCGCTTCCATTGCCTTGATATCGGCCGGCTCCAATTCCCACTCAGTTCGCATGACGACTGCATCGCCATCCTCGTGCTTACTGTCGTATTCGCTCAGATATCGCCGCGGATAATTCTCGGTCTTTCCGTAGCTCTTGAATTCTGAGTTTGTTGATCGAAGACATTCAAGTGCTTTCAGGAAAGCCGTCTTTCCCGCTTCGTTCTTGCCAACCAAGCAGGTTGATCGGCCAATCTCGACCGGATTCGAGTCGATGATATTACGATAATTAGTCGCGTGCGCTTTTATCAGCTTCATTGGAATGCTGTGCCTCTGCCCAGGATCAACTCATAGTGGCGAAGGCGAGTGCGGCGTCAAGAGGCACCTGCTGATGGCTGAACCTCAGCGCGCATATGGAGAAGAGCGGCGATGCGGATCTGCTGCGCGAGATGAGCTGTTTCGCAGCCGAGTGACTGATGAAGCTTGAGGTCGGTGCCAAGACCGGCACCGACGGCGGCGAGAAGATCTTCGAGCGGCTGGCACAACGCAACGGCAACCCTCTCGCGCATGGCTTGTCTATGTCGTCTGTCGTTGACAATTCGCAATTCTTCAGATCGGAGACAGAAAAAGCTCCAAGCTCCCAGAATAATAAATACCGTTTACATCTCCGAGTGAGGGTTTCCCAGAAATGATCAAAGGATCTTCGCTGTTTGCTTCAATGAAGTGTCCGGAAACTGACCTGTTCAAAGGATCAGTTATATACAGCCCGTTCCCGTTCTGAGCCAGTGCGGATGTAGTCCATGGGTTGCTGTTAAAATGGAGAGATGACCCATCCGAAGTGATGACGTCTCCCGGAAGAGCCTTGAAATAGCGGGTCGCAGAGAACGTTATGGGTGCCGCAGAAGAAAGAGTAGCTTTCAAGATCCACTCATACCCGGACGGTGGGTTTCCGACATTGATGGTCATGGATCTATCCGATGTATAATAATTTTTGTACATATTTGAAGTCGCCCCGTCTCCCTTTACAGCTGGGATCAGCATACGGATATTTCCGAGATCCAACCGTCTCGTAATATTGAATGCCAGACTATCGGCATATTTCTTGCTGACGACCTGATTGTCCGCGGTCGGATCCGTCGCGATCGGCACCGTCGGAAAGGCGGCAAAATCCTTCACGCCCGCAATGGCTTGGTTGCCGGTCAGGGACACCTTGGTGTCCGCATAGGCCTTGTTGGCCACCGCGGTCGAGGTGGTGCCCATCGCCGGGATATAGGTTGCCGGGGGCAGGTTCACCGTTCCCGTTCCCGTCAGCGTGCCGGTGAAGGTTTTCGTCCCGGCCACCGTTTGGGCACCGGTGGTGTTCACTGTCGGCAGCGTGATCGCAGCGGAACCGTCAAAGGCCACGCCATTGATATTCGCCGCCGCCGCCAATTTCGTCGCGGTGGCCGCATTGCCGGTGATCGAACCCACGATCGGCGAGGAGAAGGTTTTCACCCCGGCCACCGTTTGGGCACCGGTGGTGTTCACCGTCGGCAGCGTGATCGCAGCGGAACCGTCAAAGGCCACCCCATTGATGGCGCTCGGCGCCACCAGCTTCGTTGCCGTCGCCGCGTTGCCGGTGATCGAGCCTACGATCGGCGAGGAGAAGGCTTTCACCCCGGCCACCGTTTGGGCACCGGTGGTGTTCACCGTCGGCAGCGCGATCGCAGCGGAACCATCGAAGGCCACGCCATTGATATTCGCCGCCGCCGCCAGTTTCGTCGCGGTTGCCGCATTGCCGGTGATCGAACCCACGATCGGCGCCGAGAAGGTCTTCACCCCCGAAAGCGTCTGATCGCCCGAGGTGCGCACCACCGAGCCATCCACCGCAAAGGTGGTGCCGACGAGCGACAGCCCGGAGCCTGCGGTATAGGTGGTGCCTTCTGCGCTCGCGACCTGCGCATCGACATAGGCTTTCGAGGCCACCTGGCCCGCCACGGTCGGTGCCGTGATCGGGATGACCGGGATATCGCTGAAGGTCTTCACCCCTGCCACCGCCTGAGCACCGGTGGTATTCACCGTCGGCAGCGTGATCGCAGCAGAACCGTCGAAGGCCACGCCGTTGATGGTTTTCGCCGCCGCCAGCTTCGTTGCCGTCGCCGCATTGCCGGTGATCGAGCCCGCGATCGGCGCGGAGAAGGTCTTTACGCCGGCCAGCGTCTGATCGCCCGTCGTGCGCACCACCGTGCCGTTCACTGCGAAAGTGGTGCCCGCAAGAGACAGGCCGTCTCCCGCGGCATAGGTGGTGCCGACCGCGCCCGCAACTTGGGCGTCGACATAGGCCTTCGAGGCCACCTGGCCCGCAAGCGTCGGGGCCGCGGTCGGGACCGTCGGCAGGGACGAGAAGTTTTTCACACCCGCCAGCGTCTGATTGCCCGAGGTGCGCACGACGGTCGGATCCACCGACACCGTGATCCCGCCGCCGAGCGTGCCCGAAGCGGTAATCCCCGATCCCGCGGTGATCGTTCTGTTTGCGAGATTGGTCACACGGGTGTCGAGGGTCGAAACATCGCCTTGCAGCGTGGTCACGTCGCTCCGCAACGAGACGACATTGCCTTGCAGGGTCGTCACCGAGGCGGTGAGCGCGGTCACATCGCCCTCGAGCACGGTCACCCGTCCAGCGAGCCCGTCGGTCAGATTGTCGACATAGGCCTTGTTGACGGCATCATTCGCATCATCAGGGGTGCTTGTAACATTGACCTCGCCACCGAAGGTGACAGCACCGGTGAAGCCCTTGGCCCCGGTGATCGGCGTGCCGCCGATGATCTGGTTCGTACCCATCGTGACATAGCTGCCGCCCGCAGCCGAGATCGCGTTGTCGACGTAGAGCTTGTTCGCCGCCCCCATGTCGCCGGTGGGCGTTCGCACCGCGACGGAACCGGTGAAGCTCTTGTCGCCACTCACGCTCTGGTTCGTCGTCAGGGTGACCAGATCGTCGATCGCATCGTCGACATAGGCCTTGTTAGTGACATCGCGCGTCGAGGCCGGCACCTTCGTCACCTGCACGTCGTCGGAAAACAGCACCGGCCCATCGAAGGTTTTCGCACTGGTGATGGTCTGAGGCATGCCCGATTTCGTGACATAGTCGGACAGGTCGGGCTCCGGCGGCGTATAGGCGCCGAACATGTCCTCGACATATTGCACGTTGACGCCGGCGCCCGGGTCGCTGCCATCCGGGGTGAGAATGCCGGAGATCCCGAACCCGGCCATGTTCAGGCCCTGGGTGGCGATGTGATCGCCAAGGTTGTCGCCGCCTCCAGTCGTCGTGTCGGCCAGATAGCCGACCGTGCTCTGGATCACGCCTGAACTCTCCTCTGTCACCTCACCGGCCCGATCAATCCGAAACTGCGCCGCGGCCGGGGAAAGACCGAACAGAAGGGCGATGACGGAGACCGAAAGCAGATGGCGCGCGACGCCGGTCAGCCCCGACCGAGCCCGATCTCCTTCGGGGGCGATGCGAGAGAGTTGTGTCGTCATATTGCGCGCCATGATTACGCCTCGTCTACTGGGGACCATTTTCTCCATTGTAATCACGCGAACGAAAGCAACCAAACAAGATGAGACGGAAATTCACATGAAACGGCGAAATAAGTCGAATTTGCCGCCAATCTCGGAAAAACAATTTCGCAAAACTGTTGATTTAGGCATCTTCAGGCGGCACAATGCTGCGCGTTGAATATCATTTCGGAAAAGATATCATATTTTATTTCCAGATGACCGGAGATCACACATTGAAAATCCGGATTTTCAGATTTTCACCATGCCGACAAAGTCTGTTGCGTTTTGTCGTGTCAACCGCCGGACAGGCCGTGACGGCGATCTACGAGCCGCGCGAATATATCCGCTGTCCATGGCGTTCCAGATCAAGGCGCGGGGCGGCAGACTGTGCTGTCATGGAGCCAATTGCTCCGGAGGCCCGCATGGACACGCTGCCGATCCTCGTTCCGCCCGCCCTGAACCTGGTGAGTGCGATCGCCGTGGGCGCGCTCATCGGCACCGAGCGCGAGCGGCGCAAGGGCGAGGGACCGGCGCGCTCGCCTGCGGGGTTGCGCACTTTCGCCATCGCCTCGACCGCCGGGGCGGTGGCCTTCAGTCTGGGCGGGGCGGTGCTTCTGGCCGTCGTCGCGGCCTCGGTCGCGGGGCTGCTGGCCGTGTCTTACGGCAAGCGGCCGCATCAGGACCCGGGGCTGACCACGGAAATCGTGCTGCTGCTGACGGTGCTGCTGGGCGGGCTCTGCATCCCCGCGCCGCAGATGGCGGCGGCGATCGCCGTCACGGTGACGGTGCTGCTGCATCTCAAGGCGTGGCTGCACACCTTGGTCACGACGCTGATTTCAAAGGATGAACTCGACGATGCGCTGATCTTTGCCGCGGCGACGCTGGTCATCCTGCCGCTGGTGCCGGATCGGCCGATGGGGCCTTGGCTCGCGCTGAATCCGCATTCCTTGGGCATCGTGATCGTGCTGGTGATGGCGATCGGCGCGGCGGGCTATCTGGCGGTGCGGGTCTTCGGGGCGAGGTTCGGGCTGCCGCTGTCGGGGGCGCTCTCGGGGTTCGTCTCCAGCACCGCGACGATCGGCGCGATGGGGGCGCGGGCGCTGCAATCGCCCGAGATGCGTGCCGCCTGCGTCGCGGCGGCGGTGCTCTCGACCGTGGCGACGGTGCTGCAGATGGCGCTGGTGCTGGCGGCGGTCAGCCTGCCGACGCTGCGCCAGCTGATCCTGCCGCTGGTCTTTGCCGGTTTCACCGCCGTGGCCTACGGAGTGGTGCTGACGCTGGCGGCGATGCGCCATCCCGCGCCCGAGACGCCCGGTCCCGGCAGCGCCTTCAGCCTGAAGACGGCGCTGATCTTCGGCACCGTGCTGGCGCTGGTGCTGATCCTCGCGGCCGGGTTGCAGGCAAATTTCGGGGGTTCCGGCGTGCTTCTTGCCGCGACGGTGGCGGGGCTGGTCGACACCCATGCCTCGGCGATCTCGGTGGCGACGCTGGTCGCTGCAGGCAAGGTTGCGCCCGAGGCGGCGGCGGTGCCGATCCTCGCCGGGCTGAGCGCGAACACGGCGACGAAGATCCTGGTCGCCACCATCAGCGGCGGGCGCAGCTTTGCCCTGCGCGTCGTGCCGGGGCTGGTTCTGGTCATCCTGGCGGCTTGGGCGGGCAGTTTGCTCATGTGATCGGAAGGGGCCGCAACCACGTGGCACAATCGTCTGAAGCGTTCAGAGGAGGCGATTGAATTGTTCTGATCGCGTCCCCACCTTGCGTCCGTGAACCTATCGAGGGCGGGCAAGGTCATGATCAATCTACCTGAAAGTCAGAAAGCTGCGATCTCTGCCATCAACGCCGACCTTCTCCGCGGGTCAATCGAGAGAGAAATCGAGCGCCGCGGGGCAGGCGCCCTGAGCGAGTATTCGCTTTGGCAATGCGGGGAGTTCATTGAAGGCAAGCGACAGATTTTTGCAAAAGCCCTTGATACCTTTCGTCAAGCCAAGTCGCAGGCGAAAACAGAGCGGACCGAGAGAGAGGCGCGCAAGGCTGGAGATGACATCCTTTACGCCGTCAGCATGATGAAGGCACGGGTCCTCGAGGAAGAGCGTGATGCGCTTCTGTTTGTCGTCGATGACTACGTCGGGCGACCGCTCATCAATCGCGACGAGCTGAAGGTTGGTATCGGCTATCGTTGGCGGGCCTCCGCAGAGGATGAATGGAAGTTCGGCCATATCACTTTCCTGCACAAATCGACGCCATGGCCGCACCTTGGTTCGCAAACCTCCCCTAGGAAGGTCAGCAAAGCCCAGCAGGCGCGTGAAAATGAGAATAGGCTGGAGAAGGAGTGGGATGATATGGTGCTGAATGCCCTCTGTTCCGTCCGCGACTTCTTCAGGGCGGGGGGCGATGGCAAGGATATTCCCGCCGAGTTTCGGGCCATCCCGAGCCGGTTTGGCTGCGGGCTTGACAATCACAGCCTGAAATTCTGGGGCGACCGGTACAAATCTCAACCGTAAGGCGTATGGCCGCGTCTATGGCCTTCGGAGCGCCTATCCGCTTCCACCGAACGGGTGGCGGCCGAGCCGAGTTGAAAACCTCATCTTCGAAGCACTTTGGCGGAGATGCTTGACGGGGGGCACAGAATCGGCACCCTGTCCCCATGATCCCGAGATGTCGTCGACGCGCGACCTCGGACCTGCCTGTGAAACACCATGACCGCACACAAGTCACCGCACGAGTTCGTCGGCATCGGTCTCTATACGATCGATGAGGCCGCGAAGCTCCTCAAGTCGCCCACCCGGACCGTCCGGCGGTGGCTGCTCGGTCATGACTTCAAGGCGAGAAATGGCGAGACGCGGCATTCTCCTCCTCTTTGGGCCACGGATCTTCCTCATGCCGATGGGGCGGCCGAGCTGAGCTTCCGCGATCTCGTCGAACTTCGCTTCGTGCGCGCCTTCGTCGAGATGGGGCTCGATATCCGAATTGTCCGGTCCTGCCTTGAGACCGCTCGCGAATGCATCCAGTCGGATCGACCATTCTCGTCCGGCCGCTTCCGCACCGATGGCAAGCGGATCTTTCTGCAAAGTCTCGAACAGGATGACACGCCCGTCCTGATCGACCTGAAGCGGAAGCAATTCGTGTTTCATCAGATCGTCGAGCGCACCTTCAAGGATCTCGATCTCGAGGATGACATCGTCACCCGCTGGCGCCCGTTCCATGGCAGGGCCAGCATCGTCGTCGATCCGAAGCGCGCCTTCGGTCAGCCGATCGCGGCAGAATCCGGCGTGCCGACGATCGTTTTGGCGGAAGCCGTCGTCGCCGAGGGCTCTGTGACGCGGGTGGCCGCCCTTTACGAGGTGGATCGTGCGGCCGTTCAGGATGCGGTGACCTTCCACAAGGAGCTCGCAGCCGCTTGAGGATGATGCTCGACGAAAATCTTCCCCCGGCGATGGCCAAGGCTTTGGCCGCCCTTTTCGTCAACGAGCACCAGATCATCCACCTTCGCGATCGCTTCGGCTCCGGGGTGACGGACATCGCATGGATGACGGAACTTGCACGGGATGGTGCATGGGTCATCCTCTCCGCCGATCGCAGGATATCGAAAAACCGCTCGGAAAAGCGCGTGTTTACCGAGTCCCGGTTGATCGGGTTTTTCTTTGCGCCGAGCCTTCAAAAGGCGCCCACGTTGAAGAAGATGGAGCGCCTCATGGCGGTCTGGGACACGATCGAGAAGCAAGTGCCTCTGGTGCGCGGCGGGTCCATGTTTGAAATTCCGGGCAAAGGCAACCTCCTGCAGCCGATTGCGTGATGGCGCTCGCAAGTAGGCGTGGATGCCGGCCGACAGCAAACCCGATAGTCATGCCGGAAGCGGCGCAAGGCGTCAGGAAGTCCTCGGAAACGGGTTTTCCACATTTTTCGATTGGCCGCCTGAAATCAGTGCCACGCTCTGCCTGGACTTTTTCATGAGCATCCATGAGACTGCATGAAAGAAGATTTGCGATAGCCCACAGCCTGAGCCCAGGATATTGTGGGGCAACGAGCAGGACACGCGCATGGACCAGACCCAGACCAACAGCTTCCGCTTCATTGACCTCTTCGCGGGGATCGGCGGCCTGCGCCGCGGCTTCGACGCGATCGGCGGGCAGTGCGTGTTCACCAGCGAGCTGAACAAATACTCGCAGATGACCTACCGGGCGAATTTCGGCGAGGATCACGAGATTGCCGGGGACATCACCAAGGTCGACGCGGCCGACATCCCGGAGCATGATCTTCTTCTGGCCGGGTTTCCCTGCCAGCCGTTTTCGCTGGCGGGTGTCAGCAAGAAGAACTCGCTGGGCCGTGCGCACGGATTCGCCGACGAGACGCAGGGCACCTTGTTCTTCGACGTCGTCCGCATCCTGCGTCACCACAAGCCGAAGGCCTTCCTGCTCGAGAACGTCAAGAACCTGCTGAGCCATGATCGTGGCAACACGATGCGCGTCATCCTGCACGCCCTCGACGAGCTCGGCTACGAGGTCGACCACAAGGTGATCGACGCGCGGTCATGGGTGCCGCAGCATCGCGAGCGGATTTTCATCGCCGGCTTCCGTCGTGACCACAAGACGACCTTCTCCTTCAACGACGTCTCGATCCCGGCCGGGCCCAATCCGACGCTGTCGTCGATCCTGCACCCCGAGGACGGCTCCGAGGCGCCCGACGCCCATTTCACCGTCGGCCCGGAGGCCAAGGTGAGCGACCGTTACACGCTGACCGACGGCCTTTGGTCCTATCTGCAACGCTATGCCGCGAAACATCGCGCCGCCGGCAACGGCTTCGGTTTCGGCCTCGTCGGTCCGGACAGCGTGGCGCGCACCCTGAGCGCCCGCTACCATAAGGACGGGTCGGAAATCCTGGTGGCGCAGCCCGGCAAGAACCCGCGGCGCCTGACGCCCCGCGAATGCGCGCGACTGATGGGTTTCGACCGCCCCGGCTCGAACGATCCGTGGAAAATCCCGGTGAGCGACACCCAGGCCTATCGCCAGTTCGGCAATGCCGTGGCGGCGCCCGTGTCGGTTGCCATTGCCGAGGCGATGGCGCCTTGGCTGGGCAACGTGATCGCGATCAGGGGCAGAAGGAACAAGATTGCCTGAAAAGAAAGCTCCCCTTTCGCGGTCCGAGATGATGGCGCGGGTCCAGTCCAAGGACACCAAGCCGGAGATGGTGCTGCGAAGGGGGCTGCATGCGGCGGGTTTCCGCTTTCGCCTTCATGCGCGCGATCTGCCGGGGTCTCCCGATCTGGTTTTTTCGAAATACCGGAGTGCGATTTTTGTTCATGGCTGTTTCTGGCACGGTCACGAGGGATGCGCCAATTTCCGCATTCCGACCACGCGCCGAGAATTCTGGACCGAAAAGATTTTCCGGAACCGCGAACGTGATCTCTCCGCGCGCGAAAGTCTTGAACGGTCTGGCTGGCGGGTGCTGGTCGTCTGGGAATGCGCGACAAGGTCGATTTCTGTGGATTGTCTTGTCCGGACTGTCGCAGCATGGTTGCAAGGCATTGAAGCAGGTGCAGAATTGACATCGAGCGGCCTCTCCTGAGGCGATCCGGAATTTGCGCGCAGGCGCGGGACAGCAAGGAATTGGAAGAATGAGCGACCTTATCAATAATCCCAATGCCGCCCGGCTGATCTACGGCCTGCGCGACACCGGCTATAACGTCAAGACCGCCGCCGCCGACATCATCGACAACTCCATCGCGGCGGGCGCCACAGAGATCAACATCGACGTCCAGATGCTCACGGGCGGGCGCAAGATCGTCAGCTTCGGGGACAACGGGCACGGCATGGATGCGGCCGGGATCAGGGATGCCATGCGCTATGGCGCGAACAAGCGGCCGGACCCGAAAAGTCTCGGCAAGTTCGGACTGGGGCTCAAGACGGCGTCGACTTCGGTGTGCAAACGTTTCAGCGTGATCTCGCGGAAGAGCCCGGATGCAGATCTCGCCAAGTATACATGGGACCTTGAGCATGTCGCGGCGCAGAATGCCTGGGAAATGCTGGCCCCGCCCGTGACAGCCGACGAGATCGACCTCTTCGAAGATCTGTGCGGCCCGACCGGAACTCTCGTCGTCTGGGAGAACTGCGACCGGATCCTCTCCAAGGATTACATGGACGAGACGAAGGAAAAAGCGGCACTCAAGCGCATGACGGAGGCTCTGAGCCGACATGTTTCGCTCGTCTTCCATCGGTTTCTCGATGTGACCGACAAACGTGAAAAAGACGTCGTGATCCGCATCGACGGCACGCCCGCGAAGCCCTGGAACCCCTTCTATCCGCAACGGTCCGAACAGGTTCTCGCGGCCAACAAGCAAAAGCTGATCGTCGAGCTTCCTGACGGGAGCGAGGAGACGGCGGGCATCAAGGCATGGATCCTCCCGCACCGGCGCGACATGGAGAAAGACGAAGAGGCGGAATTCGCCCGGATCACCAACCGGGCCCAAGGGTTCTACGTTTATCGGGAAGGGCGTCTCATCCAGGACGGCGGCTGGATGGATGTCTTCGGCCCGCCCGAACCGCACACGTCCCTGTTGCGGATCGAGTTCGACTTCGGCCACGAGCTGGACGACGCCTTCAGCATCGACGTCAAGAAATCCCGGATACTCTTCCACCCCGATCTTGGCGACGGGCTTGAGAAATTCCTTTCTCCGATCCGTCGAGAGGCAGAGGCGCGGTATCGGCGCATCTCCCGCGAGGATGCGAACAAGAAGAACACGGTTGACCATTCCAGCGCGAACAAGAACATCGCGAATACGCCCAACACCGCCAAACCGCAGGTTGCGGGCGTCGATGTGGCCACGCAGACCGCCGAGGTGAACAACAACCGTGGCGTGAAGATCAGGATCAAGGCCCCGATCCAGAACGATGTCAGCCCGGACTCGATCCACGTCGAGGCGGTGACCACCATCACCAATGGGCATCTCTGGGAACCGGCCTATCGCAGCCCAGGCGCATCGGGACACGTTCCGGGCGTGATCCTGAACAAGCATCACGACTTTTACCAGAAGATCTACCAGCGCGCCGCCGCGAACGGCTATGCGGTGGAGGGGATGGACCTGCTCCTTTACGCCTTCGCGATGGCCGAGCAGAACAATACCGATCCGGAACTGGAGCCGGTGTTCGAGGACATTCGCGAGGAGATTTCCTCCAACCTTCGGAAATTGCTGCGCAACATGCCGGATCCGGAACCTTCGGAGCTGACAGAGGCCGACGAGGATTGAGATGCTTTCGGCCCAGCAGGAACTCATCCGGAAAGAACTGGAGAACGGCACAGGCGCCGCGATCGGGATGCGGGTGGACCCGACCGGAACGCGGACACGGCTGAGCATCTGGTTTTCCGATCTCGACGAACGGCACGGCCCGGTCGCCGAACTGCGCCCTGTCGGCCTTAAGGGTTACCAGGTGACGCTGGGCTTCGGAACATTCGCCGGCGATGTCGTCCGGCAAATCCGCGCGGCGAGCGACGAGGACGTCCGCCTCGCACAGGCTCTGCTGGGGTCGATCCCCTCGTCGATCGAACTCGATCTGGGCGGGCAGGATGTCACCTCCTGGCGGGTGGAGACGGGTCAGACGAAGGTGATCGCCACCGCCCGGAGGTTGCCGCAGGAGCCGGAAGCCGCGCTGACAGCCATGTGCAAGGACGCGATCGTCCCCATGATGGCGGCCATGGCCGAACTGATCGGCTATGACGTGATCGAGGCCGAGGACGAGGCGGAAGGGGAGTTCGAGGGGGCAATCCTGCTCTCGACCGTGCGGCGGCGGGAGCGCAACCCGCGAAACCGTCTGCTGTGTATCCGCCTGCATGGGGAAAAGTGCGCCTGCTGTGGCTTCGAGCCGCGCCAGGCCTATGGTGCGGCGGGGGGCATCATCGAGGTGCATCACCTCGAGGCGCTGTCCTTGCTGTCCGCCCCTCGGCCCTACAATCCGGCGACCGATCTCGTTCCGCTTTGCCCGAACTGTCACCGCGCAGTTCATACCCGTCGCCCCGCGCCATATTCCCTCGAGGAGATCCGGCGGCTGCTCGGTCTTGGCGATGCGCGGGAGGTGAACGGATGATCGACCTCGCGGCCCAACCACCCTCGTTCGAGGCGATGGCGACATCGGTTCCCGACGGCTTTTCCGTCTCGGAGCGCATCCTTGAGCCGGTGATCCTCATCGGGCGTGAGGATGGGCGCATTCAGGTCCGCCTCGGCGGGCGTCGCGTCGTGCGCGGCGAAGAAAAAGTGTTCGTGGCACCATCGCCCGGCCATGCTTGGGTTGCAGATGGCAACGTGTTGCGGCCGATCCCTGCCGACGCTCCGGCTTTGCTGTCCCGAATGCTCGGGGGGGAGCCTGCGGAGAACATCAGCTATCCGACGGCGATCCGTCTGCTTCGTGCCTGCTCCGACGAGATCGCCGTCCAAGCTGCCCCGGACGTGTTGCATGCAGGCAAGCTCGCCGCGGAGGAGCTGAGCGCGGAGGTCGACATTCCGGGGCTCCACGCCGATCTTTTCCCCTATCAGGCGCGCGGCGTGCAATGGATGTGGGAAACCGTGAACCGGACGGGCGGCCTCATTCTCGCCGACGAGATGGGGCTGGGCAAGACCTTGCAAATCATCGCCCTTCTGCTTCTTGACCCGCCCGAAAAGACCGCGCCGGCCCTGATCGTCTGCCCCACCAGCCTGATCGCCAACTGGGTCCGGGAGTTTCAAAAGTTCGCCCCCGGGATCAGCATCATGGTGCATCGCGGGGCGCACCGGGCCGGGATCTATCGCGACCTTCAGGTGGCGAGCGTCGTGATCACCACCTACGAGACGATGGTCAACGACGTCTCGATCTTTTCCTCTTTCGAATGGTCTTGGGTGATCTGCGACGAGGCGCAGGCGATCAAGAACCCGCATTCGAACCGCCGCAAGGCGATCGTCACCATCCCGCGGCGCCACTCGATCCCGATGACCGGAACGCCGGTGGAGAACACGCTGCTCGACCTCTGGTCGTTGGCCGACTTCGCAATTCCCGGGATGCTGGGTGACCGCACGGTATTCGAGGCTGAATTCCCGGACACCGTCGAGGCCGGCAAGGCGCTCGGTGCGCTGACGGATCCCGTGATCCTGAAGCGGCGCGTGCGCGATGTCGCCGCGGACCTGCCGGAGCGGATCGATATCGACCTGCCCGTCGAACTCGATGACCGCCTCGCGCGGCACTATGACGATGTGCGCGAGGCGACACTCCAGAAATATCCGGTCGCCGGTGCCCTCGTGGCCACGCTTCAGCTTCAACTCGTCTGTGCGCACCCGTGGCTCCGGGTTCCTGACGCCGAGACCGCCGATTGGGACGATGTGAAAATCGTCACCCACGACGAATTGCCCCTGATCACCCCCAAGATGGAAAGGGTGATCGATCTGCTGCGCGAGGCGTTCCAGAACGGGCGCAAGGTCATCGTCTTTGCCCTGTTCAACCGGATCGGCGATCTGCTGCGGCAAGCCTGCAAGGACTTCACCGGTGTCCATTGGGGGGCGATCAACGGATCGACGCCGCAACAGGAGCGCCAGGCGATCGTCGACGCCTTCACCGAATTCGACGGCGCGGCCTGTCTCGTGCTGAACCCCAAGGCGGCGGGCGCCGGGCTGAACATCACGGCGGCCACGGTGGTGATCCACTTCACCCCCGTATGGAACCCGGCACTGGAAGCGCAGGCGAGCGCCCGCGCGCATCGGCGGGGGCAGACGGAACCGGTCACGATCTACCGGCTGTTCTACAAGAACACGGTCGAGGAGGTGATGCTCGAACGGTCCGCATGGAAAAGCGATCTGGCAAACGAAACCGTGCCCGTGTCGAGCCGTGACGCGGACGACCTGAAACGGGCACTCGAAATATCTCCGGTGAGGACATGAGCACGCAGACCTTCATCAAGACCCTCAGCGCCAATGACGTGGGCACCACAGGCGGCCACATGGGCGGCATTCTCGTCCCGCGGGGCGATGGGCAGTTGCTCGCCTTTCTGCCGCCTCTCGATCCCGGTGTCCTGAATCCGGACGCCTGGATCAATTGCGTGACGCCCGATGGCGAGGTGCTCCGCCTGCGGTTCGTCTATTACAACAACCGGCTTCACGCGCCGACAGGAACCCGGAACGAATACCGGATCACCTATCTGACGAAGTTCCTGAGGGATGCTGGCGCCAAGGAAGGCGACACCTTCGAGATCTCGAAAGACGACGATGCCGGTACCTACCGCATCCGGGTGATCTCGCGCGAGGCGGCGATGCCCGAGCCGACAGACGATGATGGCCCGGTCCGGATCAGGCTCACGACGGGATGGCGTCGCGTCCACTGACGCGCCGCCATCCCGCAATCTTCAGTGAACGCGTGATCCGCCGGAGATCCGGATCCGTGGCGTTTCCTCGATGTCGAAATACCCCTCAGCCCTTGCACGCCCAAGAATTTCGACCGCGCCAACGCATTGCCTCTCCGAGGGAAGCCGACGGTCCTGCTGGGCGCATGCCTTCAGGATACCGTCGTCCTTGAGCGAAAACTGACGGTTCGGCGCCGCCCATTGCCGGAGCCGTTCCCAAAAGGCGCCACCGTGTTCGATGACCTTCGCTTGCGCCTCGATGCCGGAGACCATCGCAGCCTCGCGGCGGCCGTCTCGCTGAGCCGCATTCGCATCTTGGGGCTCTACGAGGCAATCGTCAAAGTTTTCGGCATGGTCGACCTCAAGCCGCATCACCGCGGCCCAACAAGCCTGCTTTTTCGCCCATTCGGTTATGTTGCGGATCCCGCTCTCCGGCACGGTGATCACGCTGGCAGCGGCTTCGCATGACGCAAGCAGAGCTGCCATCATGACATCCGGAACCTGTTGAGCATTCCAGACCGAGTCCAGATCGAGCAGTTTTCCTTTTTCGTCAGCATCCTGAACCATCTTGGCGATGCCATAGGTCACGATGTTCGCCCGATAGCCACCAGGATACCATTCCTGCTTGGGAATGGCGCGTTCGAGCGCACGGAAGATGATCACCTTGGCCACGAGGCGTTTGAACCATGTTTCGTCGTATTTGCGATCGCTGGCGGACCATGCCTCACCGATGTCCGAGGCGAATGCGGCGAAGTTTTTCTGGGCACCCTTGCTGACCGTGTCCGGTTTCATCCGGAACGACAGTTCGACCTTCGCGAGATCGGTCTTGCTGAACAACTGGGATTTCGGATGCTCGTTGTCGAAGCGTCGGCGATCGGCGGTGCCGAGTTTGTTGCGCTCGACCTGATATTGCCCCCGGGCGCGCTCATAGAACCAGCGCGTCTGCCGACTGGCGCCCTGCGCCGGTGGCGCGAACACCCGACGCGAATATCCCTCCATCCGCATGTGGAACGGATGGTTCGAGAAGAAATCCGCGGCGCTCACCTTGTTCTGGCTGTTGGCGAACTTGGAAATGTTTGGCACCACCTGCTCCGACGCCTCCGCAGGAACCACTGTCAGCTTCATCTGGACATGGATATTCGCCAAGGCATCCGGGCTGTGTTTCCGCGCTGCGTGAAGCGATGCCGTCGTCTGGCCGCCGTTCACAATCTGAAGGTTTTTCGCCGAAAGGATCCGCACCCCGGCCCCGTCCACCACGGTTTCGACGCTGTCGGCCGTTGCAGAGAGACCGTTGTTGTAGCTGAAAAACATCTCGGGCTCGCCCTTGATCGTGTCGCGGATCCCCTCGTTGACCGATTTTCGTCGCGCCTGGATGAAGCTCCGGATGTTGGATTCAAGCAGCCTTGCCCCCCATTTGTCATAGAGATCCGCGAGCTGTCGGCCGTTGATCACTGCGAGATAGGCAGGCAAGGCGGTTTCCGGACCCGAAGCGGCCAATGCCGGGAGCGCGCCGCCGAAGTCATCGGCGAAGTTCACGACAATCTTTTCCTTCGAGCACGTGGTTTAGACCCGATGCAAACGGCCCAGGTCCCAGATGTTGTAGGTCACCGGAATGTCGTCGATTTTACCCGCAAGCACCGCGTCGGTGCGGGCATTGTAGGCGCCGTTCGTGACCAGGATGAGCTTCACCTTGGACACGGCGGGCCACGCCTCGGCGATCATCGTCGCCGTCCCGAATTCAGGGGTTCCGAGAGGCAATTGGTCCCTGAACTCGCGCCGACGGCAGGCCGCCACGAAGTTGATGAGGTGACCGAAGAGCTTTTTCACGTCCGCGGCGTTCACGCTGACGGGGGCGTCGTCTTCGAAAAGCTCACAGACCACGACACTGAGGATGCCTTCGGCATCACGCGGATCCCCGCCATGTCCGTCGATGCGCAATGTCTTGCCCGATGCGGCTCCCCGGTACTTGATCCGATCTGATGTCTCGAGTTCACCCTCCGCTTCCAGCGTCGAACACATGCGTTCGAACGCGAGATCCTGCGCATCAAGCCCGGAAACCGCACTCTCCTCGCGGATATCGGCAAGAAGTTCCTGGTTGAATTCGTTCAGGTGTTCCAATCGTGTCTCCGTTGGGCGTCATCAAAATCCGGAAAGCGCGTCGATCTCCGTAAATCGAAGTATTTGCATTGTCGCCATCGAATGCAAACCAAACTACTCCGAAAGATGTGGACAACCGGTCGTTGACTGGGAGACGGCCAACGGTGGTGCAAGGATTACTGCCCCTGACGTTGATCTTGGCATCGTAGACATGGCCAACTCCAAGCCGACATTGGCGCGGTCAACAGCCAAGGTCTGGTTAACCCACCAAGACCAATCCAAAAGTGAGAGTGGAGTGCAGCAGAGTTATTTAGAAGGTTGCTTATTGAATAACGGCGCATCTTCGGCCAATATCATTTCGGGCGGCTCCTTTATTACTTTATCCTCATTTCGGTTATTAAACTGTTGCGCAAATTCCTCATCCGTCCATTCACCATCGCCGTAATCGGGTACATCCATCACTTCTAAACCGTGACCTTCGAAATTCCTAATTCCAAACAACGGCCCAACATAGGGAAATTGTGGCGCAAAATAAGTTCGCACAAAGGGGTGTAGCTCAAAATCCTTAGCTACAAACGTGCTTCCTTTTGTCCCGCTTATAAACCAAGGGCGAATGCCCCAAGTTCCAAATTGACAGTCAATGATTTTGCGCATATGGAGAACCGCACTGATCGAATCCTTCCGCAATGTTTCATAGGTACTTTTATTAAAGTGAATGGACCGGTGACGAAGTACTTTAAGCTCCCTGAACTCTTTTGCCACTTCAGGCAGGAGAATGCCCCAAGCCTCCAATGTGGATATTGGCGCGTCCCAGTTATCAAATGAGTTCTTTCGATAGACTTTTTGATACTCGGCAGTATTTTGAAACATTGGGCGCATGTCGATAATAAGATGGTTGAGTATCCTCTCACCTAAGGCACACGCTCCCACCAATGACGGGTAAAAGTGCCCCATCACATAAGCTGAACGCACCTGCGCGAAAAACTCATTGTGATATGAAATTATTGACATTGGCTTCGTATCAATCTCAATAAATCTTTCGCTCTTTTCGATAATTTCATTTTCGCCAAATTCGTAAGCAAGGCCTTTCATTATAGCTGCATGATTTCTCATCCAAGTTTCTTTTACTTCGGGCTCCCAGTGATCTTCAATTTTGGTCCCCAAGAGTGCAGCACGAGTATCGAAGTCACCGTGCGTGCAAAGAAGTCGTCGCCGACCTGAATCAGGGATAAGGGATTTGAACTCCTCAAACTTCAGGCCTTTTGGAGCTTGATAAATTGTAGGTCGAGTCAGCGTAAAAACGGTCATGCTTCACGCTACAACATATCTTTCGTAAGTTCATCACAAAAGCTCAATCTGCCAGATTGAATTGTACGCTGCCTAGCCAAGATTTTGTACTTAGATGTCATTGATCCTAAGCGCAGCGAAGGTCCGCCCTCCGCGAAGGCGACGGCCAGAACCACGCGCTCAGCCCAGAGCCGCCGATAGTGCGCCTTGAATGCTACGCGGCGTTGATCCCCGAAACGGCCATTCGTGCTAAGCGCAGAGCAAGGGCGGGTTGGCCGCACAAGATGCGGTGCCGGACATATCGTGTCCACCGTCAGCCAAAGTCAATATCAATGTCACATGGCGAGATCATATTTCTCTCCTGCGGCAACTTTCTTGAAGAGACTAACAGCATCGTGAGACCATTTTCGGGCTACACTGGTCGCCTTTGTTCCAGTCTTGATCCGGCATTGATAGCGATTGTCACTTGACCGAAGGTCTATTCCCTTTTCCTCCCTAACCCGATGGATCAGTTTATTCAGGGCTTGCCAGTTGGGAAGACCGACGCGCTGCGCAAGTTGGCTGATCGTCAATGGATGAGAAAAATTTGGGTTACTCACTGCCGTTATCCCTAATAGAGTTGGCAGGAAGTCCTTCTCGTCTGCCACCTTTTCGAGCGTCTCGTAGTTAACTTCGACTGCCCCTGACGGGATGTCATGGCGAACAAGCTTCATAGTGCGAGCAGCAAGCGCCCGGACCAGCTTAGGGTTGATCGACTTTAGGGCGGACTGGCTCTTCAATGCTCTAAATATCCAGTCGAATTCGTTCGTGTGAATAGCGCGAATACGATATTCCTTGCCGTCGACGGCAAAAATTGCCTGATCAGGCGGGTGCCTTTCGATCCTATCAGGTCTCCAGACAATCTGATAAACGTTGGGGATCAGCCCATCCTCTCCTGCAACAAGTTCTCCAATGTCTCTGAGGATGGACTTCACGTTAGGATCACCCAATCCGTATCCCATGATGAACACGGGGTGCTCCGCGAAGTAGGTCAGAAGTTTAGCGGAAACATATTTTTTCTTTTCAGACCATTCGTCGTAATCTGCACGAGTGAGAACAATCGAGGGAGGATTTGAGACATCTCCGTGAATATGGAATATCTCGCCAAAGCTATTGGTGTTGTATCGAAGAATCGTTTGCCCGCTGACGGGTTCATATCCATCAAACACCTGCTCTAAGAACATGTCATAGTTCGTGGTTATGATTGCGTGAGGCTTTATTTCAGCGAAAGCAGCCAGCTCATCCTCAAGATCTCCGCCGGTGACATCTTTAGTTCTTGGGGTTACCGTTTGGATGTGTCCGCATACCATGTGCTTAAGGAAGATGTCCTTATTCACTCTGGATGAATAGTATTCCGGCGGAAAGTGGTTCCTCCCCTCTTTCCACGCCCATTCGAAGGCCATCTCCGCCAAAACAGACCCGATTGCAACCATGTCATCATCCAGCTTTTGCCTCCAGTACTCATATGCGTCCGCTCCTGCTGGGAGCTTTTCAAACATGGCCTGAAGAAGCTCCGACCAACTTGGGTATCCAAAGTAACGCCGTGAAATACCGCTGCCGATGAACAGGATGGGCTGACACTCGAATTCAAGTAATAGATCCCTGATGGCCGCGTCCGCCTTTAATTTATACGATGTCTCTTGATCCAAATTTATTTCCTCAGCTTCTCAACTCGAGCGGGCGATTAGGTGGATTTTCGTGCATACAATAAGAGAAATCGCACAGATTAGCGACTTCGCTTCTTTCACTCTACGAAGAAGTCTCGATGGCATCAAGGTAGATCCGCTTAGTCATGTTGCTCTGATTGGTCTTGATTGGCGGCCTACGCATCAGCACCTCAGTCGGTTCCGGCCCCGGGGTTCATGCGGGAATAGATGGTGATCGTGATCAATCAGCTGTCATCCTTGGGGAGCTTGTTCGGAGGAAACTCCACATACCGCCGCTTGCCAGGCTTGCCCTTGACCGGAAACCCGACCCTGAGCGGCCCATTCTGTCCACCGAGTGCCCGTGCGAAATGCGCATTCTCTTTCTGCAGATCCGCGGCTGATATCTCGCCTCTGGCAAGACGGTCTTCATCTCTCGCGCGCGCCTCGGCTTTTTGCCTTGCGCGGTCCTCAAATGAAAATGCCATTCCGTCCTCCACTGGGTTTATCATAATCTCTCCAATGCGTTGCGGCGCCCGTCAGTGCTGCCGCGGCCCCGCCTCAAGCGTCTCGGCACGCGCGATCATCCTCATCACGGTGCGCAGCGAGATCGGCTGGACGGGTCCCGCGCTCGCCTCGATGGCCTCAACGATCACCTCGATGCCGACGTCGGAAAGGCCACGCCGCGCGCCTTGGCGGCGGGCAAAGCCGGTCAGGTCCCGCGTTGTCAGGTGCGGCAGCCGGATCGGCGGGCAGCGGCTCAAGAGCGGCTCCGGCAAGGGGCGCGTCGCGTTGACGGTCATCACCCATGACACCTGTCCCAAGTCAAATGGCACTTGAAAATACGGGCAAGTCCAATGACTTGCGGTTGCAGGCTCCAACAGCGGCAACAGTCCGCCGCACAGATCATAGGACCCGCCATTCGTCCCTGTCACACGACCGGCCTTTTCGAGTTCATCGATCACGACGATCGGGTTGCCAACCCTCTCCTGAAGGATCAGCTGGAGCAGCCGCCCGGGTCCTGCGGTGGCCCAGCCGCGCTGGCAGCCGAGAACTCCGAAGCTGGCGTTCTCGACCGTCGCTTCGACTGACATCGACGGCATGCGCAGCGCGGCAGCCAGATGACGTGCCCAAGTCGATTTGCCGATCCCGGGCGGCCCGTCGAGCAGGAGCGGCGGCAAGCGGATACCCGGCCAGCCTTCGCGCACCGATTTCCGCAACGCGTGCCAGACAACTTCGGTCGCGGGTGCCATCCAAGGATACTCCGCATGCAATTCTGCCGCGATCTCGTCGGCGCGGTGCTCCGACGGGAGGCGGATCAGATTGACACCGTCGCGCAGGGCCGCAAGCCGGTCCCGATCTTCTTTGCGCAAGTGAGCGAGCCCCGAGGCGGCCTCGCGGCGCTCGATCAACCGCTTTGCTCGGCGCGCAATCTTGCGGCAATCCGCGTCCTCCAATTTGATGATAATGTCCACCTCTGGGCCCGTGGGGCGGGGCGGATCCTCGTCCCGGATTGCGTCCAACTCGACGTGGATCATCGCCCGCCGAAGGTTCTTGAGGTGCTCGGACAGGCGCAGTTCGATCGATTTCTGAGTCTGGTCCGACGGATATTTGACCAGCAATATCTTGTGGCGGAGCATGGGATTTCCTTTTCAGGCAAAGCCTTACCGGGGGCCGGGAAAATCCCGACCCGCCTTGAAGGGCATTTTGGGGGGCTCAGGCGATGACCGGCTTGCGCGGGGCGTTGACCGCGATGCCGCGCCAATCGACCCCGGCAAAGAGGGCGTCGAACTGTACCTGGTTCAGCATCATCGGCCCGGACTGGGCCTTGGGCCAGACGAAGCGCTTGCCGTCGAGGCGCTTCATCGTCAGCACCAGCCCGGTGCCATCCCAGACGATCATCTTCAGCTTGTCGGCGCGCCGCGACCGGAACACCCAGATCGCCCCGTCGAACGGGTCGAGCTGGAACTGGCTCGCGACATGCGCCACCAGCCCGTCCATACCCTTGCGAAAATCGATCGGCTCGGTGGCGAGGTAGATGCGGTAGCTCGGGGTGTGGTAACTCATTGCGAGGCCCTCACCGCACGCAGGATCTCGGCCAGCTGCTCGGCCGGAAAATCACCACCGACCGATATCTCGGCGTCGCCAATCCGGATCTGACAGGCCGCCGTATCCGGGGTGCCCGTCTGCCTCGTGGCGCGCACCGGTTCCGAGGGCGCCATCACCTCGACGAATTGCGGCGCATTGCGCTCCGACGCACTCTTGCCTTGCGGCCTTCCCCGGCGCGGCAGCTCGGGCAATTCGGCGCGCACCCATTTCGCGACCAGGGACTCGTTGGCCCCGATCTCCTTGGCGACGGTGACGATCTTGGTGCCGGCCTCGATCTTCTTCACCGCCATCGCCTTGAGCTCATCGGGCCAGATCCGACGCCCGTTGTCGGCGGTGATCACCGGGATTCCCCAGACCACCACATCGCCGCCCTCCTTCTCGTCCAACATCTCGACCTCCTTCGAACAGAGAGAGGGCGATCATCGCAAAACCCTTATTTCATTGGAACATGGGGTATATGCACCGCTTACGCACGACCTGCTCCCTACCGACTGATCGCCGCAGAGTGACCCCGCAGCAGCGTCGATTCTAGGCGGGGTTGCGGCTGTTCGGTATCGTCGCGGGGCTAGCGGGCATCAGGCGTCTGCTCGCCCGGCTCTCCGAGGGCGCTGCACGGGGTCAGAAGGCACCCCGAAGCTTGAACTGCCCGACGACCTGATTGCTGAGGTACTGGGTGGCGAACGCGCCAACGATCAGGGCAATCCCAAGGTCGCCGTGCCCTGCCGCCGACCGTGACTGCGTGATGATCTGATTACCCGCCGCCGTCGTCTGCGTCGTGAATGATGCCAAATCCTGCTCGATCTCTGCCCGCAACGGCAGGTCATGGGCGAAGCGGATTTCCCCGGCAGCGAACAGGACAGCGAGGTTCTCGATCATGAAGGTCTTGCCCGCGTTGACGTAGCGCCCCTTCCGCGTCCAATCCTGCCCACCCGTCATCTGCACGGCCTTGTGGTCGATGTTCTGATCCCAGAGCATGTCCGACACGACGCGACCGATAGAAGTGCCGTCGATTGCCAATTCCGATTTGCCGCCGAACGGCGGCGCGTTGGTAAGGCGGATCAGATGATCCACGACCGCGACGTAGGACACGCCCCGGAAGCGGTCGGCATAGACGACGGTGCGCTTGCGCGGGCCGACGATGACCGCGCCGTCATCCACAATGGGCAGCGCCTCGTCCTTGATCACCACCACGGCGGAATAGTCGTTCGCCTGCCCCAAGTCGGCGGCAATCTGAAAGCGGCTGTAACCCGTCACGCGCGGGATGGCCGGGTCTTGGTTCGTCTCGTTCACAACCCGCCCGTCAGGCAGATAGATCAGGTCGAGTTTGGGGATCACATGCGCGGACATACAGCGCCCTCCTGCGGATTAGTGGCCTGCTCGATGGCCGAAAGATCGAAGTAGCTGGTGCCGTCGGCCAAGAATTCCCCCAACACCTCTTGTCGGAAGCGCGTGGCCGAAAGCTGCTGCCGCAGCCGTTCGACACGGGAGGCAAGCCGGGGGATTGACGTGCCGGGCACAGTGATGCGGTGGATGCCGTCATTCGGCTTGCGGTCGAGGAACAGGCGGGCGAAGAAGTTATTTCGCCCTGCGGGCGTCGAGGCATACACGACGGTTCCGTTATCGGTCAGCATGGGCAGCAAGGCGGTGATGATGGATTCATCGTCCTGAATCCAAGCCGCTTCATCGACCAGCAAGCGCGAAGCCGTGTAACCCCGGATCGTCGCGCCCGACGCGGGCACGGCGATGAACCGCCCACCCGTGTTGCACTCGATCTCGGATTGCGTCCCGCGTTCCACGATCAGGTCAGTGGCGCGAAGGTAGAGCTGCACCTTACGCGTCAGTTCGCGCACCTGCCGCTCTGCGGGGCACAGGGCAATCGTCGTGCCGCCCGCCTGCAACTCCCGCACCCCCATCGCGGCAAGGGTCGAGGATTTGCCCGCCTGACGGCAGATGTTGAGGGCGAGAGTCGATGCCGTCGAGGTCAGCGCCTCGACCTGATACCACTCGGCCTCGGTCGCAGAAGGCACCTCCTGACGCAGGAAGTGCAGCATCTGCGCGCCGGGGTCGAGGTCGCGTTCGACCTGTTCGCACCATTGCCGGAAGCCATCAAATGCCAACGCCCGCATCCTCCCGCGTGACCGAAAGGACGTGATGGCGCATCCGCCGAAGGAGCGGTTCGCGGGCGGCAGGCACCTCGTCGCAGACTTCTTGCAGGATGGTGCGCAGTGTCACCCATTCCTTCGCCTCGGCCAGCGTGACGTTGACGGTCAGGGCGGTGGCGAGCTTGCCCTGCATGGTGGCAATGTCGCGCAACACCTTGCGCAGCCCCTCCATCGCAGCCAGGGCGAAAGCGTCGTCCTCGTTCGCCTCGGCCTTCGTGATCAGCTTTTCCACCCGACGAGCCAGAGACTCGTAGGTAGTGGCGACGTCCATCCGATCCTGATTGATCACCTCGGTTTCCGCCTCGACCTGACGGATGCGCTGCTCCGCCATGATCGAACGGCGCATTTCCTCGGTGATCTTGCTGTCGCGGTAGCGTTGAATGGTCGTGTAATCGACGCCGATCCGCTTCGCGATCTCGGTCAGGGTGCGCCGCCCAAGCACAATGTCTTTGATGATCTCCTGCTTGTCGGGGCGCATGTCGATGACCGCGCGCCGACCGCTGTTCTTGTTGCCGCCCTGCATTTCAGGAGTCTCCTGCCTTATCGGTGTCAGGCAGCGCCGTTTCCACGTTAAATTCGGCATACCACCCAGCACGGGCGCGGATTGCGTCCCAGTCTTCAACGGAGAAGGAAACCAGATGTTCATGGACGAAATTCGCGAAGTCTGCGAGGTCTTCGCTGACGTCACGCCCGAGCAGCTTCTCGCGCAGGTCGCCAAGATCGACACCACGAAGGTGAAGCTTCATCACCTTCGCCGTCGCGATGATCAAGGCGTCCGTCGCATCGCGTGACGGGCGCAGCTTGAAGTGGGCGGTGTGGACAAGCAGCGAGCCGTCCTCGAAGACGAGAATGTCGTCTTGATCACCGCAGACAATGCGGCGCGCTGCCTCGAGACAGGCCTGATCCTCAGGAGTCAGCTTGCGCATTTGCCGCGGCCTCCATCATCTCGAATTTCTGCCGCGCATGGGCCGGAAGGTCGTCGAGGGTGTGGAACGTGCGCACCTTGAAGCCTTCACGTTCGGCGGCGAGGCGGCGATTGACGAGGCCGGAATCCGTCTGCATGTCGGCCCGCAGCCAGCGCACCATTTCGTGGCGGTCGTCGAAGGTGAACACCTTGCTTTGCATCACTTCGCGGCGGTCGGTGTTGCGGATCGTCGGGTCGATGCCGTCTTCCGCGATGACCAAGGGCACGCCACGCGCGGCAGCGGCTGCTTTCGCCTCCCGGTATTTCTGCGGGTTTCGCGCGCTTTCACGGTCGAGGACGACCGCGTTGCCGTGATCGCCCTTGCCGGAAGCAAGGCGCACGGACCCATCCGGCTGGGTGACGAGATTCAGGCTTTCGCGGCGACGGTCGCGCTCTTGCTGCTCCAGCTTCTCGAACAGCGGGTCCGCTTTGGCCGCGCGTTTGGCGTCCTGCACTTCGTCGAGCAGCTTTTCCGCGTGCTTCTTGAACCCGCCAAGCTGTTCTTCGACAAGCGACTGGATATGGGGTTTCAGCGCCTCGATAAAGGCCGCCATCTGCTTTTCGTTTTCGCTCATTTGTTTCTCCAAAAACAAAGACGGGTCCGAATGGGAACCCGCCTCCGCTGTTTTTGGAGTGACGTGAACCCATCCCGTCTTGCCCTGATGATTGGGTCCGCTTTGGGGAGGAACAAGCAAAGAACAAGGAGTAGTTGCGGGATCAGGCGGCTTTGGGCAACTGTTTGAGGTAGAGCCGCAGGCCCGCGTTGAGCTGGTAATCGGGCAGGCGTTCACCCTTCGCCGACCAAAGCACGTCGCATTGAGGCAGTGTGTCTTTCACCATCCGAATGGCCGCATCGGTGGTGTGGCCGAGGGTTTCGATTGCACTCTTGCCACTGCGCGACCGCTGGCTGATCTGCCAGATCAGTTGCCCCGCCTTGCTGTGGAAGGGAGGCAGCGGCCCAAGGATGCGGGAACGTTCGCCGTCAGACCACGGGCGAGAGGCGACGACGTGCCCCGACTGGCTGACGAAGAAGGGGTCGTCGGGGACATGCCGCAGATCGACGTCTTCGGGTTCGATGGTGGGGCGAGTGACAGGCGCGGCAGGAGGGGGTGACGGGCGTTTGATCGTCGGCGGGCGCGCAGGTGTTGGAGGTGCCTTGGGTGCGGCGGGCTTGATCCGTGCCCAACGCTCGCGGGCGCGGGCAATGCCCTTATCAAAGGCGCTGATATGCGCCCGCCCGCGCATTTCGACGGTCGGTTCAATCTCGCCGTCTAGGAGCTTGCGCACCCGTGCGGCGAAACGATCACCGTCGAGGTTGACGGCAGCGCACCAGAGGTTGCGCCACTGCGCCGACGTGCCTGCGCGGTCGGTCAGGAACCTGATGGCCGCGACGGCGGCGGTGTCGGCAGACTCGCCATCGCGGGAGTCGGTCGTGGTCATATCCGAGAATGCTTGGGCGAGGATGGCAGCGGCCAGCTTCACCTCCGGGGTAGAGTCGCCCATCGCTTAGGCGTTCAAGGCGTTCGCAACCGGGGTGATCCAGCGCCACGGCAGGTCGATGTGACCGTGCATGGCAGTGATGCGCAGGCCCGTCTCGACGGGATACACCTGATAGGCCGGGGTGTTGTCCACGGGCGCCGTCGAAGGGTCGTTGACGAAGGCGAGCAGTTCGTTGCCGAGGTTGGTCGCGCCGTCGATCTTGAGATTGGCCGTGCTGTTGAGGTTGACCAAGACGATGGTGGCGGTCGTGCCGCTGAGGGTGGCCGAGAAGGTCATGGGGATTGTTCCCTTTCAGGCGGCATGGGCAACGTGGGCGCACCCCTGCCGCGTGATCGAAACGGCACCCACGACAATGCGTATCATCTTGCTTCGGGGCGTTGGCGCGGACGTTAGGTAGAGCAGGCAGGGAATGAGGTGGCGCAGCAGCGCGTCAGCGCGGGCGGTGTGCTGTGTCGGGCATCGGCATAGGGCATGGGGCATCGAACCGAACAGCGCCTCAGCAGATCGTGGGGCGCTGTCGAGTTGCCGTGACAGGGATCAGGGACGGGCTTTCGTCAGGACGAAGACATGACAGGCGGGCGGGTTCCAAAAGCCAAGAGACGGGTCAAGGGCCTCGAACGTGTCGAAACCCATCACGCCTGCCCAATGGCGTGCGAGGTCGATCTTCGGGCAGGTTTGCCAGTCCTGTGTGCCAAGATAGGGTTGGGTGACGAGATAGCGCATATTGCCGCCGTCGAAGGCGGCGGGATGGTCCGTCCACTCGAAGCCAAGGTGGGTATAGTGGCTGCGATGGCCGCGCAGATCACCGAAGAACGTCCAGTTGGCATGACGCGGGCGCACCAGCTTTGCGCCAAGACGCTGCTCGAAGGTGGCGATGCGGTTGAGGTACTCGGGGTAAACGTCGCAGTTGCGCATGTGATCACGGGTCAGCCACGAACTGCCGACGAGGTATTCAGTTTTCATCTCGATGCCTTTGGTAGCCGATGGGAATGACGCCGCGACGATGCGGGGCGTCCGCGGCGGTCAACAAGCGGAGTATGAGGATACCGCCATGTTCCTGAGGTAATGTAGGTTAAAGACGACCTAATTGACCGACTATTCGCGAGCCATGTGTGCCATGGGTCAAACAATACATGATTAGATGGTCTACGTTGATTTCATTGGGGATTTTCGACGGCCAATTGCATACCGATGCAATCAGACCGAAAGCACAGTATCATCTGCGCGCAGACATGCGGAGATTTCGGGGGAAGTGTGGATCGCTGCACAGACGGCTTCGCCACCGCATCGACAGCATTGCCCTCGTGTCACGGTTGTCACGGTTGTCACGGTGGTTTCGACAAGAGAGAGTTTTTTCACGAAAACACACGCGAAACCGTCATCATCATCATCATCATCATCTCTCTTATATTATATACCGTGACAACCGTGACAGCGCGCAGCAAACCCATGTTTTCCAAGCGCAATCCCCTGTCACGGTTTCCACTTCCGCACCGTGACGCGTCACGGATTAAGCGTGACACGCCGCTGAAAGCCCAACCGCTTTGCTCAACTACTGCCTCGGCAAAGCGTGACAAACCGTGACACGACACGGCCTGTCACGCCCTAAACCGTGTCACTCGCCCGAGCCAACCACGTCCTGCAACCGCGTCAAGTCGATGCGCAGCGCAGAAGGTCGATGCGCCAACCGTGGCACGCGCACCGTCCACTTGTCGCCCTTGGCTGGCCGATGCAGGATGCCCCGCAGGTGCAGCCAGCCGTAAAGCCGCGCCCTGCCGAAACCATCCATGATCTTGGCCATCGCCTCGGCGCGCAGATAGACGAACTCGCTATCAAACCAGCCATCGCGCTCCTTGTAGGAATTGCCGATTTCCCCCTCGTCCTGGCCGAACGGCGAGCCATCATCGTCGCCATCTTCTTCCGCCAACTGCATGATCGAAACGCGCAGGTTACGCTCGATGAAGGCCAAGACAGCCCGGCCAATCTGCAAGTCGTCGTCGAACACTTCGCGAACCTCGCTCGACCATTGCGCCCAAACCTGATCGACAACCGCCGTGTCGATGCCCATGACCTCGCCCGTCAGTTTCAACTGGGCGAAGGCGTTTGCGGCGCGGCCCAACTTCGGATCATCGCCCGCATAGAGCGCTTGCGCGGCCCGCCCATGCCGCTCTTTCAGATCGGCCATACCCACCACGCGCCGGACAAACTCAGGGCCTGCCGTGCCGTAGTGCATCCGCAGCATTGCCTCGAACTCGTTGACCGCCGCCCCGTCGATGATCGGCAACCAATCCGTCATGTCAATGTCCACCAGCCGCGTAACCATGCCTGCCGCCTGCTGCTGTTCCATCGCCTCGAAGATGCCTTCGACCGACTTCTCGGACGACATGATGCAGTTCAGCAGCCAACGGCGACGGCGCTGCATTTCTGCGTTCGATTTCATCCGCTCCTTGCCCATGCCGTTACCGAACAGATAAGCGAACTGGCCGAGGATGTTCTTGTTCGCGGTCTTCAACTCGTCGAGGGACAGGCCGATACCATTGCCACCCTCGAACAGGCCTTCCAGCGCATTTTCCGTGGTGATGAATGACTTGAGGCACCCTGACGCATCAGGCCGCCCCCAGCACCCAGCGGCTGCCTTCAACGCTGCGGTCTTGCCCGACCCTGACGGTCCATAGGCGTTGAACGCCGTGCCCGTTTCAATGCCCAACGGCTCAAGCAGCACGGACGACAGGCCGACCAAGATGGCGAACAGCCAAGCAGGCTTCTGCTGCGCCCGTGATAGCACCTCGCGTTCCCAGTCATCGAAGGTCGAGCGGCGATCATAGACGGCAAGGTTGGCTTCGGTTTTCAGGACATGGCCGACGCCAAGCAACACCGTGTCACCGACGACAAAGGCACCGTTGCGCTGCCAGCCGTTGCGGGTGTAGCCGATCACCTCTGGCGGGCGCGTTTCCATGAACATGCGGGCGAGCAGGGACAGGTGCTTCGGGTTGAAGTACGCCTTGCGCGCGGCAAGCCACTTGCCGATGTCTTGGGCTTGGATCAGGTCTTCGCGTTTGACGGTCGCGCGGCGGTCGTCGATGCGGACAAGCAGCCCCGCGTCCACCTCTGAGTCGATAGGATCGACAAGGCCCTCAATGTCGATGATGGACGAGGCGACCCTGACCGTTTCGTCATACGCCTTTCCGGCCTTCGACACCTTGCTTTCGATGAACCAAACGCCATCCTCGCGGATTTCGATGGAGGTTTTCGAGTCCAAGTCATACCGCGTGATCACCAGCGGTTCGGCGGGCACGTTCTCGGGCGTGCGCATAGTGATGTCTTCCATTACCATTTCTCCTCGCCGAAGAATTTCTTCACGGCGTCCTCGGCCATCTGACGGATGCGCGGGCGCAGCTTGCGCCAATCATCGGTCCGCAGGTGCGCCGGGAAGTTGTTTTCGATGAAGGTTGCGATGTCTTCGGGCGAATAGCCTTGCGAGACGAGCCACGCTGTGACGGTCAGACAAGTCGGGTGTCGCGATCCATCATGAAGGCCGATGATTGCGCGCTGCGCCGCATCAATGCCGTCCTTTCGCAGCGACTCCCGCAGTTCGTCAATTCCCGTCCAACCGAGCTTGCGGCCATGATGGTCGCGGGTTTCCAACAGCGGTTTGATGGTGTCGAGCCACGCCGTCACCTGCTCCTGCGTCACCTCGGGCAGATCGCCGGGGGTCACGTCGAGAAGTGACCTGCCCGGCCAGTCATAGGCTTTCTTGGTTGTGGGGTGCGTTCCGAAGATGGCGACCTGACCGGACGAGCCGAACACTTCGACCCCGTTCAGCTTCTGCGACCGCACGGCGCCCCGAAAGAACGCCATGTACTTCGGATGATTGCCGACGCGGACGAATTCCGACTGGATGCCGCAATCGTAGCCGCCAATCTCCGTGATGCGGCGGTTGAGCGCCGGATCAGTCAGGTCAATGTCGAGGGCAACGATCTCGCGGCATTCACCGAACACCATGCCCGTCAGAGGCATCCGCCCCATGCGCCCGCGATACCATTCGCGCAGCGTATCGAGGGGGATGTCTTCGTGCTGGTAAGCTGCCCACTTGACCGCAGGCTTCTTCTGCCCCGTGTCGATGGTCAGGGGGATGATATTGTGCCAGCCGTTCGGCACCATCTTGGCCGCGACGTCAGCGAACATGGAACAACTCCTCGAGCGCGAGGATTGCCGCTGTCTCGTCATGCAAGGCGAACGGTTCGCACGGCCTGACATCACGCAGCCAGATCGACTTGCCATCGACGTCCAGCCGGAACCAGTGGAACGTGTTGCGCACCTTCGCGGCGAGAGCCTTCGCGTCGAAGTGGACGGCCTCAAATTCGGCGGCGAAGCCGTCACCGATCATCTTTTGAATCAGCCACCAGTTATGCCCGCGCGTCGAATTGCGCGGTGACTGAGGGTTGAAAACGAGGGTCAACTCGAAGGGTTTCAGGTCAGGGGTTTGGCATTGCAGCGCAAGCACATGGCCGCCCAACTGGTCGTAGACCTCGATTTCCGAGATCCACGCTTTGGTTTTTGCTTGTCTATTCATCATCTTGTCCTAGGAGCGGACAAGCAGGTTCCTCATTCCGTGGTCGATCAGTTCGCAAGCATCTGATATAAGCAAGTTATCCCGACTTAACGCGCTTTCGATGCTCTACGCGCATGATTACGACCGAGGCGAGTGCCAGCTTGCCTCGGTCAATTCATGCGGCGATGCGCGAACGGTTCAGCCAAGCGATCAAATCCGACCGCATGTAGCGGACGATCTTCGATGCGGGCTGGCTGTAGGGCGGCCCCGACCTGCGCTTGCGGTGGTCACGCAGATAGTCCTCGGACACGCCAAGGAATTGCGCGGCCTGCGCCGGGGTCATGATTTCAGGGAAACTCTGCGCTTCGATAGCCGTGCGCAACTCGGCAAGGAGGGAGTCTGGAGTCATGGGTGTTCTCACATTGAGGGCACCTGATGACCGCGCGCTTTCCTCCCATCCTCTCCACTGACCGCCTTCACACGCCCTTGGGCTGCTTCGGGTTCCTCGGCCTGTCAGTTTCGCAGTCGCGTCACGGCCTCACTCGACAGGGGGTTTCCCGCAAGTGGAGGCAAGGTATATCCAATCTAAGCACGTCTGAGCATGTCTTCAACCGACAAGGCAGGTGCGCTTTTGGAAACGATCTGGTTCGCGATGGCGTTTGCATCGGCATGTGACCCAAGATCGTGCATATAGCGGCCAGCGGCACCCTGCATGATGGTCACGTCGCCGCGCATCCAGTTGATTACTGGACCTGAAAGACCCGCTTTTGCCGCCGCCGACGAAAACAGGTGGCGAGTGTCATGGGGGCGCAGCACCCCTCCGTTGTCCACGTCATTGCCGTCAATGTCGATCTGTCGAAGGCCCGTGATGGGCTTATTGTAGTGCCGCCCCTCGAAGACGATCTGATCATGTGTCCGCGGCGTCAGGCGGAAAACGTCGAGGGCAGCGTCCGACAGGGGGAACGTGCGCCGAAGGCCGTTCTTCATCCGCCCGAGGGTCAGCATCTTCTCGTCGAAGTCGATGTCTTGCCAGCGCAGGGCGCGGATGTTGCACATCCGAAAGCCCGTGAACAGCAGCGCCAGCCACGCCGCCCGCCGCGTCATGTTCGGCACCTTCGAGATCGCTTCCATCGCGGGCCAACGCTTTGCCTCGTCGAACAGCAGTTCCCGTGTCCGCGCCTCATACCCCTTCACGCGATAGGTGGGGTCATGTTCATAACCGTCGTCCCGGTATGCAAGCTGGGTGCCGTAGATCGCGCCCAGCGCGCGCAGCAGACAGCTTGCCGTGGTAGGCTTGTTCGCCATCGCCTTGATCTTCTCGTTGACCATCTGCCGCGTGATGTCCGTGATGGGCATGTCGAGCCACCGGGGCGTGTGAAGGCGCAGCATGGCGGCATAACCCGCCGCCGTTTCCTCCGACACATGACGCTGGCGCGGGTCGAGGGCCTTCGTGACATGCTGCTCAAGCGCGACCCGCAGGGTGATCTCGGGTGCGTTGCGCGGGGCATCGTTGCGGACGATCACGCCTGCGTCTTCGATGCGGGTGTTGAACTCGGCCGCCGTCTGCGCCGCCTCGATCACGGTCATGGCAGGCCATGTCCCAAGGGTTTCCGTGAAGTTTTGCCCCTTCCAAAACTTGCGGAAGCGCCACGTCTTCGACCGTGCGCCGACTTCAAGGTAGAGGTTGGGGTAGCGGCTGTCGCGGTAGCGGGTCGCTGCGCCGCCAGTGTGGGCCGCCTTGTCGAGCGCGCCCTTCGTGAATGTCATTTCCAGCGTTGCCATGATCGGCCTCATGCAATTGTCTATGCAATTGCATGTCACCCATCACCCGGTCTGATCAACCGAAGATGCTGATTTTATTAGGTAATCCAACCGTCAGCACGGGTTAGCATGGTCGGATTCTGGAATTAGAAGGCAGCTGCTCTATCCAGCTGAGCTACGGGACCGCATGCCCCCCTTTTGCGCCAAGCGCGAAAGGCATGCAAGCATTCACAGCGCCCGCGTCATGAAGACCGAATTCGGATCATGCCCGTAACCCTCGAACGGGCCGCATTCGACGAAGCCCTCGGCCAGATAGAGCGCCCGCGCCGGGCCGAAACTGTCTTGCGATCCGGTCTCGAGGCTGACACGGGCAAATCCCAGGCGCCGGGCCTCGCCCACCAGATGCACGACCAGCGCCCGCGCCAGCCCCATGCCGCGCATTTCGGACAGCACATGCATCGATTTCACCTCGGCATGATGGGCGTCGATCCGCTTCAGCGCGCCCATGCCCACCGGCCGCCCCTCGAAGCGCAGCACGTAAAACCAGATCCCCGGGGCCGCCAGCGCCGAGGCGGGCAGCATGTGGATCGATTCGGGCGGCGTGTCGGCATGCATCGCAACCGTGTGCCGTTCGTGCAACAGCGCCAGCTCCGGCGCCAACGGCGAAGAAAGTTCAATCTCGATCATGGCTTGTCTCGTGCTGTTTCGACCTCGCGCGGTTCTGGCGCGATCGGACGGCCAAGTCCAGCCGGGCCAGCGCCGCATCCGCCGCGGCAAGGGTCCGGGCGCTGGCCCCCGCATGTTCGGCCAGAAAGGCCGCGATCGCGGCACGATTGTCGCGCGGCGGCTCGGCCAGCGCCGCCAGCAGCGCCGCCCGGTCGGGCAGGCTTCGCGCCACGCCCACCGCGGCGGCCTCGGCAAAGGGATATTCGATTGTATGCACCTGCGGCCCGGTCAGCACCGGCTTGCCCAGCATCAGCGGCTCGATCACGTTATGCGCGCCCTTCGGGCTGAAGCCGCCGCCGACGATCACCCGGTCGGCCAGCGCGAGGTAGAAGAACATCTCGCCCAGACTGTCGCCCAGAACCACATCGGGCGGCAGGATCGGCCCGCGGGGCGCCAGATCGGGGCCCAAGGTGCGGCTTCGGCGCAGGACGTTCAGCCCCGCCGCCGTCAGCCCGGTGGCCACCGCGTCGAAGCGTTCCGGCGCGCGGGGGACATGGACGAACAGCGGCGCGGGGCGGTTTTCGGCGCGGGCCCGCGCGGTGATTTCGGCGATGACGCCGGTGAAAAGGGCCTCCTCCGCCTCGACGCAGCTGGCGATGGTGATCACCTCGCGCCCGGCGGCAAGCAGGGGGCGCAGGCGCTCGGCGGCGGCGGGCAGGGCGGGGGGCACCGGCTGGTCAAAGCGCAATTCGCCGGTGACGGTGATCTCGCCAAGCCCGGTGGCGGCGAAACGCTCTGCCTGCAGGCGGGATTTCACGAAGGCCCCGGCCAGCTGCGCGATGACCCGCTGGCGCAGCCGCAAGCCCTTGCTGTCGCGGGCAAAACGGCCCTGCGTGTAAATCGCGTTCGCGGCGAAAAGCGGCACGCCCGCGGCGCGGCTGGCCGTGATCATCGCGGGCCAGATCTCGACTTCCAGCGTCAGGCCCAGCCGCGGGCGGCAGGCGCGCAGGAACCGGCGCCAGCACCAGCCCATGTCGAGCGGCACCCAGACCACCACGACCCGCCCCGCGGCGATCTCGGGGCCGAAGGCGCGGGCGGATTCGCCGCGCCCGGCCGGGGTGAAATGCGTCAGCACCACGGTTTCGCCGCGATCCAGCATCCGCCGCACCAGCGCGAGGGCCGAGCGCATTTCGCCCAAGGAGACCGCATGCACCCAAAGCGCGCCCTGCGGCAGCGCCCGGCGGTAAAAGCCGAAGCGCTCGGGCAGGGCCTGCAGATAGGCCGGATCGCGGCGGCCGCGCCGCCAGAGATAAAGCAGCACGACAGGCAGGCCGACAAGCCACAACAGCCGGTAAAGCCCCATGAACAGCCGCAGGATCATCGGTCGGTCTTCCTCAGCGCCAGCAGCTCGCGGGCCAAAGGCTCCAGCTCGGCCCGGGCCGTGGCGACCAGCGCGCGGGCGCGGTCTTGCGCGGCGGGGGCGGTTTCGGCCACCGCCCGCGCCAGCGTGGCGCTTGCCTCCGGGCCGGTTTCGATGCGCTGCGCAAGGCCCGCCGCGGCCAGATCGGCGTAATCGGCGGCGAAATTATGGGTCACGGGGCCTGCCAGTACCGGCAGGCCCAGACAGACGGCCTCCCAGGGATTATGGCCGCCAACGGGGCCGAAACTGCCGCCGACGCAAGCGACGCGGGCCAGCCGATACCAAAGACCAAGCTCGCCGAAACTGTCGGCCAGATAGACCTGCGTTGCGGCATCGGGCATCCCGCCCGTGCTGCGCCGCGAGCTGCTCAGCCCGGCCCGGGTCAGCGCGTCCTGAATCGTCTCGGCCCGGGCGGGCAGGCGCGGGGCCAGGATCAAAAGCCAGGCCGGGTCTTGCGCGGCAAGCGCCTTGGCGGCTTCGATCACCACCGCCTCGTCCTCGGCATGGGTCGAGGCCGCGACCCAGACCTTGCGGCCCGAAAGCGCGGCTTGAAACCGGGATAGTTCGGCCGGATCGACGCCCAGCGGCGCGGCGGCGGGCTTGAGCGAGCGCATCACCCGCACGTTCTCGGCCCCAAGCGCGCGCAGATGCCCGGCCGAGCCCGCATCCTGCGCCGCGATCAGGGAAAACCGCCCCAGCACGTCGCGGTAAAGCCCGCCCAGCCGCGCCCGTTTCGCCGCCGCCCCGGCGCCGATCCTTGCATTGACATAGGCCAGCGGCACACCGCGCGCGGCAGTGTCGCAGATCGCGCCCGGCCAGAGATCCTGTTCCGACCAGATCGACAGATCGGGGCGCCAGTGATCCAGAAAGCCGCGCAGGAAATCCGGCCCGTCGAGCGGCAGGAACTGATGCACCGCGCCCGCGGGCAGGTTCGTCCCCAGCACCTGCGCCGAAGACCGCGCGGTGGAGGTGATCAGCACCGCCAGATCGGGGGCCTCCGCCTGCAGCGCCACAATCAGCGGGCGCAGCGCCAGCACCTCGCCCAGACCCACCGCATGCAGCCAGACCAGCCGCCCCGCAGGCCGCGCCGCGGTCGGTCGGCCCAGCTTTTCGGGCAGACGGGCGGGGTCTTCCTTGCCCTGCTTGAGCCTGCGCGCCAGCACCGCGCGCATCAGCGGTTGCAACAGCGGCCGCGCCGCCAGATAGGCGCGCAGCTGCCAGCCGTCAGGGCGGGGGCGGGGGGATGTCACGGCGCTCCTCTCCATCGGGCAGCAAAACCGCGCGGACCCTAGGGCGGCGCGGCGGATTTGTCCATCCGGGCGGGCTCAGACAAGACCAAGCCCGACGGCGGCGACGAAACCCACGTTGCACAGCACCATCAGCCCGACGGCCAGCGAGCCCAGATCCTTGGCATCTTTCGCCGCTTGCGACCATTCGGGGGAAATCCGGTCGGTCAGCACCTCGATCGCGGTATTGAGCGCCTCGATGGCCAGAAGCAGCGCGAAAAGCACGCCAAAGCCAAGAAACTGCGCCACCGAGGCGCCGAAGAACGCCAAAAGCCCCAGCGCGACGGTGCCCAGGATCAGTTCCTGCCGGGCGGCGGTCTCGCGCCAAAGCCGCCCCATCCCGGCGATCGAATAGCCGGTCGCATCGATCAGATGCCCCAGCCCCGGCCGCGGCGGTACCACCTGCGGCGCGGGTTTTTCCGGCTTGGCCATCACGCCCCTCCCTTGCGGCAGTCGTGGCTCAGATCCAGCGCATCCTTGCGCACCGAGGTCCGGATGTCGAGCAGGCCCAGCACCGAATGAAACAGGTTGTCTTGCGACACCGCCGCCCCGGATTGCGCCGCCAGACAGGATTGCGGCACCTGCATCGCGTCCTGAAAGGCCTGCGACAGCCAGATCACGAAGGGCACCTTGCGCTGTTCGTCCGGCGCCATGAACATCGGCGCGGCATGCAGATAAAGCCCTTTCTCGCCAAGGCTTTCGCCATGATCCGAGACGAAATACAGCGCCGGGATCACCCGGTCCTGCGCCGCCATCATGCGGATCGTCCCGGCCAGCACATGATCGGTCATGCGGATCGAATTGTCATAGGCGTTGACGATTTCCCCGGGCTGGCAATCGGCAAAGGCCGAGGACCGGCAATCGGGTTTGAACACCGCCTGATCGGCCGGGTAGCGCAGGTAATAGGCGGGCCCGTGGCTGCCGATCATGTGCAGGACCAGCACGGTGTTTTCGGTGATCGTCTGCATCCGCGCCTTGATGATCGGCAGGAAGGCCGCATCGGTGCATTCGCCGCCCGCACAGGCGGCCGGATCCAGCGTCGCATCGATCCGCGTCACCGGGCCCAGCCGTTTCGCCACCTGCTGATCGCCGGTGTTGTTGTCGATCCATTCCACCTTCAGCCCGGCATGGGCCAAAATGTCGACCAGATTCTCGCGCCCCAGAAAGCGCTTTTGCGTATAGCCCTCGGTGCCCAGATCGGAAAACATGCAGGGCACCGACACCGCGGTCGAGGTGCCGCAAGACGCGGTGTCGGTGAAATTCACCACGTCAAGCTTGGCCAGTTCCGGCGTGGTGTCGCGGCCATAGCCGTTCAGCCCGAAATTCTGCGCCCGCGCGGTCTCGCCGACGAAGAGCACGAACAGCACCGGCTTTGGCGCGGCTTGCAGCAAGGGCCCCGGGCGGGCGTCGCGGCCATGGGGGGCGGCGGTGATGTCGGCGGTGGCAAAGCGCAGCAGGCCATAGCGCACCATCGCCCGCAGCGGTGCCCCGGGCTGGAACGCGGCCAGCATCTCGCGGTGGTTGCGCACGGCGGGGGCGAAGCTGCGGTAATTGCCGACGACCATCGCCAACAGCAGCCCCAGCATCAGCGCGACGCCCAGCGGCCAGCGCCAGATCAGGCTGCGCCACCGCACCGGTTTCAGCGGCAGGCCAAAGATCAGCGCCGCGGGCAGCACGCCCCAAAGCCCGATGTCGCGGAAAAACTGCAGCGTGAACAGATGCTTGCTTTCGGTCGTCGTGGTCAGCATCGCATTCTGGATCATGTCGCGGTCGATCAGCACGCCATAGGCGGCGCGGAAATGCTCGGCCACGGCGGCGGTCAGGATCATCAAGGCCAGCGCCGGACGCTGCAGCCGGGGCAGGGTGACAAAGGCCATCAGCGCCAGCAGCAGCAGGCTGACCGAGGTGCCAAAGGCCACCAGCGCCACCGGATCCTTGGCAAAGACCCGGAAGATCGCCGCCCACAGGCCGCCGTTCAGCGCCAAAAGCAGATAGGCCGCGACCAGCAGATTGAGCCCCCAGGGGCTCAGCTGCAACCGCGTCGGGGCGGGGGCCGTGCCGGGGCCGGGCGGCGAAAAGGGAAGGGGGGGGCTCGACATCTGGTCCGTCTCCTTGCGGGTCTTGCCCCCCTCTCGCCGCGCCGCCTTGCGCCCAGCTTACAGTCGCGCGGCGCAGGCGAAAAACTTCGGCGCGGAAAGCGCTCGTCAAAGCCCGTCTGCGCGGCTATGCCGGAAACATGCGTCTGCTTCTGGTCGAAGATACCGCCGATCTGGCCGAGACCCTTGCGCGCCATCTGCGCGCCGAGGGCCATGCCGTCGATCTGGCCTGCGATGTCGAGGGCGCGCTGACGGCGCTGGCGGTCAGCGACTATGCCTGCGTGATCCTGGATCTGGGTCTGCCCGACGGCTCGGGGCTGGCGGTGCTGCGCGACCGGCGCGGCTGCGGCGACCGCACCCCTTTCATCATCGCCACCGCCCGCGACCAGATTTCCGACCGCATCGCGGGGCTGGATGCCGGGGCCGATGATTACGTGGTCAAGCCTTTCGATTTGCACGAGCTTTCCGCCCGCATTCGCGCCCATGCCCGGCGCGCCCAGGGCGTGCCCGAGGCGCGGATCGTGTTGGGCGAGCTGGAGGTGGACCGGGCGCTGGCGCGGGTCTGGCGGGCGGGGGCCGAGGTGCGGCTGACGGCGCGGGAATGGGCGCTGTTCGAGGCGCTTTTGGGCGCGCGCGGCCGGGTTCTGGGCAAATCCGCGCTGGAGGAGGCGCTTTACGCCTTTGACGACCGGATCGAGGGCAATGCGATCGAGGTCTATGTCTCGCGGTTGCGGGCGAAGCTGGGCCCCGCGGTGATCAAGACCCGGCGCGGTCTGGGCTATGTGCTGCCATGAGCCCCGCGCCGCGTTCGATCCGCAACCGGTTGCTGCGCGCCGTGCTGGGGGTGGTGGCGCTGGGCTGGCTGGGCACGGTGGCGCTGACGGCGCTGTTCCTCGACCGCGAGATGAGCGAGGGCTTCGACGAGGAGCTGGAGCTGGTCGCCGAGACCACGCTTGTGGCGCTGGAGACCGGGACCGATGCGGTGGTGCCGCGGCTGGTGGGGGTCTCGCCCGATCATGACGAGCGGCTGTTGCGGATCATCCGCCCCGGCGCGCCCGAGCCCGCGGTGCCCTGGGTCTCGCCCACGACGGACGGTTTTTTCGAACAGGCGGGCTGGCGCGTGCTGCGGCGCAGCGGCGATCACGAAGTGGTCGAGGTGGCGCATAATCAGGCCTGGCGGCGCTCGGAAATGGCCGAGGCGGCGGTGTCGCTGCTGATCCTGGTCGGCCCGGTGGTGGCGCTGCTGATCTGGGGCATCCGGCGGGCGCTGCGCCGCGCGCTGGCGCCGCTCGATGATCTGGCGGAAACGATTGCCGGGCGCGGTCCCGATGATCTCTCGCCCCTGCCCGAGGCCGGTCTGGCGCGGGAATTGCGCCCGCTCGCGCATGGGCTGAACGGTTATCTCGCCCGGATCGACGATCTGCGCGCGATCGAGCGCCGCTTTGTCGCCAATGCCGCGCATGAGCTGCGCACGCCGATCGCGGCGATCCGCGGGCGGCTTGATCTGCTGGGCGGTCCGGGGGCCGCGGCGGCGCTGCCGATGCTCGATGATCTGACCCGGCGGGTGGAGCGGCTGTTGCAGCTGTCGCGGTCCGAGGCGGGGCTCGGTCTGGGGCGGGGCCCCTCGGATCTGGTGCAGGTGGCGCGGCTTCTGGTCGAGGAGGCGCGGCGGCCGGGCGCGGAGGTGCGTTTCGACGATGGCGATCTGGAACACCTCAGCCTGCCCGTCGATGCCGATGCGCTGGCGATCCTGATCCGCAACCTGCTGGAAAATGCGCTCGAACACGGCAGCGGGCCGGTGCGGGTGGTGATCTGCCCGGCCGAAGCCGGGACGGGCGCGGCCTTGATGATCGAGAACCCGACCGCGCAGGCGGCCTTTGTCGAGGCGCCCTTTGCCAAGGGCCCGGGCTCGCGCGGGTTGGGGCTGGGGCTTTCCATCGTCGCGGCGCTGGCCGCGGCGATGGGGGCAAGTGTCGAGAAGTCGATCCGGTCCGGTCAGGCGCGGGTGGTGGTGCGGTTTTAAAGCCAGCTTTCGACGACGTTGCGCAGGTCGATCCGGGCGCGCAGCTTCGTGGCCAGCAGATAGACGCCGCCGAATTTGCGCTGCAGAAACAGGCTGTCCACCGGCGGGAAGCGGAAATGATGCCGATGCGATTGCAACGCCATGCTTTCGTCGCGCATCCGCAGCGCCAGATCGTTCTGGCCGAAATCGTAAAACCCGGGCTGACGCAGCGGCTCGACCGACATCCGGAACATGTCCAGCAGCAGCGCCTCCAGATCCTCGGGCATTTCGGCATGCAGAAAGCCGATCTCGCGCGCGGCATCGCGCACGCCGGTCAAGTCGTCATCCAGCCCCGCGCGCAAAAGCCGCCGATAGCGGGCGGCAAATTCTTCGGGGAATTCCCGCGTCGCGCCGAAATCGAGCAAGATCACCCGCCCCGTCGTCGGATCATAGCGGAAATTGGCGAAATTCGGATCGGTCTGCATCAGCCGGTATTCGAAGAGTTCGCGGAAAATCAGATCGACGATCAGCCGCATCACCCGGTCGCGTTCCGCCTGCGGCGCGGTTTCGAGGCTTTCGATCGGCACGCCCTCGACGAAGGACATCGCCAGAACCTCGCGCGTCGTCAGATCGGCATGCAGCGCGGGCACGGTGAAATCGGCGCTGTTCTCCTTGAGCTGACCGAACAGCGCCAGATACTTGCCCTCGCGCTCGTAATCGGCTTCCTCGTGCAGCTGCCGCTTCGCCTCCTCCAGCATCGGCGAGATATCGAGCCCCTTCGGCACCAGCCCGGAAATCTTCATCAGCCCGGCGACATTGTCGACATCCGAATCGATCGACTTGCGCACGCCCGGATATTGCACCTTGATCGCCAGATCACGGCCGTCCTTGGTCCAGGCCCGATGCACCTGCCCGATCGAGGCGGCGGCAATCGGGTGCACGTCGAATTTCTTGAAATGCTTGAGAAAATCCGGCCCCCAAGCGGTGATCAGCACCTTTTTCAGCTGCGCGGGCGGCATGAAATGCGCCTCGGCGCGCAGCCGGGCCATGATCTGCGACAGCTCGGGCGGCAGCATTTCGCCCGCGTCCATCGACATCAGCTGCCCCATCTTCATCGCCGCGCCGCGCATCTGCGCCAGCTTGTCGGCGACCTTCAGCGCGTTTTGCGGCGTCAGCAGCAGATCGCTCATCACCGGGCGCTGGCCGCGGGCAAGGCTCTTCGCCCCCTCGGCCATCACCGAGCCTGCGATGCTCGAGGCAAGCCCGCCGAGCTTCGCCGCACGCACGAAGCGCGAGGAGGGCACGGGCATGGGTTTCATTTCGGGCTTGCGCTCGGTCATGGTCGCTCCGATTCTTGGTTCGTATCAGATAGGGCGGGGGTCAGTGCTTGCCAGAGCCGCCGCAACCGCAACCGCCGCCGCTCTGGCGCGGCGCATCGCGCAGCACCGGCGCGGCCTCGGCCGCTTGGTCGTGACCGCCGCAGCCGCAGCCGCCGCGACGGCGCCCCTGGCCGCGCCGCTGCCCGCCGCCGCCACAGCCGCAACCGCTGTGCCCATGGTCGTGATCATGGGCGTGATCGTGGTCATGGCCGCCGCAGCCGCCCTGACCATCGCAGCCTTCGCGGCCGTGATCGCCGCAACCGCAGCCGCAACCGTCGAGATCTTCCAGCCGCATTCCCGCCGCCGAAAGCGCCTCGACAATGGCCACGGCCAGCGTGCCCGCGGCCTTGGCCGGGTCGGTCTCTTCCTCGGTCACCACGGCAAAGACGCCGCGCTCGGCCATGCGCTCGGCAAAGCCCTCGCCCGCGCCGGCCGAGATCACCGCCGTCATCGCATCAAGCGGATGCGGCCCGTCGCCGTGGAAGTCATGCATCGCCAGCTCTTTCGGCAGGTCAAGGCGATCCACCTCGAC
Source organism: Rhodobacter capsulatus (assembly GCF_003254295.1). GTDB lineage: Bacteria > Pseudomonadota > Alphaproteobacteria > Rhodobacterales > Rhodobacteraceae > Rhodobacter > Rhodobacter capsulatus. The sequence goes on from NZ_QKZO01000004.1 coordinate 68,582, forward strand.
CGGCGCCTGACCTTCCGTCACCTCATAGACGAGAAAGCGGCGGGTCTTGCCCGCATGTCCGGTGATGGTGCGGAAATTCTGGCTGGCAACGGCGATCAGCATGGGCGTTCCTCGGGGGTCAATTGGCTTTGGCAGAGGCTTCGAGGAACAGGGTCTGCTCGGCGGTCAGCCGCATGTGGCAGGCGGCGGCATAGACCATCCGGCGGGGCGAATTGCGATGCACCATCCCCTCGAAGGTGCAGCGTTTCTCGGCCCATGTCTGCCAGGCGTCAAGCATGATCTGCGTATCGTCGACGAGCCGCGGCATGCCCGCGGCGATCTGCTTCGAATAGGGCACGTCCAGCTTTTCCGCCCGCGCCTTCATCGTCTCGGCCGCCGTCAGCATGCGCTTGCGCCACCAGCCGTATTCATCGGTATAGCAGGCCGCGACATCGGTGGGCTGGGTGGTGGAGGGACGCTTGCGGCAGGCCTCGGCCGAAAGGCCGATGCAGGCCGCCTGCGCCTCGGGCGTCGTCGCCCCGGCCATGCAGTCGGCGGTGGGATTTCCCGCAAGGGCGGGCAGCGGCAGGCTGAGGGCCATGGCCAGACAGAGGGTCGAAACACGCATCGGCGGAAACCTCGTGTAATTCCGGATGCGGGCAGATAAGCCGGTGGGGCAGGGGGTGTCTGTGACGTCGTCACATTCTGCGCGACACCCCGTTCACGAAGTCGCGCGTCACTCGCCCAGCGAAACGCGCGCTTGCGCCGGATCGGCGGTCGGCTCGACCGGGTCCTCGACCGAAGGCAGCATCCAGGTCCAGAGTTTCTGGTCGGGCAGCGGCAGCACCATGAACCAGTGTTCCAGCAGCGCCAGCGCCGTCAGCACGGTGAGCAGCACGAAGCCGATGAAGATGCCGTCGGTCTGCGCATCCGCCGCCCGTTCCATCCAGCAGCCGGTGGCAAAGGTCAGAACGGTGATCGAGACCGGAAAAAGAAAGTTCATCCGGGCGTGACAGAAATGGCTGGCCAGATGGGCGAGCGGTTTCGGCAGGAACTGCGTGTTGATCCGCGGCACGCCCAGAAACAGGTTCAGCTTCGCCGAGACCCGGGCAAAGAACAGCGTGCCGAAGGTCCAGAGGCCGAAATGATTCTCGCCGCCCCAGACCAGCACCGCGCACAGGATCAAGGCCGAGATCAGGCCGATTTCATGCCACAAAAGCGTGCCGACCGAGCGGATGAACCGTTCCGTCATCGAGGCGAAGGGCGGGCAATGATCGCGGTTCGGCCCGGCGACGACGCCCGAGAGGAACGCCAGCTCGAACCAGCCCCAGACCGAGACGGCGGACAGGAAGGCGATATGGGCACCCCGCACCGAGGTGTCATCGGCGGAATTGGCCATCGCGATATAGCCGCCGATCAGCAGCGGCAGCCCGCCCACGACCGAGCGCATATGCGCCGCCCGGCCCGACAGATCGGCGCGGCGGATGCGCCACAGGATCGCGCCGGTGGAGAACCACCACACGAAGATCGTCGTCAGCGCCACGAGCCAGGGATTGTTCATGCGCGGCACCCCCGATTACGGGGGCGCCGCGCTGGACCGGGGGACGCGCCCATCGCCCCGATCCGAACCGCCACGGGGGCGGTAACGCAAGGCCCGCAGGCCCACGCCTCCCGCCGCGCTTGCGCTGCGGCGGATCTGGAAAGGCAGTGGGGGATCAAAGCGGGCATGGGTTCCTCACTTCATGTCGAGAATACGCTCGAAGGCGGCCTTGCTGTCGGCGCCAAAGGCGTAAAGTTCGGTGGACCAGCCGGTGGCCGGGTCTTCCATCGCCAGACGGCCGTTGTCATAGCGCACGATCCGCACCGGCGGGTTGTCGGTGATCCGCGCCACGGCGCGCGAGCGCCGCACGGCGGCCGCCATCACGTCGACGAACCCGCCCTCGGGCAGATCGAGCAGCAGATTGCCCGCCGGATCGGAGACGGTGACATGCCGCGAATCGATATCCTTCAGCACGACCAGCTTTTCGGCGACGACCTTGCCCGGGGCGGGCACGCCCTCGTGCGGGCGGTCGGTCAGCACCGCATAGGTGGTCAGTGCCAGCGCCAGAAGCGCGATGCCGATCATCGCCCGCAGAAGCGGTTTCGGGATCAGTTCGGCCTCGGGCTTGCCTGGCGTTTTCGCCTCGGGGCGCTGCGGGGCAGGGGAGAGCGGAAGCTGTGCCATCGGGGTGCCCTTATTCCGCCACGGCCAGACCGGCGCCGGCTTTCGGCGCGGCGGCGACCTGCGGTTCGTTCAGTTTCGCCTGCGCCGCCTCGGAGAGGATGCGGGCGACCTTTTCGGCCTCGGGGATGCAGCGGAAGGCGGCCTGCGGCGCGCGGAAATGCCAGGGGCGCGCATGCGGCCAGAGCACGCCATAGGACAGGCGCATGTCCGAGCGGTTCTGCAGCGCGATCGTGCCGAAGCCCTTGCGGCCGAGCTTGGCCAGCGACATCGATTCGATCACGGTGAAGGGAATGGTGAAGGTCACCTGCAGCGCGGCGCCGATGCGCAGGATCGCGCGGGCCGAGGTGATGGTGTAGATCGCGGCACGGGCCTGCGCCCAGGCGAGCAGAAGCATCAGCCCGTAGACGACAGCGGCCATCAAAAGGAACAGCACGGCGGTGGGCAGCGCCACCCGGGCGCCTTCCTCGTGCCACAAAAGCACGGTGCGCCAGGCGGCGGCAAACAGCATGATGCCCGTCATCCAGCGGATCTTGAACGCGTCGCGCGCCAGCATCCACATGTCGGGCTTGCCTTGCCAGAGAATCTCCTCGCCTTCCGGCAGGGGGGCGGGGATCCCCGGCTGGGGTTCGAAGTCGAAGTCATGGTCTGACATGCAGACCTCCGTATTCCAGTAGTGCGGTCAGACGGGACGGCGCGGGCGCGCGCCGTCCCCGTAGGCTCGCATCAGAGCGCGTAGGGTTTGACACCCTTGGCGTACATGTAGCCCCCGGCGACATAGGCCGAGATCTTGTCTTCTTCGAGCTTGGTGACCACATCCGGCGACTTGATGTCGGGGATGGTGTCGAACAGGTCCGAGGTGATCGCGTTGACGCGCACGCGGTCCGACCAGATCTTCAGCATGGTCATCGGCAGCAGCTTCTTCTTGCCCGAGTTCAGTTCGACCTCGAGGTAACGGACCAGCTGCTCGGGGATATCCACCCACATGTCGACGATCTTGCCGACCACTTCGGTATCCCCGGCCTGCACCGGCATGCCACGCGGATCGCGACCGGCGGAAACCGTCATCTCGGTCTTGCGCATCGGCTGGATCTTGTTGTGACCATGCGCGTCAACCTCGGGCTCGTCGCGCCGCGGCACCCACGAAGCCGGGCCCACGCCGTCAAGCATCGGGTTGCCGGTCGGACGGAACGGATAGCCTTCGTTGACCGAGGTGCGCTCGAGCGCGAGGTCGGTGCGACGGTGGGCTTCTTCGTTCTCGACCGAGGGAACGACGATCTTGCGGCCATCGGCCAGCTCGAAAGTCTTCGGCGACGGCACCGGGAACGGACCCTGGTTGGCCGAAGGCAGGCCGTCGTCGTTTTCGAGCGGATAGCCTTCGCGCATGTTCTCGGTTTGCAGATAGTAGATCAGATAGGCGAGAAACGCCCAGAACGACCAGATTGCAAGACTGGCCAGATCGAAGTCTCCGAAGAAATTGACACCGACCATTGTGGTCCTCCTTTGTCAGGTTGGAAATTCGGCAAGGCCGATCCGAGCCTCGCCGGTTTCCGGCTTCTTGGGGAAAAGGCTGCCGGGGCGAACGAGCGGTCCGAGCACGGCAAGGGTGATGAAGAGCAGTCCGATTTCGGTGACATAGACCACCGTGTAGCCGAGCGCCGGGCTATCGAGTGACCCCAGATAACCCGCCGCGGCGGCGTGGGCAACGAGGTCACGCGTCGCACCCCCGATGAAGACCGCAAGCCCCGCCGCCGTGGCCTGCGCCGCACCCCAGGCGCCGAGCGCGATGCCGGCAGCACCCCGCACGACCACCATCATCGCCACGGTCAGCGTGGCAATTCCGAACATGCCGCTGCCAAGGCCGATGCCCATGGCAGCCGCGAAGAACAGCACCTTGCTGGCGAAAAGCGCCGAGAACAGCACCGCCGTGAAGGCGACGATGCCGACCAGAAGCCCGCGCGCAGCGATGCGATGCGCCACGGCGCCCTGCGACAGGCGCCGCGCCGACCAGATGAAACCGACAAGCGCGCCAAAGGCCCAGCCCGCGGTCAGCCAGGTCGTCTGCCCCACCGCCAGGCCAAGCACCTGCCCGCCATAGGGTTCGAGAAGCACGTCCTGCATCGAAAAGGCAAGGGTGCCGACCATCACCGTGGCCAGAAGCCGCAGGGCGCCGGTCTCGGCGGCCAAGAGGTTCCAGGCCTCGCGGAAGGTCTGACGCGGGGCTTCGCGTTCGGCCTTGGTCATCGGCCGCATCACTTCCTGTTTCCACAGCGCGATGACGTTCAGAACCAGCGTCATCGCCCCGCAGCCCTGCACGACCCGGATCAGCGTGATCTGGTCGAAATCGCGCAACAGCCAGCCGACGATCACCGCCGAAATGCCCATGCCGATCAGGAACATCACGTAAAGCAGCGCCACCACCTGCGGCCGGGTTTCCTCGGTCGCGCGGTCGGCGGCGAGCGCGAGCCCCGCGGTCTGCGTCATGTGCATGCCGACGCCCGCCATCAGGAAGGCCACGGCCGCGAAGGCCTCGCCCGCCCAGTCGGGGCCCATGGTCTGATCGCCCGAGAGCAGGATCAGCGCGAATGGCATCAGCGCCAGCCCGCCCATCTGCCAGAGCGAACCGAACCACAGATAGGGCACGCGCTTCCAGCCAAGCGCCGAACGGTAGGTGTCGGAGCGGTGGCCGAGGATGGCGCGGAAGGGCGCCACCAGCACCGGGATCGAGATCATCGCGGCGACGACAAGCGCGGGCACGCCCAGTTCCAGGATCATCACCCGGTTGAGCGTGCCCAGAAGCAGGACTTGCGCCATGCCGACGGAAACCTGAAACAGCGACAGCCGCAGCAATTGCCGCAGCGGCAGGGTTTCGGACGCCGCATCGGCGAAGGGCAGCCAGGTCATCGCCAGCGAACCGATCATGCGGCGGGAGAGTATCATGGCCGATACTCCAGGCATTCCGAGATGTAGAAACCGCGCGCGACGCGGTCGATCTTGATCAGGCTGTCGCCCGCATGGCGTTGCAGCTTGTCGAGCGCATGCGGGATCATCACCGGCGAGCGGTTCGAGCGCGGGAAAAGCTTGCCCGCCCACCAGAACGCCATCAGGAAGGCGGTTTTCGGCGCGACGGTGAAGACGATGGCGCTATGCGTGCGCTTGCCCAGCTCCGTCAGCACCCGGCCGATATCCGGCGCGCGATAGTAGATCAGGCTGTCCATCGCCACGACATAATCGAACTGGCCCAAAGCCGGGTCCGCCATGTCGCCGACATGGAAGCTGACCTTGCCGCGCAATTCGGGCGGCAGGCGGTCCTTGGCGATGTCGATCAGCTGCGGCGAGATATCCACCGCCACCACTTCGGCACCGCGTTTCGCCAGCTCGGCCGTGGTCAGCCCGGTGCCGCAGCCCGCATCCATGACGCGGCAGCCGGTCAGATCGTCGGGCAGCCGCGACAGCATGACGGCGCGCATCGTGTCGCGGCCTTCGCGCACGGTCTGGCGCACCTTGCTTACCTTCTCGTCCGCGGTGGTCAGCCGCGCCCAGGCGCGGGTGGCGGTGCGGTCGAAATAGTGTTCGACGCGGTTGCGGATCTCTGCGTAATCGGAGGCCATCTCAATCGAATCCCAGAAGTTCGAAGATATGGCGATCGGTCAGCGGCTCGGGCGTCAGGCCCGGCTCGCCGGTCGAGCGCCAGAGCGTCTCGGCCAGACGGATGTATTCGGCGCGCGCCATCACCACATCCTCGGCGTCGTCCATCTCAAAGAGCGTGCGCTTCTTCAGCCGCGAGCGGCGGATGCTGTCCAGATCCGGCATATGCGCGATGCGCTTGAAATTGGCGGCCTCGCAATAGCGGTCGACCTCGTTCGTCTCGCGCGAGCGGTTCGCCACGCAGCCCGCCAGACGGACCTTGTAGTTCACCGCTTTCGCCTGCACCGCGGCGATGATGCGGTTCATCGCATAGATGCTGTCAAAGTCGTTCGCGGTCACGATCAGCGCCCGGTCGGCATGTTGCAGCGGCGCCGCAAAGCCGCCGCAGACCACGTCGCCCAGCACGTCGAAGACCACCACGTCGGTATCTTCCAAAAGGTGATGCTGCTTGAGCAGCTTCACCGTCTGGCCGACGACATAGCCGCCGCAGCCGGTGCCCGCGGGCGGGCCCCCGGCTTCGACGCACATCACGCCGTTGAAGCCTTCGGTGACGTAATCCTCGGGGCGCAGCTCTTCGGGGTGGAAGTTCACCTGCTTGAGGATGTCGATCACGGTTTCCTGCAGCCGCCCGGTCAGGGTGAAGGTGCTGTCATGTTTCGGATCGCAGCCGATCTGCAGCACGCGCTTGCCCAGAAGCGAGAACGCGGCCGAGAGGTTCGAGGAGGTGGTCGATTTGCCGATCCCCCCCTTGCCATAGACCGAGAACACGCGCGCGCCGCCGACATCGAGGCCGATGTCTTCGCTGTCGTGCACCTGCACCGAGCCCTCGCCGTCACCGTCGAAGCCCTTCAGGTCGGGAATATCGTCGCGCGGGCTCATGCGGCCCTCCTTTTCGTCGTCGTCCATGTCATTCTGCCGCAACGCCTTCCATCCGGTCCTCCAACTCGTCCGCGGCGGCTTGCAGCGCGGCCAGAGTTGCAGCATCCGGCTGCCAGTAGTTGCGGTCCGAAGCTTCCAGAAGCCGTTGCGCCATCCGGCTTGACGCGGCCGAGTTCAGGCTGGCCAGCCGCTCGCGCATCTCGTCGTCAAGGACAAAGGTTTCCGAAAGCCGTTGATAGACCCAAGGTTCAACCTGCCCTGTCGTGGCAGACCAGCCAAGGGTGTTCGTGACCTGCGCTTCGATCTGCCGCACGCCTTCGGCGCCGTGTTTCAACAGCCCTTCGTAGAATTTCGGGTTCAGGCTGCGGGCCCGGGTTTCCAGCGCGATCTGGTCTTGCAGCGTGCGCACCGTGCCCGCGCCGCGGGTCTGGTCGCCGATATAGACCGGCGTTTCCTTGCCGCCCTGCGCCCGTTTCGTCGCCCGCGCGATGCCGCCCAGCGTGTCGAAATAGTGATCGACGGTGGTCACGCCCAGTTCCACGGATTCGAGGTTCTGATAGGCCAGATCGACCTTGGACAGCACGTTTTGCAGCAGGTTCACCTGTTTCGTCGACTTGCCGTCGCGCCCATAGGCAAAGGACTTGCGGGCTTCATAGGCATCGGCCAGCTCGTCCTCGTCGCCAAAGCCCGCCGAGCCGACCAGCGTGTTGACGTTCGAGCCATAGGCGCCTTCGGCATTCGAGAAGACCCGCAGCGACGCCGTGTCGAAGTCCATCCCCGTTTCCTGCATGCAGGTCAGGGTGTTGGCGCGGATGAAGTTTTGCGCCAAGGGCTCGTTTTCGGCACTGGCGCAAAGATAAGCCGCCTCGGCCAGAAGCTTCGTCTGCAACGGCAGCAGGTCGCGGAAGATGCCCGACAGCGTCATCACCACGTCGATCCGCGGACGACCCAGTTCCGCAAGCGGGATCAGCTCCGCCCCGGCCAGACGCCCGTAGTTGTCGAACCGCGGCCGCGCGCCCATCAGCGCCAGCGCCTGACCGATCGGACCGCCATCGGATTTGATGTTGTCCGAGCCCCACAGAACCAGCGCGATCGAGCGCGGCAGGGTGGGGTGGGTGGCCAGAAGCCGCGCCGCCTGCGCCGCGCCGTCGCGGATCGCAAAGGCGGTCGGCATGCGGAACGGGTCGAAGGCGTGGATGTTGCGCCCCGTGGGCAGGATCTCGGGCGAGCGCACCAGATCGCCGCCCGGCACCGGCGGCACGAAGCGGCCATCGAGCGCGTGCAAAAGCCCCGCGATTTCATGCTCTTCCTGAAGCAGCCTGTCCGCCCGTGCCCGGTCGGCATTTTCCGGCATCAGGGCCAGCATCTCGGCCCGGGCCTCGGCGGTCATCGGACGGCCGACGACATGCAGCCCCTCGGTGATCAGCGCGCCCTCGGTCTCCAGGAGTTTCTCCCACAGCGTGGAAAGGTCCGAGGCGTCCATGTTCACGCCCTTGGCCTGTTCGCGCACCAGCGCTTCAAGGTCTTCGGCCTCGGGCGAGTCGGGCGGCAGGGCGCGCAGACGGCCAAGGCTTTCCTTGATTTCCGACAGGCCCTTGTAAAGCCCCGACTGCGCCAGCGGCGGGGTCAGGTGCGACACGATCACCGCGTTCGATCGGCGCTTGGCGAGCGTCGCTTCGGACGGGTTGTTGGCGGCATAAAGATAGACGTTCGGCAGGTTGCCGATCAGCCGGTCCGGCCAGCAGGTTTCGCACATGCCCGCCTGTTTGCCGGGCATGAATTCCAGCGCGCCGTGCATGCCGAAATGCAACAGCGTATCGGCGGCGAAATCCTCGCGCAGCCAGCGGTAGAAGGCCGCAAAGGCATGGGTCGGCGCGAAGCCCTTTTCAAAGAGCAGCCGCATCGGGTCGCCCTCGTAGCCGAAGACCGGCTGCAGGCCGACGAAGACATTGCCGAACTGACGGCCCAGAACGAAGACGTCCCGCCCGTCGGTCTGGTGCTTGCCGGGGGTGGAGCCCCAGGCGGCCTCGATGTCTTTCAGCCACTTCGTGCGGGCGACGAATTCGGCGGCCGGAATCCGGGCCGCGATCTGCGCCGGTTGCCCATGCGTCGTGTTCGGGCCGCACAGCACCGCATCGCGCAGATCCTGCACGCTTTCGGGCAGCTCGCCCATCTGGTAGCCCGACGCCTTCATCGCGTGCAGAACGTTGAAAAGGCTTTCGAAAACCGAGAGATAAGCGGCGGTCCCGGCGGCGCCGGCATTCGGCGGGAAGCCGTAAAGCACGATGCCGACCTTGCGTTCCGCCACCTTGGAGCGGCGCAGCTTCGCCATGCGGACGACCTTGTCCACCAGCGTCTCGATCCGCTCGGGGCAGGGGGCCATGGCGTGGCTCTCCGCCTCCGGGTCGGGTTTGCAGCCGCGCGCACAGGTCACGCAGCCCGCCGGATCGTGGCGGCCCGCGAAAACGGTCGGGTTCGTCGCGCCGTCGATTTCCGGCAGCGCGATCAGCATGGTGGTTTCCACCGGGCCAAGCCCGCCGCCCGAGGCCCGCCATTGCCCCAGCGTCTGGAATTCCAGCGGCTGCGCGGTGACATAGGGCACATCCAGCGCTTTCAGCGTTTCGACCGCCGCATCGCTGTCGTTATAGGCCGGGCCGCCGACCAGCGAGAAGCCGGACAGCGACAGAAGCGTGTCGATCTTGCCGTGCAGGAATTCCTCGATCGCCGGGCGGCTATCAAGGCCACCGGCAAAGGCGGGCAGAACGGCGACGCCATGCGCCTGCAATTCGCGGATCACCGCATCATAATGCGCGGTGTCCTTGGCCAGGATATAGCTGCGCAGCATCAACAGGCCGATCGTCGCGACCGGGTTCGCGGGCTGCGGCAGCTTGGCGGGATCGGTGGTGATCCGGCCCGGCATGTCGGGGTGGTAAAGCCCGACCTCGGGGTAGTCGATCGGCGCCGCCGCCTTGATGCCGCGCCAGTCGCGGTTGTCGGCATAGCGGCCCACCAGATAGCGGACCATCGATTCGATGTTGTCCTCGGACCCGCCCAGCCAATATTGCATGCACAGGAACCAGGCGCGCAGATCCTGCGCCTTGCCCGGAATGAATTTCAGCATCTTCGGGATCGTGCGCAGCATCGACATCTGCTTTTCGGCAGATCCCGCGCCGGGTTCCGACTTGCCGCGCAGCTTTTTCAGCAGCGCCATTGGCCCCGAAGCGGGCTTGGTCATGTCCAGATCGCCCATCTTCGTCAGACGGACCACCTGCGGATCGGCGACCATGCCGACAAAGGCATCCAGATTGTCGCGCACCGCCTGCATCTCGGGCACGATCATCTGCAGGTGTTCGTCGATGAACAGAAGGTTCGCGACGACGATATTCGCGCCCAGCACGGCCGCTTTCGCAGCCGCCAGCTTGGCCGGGTTTTCCGACCATTCGGCGGCGGCGTGGACGGAAATGTGGATGTCGGGGAAGTCGTGTTGCAGCCGCGGCAAAGCGCGGGCAGCCGGACCGGCGGCATGCTGGTCGAGCGTGATGATCACGACGTTATAGCCGCCCGGACGGTGCGGCGGCAGCGGCATGGTTCCGCTCATCGACTCATCGTGCATAATGGGCCTTGGCCTCATAGAGGGTTTCGACGGAGATGTCGCACACGCCTTTGTGCGCGGCATAAAGTTCAGTGTTGCGCTTGGCCTTGCCCCGCACGAAGAACGGGATCTTGCGCAATTCGCGCTCGGCCTCGGGCCGCCAGCGGATTTCGCCGCGGGCCTGGGCATCGACTACCGGCGAGGGCGCTGCCGGGGTGTCGGAGGTCGCCGCAGGGGCCGTTTCGGCCGGGGCAACAGGGGTTTCTTCGCGCGCCACAGCCTTGCCGCCATGATGGCTGGCCCCGGCCGCGTCGTGGAATTCGAAATCTTCGCGGAACATCGTCAGCAGGTGTTCCTCAAGGCCCATCACCAGCGGATGCACCCAGGTGTCGAAAAGGACGTTCGCGCCTTCAAAGCCCATCTGCGGGGCATAGCGGGCGGGGAAGTCCTGCACATGGACGGGCGCCGAGATCACCGCGCAGGGCAGGCCCAGCTTTTTCGCAATGTTGCGCTCCATCTGCGTGCCAAGGATCAGTTCCGGTGCGGCGGCCTCGATGGCCTTTTCCACTTCCAGATAATCGTCGGTGACGAGCGCTTCGAGCCCGTATTCGGCGGCAGCCGTGCGCAGGGGCCGCGCCATCTCGCGGTTGTAGCAGCCCATGCCGACGACTTCGAAGCCGATTTCCTTCGCGGCGATCCGCGCGGCGGCGATCACATGGGTGCCGTCGCCGAAGATGAAGACGCGTTTGCCGGTCAGATAGGTACTGTCGACCGAGGCAGACCACCAGGGTTGCCGCAGCGTCGATTCGTCGGTGACGACGGGCAGGCCGGTGATTTGGCTCACTTCCGCCAGGAAATCACGGGTGGCGCCGACGCCGATCGGCACGACCTTGGTGAAGGGCTGCTTGCAGGCGCGTTCCAGATGCCGCGCCGCCGATTCCCCGGTTTCGGGATACATCAGCACGTTGAAATGCGCCTGACCGAGCTTGCGCAGATCATCGGGGCTGGCGCCCAAGGGCGCGCAGACATTGACCTTGATCCCCATCGTTGCGAGCAGTTTCGTCACCTCGGCCACGTCGTCGCGATGCCGGAAGCCAAGCGCGGTCGCGCCGAGCAGGTTGCAGGTCACCTCGGGCGTGCGCTCCATCGGCACGGCAAGCGCGCGGACCAGCGCGCGGAAGGTCTCGTCCGCGCCGTAGTTTTCCTTGCGCGAATAGCTCGGCAGTTCCAGCGGCACGACCGGGATGGGCAGGTTCAGCGCGCGGGAAATCCCGTTCGGATCGTCTTGCAAAAGTTCCGCCGTGCAGGTCAGCGCGACGGCCATCGCCTGCGGCTTGTAGCGCGCATGGGCCGCCGCCAGCGCGTCCTTCAGCAAGATCGCGGTGTCAGTCCCCATATGCGAGGCTTCGAAGGTGGAAAAGCTCACCGGCGGGCGGGCATTGCGGCGCTCGATCATCGTGAAGAGAAGATCGGCGTAAGTGTCGCCCTGTGGCCCGTGCAGCACCAGCTGCAGGTCCTTCATTGCCGTGGCAACACGCATCGCGCCGACATGCGGCGGGCCCTCATAGGTCCAGAGCGTCAGCTTCATGCCGCGCCTCCGTTCAGCAATGCACGACGGCGCAACGGGCGCGAGAACAACCCGGCCAGATCCCCCGCCTGCTCGTAGAAATGCACCGGCGTGAACACCAGTTCGATTGCCCACTTCGTCGCATGACCCTTGGCCTCGAGCGGGTTCGCCAGCCCCAGACCGCAAACGGTCAGATCGGGGTTGATCGCCTCGTGCCGGTCCAGCTGGGCTTCCAGATCCTGCCCCTCGGTCAGGGCGGTGTTCGAGGGCAGCAGCGCCAAGTCAGGCGCCATGATCGCCTTGTGCAGGAAGGGGGTGGCGATCTCGGTCGTCTTCATGCCGCATTCACGCGCCAGAAACCGCGCCAGCGGAATTTCCAGCTGGCTGTCGGGGAACATGAAAAGCGACTTGCCGGAAAGCGTCTCAAGATGCGCGGCGATCGCCTTTTTCGCCCGGGCCCGGGGCGCGGCGGTGACGGCTTCGAACTTTTCGGCCGAAACGCCATAGGCATCGGCCACGGCCCTGAGCCACAGCGTCGTGCCTTCCTCGCCAAAGGGGAAGGGGGCAGAGATCCGCTTTGCCCCGCGCCGTTCCAGCGCGCCCGAGGTCTCGCCCAGGAAGGGCTGCGCCAGAATGAACCGGGTGTTCGGCCCCACGGCAGGCTCGATGTCCGAGCGCCGCGCGGGCAGCATCCGCACCGGGCCGACGCCCAGCTGGGTCAGAAGCGACAGGCACTGATCCTCGACCACATCGGGCAGGGCGCCGACGACGACCAGCTCGGCCGCATCGGTCGCGTCCAGCGTCGGCACCATCGCGGCCAGGCAGGTGTCCTCGCCTTGCGTGAAGGTCGTATCCAGGCCCGAGCCGGTGTAGCTGTACACCCGCACATGCGGCGCATGCAGGCCCGACAGCCGTTCGGCCGCGCGGTCCAGATCCAGCTTGAGCACTTCGGAGGGGCAGGAGCCCACAAGGAACAGCTGCCGGATATCGGGGCGACGCTCCAGCAGCTTCGCCACCTCGCGGTCAAGCTCCTTGTGCGCATCGGCGAGACCCGCCAGATCCTGCTCTTCCAGAACTGCGGTGCCGAAACGCGGCTCGGCAAAGATCATCACGCCCGCGGCGGCCTGCAGCAGATGCGCGCAAGTGCGCGAGCCCACGACCAGAAAGAAGGCGTCCTGCATCTTGCGGTGCAGCCAGACGATCGAGGTCAGGCCGCAAAACACGGCTTTCTGGCCACGCTCGCGCCGCACCGGAGAATCGGTGCAGCCGAAAGTCGGCGAATCGAGGCTCATCGCGTCCCCCGTTCCATCACCAGGGAGCCGGCGTCTTCGGAAGCTGCCTGAAGCCGCGCCTGACGCAGTTTCCACAGGAACTGTCCGGCGTTGATGACATAGGTTGCATAGGCGGCCAGCGCGATGAACATCTGCAGCTCATGCGGTTGGCCGGTGAAAAGCGCCCAGAGATAGGCCGTGTGCAGCGCGATCACCCCGAAGGAAAACACGTCCTCCCAGAAGAAGGCGGGGGCGAAAAGATACTGCCCGAACACGACTTTTTCCCAGATCGCTCCGGTCACCATGATCGTGTAAAGCAAAAGCGTCTTGATCAGGATCGAGATCGTCGCAGCCTCGTAACCCTCTCCGGTGAAAAGGAATCTCACCACGAGCACGAGCGAGATACCGAAGACCAGGAACTGCAGCGGTGCCAGGATGGCCTGCACCACGGTCCACGGAGTAGCGTCCCTGCGGGCGCGTTCTTCCTCGGTGTAGAGTGCTTTTCGCGACGGGTTTTGGGGGGAGTTTGGCATAGTGGCAGCCAGCCTTTCTTCGTGAGCGCACTCTGCCGTGAAACTGGGCTTGTCACGAGAAAGTGTCAATGAAAACTTACACTCAGGGGCGGGACGAAACGCCGCTGCCCTTGCGCGCAAGGGCGCCTTGATGCAACGGCCTGCCCCCGGCTAAACCGCGGTCACGACTCGTGCGGGCAGAAACCGGGCGGGGCGGGATGCGCCTTTTCTCAACTTGGCCCGTGCCTTGCGCCGCGACGATGGAGCCATCGCCGATCCGGCCGATGCGGGGGCGGGAAAGGCGTGTTGATGTGTAATAGATGTGGGTTTATTGACCCATGTCATGTTCCGCGCGTCAAGGATGAGGAATGATCCTTCGCGACATTGGGTTTCGGGGACTCGAATGCGGGATATAAGTGTTGAACTCGAGCATGGCGCGACGGGATGCCTTGACGGTTTCGTCGGCCTTGCTCTCGAAGCGATCGGGCGGCTTGTCGCACGGCGCATGAACGGAGTGGCGGAACTGCAGACCGTGCTTGTGAACAGGATGGTCGAGCTGGCAACGGGACCGGAGCTTGGCGCGATGGACCTGCTGTTCGACGAATTCCGTGCCGCACATGTCCCGGTCGAGGAGATGGCCCCCCATTACATCCCCGAGGCGGCCCGCCAGATCGGCGCCGCCTGGGACAGCGACCGGATCGGCTTCGCGCAGGTGACGATCGCGATCTCGCGGCTGCAGGAATTGCTGCATGCGCTGCAGACGAGGGTCACGGCCGACTCGGTTGGTTGCGCTAACGGGGCGACCGTCCTTGTGGTTGTGCCGCCGGGGGAGCAGCACACGCTTGGCGCGCTCATCGTGGCGATGGAACTTCGTCGCAGGGGGGTGTCGGTGCGGATGCTGTTCGCGCCGGGGTTGAGTGATCTGTCGCGTTTGATGGCGACAACCCGGTTTGATGCGGCTTTGATCACTGTTGGCAGCATGGACAGGGTTGAAATCTGCGCCAAACTTGTCAAAACCCTGTCCAGCCTGACGAAGGGGCGGATGCGGGTTGCGATCGGTGGCGCCATCGTGTCGCAACGCGCCGAAGCACTCGCAAGAACCGGGGCGGATCTGGTGACGAACGATCTTTCGCTCGTCATTTCGGAATTTTCTCTGGTATGACTGAAAACGGTTGTGGGTCGAGGATGACGAGGGAAGGCTGACGAAGAGACACGGGTTGTGGAAAGGTTGCGGCCGTGACATCTGATGGAAGCTTCTTGATGCGACGGGAGGCCTTGCAAAGGGTCTCTCCCGACCTGTTGGCTGACATCGTGACGTCGGCCTGCGACATTGCCCTGGTGGTCTCCCCCGGGCGTGTCGTCGAATCGGTGATGGTCAGCCCGCAGTTCGGATCCGCGGAACGGTTCGCGGTCTGGCAGGGGGCGCGGCTCTCGCAGCTCTTCAGTCCGGAAAGCGCGCAGAAGCTGGAAAACCGGCTCGCCGACGGGCCGGAACCCGGCCGCTCGCTGCAGCTTGAGCTGACCCATTCCGCCGAGGCCTTCACCCTGCCGGTGCGTTACACCATCACCCGTTCGGGCGAGGACGGAACGCTGCTGCTGATCGGGCGCGACATGCAACCGCTCGCCGAGCTGCAGCAGCAGCTGGTCAAGGCGCAGCTGGCGCTGGAACGCGATTACGAGGCGCAGCGCGAGATCGAGACCCGGTATCGCGTGCTGCTCGAGGCGCATCCGGCGCCGCTTCTGATCGTGTCGATGTCGACCGGGCGGATTGCCGATCTGAACCTGGCCGCGGCCGAGATGATCGGCGCCACCCGCGCGGAACTGATCGACGCGCCGGTGGGGCAGGAGCTGGACGGGCGCCGCCGCGGCGAATTCCTGGAAAACCTGGCCAAGCTGGCGGGCTCGGACCCGCTGGGCGGGGTCGAGTTGACGGTCCGCCGCTCGCGCCGCAAGGTGACGGTGACGGCGACGCTCTTTCGCGCCGCGGGCGACCGGCTGCTTTTGTGCCGTCTGGGCGAGGCCGAGGCCCGGCGCACGCGTGTCGACGACACGGTCGAGCTGAGCGAACGGCTCTTCCTCAAGGGCATCGATGCGATGGTGTTTCTGGATGCCGAGGGCACGATCCGGGCGGCGAACGATGCCTTCCTGTATCTGACCGATGCGGGCTCGGCGGCGCTGGTGCAGGGGCGGTCCTTTGCCGATTTCCTGTCGCGCGGGGCCATCGACCTCAACGTGCTTTTGGACAACGTCAAGCGCATCGGCCATCTGCGCCATTACGTGACGCGGCTGAACACCGATTTCTCGGGGCAGGTCACGGTCGAGCTGTCGGCGACGCTGTTCCGTGACCGGGCGACGCCGACGATCGCGCTGGTCATTCGCGACAGCAATCTGGCCGATGCGACGCGGATCATGCCGGGGATGGCCAGCAACGAGGGGCTGCGCAACGTGATGCAGATGGTCGGCTATGCGACGCTGCGCGACATCGTCTCGGAAACCACCGAGATCATCGAGAAGATGTGCATCGAGACGGCGCTTGAGCTGACCGGCAACAACCGGGTGGCTGCGGCCGAGCTTCTGTCGCTGTCGCGGCAGTCGCTTTACGTGAAGCTGCGCAAGTTCGGGCTTTTGTCGAAGGACGCGGAATGACACCCCGGCCGGTTTGACCGAGGCCATCGCCGAGGTCATGCGGATCAGAAGTCCCGTGACCGCCGGGGGCCCAAAGGCCCTCGGCCTGCGCCTGCCATCGGCGGGCGCATTCGCGCCGCCGGGGCTGGGCGCAGGCCTTTGTCGTGCCTGGGGAAGCGGTCTTGCGACGGCCGAAGCGTGACGGGCGGGGAAACGCGTTGCGTTTCCTGTTCCGCCCAAGGCGTCAGGCCCGCCATGGCCGAAATCCCTCATGCCTGATTCATCTTTGCAATTCCGCGCCGCCGCAAGCGCCGCTGCGGCCGCTTTCCGGCCCCGGTGTTCCCGCTTTCCCCCCGCCTTTTCCCGGCTGCGCCACCCCGTCGCAGGCCCCCCTGCCCCTGCCGGGGGGCTCAAGCAGAATCAAGGGATATCAAAAGCTTGCGAGCGCGACTTGCGCTCCGCGACAGGGGTGCGGCAATTTTCTGCATTTGACCTGTGCGATTTAATGTGGTTGGGATGCATGTCAACTGAGGTTTACACCTACGCCCTGGAGGGTCAGCCATGCGCATCCTTTTCGTCCACCCCAATTACCACTCCGGCGGGGCCGAGATCGCGGGGAACTGGCCCCCGTCGTGGGTCCCCTATCTTGCGGGTCACCTGAAAAAAGCGGGTTTTGACGACATCCATTTCATCGATGCGATGACGCTCAACGTCTCGCATGACGAGCTGCGCAAGAAATTCGCCGAGCTGCAACCCGACATCATCGGCGTGACCTCGATCACCCCCTCGATCTACGAGGCGGAAGAGACGCTGAAGATCGCCAAGGAAGTCGTGCCGAATGCGGTGCGCATGCTGGGTGGCGTGCATGCGACCTTCATGTTCCGTCAGGTGCTCTCGGAGGCGCCCTGGGTCGACGTGATCGTGCGCGGCGAGGGCGAAGAGATCATGGTCGAGCTGGCCAAATGCGTCTCCGAAGGCCGCTGGCCGGAAGACCGCGCCTCGATCAAGGGTCTGGCCTATCATGACGGCACCGAGATCGTCGCGACGCAAGCCGCGCCGACCGTCAAGGACATCGACAGCCTGAAGCCCGACTGGTCGCTGATCGACTGGAAACACTATATCTATATCCCGCTGGGCGTGCGCGTGGCGATCCCGAACATGGCGCGGGGCTGCCCCTTCACCTGCTCGTTCTGCTCGCAATGGAAATTCTGGCGCGATTACCGCGTCCGCTCGCCCAAGGCCGTGGTGGACGAGATCGAAGATCTGGTGAACAACTACGACGTGGGCTTCTTCATCCTTGCCGACGAAGAACCGACGATCAACAAGAAGAAATTCGTCGAATTCTGCCAGGAGATGATCGACCGCGGTCTGAACCACAAGGTCAAATGGGGCATCAACACCCGCGTGACCGACATCTACCGCGACCGCGACCTGCTCAAGTTCTACCGCGAAGCCGGTCTGGTGCATATTTCGCTCGGCACCGAAGCCGCGGCGCAGCTGAAGCTGGACCTGTTCAACAAGGAAACCACGGTCGCCGAGAACAAGGAGGCGATCCGCCTTCTGCGCGAAGCCGACATCTTCACCGAAGCGCAGTTCATCGTCGGTCTCGACAACGAGACCAAGGACACGCTGGAAGAAACCTTCCAGATGGCCTGGGACTGGCAGCCGGATCTGGCGAACTGGTCGATGTATACGCCCTGGCCGTTCACGCCGCTGTTCCAGGAGCTGCGCGATCAGGTCGAGGTCTTCGACTTCTCGAAATACAACTTCGTGACCCCGATCATGAAGCCGAAGGCGCTGACCCGCGGCGAGCTGCTCGATGGCGTGATGAAGAACTACCGCCGCTTCTACATGCGCAAGGCGCTGTTCCACTATCCGTGGCGCGGCACCGGCTTCCGCCGCCGTTATCTGCTCGGCTGCCTCAAGGCCTTCCTCAAGGCCGGGGTGGGGCGCACCTTCTATGACCTCGGCAAGGCCGGCTATTGGGGCCCGCAAACCAAGGACACGGTCGATTTCCACTTCGACGAGACCCGCAAGATCGCCGAAGCGCAGGTCGCCGACTGGGAAGCCGCCGCCGACCGGTCGCGCAAGCACAAGGAACGGCAGGAAGCGCTGCGCGCCCAGATGAAGGACCGCGCCGCCGACCGCAACACCGCGAACTTCGTGATGCCCGCGGATGCGGAAGACGAGTTCGACCTCTCGGCCGAGACGCACGAGGCGCGCAGCGCCGAACATGCGGCGATGGCCTGCGGGGGCGGCAAGGACCAGATGGTCGACGCCGCGGAATAAGAAGGAGTGACGGCCATGAGCGGTGCCGCGCCTGCGCCGCAAGATGACGAGCCCCGGATCGGGCCGAATGCCATCTTGCAAACGATCGGCGTGCTCGACCGCCACCTTGGCCGTGCCGAGCGTGACCGGGTGATGCGGCTGGCGGGCGTGCCCGTCCCGCCGCCTGACTCGGGGATGCTGCCGGAAAGCCAGTGCCGCGCCGTGCATCAGGCGCTGCGCGTCGATCAGGGCGAAGCCGCCGAGGGCCTGTTGTGGCTCTCGGGGCTGGCCACCGGCGACTATATCCTGGCGAACCGTATCCCCGGCTTCGCCAAGGCGATCATCCGCGTGCTGCCCGGGTTTCTGGGCGCACGCCTTCTGGCGGCGGCGATCACCAAACACGCTTGGACCTTTGTGGGGTCGGGGCGGTTCCGGGTCGAAAGCTTCCGCCCGCTGACCTTCCGCATCGATGACAATCCGCTGCGCGCCGACGCAGCCGAACGCCCTTCGTGCTTCTGGCATGCAGCGGTGTTCGAACGGCTTTTCGGCAGGCTCGTCTGGCCCGAGGTGACGGTGGAGGAAATCTCCTGCGCCTCGGTCAGCGGGGGCCCGTGCCTTTTTGTCCTGCATCCGCAGGGCAAGAAAACGGCTATGCCCAGCTCTGTCCACTCCGGCTGAGGCCCCTTCGGGCCTTGCCCCGCAACTTCCGGTGACCTGACCCCATGAGCGCCCAAGACCTTTCGCCCAGCCGCCGCAGCATCCCCGAACCGCGGGCGATGCTGGAACTGATCAAGCCGGTGACCTGGTTCCCGCCGATGTGGGCCTATCTGTGCGGCGCGGTGTCGTCGAACGTGCCGATCTGGGACAACAAAGGCGTCGTCGTGCTGGGCATCGTGCTGGCCGGTCCGATCGTCTGCGGCATGTCCCAGGCGGCGAATGACTGGTGCGACCGCCATGTCGACGCGATCAACGAGCCGCACCGGCCGATCCCCTCGGGGCGCATTCCGGGCCTCTGGGGGCTTTATATCGCCATCGCCATGTCGCTTCTGTCGCTGGTCGTCGGTTGGCAGCTGGGCAGCTGGGGCTTTGTGGCGACGCTTCTGGGCGTTGCGGCCGCCTGGGCCTATTCGGTGGAACCGATCCGGTTGAAACGCTCGGGCTGGTGGGGGCCGGGGCTGGTGGGTCTGGCCTATGAGGGCCTGCCCTGGATCACCGGCGCCGCCGTGCTGCTGGCCACCGCCGACAGCGCCCCGGGCTTTCCCATCGTGATGATGGCGACGCTTTACGCGCTTGGCGCGCATGGCATCATGACGATCAACGATTTCAAGGCGATCGAGGGCGACCGCAAGCTGGGCATCAAGTCGCTGCCCGCCGTCTACGGCCCCGAGGTCGCGGCGAAGATCGCCTGCACGGTGATGGGGCTGGCGCAGTCGCTGGTCATCACCATGCTCTATCTGTTCTCGAAACCCTTTCACGCCACCGCCGTTCTGGTCCTGCTCTTTGGCCAGTTCTGGGCGATGTCGGTCTGGATGCGCGACCCCGAGGGCAAGGCGCCCTGGTATAACGGCACCGGCGTGGTGATGTATGTCTCGGGCATGATGATCACCGCCTTCGCACTGCGGGGCTTCACGGTATGACTTTGGGCTGGCTCCAGATTTTCCGGCTGGGGCTGGTGCAGCTGTGCATCGGCGCGGTGGTGGTGCTGACCACCTCGACGCTGAACCGGCTGATGGTCGTGGAACTGGCGCTGCCCGCGGTGCTGCCCGGCGCTTTGGTGGCGCTGCATTACGGGCTGCAGATCGCCCGTCCCGCCTGGGGGCTGCGCTCCGATACCAAGGGCAACCGCACCTTCTTTGTCATCCTCGGCATGGCGGTTCTTGCGCTTGGCGCCTTTCTGGCCGCGCTCGCCGTCGTGCTCTTCCCGCTCTCCTGGGGGCAGGCGCTTTTGCTCTCGGTCTTCGCTTATGTGTTGATCGGCTTTGGCGTTGGCGCCTCGGGCACCTCGCTGCTGGCGCTGCTCGCCTCGGCGACCGAGCCGCGCCGCCGCGCCGCCGCAGCCACGATCACCTGGCTTTTGATGATCTTCGGCATCGCCGTCACCGCGGGCACGGTCGGGCATTTCCTCGACCCCTATTCCCCCGCCCGCCTGTTGTGGATTGTCGGCATCGTCACCCTTGGCGCCGTCGTGCTGACGACGCTCGCCGTCTGGGGGATCGAACGTCGGCTGGCCCATCCGGTGCCCGCCGACACCCCGCCGCGGCTGCTCGAGGGGCTGCGCGAGATCTGGGCCGAACCGCAGGCCCGCGCCTTCACCTTTTTCCTGTTCCTGTCGATGACCGCCTATTTCCTGCAGGAACTGATCCTTGAACCCTATGCGGGGCTTGTCTTCGGCTTCACCGCCGGGGAGACGACCAAGCTTTCGGGGATGCAGAACGGCGGCGTGTTCTTCGGCATGCTGACGGTGGGCCTTGCGCTTTCGGGGCTGAAGATCGGCTCCTTGCGCGGCTGGGTGGTGACGGGCTGCCTTGGGTCGTCCGTCGCGCTTGCCGCAATCGTCGTGCTCGGCCATCTGCCCGGCGCGGCGCTGGTTCCGGCGGTGATCGGGCTTGGCTTTTTCAACGGTATCTTCGCCGTCGCCGCTATCGGCGCGATGATGGCGCTGGCGGGCGAGGGCCGGTCTTCGCGCGAGGGCACGCGGATGGGTCTTTGGGGCGCGGCGCAGGCGATCGCGGCGGGCTTCGGCGGCCTGCTGGGGGCGGGCGCGGCCGATCTGATGCGGCTCTTTCTGCCCGATGCCACGGCATTCGGGCTGGTTTTCGGGGCGCAGGCGCTCCTTTTCATCGTCGCGGCCGTGATGGCGACCGGAGTGGTCGCCGCACGGGGCGCGGCACGGGTTCCCACGGTCATGGCGGGTGAATGAGATGCAATATGATGCTTTCGTTGTCGGGGGCGGTCCTGCGGGATCGACGGCGGCATGGGATATGGCCCGCGCGGGTCTCAAGGTGGCCCTGCTGGACCGCGCAGGGCGCATCAAGCCCTGCGGCGGCGCGATCCCGCCGCGGCTGATCCGCGATTTCGACATTCCCGATCACCTCTTGGTGGCCAAGATCACCTCGGCGCGGATGATCTCGCCCACGGGCCGCTTCGTCGACATCCCGATCGAGAACGGCTTCGTCGGCATGGTCGACCGCGAGGATTACGACGAATGGCTGCGCGAACGCGCAGGCAAGGCGGGCGCGGAGCGGATCACCGGCACTTGGCTGCGGATCGAGCGCGACAGCGGCAAGACCGTCGTCGTCTGGCGCGACAAGGTCACGGGCGAGGAAATGAAGGCCGAGACCCGGGTGGTGATCGGGGCGGACGGGGCAAATTCGCAGGTGCGCAACGAAGTGCCCGCGACGAAAATTCCGCTGGTTTTCGCCTATCACGAGATCATCAAGGCGCCGACGACGGTGGCGAATTACGACCCGACGCGCTGCGACGTCTATTATGACGGCCGCATCAGCCCGGATTTCTACGGCTGGGTCTTCCCGCATGGCAAGACCGCCTCGATCGGCATGGGCACGGAACTGCCCGATGTCAGCCTGAAGGATTGCACGACGCTGCTGCGGCAGATGTCGGGGCTCGACAAGGAAGAGACGATCCGCAAGGAGGGCGCGCCGATCCCGCTGCAACCGCTCGATGTCTGGGACAATGGCCGCGACGTGGTGCTTTCGGGCGATGCCGCGGGCGTCGTGGCGCCCTCCTCGGGCGAGGGGATCTATTACGCCCATGCCGGTGGCCGCTACGCCGCCGAGGCCGCGATGGCCTTCCTGAAATCGGGCAAGCCCGCCGATCTGAAACGCGCGCGGGCGGGTTTCATGAAAGAGCACGGCACGGTCTTCAAGGTGCTGCGGATGATGCAGGACAAGTATTACCACTCCGACGACCGGCGCGAACGTTTCGTCTCGCTCTGCCATGACGTCGATGTGCAGCGCATGACGTTCGAAAGCTACATGAACAAGAAGATGACGAAGTTCCAGCCGATGAAGAACCTGAAGATCGGCTTCAAGAACTTGGCGCATCTCTCCGGCCTCGTGCCGCCGCAATGGACCTGACCATGGCTCAGGATATGATCCCCGCCTGGGTGGATGGCGTGCTGCAACCCGTCGAGAAGCTGGAGGCCCACCGCAAGGGCCTGCGGCATCTGGCGATTTCGGTTTTCGTGACGCGCGGCAACAAGGTGCTGCTGCAACAACGCGCGCTGTCGAAATATCACACGCCGGGGCTTTGGGCGAACACCTGCTGCACCCATCCCTATTGGGGCGAGGATGCGCCGACCTGCGCCGCCCGCCGTCTGGGGCAGGAGCTGGGCATCGTCGGGCTGAAGCTGCGCCACATGGGGCAGCTCGAATACCGCGCCGATGTGAACAACGGCATGATCGAGCATGAGGTGGTGGAGGTCTTCACCGCCGAGGCGCCCGAGGGGATCGAGCCGCAGCCCGATCCCGAGGAAGTGGCCGATACCGAATGGGTGCGCATTGATGCGCTGCGCTCGGAGATCCACGCCAATCCCGAACGCTTCACGCCCTGGCTGAAGATCTATATCGAGCAGCACCGCGACATGATCTTTCCGCCGGTGACGGCCTGAGATTTCGCCCGGGGCGCTTGCGCCCCGGGCGACCCGCCGGGGGCTCCGCCCCCGGACCCCCGAGATATTTGGGGCAAGATGAAATGAATGACTTTCCGTCTGAGACGGTTCAGCCATACCCCCGCCTTTTCCTTGGCAAAATACGCACTTGTTTCTTTTCGGGGGGTGCGGGGGGCGGAGCCCCCCGCGGGTCGCCTCGGGCCTGCCCGAGGCGAAATCTCACCCCTCGAGCCAGTCCAGAATCATCCCCGAAAGCCCGTCCGGCGCCACCTCGTGGATCAGATGCCCGCCGTCGATCCGCTTGAGCGTCGCCATCGGCAGGAACCGCGCCGCATCGGCCGAGACATGGGCGGGCACCGCCCGATCGCCATTGCCCGCGATCAGGAACACCGGTTTCGCGATCCGGGGCAGGGCGCCGATGAGCGGCCCCAGCTCCCATTGCGCCATCATCCGCAGCCCGCCATCGACATGCTCGGGATTCTGGATCAGCGCCGTGTATTGCGCCTTGCCCGCCGCGTCGATCACCGAGCCGGTCATGTCGAGAAGCTGCCCGATCCGTTGGCGCGAGGCGCCAAAGCGCGTCACCAAGGGCGCGGTGAAGGGCAGGGCGGCCAGACCGCGCGCCATCATCGGGAAGATCACCCCAGCAACGCCCTCGAAATGATCCAGCGCCGCGTTGATCCCCACCACCCGCGGCACCGGCGTGTCGAGCGCCATCTGCAACGCGATGGCGCCGCCCGCGGAATGGCCGATCACCGCGTCGGGCATCACGCCCATGTGCTGGCAGAGCTTCCACAGATCCTCGGCCATCGGTTTCAGGCCAAAGCGGTGGCGCGCGGTTGACCGCGAGCAGCCATGCCCCGGCAGATCGGGCACGATCACCCGATAGCGCGCGGAAAACCCCGGGATCATGCGGCGAAAGCTGTGCCCCGAGGCGCCAAGCCCATGCAACAAAAGCAACACCGGCCCGTCAGCAGGGCCGGTGTCGATCACCCACCAGTCGATGGGCCCGACCCGGTGTCGCGCCGCCGCCGACCGATAGGGCCAGTTCGCCGGCAACGCGCGTGGGTCCATGTCTATGCCTCCAGAGCCGCCCCCAGAACGTCGGCCATCTTGTGCGCCGTCGCCCTTGGCAGGGCAATGTAATGGGCGTCCATGGTGCGGGCAAGCTCGACCAGCGCCGGATTGGGCCGCATCGCCGTGTCGATGATCACCGCGGGCATGCCGCAGGCGCGGATCGCCCGGGCGACCTTGGTCGCCTGTTCCCCCGCCAGCTCCCGGTTCGCGGTGCCGTCGAGTGCAATGTTCCCGCGCCCATCGGTCAGAAGCGCGATCGTCGGCGTCATGCCGCGGCTTCGCGCCTGTTTCGCCGTCGCCATCGCCATTTCCATCCCGCTGGCAAGCGGCGTGCCACCGCCCCCCGGCAGGCCCTGCAGCTGCCGCTTCGTCTGCGTCAGCGAGCGGGAGGGTTGCAGCAGCACCTGCGCCGCCGTGCCCCGGAAGGTGATCAGCGACACATGGTCCCGCGCCGCATAGGCCCGGCCCAGCAGCAGTTCGACCGCGCCCTTGGCTTCCGACAGCCGCGCCACCGCCGCCGAGCCCGAGGCATCGACGGCAAAGATCAGCACGCGGTCGGACATTTCCTTGCGCCGCTTGATGTGGATGTCGGAGGATTCGACCAGAAGCACCCGTTCCGTGCCCGCAGGCGCCTGACGCCGCCGCAGCCCCTGCCAGGGCGCGGCCGAGCGCAGCGTCGCCACCAGATCGATCTTGGCGTCATCTTCGAGCTTGCCCTTGCGCGAGGGCAGGGGGCGGCCGCGACGGTTGCCGATCTGCTCTTGCCCGGCGCCCTGACCGCCCGACGCGGCCCGCAACCGGCTGCCCATGTTCAGCGTTTGCAAGATGTTGTCGGGCAGCATCGCGCGGACGGCTTCGACCACGATCTCGGGCGGGATGCCGTCAAGCGGGTCGATCTGATCCTGCTCGTCCTGCTGGTTTTCGCCCTCGTTCGGCTCGGGCGGTTCCGGCGGCGGCGGCGGAGGGGGCGGCGGCGCCTCTTGCAGCGGCAGCGCCCGATGCGCCAGCGTCAGTTCCGCAGCATGCAGCACGTCCTCGGCCTCGACCGTGGTGCGGCCCGCCAGAGCGGTCAGGATCCGCGCCGCGGTCAGCGCCAGCATCGGCGCGCGCAGGCTCGATATGCCCAGCTGCCGACAGCCCTCGACGATCTCGCCCACCCGCTCGGCGGGCATCTGCACCTGCGGCAGCAGGGCGCGGGCGCGTTCCACCGTCGCGGTGTCGGGCAAAAGCCCCGGCCCGTCAAGCGACCGCACCTCGGAGAGATCGACGAACAGCCCGAGCCGGTCGGCCACCGCATGCGGCAAGGCCTCGTCGGGTTCGGCGGCTTCATCGAGCGCGATCAGCGCATGCTGGCGCAGATCGAGCGCCTGCGCTAAGCGCGCGCCCAGTTTCGCCGTGCAGCGTTCCGCCATCGGCAGGATGAAGACGCTGGGCCGATCCAGCAGCCCGCCCTTCAGGACGGGCTTGCCGGAATGCAGCGTCTCGGCGACGTCCAGCCCGCCGTAAAGCGCGCCATCGTCCACGTTCGGCGGCAAACGACGCAGCGCCATCGGGAAGGGCAGCTTCGCCAGCGTGTCGGTGAAGGCCAGCCGGATCGGACCCGCGCGCGAGCGCAGCCACAATCCGCCGACCGCGGCGGGGTCGACCGTCAGCACCGCAAGGGCCGACTTCAGGCGTTCGTGGTCCATGTTACGGCAACGTTTCTTCGACCGTCCGGGCCACGCGGGCCGTCGAGCCAGCTTCATCAAGGGGATCGCGGCGCAGACGGTGCGAGAGCGCCATCGTCGCCACCCGCTTCAGGTGATCGCGACCGACCGCCGCCGCGCCTTCGAGCGCCGCCAAGGCACGGGCAGACCGCAGCAGCGTCAGCTCGCCGCGCAGACCGTCCGAGCCAAGCGCGATGCAGAGCGCGGCGCAGTCATAAAGCGCGGTGTTGGGCGCCTCGACCTTCGGCAGGTGCTCGCGCGCCGCAAGGATCTGGGCGCGGATCTCCATGTCCTTCGGCCGCCATTCTTCCAGAAACGCTTTCGGATCGGCGTCATAGGTGTCGCGGCGACGGATCACCTCGACCCGGGTCTCGACGTCGCGGGGCGACAGAACCTCGACCGAGAGGCCGAAACGGTCGAGCAGCTGCGGCCGCAAGTCACCCTCTTCGGGGTTGCCCGAGCCGACCAGAACGAAACGCGCCGGGTGGCGGATCGACAGCCCGTCGCGTTCCACCACGTTCTCGCCCGATTGCGCCACGTCCAGCAGCAGGTCGACGATGTGATCTTCCAGCAGGTTGCATTCGTCGATGTAAAGATAGCCGCGGTTGGCCCGGGCCAGCAGGCCCGGTTCGAACGCCTTTTCCCCTTTCGAGATCGCGCGCTCGATGTCGAGCGCCCCCACCACGCGGTCTTCCGACACGCCGAGCGGCAGATCGACGACCGGGGTCGGCTTGCGCACGATCTCGGTCGAGAGCACGGTGGCCCAGTCGGGGATCATGTCCACGTTCGGCGAGGACACCGGGCAGCCCGCGACCGCCTCGATCTCGGGCAAAAGCGCCGCCAGCGCCCGCACCGCGGTCGATTTGCCGGTGCCGCGGTCGCCAAAGACCAGAACGCCGCCGATGCCGGGATCAACCGCGGTCAACAGCAGCGCCAGTTTCATGTCTTCCTGACCGACGATGGCCGAAAAGGGAAAGACGGGTCTCGTCTTCGCGCCCGAAGCAGAGGGTTGAAGTCGAGCGTCGGCGGTAGTCATGCAGTTTCCCTTTCCAAGACTTGGCTGGCGAGCGGGTCCTTGCCCATCCAGCTTCCCTCGGTCCCGAGCAGACGGAACCGGGCATAGAGTTCTTCGGTGAACCAACCTTCTTCACGCGCAGCGCGGATCGCCCTGCCATGCGGCGTGTCGCCGCGGGCGAAGGCGTTCATCTTTGCCACATCCGGCCAGATCGAGAAAGTCACTTGATGGAAAAGGGGAATCTCTCCGATCCCGATCTTGAACATCAAGTTCTGATCCTCGCCGACCTTTTGGGAAATATTCGGCACATGCGACCAGAAGGCGCCCGCCTTGTGCGGCTTGATCGAGGCGCGGGTCAGCGCGACGACGGGCTCGTCCGGGCTGGGTTCGGCGGGTTTTTCGGGCAGGAAGGCGTTCACGCCGCCCCAGGTGCCGCGCGCCGACAGCGGTTGCAGGTGAAAGACCAGCGTTTCCGTGGCATGCGCCCGCCAGCGCTTCCAGACCGGATGGTTCGTCGTCACGTCGCGGGCATCGGCCTCATTGTCAAAGGCCGCCATGATCGCCCAGACGCGCCAGTTCGGCTTGGGCGTGAAGCCCTCGCCGGTGCCCGATCCGCACAGTTTGTAGAACTTGACCCGCGGCTCGTCGTGAAGGGGGCGGCGGGACAGGATCATCTGGCTGATGATCCACGGCAGCGAGCTTGTGCCGT
The DNA here is from genome assembly GCF_003254295.1 of Rhodobacter capsulatus. Taxonomy (GTDB): domain Bacteria; phylum Pseudomonadota; class Alphaproteobacteria; order Rhodobacterales; family Rhodobacteraceae; genus Rhodobacter; species Rhodobacter capsulatus. Next base: position 96,281 of record NZ_QKZO01000004.1, read on the forward strand.
CAAAACGGAACAGGCTGAGTGAGGCGACAGGCATCTACGTCCTCCCCTATGAAGTGTAACGGGATATTTACATGTCGGGCCCTTGTAATGGAAGGCCTCAGACGTTTTGTCGCGAGACAGCGTCGACAGTTGTAAATCGGAATTGACGACCTATCATCCCCCCAATGCAACCAAAAACTACCGAAGAGACCATGTCCAAGAACACAGAAGGTATGGGTCGCGCCGTTGTCATCGGTGCCGGCCTTGGCGGTCTTGCCGCAGCGATGCGGCTGGGCGCAAAAGGTTACAAGGTGACGGTCGTCGATCGTCTGGATCGGCCCGGCGGGCGTGGGTCTTCGATCACCAAGGGCGGATATCGATTCGACCTTGGCCCGACCATCGTCACGGTGCCGGATCGGCTGCGCGAGCTTTGGGCCGATTGCGGGCGCGATTTCGACAAGGACGTGAGCCTTGTCCCGATGGAGCCCTTTTACACCATCGATTTCCCCGATGGCGAGAAATACACCGCCTATGGCGATGACGCCAAGGTCAAGGCCGAGGTGGCGCGGATCAGCCCCGGCGATGTCGAGGGCTTCCGCCATTTCATGTGGGACGCCAAGGCCCGCTACGAATTCGGTTACGAAAACCTCGGCCGCAAGCCGATGAGCAAGCTGTGGGACCTGATCAAGGTTCTGCCGACCTTCGGCTGGCTGCGCGCCGACCGCTCGGTCTATGGCCATGCCAAGAAGATGGTGAAGGACGAACATCTGCGCTTCGCGCTGTCGTTCCACCCGCTCTTCATCGGCGGCGACCCCTTCCACGTGACGTCGATGTATATCCTCGTCAGCCAGCTCGAGAAGAAATTCGGCGTCCATTACGCGATCGGCGGCGTGCAGGCGATTGCCGATGCGATGGCCAAGGTGATCACCGATCAGGGCGGCGAGATGCGGATGTCGACCGAGGTCGACGAGATCCTGGTGTCGCGCGAGGGCAAGGCCACCGGCATCCGGCTGATGGACGGGACCGAGCTTCCGGCGCAGGTCGTTGTCTCGAACGCCGATGCGGGCCACACCTACAAGCGGCTTTTGCGCAACCGCGACCGCTGGCGCTGGACCGACGAGAAGCTCGACAAGAAACGCTGGTCGATGGGGCTTTTCGTCTGGTATTTCGGCACCAAGGGCACGGCCAAGATGTGGAAGGATGTGGGCCACCACACCGTCGTCGTCGGGCCGCGCTACAAGGAACATGTTGCCGACATCTTCATCAAGGGCGAGCTGGCCGAGGACATGAGCCTTTATGTCCACCGTCCCTCGGTCACCGATCCGACCGCGGCGCCGAAGGGCGACGACACGTTCTACGTCCTCTCGCCGGTGCCGAACCTTGGCTTCGACAATGGCGTCGACTGGTCGGTCGAGGCCGAGAAATACAAGGCCAAGGTCTTGAAGGTGATCGAGGAACGGCTGCTGCCGGGGGTCACTGACAAGATCACCGAGGAAGTGGTCTTCACGCCGGAAACCTTCCGCGACCGCTATCTGTCGCCGCTGGGCGCCGGGTTCTCGCTTGAGCCGCGGATCCTGCAATCGGCCTGGTTCCGCCCGCACAATGCCTCGGAAGAGGTGGACGGGCTCTATCTGGTCGGCGCAGGCACCCATCCGGGCGCCGGTGTGCCCTCGGTGATCGGCTCGGGCGAGATCGTCGCGCAGATGATCCCCGATGCGCCGAGGCCCGAGACCCCGGCGGAGGCTCCGGCGGCGGCATCCAAGGCCCGGACCCCCCGGGCCAAGGCGGCGCAATGATCTCGACCGAGGATATGGTGGTCTGCCGGGAGCTGATCCGCACCGGCAGCTACTCCTTCCATGCGGCGTCGAGGGTTCTGCCAGCGCGGGTGAGAGACCCCGCGCTGGCGCTTTACGCCTTTTGCCGGATCGCCGATGACGAGGTGGACGAAGTCGGCCATCGCGACAAGGCGGCGGCGGTGTGCAAACTGGGGGATCGGCTGGAGGACATCTATTCCGGCCGTCCGCGCAACACGCCTTGCGATCGCGCCTTTGCCGCGGTGGTCGAGGAATTCGAGATGCCGCGCGAATTGCCCGAGGCGCTGCTGGAGGGTCTGGCCTGGGATGCCGAGGGGCGGTGGTATCACTCGCTTTCCGACGTGCAGTCCTATTCGGCGCGGGTGGCGGCCGCTGTCGGCGCGATGATGTGCGTGCTGATGCGGGTGCGCGACCCCGATGCGCTGGCGCGGGCCTGCGATCTGGGTCTGGCGATGCAGATGTCGAACATTGCCCGCGACGTCGGCGAGGATGCGCGCGCCGGGCGGCTGTTCCTGCCCACCGACTGGATGCTCGAGGAGGGCGTCGATCCGCACGCCTTCCTGCGCGATCCGCAGCCCGGCAAGGGCATCCGCCGGGTGACCGAGCGGTTGCTGAACCGCGCCGACCGGCTTTACTGGCGTGCGGCGACCGGCGTGCGGCTTTTGCCCTTTGACTGTCGGCCGGGGATCATGGCCGCGGGCAAGATCTATGCCGCGATCGGCGCCGAGGTGGCGAAGGCGAAATACGACAACATCACCCGGCGCGCCCACACCACCAAGGGCCGCAAGCTGTGGCTGGTGGCGAATTCCGCGATGACGGCGACGGCGGGTTCGATGCTGCCGCTGTCGCCGCGGGTGCATGCCAAACCCGAGCCCGAGGTGGCCTATCTGGTCGATGCCGCGGCGCATCGCAACCTGAATCCCGAGCGCTCGGAAGTGCTGATTTCGGCGCTGATGGCGCTGAAGGCGCGGGATCGCGGGCTGGTGATCGACCGGGCTTCCTGACGGGCCGCGACGGTTCGTCACTGGACGTGTGCGCGCCCCGGGTCCACAACGGGGCGTGTCCACAACCGGAGGCCATCATGAGCCTGACCCTGTTTGCCGTCTATTTCGTCGCCTGCGCCTGTGCGGGCGCGACCGGAGCGATCTTCAGCCCGGGCGCCTGGTATGAGAGCCTGAAGAAACCGAGCTGGGTGCCGCCGAACTGGCTGTTTCCCGTCGCCTGGTCCACGCTTTACATCCTGATGTCGATTTCGGCCGCCCGCATTTCCGGGCTGGCTGGCGAAAACGAACTGGCCGTTCTGGGGCTGGCCTTCTGGGCGGTGCAGATCGCGGTCAACACGCTTTGGACGCCGATCTTCTTTGGTCTGCGGCGTCTGGGCGGGGGGATGCTGGTGCTGACGCTGCTCTGGCTGAGCGTCTTTGCCACCTGCGTCCTGTTCTGGAGCGTCGATTGGGTCTCGGGGCTGATGTTCGTGCCCTATGTGATCTGGGTGACGGTGGCGGGCGCGCTGAACTTCAGCGTCTGGCGGCTCAATCCGGGCGAAAAGCCGGTCACGCTCTGACCGGCGGGCCCGACCCCGAGGATTGAAGGCCCCGCCGGCAGCACCGGCGGGGCCTTTTCGTCAGTCCTTGTGCTTCCACCCGGCCCGGCGTGGCACCCGCACGGCCAGCATCGGCTTCAACACCGGCTGGCGGAACCGCACCAGATCCAGCGCCTCGTGCATCCCCACCGTTTCCTCGCCGTCGATTGTCGTGCGCATCAGCGCGCGGGAATAGAACGGCGCCTCCAGCAGGGAATGGACCCCCGCCGGATGCGCGCCCGGATCGCAGCGGGTTTCACGCCGCACGAACCAGGGCGTGCGTTTCATCTTCACGAGCGGCGGCGGGGTGTCGATCTCGCAGACCGAGCCGTCCGGATTGATCTGCACCGCCAGGGCGACCTTGGTCCGGTCCAGCCGCGTCGCATCATAGAAACAGACCGTCCGATCCTTCAGCGGGAACCGCCCCCAGGTCCAGAACGAGAAATCCTCCTCCAGCGCGCGGGTGCCGAAATTGGCGTCGAAATAGCCGTGCCCGGTCCATTTGTGCCCGGGCGCCAGATCGACCTCGACATCGGCGATGGGCGCGAAAGGCCGCCAGGTGTGGCCCGCATCGGGGGTCAGCCGTACCTCGACCCCGGTCACCGCGCGCGGCGTCAGCACGACCCGGCCCTTGAGCTTGCCAAGCTTCGGCAAAGCCCCCCATTCATCGACATCGATCACCAGCTCCTTGCCGGTCCAGGTCAGCTTCGAGGGCCCGACCTGAAACACGTCGCGCGATTGCCGCAGCGCGGACCGCCCGCGGTCGGTCATCGTGAAGCGCCCGTCGGTGCCGGTCGTCACCATGTTGATGCAGCAGTGGTTCTGCGGCTCGCGACGGCCCGACCAGCGATACCACGGGCTGAATACCGAGCCGATGAAGGCGATCATCGAGAAGGCCTTTTCGCCGTCGTCCGAGATGCCGTCGCAATACCACCAGGCGTAGCCGTTCGGCCCTACTTCGCGGCGGAAATCCGGTCCGCCAGCAAGGCCCGTGCTGCATGCGTCCCGGAAGTCAGCGCCATGGGCACCCCGGCACCCGGGTGCGTTCCCCCACCCGCCAGATAGAGCCCCTTGAGCCCCGTCCGGGCCAGAGGCCGCCGGAACGTCGCCAGCGTCCCCTCTGGCGAGCCGCCGTAGATCGCCCCCAGCGAGCCCGGGAACCGCCGCGACAGAAGCGCCGGTGTCGTCAGCGCCCGGGTTTCCGGATCCGGGCTGAAGGTCAGTCCCATCGCGGCGAGCATCGGGAAGGTGCGTGCCCTGCATTGTGCCTCCTCCTGAGGAAAGGGTTGATGGCCTGCGGGGCCGTTCATGATGATCTCGAAACGTTCGATCTCCGGCACCGGGGCCTGCATCTCGCGGTCCTGTGCACAGATGTAAAGCGTGGGCTCCTCGGGCATCTCGCCCGCGCCGATCGGGCCGAATTCCAGCTCCGGATCGGCGGTGAAGAAGACGTTGTGATGCGCCAGATCGACGCCGATCGGGGTGGCGCCAAAGGCCCAGACCCAGGCCGAGAGGCTGGGGGCGGGGCGGGGCGATTTCTCCATCGAGGCGCGGGCGGCAGCGCCCAGAAGCCCGTCGCGCAGCGCGCCCGGATCGCCGTTGAAGATGCAGGCGCCGCAGGGGATCGAGGCGCCGGTCTCGATCTCGACCGCACTCACCCGGCCTTCCTTGCGCACGATGCGCTTGGCCTTGGCGCCGTAATGGAACCGCACGCCCTTCGCCTCGGCCACCCGGGCCAGCGCGGCGGCGACGCCATGCATCCCCTCGCGGATCGCCCAGACGCCCTGCACCTCGGCCTGCCAGATCAGCGAGAGCACCGCGGGCGTCGCCCCCGGACGGCCGCCGACATAGGTGGCGTAACGGCCGAACAGCTGCGCCAGCCGCGGATCCTTGAAGTGATGGGCGAGCAGATCGCGCATCGTCAGACCGGGGCGCAGCGCGGGCCACAGTTGCGGGCGCGTCATCGTTGCCGCAGCGATTCGCAAAAGGTCCGGCTTCGGCGCCGCGATGACCGAGCGGTGGAACGCCTCCCACAGCCCCGTCGTCAGGTGATCGAAGCGGCGGAATGCCGCAGCCTCCTTGTCGCCGGCAAAGGCGCGGATCGCCTCGATATTGGCCTCGGTGTCGGTGAACAGATCAAGGCTGGAGCCGTCGGGCCAGAAATGCCGGGCGAGTCGGGGCAGGGGGATCAGCGTCAGATGCTCCTCGGCGCGGGTGCCGCAGGCGGCGAAAAGCCCGTCCAGAACGTGGCGCATCGTCAAGACCGTGGGCCCCGTATCCGCAGGGCCGCCCGGCGTCGGAACCGCCCTTGCCTTGCCGCCCGGAGCATCGCCCGCCTCAACCACCGTGACCCGAAGGCCCGCCGCCGCCGCACCGATGGCGGCCGCAAGGCCCCCCATTCCGGCGCCGATCACCACGACGTCCGTTTCACTTCGCATCTCTCGCTCCCGCACGCACCGCCGTCCGCACCCGCCTGGGAGTGCAATTTTGTCCCATATTCTTGGGTGTAACTTTCAGTTTACACAGGTAGGTGCGAATGCCAATGTGCGTCGTGACGCAGCGGAGGGCTCTGTCATGTCTCTGGATAAACGTATCGAGTCGGCGCTGGTCAAGGCGCTGTCGCCCGAAGCTTTGGGCGAATCTCCGCCGTTGCTTGCCGCCGCGCTGCCTTACGGGGTGTTTCCCGGCGGCGCGCGGATCCGGCCGACGATCCTTGTGTCGGTCGCGCTCGCCTGTGGCGACGATTGCCCGGCCATCACCGATGCCGCGGCCGTGGCGCTGGAGCTGATGCATTGCGCCAGCCTCGTGCATGACGATCTGCCCGCCTTCGACAATGCCGACATCCGGCGCGGCAAGGCCTCGCTGCACAAGGCCTATAACGAGCCGCTGGCGGTTCTGGCGGGTGACAGCCTGCTGATCCGCGGCTTCGAGGTTCTGGCCGATGTCGGCCCCGTGAACCCCGAGCGGGCGCTGAAGCTGATTTCGAAACTCGGTCAGTTGTCGGGCGCGCGCGGCGGGATCTGTGCCGGTCAGGCCTGGGAAAGCGAATCCAAGGTCGATCTGGCCGCCTATCATCAGGCGAAGACCGGGGCGCTCTTCATTGCCGCGACCCAGATGGGGGCGATTGCGGCGGGCTACGAGGCCGAGCCCTGGTTCGATCTGGGGATGCGGATCGGCTCTGCCTTCCAGATCGCCGACGATCTGAAAGACGCGCTGATGTCGGCCGAGGCGATGGGCAAACCTGCCGGGCAGGACATCGCGAATGAACGCCCGAATGCGGTCAAGACGATGGGGATCGAAGGGGCGCGCAAACATCTGCAAGATGTGCTGGCGGGGGCGATCGCCTCGATCCCGTCCTGCCCCGGTGAGGCGAAGCTGGCGCAGATGGTGCAGCTTTACGCCCACAAGATCATGGACATCCCGGCCAGCGCCGAGAGGGGCTGATCGTGCCGAAGGACGACCACACGGGCGCGACGGCCGACCGGACCGCGCAGCCGACGGGAACGGGAAAGCAACCGCTGGTTCCGGGCCAGCCCGGGGCGGTGCCGGTGCAGCCGGGGCGGGTGAATTTCTTCACCCGGATCGCGCTCTCGCAACGGCTGCATGAGATCTTCGAGCGCCTGCCGCTGATGAACCGCGTCACCCGGCGCGAGGGCGAGGCGCTGTTCGACATCGTTTCGGGTTTCGTGCAAAGTCAGGTTCTGCTGGCGATCGTCGAATTCCGGGTGCTGCACATTCTGGCCGGGGCCTCATGGCCCTTGCCCGCGCTGGCCGAACGCACCGGCCTGGCCGAGGACCGGCTGGCGGTGCTGATGCAGGCCGCCGCCGCGCTCAAGCTGGTGAAGTTCCGCCGCGGGCTCTGGCAACTCGCGCCGCGCGGCGCCGCCTTCATCACCGTGCCGGGGCTCGAGGCGATGGTGCGCCATCACCCCGTTCTCTATCGCGATCTGGCCGATCCGGTGGCTTTCCTGAAAGGCGACATCGAACCCGAGCTGGCGGGCTTCTGGCCCTATGTCTTCGGGCCTTTGGCGCAGGAAGACGCGGGTCTGGCCGAGCGCTATTCGCAGCTGATGGCCGACAGCCAGCGCGTCGTCGCCGATGATACCTTGCGGCTTGTCGATCTGCGCGATGCCAAGCGGGTGATGGATGTGGGCGGCGGCACCGGGGCTTTCCTGCGCTCGGTCGCCAAGCATTATCCCGAGCTGCCGCTGACGCTCTTTGACCTGCCGCATGTGCTGGCGGTGGCGGACCGCTTCAGCCCGAAGCTGGATTTCGCGCCGGGCAGTTTCCGCGACGATCCGATCCCGCAGGGCGCCGATGTCATCACCTTGGTGCGCGTGCTGTATGATCATCCTGACAGCGTGGTGGAACCGCTTCTGGCCAAGGTCCATGCCGCGCTGCCGCCGGGCGGCCGTCTGATCATCTCGGAAGCGATGGCGGGGGGCGCAAAACCCGACCGCGCCTGCGATGTCTATTTCGCCTTCTACACGATGGCGATGAGTTCGGGGCGCACAAGATCCCCCGAAGAGATCAAGCAAATGCTTGAAAAGGCCGGGTTCGCCAAGGTTTCCAAGCCGCGTGCCCTGCGCCCCTTCATCACCTCGGTGATCGAGGCCGAACGCGGCTGACACGGTTGCGTTCGGGCCCGGTTCTGACCCGGGGGTCAGAAAGTCGCACATCCGTCTGTCGCAAAAGTGTCTAATCAAATTGACAGTCGGGCGTGTAAGTTCAATGATACACATAGGCGTGATCAGCCCGACTCTCCGGCGTGATCATACCGGGAGCACGTAATGGAAACGCAAGTCGTCATAATGTCCGGGCCCAAGGCCATCTCGACGGGCATCGCCGGTCTGACCGACCCCGGACCGGGGGACCTCGTCGTGGATATCGCCTATTCGGGCATTTCGACTGGCACCGAGAAATTGTTCTGGCTCGGCACCATGCCACCCTTCCCGGGCATGGGATATCCGCTTGTTCCCGGCTACGAAAGCTTCGGAGAGGTCGTTCAAGCCGCCCCCGACACCGGCTTCCGACCGGGCGATCACGTCTTCGTTCCCGGCGCCAACTGCTTCACCGGCGGCCTGCGCGGGCTGTTTGGCGGCGCCTCCGGGCGTCTTGTCACCGCCGCCTCGCGGGTCTGCCGTCTTGATCCCGGCATCGGCCCCGAGGGCGCGCTGCTGGCACTGGCCGCGACCGCGCGGCATGCGCTGGCGGGCTTCGACAATGCGCTGCCCGATCTGATCGTCGGCCATGGCACCCTTGGGCGGCTTCTGGCTCGTCTGACCATCGCCGCCGGGGGCAAGCCGCCGACCGTGTGGGAAACCAATCCTGCCCGGCGCTCGGGCGCGGTCGGCTATGAGGTTCTGGACCCCGAAGCCGATCCCCGGCGCGACTACAAGGCCATCTATGACGCCTCGGGCGCGCCCGGTCTGATCGACCAGCTCGTCGGGCGTCTGGGCAAGGGCGGGGAACTGGTGCTCTGCGGCTTCTATACGGTGCCGGTCAGCTTCGCCTTCGTTCCCGCCTTCATGAAGGAAATGCGCCTGCGCATCGCCGCCGAATGGCAGCCTGCGGATCTCTCCGCGACGCGCGCGCTGATCGAAAGCGGGGCGCTCTCGCTCGACGGTCTCATCACCCACCGTCGCCCCGCGGCGGAAGCGGCCGAGGCCTATCAGACCGCTTTCGAAAACCCCGACTGCCTGAAGATGATCCTTGACTGGAAAGATGCAAAATAATGACTGACGCACCCAACCTGAAGGGATTTGACGCCCGTCTGCGGGAAGAAGCCGCCGAAGAGCCCACGCTCGAAATCCCCGAGCAGCCGCCGACCAAGAAGACGCAGATCATCGCGATCTACGGCAAGGGCGGTTCGGGCAAGTCCTTCACCCTGGCCAACCTGTCCCACATGATGGCCGAAATGGGCAAGCGCGTGCTGCTGATCGGCTGCGACCCGAAATCGGACACGACCTCGCTTCTGTTCGGCGGCAAGAACTGCCCGACGATCATCGAGACCGCGACGAAGAAGAAGCTTGCGGGCGAGGAAGTGAAAGTCGGCGATGTCTGCTTCAAGTCGGGCGGCGTCTTCGCGATGGAGCTGGGCGGGCCGGAAGTCGGCCGCGGCTGCGGCGGTCGCGGCATCATCCACGGCTTCGAGCTTCTGGAAAAGCTCGGCTTCCATGACTGGGATTTCGACTTCGTCCTGCTTGATTTCCTTGGCGACGTGGTCTGCGGCGGCTTCGGCCTGCCGATCGCCCGCGACATGGCCCAAAAGGTGATCGTGATCGGCTCGAACGATTTGCAATCGCTTTACGTCGCGAACAACGTCTGCAACGCGGTCGAATATTTCCGCAAGCTCGGCGGCAATGTCGGCGTGGCGGGGATCGTCATCAACAAGGATGACGGCACCGGCGAGGCGCAAGCTTTCGCCCGCGAGGTGGGGATTCCGATCCTGGCCGCGATCCCGGCTGATGAAGAGCTGCGCCGCAAATCGGCCGCCTATCAGATCGTCGGCACCCATGCGACGCCCTGGGGCAAGCTGTTCGAGGAACTGGCGGGCAATGTCGCCGATGCGCCGCCCTTGCGGCCGCGCCCGCTCTCGCCCGATGCGTTGCTGGGCCTGTTCGAGACCGACGAGGAAACCCGCGTCGTCGAACTGGTCCCCGCGACCGACGAAGACCTGCGTGGCTCGAATGCCGCGCCGAAGAAATCTCTGGAAGTGATCTACGACGATGTGTGACCGCACTGCTGCGAGAGCCCGGGCCGCTTGCACGGAGGGCCGGGCATGACCGATCTTCCGCAAGCCGAAGGCGGCTGTGGCGCGGGCAATGAACGTCTGGCTGCGCAGGCCGCCGCCGCGGGCAATGCCGAGCTGATGGCGCGGTTCAAGGCCGATTATCCGGTCGGGCCGCATGACAAGCCGCAAACCATGTGTCCGGCCTTTGGCGCGCTGCGCGTCGGGCTGCGGATGCGTCGGGTGGCGACCGTGCTGTGTGGCTCGGCCTGCTGCGTCTATGGGCTCTCGTTCATCTCGCATTTCTATGGCGCGCGCCGCTCGGTGGGCTACGTGCCCTTCGATTCGGAAACGCTGGTGACGGGCAAGCTCTTCGAAGACGTCCGCGCCGCGGTGCATGATCTGGCCGACCCCGCGCGGTACGATGCCATCGTTGTCATCAACCTCTGCGTGCCCACCGCTTCGGGCGTGCCGCTGCAGCTTTTGCCGAACGAAATCAACGGTGTCCGCGTTGTCGGCATCGATGTTCCGGGCTTTGGCGTGCCGACCCATGCCGAGGCGAAAGATGTGCTTTCGGGCGCGATGCTGAACTATGCCCGGCAAGAGGTCATGGCGGGGCCGGTGCCTGCGCCGATCTCGGGCCGGTCCGACCGTCCGACGGTGACGCTTCTGGGCGAGATGTTCCCGGCCGATCCGATGGTGATTGGCGCGATGCTGGCGCCGATGGGGCTGGCTGTCGGTCCGACCGTGCCGATGCGCGACTGGCGCGAGCTTTATGCCGCGCTCGACAGCAAGGTGATCGCCGCCATCCATCCGTTCTACACCGCGGCCATTCGCCAGTTCGAAGCCGCAGGCCGCGCCATCGTCGGCTCGGCCCCGGTCGGCCATGACGGGACGATGGAATGGCTGGCCAATATCGGCCGCGCCTATGACGTCTCGCCCGACAAGATCGCTAGCGCTCAGAATGCCTTTGGTCCCGCGATCAAGGGCGCCATCGCGGGCGCGCCGATCAAGGGGCGGATCACCGTTTCGGGCTATGAGGGCTCGGAGCTGCTGGTGGCGCGTCTTCTGATCGAATCCGGCGCCGAGGTGCCCTATGTCGGCACCGCCGCCCCCCGCACGCCCTGGAGCGCCTGGGACAAGGACTGGCTCGAGGAGCGCGGCGTCGTGGTGAAATACCGCGCCAGCCTCGAAGACGATTGCGCCGCGATGGAGGGGTTCGAACCCGATTTGGCGATCGGCACGACGCCTCTGGTGCAAAAGGCGAAAGCGCTTGGCATTCCGGCGCTTTACTTCACCAACCTGATCTCGGCCCGGCCGCTGATGGGGCCTGCGGGCGCCGGATCGCTGGCGCAGGTGATGACTGCGGCGATGGGCAACCGCGAACGCATGGGCAAGATGAAGGCGTTCTTCGAGGGCGTGGGCGAGGGCGACACCGCCGGGATCTGGCAGGACACGCCGAAGCTTTACCCCGACTTCCGCGAACAACAGCGCAAGAAGATGGAAAAAGCCGCGAAACTGGCCAAAGCCGAGGAGATGATCTGATGTTTCTCCTCGATCACGACAGGGCAGGGGGCTATTGGGGCGCGGTTTACACCTTCTGCGCCGTCAAGGGTCTTCAGGTGGTCATCGACGGTCCGGTGGGCTGTGAAAACCTGCCGGTGACCTCGGTGCTGCACTACACCGACGGGCTGCCGCCGCATGAGCTGCCGATCGTCGTCACGGGCTTGGGCGAGGCTGAACTGGGCCGCGAGGGCACCGAAGGCGCGATGAGCCGGGCGTGGAAGACGCTGGATCCGCTTCTGCCCTCGGTCGTTGTCACCGGCTCAATTGCCGAGATGATCGGCGGCGGCGTGACGCCGCAGGGCACGAACCTGCAACGCTTCCTGGCCCGCACCATCGACGAGGACCAGTGGCAATGCGCCGATCGCGCGATGACCTGGCTTTTCACCGAATACGGCATGACCAAAGGCCGGATGCCGGGCGAGCGTTTGCGCCCCGAAGGGGCGAAGCCGCGGGTCAACATCCTTGGTCCGATGTATGGCGCCTTCAACATGGCCTCGGACCTGCACGAGATTCGCCGTCTGGTTGAGGGAATCGGCGCCGAGGTGAACATGGTGTTCCCCCTCGGCACCCATCTGAGCGAGGTCCGCAACCTGGTGAATGCCGATGTGAACGTGGTGATGTACCGCGAATTCGGCCGGAACCTGGCAGAGATTCTCGGCAAGCCCTATCTGCAGGCGCCGATTGGCCTCGAAAGCACCACAAAGTTCCTGCGCCGCCTTGGCGAGCTGCTCGGTCTTGACCCCGAGCCCTTCATCGAGCGCGAAAAACATGCAACTTTGAAGCCCTTGTGGGATCTGTGGCGATCTGTCACGCAAGACTTCTTCGCGACGGCCAGCTTCGGAATCGTCGCCACCGAGACCTATGCCCGCGGCATAAAAGCCTATCTCGAGGGCGATCTGGGCCTGCCTTGCGCCTTTGCGGTGGCCCGAAAGGCCGGAGAGAAGACGAAAAGCGACGAAGTTCGCGGTTTGATCCGCCAAACTCGCCCTCTGGTGGTGTTCGGATCGATCAACGAGAAGATTTATCTGGCTGAAACCAAGGCCGGTCATGGCCCTGCGGCCTCGTTCGTGCCCGCCTCGTTCCCCGGCGCGGCGATCCGCCGCGCGACGGGCACCCCCTTCATGGGTTACATGGGTAGCGTCTACCTGCTGCAAGAAATCTGTAACGGACTGTTCGACGCGCTGTTCAATATCCTGCCGCTCGCTTCCGAAATGGACAGCGCCGCGGCAACACCGGCAACCTTGCGTCGTGACATGCCCTGGGATGCGGATGCGCAGGCGGCTCTGGATCGGATCGTGTCGCAGCATCCGATCCTGACAAGGATTTCGGCGGCCAAGTCGCTGCGTGACGCGGCCGAGAAGGCGGCTCTCGATCAGGGGGCTGAAAGAGTGGTTCTTGAAATGGTCGAAGCCCTTGGGGATGCGACCACGGATCGGAAGGGGGGGAACTGAAATGCAAAGCCAGCGTCTTCGCGCTCATGGCGTCCAACATGTCGACCGTGTGCCGCGTCCCGAGTTCGCTCTTTACTTTTCGCTGATCCTGATCGTCGCAGTGCCTTTCGCGCTGGTCGGCTGGGTCATGTCCCTGGTGCGGGAACGCCGTGTCCCCGAGTGCGGGCCCTTCGCCCGCGCCTGGCGCGAGGCCGGCGAGATCACGCCCGAGATTTTCCGGCCCTGAGCCGGTAAGGAATTCCGGCGGGGGCCATAGCCCCGTCGGTCGAAGTTCTCCACGGGCGGGATGAGCCCCTCGTGGTGGAAATGCGGGATGGCAGGTGCCATTTCGTTTGCCCAGCCGCAGGGAATGCGGCGTCAGTCTGCCAATCCGGAGGTTGTTATGGCTGATAAGAACGACCTGAGCTTCACAGGTCTTACCGACGAGCAAGCGCAAGAACTGCATGCCGTCTACATGAGCGGGCTGTCGGCGTTCATCGCCGTCGCGGTGCTCGCCCATCTGGCGGTCATGATCTGGCGTCCGTGGTTCTGAGGAGAAACTGAAAATGTCCAAGTTCTACAAAATCTGGCTCGTTTTCGACCCCCGTCGCGTGTTCGTGGCTCAGGGCGTGTTCCTGTTCCTGCTCGCGGTGCTGATCCACCTGATCCTGCTCTCGACCCCCGCTTTCAACTGGCTGACCGTTGCCACCGCCAAGCATGGCTACGTGGCTGCTGCCCAGTAAGCGTTACTGAGCGTTGCGGGCGGGGCGAGAGTCTCGCCCCGCCCGCGACCATACCGCAAGACGCAACCCATCGGCACGATCTGAGGCCTTTTGCCGGGCCAAGGACCGTCCCGCAACAGCGGAGACACGGGCATGGCTTTGCTCAGCTTCGAACGAAAATACCGTGTGCCGGGCGGCACCTTGATTGGCGGGAGCCTTTTCGACTTCTGGGTCGGACCCTTCTATGTCGGGTTCTTCGGGGTCACCACCATCTTCTTCGCCACGCTCGGCTTTTTGCTTATCCTTTGGGGAGCCGCGATGCAGGGCACGTGGAACCCCCAATTGATCTCCATCTTTCCGCCGCCGGTGGAAAATGGTCTGAACGTGGCAGCCCTCGACAAGGGCGGTCTTTGGCAGGTCATCACCGTCTGCGCGACGGGCGCCTTCTGCAGCTGGGCTCTGCGTGAGGTCGAAATCTGCCGCAAGCTCGGGATCGGCTTCCACATTCCGGTGGCCTTCTCGATGGCGATCTTTGCCTATCTGGTCCTCGTCGTGATCCGTCCGATGATGATGGGGTCGTGGGGCTACGCCTTCCCGTATGGTATCTGGACGCACCTCGACTGGGTGTCGAACACCGGCTACACCTACGGCAACTTCCACTACAACCCGTTCCACATGCTGGGCATCAGCCTGTTCTTCACCACCGCCTGGGCGCTGGCGATGCACGGGGCTCTGGTCCTTTCGGCCGCCAACCCGGTCAAAGGCAAGACGATGCGGACGCCGGACCACGAGGACACCTACTTCCGTGACCTCATGGGCTATTCGGTCGGCACGCTCGGCATTCACCGCCTCGGCCTGCTGCTTGCGCTGAACGCGGTGTTCTGGTCGGCCATGTGCATGCTCGTCTCCGGCACCATCTACTTCGATCTGTGGAGTGACTGGTGGTACTGGTGGGTGAACATGCCGTTCTGGGTCGACATGGCAGGAGGCATCAATGGCTGAGTATCAGAACTTCTTTAACCAGGTTCAGGTCGCCGGTGCGCCCGAAATGGGCCTCAAGGAAGACGTCGACACCTACGAACGCACGCCTGCGGGGATGTTGAGCATCCTCGGCTGGATGGGGAACGCCCAGATCGGGCCGATCTATCTCGGCATCGCCGGCACCGTCTCGCTGGTCTTCGGTGCGGCCTGGTTCTTCACCATCGGTGTGTGGTACTGGTATCAGGCCGGGTTCGATCCCTTCATCTTCATGCGGGATCTGTTCTTCTTCAGCCTGGAGCCGCCGCCGGCCGAATATGGTCTTGCGCTTGCTCCGCTGAAACAGGGCGGTGTCTGGCAGATCGCGTCGCTGTTCATGGCGATTTCGGTCATTGCCTGGTGGGTCCGTGTCTACACCCGCGCCGACCAGCTCGGCATGGGCAAGCACATGGCCTGGGCCTTCCTGTCGGCGATCTGGCTGTGGTCGGTTCTCGGCTTCTGGCGTCCGATCCTGATGGGGTCGTGGAGCGTTGGCGTGCCCTACGGCATCTTCTCGCACCTCGACTGGACGAACCAGTTCTCGCTCGACCACGGCAACCTGTTCTACAACCCGTTCCACGGCCTCTCGATCGCCGCCCTCTACGGCTCGGCGCTCCTGTTCGCCATGCACGGCGCGACGATCCTCGCGGTGACCCGTTTCGGCGGCGAACGCGAGCTGGAACAGATCGCTGACCGCGGCACCGCCTCGGAACGCGCCGCCCTGTTCTGGCGCTGGACGATGGGCTTCAACGCCACCATGGAAGGCATCCACCGCTGGGCGATCTGGATGGCCGTGATGGTGACGCTGACCGGCGGTATCGGCATCCTGCTCTCGGGCACCGTTGTCGACAACTGGTATGTCTGGGCGCAAGTCCACGGCTACGCCCCCGTGACCCCGTAAGGAGAAGAGACCATGTCCATGTTCGACAAACCCTTCGACTACGAAAACGGCTCGAAGTTCGCGATGGGGATCTGGATCGGTCGTCAGATGGCCTATGGTGCCTTCCTTGGCTCGATCCCGTTCCTGTTCGGTCTGGGTCTGGTGCTGGGGTCCTACGGCCTTGGCCTGATGCTTCCCGAGCGCGCGCACCAGGCGCCCTCGCCCTACACGACCGAAGTCGTCGTTCAACACGCGACCGAAGTCGTCTGAGACCGCTTTCCCCGGCCGCGCCCGTGTCGCGCGGCCGGGGTATTCCGTTCCGGGTCAAGGCCCGGAAACTCCGGGGCCCCACAGCCCCGATCCCTTCCCTGTTGATGACAGGCACCTGGTGCCGCAGGTCCGACCCCCGCGGCACCCTTTTGGACCAGACAGCTCATCGGAGGACGCAACCATGAGCGCCACGCCATCCCGCACCCCCCATCTTGACCGCGTGACCGGTCCTGCCGATCTCAAGGCGATGAGCATTGCCGATCTGACGGCGCTCGCCTCCGAAGTCCGGCACGAGATCGTCGAAGTGGTCAGCCAGACCGGGGGGCATCTTGGTTCCTCGCTGGGCGTCGTCGAGCTGACGGTCGCGCTGCATGCGGTCTTCAATTCGCCCGGCGACAAGCTGATCTGGGACGTGGGCCACCAATGCTATCCGCACAAGATCCTGACCGGCCGCCGCGCGCGCATGCTGACCTTGCGCCAGGCGGGGGGGATCTCGGGCTTCCCGAAACGGTCGGAAAGCCCGCATGACGCCTTTGGCGCGGGCCATTCCTCGACCTCGATCTCGGCCGCGCTCGGCTTTGCAGTCGGTCGGGAACTGGGCCAGCCGGTCGGCGACACCATTGCCATCATCGGCGACGGTTCGATCACCGCGGGCATGGCCTATGAGGCGCTGAACCACGCGGGCCATCTGAAATCGCGGATGTTCGTCATCCTGAACGACAATGACATGTCGATCGCGCCGCCGGTGGGGGCGTTGCAGCATTATCTGAACACCATCGCCCGGCAGGCGCCCTTTGCGGCGCTGAAAGCCGCGGCCGAGGGGATCGAGATGCATCTGCCCGGCCCGGTGCGCGATGGCGCGCGGCGTGCCCGGCAGATGGTGACGGCGATGCCCGGCGGCGCGACGCTGTTTGAAGAACTCGGCTTCGACTATATCGGCCCGGTCAACGGCCATGACATGGCGGAACTGGTCGAGACGCTGCGCGTCACCCGCGCCCGCGCCTCGGGTCCGGTCCTGATCCATGTCTGCACCACCAAGGGCAAGGGCTATGCCCCCGCCGAGGGCGCCGAGGACAAGCTGCATGGCGTGTCGAAATTCGACATCGAGACCGGCAAGCAGAAGAAATCGATCCCGAACGCGCCGAACTACACCGCCGTCTTCGGCGAGCGTCTGACCGAGGAAGCCGCGCGCGATCAGGCGATTGTCGCGGTGACGGCGGCGATGCCCACCGGCACCGGCCTCGACATCATGCAAAAACGCTTTCCGCGCCGGGTCTTTGACGTCGGCATCGCGGAACAGCATGCGGTGACCTTTGCCGCGGGCATGGCGGCCTCGGGGCTGAAACCCTTCCTCGCGCTTTATTCCAGCTTCGTGCAGCGCGGCTATGACCAGCTTGTGCATGATGTGGCGCTGCAAAACCTGCCGGTGCGGCTGATGATCGACCGCGCCGGGCTGGTGGGGCAGGACGGGGCGACCCATGCCGGGGCCTTCGACGTGTCGATGCTGGCGAACCTGCCGAATTTCACCGTGATGGCGGCGGCGGACGAGGCGGAATTGTGCCACATGGTCGTGACCGCGGCGGCGCATGACAGCGGGCCGATCGCTTTGCGCTATCCGCGCGGCGAGGGCCGGGGCGTCGAGATGCCCGACCGCGGCGAAGTGCTGGAAATCGGCAAGGGCCGGGTTTTGACGGAAGGCACCGAGGTCGCGATCCTGTCCTTTGGCGCGCACCTTTCGCAGGCGCTGAAAGCGGCCGAGATGCTTGAGGCCGAGGGGGTTTCGACCACTGTCGCCGATGCCCGCTTCTGCCGTCCGCTCGACACCGATCTGATCGACCGGCTGATCGAGGGCCACGCGGCGCTGATCACCCTTGAACAGGGCGCGATGGGCGGTTTCGGCGCGATGGTGCTGCATTACCTTGCCCGCACCGGCCAGCTGGAAAAGGGCCGCGCCATCCGCACGATGACGCTGCCCGACTGCTACATCGACCACGGCTCGCCCGAGGAAATGTATGCCTGGGCCGGGCTGACGGCGCATGACATCCGCGACACAGCCCTTGCCGCGGCGCGGCCTGCCAAGGCGGTGCGGGTCGTGCACAGCGCGTAAGACCGCGCGAGACACTGCAAAGATGCACGGACAAGGCATTAATTCGCCGCGTTCGTGCATTTGGCTTGCCTGCGACAAGCTGACCATGACACAGTCGGGCAGGGTCTCGCGGTCGGGCGGGACTTGCAGTCGGACGAAGCTCTTGAAATTCCAACAGGTTTATTACGTGCTTGACCCGCAGGACCGGATCCTCTGGATCGGTGGCGAATGGGACGAATTCGCGCTGGCAAATGGCGGCTCGGGCGCGGGCTCGAACCGCGTGCTGGCCACGCCGCTTGCGCGCCATGTCGCGGGCGAGACCACACGTGCCGCGCTGGTGCGGATGATCGGTGCCGTGCGCGACGCCGCGGCACCGCTGCGCATCGACTATCGCTGCGACAGCCCGAAGCTTCTGCGCCGCGTGCAGCTGACGATTCAGCCGATGAAGGAGGATCGCGTGCTGATGGTGCATGATCTGCGCGATGCCCGCGCCTTCGAGGAGGCGCTGCCGCCGTGGCATGCCGAAGCGTCGGCCGCGGCGCGGAAATGCTCGTTCTGCGGGGCGGTGCACTTGCCCGGACGCGGCTGGACCTTCGCCGAGGATCTGGGCGCAGCGCATCCGACAGCGGTCGATTACGCCGTCTGCCCGGGCTGTGCGGCGCAGATCGAGGAGGCTGTGGCCAGCCTGCGCCAGCGCCGGGCGCCCGGCACGCCGATGACCGGCGGCTTCGGCCCGGGCGCAGCCTAGATCCGGCGCAGCGCCGCCTTGGCGACCAGCGGGCCGGTGGCGACGCCTTCGGGCGATCCGCCCAGCGGTTCTTCAGTGATCGCCAGCACCGCCTCGGCCAGCATCGGCCGGATCGCCTCGGGGATCGGCATCGCCGCCTGGCCCTGCCGCGGCATCACGCCGAGCGAAATCGGCGTCGCTTCGCCCGCGATCACCCACAATTCGAAATCGCGCCCCGGCGCAGGGGCCTTGCCCCCCACCGACACCCGCATCTCGCCGGTCTCGCTGTCATAAAGCGCCGCCAGCCGCACCGTGCCATCGGTGGAGACCATGTCCGAGACCAGCATCGGTCCGCGCGCTGGCAGAAGCGGCTGCCCGAGCGTCAAAAGCGCCGCCAGAAACGCCACCGACAGCCCCGAAGCCCCGGCCAGCCAGCGCCAAAGGCCAAAGCCCGCCTGCTGCGGTCGCCCGAAGACCCGGGCCTCGACCCCCGACCAGAGCCGCGCGGGCGGCGCCACCGGCGTCACCTCGGCCGCGAGCGGATCGAAGCGGCTTTCCCAGCGCGCCACCTCGCGGGCGAAATCGGGATCGGTCGCGATCCGCCGCGTCATGGTCAGCCGCTCGGGGCCGGGCAGGGTGCCCAGCACATATTCCCCCGCTAGCGCGATATCGTCCTGCGTCAGCCCGCTCATCCTTCCAGACACTCCCGCAGCGAGATCAGCGACCGGCGCAGCCAGGACCGCATCGTATTGAGCGGCACGGCAAAGCGTTCCGCCAGTTCCAGATAGCTTTCGCCCTCGACATAGGCGCGGCGCACGGCTTCGGCGCGGGCATTGTCCAGACGGTCCAGACAGGTCTCGATCTGCCGCCCCTCCGAGGCGCGGATCGCTGCGGTCTCGGGGCCCGGGGCCTCGGCGGGCAGGTCTTCCAGCGCCTCCACACCCACCTCGCCGCCCTTGCGTCG
The DNA here is from genome assembly GCF_003254295.1 of Rhodobacter capsulatus. GTDB lineage: Bacteria > Pseudomonadota > Alphaproteobacteria > Rhodobacterales > Rhodobacteraceae > Rhodobacter > Rhodobacter capsulatus. Next base: position 116,048 of record NZ_QKZO01000004.1, read on the forward strand.
CCGCAGCCGGTCGAGGCACAGGTTGCGGGTGACCGCATTGAGCCAGGCGGCGGGGCTGGCCACCGCGGGCACATAACGATCGGCATTCATCCAGATCTTCACGAAGACATCCTGCAAGGCATCCTCCGCTTCACGGCGGTCCTTGAGGAGACGCAGGCAGAGGCCGAAAAGTTTCGCGCCCTGCACGGAATAAAGTCGTTCGAAAGCGGCCCGGTCCGCCAGCGCCACCCGCGCCAGCAATTCCCCCAGATCCTGTCCTGCATCCGCCATCTGATCCGGTCGCCTTTCGCCGCTTTCGTCGTTTCGGACGCAACCTTTTGCCTGTCGGCCGCGTCTTGTCAAAAGAAGAATGACACGAGCCCGGCCGCGATGACAATCGCCCCGGTTGCGCTTGTCGCTTCGGACGCGCAGGATGGTGAAAACGGAGGACATGGATGGACCGCAGGCTGCTTGCGCCCCTGGTGCTGATCACGACGCTGACCTTTGCCGGATCGCCGTTCCTGACCGACGGCTTTCGCGGCTTCACGCCGTCGCAATTCCCGGTCGTGGCGGATCGTTGGCCGGTGCAGCCGATCGGCTGGGCGTTCTCGATCTGGGGGGCGATCTATCTTTGGCTGATCGCCGGGGCGGCTTACGGGCTGGTCCGGGCCTGGCGGGACGAGGGCTGGCAAGAGATGCGCCCGGCGCTGATCCTGTCGCTGGCGGTGGGCAGTTTCTGGATCACCGTGGCGAATTTGCAGCCGGTTCTGGCGACGGTGATGCTGATCTTCATGGCGGCGACCGCGATTGCGGCGTTTTTGCGCGCGCCAAGGGGCCGAGGCGGGGCCGGGCTTTGGGGCGCGGGGCCGGTCGGGCTTTATGCGGGCTGGGTGACGGCGGCCTGCGGTGTCGCCATCGCCATCACGCTGGGCGGGCAGGGGGTCTTGACCGGCCAGCAGGCGGCCTATCTGTCGCTGACCGGCGTCACCCTGACCGCGCTTGTGGTCGTCTGGCGCCGCCCCGATGTGCCAAGCTACGCCTTTGGCGCGGGCTGGGCGCTGTTTGGGGTGATCGTGTCGAATGCCCGGGCGGGGGACTGGCCGGTGCTCGCTCTCGCCCTTGTCGGGCTTTTGCTTGTCGCGGCAACGCTTCTTTTGCGCAGGAGGAAACTGCAATGAAACTCAAGCTGATGGCGGCCGCGGTGCTGAGCGGCTTCGGCGCCTTTGCCGCCCCCGCTGCCCGCGCGACCGAGGCCGAGGCGCCGACCTTCACCTTTGTCTCGATCGAAGGCGGCGTGATCGACACCGCCGCTTATCGCGGCCATCCGGTGCTGGTCGTGAACACGGCGTCGCTGTGCGGCTTCACCCCGCAGCTCGAGGGGCTGCAGGCCTTGCACAAGATCTGGGGGCCGAAGGGGTTGATCGTGCTCGCCGTGCCCTCGGATGATTTCAAGCAGGAGCTGGAGAGCGGCAAGGACGTGTCGGAATTCTGCACCCTGACCTATGGGCTGACGGTGCCGATGACCGATATCACCCCGGTTCTGGGCGAGGGCGCGCATCCGTTCTTCAAATGGCTGAAGGAGACGCAGGGCTTCGTGCCGCGCTGGAATTTCAACAAGGTGCTGCTGGATGGCGAGGGCCGGGTGGTCGCCACCTGGGGCTCGATGACGAAGCCCGAAAGCAGCGCGATCCGCGCCTCCTTCGAACCGCTTCTGCCGGGGGCGTAAGTGGCGAAGATGCTGCGCAAGGGCGATCTGGCGCAAAAGATCTGCGCCGGATGCGGCCGCCCGTTCAGCTGGCGCAAGAAATGGGCGCGGGACTGGGAGAACGTCCGGTTCTGCTCTGACCGCTGCCGCCGCGCGCGATGAGGCTGGTTTTTATCCTGGGCGATCAGCTGACGCGGGGGATCGCGTCTTTGGACGGGATCGAGCCCACGCGGGATGTGGTGCTGATGGTCGAGGTCGCGGCCGAGGCGACCTATGTGCGCCATCACAAGCAGAAGCTGCTGCTGGTCCTGTCGGCGATGCGGCATTTCGCGGATGAGCTGCGCGCCGAAGGGATCACCGTCGATTACGTGCGGCTGGACGATCCGGGCAATCTGCAGGATTTCACCGGCGAACTGGCCCGGGCGGTGGCGCGGCACCGGCCCGAGGCCGTGGTGGTCACCCATCCGGGCGAATGGCGGGTGCTGCAGCTGATGCGGGGCTGGGCCGAGGGGATCGGTGTGCCGGTCGAGATCCGCGAGGACGACCGTTTCCTGTGTTCCCCCGCCGAATTTGCGCGGCTGACGGCGGCGGGCAAGACCGGGCGGATGGAATATTTCTACCGCGAGATGCGGCGGCGCACCGGGCTTTTGATGGAGGGGGCGAAACCCCTTGGCGGCAAATGGAATTTCGACGCCGAGAACCGCAAGGCCCTGCCGCGCGGCCATCAAGGCCCGCAGCGCAAACGCTTCGTCCCGGATGCGCTGACGGCCGAGGTGATGGCGCTGGTCGAGGCGCGGTTTGGCGATCACTTTGGCAGGCTTGATCGCTTCGGCTGGCCGGTGACGCGCACTGAGGCGCTTTTGGCGCTGGATGATTTCTTGACCGTGCTGCCCGCTTTTGGCGACTGGCAGGATGCGATGCAGGCGGGCGAGGATTTCCTCTATCATGCCCTGATCGCGCCCGCGCTGAACATCGGTCTTCTGACCGCGCTCGAGGTCGCGCAGGCGGCCGAGGCGGAATATCACGCGGGCAGGGCGCCCCTGAACGCGGTCGAGGGCTTCATCCGGCAGGTGATCGGCTGGCGCGAATTCGTGCGCGGGATCTATTGGACCGGGATGCCGGGCTATGCGGCGACGAATGCGCTGAATGCGGTGCGGCCGCTTCCGGCCTTCTACTGGACCGGCGAAACGCGGATGCGCTGTCTGGCCGAGGTGATCCGGGGCACGCGCGACAATGCCTATGCGCATCATATTCAACGGCTGATGATGACGGGGAATTTCGCGCTTCTGGCCGGGATCGCGCCCGGCCAGATCGAGGACTGGTATCTGGCCGTCTATGCGGACGCCTTCGAGTGGGTCGAACTGCCGAATGTGCACGGGATGGTGGCCCATGCCGATGGCGGGCGGCTGGGGTCGAAACCGTATGCGGCGGCGGCGGCCTATATCGGGCGGATGTCGGATTACTGCCGCGGTTGCGGCTATGATGCCAAGGCGCGGACCGGGCGGAACGCCTGTCCGATGAATTATCTGTACTGGAATTTCCTGATCACCCATCAGGACCGGTTCGGAAAGAACCCCCGGATGGCGCTGCCCTACAAGGCGCTTGCGGCGATGGGGGAGGGGGAGCGGGCGGCAATTGTCTCCGAGGCCGAGGGGTTCTTCGCGCGGATGGACGGGCCCGAGGCGCCGTCGGGGCAGTTGTCGCTGGGGGTGTAAGTCGTTTCGGGCGGATCAGGAAAGGCACTGCCTTTCCCCGCCCGGTGCGCACGGGCTGCGGCAGGACCGTTTCCCCAAGTGCGACAGAGGGCAGCGCCTGCCCCGGTGGGCGAGAAGCGCCCGCCGAGGGCGGGGCGGGCGCTGACCGAGGGCCTTTGGGCCCTCGGTCAGACAGGGGGATATGGTGCGTCTGGCCGAGGCGATGGCCTCGGCCAAGACCGATCAGCGGCCGCGGATGCGCGGATCCAGCGCGTCGCGCAGACCGTCGCCGATGTAGTTCACGCTCAGCACCGTCAGCGAGATCGCGATGCCGGGCAGGATCACCCGCCAGGGGTAAAGCTGGATCTGATCGACGGCATCGAACAGAAGCCGCCCCCAGGTCGGGAAGTCCGGCGGGAAGCCGAGGCCCAGGAACGACAGCGCCGATTCCGTGATGATCGCCGAGGCGATGCCGAGCGTCGCCGACACCATGATCGGGCTCATGACGTTGGGCAGGATGTGGCGCAGCACGAGCCGATGCGAGGGCGTGCCGATCGAGCGCGCCGCCAGCACGAATTCACGCTCCTTCAGCGCCAGCACCTCGCCGCGCACGATCCGCGCCGTCTGCATCCACGACGTCGCCCCGATCGCGGTGACGATCAGAAGGAAGATCCCGCCCTCGGGGCCGAAGCCCTTCGACAAGGGCTCGCGGAACAGCGTCACCATCAACAGCAGCAAGGGGAGCAGCGGCAGCGCCAGGAAGAGGTCGGTGAGCCGCATCAGATGCCCGTCAAGGCGCCTGAAATAACCCGCCAGCACGCCGATGGCGGCGCCGAGGAAGATCGAGAGCGACATCGCGGTGAGCCCGACCGAAATCGAGACCTTGCCCCCCGCCATCATCCGCGCGAGCAGATCCCGGCCCAGCTGGTCGGTGCCCAGGGGATGGGCAAGCGAGAAGCCCTTGTTGCGGGCGCGGAAATCGACATAGGTCGGGTCGATGTGCCAGATGAGCGGCCCGATCAGGATCAGGCCGAGGATCGCGACGAAGATCGTCAGGCCGACCAGCGCGCCCTTGTGGGTCTTGAACTGGTCCCAGACATCCCACCACTGGTTGCGCGGCGGGCGGATTTTGGCAGCGGTGGTGTCAGTCATAGCGGATCCGGGGATCGAGGATGCCGTAAAGCAGGTCGGCGATCAGGTTGAAAAGCACGATCAGCACGGCGAAGATGAAGGTCAGCGTCATCACCATCGGCAGGTCGTTGGCGTGGATGGCCAGGATCAGCTGCTGGCCGAGCCCGTTCACCTTGAACACCTGTTCGGTGATGATCGCGCCCCCGAAGATCGAGGGCACGCCGAGCGCGATCACGGTCACGACCGGAATGAGCGAGTTGCGCAGCACGTGGATCAGCACGACGACGCGCTCGGTCAGGCCCTTGGCGCGGGCGGTGCGGACGTAATCCTGGCCGAGGTTGTCGAGCATCGACGAGCGCATGAAACGCGAGATCTGCGCCGCGTTGAAGAGCGACAGCACCGTGACCGGCATCACCATCTGCCGGAGCTGCTTGGTGAAGCTTTCCCAGTCGGTGACCTGCAGCGTGGTGTCATAGACCATCGGGAACCATTGCAGCTTGACCGCGAAGATCACGATCAGGACGACGCCGGTGAAGAAGGTCGGCACCGAAAAGCCGATCATCGAGATGAAAGTGCCGAGGTTGTCGAACCAGGAATATTGCCGATAGGCCGAGAGGATGCCGATCGGCACGGCGATCAGCACGCCGATCACATAGGCCGAGCCGACGACGATCAGCGTCTGCGGCATGCGCTCGGCGATGATGTCCATCACCGGCTGGCGCGACTGGAACGAGATCACGCGTTGCATGTCATCGGCCAGATGCGTGCCGAAGAGCGTGTCGATGAGATGCATCGGCTCGATCCAGAACATCTGCTTGAGCCAGAGGAAATAGCGCACATACCACGATGCATCGAGGCCGAGCGCGGTCCGCATCTTCGCCTTCACTTCTGGCGGCACGGTCAGGGGAACCTCGCCCAGGGGGTCGCCGGGGGCGGCCTCCAGAAGCAGGAAGATCACCAGAGAAATGATCAGAAGCGTCGGGATCGCAATCAGCAATCGTCGCATCGTATACTGGAACATCGGCGCCTCGGCTCGTCTCTCTTTCCTTCGGGGGGGTGGCGGGGGGGGGCGCCGGGCCTGCGGCCCGGCGCCCCCCCCGCCCAGGTCGGACCGGCCCTGCCGGTCCGACCTCACGGTCTCTTATTCCGCGATCACTTCGCCTGCGACCAGTCGGCCACGTTCCAGTATTCGCTGTCCCAGGCGTTCATCTCGACGCCGAGAAGCGTGTTCGACACCGCCGAGAAGCGGGCGCGGTTCGCCAGCGGTACCGTCACCATCGCATCCTTGGTCACCATGTCGTTCAGCGTCTTGATCATGTCGGCGCGTTTGCCCGCATCGGCGGTCGTCAGCATCTCCTTGATCAGCGCATCGTAATCCGGGTTGCAGAAGCGCGGGATGTTTTCCCCCTGCCACTGATCCTCGGGCTTGGGCGCCTTTTCGCAGGTCAGCTGCGCCAGATAGGCTTGCGGATCGGTGCCGTCCCATTCGTTGGCGAACATCTGCACATCGGCGTAGAATTTCTGGAACGTGTCGGGCGAGCCCGCATCGCCGCCGAAGAAGACCGAGGGGTCGATCTGTTTCAGCTCGACCTCGATGCCGACATCGTTCCACCATTGCTTGATCATCGCCTGGAAGTTCTGCCGGATCGGGTTGACCGAGGTCTGGAACACCAGGCTCAGTTTCTTGCCGTCCTTGTCGCGGATGCCGTCGCCGTCGGTATCGGTCCAGCCCGCCTCATCGAGCAGCTTCTTCGCCCCGTCGACATCCTGCGTCAGGCAGCCGGTGTTGTCCGAGGCGAACATCTCGGGCGCGGGCACCAGGTTGCAGGTCGGCCGCGCGGCCTCGCCATAGCCGATTTCGACCAGCAGCGAGCGGTCGATCGCCATCGACAGCGCCTGCCGCACGCGCAGGTCCGAGAACACCGGATGCGGATGCTTGGTGGTCGAGCGCTCGCCCTCGGGCTGCGCCGAGGAGGGGTCGGTCATGTTCAGCTCCAGCCGCTCGACCAGCCCGCCGTAAGCGTTCATGAACTTGCCCTTGCCGGCGGCGATCATCTGCGCCTGCACTTCGGGCTCGATCTGGGTGTTCCAGCCGTAATCGTATTCGGCCGTCTCCATCACGGCGCGCGCCGTCGACATCGCGTCGTTGCCGCCCTTGAGCGTCGCACGGGCGAAGGCAGGCTTGGCCGGATCGCGGTAATGGGGGTTCGCCTCGAACACCGCCACGTCATTGGTCTTGAAGTCGGTGATCCTGAACGGGCCGGTGCCGATCGGCATGAAGTTCGCCTCGGTGCAGCTCGAGGCATTGGCGCCCAGGCATTTCTCGAACTGCTTCTTCTGCAGGATCGGTGCCAGCGCGCCGACGAAAGCGGAATAGGGGTTCGTCTTCGGCTTCAGGAAGGTGATCTTCACGGTCAGCGGATCGACGGCTTCGATCTTCTCGATGCCCTCGAATTTCGACAGCTGCGCGCAGCCGCCCGCCGGATCCATGCAATATTGCCCGGTGAAGACCACGTCATCGGCGGTGAAATCGCTGCCGTCCGACCATTTCACGCCGGGCAGCAGTTTCCAGGTGATGGTCTTGCCATCAGCCGAGACGCCGCCGTTTTCCAGCGTCGGGATCTCCGCGGCGAGGCGGGCCATCAGCGTGCCATCGGGCTTGTAGGAGGCCAGCGGCTCCGAGACCATCGAGGAGGCGTTGATGTCCTTGGTGCCCGAGGACAGGTACTGGTTCATCGTCGAGGCGGCCTGCGACTGGATGATCTTTAGCTCACCGTCGGCACCGCGTTCGGCGAATGCGGCGGGCGCAAAGGCCAGCAGGGCCGCGGCCCCCATCAAAGCGGTCTTGAGTTTCATGCGTCCTCTCCTTCATGGATGCAGGGATCACGTGTGCTCGGGCTCTTGCCCGCGTGTCACGCCGCCGTTTACCCGGCGGTCTGATTGTGCAGATGGCAGGCGGTGAAATGCCCGGGCGCGACTTCGCGATACTCGGGTTCCACCTTGCGGCACAGATCCATCACCTTCGGGCAGCGGGTGCAGAAATTGCAGCCCTCGGGCGGATTGGCGGGCGAGGGCACGTCGCCCTTGAGGATGATCCGCTGCCGGGTCTTTTCGGCATTCGGGTCGGGCTCGGGCACGGCCGAAAGCAGCGCCTGCGTGTAGGGATGCAGCGGCGCTTCATAAAGCGCATCGCGCGAGGCCAGCTCGACGATCCGGCCCAGATACATCACCGCCACCCGGTCGGCGATATGGCGCACCATCGACAGGTCGTGGCTGATGAAGAGATAGGTCAGACCAAGGCTGTCCTGCAGCTCTTCGAGCAGGTTCACCACCTGCGCCTGAATCGACACGTCCAGCGCGGCGATCGGCTCGTCGCAGACGATGAAGCGGGGGTTGAGCGCAAGCGCCCGGGCAATGCCGATGCGCTGGCGCTGGCCGCCGGAAAATTCATGCGGATAACGGTTGGCGAAATCGCGGTTCAGCCCGACCTTGTCCATCAGCTCATAGATCCGGGCCAGTTTCTGCGCCCGGTTCAGCGTCGTGTGTTCATCGAGCGGCTCGCCGATGATCCCCGCCACCGTCATGCGCGGGTTCAAGGACGCCTGCGGGTCCTGAAACACCATCTGCATCTTCGGCCGCAGCGCGCGCAATTCGCCCGGCGGCGCCGCCAGAACATCCTCGCCGTCGATCAGCACCGAGCCCGCGGTGGGTTCGTAAAGCCGCAGCACTGCCCGCCCGCAGGTGGATTTGCCGCAACCCGATTCCCCCACCAGACCAAGGGTCTCGCCCTCAAAGATGGTGAAGGTCACGTCATCGACCGCCTTCACGTCGCCGACCTTGGCGCGGAACAGCCCCGCCGTGATCGGGAAATACATCTTCAGCCCTTCGACCTCGACCAGAGGCCGCTTGCCGCCGTCAAACATCGGCTTTCTCCGTCACTTCCCGGCGCGGGGCATTCGTTTCGAAATCCCAAAAACAGGCCGCATCATGGCCCGGCCCCACCTCATACCGCGCCGGATTGGCGGCATCGCAGGCGGCAAAGCGCAAGGAACAGCGGTCGCGGAACGGGCAGGCGGTGGGGGCGGCGCGCAGGATCGGCGGCTGGCCCTCGATCACGTTCAGTTTCTCGGCCCGCTCGCCGCGCACCGAGGGCACCGTTTGCAACAGCGCCCGCGTATAGGGGTGGCGGGGCTTGGCGAAGACTTCCTTGACCGTGCCATGTTCGACGATCTGGCCGCCATACATGACCATGATCCGGTCGGCGATGCCTGCGATCACGCCCAGATCATGGGTGATCCAGACAATCGCCATGCCCAGTTTCTGGCGAAGATCCTTCACCAGTTCCAGGATTTGCGCCTGAATCGTCACGTCAAGCGCGGTCGTGGGTTCATCCGCGATCAAGACCTTCGGGTCACAGGCGAGCGCAATCGCGATCATCACCCGCTGCCGCATGCCCCCCGAAAACTGGTGCGGGAAATCCTTCAGCCGCCGCCCGGCATCGGGGATGCCCACAAGCTCCAGCAGTTCCTGCGCCCGGACCTGCGCCTGCGGCTTGGTCATCCCCATGTGCTTCATCAGCGGCTCGCGCAGCTGATAGCCCACGGTGAAGACCGGGTTGAGCGAGGTCATCGGGTCCTGAAAGATGAAGCCGACGCCGGGGCCGCGCACCGCGCGCAGCTGCGCGGGGGTGCATTTGAGCAGGTCAAGCCCGTCAAACATCACCCGGCCCTCGCGCACCTCGGCGGGGGGGCTGGGCAGAAGCCCGATCAGCGACATCATGGTGACGGATTTGCCGGACCCCGACTCGCCGACCACGCCCAGCAATTCGCCGGGCTTCAGATCGAACGAGACGGAATTGACCGCATGCACCTCGCCGCCACGGGTGCGAAAAATGGTCTTGAGGTTCGTCACCTCGAGCACGGGCTGCGCGCCGTTGCGCATTGCGTCCCCCAGTCTTTGACTTGCGCCGTTTTCCGGCGTTGTTCTGCGTTTCTTCACGGATAGGTGAAGATATTTGACCGATTGTTAGAGATTTTCGCGCCCAGTGCAAGCGCTAACGCGGCGGCAGCCCTGCGCGCGCCGGGCTTGACCTTGCGGCCGCGCCGGTCAAGCCTGCACCATCCCGACCCGAAGGAGCTGCCGATGCCGTTTGTGATTTCGCTCAAGGACCCGGTCCGTTTTTCCGCCGCCCTGCCTGAGGCCGCCGATGTGGTGGTGGTGGGCGCGGGCATCGCCGGGGTGATGGCGGCTCATTTTCTTGCGCTGGCCGGGCGTCGGGTCGTGGTTTTGGAAAAGGGCCGGGTCGCGGGCGAGCAATCTTCGCGAAACTGGGGTTGGATCCGGCAACAGGGCCGTGATCCCGCCGAATTGCCGATCATGCAGGAGGCGATGCGGCTGTGGGAGGGGCTCGCCGCCGAGCTCGGCCCCGAGCTGGGCTTTCGCCGCTCTGGCGTCGCCTATCTCTCCGACAAGCCCGCCACGGCCGAGGCTTTTGCCGCCTGGGTCGATTTGGCGCGGGCGCATGGGCTCGAAAGCCACCATCTGGGCCGGGCGCAGCTGGCGGCGGCGATTCCCCATGCCACCAATTGGGTGACCGGCCTCATCACGCCGTCTGATGCGCGGGCCGAGCCCTTCGTGGCGGTGCCGATGCTGGCCGAGCGCGCGCGGCGGGCGGGGGTGACGGTGATCGAGCATTGCGCGGTGCGCGCGCTTGATATTGCCGCGGGGCAGGTGGCGGGGGTGATCACCGAAAACGGCCGCATCCGCTGCGAGCAGGTGCTGGTGGCGGCGGGGGCCTGGTCGTCGCTGTTCCTGCGCCGCCACGGGCTGAGCCTGCCGCAGCTGCTGGTCCGCTCGACCGTGGCGCAGACGGTGCCGCTGCCCGAGATCACGCAAGTCTCGGGCGTCGATGACGTCTTTGCCTGGCGGCGGCGGCTCGATGGCAGCTATACGGTGGCGCCCGGGACCTCGCATGATTTCTACATGGGGCCGGATGGGCTGCGGCATTTCCTCAAATACACGCCGCAGATGCGCCGCGACCTGTCGAAGACCGCGATCCATCTGCGCGCGCCCGAACCGGGCTGGCCCGATGGCTGGACGACGGCGCGGATGTGGGCCGAGGATCGCGAAAGCCCGTTCGAGCGCTGCCGCATTCTGGACCCCGCGCCGAACCGGGTCTTTCTGCACAATGTGCAGCGCGCCTTTGGCCGGGCTTTCCCGTCCCTGGGCGAACCGAAGCTGGTGCGCGACTGGGCCGGGATGATCGACGTGATGCCCGACACCGTGCCGGTGCTCGATGCCGCGCCGCTGCCCGGGCTTTACGTCGCCACCGGGCTTTCGGGGCACGGCTTCGGCATCGGGCCGGGGGTCGGGCGGGTGATGGCCAGCCTGATGACCGGCGCGGCCCCCGGCCATGACCTGAGCCGCTTCCGCTGGCGGCGTTTTACCGACGGATCAAAAATCGACCTCGGCCCCACCTTCTGACCTTGTCGCCGCGGTCAAAGCCTGCGACGCTTCGACGATCTTTGCCAAGAAAGACAGGACCATGCCCGTCAAGAACCGCTTCGCCGAACTGCTGCCCGAGATCACCGCCTGGCGGCGCGACTTCCACGAAAACCCGGAACTGCTTTACGAGGTCCACCGCACCGCCGCCAAGGTCGCGGGGCTTCTGCGCGAGTTCGGCTGCGACGAGGTGGTCGAGGGTATCGGCCAGACCGGCGTCGTCGGCGTGATCCGCGGCCGCAGCGATACGGCGGGCCGGGTGGTGGGGCTGCGCGCCGACATGGATGCGCTGCCGATCGTGGAACAGACCGGGGCGGCGCATGCCTCGAAAGTGCCGGGCAAGATGCATGCCTGCGGCCATGACGGCCATACCGCGATGCTTCTGGGCGCGGCCAAATATCTGGCCGAGACGCGGAATTTCGACGGCACCGCGGTCGTCATCTTCCAACCGGCCGAGGAGGGCGGCGGCGGCGGCAAGGCGATGGTCGACGATGGCATGATGGAGCGCTGGGGGATTCAGGAAGTCTACGGCATGCACAACATGCCGGGCTTCCCGGTCGGCAGCTTCGCCATCCGTCCGGGCCCGATGATGGCCGCGACCGATCAGTTCGATATCGTGGTGACCGGCAAGGGCGGCCATGCGGCAAAACCGCATGACTGCATCGACACGACCTTGGTGGCCGCGCATATCGTCGTCGCCATGCAGCAGATCGCGTCGCGCAATGTCGATCCGCTGAAACAGGTAGTGGTCTCGATCTGCACCTTCCGCACGGAAAGCGAGGCTTACAACGTCATCCCGCAGACGGTGGTGCTGCGCGGCACGGTGCGCTCGCTCGACCCCGGCGTTCGCGATCTGGCCGAGGCACGGGTGAAAGCGGTGGCCGAGGGGATCGCGGCGGCGCATGGCGCCACGGTCGGGATCAGTTACATCCGCGGCTATCCGGTGACGATGAACACGCCCGAGAACACCGACTATGCCGTCGCAGTGGCGCAGGCGGTCTCGGGCCAGGTCGACACCGCGGTGGCGCCGATGATGGGGGGCGAGGATTTTTCCTACATGCTGAACGCGCGGCCGGGCGCCTATATCTTCCTTGGCAATGGCGACAGCGCGATGGTGCACCACCCGGCCTATGATTTCGACGACAACGCGATCCCCTTCGGGTCAAGCTGGTATGCCGGGATGGTCGAAAGCCGGATGCCCGCGGCCTGAGCGGGGCGGGGGGCGCTGCCCCCCTCTTGGCCTCTCGGCCAATTCACCCCCCGGGATATTTGCACCAAGGTGAAACCAAGGCGGAAAGAAGGGCGCGCCCCGCGCGGAGCGCCCTTTTCCTTTCACCTTGGCAAAAATATCCCGGGGGGAGGCCGCGGGGGGCAGAGCCCCCCTTGCCTTAGCGCAGCACCATGACCGAACAGGGCGCATGGCGCACCACCCGCGCCGCGGTCGAGCCGATCAGGTAATCGCCCAGACCCGGCCGGTGCCCGGCGATCACCACGCAATCGGCGCCGATCTCGTCCACCAGATCGAGGATCTCGTTCGCCGCATGGCCTTGCCGCAGCACGCCCGCGCCATTCTCGAACTCGGCCGCCAGCGCGTCGAGCTGGTTCTGCAGCGCCCGGCGCAACTCGGCGTCATAACCCTCGGGCATGTAGGAAATCGCATAGCCCGGCACATCGGCCATCACATGCACGATGGTCACCCGCGCCCCCGCCGCGGCCAGCGTCCGCGCCACATTCAGCGCCGTGTCGGGATTGTGTTCCTCGTCGAAGGCGACGGGCACGATGAGGTTGGAATACATGGCGGACTCCCTTCAAGGCGTCGTTTCGGATGTTTTCATTCTGCCCGGGAAACAGGCGGGCGCCTTGATGCAGGTCACGCTTTCTGCCCGTTTCCGGACTTACCCCCCGGTCTGGTTCATGCCGCGCCCGACCCGGCCCGAGATCCCGGTGGCGCCATAGCCGAAATCATGGCCCCGCGGCTTGCGCCCGATCGCGGCGCGGATCGCGCGGGTCAGGGCCGTGTCGCTTTCCGAGCCGCGCAGCGGGGCGCGCAGATCGGTGCCGCCCTCCTGTCCGAGACAGGGGAAAAGCGTCCCCGTGGCGCTGATCCGCACCCGGTTGCAGGAAGCGCAAAAGCCGTGCGAGAGCGGCGTGATGAAGCCGATCCTTTGCCCGGTTTCGGTGGCGCGGACATAGCGGGCGGGGCCGCCCGTCGTCTCGGGCAGGTCGGTCAGGGTCAGATGATCGGACAGCCGCGCCCGCACCTCGGCCAGCGACAGGAAGGTGGCGGCGCGATCTTGCATCGGCATCTCGCCCACCGGCATCACCTCGATGAAGCTCAGGTCATGGCCCTCGGCCCCGGCCCAGGCGGCGAGATCGCGCAGCTCGTCTTCGTTCACCCCGCGCAGGGCGACGGTGTTGATCTTCACCCGCAGCCCGGCCGATTTCGCGGCAGAGATGCCCGCCAGTACATCCGCCAGATCGCCACGCCTTGTGATCGCCTTGAACCGCTCCGCCCGCAGGCTGTCCAGCGAGACATTCACCCGCTTCACCCCGCAGGCGGCCAGATCGGCGGCATGGGCGGCCAGCGTCGAACCGTTCGTGGTCAGCGTCAGCTCGTGCAGCGCGCCGGTTTCAAGATGTCGCGACAGCGCGCGGAACAGGCTCATCACGTTGCGGCGCAACAGCGGCTCGCCGCCGGTGAGGCGCAGTTTTTGCACCCCCAGCCCGACGAAGACGGCGCAGAGCCGGTCCAGTTCCTCGAGCGAGAGCAGATCGGCGCGCGGCAGGAACCGGGTGCCCTCGTCCATGCAATAGCTGCAGCGAAAATCGCAACGATCGGTCACCGAGACCCGGAGGTAGGTGATCGCCCGCGCGAAAGGGTCGGTCAGATGTTCCATGTCTTGAAATTAGGCGATGCGCCGCAGCCCGGCAAGCACCGGCTGCGGCGGGTTGTCGCGGTTTGGCGACCTCAGGTCACTTTTGCCCGGGCGTGGAATTCGGGCCGGTCCCAGGCCCGCGTCGCCATCACCTCGGTCAGGATTTCCGCGGCGCGGTCGATCTCGGGCTCGCCGATGTAAAGCGGCGTCACGCCGAAGCGCAGGATGTCGGGGGCGCGGAAATCGCCGATCACGCCGCGCGCGATCAGCGCCTGCATGATCGCATAGCCCTCGGGATGGGCAAAGCTGACCTGGCTGCCGCGGGCCTGCGGGTCGCGCGGGGTGACCAGGGTCAGATCGGGGCAGGCGGTCTCGACCGCGGCGATGAAGCGGGAGGTCAGCGCAATCGAGCGGGCGCGGATTTCAGCCATCGAGACACCGTCCCAGACATCCAGCGCGGCCTCGAGCGCGGCGAGTTGCAGCACCGGCGGCGTGCCGACGCGCATCCGCGCCGTGCCCGGGGCGGGGCGGTAGCCGGGCTCGAAGGCAAAGGGCGCGTCATGGCCGAGCCAGCCCGACAGCACCGGCCGCAGCTGGCCCGCATGGCGGGGGGCAACATAGATGAAGGCGGGGCCGCCGGGGCCGGAGTTCAGGTATTTGTAGGTGCAGCCCGCCGCGAAATCGGCGCCCGCACCGGCCAGATCGACCGGCAGCGCGCCCGCGGAATGGGCCAGATCCCAGAACGCCAGAGCCCCGGCGGCATGGGCTTTGGCGGTCAGCGCTTTCATGTCGTGCTTGCGGCCGGTGCGGTAATCGACCTCGGTCAGCATCGTCACCGCCACGGTCTCGTCGATCGCGGCCGCGACCGCCTCGGGGGCGACCACGCGCAGCTCATAGCCCTGGCCGAGACACCCTGTCAGCCCCTGCGCCATGTAAAGATCGGTGGGGAAATTGCCGCTGTCAGACAGGATCACCCGGCGCTCGGGGCGCAGCTGCAAGGCGGCATCCAGCGCCTGAAACACCTTGATCGAGAGCGTGTCGCCCAGCGTCACCGACCCCGGCTCCGCCCCGATCAGCCGCCCGATCCGGTTGCCCAGACGCTCGGGCAGGTCCATCCAGCCCGCCTTGTTCCAGGCGGTGATCAGCATCGCGCCCCATTCGGCGCGGATCGCGGCCTCGACCCGCGGGGCGACGGCGCGCGGCAGCGGCCCCAGCGAGTTGCCGTCCAGATAGATCACGCCCGCGGGCAGATCGAAAAGCGCCTTGGTGGCGGTGAAATCGGTGGTCATCAGGGTCTCCTTTCGGTCAGACTGGCGCGGGGGCGCGGCGGCCGCAAGGGGGTTGCGCGCCGCAGGAACCCGCGTCACCCTGGGGCAGGGGAGTGCCATGACCGTGAAAAATGCGCTGAGAGAGATCGACCTGCCGCCGCTTTGGCTGGCGCTGTTTGCCGCCGCCGTCTGGGCCGTGGGCTGGGCGCTGCCGCTGCCGATTCCCTTTTCCCATCCGATCGGTTACGCGCTGGTTCTGTGCGGATTTGTGCTGACGATGGTTGCGGCAGCGCAGATGGTGCTGGCGCGCACGCCTCTCATTCCGCGCCGCAAGCCGGGGCGGCTGGTGACGGGGGGTGTCTTCGCGCTGTCACGCAATCCGATCTATCTTGCCGATGCGCTGATCCTGGCCGGGCTGGTGCTGGTCTGGGATGCCGCGCTGGCCGCGCCGCTGGTGCCCGCCTTCATGGCGCTGATCACCCGGCGCTACATCCGCGGCGAAGAGGTCGCCATCGCCACGCTCTTTGGGCCTGAATACCAAGCCTATCGCGCCCGCACCCGCCGCTGGCTGTGACCGATTTGCTGCATTGCAGAAAAATCGTCGCAGCCGGGCATTTGCCCGCCCCCGGCAGCTTTGCCCGCAGGGGCAAGGGGGCCTCGCCAAACCCTTGAAACGGCGCAGGAAATGCGAGCGGTAACATGGTATGCCGCGGTATGCCGAAGATAAGCCCCGGGGCCGCGACAGATTTGCAAGTCTTACGTGTGATCAATCGCTTGTGAAACTTTCTTACGCGGTGTTAAGAGGTCTCGCCACGTTTTGTCCCCGGGCTGAAATCGTCCCGGGGCAGCATTGGGAGAGACAGAAGTGAAAATCGGCGCTCCGAAGGAGATTTTCGAGGGAGAGGCGCGTGTCGCGCTGACCCCCGACTCTGCGGTCCAGCTGCAAAAGCTGGGGCACATTTGTTTCGTCGAGGCGGGGGCGGGTCATGCCGCCGGCTTCGAGGATTCGGCCTACGAAGCCGTCGGCGTGACCGTGGTGAAGGGCGCCGAGGCGCTTTTCGACGCGGTCGACGTGGTGGCCAAGGTGCGCCCGCCGGTTGACGCCGAAGTGGCCCGGCTGAAAGCGGGCAAGACGCTGATTTCCTTCTTTTATCCGGCGCAGAACAAGGATCTGCTCGAGGCCGCGAAGGCCACCGGGGCGAATGTGATCGCGATGGACATGGTGCCGCGGATCTCGCGCGCGCAGAAGATGGACGCGCTCAGCTCGATGGCGAACATCTCGGGCTATCGCGCGGTGATCGAGGCGGGCAACAACTTCGGCCGCTTCTTCACCGGCCAGGTGACGGCGGCGGGCAAGGTGCCCCCGGCCAAGGTGCTGATCGTCGGCGCGGGCGTGGCCGGTCTGGCCGCGATTGGCGCTTCGACGGCGCTCGGCGCGATCACCTATGCCTTTGACGTGCGCCCCGAAGTGGCCGAGCAGATCGAATCGATGGGCGCCGAATTCGTCTATCTCGATTTCGAGGAACAGGCCCAGGATGGCGCCGCGACGGGCGGTTACGCCGCGCCCTCCTCGCCGGAATTCCGCGAAGCGCAGCTGAAGAAATTCCGCGAACTGGCGCCGCAGATGGATATCGTCATCACCACGGCGCTGATCCCGGGCCGCGATGCGCCGATCCTGTGGACGCGCGACATGGTCGAGGCGATGAAACGCGGTTCGGTCATCGTCGATCTGGCGGCCGAACGCGGCGGCAACTGCGAGCTGACGAAGAAGGACGAAAAGATCGTCACCCCGAACGGCGTGACGGTGATCGGCTACACCGATTTCCCCTCGCGCATGGCGCAGCAGTCGTCGCAACTGTATTCGACCAACATCCGTCACATGATGACCGACCTGACGCCCGGCAAGGATGGCGTCGTCGTGCACAACATGGAAGACGACGTGATCCGCGGCGCCACCGTGACCTTTGACGGCGCGATCACCTTCCCGCCGCCGCCGCCGAAAATCGCGGCGATCGCGGCGCAAAAGCCGAAGGAAAAGGCCAAGGTCCTGACGCCCGAGGAAATCCGCGCCGCCGAGAAGGCCGCCTTCCGCAAGGAAACCCGCAACCAGATCCTGATGCTGGGCGTGGGCGGCGTGGCTTTGCTGGCGCTGGGCCTTGTGGCGCCCGCGTCCTTCATGGCGCATTTCATCGTCTTCGCGCTGTCGTGCTTCGTCGGCTTCCAGGTGATCTGGAACGTCAGCCATTCGCTGCACACGCCGCTGATGGCGGTGACGAACGCGATTTCCTCGATCATCATTCTGGGCGCGCTCTTGCAGATGGGGTCGGGCTCGTTCCTCGTCATCCTGCTCTCGGCCGTGTCGGTCTTCATGGCGGGCATCAACATCTTCGGCGGTTTCATGGTCACCCGGCGCATGCTGGCGATGTTCCAGAAGTCGTAAGCGGAGGAAAGAACAATGGAATTCGGTTTCACCACGGCCGCTTACGTCGTTGCGGCAGTTCTGTTCATCCTTTCGCTGGGCGGCCTTTCGGGGCAGGAAAGCGCGAAACGCGCCGTCTGGTACGGCATCGTCGGCATGGCGCTCGCCGTGGCGGCGACCTTGGTCGGGCCGGGGCAGGGGCTTTGGGTCCTGTCGCTGCTGCTTCTGGGCGCGGGCGGCTTCTATGGCATGAAGGTCGCGAAAAAGGTCCAGATGACCGAGATGCCGCAGCTGGTCGCGGCGATGCACTCGCTTGTCGGTCTGGCGGCCGTGCTGGTCGGCTACAACGCCTATATTGAATCGGTGCGCGTGCCGGGCATGGACGAGGCGGCGAAAGCCGCGCTTGAAGGCTTCGCGGCGCTTGTCGCGCACAAGACGCCGACCGAGCTTGCGATCCTGCGCGTCGAGCTGTTCCTTGGCGTCTTCATCGGCGCCGTGACCTTCACCGGTTCGATCATCGCTTTCGGCAAGCTTGCGGGCAAGGTCGACACCAAGGCGAAGAAACTGCCGGGCGGGCATCTGCTGAACGCGACGGCGGCGCTGACCTCGATCGCCATGCTCGTTCTGTTCATGCTGGGCTATGGCACCTGGCCGCTTCTGGTGATGACGCTTCTGGCGCTGTTCATCGGCTATCACCTGATCATGGGCATCGGCGGCGCCGACATGCCGGTGGTGGTGTCGATGCTCAACAGCTATTCGGGCTGGGCGGCGGCGGCGATCGGCTTCTCGCTTGGCAACGATCTTCTGATCGTCACCGGCGCGCTGGTGGGCTCTTCGGGCGCGATCCTGAGCTACATCATGTGCAAGGCGATGAACCGCTCGTTCGTCTCGGTGATCCTGGGCGGCTTCGGCAACACCTCGGGTCCGGCGATGGAAGTGGCGGGCGAGCAGGTGGCGATCGATGCGCAGGGCGTTGCCGATGCGCTGAACGAGGCTGACAGCATCATCATCATCCCGGGCTATGGCATGGCGGTGGCGCAGGCGCAGATGGCGGTGTCGGAACTGACCTCGGTGCTGCGCGGCCGTGGCAAGACTGTGCGTTTCGCCATCCACCCGGTGGCGGGCCGTCTGCCCGGGCACATGAACGTGCTTCTGGCCGAGGCGAAGGTGCCCTATGACATCGTTCTGGAGATGGACGAGATCAACGAGGACTTCGCGACGACCGACGTGGCGATCGTCATCGGCTCGAACGACATCGTGAACCCGGCGGCGCAGGAAGATCCGAATTCGCCGATCGCCGGGATGCCGGTTCTGGAATGCTGGAAGGCGAAACAGGTGTTCGTGTCGAAACGCGGTCAGGGCACCGGCTATTCGGGGATCGAGAACCCGCTGTTCTACAAGGAAAACACCCGCATGTTCTATGGCGACGCGAAGAAGTCGCTGGAAGAACTGCTGCATCTGATCCGGCACTGAGCCGCCTTTGATCCCGTGACAGAGCCCCGCCGGAAACGGCGGGGTTTTCCTTTCGCCCCGGCGCAGCAGGGGCGACCCGCCGGGGGCTTCGCCCCCGGACCCCCAGGATATTTGCCCCAAGGTGAAAGCGGGGGGCTCAGGGAAGAAGGTCCCAGAGCAGCTTGAGCGAGATCAGCAGCAGCGCCCAGGTGACGAGCTTGTAAAAGGTCTCGTGCGGCAGGAGCCGTACCAGTTTCACCCCGAGAAAGACCGAGACTGCGGCGACCGGGGCCAGTTTCAGCGCCGTGCCGAGGCTGGTGACATTGATCTGCCCCAGCGCCGCATAGGGGATCAGCTTGATCGCATTCACCCAGGCGAAGAGCAGCGTCGAAGTTCCGGCAAAGACCGTGCGTGGCAGGTTGAGCGGGATCGTGTAGGCCTGATAGGGCGGGCCGCCGGAATGGCTGACGAAGCTGGTGAAGCCGGTGATCGTGCCCCAGAAAAGCCCGGGCGCCAGCCGTGCCGTGCGCGCACCGCCAAGGCGCGGGCGCGCGAGCGCATTCAGCGCGAAAACGACGCCGATCAGACCGACCAGCGCCGTCACCGCCGCTTCGGGCACGACCGAGGCGGTGGCCCAGCCGAAGCCCACGCCCAAAGCCGTCGCTGGCACCAGGATCTTCAGCACCCGCGCGTCGAAATCGCGCCGATAGGCAATCAGCCCGAACAGGTCCGAGACGATATAGACCGGCAGCAAAAGCCCCGCCGCCGCCACCGGGTTCATCACCCCCGCCAGAAGCGGCACCGAGAGCGAGGAGATCATCGGCAGACCCCCCTTGGCCATGCCGACGCTGACCGCGGCCAGCACCGCCATGACCCAGCCAAACGCATCCAGTTCCATCGCCCCTCCGAGAATCATCTGCGCGCGGCTTGGGCTGTTCCGCATCCCGGGGCCTGCCGCAAGGAAATGTTTAGCGCAAACAGCGGGCCGGGGAAGTATGCAGTCGCATACATCACGCAGGAACCGGCTTTGCTGCCCCGCAGCACCCTTGCCAGCCGGGGGGTAAGACGCTAGTCCTTCGCCACGCTTACACCATTCCCGACCTGTGGAGGAACCCATGGCCCGACCCAAGATCGCCCTTATCGGCGCCGGTCAGATCGGTGGCACGCTTGCCCACCTCGCCGCGATCAAAGAACTGGGGGACGTCGTCCTCTTCGACATCGCCGAGGGCACGCCGCAGGGCAAGGCGCTCGACATCGCCGAATCCGGTCCCTCCGAGGGCTTCGACGGCTGCTTCAGGGGCACCAATGACTACGCCGACATCGCGGGCGCCGATGTCTGCATCGTCACCGCCGGTGTGCCGCGCAAGCCGGGGATGTCGCGCGATGACCTGCTGGGCATCAACCTGAAAGTGATGAAATCGGTCGGCGAAGGCATCGCGAAATACGCGCCGAACGCCTTTGTCATCTGCATCACCAACCCGCTTGACGCGATGGTCTGGGCGCTGCAGCAATTCTCGGGTCTGCCCGCGGAAAAAGTCGTCGGCATGGCCGGCGTGCTCGACAGCGCCCGTTTCCGTCACTTCCTCTCGGTCGAATTCGGCGTCTCGATGCGCGATGTCACCGCCTTCGTGCTCGGCGGCCATGGCGACACGATGGTGCCGCTGGCGCGCTATTCGACCGTTGCGGGCATCCCGCTGCCGGATCTGGTGTCGATGGGCTGGACCACGCAGGACAAGCTTGACGCGATCATCCAGCGCACCCGCGATGGCGGCGCCGAGATCGTCGGCCTGCTGAAGACCGGCTCGGCCTTTTATGCGCCCGCCACCTCGGCGATCGAGATGGCGGAAGCCTATCTCAACGACCAGAAACGCCTGCTGCCCTGCGCGGCCTGGGTCGATGGCGCCTTTGGCCTTGATGGCATGTATGTCGGCGTGCCGACGATCATCGGCGCCGGTGGCATCGAGAAAGTCATCGACATCAAGCTGAACGACGCCGAACAGGCGATGTTCGACAAATCGGTCGATGCGGTCAAAGGTCTGGTCGCCGCCTGCAAGGCGATCGATCCGACGCTGGCGTGATCGGCGCCAAAGGTATGAAAGGGCGGGGATTTCCCCGCCCTTTTCATTTTGCGGCCAGCGCTTGCGGGTCAAAACCCGTGCGCGCCCGGATCAGATCGAACATCGCCCCTTCGCGCGCGATCAGCGCCCGGTCGAAGGCGGCGGCGCTCAGATCGGGGGGGCGGGGCAGCAGGCTGGCGGCGCGCGGGCCGATGCCCGGCGCCCAGCCGCGCAACAGCTTGCGGTCGCTCAGCGCCTGCGCCTGCTTTTCCGAGATCGTCTTCGCCGCGCGGTAAAGCGCAAGCAGGCAGTCTTCGGTTCCGGCATCCTCGCCCATGGCGCGGATCTGCGTCCAGCGCGCGCGGCTGTGCGCGGCCGGATTGTCGGGCCGGTCCGCCAGCCCGTAGCGCAGCATCTTCAGCGCGAAGTGCAGCCGCGTCAGCCCGTCGAAATGCAAAAGCCGCATCCCGCCGCCCTTGACCATGTCGGGGCTGCGCCGCGCCGCGGAATACTGCGTCAACCCGTGATGCACGCCGATGAACAGCCCCCGCCCCGCGCGCACGAAAGCCTTGCCCATCGTGTGGCCGCAGACCCCGTTTTGCAGCAGCTGCCGGGTCAGCGCGTCATAGACCTGCCCGCCCTCGGCGGCGAACCTCTCCCAGGGCAGGCGAAAGGCGCCGCCGAAGATATCGGCCAGCGGCTGGCCGCGGATCTCCACCCGTTCGGCCACCGGCACCTGCACCCAGGCGGCCTTGTGCGGCACCCGGTCGAGCAGGGTGCCGATCGCATCGCCCGAGGGCTGCAGATATTCGTCGCAATCGCAATGCAGGATCCAGTCCAGCCGGGTCTCGGCCAGGATCCGGCTGGCATGATATTTCTGCCGCGCATTCATGGTCTCGGGGCGGCGGCCGAAATCGCGATAGCGCCAGCCATCCGCGCCGTCCGCGTGCAGCACCGCGCCCGGCACCCCCGCCAGAAGGTCCCGCGCCGCGGGGTTGGGCCGGTCCAGACAGACATGCACCTCGGCCGCGCCCAGCCCCAGATGATGGCCGACAAAGGCCGCGACGAGAGGCGCAGGCTCGTCCACCATCGCCACCACGCCCCAGCTTGCCATGCCGACCCCTGATTTGAAATTTCCTTGCGCAAAGCAAAGCCGATTCCGTTATCGCAATCAAGTTCGCTGCTCTGCGGCAATTTGTGATCACGCATTTGCGGGCCGTGATCACAAAGCTGATTTTTCTGCCCCGGCGCCGGGGAAAGGCGCAGTTTTGGGTTTGTGGCCGGGGCGGAATATGCCACACCACCCCAAACACATCAGCATGGGATCAATGCCATGAATATCCACGAATACCAGGCCAAGCAGTTGCTCAAGAGCTACGGCTGCCCGGTCTCGAACGGCCGCATCGTGCTCAAGGCGGACGAGGTCAAGGCAGCCGCCAGCGAGCTTGACGGCCCGCTTTGGGTGGTCAAGGCGCAGATCCATGCCGGGGGCCGCGGCAAGGGTCATTTCAAGGAAGCCGAAGCCGGTGAAAAGGGTGGCGTGCGTCTGGCCCGCTCGGTGGCCGAGGCCGAAACGCTGGCCCGGCAGATGCTGGGCCGCACCCTTGTCACCCACCAGACCGGCCCGGCCGGGAAACAGGTGAACCGCATCTATATCGAGGAAGGTTCGGACATCGCGCGCGAGCTGTATCTGGCGCTGCTGATCGACCGCAAATCCTCGCGCGTGAGCTTTGTCTGCTCGACCGAGGGCGGGATGGACATCGAGGAAGTCGCCGCCCACACGCCCGAAAAGATCCTCTCCTTCTCGGTCGATCCGGCCACGGGGCTGAGCGATTTCCACGGCCGCCGCATCGCCTTTGCGCTGGGGCTGGAAGGCAATCAGGTCAAGCAATGCGTGTCGCTGATCAAGAAGCTCTACAAGGCCTTCCTCGAGAAGGACATGGAGATGCTGGAGATCAACCCGCTGATCGTCACCACCGAGGGCCAGCTCAAGGTGCTCGACGCGAAGCTCGGCTTTGACAACAACGCGCTTTACCGTCAGCCCGAGGTGATGGATCTGCGCGACGTGACCGAGGAAGACCCGAAGGAACTGGAAGCCTCGCGGTTCGACCTGAACTACATCGCGCTTGATGGCGAAATCGGCTGCATGGTGAACGGCGCGGGTCTGGCGATGGCGACGATGGACATCATCAAGCTGTACGGCGCCGAACCGGCGAACTTCCTCGATGTCGGCGGCGGCGCGTCGAAGGAAAAAGTGACCGAGGCCTTCAAGATCATCACTTCGGACCCGAAGGTGAAGGGCATTCTGGTCAACATCTTCGGCGGCATCATGCGCTGCGACATCATCGCGGAAGGCGTTTTGGCCGCGGTGAAGGAAGTCGGCCTCAAGGTGCCGCTGGTGGTGCGCCTTGAAGGCACGAACGTCGAACTTGGCAAGGACATCATCGCCAAGTCGGGGCTCAATGTGATTGCCGCGGACGATCTCGCCGACGGCGCGAAGAAGATCGTGGCAGCGGTGAAAGGCTAAGAAGATGGCAGTCCTCGTCAACGAACACACCAAGGTCATCTGCCAGGGCTTCACCGGCTCGCAGGGCACTTTCCACTCGGAACAGGCTATCGCCTACGGCACGAAAATGGTCGGCGGCGTGACCCCGGGCAAGGGCGGCAGCGAGCACCTTGGCCTGCCGGTCTTCAACTCGGTCCACGAGGCGAAACACGTCACCGGCGCCCATGCGACGGCGATCTACGTGCCGCCGCCCTTTGCCGCCGACAGCATCCTTGAAGCGATCGACGCCGAGATGGAGCTGATCGTCTGCATCACCGAGGGCATCCCGGTGCTGGACATGATGCGGGTGAAACGCGCGCTCATTGACAGCAAATCGCGCCTGATCGGGCCGAACTGCCCCGGCGTGATGACGCCCGACGCCTGCAAGATCGGCATCATGCCGGGCTCGATCTTCAAGCGCGGCTCGGTCGGTGTCGTGTCGCGCTCGGGCACGCTGACCTATGAGGCGGTGAAACAGACGACCGATGTCGGTCTGGGCCAATCCTCGGCCGTGGGCATCGGCGGCGATCCGATCAAGGGCACCGAGCATATCGACGTGCTGGAAATGTTCCTCGCCGACCCGGAAACCACCTCGATCATCATGATCGGCGAAATCGGCGGCTCGGCCGAGGAAGAAGCCGCCGAATTCCTGATGGCGGAAAAGAAAAAGGGCCGCTGGAAGCCGACCGCGGGCTTCATCGCCGGTCGCACCGCCCCCCCCGGGCGCCGCATGGGCCATGCCGGTGCCATCGTCTCGGGCGGCAAGGGCGATGCGGAAAGCAAGATCGAAGCGATGAAACGCGCGGGCATCGTGGTGGCGGACAGCCCCGCACATCTGGGCGAAGCCGTGCTGAAAGCGATCAAGGGCTGAGGCCCTTCGGGGCCGCGGCAGAGGAGGCCGCGGTCCCATCTTTGTTCCGGGCGGGGTTGTCGGGCCCCCAAGGCGTGACGAGTGCAACGAGCGGCCGCAAGCCAGACGGGAGGGTCGAATGAAGCTTTCACTGACGACGGGGGGGGACGCCCTCGCGCTGGCCCTTGCAGGCTGTACCGATCCGACGCCGGGCGATCCGCAGGCGTCGGGCCCGATCACCACCACTCCGATCGTGACGACGCAAAAGGTCCCCGCAGGCAGGACGCCGACCGGCGCGACCGGCTATGCGCTGGCCAATTCCGCGCGCACGAACGGCACCATCATCACGGGCACCGCCGCCCCCTGCGGGCCCGAAAGCGCAGGCGGCCGCTACGAGATCGCCTGTTCCGAAGCCGCCGGATTGCCCGGCACCGCAAGCCCTTACCGTCGCTGACCTGCCCGAGGCAAAGCATGTCCCGTACCGCATCGGCCCTTCTGGCCGCCCTTCTGACACTGTTGCTCTCCGCCTGCATGGAGACCGCTCCCACGCTTCCCGTCGCCGCCGCCGCCCCGGCGCTGGCGCCGCCGATCCCGGTCGACAACCGCGCCAAGGCCGATTTCGCGCGGATGACCGGCATCAACAGCGATGCCGTCGCCGCGATCTCGGGCGATGCGACGCGCTCCTACATCTATTTCGATCTGTTCGCCGCCAACAAGGAGGCAGTGGCCGCCGCGCCGGAGCGGCTGTGCCGCCACTATGGCAAAAGCCTGAAAACCTCGCATGTCACCGATCCCGGCGACCGCGTTCCCGGCATGAAGGCGCTGGTGGTGGCGTGCAAATAGGCACGCAAGGCCTTGAGATGAAAGGAAAGTCGATGCGTCCCCTCACGCTCGGTCCGATCCTCCCCCGGCCGCCTGCCGCGGCCCGTGCCCCGGCTTCGGCGCCCCGGCTGCGGTCTGCCCCGGTGTCGACGGCGCGTCCCCTCCGCGCCTGATCCGCTCCGGCGCGTCGCTGGCGCGCCGGGCCCCCGTTCCCTCCGGCCCTCCGGCCGTCCCGCAGCCGATCTCGCAAGGATCATCCCATGAACGACCACACACCGAACGACCAGTTCCACGCTTCGTCCTTCCTGCAAGGGGCGAACGCAGATTATGTCGAACAGCTTTACGCCCGCTATGCCGCCGATCCGACCTCGGTCGATCCGAACTGGGCCTCTTTCTTCGAAAGCCTTGGCGATACGGAACTGGACGCCAAGCGCTCGGCGCATGGTCCGAGCTGGGCGCGCGCCGATTGGCCGCCGACGCCCTCGGACGATCTGACCGCGGCGATGACCGGCGAATGGCCGATGCCC
Organism: Rhodobacter capsulatus; assembly: GCF_003254295.1. Classification (GTDB taxonomy): domain Bacteria; phylum Pseudomonadota; class Alphaproteobacteria; order Rhodobacterales; family Rhodobacteraceae; genus Rhodobacter; species Rhodobacter capsulatus. The sequence continues at coordinate 141,874 of NZ_QKZO01000004.1, forward strand.
GTCGCGCCCAGGGAAAACAAGGCCGCGGCCGAGAAGATCGCCGCCGCCGTCAAGGCCGCGGGGGTGCAGGTCTCGGACGAGGCGATCAAGCGCGCCGTCCTTGATTCCATCCGTGCGCTGATGATCATCCGCGCCTACCGGATCCGGGGGCACCTGATCGCCGATCTGGATCCGCTTGGTATGCGCTCGGGCGAGTCGCATCCCGAGCTTGACCCGCGTTCCTACGGCTTCACCGATGCCGACATGGACCGGATGATCTTCATCGACAACGTGCTGGGGCTGCAAGTGGCCTCGATGCGGCAGATCCTCGACGTGCTCAAGCGCACCTATTGCGGCACCTTCGCGCTGCAATACATGCATATCTCGAACCCCGAGGAAGCCGCCTGGCTGAAGGAACGGATCGAGGGTTACGGCAAGGAAATCCAGTTCACCCGCGAAGGCCGCCGCGCCATCCTGAACAAGCTGGTCGAGGCCGAGGGCTTCGAGAAATTCCTGCACGTGAAATACACCGGCACCAAGCGTTTCGGCCTGGACGGGGCCGAGGCGCTGATCCCGGCGATGGAACAGATCATCAAGCGCGGCGGCGCCCTTGGCCTGAAGGAAGTGGTCTTCGGCATGCCGCACCGCGGCCGGCTGAACATTCTGGCGACGGTGATGGCGAAACCCTATCGGGCGATCTTCCACGAATTTCAGGGCGGCTCCTACAAGCCCGAAGATGTGGACGGCTCGGGCGACGTGAAATATCACCTTGGCGCCTCCTCGGACCGCTCGTTTGACGGCCACACCGTGCACCTGTCGCTGACCGCGAACCCGAGCCACCTTGAAGCGGTGAACCCGGTCGTTCTGGGCAAGGTCCGCGCCAAGCAGGATCAGGCCCATGACGAGGACCGCACCCAGGTCCTGTCGGTGCTGCTGCACGGCGACGCGGCCTTTGCGGGGCAGGGGATCGTCGCCGAATGTCTGCAACTTTCCGGCATCAAGGGGCATCGCACCGGCGGCTGCATCCATATCGTCGTGAACAACCAGATCGGCTTCACCACGGCGCCGCATTTCTCGCGCACCTCGCCCTATCCGACCGACATCGCGCTGATGGTGGAAGCGCCGATCTTTCACGTCAACGGCGACGACCCCGAGGCCGTCGTGCATGCCGCGAAAGTGGCGACGGAATTCCGGCAGAAATTCCACAAGGACGTGGTCATCGACATCTTCTGCTATCGCCGCTTCGGTCACAACGAAGGCGACGAGCCGATGTTCACCAACCCGGCGATGTACAAGAACATCAAGGGCCACAAGACCACGCTGCAGCTTTACACCGAACGTCTGGTCGCCGACGGGCTGATCCCCGAGGGCGAGATCGAGGACATGAAAGCGGCGTTTCAGGCGAAGCTGAACGAGGAATACGAGGCGGGCAAGCAGTTCCGCCCGAACAAGGCCGACTGGCTCGATGGCCGCTGGAAGCACCTTGACCGGCAAAGCAGTGATTACGACGCGGGGGTGACCCCGATTTCGCCCGAGCTGATGGCCGAGGTGGGGAAGGCGCTGACCTCCTACCCCGAGGATTTCGACATCCACAAGACCGTCGCCCGCCAGCTCGAGGCGAAAAAGGCGATGTTCGAAAAGGGCCAGGGGTTTGACTGGGCCACGGCCGAGGCGATGGCTTTCGGCTCGCTTCTGGCCGAGGGCTTCCCGGTGCGTCTGGCCGGTCAGGACTGCACCCGCGGCACCTTCAGCCAGCGTCATTCCGGGCTGATCGACCAGGCGACCGAGGAACGCTATTATCCGCTCAACCACATCAAGCCCGGTCAGGCGAAATACGAGGTCATCGATTCGATGCTCTCGGAATATGCCGTGCTCGGGTTCGAATACGGCTATTCGCTGGCGGAACCGAACGCGCTGACCCTGTGGGAGGCGCAATTCGGCGATTTCGCCAATGGCGCGCAGATCATGTTCGACCAGTTCATCAACTCGGGCGAACGGAAATGGCTGCGGATGTCGGGGCTGGTCTGCCTCTTGCCGCATGGTTTCGAGGGGCAGGGGCCGGAACATTCCTCGGCCCGTCTGGAACGCTTCCTGCAACTTTCGGCCGAAGACAACTGGATCGTCGCGAACTGCTCGACGCCGGCGAACTACTTCCACATCCTGCGCCGGCAGATCCACCGCAACTTCCGCAAGCCCTTGATCCTGATGACGCCGAAATCGCTGCTGCGCCATCCGCTGTGCACCTCGACGGCCGAGGAATTCACCACCGGCTCGTTCTTCCGCCGCGTGATGTGGGACGATGCCGATGCGCAGCACCACGGCAATTCGGAGATGACGACGAAACCCGATGCCGAGATCAGCCGTGTCGTGATGTGCACCGGCAAGGTCTATTACGATCTGCTGGCCGAACGCGACAAGCGCGGGCTCGAGGATGTCTACATCCTGCGCATCGAGCAGCTTTACCCCTTCCCGGCGCATTCGCTGGTGACGGAACTGGGCCGCTTCAAGGAGGCGCAGATCATCTGGTGTCAGGAAGAGCCGAAGAACCAGGGCGCCTGGAGCTTCATCGAGCCGAACCTGGAATGGGTGCTTGCGAAGATCGGGGCCAAGCATGGCCGGGCGCGCTATGCGGGCCGTGCCGCCTCGGCCTCGCCCGCTACGGGTCTGGCGTCCCGCCACAAGGCCGAGCAGGACGCGCTCGTCCAAGACGCGCTGGAGGGCTGAGATGACCGAGATCCGCGTTCCCGGGCTTGGGGAAAGCGTCTCGGAAGCCACTGTCGCCACCTGGTTCGTGAAACCGGGCGAGATGGTCGTGGCCGATGCGATGCTCTGCGAGCTTGAAACAGACAAGGTGACGGTCGAAGTCCGCGCCCCCTCGGCGGGGGTGCTGAGCGAGGTCGTCGTCAAGGAAGGCGAGACGGTGGCGGTGAACGCCCTGCTGGCCGTGCTTTTGTCCGCGGGCGCGATGCCGCCCGCGCAACCCAAATCCGAAGGCCCGGCTGCCCCTCAAAAAGCCGCGCCGACTGTTCAAGAGGTCAAGATGACGGATGTCATGGTCCCCGCGCTGGGCGAAAGCGTTGCCGAAGCCACGGTCTCCACCTGGTTCAAGAAGCCGGGCGATGCCGTCGCGCAGGACGAGATCCTGTGCGAGCTGGAAACCGACAAGGTCTCGGTCGAGGTTCCGGCGCCGGTCGCGGGCGTGCTGAGCGAGATCCTCGCGCCCGAGGGCGTTTCGGTCGCCGCGGGCGGGCGTCTGGCGATCCTGACGGCGGGCGCGGCAGCCACTGCCGCCCCGGCCGCGGCCGCCTCCGCGCCCGCCCCGGCGGCGGCGCCCGCGAAGGATGTCGAACATGCCCCGGCGGCGAAAAAGGCGATGGCCGAAGCGGGGCTCAGCCCCGATCAGGTCACCGGCACCGGCCGCGATGGCCGGATCATGAAGGAAGACGTGGCCGCCGCCGCGGCTGCCCCGGCCGCCGCCCCGGCCCCTGCCGCGCCCGCCCCGGTCGCGACGGCGCAAGTCTCGATCGCGCCGCCGCCCGCCACCGTGCCGCGCGCCCCGGTCCCGGCCGAAGATGCGGCGCGCGAGGAACGGGTGAAGATGACCCGCCTGCGCGCCACGATCGCGCGCCGCCTGAAGGACGCGCAGAACACCGCTGCGATGCTGACCACCTACAACGAGGTGGACATGTCGGGCGTGATGGATCTGCGCAATGTCTACAAGGACCAGTTCGAGAAGAAACACGGGGTCAAGCTGGGCTTCATGGGCTTCTTCGTGAAGGCCTGCTGCCACGCGCTCAAGGAAATCCCCGAGGTGAACGCCGAGATCGACGGCGGCGACATCATCTACAAGAACTACGTCCACATGGGCGTGGCCGTTGGCACGCCCTCGGGCCTTGTGGTGCCGGTGCTGCGTGACGCGGATCAAAAGGGCTTCGCCCATATCGAGCGCGAGATCGCCGAACTGGGCAAACGCGGCCGCGACGGCAAGCTGACGATGCAGGAAATGCAGGGCGGCAGCTTCACCATCTCGAACGGCGGGGTTTACGGCTCGCTGATGTCCTCGCCGATCCTGAACCCGCCGCAATCGGGCATTCTGGGCATGCACAAGATCCAGGACCGCCCTGTGGTGGTGAACGGCCAGATCGTGATCCGCCCGATGATGTATCTGGCGCTCTCCTACGATCACCGCATCGTCGACGGCAAGGGCGCGGTGACCTTCCTTGTCCGGGTGAAAGAGGCGCTGGAAGATCCGCGCCGCCTGCTGATGGATCTCTGATCCCGCCCGATGCCGCAGGGGGCGGAAACCCGCCCCCTTCACGCAAACCGCCCCCCTTTCATCTTGCTGAAAATACCTCGGGGGGCCCGGGGGGCAGCGCCCCCCGCCATTCGTCAGGGGAATGACCATGGCAGAATTCGACGTCATCATCATCGGCGGCGGCCCGGGCGGCTATGTCTGCGCCATCCGCTGCGCGCAACTGGGGCTGAAGACCGCCTGCGTCGAGGGGCGCGGGGCCTTGGGCGGCACCTGCCTCAACGTGGGCTGCATCCCGTCCAAGGCGCTGCTGCATGCCACGCATGAGCTGCACGAGGTGCATGAGAACTTCGAGAAAATGGGCCTGATGGGCGCCAAGGTGAAGGTCGACTGGGCGAAGATGCAGTCCTACAAGAAGGACGTCATCGACGGCAACACCAAGGGCATCGAGTTCCTGTTCAAGAAGAACAAGGTCACTTACCTGCAGGGCTGGGGCTCGATCCCGGCGCCGGGTCAGGTGAAGGTCGGCGAGGACATCCACACGGCGAAGAACATCGTCATTGCCACCGGCTCGGAAGCGGCGGGCCTGCCCGGCATCGAGATCGACGAGGCGACCGTCGTCACCTCGACCGGGGCGCTGTCGCTGGCCAAGGTGCCGAAATCGATGGTGGTGATCGGCGCCGGGGTGATCGGGCTGGAGCTTGGCTCGGTCTATGCGCGTCTGGGCGCCGAGGTGACGGTGGTCGAATATCTCGATGCGATCACGCCCGGCATGGATGCCGAGGTGGCCAAGGGGCTGCAGCGCATCCTGACCCGTCAGGGGCTGAAATTCGTTCTGGGCGCCGCGGTGCAGGGCGTCGACAAGGCGAAGGGCAAGAACACCGTGCGCTACAGCCTGCGCAAGGACGAGAGCGCCCATGCGATCGAAGCCGAGGTGGTGCTGGTGGCGACCGGCCGCAAGCCCTTCACCAAGGGGCTGGGCCTTGAGGCGCTGGGCGTCGAGATGCTGCCGCGCGGGCAGGTGAAGACCGACAGCCATTGGGCGACGAATGTGCCCGGCATCTATGCGATCGGCGATGCGATCATCGGCCCGATGCTGGCCCACAAGGCCGAGGACGAGGGGATGGCGGTGGCCGAGGTGATCGCGGACAAGCATGGCCATGTGAATTACGACGTGATCCCCGGGGTGATCTACACCACGCCCGAGGTGGCCTGCGTCGGCAAGACCGAGGATGCGCTGAAACAGGAAGGCCGGGCCTACAAGGTCGGCAAGTTCTCCTTCATGGGCAACGGCCGGGCGAAAGCCGTGTTCCAGGCCGAGGGCTTCGTGAAAATTCTGGCCGATGCGGCGACGGACCGGATTCTGGGCGCCCATATCATCGGCCCCTCGGCGGGCGACATGATCCATGAAATCTGCGTCGCGATGGAATTCGGCGCCTCGGCGCAGGATATGGCGCTGACCTGCCACGCCCATCCGACCTATTCGGAAGCCGTGCGCGAGGCGGCGCTGGCCTGTGGCGACGGTGCGATCCACGCCTGAGACGGACCGGCCCCGGCTTCGGTCGGGGCCGCTTTCGGACCGCCGGGGCCAATTCTCTGCGCTGCGGCAAATCTGGGCTTGCTGATTCTGTCCGGCTTGTGCTTCATCGCGCAAGATTGTTGCGAGGAGAGAATCATGACCGCTGCCCGCCCCACCCGTTCGGTGCTCTACATCCCCGGTTCCAAGGAACGGGCGCTGGAAAAGGCGACGGGTCTTGCCTGCGACGCGATCATCTTCGATCTGGAAGACGCGGTGGCGGTCGATGAAAAGGTCAATGCCCGCGCCATTCTGATCAAGGCGCTGCGCGAGGCCGATTTCGGCGCGCGGATGCGGATCGTGCGGATCAACGGGCTCGACAGCGACTGGGGCCGCGACGATGCGTTCGCCATGGCCGCGGCGCTGAAGGACGGCGTGAAGATCGACGCCGTGCTGATCCCCAAGGTCTCGACCAAATCCGATCTGGATGCCGTTGCGAATCTCATTCCGACCGTGCCGCTTTGGGCGATGATGGAAACCGCGCTGGGCATGCTGAACGCCGCCGACATCGCGGCGCATCCGCGGCTTGAAGGCATGGTGATGGGCACCAACGATCTGGCGAAGGAGCTGCAAAGCCGCTTCCGCGCCGATCGGCTGCCGCTGCAGACCGGGCTGGGCTTGTGCCTGCTGGCCGCCAAGTCTTTTGGCAAGATCATCGTCGACGGCGTCTACAACGCCTTCAAGGATGACGCGGGCCTGCGCGCCGAATGCGATCAGGGCCGCGACATGGGCTTTGACGGCAAGACGCTGATCCACCCGGCGCAGCTTGACATCGCCAACGCCGCCTTTGCGCCCTCCGAGGCCGAGATCGACCTCGCCCGGCGCCAGATCGCCGCCTTTGACGCGGCGCAGGCCGCGGGGCAGGGGGTTGCGGTTGTGGATGGAAAGATCGTCGAAAACCTGCATATCGTGACGGCGCGGCAAGTCCTTGCGAAAGCGGAGGCGATTGCCGCACTCGCAAGTTGAGAGGCAAGCCATGTCCCTGATGATCCTCGGCATCCTGCTTTGGGTGCTGCCCCATTCCTTCAAGCGCCTGGCGCCGCATCGGCATCTGATGCTGATGCCGCAGATCAAGGCGATCGTCGCGGCGCTGATCCTGACCGGCACCGCGTTGATGGTGATCGGTTACCGCTCGGTCGAGGTGACGCCCGACGACAACCTTTACACGCCGCTGCCGGGGATCGGCCATCTGAACAACCTGCTGATGCTGATCGCCATCTATCTGTTCGGCGTCGGCGGCTCGCGCTCGATCCTGATCGACAAGATGCGCCATCCGATGCTGACGGGGATGCTTTTGTGGTCGGTCTCGCATCTGTTGGTGAACGGCGATTATGTCTCGGTGATCCTGTTTGGCGCGCTGGGCGTCTGGGCCGTGGCCGAGATGGTCGTGATCAACCGCGCCGGTCCGTGGAAGCGGCCGAAACCCGGCTCGCTCAAGGGCGATCTGAAGAACCTGATCGGCACGCTGGCGATCTATGGGATCATCGTCTGGCTGCATGGGCTGATCCTCGGTCACAGCCTGTTTCTGGGGACCTATCCGTGAAACTGTATCGGCTCCTGACCGAGGATGACACTTCGGCCTTCTGTCACAAGGTTTCGATGGCGCTGGCGAAGGGCTGGGAGCTGCACGGCAGCCCCGCCTATGGCTTCGACGCGGCGCGCGGCGTGATGCGCTGTGCGCAGGCGGTGGTGAAGGATGTGCCGGGGGACTACCACCCCGATCTGAAACTGGGAGAGCAGTAAGATGGCGACGAAGACGAATCCGGGCCGTTTCTTCGAGGATTACGCGGTGGGGCAGGTGATCGGCCATGCCGTTCCCCGCACCGTGGCCGAGGGGGAGCGGGCGCTCTACCACGCGCTTTATCCCGCCCGGCATGCGCTGTATTCCAGCGATGTCTTCGCCGCCAATTGCGGGCTGGATGGCTCGCCGCTCGATGATCTGCTGGCCTTCCACACCGTCTTTGGCAAGACCGTTCCCGATGTCTCGCTGAATGCCGTCGCCAACCTCGGCTATGCCGAGGGGCGCTGGGTGCTTCCGGTCTATCCGGGCGATACCTTGCGCGCGGTCTCGGAAGTGATCGGGATCAAGGAGAACTCGAACGGCAAGTCGGGCAACGTTTATGTCCGCACCCGGGGCCTCAACCAGAATGACGAGGTGGTGCTGGATTATGTCCGCTGGGTGATGGTGCGCAAGCGCGACGCCGCCAGCCCCGCGCCCGCGCCGGTGCTGCCCGAGCTGCGCAAGGTCGTTCCGGTCGAAGATCTGGTGATCCCCGAGGGGCTGAGCTTCGAGGATTACGATTTCACCCTGGCGGGCGAGCCGCATCGGCTTTCGGACTATGAGATCGGCGAAAAGATCGACCATGTGGACGGCGTGACGATCGAGGAGGCCGAGCACATGCTGGCCACGCGGCTGTGGCAGAACACCGCCAAGGTGCATTTCGACGCCACCTTCCGCGAGGATGGCAAGCGGCTGATCTATGGCGGTCATGTCATTTCGATGGCCCGCGCGCTGTCGTTCAACGGGCTCGCCAATGCGCAGATGATCGTGGCGCTGAACGGCGGCGCCCATGCCAACCCCTGTTTTGCGGGTGATACCGTCAAGGCCTGGTCCGAGGTGCTGGACAAGGCCGAGACCGAGGCCCCGGGCGTTGGCGCGATCCGGCTGCGGCTGGTTGCGGTCAAGCAGGGCGCGGCGCCCTTCGCGCTGAAGGGCGCGGACGGGAAATACGCGCCCGAGGTGCTTCTGGATCTCGATTACTGGGCGCTGATGCCTTTGTGATCGCAAATCCGCCCGCGCGCGGGTGAGTCGGACAGACGGGGCGGAAACCGGGGCACGGTTTCCGCCCTTTCCTTTTGCACTCTCCCGCAGATGGCTCAAGGCTGCCTTGTGCGGCACGAAAAGCGGCATCCGAATGTTACCGGACGACATTTGCCCGGCGTCGGTTTTTGTGATCACAAAGCGAAATTTCCGCCGCTTTTTTGCAACTGCGAAGGCGAAATTTGATCTGAATGCGTGACTTGCCCGCCGTGACCGCCTATTCAGGTCTCACAATTCCGGCCAACCCGTCTGCCTCCACTCTCTGGCCCGCGCAGACGGCCCAGCGAGTGAGGGACCCCAAATGGCTGAACCGAAACGGGTCGAACGACCCCTTTCCCCCTTCATGATCGGCCCGTATTACCGTCCGCAGATGACGTCGATGAGCTCGATCCTGACCCGGATCACCGGCAACGCGCTGATTGCGGGCTTCCTGCTTGGCGCCTGGTGGCTGATCGCCGCCGTCTCCAGCCCCGGCTATTTCGGCGTGGTGAACTGGATCGTCACCTCCTGGCTGGGCTGGCTGATCTTCGCGGGCATGGCCTGGGCGATGTGGTATCACTACCTGACCGGGCTGCGGCATCTCTTGTGGGACACCGGCCGCGGGCTGGATGTCGAAACCGCCGAGAAACTCGGCTGGGGGGCGATCATCGGCTCGGTCGTGCTGACGCTTTTGACGCTCATCATTCTGGCGATTTTCTGAGGAGGCCACCATGCGCTATCTGACCGATCGCAAACGCGCCGTCGGCAAGGGGGCCTCGGGGTCCGGCACCGAACATTTCTGGTGGATGACGATGTCCTCGGTGGCGCTGGCCTTTCTGGTGCCCGCCTTCATCTTCGTCTTCGGTCATGCCATCGGCATGAGCCAGGCCGAGCTTCAGGCCTATTTCGCCCGGCCCTTCCCGGCGATCCTGACCGCGCTGGTCACCATCGTCGGCATGCGCCATTTCGCCAAGGGCGCGCAGGTGATGCTGGAAGACTACACCCAGGGCAGCCTGCGCAAGGGGCTGGTGATCTTCGTCTATTCGCTGTCGTGGCTGATCTCGGCCCTGGTGCTTTATGCGCTGGCGAAGATGATGTTCCTCGCCGCCGCGGCGCAACAGATCACGAACTGACAGGGGCAACCGGACAATGGCTTCCTATACTTACGAAACCCACAACTATGACGTGGTGGTGGTCGGTGCCGGTGGCGCGGGCCTGCGCGCGACGCTCGGCATGGCCGAACAGGGGCTGCGCACCGCCTGCGTGACCAAGGTCTTCCCGACCCGCTCGCACACCGTTGCGGCGCAGGGCGGCATCGCGGCGTCCCTTGGCAACATGGGCCCGGACAGCTGGCAATGGCACATGTTCGACACCGTCAAGGGCTCGGACTGGCTCGGCGACACCGATGCGATGGAATATCTGGCGCGCTCGGCGCCTGCCGCGGTCTATGAGCTGGAACATTACGGCGTGCCGTTTTCCCGCACCGAGGCGGGCAAGATCTACCAGCGCCCCTTCGGCGGTCACACCACCGAATTCGGCGACGGCCCGCCGGTGCAGCGCACCTGCGCCGCCGCCGACCGCACCGGCCACGCCATCCTGCACACGCTTTACGGCCAGAGCCTCAAGAACAACGCGGAATTCTTCATCGAATATTTCGCGCTCGACCTGATCATGTCCGAGGATGGCGTCTGTCAGGGCGTCGTGTGCTGGAAGCTTGACGACGGCACCTTCCACGTCTTCAACGCCAAGATGGTCGTGCTGGCGACGGGCGGCTATGGCCGCGCCTATTTCTCGGCGACCTCGGCCCATACCTGCACCGGCGACGGCGGCGGCATGGTGGCGCGGGCGGGTCTGGCGCTGCAGGACATGGAATTCGTGCAGTTCCACCCGACCGGCATCTATGGTTCGGGCTGCCTGATCACCGAAGGCGCGCGCGGCGAGGGCGGGTATCTGACGAACAGCCAGGGCGAGCGCTTCATGGAACGCTATGCGCCGCATTACAAGGATCTGGCGCCGCGCGACTATGTTTCGCGCTGCATGACGCTGGAAATCCGCGAAGGCCGCGGTGTGGGCGAGCATAAAGACCACATCCACCTGAACCTGTCGCACCTGCCGAAAGAGGCGCTGGCCGAACGTCTGCCGGGCATCTCGGAATCGGCGAAGATCTTTGCCGGCGTCGATGTCACCAAAGAGCCGATCCCGGTTCTGCCGACGGTTCACTACAACATGGGCGGCATCCCCACGAACTACTGGGGCGAGGCGCTGAACCCGACGGCCGACAATCCGAACGCGATCGTGCCCGGTCTGATGGCCGTGGGCGAGGCCGGTTGCGCCTCTGTGCACGGGGCGAACCGCCTTGGCTCGAACTCGCTCATCGACCTTGTCGTCTTCGGCCGGGCCGCGGCGATCCGGGCGGGGGAAATCGTCGATCCGAAGGCGCGTCCGGCGGCCTATAACCAGGCCTCGGTCGACAAGTGCTTTGCACGCTTCGACGGGCTGCGCCATGCCAAGGGCCACACCCCCACGGCGGACCTGCGGCTGGAAATGCAGCGCACCATGCAGGCCGATGCGGCCGTCTTCCGCACCGACAAGACGCTGGCCGAAGGCAAGGCGAAGATGACCGAGATCGCGGCCAAGGTCGCCGATCTGAAGGTCACCGACCGCTCGCTGATCTGGAACAGCGACCTGATGGAAACGCTGGAACTGACCAACCTGATGCCGAACGCGCTGGCCACCATCGTCGGCGCCGAAGCGCGCAAGGAAAGCCGCGGCGCCCATGCCTCGGAAGACCATGCGACGCGCGACGACGCCAACTGGCGCAAGCACTCGATCATGCGGGTCGAGGACAACAAGGTTGACCTGAGCTATCGCCCGGTGATCACCGCACCGCTGACCACCGAGGCGGAAGGTGGCATCAGCCTGGCGAAGATCGCGCCGAAAGCGCGGACCTTCTGAGATGGCGCGGGTCTGGGCATATGGGATCGCGGCGGCGGGGCTTGCCCTGGCCGGTTGCGGCCCCATGGCCCTGCCCGAAGCCGAGAAGCTTTGCGCCGAAACCGTCGCCCCGAAAGCGCCCCTCTCCGGCGAAGGCCGGATGGGCGTCACCTCGGGCGGCACTTTCGAAAGCGGCGTGAAGCTGACCTTCACCATGGGCAGCGGCGGCGGCGATCCCGGCGCGGCCTATGACCGCTGCGTCCGCGCCCGCGCGGGGCAAGCGCCCAACCGCCCCTATTACACCGTGCCGCAGGGGAGGGGATGATGGAGCTTCTGTGCTTCCGCGATGTCCCCGTGATGCCGGTCACCCGCATGCGCGAACATGTGCCGCTGGGCGGTCCGGTCTGGCCCGAGTTCGAGCGTCAGACCGCGGCCCGGTTTTGCTATTCCGGCCGTCCCGCCGACACCGCGCCGCCCTTGCGCAAGCCGGTGCGGCAGTTCCGCCGCCCGGCGCTTTGGGGCGGCTATCTCAGCCATGAATTCGGCCATCTGATCGCCGAACACATCACCCGGCTTCTGCCCGCGGTCAGCCAGCGCGATACGGATGTGGTGCTGTTCACCCTGCCCACCGGCACCGCCCCCGAGGCGCTGGCGCCCTGGGTGCATCAGGTGTTCGACTGGCTGACGATGCCCGCGCGTCGCGCCCGCTTCGTCACCGAACCCAGCCTTGCGCCGGAATTGCGGGTCTGCGCCCAGGGCGAGATGCTGGGCGGCACCGCCCCCGATTCGGCCTATCTCGATCTGCTCGACGCGCTGCCCGGCCGCCACGGGATCGACCTGCAACCGCGCCTGCCGCTGATCTATGTCAGCCGGGCCGGGCTGGTGGCGACCGGCCGCGGCGGCCATCTGGGCGAGACCTATCTGGCCGGGCTTCTGGCCGAGCTGGGCGTGACGGTGATCGACCCCGGAACCCTGCCGATCCGCGCGCAGATGCAGGCCTATGCCCGGGCCGAGGCGCTGGTCTTTGCCGAGGGCTCGGCGCTGCATGGCCGCCAGCTGCTCGGCCGCCTCGATCAGGATATCCACATCCTGCGCCGCCGCACCGGGCCGGATGCCTGGACGGCGGTGCTGACCCCGCGCTGCCGCAGCCTGCGCGCGCATGATGTCGTGGCCGGTCATCTGACCGTCTCGGGCCGGTTCCGGGGCCCCGCGCATGCCGCCCCGCGCGAATTGCGCCATCTTTACGCGACCTTCTATGATCTGCCCGCGCTTTTCGCCGCCTTCGCCGATCTGGGCGTGCCGCTGGCCCGGCACTGGAACCACGACGCCTGGCGCGCGGCCGTGCTGGACGATGCCCTGCGCTGGCTTTTGGCCCAGGCCGCCCCGGTGACCCAGGCGCTGCCCAATCTCATCCGCCTCATCGAGCAGATTTCCACCCCCGATGAGCTTCTCGACTTGGCCGAGCCGCCCCCGGCCCGGTCCGCTTCGCACTGAAAGGACGCCCAATGGTTCAGTTCACGCTTCCGAAAAACTCCAAGATCCGCGTCGGCAAGACCTGGCCGCGGCCCGAGGGCGCCAAGACCGTGCGCAAGTTCAAGATCTACCGCTGGGATCCGGACACCGGGGAAAATCCCCGGGTGGACACCTATTTCCTCGACATGGACCGTTGCGGGCCGATGGTTCTGGATGCGCTTCTGAAGATCAAGAACGAGATCGACCCGACGCTGACCTTCCGCCGGTCGTGCCGCGAGGGGATCTGCGGCTCGTGTGCGATGAACATCGACGGCATCAACACGCTCGCTTGCATCTACGGGCTCGACGAGATCAAGGGCGATGTCCGCATCTACCCGCTGCCGCATATGCCGGTGGTCAAGGATCTGGTGCCCGACCTGACGCATTTCTATGCGCAGCATGCCTCGATCATGCCCTTCCTGCAGACGACGACGAACAAGCCCGAGAAAGAGTGGCTGCAATCGATCGAGGACCGCAAGAAGCTCGACGGTCTTTATGAATGCGTGATGTGCGCGTCGTGTTCGACCTCCTGCCCGAGCTACTGGTGGAACTCGGACCGCTACCTTGGCCCGGCGGCGCTCTTGCATGCTTACCGCTGGATCATCGACAGCCGCGACGAAGCCACGGCCGAGCGTCTCGATGAGCTGGAAGACCCGTTCAAGCTCTACCGCTGCCACACGATCATGAACTGCGCCAAGACCTGCCCGAAGGGGCTGAACCCGGCCAAGGCGATCGCCGAGATCAAGCGGCTGATGGTCAGCCGGCACGTCTGATCCGGCTCTGTTTCTACGAAAGGCCCCGGCACTGCCGGGGCCTTTTTGCTGCGTTGCGGAAAATGCATATCGCAGTTGCAGCATTTAAGCTGTCGGGCGCTTCGCGCATGGGATAGTTTGTCGCAGGGGAGACCACGCACCCACAGGAGCAAGCCATGTCGAAGATCGTCACCTTCCGGAAAAAATCCGAGCAGGAAAAAGCCGCCGAAGCGCTGAGGATTCTGACCGATGCTTACGCCTATTACACCCCCGCCCGGGGCAAGGCGGATCTGGTCGAAGAGACCGAGATCGAGCAGATGTTCGAATATTACGCGGCCTGAGCCGGATCTGTCGCGAAAGCGCCCCTGCCGGTCGGCGGGGGCTTTTCTTTTTCGCCGGGGCCGGGTGAGACTGGGGCAAAGGAGACCGCCCCCGTGAAACCGTCCAGACCCGAGCACCAAGCCCCCGCCGATGCCGCCGCCCGCCGCGCGATCAAGCCGGTGATCTGCTACCCGGTCGAAACCTTGCCGCGCCCTGATCTGGCCGCGCTGCGCGCCGCCCGCGAGGGCTGGACGAAGATCGACGAACTGATCGTTCCGGCGCGTGAGGCGCGGTTCTTTGAAGTCCCCGCGGGGGGCTTTTTCCGCATCGTCTCGATCGAGGGGCCGCAGGTCGGGGATCTGAACCTCTGGTCGGCTCAGGATCTGAACGAGCGCTTCTATTCCGGCAAGACCCGCGCGCTGCACGGCACGCATCTGTCGACCGGCGATCAGCTCTGGTCCTCGATCCCTTACTTGCGACCGATGGCGACGATCACCGACGACACGCTCGACTGGTATGGCATCGACGAACACGGCGGCTCGGTGCATGACGTGATCGGCACCCGCTGCGATCCCTATACGCATCATCTGCTCTCGGGCGGGGAGAATTACCACCACTGCTGCCATTCGAACCTGACCCGCGCGCTGGCCGAGGAAACCGGGCTGATGAAACATACTTGCGAATTCCACGTCCATGACGTGCTCAATGTCTTCATGTGCACCGGCTTCACCCGCGACACCGGCCAGTATTTCATGAAGGCCAGCCCGGTGCGGCCGGGCGATTATCTGGAATTCTTCGCCGAGATCGATCTGGGCTGCGCGCTCTCGGCCTGTCCGGGCGGCGATTGTTCCTCGGAACATTCCTCGGACGCTGCCGCCTGTCATCCGCTCAAGGTCGAGATCTATCGGCCGCAGGACAGGCCCGAGGGCTGGGTCTCGCCCGCGCGGAACGGCTACGACCGGACCCACGGCTGCGATCTGGACTGAGCCGGGCAGGGGGGCGCTGCCCCCCTCTTGGCCTCTCGGCCAATTCACCCCCCGGGATATTTGCCCCAAGGTGAAAGGCAAAGCCGGATCTGATTTCACCTTGGGGCAAATATCCCGGGGGGCGTCCCGCAGGGACGGGGGCAGCGCCCCCCTTACTCCGCTTGCGGCGCCTGCAGCTCGGTTTCCAGAAAGCGCTCGAACGCGTCCAGATCCAGCGGCTCGAAGGCGCCGAAGCTCTGGATCCAGATGATCGCCCCCTCCATCGCCGCGGGTTCGAGCTTGCACCATTTCACCCGGCCGCGCTTTTCCTGACTGATCAGCCCCGCCTCGGCGAGGATCGCCAGATGTTTCGAAATCGCCGCAAGCGACATCTGAAACGGCGCGGCCACGTCGGTCACCGCCATGTCGTCTTCCAGCAGCATGGTCAGGATCGCCCGCCGCGTCGGGTCGGCCAGCGCGGCGAAGACGGCATCAAGACGGGGGGAGGCGGAAAGGTCCATGCGGCCACATTGCGCATCCTGCGGCAAAACGTCAACCGATCGGTTGAATATGACTTTGGTCCGGCGCGTGCAAAACCGCGCCTTGATGCCCGCGGCTGGTTGCGCAAACGATAACGAAAACAAGAGCTTGTTGGCGCGGAAAGACTCTGTCAACGGCGTTGACTCATCGGGCTTGCACCGTTACACACGGCCTCAACCTGCGGGGAGCATCCATGTCGGAGGAAGTTGGCGGAGAACCTGATCCCGAGCGCTTGGCGGCGCTTGAGAAACGGTTGTCGCAACTGAAGAAGACCGAGGAGGCGCCCAAACGCGCAGCGGATGGCGATCTACGCATGGCCGACATGGCCTGGCGGATGGTCATCGAACTGGTTTCGGGGCTGGGGATCGGCTTCGGCATCGGATTGGGGCTGGATGCCATCTTCGGCACGCAGCCTTTCCTGATGCTGATCTTCGTCTTCCTCGGTCTCGCGGCGGGGGTGAAGGTGATGCTTCGCTCGGCCGCGGACTTGACAAAGGCACAGGCAGCTGCGGCCGCAGCTGGCAAAGAGGGGAAATAGTCGTGGCAGAAGAAGCTGGCACCGGCCTTGTGTTCCACCCGATGGAACCGTTCAAGATTCACTCGATGTTCGACGGCGAGCCGATCCGTTGGTTCGAGTTCTTCGTGCCGACGAACGCGACCCTGTGGATGGCGATCGGCGTCGTGATGATCGCGCTGCTGATGGTCGTGGGCACGCTGCGCCGCGCCCTCGTGCCGGGCCGCATCCAGTCGCTGGCCGAGCTTGCCTATGGTTTCGTCCACAAGATGGTCGAAGATGTCGCGGGCAAGGACGGGCTGGTCTACTTCCCCTACATCTTCACGATGTTCCTGTTCATCCTGTTCTCGAACTTCCTTGGCCTGATCCCGATGGCCTTCACCCCGACCTCGCATATCGCGGTGACCGGCGTGATGGCGTTGGGCGTGTTCATCGGCGTGACCGCGCTGGGCTTCATGAAGCACGGCAGCCACTTCCTGAACCTGTTCTGGGTCTCGGCCGCGCCGCTGCCGCTGCGCCCGATCCTGGCCGTGATCGAGGTGATCTCCTACTTCGTGCGTCCGGTCAGCCACTCCATCCGGCTTGCGGGCAACATGATGGCCGGCCATGCCGTGATCGAGGTCTTTGCCGCCTTCGCACCGGTGATCCTGATCTCCTTCGTCGGTGTTGTGGTGACGCCGCTCGCGTTGCTGGCGATCGTCGGGATGTATGCGCTCGAAATCCTCGTGGCCTTCGTTCAGGCCTATGTCTTCACCATCCTGACCTGCGTCTATCTGAAAGACGCGCTGCATCCGGGCCACTGAGGCCCGGACCCGCAGCCCGGGTCGATCTGAAAACCTCAATTCAGCCAATTCCAACCTCAAGGAGTGTCCATCATGGAAGGCGATATCGTTCAAATGGGTGCCTACATCGGTGCTGGTCTCGCGTGCACCGGCATGGGCGGCGCCGCCGTCGGTGTGGGCCACGTTGTCGGCAACTTCATCTCGGGTGCGCTGCGCAACCCGTCGGCGGCCGCTTCGCAAACCGCCACCATGTTCATCGGTATCGCGTTCGCCGAAGCGCTGGGGATCTTCTCGTTCCTCGTCGCGCTTCTGCTGATGTTCGCCGTCTGATCCCTGCTGAGAAACCTTGCGGTCGGGTGGGTGTTCGCACCCACCCGGTAACTGAAGGGTCCAGGGGGACGACATGGCAAACGAAACACACGCGGTCGAGGCCGCTGCTGCTGTCGCCGGACACGCTGCCGAGGCTGCGGAAAAGGGCGGGATGCCGCAGCTCGACTTCTCGACCTTCCCGAACCAGATCTTCTGGCTGCTGTTGGCTCTGGGCGCCATCTACTGGCTGCTCAAGAACATCGCCATTCCGCGCATTGCGGGGATTCTGGCCGATCGTGCGGGCACCATTACCGGTGATCTCGAAGCGGCGGAACAATACAAGCTGAAGGCCAAGGACGCGGAAGCGGCCTATGCCAAAGCTTTGGCCGACGCCCGGGCGCAGGCGCAAAAGATCATCGCCGAAGCACGTGCGGCGATCCAGAAGGACCTCGATGCCGCCACGGCGAAAGCCGATGCGGATATCGCGGCACGGGTCGCGCAGTCCGAGGTGAAGATCGCCGAGATCCGCGCGGGTGCGCTGGAGGCGGTGCAGATCGTCGCCACCGAGACCGCCACGGCCATCGTCACGGCGCTGGGCGGCAAAGCCGACATGGGCGCGGTGAACGCGGCCGTGGGTCAGCGGGTGAAGGGGTAAGGCGATGAAGAAACTGACGTTCCTGCTCGTTGCTCTGGCGGCGAACCCGGCTTTCGCTTCCGAAGGCCCGTTCGTCTCGCTGCGCAACGCGCATTTCGTGATCCTCGTCGCCTTCCTCATCTTCATCGGCGTGCTGATCAAGTTCAAGGTTCCCTCGATGTTGCTGGGCATGCTCGACAAGCGTGCCGAGGGCATCAAGGCGGATCTGGACGAGGCCAAGGCGCTGCGTGACGAAGCGCAGAAGATCCTGGCGAGCTACGAGCGCAAGGCGCGCGAAGTCCAGGGTCAGGCCGACCAGATCGTCGTCGCCGCCAAGCGCGACGCGCAACTGGCGGCCGATCAGGCCAAGGCCGACCTGAAGGAGGCCATCGCGCGCCGCCTGAAGGGGGCCGAAGACCGGATCGCCTCGGCGGAAGCCGCTGCGCTGAAGGACGTCAAGGACCGGGCCGTGCAGGTGGCGGTTGCCGCCGCGGCAGAAGTTCTGGCGAACCAGATGTCGGCGGCCGACAAGTCGGGCATGATCGACGCCTCGATCGCTCAAGTGGAAACCCGGCTGAACTGAGCCGCGCCACAGCAAAGACAGAAAACCCGGCTTCGGCCGGGTTTTTTCATGTCTCGGCGGGGGCAGGGCGGGGCGCAACGCAAAACGCGCGCCCGGGGGCGCGCGTTCGGAAAGCTTTGCCGGCGGATCAGACGGCGCGGATCGCGGTCACGTTCGATTTCGGCTCGCCCGCATTGGCGTCGATGAAATCGAGCACCAGCGGCCGGATGTTGTTGCGCCAGGACGAGCCCGCGAAGATGCCGTAATGGCCCGCGCCCGGTTCCAGATGCTGCGCCTTCTTTTCCTCGGGCAGACCGGTGCACAGCCGCAGCGCCGCCACGCATTGTCCGGGCGCCGAGATGTCGTCATTCGCGCCCTCGACCGTCTTCACCGCGACGCGGGTGATCTTGCCGATATCGACGCGCTTGCCCTCGACCTCGAAGCGGTTCTGTGCGATCTCAAGGCCCTTGAAGATCCGCTCGACCGTCGAGAGGTAGAATTCCGCGGTCATGTCCATCACCGCCAGATATTCATCATAGAAGATGTTGTGATGGTCGTGTTCCGAGCCTTCGCCCTTCGATTCCATCAGGATCTTGTCGGAAAACGCCTTGGTGTGCTTGTCCATGTTCATCGAGATGAACGAGGCGAGCTGCATCAGCCCCGGATAGACCAGCCGCCCGGCGCCCTTGTATTTGAAGCCGACGCGCTGGATCACCATGTGTTCCAGCTGCCCCATGGTGACGCGACGGCCGAAATCGGTCACCTCGGTTGCGGCGGCATCGGGGTCGATCGGCCCGCCGATCAGCGTCAGCGTGCGCGGCTGCGCCTCGGGTTCTTCCTCGGCCAGATAGGCGGTCGCGGCCAGCGTCAGCGGCGCGGGCTGGCAGACCGCGATCACGTTGATGTCGGGGCCCAGTCGGCGCATGAATTCGACGAGGTAAAGCGTGTAATCCTCGATGTCGAACTTGCCCGCGCTGACCGGAATGTCCCGCGCATTGTGCCAATCCGTCACGTAAACGTCGGCATCGGGCAGCAGACTGGCCACGGTCGAGCGCAGAAGCGTCGCGTAATGGCCCGACATCGGTGCAACCAGAAGGATACGCCGCGGCATCGGCGCCCGGCCCTGGACCTTGAAATGAATGAGCGCGCCGAAGGGCTTGTCGATCAGCGTCTCGATCTCGATCAGGTGGTCCTTGCCATCGGCGGCGGGGATCGAGCGGATGCCCCAGTCGGGCTTGATCACCATGCGCGCGAAGCTGCGCTCGGTGACCCGGCCCCAGGCCGACATCAGCTTGAACATCGGATGGGGCGTCAGCCCCCAGACCGGATAGGAGGCCATGGCACGGGCCGACGCGCCCATCCATTCATTGGTGTTCCTGATGGTTTCCATCAGGTCGTAGCTCATCATGCCCTTCATCGGCACTCCCCAAGAAACCGCACAATCGTCGCTTGTTCCCGTGCAAGCGGACGTTATGTTTCATCATAAAGGATAGGGAGGAAATTTCGTTATGACAACGCCTGAAAAGGTCGAATCTGCTGCATCGCAGCAAATGCGGGACAATCTGGCGCGGATTGAAACACTTACACAACGCATGATTGAAGCCTTTGCGCAAAAGCGCGCGCCCAATCCGGCCCTGGAGGGGCCGGGGCTCGATCTTTACGTCGCCTCCTCGACGGCGCTTTTGCGCGAGATGACGGCGAATCCGGCGAAGATCTTCGAAGCGCAGGTCAGCTATTGGTCGCAGGCGATGACGCATTACATCGACGCCACCCATGCCTTTGCCCAGGGCACCTTCAAGCCGCCCGCCGATCCGGGGCCCAAGGATCGCCGCTTTTCCAACCCGCTGTGGGACAGCCATCCCTATTTCAATTTCATCAAGCAGCAATATCTGATCGCCTCGACCTCGATCGAGGAGGCGCTCTCGAAGATCGAGGGGCTGGACCCGGTCGACCGGCGGCGGCTGGAAATGTTTTCCAAACAGATCATCGACATGATGGCGCCGACGAATTTTCTGGCGACGAACCCGGATGCGCTGGAAAAGGCGGTGGCGACCGAGGGCGAAAGCCTGGTGCGGGGGCTGGAAAACCTGGTCCGCGACATCGAGGCGAACCACGGCGATCTGGTGGTGACGCTGGCCGACAAGAAGGCCTTCAGCGTCGGGCACAACATCGGCACCGCCAGGGGGCAGGTGGTCTGGCGCAACCGGCTGATGGAGATCATCCAATACGAGCCCACCACCCCCGAGGTGCACAAGACCCCGCTGATCATCTTTCCGCCCTGGATCAACAAGTTCTACATCCTGGATCTGAAACCGCAAAACAGCCTGATCCGCTGGATCGTCGATCAGGGCTTCACGCTGTTTGTGATCAGCTGGAAGAACCCGGACCGGTCCTATGCCGATGTGGGGATGGAGGATTACATCCGCGACGGCTATCTGGCGGCGATCGAGGAGGTGAAGGCGATCACCGGCGAGAAACAGGTGAACGCGGTCGGCTATTGCATCGCGGGCACGACGCTGAGCCTGGTCCTGTCGCTGCTGGAGAAGCGCAAGGACCGCTCGATCAAGTCGGCGACCTTCTTCACCACGCTGACCGACTTTTCCGATCAGGGCGAATTCACCCCCTTCCTGCAGGATGATTTCGTCGACGGGATCGAGCGGCAGGTGCGGCTCGATGGCGTGCTCTCGAGCTATTACATGACGCGGACCTTTTCCTATCTGCGGGCGAATGACCTGATCTATCAGCCCGCGATCCGCAGCTACATGATGGGCGAATCGCCGCCCGCCTTCGATCTGCTGTTCTGGAACGGCGACAGCACCAACCTGCCGGGCAAGATGGCGGTGGAATATCTGCGCGGGCTCTGTCAGGCCGATGCCTTCACCAAGGACGGGTTCGAGCTGATGGGGGAACGGCTGCATGTCTCGGGGGTCAAGGTGCCGCTCTGCGCCATCGCCTGCGAGACCGACCATATCGCGCCCTGGATCGTCAGCTTCAACGGCGTGGCGCAGATGGGCTCGCAGGACAAGACCTTCATCCTGTCGGAATCGGGTCATATCGCCGGGATCGTCAACCCGCCGACGAAGGACAAATACGGTCATTATACCTCGGCGGCGCCGATCGCGGACCCTCAGGCCTGGAAGGCGCAAGCGACCTATACCCGGGGCAGCTGGTGGCCGCGCTGGGGGGAATGGCTGGCCGGGCATTCGGGCAAGAAGGTTCCCGCGCGCGCGCCGGGCGATGCGACGCATCCGCCGCTGGCGCCTGCCCCCGGAACCTATGTCGTGGAGGTTGTGCCGCTTTAGGCTCGCACGGCGCGGAGAGGGGGCTTTGGCCCCCTTTCCTAAGGTGATTCTCCATGACGCAGATCAACCTGGGCGCGAATATTGCGCTGCGGCGCAGAAAATTTCCCTTGCAATGCTGCACTGCAGCATTTATATCTGAGTCAAGCGAACGGGCCCCGCCGCCTCGATGGGCCCTCTGACCGGAGCGACTGAAATGGCCAAGACCCAGGACTTCACCAAGATGATGCAGGACATGATGGCCTCGATGCCGATGGACATGTCGAAGATGCAGGACGCGTTCAAGGCGCAGACCGTGCTGACCGAAAAGATGGCCAGGGTCGCCATCGACGCCGCCGAGAAATCGACCGACATCTCGGCGAAATGGGCCAAGGACTCGCTGGCCAAGGTCGGCGCTCTGACCGCCTCGAAAGCCGAACCGGCCGATTACGCCAAGGTGATGAGCGATTTCGCCTCGGCCTCGGTCGAGATGGCCACGGAAAACCTGGCCGCCTTTGCCGAAGTGGCGAAGAAGGTGCAGATGGACACGGTCGAGCTGATGCTGGCCGCGGGCAAGGAAATGACCGAGGAAACCACCGCGGCCGTGAAAAAGGCGACCGACGAAGTCACCGCCGCCGCGAAAAAGACCGTCGCGGCGAAGTGAACCGGATCGGCCCGGTTTCCTCCTCCCTGCCGGGTTGACCATGGGCGCACTTCGGTGCGCCCTTTTCTTTTGTTGCTTTTGCCGCGGCGCAGCCTAAACATTGCTGCGGCGCCAATAAGACCCACGGGAGGAGACACCATGGCCGAAGAGGCGAAGCCCTTGCTGATCAAGCGCTATGCGAGCCGGCGGCTTTATAACACCGAGACGAGCGATTATGTCACGCTCGAGGATATCGCCTCCTTCATCCGGCAGGGGCGCGAGGTGCAGATCGTCGATCTGAAATCGGGCGACGACCTGACGCGGCAATATCTGCTGCAGATCATCGCGGAACATGAAAGCCGGGGCGAGAACGTGCTGCCGGTGGATGTGCTGACCGATCTGGTGCGCAGCTACGCGACGCAGGCGCAATCCGTGGTGCCGCAATTCCTGGCCGCGAGCTTCGAGATGCTGCGCGAGGGTCAGTCGAAGATGATGGAGAATTTGACCGCCTTCCCGCCGGTGCCCGGCTTCGAGGCGCTGCAACGCCAGCAGGAAGCGTTCCTGAAGACGATGTTGGCGGGTTGGGGCGCGACGGTCGGCACCACGCCCGAGGCGGGCGGCGAGGGCGCGGGCGGGCGCGACGAACTCGACGCGATCAAGAAGCAACTGGCCGAGTTGCAGTCGAAACTGTCGAAACTGTGAGCAGGCCGGGGGGCGCTGCCCCCCGGAACCCCCCGCTCGGGGGCAGGCCCCCGAGACCCCCGGCCAGGATCCGGGCCGTATTTCTGAAAACCGGGGCTCTGCCATGCGCCCGGGCTTGCCAAGGCAAGGTCCGGGCCCCCATTCTGGCCTCGACAGGGAGCGGTGATGACGGGCAAGGCAAAAGGGCGGGGCGAGAAGATCAGCCTCTGGGCGGTCGAGATGCTGGTGGCGACGGCCGAAGAAGGGGCGATCACCGCGGCGGCGCGGCGGCTGGGGGTCTCGGCCTCGGCGGTCAGTCAGCAGATCGTGGCGCTGGAAACTGCGCTGGGGGCGGAGCTGGTCGACCGCACGGCGCGGCCCTTCGGGCTGACGGCGGCGGGGCGGGCCTTTCTGCCCCATGCCGAGGCGATGCTGGACGAGCTGGCGCGGGGCCGGGCCGGGGTGGGGCTGGCCGATCCGGCGGGCTTGCGCAGTTTCCGTCTGGGCATGATCGAGGATTTCGAAGCCGAGGTGACGCCGCTTCTGCTGGCGGGGATGGGGGCGGAGCTGACCGCCTGCCGGTTCCTGCTCGAGACCGGGCCGAGCCATCGGCTGGCGGCGCAGCTCGAGGCGCGGGCGCTTGACATGGTGGTGGCGGCCGAGATCGAGGGCGCGCAGGAGGGGCTGGAACGGCATCCGCTTCTCTCCGAACCCCTGATCGCGGTCTGGCCCGAGAGGATGGTGGGGACCGATCTGCCGCTTTTGCATTATTCGCGCCGCACGCTGATGGGGCAGCTGATCGCCGCCTATCTCGGGCGGATCGGCGAGAGCCCCGGCCATCGCTTCGAGATCGACAGCACCCCGGCGATTCTGGCGATGGTGGCGGCGGGGCAGGGATGGTCGATCCTGACGCCTTCGGGCGTGCTGCATGGCAAGCGGGCAGGGGTGGCGCTGGCGCCGCTGCGAGGGCCGGGGCTGAGCCGCCGCATCGTGCTGAGCGCGCGGGCGCGCACGATGGGGGAGCTGCCCGGCGCGGTGGCGCAGCGGTTGCGCGGCCTTCTGGCGGAGCGGATCGTCGCGCCTGCGCTGCTCGAAGCGCCCTGGCTTGAGGCATCGTTGCGCGTCGAATGATTGCGCCCGCTCTCGCGGACGCCGCGGATGGGGGGCTTTCCGCCCCCCTCTGCTCCTGCGGAGCATTCACCCCCCGAGGATATTTGCGCCAAGGTGAAAGGGGAGGGCGGGTATCGCGTCGAGCCAGATACGAAAACGCCCGGCTCGGGCCTCGGGCAGGAGGGGGAACCGGGCGTTTCACCTTGGATGGTCATCGGCGTCCCCGCCTGTACCGTGACCCCATCCTTCGCCAAACTGGTTAAGAAAAGGTTTCACCTTTCACCTTGGCGCAAATATCCCGGGGGGTGAGCGGCGCAGCCGCGAGGGGGGCAGAGCCCCCCTTTTGGGGCGCCCGCGACAGCGGGCGCAACAGTTTCAGACCAGACGGCTTTGCGCCAGCGCGGCCTTGACGAAGCCCGCAAAGAGCGGATGCGGCGCGAAGGGTTTCGACTTCAGCTCCGGGTGGAACTGCACGCCGATGAACCACGGATGGTCCTTGTGCTCGACGATCTCGGGCAGACGGCCGTCCGGGCTCATCCCCGAGAACACCAGACCGCAGTTTTCCAGCGCTTCGCGATAGGTGATGTCAACCTCGTAACGGTGGCGGTGGCGTTCCTCGATCTCGGTCTTGCCGTAAACCTCGGCCACGCGCGAGCCCGCCGTCAGATGCGCCGAATAGGCGCCCAGCCGCATCGTGCCGCCTTTGTCGTCGGTCAGTTTCCGCTCCACCCGGTGGTTGCCCTGCACCCATTCCTTGAGGTGATAGACCACGGGCGTAAAACGCTTTTCGCCCGCCTCATGATCGAATTCCTCGGAGCCCGCATTCGTCAGCCCCGCCATGTTCCGCGCGGCCTCGATCACCGCCATCTGCATGCCCAGACAGATCCCCAGATAGGGCACGCCCTTTTCGCGGGCGAATTGCGCCGCGCGGATCTTGCCCTCGGTGCCGCGCTCGCCAAAGCCGCCGGGCACCAGAATGGCGTGGAAGGGCTCCAGATGCGGCGCCGGGTCTTCGCGTTCAAAGATTTCCGCGTCGATCCATTCCGCTTTCACCCGCACCCGGTTTGCCATGCCGCCATGCGTCAGCGCCTCGGCGATCGACTTGTAGGCGTCTTCCAGCTGCACATATTTGCCGACGATGGCGACGCGGACCTCGCCCTCGGCATGGGTCAGCCGGTCCATCACGTCTTCCCAGCGGCTCATGTCCGGCCGCGGCGCGGGCGAGATGCCGAAGGCGTTCAACACCGCCTGATCCAGCCCGGCGCGGTGATAGGCCAGAGGCGCCTCGTAGATCGAGCGCAGGTCATAGGCCGGGATCACGCTGTCGGGCCGCACGTTGCAAAACAGCGCGATCTTCGCGCGTTCCTTGTCCGGGATCGGATGTTCCGAGCGGCAGACCAGCACGTCGGGCTGCAGCCCGATCGAGCGCAGTTCCTTGACCGAGTGCTGCGTCGGTTTCGTCTTCAGCTCGCCGGAGGCCGCCAGATAGGGCAGCAGCGTCAGATGCATGAAGATGCATTGCCCGCGCGGCCGTTCCTGGGCGAATTGCCGGATCGCCTCGAAGAAGGGCAGGCCCTCGATATCGCCGACCGTGCCGCCGATCTCGCAGAGCATGAAATCGACCTCGTCATCGCCGACGCCAATGAAGTCCTTGATTTCATTGGTGACATGCGGGATCACCTGGATCGTCTTGCCCAGGTAGGCGCCGCGGCGCTCTTTCTCCAGCACGTTCGAATAGATCCGCCCCGAGGAGACCGAATCCGTCTTGCGGGCGCTGACGCCGGTGAAGCGTTCATAATGGCCCAGATCGAGGTCGGTTTCCGCGCCGTCGTCGGTGACGAAGACCTCGCCGTGTTCGAACGGCGACATCGTGCCCGGATCGACGTTCAGGTAAGGGTCGAGTTTGCGCAGTCGCACCGAGAAGCCGCGGGCCTGCAGAAGGGCACCCAGAGCGGCCGAAGCCAGCCCCTTGCCCAGCGAGGAAACCACGCCCCCGGTGATGAAGACATAACGCGCCATGAGACCCCCGTGACAAGCAAAAGAAAAGGCTTGTTCCGGTCGGGATCGACCGGAACCACGGGATTTGACTGATACACGATTCGCAGCCTGCCCGCAACCAGACCGCAAGACTTGGAGTAAACTAAGAGCCGAACGCCCAGTTATAGTGGGCTCAGTTCGAGGCAGGCGCCTCCGGCGCCGGCGTTTCGGTCGCCGCGGGCGTTTCGGCCGGGGCCTCGGTCGCCGCGGGCGGCAGAACCGGCGGCACGACCGGCTCGTCGGTCGTGGGCGGCGGGGCCGAAATCAGCGGCGAGCTGCCGGTGCTTTCCGGCGCCTCTGCCGGGGTGATGTCGATGACCGAGGTCCCCTTGTCCGCCCGGGCCGACAGCACCGTCAGGGTGATCGAGGTGGCCAGAAAGGCGATGGCAAAGACCCAGGTCAGCTTGGTCAGCGCATTGGCCGCCTGCCGCCCGGTCATCACGCCGCCGCCGCCACCGCCGCCCATGCCAAGGCCGCCACCTTCCGAGCGCTGCAACAGCACCACCCCGATCAGGAGGAGCGCCAGCACGAGGTGGACGACGAGGATGACGTTCTGGACGTTTTCCATGGGGGGGACGCGCCTTTTTTCATTCGACGCGCCTATCTAGGCGCTTGGGCCACGGCGCGCAACCCGGTTTTCTGCCGCTGCCGGGCCGGGGCGGGTCCTTGCGGCGAAAAATCGGTTTCCCCCGGGCGCTCACCCCGCTATATGTCGCGCGGTTTTCAGACCTGCGGAGAATGCGAATGGCCAACGTGGTGGTTGTCGGCGCCCAATGGGGCGACGAAGGCAAGGGCAAGATCGTCGACTGGCTCTCGGAACGGGCCGACGTGATCGCCCGCTTTCAGGGCGGCCACAATGCGGGCCACACGCTCGTCATCGGCGGCAAGGTCTACAAGCTGAATGCGCTGCCCTCGGGCGTCGTGCGCGGCGGCAAGCTCTCGGTGATCGGCAATGGTGTCGTGCTGGACCCCTGGCATCTGGTCAAGGAAGTGGCGGCGATCCGCGAACAGGGCGTCGAGATCAATCCCGACAACCTGATGATCGCGGAAAACACCCCCCTCATCATGCCGTTCCACGGCGAGCTGGACCGGGCGCGCGAGGCCCATGCCGCGGTGGCCAAGATCGGCACCACCGGCCGCGGCATCGGCCCCTGCTATGAAGACAAGGTCGGCCGTCGGGTCATCCGTGTCGCCGATCTGGCCGATGATGAAACGCTGCAGCTGCGCGTCGATCGCGCGCTTGTCCACCACAACGCGCTGCGCGCCGGGCTGGGCCTTGGCCCGATCGACCGCGAGGCGGTGCTGACCGATCTGCGCGCCATCGCGCCCGAGATCCTGCAATATGCCAAGCCGGTCTGGAAAGTCCTGAACGAGCTGCGCAAGGCGGGCAAGCGCATCCTCTTCGAAGGCGCGCAGGGCTCGCTGCTCGATATCGATTTCGGCACCTATCCCTTTGTCACCTCCTCGAACGTGATCGCGGGGCAGGCGGCGACCGGCGTGGGCCTCGGGCCGAATGCGGTCGATTATTCGCTCGGCATCGTCAAGGCCTATACCACCCGCGTCGGCGAAGGCCCGTTCCCGACCGAGCTGAAGGACGACGACGGCGAGCGTCTGGGCACGCGCGGCCATGAATTCGGCACCGTCACCGGGCGCAAGCGCCGCTGCGGCTGGTTCGATGCGGTGCTGGTGCGCCAGACCTGCGCGATTTCCGGCATGAAGGGCATCGCGCTGACCAAGCTTGACGTGCTCGACGGTTTCGAGAAACTGAAGATCTGCGTCGCTTACGATGTCGAGGGCGTGCGCTACGACTATCTGCCGACGCAAGCCGCGCTGCAGGCGAAGGCGAAACCGATCTACGAGGAGCTGGACGGCTGGTCGGAAAGCACGCAGGGCGCGCGGTCGTGGAACGATCTGCCCGGCGCCGCGGTGAAATATGTCCGCCGCATCGAAGAGCTGATCCAATGCCCGGTGGCGATGCTCTCGACCTCGCCCGAGCGGGATGACACCATCCTTGTGACCGACCCCTTCGAGGATTGAGCCGGTGCCGATCCCCTACAAGACCCGCCGCCGCCTGGCGCTGTTCGTTCTGGTCGTCGGCCTTCCGGCCTATATCGTCGTGGCGGTTTCCGCCGTGGCCTGGGCCGAGGCGCGCTGGGGCGTTTTGCCGTGGTGGGGATCGGTGCTGGTCTATGTCGGGCTGGGATTTCTCTGGATCGCGCCGATGAAGCCCGTCTTCATCGGCGTCGGCAAACCCGACCCGGACGCGCAACCGCCTGAACAGAAATGAAAACGGAGGGGCTTGCCCCTCCGTTTCCGCATCGCGTCCTCCGATGGCTCAGGCGCGGGCCTGATAGAACCGGCTCGCCTCGGTGATCGCATATTGGCCACGCTTCACCTTGGCGATCTTGCCCTGACGCAACAAGGTTCCGAACATCCGCAGCCGGTCTTCGCGGCTGAAGCTGGCGTCGCCCACGGCCGAGACCTTGCTCATGATCTGCGGCGGCGAGAAATGCGGCCGCCCCTCGACCTGCGCGGTATAGGCGGCGGCGGCTTCCAGCAGCTCGGCCAGACCCTGCGGCGCCCGGCTTTGCGCGAATTCGGCAAAGCTCGAGGCTTCCTCAGGGCTCAGCGGCAGCTCGATCTCGTCATCGGCAGCCTCGGGCGCGGTTTCCTGCACCAGGGTCGCGGCCACGATCCGGCGCGGACGGACCGCCTGCGCCTTGGCGACGGCCTCGGCGGGGGCGCGGTCGACGCGCTGCTCGGAGACCAGCACCAGCGGCGCCGGGCGGGCTTCCGGGCGGGCGGCGGTCTGATGATGGCTTTCGCCGACCCCGGGCAGCACCGGACGGCGCGGCCGCACCGCCTGCGTCAGATCCTGCCGATAGGGCGCGGTCTCGTCCTTTTCGACAGCCTCGTTTCCGGCCCGGCGTTCGGCCACGGTGGCGGCCACGGCGGCCTTGAGATGCGCGATCGCCGAGATCCGGCGCCGGTTCTCGTTGCCTGCCATCTGCGCATCGGCCTTTTCCAGCAGCCGCGGCAGGTCGCCCTCGGGCAGCGGCGGGGCTTTCGCGGCCGGGCGCGCGGGCAGGATCAGCGGCTCGGTCGGGTGGGTGCGGCGGTCGGTGACGCCGGGCGGCAGCGCGTCGGGCGGCACCTGGACAACGGTCAAGGCGGCGGGCGCAGGCTCCGGCGGGTCTTCGGCGAAAAGCGCGTCAAGATCGATCGCGGGCGTCCTGACCGCAGGCGCTTCGGGCGCGGCAGCCGCCGCGGGGGCGTCTTCCTCCGGTTCGGGCTCCGGTTCGGGATCCAGCTCGACCACCAGCGCCTCGAGGTCGACCTCGGGTTCCGGCGCGGCTTCGGTTGCGGCAGGTTCGGTTTCAGCCGGGGCAGGGTCGGCTTCGGCGCTTTCGGTGCTCCAGCCCTCGATGCCCCAATCGACATCGCCCAGATCTTCCGTCAACGCGGCCAGATCCGCCATCAGCTCGGCTTCCGCCTCGGCGCTCAGCGCCGCCGGTTCCGGCGCGGCCGGGCTTTCGGGGGCAGCGGCTTCGGCCATCGTCGCACTGACCGAGGCCAGCATCCGGTCGATGTCTTCGGCAGCTTCGGGGGGGACTTCGGCTTCGGGCGCGGGCACCGCCGCGGCGGCGGCCAGCGGCTCGGCGCGGCGCAGCTTGATCACCCGGGCCCGGATCACCGGGCGCGGCGCCTCGGGCGATGCGGCGGCTTCCGCAGCCGCCACCTCGGGCGCGGTCGTCTCGGGGGAAGCCATCTCGGGGGAAGCCGTCACGGGGGCGGCGGGCGCTGGCACGGCTTCGGCCTCCGGCGTGGTCCCCGGTTCGGCCGCATCCTCGACCGCATCCTCGGCGGTGCCTTGCGCCTCGGCCTGCAGCTGCCGGGCGGCGCGGCGTTCGGCGCGGCGGCGCATGCGTTCGATCTTTTCGGGATCCATGCTGCCGCCCGGGGTCTCGTCTTCGTCCTCGTCCTCGCTCTCGGCGGCCGGGTCGGCGCGCGGGGGCTGCGTCGCCTCGGCGGAGGGCTCCTCGGCGCTCAACTCCTCCGCCCGCAGCGGGCCGGAGATATCCAGCGCAAAGCCGAAGTCTTCCGGCGCGGCGATCGGCTCGGCCGCAGTTTCGGGCGCAGGATCGGGCGTGACGGCGGGGGCGGCTTGCGGGGGGGCGGGAAGATCCGGCTCGGGGTCGGCCGGTCCCTGCGCCGCGCGCGCCTGTGCCACCGCCGAGCGGATGCGCTGCAGCTTCGCCGCCACCGATTCGCTGATCGGATCGCCGACACCCTCGGGCGCGGCGGCGGCGGGCCCCACCGGCGTCACCGCAACCTGCACCACGGCGGGCATCGCCACCACGGCAGGCGCCGGTTCCGGCGTCGCCGCAGCGCCGGGCCGCAAGACCACGCTGTTCTTTTCGATCTTCGCATCGACCCGCCGCGCCATTTCGCGCTCGGCGATGCGATGCAGCATCTCGGCATCGGGCTGCGGCGGCTCGGCGCCAAAATACCGGTCTTCCGCGGCCAGATCGCGGAAATATTCCGCAATCGCCTTCATCGTCGTGAAGGGCTCGTCGAACCCCTCCAGCGTGCACGAGAAGGTGCCGTAGGAGACGGTTAAGATCTTGCTCGCTCCAACCATGGGCGTTTCGCCTCTCCTGAACCTCATTGCGTTCACCATGCTTGGGAACTGGTGCTTTCCGGTGAACGAAAAAAGGCAAATGCAGGGAATTTTAGCGATATCGGTTGCATGTCTTTGCCTTAATCCTCATCAATCATGCCATGAATGCGGAAATTGTCCATTGTGAAGGCGGGGTCACGCTGCTGGGCGGGGGAATCGCCGCTCCGGCCGATGTTGCCATTTCGTTGACGATCGCGCCGGTGCTGGTGGCGGCCGATGGCGGCGCCGACCGGGCGCTGGCGCTGGGTCTGACGCCCGCGGCGGTGATCGGCGACATGGACAGTCTCTCGGCTGCGGGCCGGGCGGCGCTGGAGGACCGGCTGCATCCGGTGGCCGAGCAGGACAGCACCGATTTCGGCAAATGCCTGCACCATGTCGCGGCGCGGTTCTATCTGTGCCTTGGCTTCACCGGGCTGCGGCTCGATCACACGCTGGCGGCGCTGACCGAACTGACGGCGCGACCGGACCAGACCGTGATCCTGATCGCCGAGGACGAGGTGATCTTTCGCGCCCCGCCCCGGCTGGTACTGGATCTGCCTCCGGGCACGCGGGTGTCGCTGCATCCGATGGGGCCGGTGTCCGGGCGCTCGACCGGGCTGCGCTGGCCGATCGACGGGCTCGCTTTCGCCCCCGAAAGCCGCACCGGCACCTCGAACGAGGCGCTGGGGCCGGTGACGCTCGAGATCGACGGCCCGATGCTGGTGCTGCTGCCGAAGGATCAGCTTACGCCCGTGCTGCACGCGCTTTTGCCGCCAGACGCTCGCGGTGGATGATGTAAAGCCCCGAGGCGGTGATGATGCCGATGCCGACCCAGGTCAGCGCATTCGGGAAATCGCCGAAAACCAGATAGCCGAACAGCGTCGCCGTCAGCATCTCGAAGTAATGAAGCGGCGCCAGCGTCGAGGAGGGGGCGTATTTCAGCGCATAGCTCATCGACATGTGGCTGACGGTCGAGGCCAGCCCGACGCAGAAACACCAAAGCCAGAAGATCCCCTCGGGCAGCTCGAAGCGCATCTGGCCGAGGTCGAATTGCCCGCCCAGCGTCAGGATCGGGATCAGGATCACGATCGCGGCCCAGGCGGTGTGCAGGTTCATCGGCACCGGATGCATGTGCCGCGACAGCGCCCGGGTCAGCAGGATGTAAAGCGCGAAACCGACCGCGGTGCCCAGGGGGTAAAGCGCCACCGCGCCGAAGACGGCGAAAGACGGCTGGATCACGAAGAGCGCGCCGATGAAGCCCACGACCGAGGCGCCGATCCGGCGCGGCCCGACCTCCTCGCCCATGACGAAGCGGCCGATGAACAGGATCACGAAGGGCTCGACAAAGGCGATGGCCAGCGCATCGGCGATCGGCATGTGCTGCACGGCGGCGACAAAGGAATAGGTCGAGAGCACCGAGACCGCGGCGCGGGCAAAGGTCAGCGCCAGCGCCCGCCGGCTCATGCCCCAGGGATGGCCCAGAAGCGCCACGATCGGCACCATCAACAGCAGTTGCGCGACATAGCGGCCCAGCGTGACGGTGCCGACGGGGACCGCCTGCGCCGCCAGTTTCGAGGCGACGTCGATCAGCGGCGCGATGATGCAAAAGCCAAGCATCAAAAGGATGCCGGGCAGGATACGGTCTTGATGGCTCATGCTTTCGCCTAGCCTGCGGGGCAGGGGGCGTCCATCCTGAAAACGACGGGCGGCGGGCGATTTGCCGCGACCCGCATTGCCGGGTTGAGGGCGGGCGCGCTTGCGGATTAGGCTTGCCGAAACCTTCAGGCCCGACCTTACAGGAGACCGCCATGACTGATTTCTTCGACAGCCCCGAGGGCCGCCGCATCGCCTATGACCGCCGTCCGGGCAAGGGGCCGGGGGTGATGTTCCTGCACGGGCTGCATTCCGACATGACCGGCACCAAGGCGACGGCGCTCGACGCCTGGGCGGCGGACACCGGCCGCGGTTTCCTGCGCTTTGATTGTTCGGGGCACGGGCAATCCTCGGGCGTTTATGCCGAAACCTCGATCGCGGAATGGTATCAGGACGCGCGCTCGGTGCTTTTGAACCTGGCCGAGGGGCCGCAGGTGCTGGTGGGCTCCTCGATGGGGGGCTGGCTGGCGCTGTTGCTGGCGCGGGACTGCCCGGAAAAGGTCGCGGGTCTGGTGACGATCGCGGCGGCGGCCGATTTCACCGAGGACGGCTATTGGGCCAGTTTCTCGCCCGAGCAGCAGGCCTTGCTGATGGACCAGGGCTATCTTGACCTGCATCACGGCGGCCCGGTGCCCTATCGCATCAGCCGCAAGTTTATCGTCGATGGCCGCGACCATTTCGTGCTGCGCAAGCCCCTGGCGCTGCCCTTCCCGACGCGGCTTTTGCAGGGCTCGGAGGACCGCGCCGTGCCGCCGGACTGGGCGGTGAAGCTTTTCCACCATGCCACGGGGCCCGATATCCGGCTGACGCTGGTGAAGGGCGCGGATCACAATTTCTCCGCCCCCGACAATCTGGCGCTGATCAAGGCGGCAATCGACGAGATCGCGCCGCTCTGAGCCCGGAGTGCGGATCCGGGCACAGATCCGGGGCGCTAACCTTTGCGCGAGGGGGGTTTTCCCTCGCCCCCCCTTCGCGCTACCTAGGGCAAAAAGCGCGAAACCGCGCGTTGCTGGGGTGAGCATGTCTGCCGATCCGTTGATCTTCCTGCCGGGCTTCATGTGTGATGCGCGGCTCTACTGGCATCAGATCATTGCCTTTTCCGCCGATCGCGCGGTGATCGCCGTGCCGCTTTCCGGCGCGACGGTCGAGGAGATGGCCGAGCATGTCCTTGCGGTCGCGCCGCCGCGGTTCAGTCTGGTCGGGCATTGGCTGGGCGGGCTTGTCGCGATGGAGGTGGCGCGCCGGGTGCCCGAACGGGTCTCGGGACTGGGGCTGATCGACGTCTCGCCGCTGGCCGAGACCCCGGCGCAGGCGGCCAGCCGCGAGCCGCGGATCATCCGCGCCCGCACCGGACGGCTGGACGAGGTGATGCTGGAAGAAATTCCCGCCGCCGCGCTGGCCCCGGGCGAGGGCCGGGCCGAGGTGCAGGCGATGCTTCTGGAGATGGCCGGAACGCTTGGCCCCGAGCTGTTCACCAGCCAGTCCCGCGCCCTGATGCGCCGCCCCGATCAGCAGCGCGCGCTGCGCAATCTGCGGGTGCGGACCTTGCTGATCTGCGGCGAACACGACACGATCTGCCCGCCGCGGCGGCATGAATTCCTGGCGGAACTCATGCCGCAGGCGACGTTCCGGCTGATCCCCGGCGCCGGTCATCTGGCGCCGCTCGAACAGCCGCTTTTCGTCTCCGAGGCGCTGCGCGACTGGCTCGACGCGCCGCGCTGAGGGCCCCTCGGCTCAGGCGCTGCGGCGCGACACGAACAGCGCCGGTCGGGGCTCCTCGGCCTCAGGCGCGCGCGGCGCCCAGCTCTCCTCGCGCTGCAACTGGAAGGTCGCCACGGCCTCGGCCAGCGCCGTCGCCTCGCCCTGCAACGAGCGCACCGCGGCATTGGTCTCCTCGAAGACGGCGGCGTTTTGCTGCGTCGTGCGGTCCAGTTCCGTCGTCGCATTCGAGATCTCGGTGATCCCGGTCGCGGTTTCCTGCGAGGCGGTGACGATCTCGGCGATCTTTTGCGCCACATCCTCGACCCCGGCAACGATCTCGCGCAGCGCCTGACCGGAATCATGCACCAGCCCGACGCCCTGGTTGACGTTGTTCGACGCGGTCTCGATCAGCCGGGCGATCTCGCGGGCGGCTTCGGAGGAGCGCTGCGCCAGCGCCCGCACCTCGGAGGCGACGACGGCAAAGCCGCGCCCGGCATCGCCCGCCCGTGCCGCCTCGACCCCCGCATTCAGCGCCAGAAGGTTGGTCTGGAAGGCGATGTCGTCGATCACCTGCAGGATGCGCCCGATCGCCTCGGACGAGGCCTTGATCTCGTCCATCGCCGAAACGGCCCGCGACACCACCTGATGCCCGGCCCCGGCCCGGTTCGAGATCTCGGTCACCGCGCTGCGGGCGACCTGCGCCGAACTGGCGGCCGAACGGACGGTGGCCGACATCTGTTCCAGCGCCGAAGCGGTCTGTTCCAGCATCGCGGCATTGCGTTCCGACCGCCGCGCCAGGTCGTCGGCGGCCCCGGCGATCTCGCGCGCCGAAGTATCGACGGCGGTGGCGGACACCGAAATGTCGCCCAGCGTGCCGGTCAGGCTTTCGGTGGTGCGGTTCATCGTCTCCGCGATCTCGGCGAAGATGCCGTGGAAGCGGGAGGGCATGCGATGGGTCAGGTCGCGCTCGGCCAGCCGTTCCAGCGCGACGCGCACGGCGCTGAGCCCGTCATCCGCCGCCTCGCCGATCCGGTTCATCCCGGCGCAGAGATCGACGAAGATGCCGGTCTTGTCATCGGTGCGCAGCCGGCGCGAGAAATCGCCCTCGGCGCAGGCGGCCACCACGGCGGCGATTTCCGCGGCGGCGGCATGTTCGCGCGCCTGGGCGGCGGCGGCGGCGGCACGTTCTTCCTCGGCCTGGCGGGCCCGTTCCGCCATCTCGGCGCGTTCCTGTGCGGCGGCCGCGATCCGGGCCTGGGCTTCCCGCTCGGTGGCGGCGATGCTTTCCGCCTCGAGCCGCTGTCGTTCGAGGATCGTGGTCCGGAAGCTTTCAAGCGCCGCCCCGATCGAGCGCACTTCGCTGACCCGGGTCTCGGGCACGGTGATCTCGGTCCGCCCCTCGGCCAGTTCCTGCACCGCCGTCGTCACCGCGCGCAGCGGCGTCACCGTGGCGCGGAACAGCCGCACCGCCGAGACCCCGAGCACCAGCATCCCGATCCCGCCCGCCAGCAACATCAGGATATAGCCGCGCATCTTCGCCGCATCGGTCGCCGCCGTCATCCGCAGGACATCGGCTTCAAGGTCCTGGCGCAGGGCGGAAAGGGCCAGCGGCATGGCGTCATAGCTCTCGTCGCAGGCGCGCAGGATGCCGTCGATCTGCAGCGCGAGATCGGCATATTGATGGAAGGCGTCCTGATACTCGGTCAGCTTCGCCAGGGTCCGTTCGCGGTGCTGCGCCGAAACGAACATCGTTTCGGGATAGGATTTGAAGGTCTCGATCTCCTTGTCGAGCTTTTCGACATATTTCGGATCAAGACGCATGATGAAGTCTTTTTCGGACCGGCGCATCTTCAGCAAGGTCAGCTCGACCTTCGGCAGGGCGAGCGCGCCCACCATCTTCTCGGCGGCATGCACCGAAGCGCGCAGCTGCCCTTCCAGCCCGGAATCGGCATCAAGCCCGAGCACCACCCGGGTATCGGCAAAGAGGGCGAAATTCTCCTCGTAGCTGTCGAGCAGATCCTGCAGCGCACCGGCCCTGCTGGCGCTGTCGGCAAGGCCGAGGGCGGCTTCGTCGGCCACCAGCTCCTTGAGCTGCGTCGAGGCGTCCAGGATTTGCCGCGCGTGATCGCCGATTCGCGTTTCCTTGCGGTCGATGCGGAACTTCGCTTCGATGTCGCGGGCCGAGGCCAGGGTGCGCTCCAGCTTGGCCAGTTCGCCGTTCAGATGCGCAATGTCCAGGCTTTGCTGTTCGGCCCTGCGGTCGACGAGCGCTGAATAGAAGACGGTGGCCAAGACCGCCGTCGTGCAGACGACGATGACGAGGCCCATGCGGACCAGGTAGGAGAGAAAGCTGCGGGATGTACTTGCGCGTGCCATGCGGTTGCTCCGAAAGATCGCTCCCGCAAAATCACGCAAAGGAATTAAGGGCAGGTGAAGCTGCGCGGAGATTGGTAAACTTGTATCTTTGTCAGATCCGGGGATCGGGCGATGCGGCAACCGCCCCCCGGCCCTGTGGCCGGGGGGCGGTTCCGCGCAACCGGGCGGCGGTCAGCCCGCCATCCGCTGGTCCCAGGCCGCGCCGCCTGCGCGGCCGGCGATGCGGAACACGGCGCTGAACTCCTTGAGCGTGCGCGCCTCGTGCAAAAGACCCTGGGTCGCGGCGGAATTTTCCTCGAACATCGCGGCATTGTGCTGCGTCACCTGATCGAGCTGGTTCACCGCCGCTGTCACCTCGGAGATGCCGGAGGACTGTTCGGCCGCGGCGCTGGCGATCCCGTCCAGAAGCCCGTCCAGCTCGGTCACCAGCGTCTCGATCTCGCCCAGCGCGGTGTCCGAGCGCGCCGCCAGATCCACCCCCGCGGCAACCTGTCGCGACGAGGTGTCGATCAAGGCGGCGATCTCGCGCGCGGCTTCCGACGAGCGTTGCGCCAGCGCCCGCACCTCGGAGGCGACGACGGCAAAGCCACGGCCCGTTTCGCCTGCCCGCGCCGCCTCGACCCCGGCGTTCAGCGCCAGAAGATTGGTCTGAAACGCGATGTCGTCGATCACATGGGTGATGCGCGAGATCTTGTCCGAACTTTGCGCGATGTCGTCCATCGCCCGTTGCGTCTGTCGCACCACCTCGCGGCCGGTGGCGGTGGTGGCCCGGGTGCGGTTCACCGCCTGCGCCGCAGAGCGCGCCCCCTCGACCGATTGCGCGACCGAGGCCGCCATCTCGTTCATCGCCGCCGCCGTCTCTTCGAGCGAGGCGGCCTGCGTTTCGGTACGCC
The DNA here is from genome assembly GCF_003254295.1 of Rhodobacter capsulatus. Classification (GTDB taxonomy): domain Bacteria; phylum Pseudomonadota; class Alphaproteobacteria; order Rhodobacterales; family Rhodobacteraceae; genus Rhodobacter; species Rhodobacter capsulatus. Next base: position 179,338 of record NZ_QKZO01000004.1, read on the forward strand.
GACCCAGCTCCATCGAGGCCGAGCCAAGCTGGCCCGCTTCGGTCTCGACCACGTCGGTCGTCTGCACGATCGAGGCGATCAGCCCCGCGACCTTGTCGATGGCGCCGTTGAAATCATGGCGCAACCCTTCGTAGGCGGGCGGGAAGGTCTCGGTGATCCGGGCGGTCAGATCGCCCGCCGAGAGCGCCTGCAGGCCCTGCGCCAGCGCCGAGACGATATTCATCTGCTCGCGCATCTGCGCTTCGCGTTCGGCCTCGGTGCGCTGGCGTTCCGCCTCGCGCTCGCTCTGGCGGGCGGCTTCGGCGCGTTGCAATTCCGCCTCGGCCTCCTGTTCGCGGCGCCGCAGCGCCTCTTCGCGGTCGCGGGCCTGGGCCTCGGCCTTGGCGATCTCGGCCTCCTGGGCGCGGCGTTGCCGCTCCAGCTCCGCCTTTTCCGCAAGCGAGGCCCGGAACACTTCCAGCGCCCGCGCCATCTCGCCCACTTCGCCGCGCGCGGTGGTGCAGGGGACCGGGCTCTCGGTATCGCCGCCGGTCATCTGCCGCATCCGGTCATTCACCGCGCCGAAGGGGCCGGTGACCGTGCGCGCCAGCGCCGTCGCCGCCCCGCCCAACGCCACCAGCGCCACCGCCATCGCGATCAGCGAGGTATTGCGCAGATGCGCCAGCGCCGCGGTGATGTCGGTGACATAAGAGCCGGTGCCGACGATCCAGCCCCAGGGCGCGAAATCGCGCACGAAGCCGATCTTTTCCTCGGGCGTGTCGCTGTCGGGCTTCTTGAAATGGTAATGCACCTCGCCGCTGCCCGCGGTCTCGGCGACCTTGATCATCTCCACGAAGATCTTCTTGCCGTAGGGATCGGTGAAGCCGATCTGCGACTTGCCGATCCACTCGGGCATCGTCGGATGGACCAGCATCACCGCTTCGTGGTCGAGCACGTAGAAATAGCCGGAATTGTCGAACCGCAGCGCAGTCAGGCGCCGGGCGCCCTCGGCGCGGGCCTGGTCGGGGGAAAGCGTGCCCGCCTGCACCTGTGCTTCCAGATCGATCAGGACACCGATGGCGGTGTCGGTGACGTCGCTGAGATGCTGTTCGCGCATCTCATAAGCGTTCGAGACCGCAAAACGCAAAAGCGTCTCGGACAGGATGATCAGCGAAAGGGCGGCAAGGGCCACGATCGCGTAGATGCGGGCGGAGATACCGAAGAATTTGTTTTTCATGGGGCCTTGAGGTCTGGGAAGGTGAAAGCCTGGCCAGGTACGGTACGCGACAAGACAGGAAACGGGCCGAGTGGAGCCCCCAATCTGGCAGCCATCCGTCAATTTTCTCTTACAGTTCTGGATTTGTTTTAGCTTGAGCGATACCCGCTGCGGCTGTGGGCGCTCGCCCCCGAGCCCCGCCTTCGAGCCCCGCCCCCGAGCGCCGATTCCGAAGCCCTGCAGCAGGCGGCAAAGGCCCGAAAGCGGGCCGAGAATCCCGCTGAAATTCGGGATGGTAAGCAGGTTTCCATTTTTTCGATCGACTGGCATGTCTCTGATCGCGATGTCTTTTGCGGGCTGTCATGGCGACGACGCAAAACGTTGGCAGGCTCGGAACCGGTCGCGGTTTCATCTGTGAAAATCGCCTTTTGCGGGGTCCGTCATGGCAATTTTCGCGTTGGCATAAAGGGCCGATGCGGCCATGATTTGGCGGCATTTTCGATCCGGCCTGGTATGGCCTGCCTGTGCGGGGCGTTCGTCCGGCGGTATGGGGCGTGGATATTGTCCGATATGGCCTGTCGATGTCGGATTTTGGCGCAGGACTGCGGCGAGCTGGCCACTTTGTCTTTGGATGTGAGGATTTCGCTGCAAATCAGGGTCAGCTTTTATTCCCCAATTCGGCGCGCGGCCGGGGCGGGCGGTTGCCGTCCCGGAAAGCCTCTGGAAAGCATGTTGAAAAGCTTTCGGGCGCAGCGGGCAATTCGTTTGACCCGCCTGCCGGGTTGGCGCAATTTTGGCCCATCCCAAGGGAAGGGTGGAGGATGGAGGGGTTCGGGCCGCAGAGGGCCGCAGATCCGGGAAGATGACGACGGGGTCAGGGTCGGACACATGGCCCCCGAACATCGCGTCGAGACCGGGAGAGATCCCGCCCGACCACGGAACCGCGGCGATCGTGCCTGACCTCTCCATGACCCTCGGCCGGACCTCGGCGCCCCGGTTCCGCGTCCCGTGTCCTGCCGATTCTGTTTCTTCGACCCGCGGGGCCCCGCCCGCTGCTGCCGCCGAGTTCCCCGATGCTTGCCTTCGAGACTGCCCCCCCCGTCCGCCTGCCGCCGATCCCGGTCACATCGGCACTCCGCCCGGCCTGCCCCGGCCCGGAGCGCGAGGGCCAGGGCAGGGTGACGATCCGCCTTGATGCGCGCGGACGGATGCGGCAGGTGCAGCTGCAGCTTCTGGACCATTGCGGCGTCGAGACCTTCCTTGAGGGCCGCGCGATCGCCGAGATCCCCGAGGCGGTGCAGCGGCTGTGCGGCCTGTGTCCGGTCAGCCATCATCTGGCCGCGGTCAAGGCGATGGACCGGATCGCGGGCTATGACCGGCTGACCCCCACGGCGGAAAAGCTGCGGCGGCTGATGCAATACGGCCAGATCGTGCAAAGCCATGCGGTGCAGCTTTATCATCTGGCCGAGCCGGACCTGCTTCTGGGCTTCGACAGCGAGCGCGCCCGGCGCGGTCTGGTCGATGTCGCGCGCGCCTTTCCGCAGCTGGCGACCGAGGGGGTGCTGATGCGCCGCTTCGGGCAGGAGGTGGTGCGGGCGATCACCGGCGGGCGGTTGCGCGGCGCCGGGGCTGTGCCCGGGGGGATGCGGCGCCGTCTGGCGCGCGAGGCCCGCGATCAGCTGCGCGCCGATGTCGATCAGGTGATCGACTGGGCGGTGGGGGCGTTGCGGGTGCTGGAACGGCTGCATGGCACCAATCCGGCGTTTTACGACGATTTTGGCGCGGTCGACGGCAACCTGCTGGCGCTGGTCGGGCCCTCTGGCGCGGTGGATTTCTACGATGGCCTTCTGCGGGCCCGCGATGCCCGGGGGGCGACGCTCTTCGACGCCATCCCCGCCGCGGCCTATCGCGGGGTTCTGGCCGAACCCTCCGGCCCGGGCGGTCCGCATCTGCGCGCGCTGGGCCCCGAGATGGGCTGGTATCGCGTCGGACCGCTGGCGCGTTTGCAGGTCTGCGACCTTCTGACCTCCGAGAAGGCCGAGACCGAACGGCAGCGGCTTCTCGCCCCCGCGGACGGGAAGCCGTTGCAGGGGGCGGTGTTCCATCACGGCGCCCGGCTGGTCGAACTGCTGCATGCGGCCGAGCTGATCCGCGACCTTCTGGACGATCCCGAGCTGCTGGGCGCCGATCTGATGGCCGAGCGCGGCGCCCCGCAGCGCGCGGCCGTCGGCGTGATCGAGGCGCCGCGCGGCACGCTGTTGCAAAGCTACGAGGTCGACGAGGCCGGACGGGTCCGGCGCTGCACGCTGCTTTTGTCCACCCGCAACAACAGCCGGGCGATGAATGCGGCGCTGCAGGGGGTGGCGGCGCGCTATTGCGACGGCAGCCGGGTCACCGAAGGTCTGCTGGCCCATATCGAGGTGGCGATCCGCGCCTTTGACCCCTGCCTGTCCTGTGCCGCCCATGCGCTGGGGCAGATGCCGCTGTCGGTCGAGCTGATCGATGCCGCGGGGGCGGTCGTTTCGGGGCTGCGCCGGGGCGCGGACGGGGGGGTGTCATGCTGCGTTCGATCCTAGGACCGCGTCTGGTCGTCTTTGCCTGGGGCAATGAAAGCCGCGGCGATGACGCGCTGGGGCCGCGGCTGGCCGCGCGCATCGCCCGGGCGGGCTGGAGCCACATCACTCTGATCGAGGATGCGCAGCTGCAGGTTGAACATGCGCTGGATCTGGTCGGTCAGGATCTGGCGCTGTTCATCGATGCGGGCATGGGCACACCCGCGCCCTTCGCTTTTGTGCAGGCGATGCCGCGCCGGTTTCTGGGGCCCTCGACCAGCCTTGGCATCGGCCCCGAGGGGGTTCTGGAAGCCTATCGCCAGGTCATGCATGACGAGCCGCCGCCCGCCTTCGTGCTGTGCCTGCGCGGCGAAAGCTTCGCGCTGGAGGAAGGTCTCAGCGCCACGGCCCGGGCGCATCTGGCGCAGGCCTGGGGTTTTCTGATCCCGCTGCTCTCCTGGCCCGGGATCGACCGCTGGCAGGCGGCGCTGACCGGCCCGGCCGAGGATCTGTTCCCCGCCAGCGACGATCGCCGCTCGGCCGCCGAGTGAGCCCGCAGGAGCAGGGCGGGCTCTCCCCTTGCGCGGGGCGTCAAGCCCGATATGCTGACGCAGCCCCCCCACCGGAGCCGCGCCATGTCCCGACTGCCTGTCAAGGACAGTCCGCCCCGTTTCGATCCGGCCGCTCTGGCCGGTCTGCTGCCCGGTCACGCGGCGGGCGATGCGGTCTGGGTCGATGTGCTGTCGGCCGTTGATCGCACCTATGCGGAACTTGTCGATTATCAGGAACGGCTGGAGCGGCAGAACCACGAGCTGGAAGACCTGCGCTCCTATCTCGGTTCGATCTTCGCCTCGGTCTCGGATGCGCTGATCGTCGTCTCGCGCGCGGGGGAGGTGCTGGGCACTTCGGCCTCGGTCGAGGCACTGACCGGGCAGGGGACGGGGGTCTGGCAGGGGCGGCCGCTCTCGGCGCTGTTCGATCCGGCCTCGGGGCCGCGGCTCGAACGCGTGCTGGCCGAGGCGGCGAACCGCCGTGCCCCGGTCACCGTCGAGGCAGCGCTGATCGGCCCGGACGGCCCGGCGCCGCTGGAACTCTCGGTCAGCCCGCGGCTGGACGAGCGGGATCGCATCATCGGCTATGTGCTGACCGGCCGTCCGCTGGGGGAATTGCGCCAGGCCTATTCCGAGCTCGAACGCTCGCATGCGGCGCTGATCGCGGCACAGGCGCAGCTGGTGCGCAATGAAAAGCTGGCCTCGCTTGGCCGTCTGCTGGCGGGGGTCGCGCATGAGCTGAACAACCCGATTTCCTTCGTTTACGCCAATGCCCATGCGATGGAACGCTATGCCGCGAAATTCGAGACCTATTTCGCCGCGGTGCAGGCGGGGGCCACGCGCGCGGAGCTGGTGGCGCTGCGCGAGCGGCTGAAACTGGAACGCGAGGTCGGCAATCTGCGCACCGCGATTGATGGCGCCCGCGACGGGGCCGAGCGGGTCCGCGCCATCGTCGAGGATCTGCGTCGGCTCTCCTCGGAGGGCACCGGTGCGCAGGTGGTCTTCGATCTGGTCGCCACTGCCGGGGTGGCGGCGGATTGGGTCCGGCGCGGCTCGAAAACCGCGGTGGCGGTCGAGTTCACCGGCCTTGCCGCGCTCGAGGTGATCGGGCGGCCGGGTCATATTCAGCAGGTGGTGATGAATCTGGTGCAAAACGCCCTTGATGCGATGGGCGATTTTCAGGACGGCCGCATCCGCATCGAGGCGCGGATCGCGGCCGGGCGGGGCGAGCTGGTCGTCTCCGACACCGGGCCGGGCGTGGCCGAGGATGTGGCGCCGACGATTTTCGACCCGTTCTTCACCACCAAGGATGTCGGCAAGGGCACCGGGCTGGGCCTGTCGATCAGCGCCAAGATCGTCGAGGAACACGGCGGGCGGCTGCGGCTTTTGCCCGAAAGCCCGCTCGGCGGCGCCTGTTTCGGCTTCGATCTGGCCTTGGCGGGGGCACCGGCATGAAGGTTCTGTGGTTGCAGGCCTCGGGCTGCGGCGGCTGCACGATGTCGGCGCTTTGTGCCGAGGCCCCCGATCTGATCGACACTTTGGCCACGGCGGGGGTGGAGTTCCTGTGGCATCCGGCGCTCAGCCTCGCCACCGGCGGCGAGGTGAGGCAGCTTTTGCAGGCGATCGAGGCCGGAGAGATCGCGCTGGATTGTCTGGCCATCGAGGGCGCGATCGCCCGCGGGCCGATGGGCACGGGGCGGTTTCAGATGCTCTCGGGCACCGGGCGCGCGATGCTCGACTGGGTGCGGGCGCTGGCGCCGCTGGCGGGACATGTGGTGGCGGTGGGGTCTTGTGCCGCTTATGGCGGCGTGACCTCGGCCGGGGGGAACCCCTCGGATGCGGTCGGGCTGGTCTATGAGGGCGCGCATCCGGGCGGCGTGCTGGCGCCCGGGTTCCGCGGCCGCTCTGGCCTGCCCGTCGTCAATATCGCGGGCTGTCCGACCCATCCGGGCTGGGTCACCGAGACGCTGATGCTGCTTGCGCAGCGCAAACTGTCCGAGGCCGATCTGGATGCGCTGGGGCGTCCGCTGTTCTATGCGCAACATCTGGTGCATCACGGCTGCCCGCGCAACGAATTCTATGAATACAAGGCCTCGGCGCTGCAGCTGTCCGATCTGGGCTGCATGATGGAACATCTGGGCTGCGTCGGCACGCAGGCCGTGGGCGATTGCAACATCCGCCCCTGGAACGGCGAGGGGTCCTGCACGCGGGGCGGCTATCCCTGCATCGCCTGCACCGCGCCCGAGTTCGAGGAACCCCGCCACCCTTTCACCGAAACCCCGAAGGTCGCGGGCATTCCGGTGGGGCTTCCGGCCGACATGCCGAAGGCCTGGTTCATGGCGCTGGCCTCGCTGTCGAAAGCCGCCACGCCCGCGCGGATCGCGCAAAACGCCACCGCCCCGCGCCTTGCCGTGCCGCCGACGATCCGCAAACCCGGGGGGCGGCGATGAGCGACAGGCCGCGGCTGGTCGTCGGCCCGTTCAACCGGGTCGAGGGCGATCTGGAAGTGCATCTCGATCTGGCCGGGGGGCGGGTGGCCGCGGCCCGGGTCAACAGCCCGCTGTACCGCGGCTTCGAGCGCATGCTGGAGGGGCGCGACCCCAGCGACGCGCTGACGCTGACGCCGCGGATCTGCGGCATCTGCTCGATCTCGCAATCGGCTGCCGCCGCGCGGGCGCTGGGCGCGGCGATGGGGCTTTCGCCGACCGACCAGGGCGCGCGGCTGGCCGCGCTCATTCATGCGGTCGAGAATGTCTCGGACCATCTGGTGCATTTCAACCTGTTCTTCATGCCCGATTTCACCCGGCCCTGTTACGCCGCCCGGCCGTGGTATCCGCGCGCCGTCGCGCGCTTTGCCGCGATCGAGGGGCAGGCGGCCCGGGCGGCGATTGCGGCGCGTTCGGGGCTGATGCACATTCTGGGGCTGGTGGCGGGGAAATGGCCGCATACATTGGCGCTGCAACCGGGCGGTGTCACCCGCACGCCCGGCCCGCGCGAGGTGCTGCGCATTCAGACCGAGCTGCGGATGTTCCGCAAGCATCTGGAAACGCAGGTTTTCGGCGGGCGGCTTGAAGATTTCGCCGCGCTTGCCACGGTCGCCGATCTGATGCGCTGGGATCGCGGCGATGCCGGGCTTTTTGTGGAGATCGCCGCCGATCTGGACCTCGACCGGCTTGGCCGCGGCGCCGGGCGCTATCTGAGTTTCGGCGCCTATCCGCTGGCCGAGGGGCATGGCTTCGCCCCCGGTCTTTGGCAGGCGGGCGCGGTCACGGCGCCCGACATGGCGACGATTGCCGAAGACCTCAGCCATGCCTGGATGCTGGGCGGCACGGCGCATCCCTTTGACGGCGTCACCCGCCCCGACGAGACGATGCGCGCGGGCGCCTACAGCTGGTGCAAGGCGCCGCGGCTGGAGGGCGCGCCGGTCGAGGTGGGGGCGCTGGCGCGGCAGCTGATCGACGGTCATCCGCTGGCGGTTCAGTTGGCGGGCGGCGGCGTGCTGGCGCGGGTCGCCGGGCGGCTGCTGGAGCTGGCGCGGACGCAGTTTCTGATGGAGGGCTGGGCGGCGGCGCTCGATCCCGGCGCGGTCTTCATGGTGCAGGGCCGAATGCCCGAGGCGGGCGCGGGCGCCGGGCTCGTCGAGGCGGCGCGGGGAAGTCTGGGCCATTGGCTGCGCATCGAGGGCGGCAAGATCGCGTCTTACCAGATCATCGCGCCGACGACCTGGAACTTTTCCCCCCGCGATGCGCGGGGCGTGCCCGGGCCTTTGGAGGCGGCGCTGGTCGGCGCCCCGGTCGCGCCCGGCGAGGACAGTCCGGTTTCGGTGCAGCATGTCGTGCGCAGTTTCGATCCCTGCATGGTCTGCACCGTGCATTGAGCGCGGTGGGGGCTCTGCCCCCACACCCCCGAGGTATTTGAGGCAAGATGAAATGCAGGCTTGGCAGATCAGGGTGCGCGGACAGGTGCAAGGCGTGGGGTTTCGGCCCTTCGTCTGGCAATTGGCGCAGGCGCGCGGGCTGCGCGGGGTGGTGCTGAACGATGCCGAGGGGGTGCTGATCCGGGTCGCGGGAGATCTGGGCGATTTCGCCGCGGCCTTGCGGGATCAGGCGCCGCCCTTGGCGCGGGTCGATGCGGTCGAGGTTGTCGCGGCGGTCTTTGACGATCTGCCCGAGGGGTTTCGGATCGGCGCCTCGGGGGGCGCGGGGGCCGAGACGCGGGTGACGCCCGATGCCGCGACCTGTCCGGCCTGTCTGGCGGAGATCCGGGGGGAGGGGCGGCGGCGCGGCTATGCCTTCACCAACTGCACCCATTGCGGGCCGCGGTTTTCCATTCTGCAAAGCCTGCCCTATGACCGCGCCCGCACGACGATGGCGCGGTTCGAGATGTGCCCGGCCTGCCGGGCCGAATACGAAGACCCCGCCGACCGGCGCTTTCACGCCCAGCCGATCGCCTGTCCCGATTGCGGGCCGCGGCTCTGGCTGGAACTGGGCGGGGCAGAGCTGCCGGGCGATGCGATCGCGCAGGCCGCCGCGCGGTTGCAGGCCGGGGAAATCCTTGCGGTGAAAGGGCTTGGCGGCTTTCATCTGGCCTGCGATGCCGGCAATGCCGAAGCCGTCGACCGGCTGCGCGCAAGGAAGCACCGCCCGGCCAAGCCCTTTGCGCTGATGGCGCGCGAAGCCGATCTGGCGCGCATCGTTTCGGTCAGCCCCGCGGCCCTTGCGGCGCTGCGCGATCCCGCGGCGCCGATCGTCTTGATGCCCGCGCGGGGCGCGCTGCCCGAGACCCTTGCCCCCGACATGACGGAACTTGGGGTGATGCTGCCCTATACGCCGTTGCATCATCTGCTGCTGGATGCGTTCGGCGGTGTGCTGGTGATGACCAGCGGCAACCTCTCGGGCGCGCCGCAGGTGATCGGCAACGATGAGGCGCGCGAAAAACTCTCCGCCTTTGCCGATGCTTTCCTGATGCATGATCGCGACATTGCGCGGCGGCTGGATGACTCGGTCTTGCGGGCCGATCCGCCGATGGTGCTGCGCCGGGCGCGCGGGCAGGTGCCCGGCACGCTGCCGCTGCCGCCCGGGTTTGAGACCGCGCCGCAGGTTGTCGCCTATGGCGGGCAGATGAAGGCGGCGCTGTGTCTGATCAAGACCGGCCAGGCGCTTTTGGGCCATCATCTGGGCGCGTTGGACGAGGCGCTGACCTGGGAGGCCTTCGTTCAGGCCGATGCCGATTATGCGGCGCTTTTCGACCATCACCCGCAGGCCGTGGCCGTTGATCTGCACCCCGAGTTCCGCGCCAGCCGCCACGGTGCCGCCCGGGCCGGGCGGCTTGGCGTGCCGCTGATCGCAGTGCAGCACCATCACGCCCATCTGGCCGCCTGTCTGGGCGAAAACCTCTGGCCGAAGGACGGCGGCAAGGTGGCGGCGATCGTGCTCGACGGGCTTGGCCTTGGGCCTGACGGCACGGTCTGGGGGGGCGAGCTGCTGCTGGGCGATTACGCGGGTTTCGAGCGCATCGCCTGGCTGAAGCCCGCGCCCCTCATCGGCGGCGACCGGGCGCAGAGCGAGCCCTGGCGCAATGCGCTGGTGCGGCTGGATGCGGCGGGGCTGCCGGATCTGGCCGACCGGTTCTTCCGCGAAGCGCCGCGCGATCTGGCCCGGCAGATGGCGGCCAAGGGGATCAACGCGCCGCTGTCGTCTTCTGCCGGGCGGCTTTTCGATGCCGTCGCCGCCTGTCTCGGCATCTGCCCGATGCGCCAAAGCTACGAGGGCGAGGCGGCGATGCGGCTGGAATCACTTGCTGCCGAGACCGGTCCGGTGCTGGATCTGCCGGTCCTTGCGGGCGCAATCGACCCGGCGCCGCTGTTTCAACTTCTGGCGGCAGGCGAACGCCCCGACCACGTCGCCCATGCGCTGCACGCCAGCCTTGCGCAGGCTTTTGCCGCTGAGGCCGTGGCGCTGATCGACAGCGGACGGGCCGCGGCGGTGGCGCTGACGGGCGGCTGTTTTCAGAATTCCAGAATTGCAACCATGACGCGGAAAATCCTTGCCGATCAAAGGATTCTGACGCAGTGCAGCATCCCGGCCAATGATGGCGGGCTGGCGCTGGGTCAGGCCCTTGTCGCGGCGGCAAAATTGGAAAGCTTCTGATCGAAGTGGAAATGGAATCGATCAAATTCCTTTCGGATTTTTTGCGTGACAAAATCACACACCCTTGAAAGGCAAGGAAAAATTTTTCTGCGACAATTTGCCGTTTCTCATTGGCGGAAACCGGCCCAACCATGAGAATTCCACTCTACCCATGGGCGGCCGAGGAGGTCACGGACGTCACAAGGCAAGGGAGGGACAATTGTCGGACATCGAAACTTTCTATGACGTGATGCGGCGTCAGGGGATCACCCGGCGCAGTTTCATGAAGTTCTGTTCGCTCACCGCGGCAGCCTTGGGTCTTGGCCCCTCCTTCGTGCCGAAAATCGCCGAAGCCATGGAGACGAAGCCGCGCACGCCGGTCGTCTGGGTGCACGGGCTGGAATGCACCTGCTGTTCGGAAAGCTTCATCCGCTCGGCGCATCCGCTGGCCAAGGATGTCGTGCTGTCGATGATCTCGCTCGATTACGACGACACGCTGATGGCCGCCGCGGGGCATGCCGCCGAAGCGGCCTTCGAGGAAACCATCGCCAAATACAAGGGCAACTACATCCTGGCCGTCGAGGGCAACCCGCCGCTCAATGAAGACGGGATGTTCTGCATCACCGGCGGCAAGCCCTTTGTCGAGAAGCTGCGCCACGCCGCGGAAGGGGCCAAGGCGATCATCAGCTGGGGCGCCTGCGCATCCTATGGCTGCGTGCAGGCCGCGGCGCCGAACCCGACCCGGGCGACGCCGGTGCACAAGGTGATCACCGACAAGCCGATCATCAAGGTCCCGGGCTGCCCGCCGATCGCCGAGGTGATGACCGGCGTCATCACCTACATGCTGACCTTCGACCGGATGCCGGAACTGGACCGTCAGGGCCGCCCGGCAATGTTCTACAGCCAGCGCATCCACGACAAATGCTACCGCCGCCCGCATTTCGACGCGGGCCAGTTCGTCGAACACTGGGACGACGAAAACGCGCGCAAGGGCTATTGCCTTTACAAGATGGGCTGCAAGGGCCCGACCACCTACAACGCCTGTTCGACCGTGCGCTGGAACGGCGGCGTCAGCTTTCCGATCCAGTCCGGCCATGGCTGCATCGGCTGTTCCGAGGACGGGTTCTGGGATCAGGGCAGCTTCTATGACCGGCTGACCACGATCAAGCAATTCGGCATCGAGGCCACCGCCGACAAGATCGGCTGGACCGCCACCGGCCTTGTGGGCGCCGGTGTCGCCGCGCATGCCGCGGTCTCCGTGCTCAAGCGGGCGCAGAAAAAGAACGAGGAGGCGTAAGCCATGACGACCCAGACGCCGAATGGCTTTACCCTTGATAATGCGGGCAAACGCATCGTCGTCGATCCGGTCACCCGGATCGAGGGCCACATGCGCTGCGAAGTGAACGTCAACGATCAGGGCATCATCACCAATGCGGTTTCGACCGGGACGATGTGGCGCGGCCTTGAAGTCATCCTGAAGGGCCGCGATCCGCGCGACGCCTGGGCCTTCACCGAACGCATCTGCGGCGTCTGCACCGGCACGCATGCGCTGACCTCGGTCCGCGCGGTCGAAAGCGCGCTCGGGATCACCATCCCGGACAATGCCAATTCGATCCGCAACATGATGCAGCTGAACCTGCAGATCCACGACCATATCGTGCACTTCTATCACCTGCATGCGCTGGACTGGGTGAACCCGGTCAATGCGCTTCGGGCCGATCCGAAGGCGACGTCCGAGCTGCAGCAGATGGTTTCGCCCAGCCATCCGCTGTCCTCGCCCGGCTATTTCCGCGACGTGCAGAACCGGCTGAAGAAATTCGTCGAATCCGGGCAGCTCGGTCTGTTCAAGAACGGCTACTGGGACAATCCGGCCTACAAGCTGCCGCCCGAAGCCGATCTGATGGCGACGACGCATTATCTCGAAGCGCTTGATCTGCAAAAGGAAGTGGTCAAGGTCCACACGATCTTCGGCGGCAAGAACCCGCATCCGAACTGGCTGGTGGGCGGCGTGCCCTGTCCGATCAACGTCCATGGCGTCGGCGCGGTCGGCGCGATCAACATGGAGCGGCTCAACCTCGTCTCCTCGATCATCGACCGTTGCACCGAATTCACCCGCAACGTCTATCTGCCCGACCTGAAAGCCATCGGCGGCTTCTACAAGGACTGGCTTTACGGCGGCGGTCTGGCGGGGCAATCGGTGATGTCCTATGGCGACATCCCGGAAAACCCGAATGATTTCAGCGCCGAACAGCTGCATCTGCCGCGGGGCGCGATCATCAACGGCAACCTCAACGAGGTGCATGACGTCGACACGACCGACCCCGAACAGGTGCAGGAATTCGTCGACCATTCCTGGTATGATTACGGCGAGCCGGGGATGGGGCTGCATCCCTGGGATGGCCGGACCGAGCCGAAATTCGAGCTGGGCCCGAACCTGAAAGGCACCCGCACCAATATCGAGAACATCGACGAAGGCGCGAAATATTCCTGGATCAAGGCGCCGCGCTGGCGCGGCAATGCGATGGAGGTGGGGCCGCTCGCCCGCTATATCGTCGGCTATGCCAAGGGTCACGAGGACATCAAGAACCAGGTCGAGGGCCTGCTGCGCGACATGAACCTGCCGGTCTCGGCGCTGTTCTCGACGCTGGGCCGGACCGCGGCGCGGGCTTTGGAGGCGGAATACTGCTGCCGTCTGCAAAAGCACTTCTTCGACAAGATGATGACCAACATCAAGAACGGCGACAGCTCGACCGCGAATGTCGAAAAATGGGATCCCTCGACCTGGCCCAGGGAAGCCAAGGGCGTGGGCATGACCGAGGCGCCGCGCGGCGCGCTCGGCCACTGGGTCAGGATCAAGGACGGCCGCATCGAGAATTATCAATGCGTCGTGCCGACGACCTGGAACGGCTCGCCCCGCGACAGCAAGGGCAATATCGGCGCCTTCGAGGCCTCGCTGCTGAACACGAAGATGGAGCGCCCCGAGGAGCCGGTCGAAATCCTGCGCACGCTGCACAGCTTCGATCCCTGCCTTGCCTGTTCGACGCATGTGATGTCGGCCGAAGGCGCCCCCCTGACCACCGTCAAGGTCCGGTAGGGGGATGCCATGAAGGGAGTTTCCGACGAAAGGATCAATGCCCCCGTCCGTGGCCCGGATGAAATCTTCGAGGCCTCGCGACTGACCGGCGACGCCACCCGCGAAGACCTTGAAAGCATCCGGCGGCGCACCTCCGTCTATGTCTACGAGGCGCCGGTGCGGGTCTGGCACTGGGTCAATGCGCTGGCGATCACCATTCTGGTGGTCACCGGCTATCTCATCGCCTCGCCGCTGCCCTCGATGCAGATCGGCGAGGCCACCGACCAGTTCGTGATGGGCTACATCCGCTTTGCCCATTTCGCCGCCGGGGTGGTGATGTCGGTGGGCTTTTTCGGCCGCATCTACTGGGCTTTCGTGGGCAACCGCCACGCCTGGCAGATGTTCTACATCCCGATCTTCAACAAGCGCTACTGGAAGGAATTCGTCTTCGAGCTGCGCTGGTATTTCTTCCTGGAAGAAGAGCCGAAGAAATACATCGGCCACAACCCGTTGGCGCATGCGGCGATGTTCACCTTCATCACGCTGGGCATCACCTTCATGATGATCACCGGCTGGGCGCTTTATGCCGAAGGCGCCGGGCAGGGCGGCGTGACCGACAGCCTGTTCGGCTGGGTGCTGGGCTATGTGCAAAACAGCCAGCGGCTGCACACTTTGCACCATCTGGGCATGTGGGCGATCGTGATCTTCGCGATCATCCATATCTACGCCGCCGTCCGCGAAGACGTGATGAGCCGTCAGTCGATGGTCTCGACGATGATCTCGGGGCACCGGACCTTCAAGGACGACCGGATCGAGTGACCCCGACCAGGGGCGGAACCGGGCGCAGAAGGCTCTGCGCCCGGTTTTTTGTGGAAATAGTTCTTCCAAATACATCATAAAACTGGTAAGAAAGTTTCCGAAATTCGCGATGTTCCGACTCTCTTGCCGGGTTTTGCCGGTCTGGGGGCTGGATCATCATCGGGGCCGAGCGCCCGCGCGAGCCACGGTCTAGGGAGGGAACCATGCCAGCATTCACACCTGAACGGGTGCTCGTTCTGGGCATCGGCAATGTGCTTTGGGCCGACGAGGGCTTCGGCGTGCGCTGCGTCGAGCGGATGGCCGAAACCCATGCGCTGCCCGCCAATGTCCGGCTGCTCGATGGCGGCACGCAGGGGCTTTACCTGCTGCCGTTTCTGGAAGAGGCCGAGGCGCTGATCGTCTTTGACGCGGTCGATTTCGGCCTTGCGCCGGGCAGGCTGCTCACCCTGCGCGACGGCGATGTTCCCGCCTTCATGGGCGCGAAAAAGATGAGCCTGCATCAGACCGGCTTTCAGGACGTGATCGCGACGGCGCAACTGATGGGCTATTGCCCCGCGCATATGACGCTGATCGGCTGCCAGCCGGTCGAGCTGGAAGATTACGGCGGCTCCCTGCGCCCGGCCGTGGCGGAACAGGTCGATCCTGCGATCGCCGAGGCGGTGCGCGAGCTGCGCGCCTGGGGGATCGAGGTGGGCAAGGGCGCGACGATCAGCAATGATCTGCTCGATCCCTCGCTTTCCCGCGATGTCTATGAGCGCGGCCGCCCCACCGAGGACGAGGCCTGCCGGATCGGCGATCACCGCTTCTTCCCCTCGGCCGCCAAGGTCCGCGCCTGATGTGCGTCGGCATTCCCGTGCAACTGCTGTCGGTCGATGGCATCCGCGGTGACGTGATCGAGGACGGCCGTCCGGGCCTTGTCGATCTGTCGCTCACCCCCGAGGCGCGGCCCGGCGACTGGGTTCTGGCCTTTCTCGGCGCCGCCCGCGAGGTGCTGACGCCCGAGGCCGCCGCGCAGATCACCGCCGCCCTTGCCGGGCTGCGGTCGCTGATGGCGGGCGGCGATCTTGGCGATGCCTTCGCCGATCTCGAAGCCCGTTCGCCCCAGCTTCCCCCCCATCTTCAAGCCGCGCTTGACGCCGGCAAGACCCGCGCCTGAGGTTCCGATGCACGACTTCCCCATGCCCGACACCGCGCCGCCCTCGGGCAAGATCCATCCGCTGGTGGCGCGGCTGACCACCGATTTCGGCTGGCCGCGGCTCGACAATGCGCATGACCTGCGCGAATTCACCACCCGGCCGGGGGCGCATTGCCTCTTCGTGCCGGGCGACGGCGCGCGCAATCTGGAAACCCCCGATGCCGCCGTGGTGCTGCCCGAACTGCGCCAGGCCTTCCAGAACGCCTTTGACTGCGCCGTGGTCGGCGACGGCATCGAGACCGAGCTGCGCGAGACGACGCGGGTTCTGAAAACCCCCTCGTTCCTGTTCTTCCGCGACGGCGACTTTCTGGGCGGCATCGAGAAGATCCGCGACTGGGACGATTACATCGCCCGCACCTCTCATATCCTTGCCGCGAAAGGCTGAGCCATGGTCTCGAATTTCCACCTGCCCCCCGTCGGTTTCGGCCCCGGCTCGCAGAGCGACGAGGACGAGGAACTGGGCTACATGCAGCTGCCCTCCGGCATGCGGACCTATGCGGCGCATCTGCCCGAGGTCGAGGATACGTCTTCCGTGGCCCCGGCGCTGAAGCTGCTCTCCGACATCGCCGCGGCGGCCGAGGCCTGCGTGCAGGGCGGCATGGCCAGCTTTGAGCTGGCGGGGCTTGATGCGCAAAACCGCGCGCTGATTGCGGAAACCATGGGGCAGGGCGAGGTCGCGATGAAGATCCGCGGCATCCCGGCGCTGATGGTGCAGGAATCGGTCTTTGCCGGGGTCTGGTCGGTGGCGGCCGCGGGCGTCGACCGGATCGAGGTGGGGGCGGTGCCCGCCGCGGCGCTGTCGCGCGCTTTCGAGCCCTTCCGCAAGGGTCAGACCGCGCTGCCGCCGCTGGCGGACGGGGTGGTGAACGCCCCGGCGCTGATCGCGGAACTTTTCGACAAATCCGCGGCTTATGTCGGCGGCGCGGCCGATGTCATCAACCTGACGCTCTTGCCGCATACGGAAGAAGACCTGACGCTGCTGGACACCATGCTGGGCGAGGGCGCGGTGACGATCCTGTCGCGCGGCTATGGCAATTGCCGGATCACCGCGACGGCGACGCCGCATGTCTGGCGCGTGCAGTTCTACAATTCGACCGATGCGCTGATCCTTGACACGATCGAGGTGACGACGATGCCCGAGGTGGCGCTCGCCGCGCGCGAAGATCTGGAGGATTCGGCGGACCGCATCCGCGAAGTGCTGGAGGCGATCCGTTGAGCGGGCCGTTGAGCGGGGAAAATGCGCCCCGCGCCGGGTTCGAGGGGTCGTATCTGGGTGCCAATGACCGGATTTCCGATCTGGCGATCATGGAATGCAAGATCTGCTGGACGCCCTATGATCCGGCCTCGGGCGACGAGTTCCGCCAGGTTCTGCCCGGCACGCCCTTCACCCACCTGCCCGAGGACTGGCACTGCCCGAATTGCGATGCGCCGAAAGCGCAGTTCATCGTGCAAAGCGACCCCGGCGCCCCCGCGTTGCTGGAACAGAACCGCATTGATGCGCAGGTGTCGGCGCTGGTCGCCGATTTCCGCGAGATCTGGCATGCGAAAATGCGCGACGTGCCGCTGGTGAACAAGGCTTTGTCGATCGAAGCCGTGGGCTTTCGCAGCCACGAAGGGCGCGGCCTTGGCGTGCTCGTCAGCCCCTGGTTCATGAACCTGATCCAGCTGCCCGCCGAGGGCGAGGATTGGTCGGGCCTGATTCCGGGCGCCAAGGAAGACCTGGAATTCCCCTCGGGCATCTATGAATTCATCCACAACCGGCGCGAGATGGTGGGCGGCTACAAGGCCTGCTCGCTTTATCCGACGATGGGCGATTTCCAGACCCAGATGCAGGCGGTCGATCTGGCGCGGGCGGTGATGATCGAACTCTTCAAAGCGGAAAACCGCGCCGAGACCGACCGGGCGGCGGAAATCCGCGCCACCCGCACGGCGGAACTGGCGGCGCTTGAGGCGGCCGCGGCCGAGGCGGCCGAGACTGCCGCCCGAGCCGAGGCGCTGGCGCAACCGACGCGGCGGCGGCTGATCTCGGCGGGGCTTGCGGGCGAGGGCGAGACGGAATGAGCGCGGCGCTGGGCATCGTGCTGCGTCCCGAGGGGGCGCGGCTGGCGGTCAACCTGACCCCGCCCGATCCCTTGCCGGTGGCGGCGCTGCTGCTGGGCAGACCGCCCGAAGAGGTGGCAGAGCTGCTGCCGCGGCTCTTCAATCTGTGCGGCGCGGCGCAGGGCCATGCGGCGCGGCTGGCGCTGGGGCTGGCGGCGGACGAGACGCCGTCGCGCCGCGAGATCCTGCGCGATCATCTGGCGAAGCTCTGCCTGATCTGGCCGAAGCTGCTGGGCCTTGCCCCGCAGCCCTTGCCCGATCATTGGGCCGAGGGTGGCGCGGCGCTGCAACACTGGCTGTGGGGCGGGGCGAAACCCGGTGATCTGTGGCCGTTCCTGACCTCGGGGCAGGGGGTGGCACCGCTTCTGGCATCGCTGGGCCATGCCTTTGCGCCGGGCGAGGCGGTGGCGGTCCTGCCCCCGCTCACCGATCCCATGGCCTTGACGGCGCAGGAAAATTCCCCCGCCGGACGGGTGGCCGATGATCCGCTGATGCGCCAGGCCGAGGCGCGGTTCGGCCGGGGCCCATTTTGGCGCGCGCTGGGCCGGGTCGTCGATCTGCATGCTCTGGCGCTGGCGCCGCTGGCCGCAGCAACGCCGCGGCCGGGGCTGGCGCTGGTGGCGGCGGCGCGCGGCACCTATGCGCTGTCGGCCCGGGCCGAGGCGGGGATGGTCACGGCGCTTTCCCGCGTCACCCCCACCGATCACCTGCTGGCCCCGGGCGGCGCGCTGACGCTGTCGCTGGCCAACTTGCCCGCTGCCAAGGCCGGTCTGGCGGTTTTGGTCATCGACATTCTCGACCCCTGTGTGGCAGTCTCGCTGCAGGAGCTGGCGCATGCATGAAATGTCGATCGTCGAGGGGATTCGCACGGCGATCGAGGAGTCTGCCCGCGCCAACGGGTTTTCAAAGGTGACGCGGGTGCGGCTCGAGATCGGGCGGCTGGCGGGGGTGGAGCGCGCGGCGCTGGACTTCGCCTTCGACGTGGTGCTGCGCGGATCTTTGGCCGAGGGGGCAGAGGTGCAGATTTTCGACATTCCGGGGCAGGCCGCGTGCTTTGACTGCGGAAAAACTGTCGAAATCGATCATCGGCTGGATATCTGCCCGCAGTGCGGCGGCACGCGGCTTCTGGTGCAGGGCGGTGACGAGATGCGGATCAAGGATTTGGAGGTGCTCTGATGTGCACGGTATGCGGCTGTGGCGGTCACAGCGTCGAGGACCAGTTCAAGGATCATCTGAAGAAGACCGGCAAGGACGCGGCGCACAAGCCCGCCCCCTTTGCCGTGCTGGCCGAGCCGCAGGGCCCCCACAGCCATGCGCACAGCCACAGCCACGCCGCCGGTCACGGCGCCGAGGCCGACAGCGATCACCCGCATGCGCATGGTCACGATCACGGCCATTCCCATGGCGCTTGCGCCCATGACATCCATCTGGGCCATGGCCCGGCGGGCACCGAAGTGCCCGGCATGAGCCAGGCGCGGCTGATCGAGATCGAGGCCGACATCTTGTCGAAAAACAACCAATACGCGGCGCGAAACCGGGCCGCACTGGCACAAAAGAGCATTTTTGCAACCAACCTCGTCTCCTCGCCCGGCTCGGGCAAGACCACGCTGCTGGTGCGGACGATCGAGATGCTGGGCGCGCAGCCTCTTGCGGTGATCGAGGGCGATCAGCAGACGACGAATGACGCCGACCGCATCCGCGCCACCGGGGCGGCGGCCATTCAGGTCAATACCGGCAAGGGCTGCCATCTGGACGGGGCGATGGTTGAACAGGCGCTGGCGCATCTGCCGCTGCCCGAGGGCGCGCTTTTGTTCATCGAAAACGTCGGCAATCTGGTCTGCCCGGCCGCCTTCGATCTGGGCGAGGATGCCAAGGTGGCGATCCTGTCCGTCACCGAGGGCGAGGACAAGCCCCTGAAATACCCCGACATGTTTGCCGCGGCGGGGCTGGCGATCCTCAACAAGGTCGATCTGGCGCCCTATTGCGACGTCGATCTGGATCTTTACGAGGCCAATATCCGCCGGGTGAATCCGCACATCGAAGTCTTGCGTGTCTCGGCGCGCACCGGCGAGGGCATGGCGGCCTGGATCGACTGGCTCGGCGCGGGTCTGGCGCGGAAGGCGCGGTGATGGCTGCCACGGCCCCCGCGATCCTTCTGGTCGATGACGAGCCGCATTCGCTGGCGGCGATGAAGCTGGCGCTGGAAGACGATTTCGACGTGCTGACCGCGCAGGGCGCCGAGGCGGCGATCGCCATTCTGGAAGAGGAATGGGTGCAGGTCATCATCTGCGACCAGCGCATGCCCGGCCGCACCGGCGTCGATTTCCTGACCGAGGTGCGCGAGCGCTGGCCCGAAACCGTGCGCATCATCATCACCGGCTATACCGACAGCGCCTCGATGATGGCGGCGATCAACGATGCGGGC
This sequence comes from Rhodobacter capsulatus, assembly GCF_003254295.1. Lineage (GTDB taxonomy): Bacteria > Pseudomonadota > Alphaproteobacteria > Rhodobacterales > Rhodobacteraceae > Rhodobacter > Rhodobacter capsulatus. The sequence goes on from NZ_QKZO01000004.1 coordinate 199,376, forward strand.
ATCCATCAGTTCCTGACCAAGCCCTGGCATCCCGAGCAGCTTTTGTCCTCGGCGCGCAATGCGGCGCGGATGTTCACCCTGGCGCGGGAAAACGAGCGGCTCTCGCTGGAGATGCGGCTGTTGAACTCGACCTCGGAAAGCCGGGTCGAGAAGCGCCGCCGCGCGTTGCGCGAGGGGATGGGGTTCGAGACGATCCTGCGCACGCCGAATTCCGCGATGAATGCGGCCATTGCGCTGGCGCGGCAATTTGCCAGTTTCGACGTGCCGGTGCTTTTGCGCGGCGAACCGGGCTCCGGGCGGGCGCAGCTGGCGCGGGCGATGCATTACGTGTCGCTGCGTTCGGACAAGCCGTTTTACGAGCTGAACCTGGCCGGTCTGCCCGAGGATCTGGCGATGATCGAGCTCTTCGGCGCGCGCCGCGGCGTGCTGCCCGGCGGCGTGGCGAAGATCGGTCTGGCGCAAAAGGCCGACCGCGGCACTTTGTTTGTCGCCGGGGTCGAGGCGGCCAGCCCGGCGCTGCAGCTGGCGTTGTTGCGGATGCTGGCCGATGGCGCGATCACGCCGCTCGGCGGGCAGGAAACCGCCTCGACCAACCTGCGGCTGATCACTGGCGCGGCAGCCGATCTGCGCGCGATGGTGGCCGAGGGGCGGTTTCGCGCCGATCTTTACTATGCGCTGTCGGCGGGGGAAATCGCGCTGCCGCCCTTGCGGGCGCGGCGCGGCGATGTCGCGGTTCTGGCGCAATCGATGCTGGCCGAGGCGGCGGTGCGGCATGGCAAGCAGGCGCTGGGCTTCGACGCGGCCGCGCTCGAGTTTCTGGAAAACTACGACTGGCCCGGCAACCTGCGGGAATTGCACAATGAAGTCACGCGGATGCTGATTTTCGCGCAGGACAATGTGCTCGGCGCCGAGCTGATTTCGCGCCACATCCTGCAGGCCGCGCCCTCGGACAGCGGCGCCGACCGCTCGGCCGAGGAGGTGATGACGGCGGATGGCACGCTCAAGGATCGCATCGAGCTGATCGAGATGCGGATCCTGCGCGAGACGCTGACCCGCAACCGCTGGAACAAGAGCCGGGCGGCGGCGGAGCTGGGGCTGAGCCGGGTCGGCCTGCGCGCGAAGCTTGACCGCTACGGCATCGAGCATCCGGCGGGCCGGGTGCAGGAAGAGGAGGAAGACTGATGTGTCTGGGGATTCCGGGGCAGATCGTGGCGATCACCGACGCCGGTCGGATGATGGCCTTGGCCGATGTGTCGGGGGTGCAGCGCGAGGTGAACGTGGCCTGCGTGGCCGAGGGTCCGCTTGACGCGCTGCTGGGGCATTGGGCGCTGATCCATGTCGGTTTCGCGATGAGCCTGATTGACGAGGCGGAGGCCGCGCGGACTTTGGAGGCCTTGCGCGATCTGGGCGAGGCGCAGGAGACGCTGGCGCAAATCGCCGAGGGCGCCGCGGCGCTGGAGGGGCGGGGATGAAATTCGCCTCGGAATTTCGCGATCCCGCGCTGGCGAAGGGGCTTTTGGCCGAGATCGCCCGGCTGGCCGGGCAGATCGGCGCGACGGCGGAAAAGCCCGTCCATATCATGGAGATCTGCGGCGGGCATACGCATTCGATCTTTCGCTACGGGCTCGACAAGCTCATTCATCCCGGCATCGAATTCATCCACGGGCCGGGCTGTCCGGTCTGCGTGCTGCCCCGCGCGCGGGTGGATGAATGCATCGAGATCGCCCGGCGCCCCGAGGTGATCTTTTGCACCTTCGGCGATGCGATGCGGGTTCCGGGCTCGAAACTGTCGCTCTTGCAGGCCAAGGCGGCGGGGGCGGATATCCGCATGGTCTATTCGCCCTTGGATGCGCTGGAACTGGCCCGGCGCAACCCCGGGCGCGAGGTGGTGTTCTTCGGGCTGGGCTTCGAGACGACGACGCCCTCGACCGCGCTCGCGATCCAGCAGGCGGCGCGCGAGGGGCTGGCGAATTTCAGTGTCTTTTGCAACCATATCACCGTGCCCGAGCCGATCAGGGCGCTGCTTGACGACCCTTACATGCGGCTCGATGGCTTCATCGGGCCGGGCCATGTCTCGATGGTGATCGGCATTCATCCCTATGATTTCATTGCACAAGACTATGGCAAGCCGCTGGTTGTCGCGGGGTTCGAGCCGACCGATCTTCTGCAGTCGGTGCTGATGGTGCTGCGCCAGATCGCGCAAGGCCGGGCGGCGGTGGAAAACCAATATGCCCGCGTCGTGCCCGAACATGGAAACAAGGTCTCGCTGGCGGCGATCGCCGATGTCTACGAGCGGCGGCCGTCGTTCGAATGGCGGGGGCTGGGGGAGATCGACGCCTCGGGGCTGCGGATCCGGGCGGCCTATCGCGCCCATGATGCCGAGGAGAAATTCGGCGTGGGTTATGCGGGCCAGCGCGCCGAGGTGGCGGAGGCCGAGGGCTGTGCCTGTGGCGCGGTGATGACGGGGCGGATGAAACCCGTCGCCTGTGCGCAATTCGGCAAGGGCTGCACGCCCGAGATGCCGCTGGGCGCCTTGATGGTGAGTTCGGAAGGGGCCTGTGCGGCCTACTGGCAATATGGCGGGGCGCGGGCGGCGGAGTAGGTTTCGGGGGCGTCGCCCCCGACCCGGCGGGGGGCTGCCGCCCCCCGCACCCCCCGCCCCAACCGGGGGGAGGCCTCGCCTCCCCCCGGGCCCCCCACCGACCGGGGGAGATGCGATCTCCCCCGGACCCCTGCGAAATCTGGAGCAAGATGAGATGGCGTTGAGAGATGAGCGGGTGACGCTGGCCCATGGCGGTGGCGGCAAGGCGATGCGGGATCTGATCGAGGAGGTCTTCACCTCGGTCTTTCAGCCGCCGGGGATGGAGGATCAGGCGCGGCTGACCGAGGCGGCGCTGGCCGAGCCCGGCGCGCGGCTGGCCTTTACCACCGACAGCTATGTGGTGACGCCGGTCGAATTTCCGGGCGGTGACATCGGCAAGATCGCGGTCTGCGGCACGGTCAATGATCTGGCCGTGGGCGGCGCGCGGCCGCTGTGGCTGTCGGCCGCCTTCATCCTCGAGGAGGGAACCGAGGTGGCGCTGTTGCGCCGGATCGTCGCCACGATGGCGCGCGAGGCGGAAGCGGCCGGGGTGCGGATCGTCACCGGCGACACCAAGGTCGTGGGGCGCGGCGCCTGTGATGGCGTCTTCGTCACCACCGCGGGGGTGGGCGTGATCCCTGCGGGGCGCGAGATCGCGGCGGGGCGGGTGCGGCCGGGCGATGTGGCGATCGTCAATGGCGTGCTGGGCGATCACGGCGCGACGATTCTGGCGGCGCGGGGCGATCTGGCGCTGCGCTCCGACATCGAGAGCGATTGCGCGGCGCTGGGCCATCTGATGGCCGATGTGATCGCGGCGGCGCCGGGGATCCGCGCGGCGCGGGATTTGACCCGGGGCGGCCTTGCCTCGGCGCTGAATGAAATCGCGCAGACGGCGGGCTGCGGCATCGTGATCGAGGAAACCGCGCTGCCGCTGCGCCCCGAGGTGGTGGGCCTGTGCGAGATCCTGGGGCTGGACCCGCTTTATCTGGCGAACGAGGGGCGGCTGGTGGTTTTCGTGCCCGAGACCGAGGCCGCCGCGGCGCTCGCGGCGATGCGGGCGCGACCCGAGGGCGCGGGGGCTTGCGTCGTCGGGCGGGCGGTGGCAGACCACGCGGGACAGGTGCGGATGCGCACGGCCTTTGGCGGGGCAAGGATCGTCGACATGCTGGTGGGTGAGCAGTTGCCGCGGATTTGTTGAGCGGCGGGCCGGGGCGGCGGGCGCTGCGCCGGAGGCAGATCGAAAGACGTTGCAGCGAGGGGCCGAAGGCCTCTCATTCGAGGAAAATTTGTTGGTTTCGCAGGGTCTTCGCAGAAAGCGAAGGCGCTCGGATCCGGCGAAGACGCAAGGGCGGGGCCCGGAAAGGAGCGATCATGATGGACGTTCCTGCGCCAGAGACGGACATGCAGAGCGTGCCGGGGGCCGAGGTTTCGGCTGCGCCGGGACCGCGGGCGGTGGTGGCCATCGGCGCCTCGGCCGGGGGGCTTGACGCGCTCGAGCGGCTTTTCGACGGGCTGCCGGCCGATACCGGCGCGGCCTATGTGGTGATCCAGCACCTCTCGCCCGACCACAAGTCGATCATGGCCTCGCTGCTGGCGCGGCATACGCGGATGCCGGTCGTCACCGTCGAGGACGAGATGGAACTGGCCGCCGACACGGTGTTTCTGATCCCGCCCGCGACGATCATGACGCTGGAGGGGCGGCATCTGCGGCTGGCGCCCAAGGATCGGCGCGTGCTGTCCTTGCCGATCGACGCGTTCTTTTCCTCGATGGCGGCGGGCTTTGGCAGCCGCGCGGTGGCGGTGGTGCTGTCGGGCACCGGCTCGGACGGCACCCGCGGCGTCGGTGCCGTGCATGCGGCGGGCGGCGTCGCCATCGCGCAAGACCCGCGCGACGCACGCTTTGACGGCATGCCGCGTTCGGCCATCGCGACGGGCTTCATCGATTCCGCGCTGGGCATCGAGCGGATCGGCCCCTGGATCGCCGATTATCTGATCCGCCGGCCGCGGCTGGGGCAGCTGACCGGGGCCGAACGTCCCGATGCCGCGACGGGGGTGGCGGTGGATGATGACCGCGTCGCCGTGGGGCAGTTCGACGGGCTCGAACCGGCCGAGGCTTTGGGCCGGATCGTCGAGATCCTGTCGCTCTCGGGCGAGGTCAATTTTCTGGATTACAAGCCCGGCACGGTGCAGCGCCGGATCGAGCGGCGGATGGGCGTGCGGCAGGTGCCGGACCTGACCTCCTATCTGGAACTGCTGACGCATGACCGCACCGAACTGGCCTGCCTGCGCCGGGAAATGCTGATCCCGGTCACCTCGTTCTTCCGCGACCCGGAGTCCTTTGCCGAACTGGCCGAAAAGGTCATCGACCCGCTGGTGGCGCAGGCCGCGGTGGGCTCGACGTTGCGGGTCTGGACGGCGGGCTGCGCGACGGGCGAGGAAGCCTATACGCTGGCGATGCTGTTCTTTGACGCCTTCGAGCGTGCCGGGCGCTGGCCGACGCTGAAGATCTTTGCCACCGATGTCGAGCCGGTGAACATCGAGACGGCGGCGGCCGGGTTCTTCCCCGAAACCATCGCCGCCGATCTGCCGACGACCTTTCTGGAACGTTTCTTCACCACCCGCGGCGGCCAATACACGATCCGCCCCGAAATCCGGCAAACCATCGTTTTCGCCCGTCACAACCTGCTGTCGGACCCGCCCTTCACCCGGATGGATCTGGTCACCTGCCGCAACACGCTGATCTATTTCCGCCCCGAGGCGCAGGAACGCGCGCTGCGGCGGATGCATTATGCGCTGCGCACCGGGGGCTATCTGTTCCTCGGCGGCTCCGAGGCGCTGGTGCAGGTGCAGGACGATTTTTCCGTGATGTCGGCGCGGCACCGGATCTGGCAGGCGCTGCGCCCGGGCGCAGCGCCGCTGACCGACCGTCGCGCCGGGCTTTACGTCACGCCGCGCCCGCCGCGCACGCGGGCCGACAATGCGCCGCTCACCGCGGTCGAGCGCGGCTTTGCCACGCTCTCGCGCAGCTATGCGCCGCCGCCCGCGCTTTTGGTCAACAGCCACCACGAGATCCTGCATTCCTATGGCGAGGTCAGCCGCTTCATGCAGATGCGCGAAGGCGCCGCCTCGCTGGAGATCGGCCGGATGCTGGTCGAGCCGCTTCTGCCCGTCGCCTCGGCGCTGCTGTTCAAATCGGCGCGGCTGGGCGAGGAGGCGGCCTCGGATTCGATCCCGCTGGCTGAAGGGGTGATCGGCCCCGATCCGACCCGGCTGCGGCTGCGGGTCATGCCGGTCAAGCAGGGCGCCGACAGCGACGAGGGGCGGCTTTACATCCTCGCCTTCGAACCCGACGAAGGCGTCGATGACGGCATTTCCGGCATCGACATCGACCGCGAGGTCGGCGCGCGGATCGAGATGCTGGAAGCCGAGCTGGCGATGACGCGCGAAAGCCTGCAGGCGATGATCGAGGAGCTGGAAACCTCGAACGAGGAATTGCAGGCGACGAACGAGGAGATGATGGCCTCGAACGAGGAGCTGCAATCGGCGAACGAGGAATTGCAGTCGGTCAACGAGGAGCTGAACTCGCTCAATGCGGAATATCAGGAAAAGATCGACCTTCTGAACCGCTCGAATGCCGATCTGGACAGCCTGACCGAGATCATGGCGATGAGCACGATCTTTGTCGACAGCGAGCTGACGGTGACGCGGTTCAGCCCCGACGCGGCCGAGCTGTTCCGCATCCGCGATGTCGATGTCGGCCGCCCGCTCGGCGATCTGACGCATCGGCTGGATTATCCGGCGCTGCTCGATGATCTGCGCCGCACGCTGCAGGGCCAGTCGCGCACCGAGCGCGAGGTCTCGGGGCTGAACGGGCGGCATTATCTGGTGCGGATGCTGCCTTACCGGGTGCCGTCCTCCTCGGCGCAGGGCGCGGTGGTGACCTTTGTCGACATCACCCAGACCCGCAATCTGCAGCTTTTGCAGGCGGTGATCGACGGGCTGGCGGAACATGTGGCGGTGCTGGACGGGCAGGGCGACATTCTGCTGGTGAACGCCGCCTGGACCCGGTTTGCGACCGACAATGGCGATCCGGCGCTGGCCCATACCGGGGTCGGCACGAATTACGTCGGCCGCTGCGACATCGGCGAGGGGGCGGTCGATTCGAGCTATGCGAAACGCGCGGTCGAGGGGATCCGCAGCGTCCTGACCGGCAAGCAGCGGCATTTCACCATGGAATATCCCTGCGATGCGCCGGGTCTGCCGCGCTGGTTCGTGATGCATGCGCGCCCGCTCGATGGCGCCCGCGGCGGCGCCGTGGTCAGCCATATCGAGATCACCCGCTGGCACAGCCAGACCGAGGCCCAGGGCGCGGCCGGATCTGCTGGACCCGAACCGGATGCGCCCGAAGCGGATGGGGGGGCGCCGCGCGCATGAGGCCCTCGGCCGGAATGATCGATGCCGATCTGGCGGGGGGCTTCGGCCACGATCTGGTGACGCTGACCGAACTGCAGTTCCGTCAGGTCGCGGCGGCGCTGACGGCGGCCGGTCTTGATGACACGGTGCTTCTGGTCTTCAACCGGCTGCGTCTGGGCGTCGTGGAACAGGCCGCCGCGCTGGGTCAGCTGATCGAGGAGGGGGCGCGCCAGCAAGCCGATCTGGAGGCGGTGCACAAGCTCCTGCGCGACGCCCCGGTGCCGATCCTCAGCATCGATGCGACGCTGGGCCTGCATTATTCGAACGAGGCGGCGCGGCGGTTTCTGGGCGAGAGCTTCGAGCAGAACGGCGGCGCGGCGCTGCGCCGGGCGCTGACGCGGCCGCAGATCGGGCGGTTGTCGGCGGCGCTGGCGCAGCCCTGCGAGCCGACGGCGCCCGGGCGCGATCTGACCCTGGTCTTCAGCCCGGCGCCGGGGCAGCCGCGGACGGCGCAGGCCACGCTGTTGCGGGCGCGCAAGCCGCAGGCCGGGACGGCGGGGCTGTGGTGGCTGATGTTGCTGCCCGAAGCCGGGACCGGACCGGCGCTGGCGCAGGCGGGCGCGGATCTGCGGCGGCTGTTGCTCGACACGTTCCCCGACCCGGTCAGCGTCACCGATGCCGACGGCCGGATCAGCCTGGCGAACCGGGCCTTCCTGCGCGCCAACGGCCGCAGCGAGGCCGAGGTGATCGGCCAGCTGCCGCAGGATTTCCTGCCGCTGATCGAGGCCTTGCACGGGGCGCAGCTGGATGCCCGGGTGCGCAAGACGCAAAGCGGGATCACGCTGGAACAGACGCGGCAGCGCCCGGCCGACGGGCGCGTGACGCCGTCCGGGGCGGAGACGACGGGCGGATGGGAGCGGCTGCGCACGGAAAAGACGCCGCTTTTCGACGATTTCGGCGCTGTTGTCGGCGTCGTGACCCGCAGCCATGACGTGACCGAGGAGGTCCGGGCCCGCGAGCTGGCCGAGATGGTCTTTGACCAGTCCTCGGAGGCGATCGTGCTGACCGATCCCGATCTGCGGATCCTGCGTGCCAATGTCGCTTTCGAACAGGTGGCGGGCTTTGGCCAGGCGCGGCTGGTCGGGCGGCTCCTGGAGGGGCTTTGGGGCGCGATGGCCGCTCCGGGTCTGGGGGCCTTGCCCGAGGCGGCCGGGCCGCAGGAGGCCTGGCTGGCCGAGCTGCAGGCGCGGGGGATCTGGCGCGGCGAGGCGGTGTTGCGCTCCTCCGAGGGCAAGTCGGTGATCTGCTGGAGCCGGATCACCCGTCTGGCCGATGCCTCGGGGCGGGTGCTGGGCCATGTGGCGATGTTCTCCGACCTGACGCCGCTGCGGCAGGCCCAGGCGGACAATCTGCGGCTGGCGAATTACGACCTGCTGACCGGCCTGCCGAACCGCAACCTGCTGGGCGAGCGGATCGACGGCTGGATCGATCTGGCGGCGCGCAGCGGGCGCGGCTTTGCGGTGCTGTTCATCGATCTTGACCAGTTCAAGGCGGTCAATGACACGCTGGGCCACGAGACCGGCGACATGCTGCTGTCGGCGGTGGCGCAAAGGCTGCGGATCGGCACCGGGGCGGATCATTTCATCGCCCGGATCGGCGGCGACGAATTCGTGCTGCTTCTGGGCGACACCGGCGCCGAGGCGGCGCAGCGGCAGGCGCTGGCGCTGCTCGAGGCGCTGGCGGTGCCGATCGACCTGCCGGGGCTGCATCAGTATCGCCCGGCGGCGACGGTGGGGATCGCCTGTTTCGGCGCCCATGGCGAAAGCCGCGACGCGCTGTTGCGCAATGCCGATCTGGCGATGTACGCGGGCAAGATGAGCCGCCGCACGGTGATGCTGTACGAGCCGCAGATGGGGGTCGAGGCGGCGCGGGAGCTGGATTTGCGCAATGCGCTGGCGGGCGCGGTCGAGCGCGGCGAGATGGTGTTGCAGTTCCAGCCGCTCTTCGCGCTGGCCGACCGGGGCCTGCGCGGCTGCGAGGCGCTGATCCGCTGGAACCGGCCCGGCCGCGGCCTGATCCCCCCGGGGGATTTCCTGCCCGTCGCGCAGCGGGCGGGGCTGATGCCGGCACTTGACCGCTGGGTCTTTGCCGAGGCGACGCGGACGTTGTGCCGCTGGCGCAAGTCCGGGCTGGTGGGGGCGGACTGGCTGATGTCGATCAACCAGACCGCCGCCGATCTGGTCGCGCCCGACTGGGCCGAGGCGCTGACGGGCTGTGCGGGCTGCGCCTGCGCCTGCAGCGGGCTGCAGATCGAACTGACCGAGGATCAGCTGGCCGACCGGGTTCCGGGCGCGGTCGAGGCTTTGGGGCGGCTGCGCGCGCGCGGGCTGCGGCTGGCGATTGACGATTTCGGCACCGGCTATTCCTGTCTCGCCTATCTGGCGCGGCTGCCGGTCTCGATGCTGAAGATCGACGCGCATTTCGTGCGCGGCATCGAGGCGGACCGCAATGCCCGGCTGATCGTCGAGGCGATCACCGGGCTGGCGCGGCGTTTCGGCTATGCGACGCTCGCCGAGGGGATCGAGACCGAGGCCGAGGCGGCGACGCTGGCGGCGATGGGCTGCGACATGGGGCAGGGGTTCCTGCTGTCGCCGCCGCTGGCCCGTGCCGCCTTCGAGGCGCGGTTCCTGCGTCCGGCGGCCTAGGCCCCCCTTTCGTCCCCAGTCTTTTCGTCCCCTGTCCTTTCGTTGCGGCCGCCCTATCCTTGGGACAGTTGCAAATCCCGGCCCGAAAGGAGCAAGATCATGTCGAACCTGCCGCCCTCGCCGCTTGGCACCTCGAAGAATTACCTGATCGCGATCGGCGTGGCCCTGGCCTTGGGCGGGTTCGAGTTCTTCGGCATCTGGCGCCATGAGGAACGCGCCAAGGCCCAGGCCGCCGCCGCCGCCACTGCCGCCGCGACGGCGAAACCGGCGCCCGCCAGATCCGCTCCCGCCAATTCGGCGCCTGCGAACTGACGGTAAGCAAACAGGCGCGGTGTCCCGCGCCTGTCCCTCGCCTCCGTGACAAGGGGAGCGGGGCGAGCTTACCCCTTCTTCACGGCCTTGAGCTTGTCGATGCCCAGAAGCTTCATCGCGGCCTTTTCGTAGAAGGTCTCGGAGGTGCCGCGGCGCAGCTTGTGCATGAAATAGCGCTCGAAGCCCTCCTTGGCCCAATGAACCCATCTGCCCTGGCTCGACCAGTTCACGTTGCGCGGCGGGATCTGCGGCTGTGCGACGAAGGCGATGCCCTTGTCGCCGAAATCCGCCAGACAGATGGCGTTCCAGCTGCCGACCTCGTCGGGCTCAAGGCCGCGCACGATCCGGCCGATGTTGTGGGCGGTGGCGGTGACCATGCTTTCGATCATGAAGCCGGTCTTCGGCACGCCGCAGGGCACCGGCGTCGGCCCGACCGGCGGGATCGCCACGCAGACCCCCACCGCGAAGACATTCTTGAAGGTCGGGTTCTGCTGGTGCTGGTCGACGATGACGAAGCCGCGCGGATTGACCAGCCCCTCGATCCCCATCAGCGCCTTGATGCCGCGAAAGGCGGGCAGCATCATCGCATAGCCGAAGGGCAGCTCTTTCTCGGGCTTCACCGTGCCGTCCTCGGTCACCTCCTCGACCACCATCTTGCCTTTCTCGACGCGCTTGATCCGGGTCGAGGTCATCCATTTGATGTGCTTGTCGCGCAGGTTGCCTTCCAGCAGTCCCTTGGTGTCGCCCACCCCGTCCAGCCCCAGATGCCCGACATAGGGCTCCGAGGTGACGAAGGTCATCGGCACCTTGTCGCGGATCTTGCGCTTGCGCAGCGCGGTGTCGAGGATGAAGGTGAATTCGTAAGCCGGGCCGAAGCAGCTGGCGCCTTGCGCCGCGCCGATGAGGATCGGGCCGGGGTTTTCGCAAAACCGGTCAAAGGCCGCTCCTGCCGCCTCGGCATGGTCGATATGGCAGATCGACTGGGTGTGGCCCTCGGGGCCGAAGCCCTCGATCTCGTCGAAGGCCAGTTCCGGGCCGGTGGCGATGACGATCTGGTCATAACTGACCGACTGGCCGTTCTCCAGCTCGACCCGGTTTTCGGCCGGATGCAGGCGTTTCGCCGCCACCGGGATGAAGTCGATGTTCTTCCTGGCCATCGTCGGTGCCAGATCGACGGTGATCTCCTTGCGGTCGCGCCAGCCCACCGCCACCCAGGGGTTCGAGGGCACGAAGTGATACATCGGGTCCTTGGTGATGACGGTGACCTTGTCTTCCTTGCGCACCTGTTCGCGCAACTCGTACGCCATGATGGCACCGCCCAAACCGGCGCCCAGAACCACGATATGAGCCATATGTCCCTCCCCGAACTGGCTGTCGGGCCGCAGCCCTCAGATGCATATATGGGAATATGAAAGTATGACCTGTCAAGCGGGAAGATCGCGCCCGCGGAACCGGCGAAAAAGAAAGGGGCGGACAAGCGTCCGCCCCACAACCTTAGCATGAATTTGCGTCAGGTCACTTCGGCATTTCGGCCGAGATGCCTTCGACGAAGAAGTTCAGACCGGCCAGCTCGGCATCTTCGGGGGTCTTGCCCTCGGCCAGCCAGTCCGAGCCGTCCTGCTTCTTCAGCGGGCCGGTGAACGGGTGATAGGAGCCGTCGGAGATCTTCGCGATCAGCGCCTCGGCCTCGGCCTTCACTTCGGCCGGCACGGCCGAGGTGATCTCGCCGATGCCCACCATGCCGGTGCCGATGCCGCCCCAGGTGCCTTCGGATTTCCAGTTGCCATCGACCAGCGCTTGGGCGCGCTTGATGTAATAGGGCGCCCAGTTGTCGATCGTCGAGGAGATGCGCGGGCTGGGCTTGAAGGCTTCCATGTCCGAGGCCTGCCCGAAGGTGAAGACCGTGCCCGCTTCCTGCGCCTTCGCCTGCGGCGCGGTCGAATCGGTGTGCTGCAGGATGAAATCGCAGCCCTCGGCGATCAGCGCGGCGGCGGCGTCGGCCTCTTTCGCCGGGTCGAACCAGCTGTAGGCCCAGACCACCTTGATCTCGACATCCGGGTTCACCTTTTTCGCGTGGATATAGGCGGCGTTGATGCCCTGAATGACCTCGGGGATCGGGAACGACCCGATATAGCCGATCTTGTTCGTCTTCGTCATCCGGCCCGCGATCGTGCCCTGCACGGCGCGGCCTTCGTAGAAGCGCGCGTCATAGGTGGCGAGGTTCTCGGCGCGCTTGTAGCCGGTGGCGTGTTCGAATTTCACGTTCGGGAATTTCGCGGCCACGTTCACCGTCGCATCCATGAAGCCGAACGAGGTCGCGAAGATCAGCTGGTTGCCCTCCAGCGCCAGCTGGGTCAGGGCGCGTTCGGCATCCGGACCTTCGGGCACGTTCTCGATGAAGGAGGTGACGACCTTGCCGCCCAGCGCCGTTTCCATTTCGCGGCGGGCGACGTCATGCTGATACGACCAGCCCATGTCGCCCACCGGGCCGACATAGATGAAGCCGATCTTGATCGGATCGGCGGCGGCCACCGGCAGGCCGACGGCGGCAAGCGTCGCGGTGGCGGCGGTGGTCTTCAGGAAGGATCTGCGGTCCATTTGAGCTTCCTTTTTGCGGGCGGATGCCCGGGTTTGGCCTCAGCTCGAGGCGTGGAACGACCGCCCCAGCGCCGCCGGCGCGGCCGGTGCCCCGTGGCGGTGGGTTGCGGACAGGATCACCAGCACCAGCACGGTGATCACATAGGGCGCCATGGTCAGGAAATGCACCGGGATCGCATAGCCCGCCGCCTGCAGCTGCAGCTGCAGCGCGGTGATGCCGCCGAACATATAGGCGCCGATCAGCACGCGTTCGGCCCGCCAGCTGGCGAAAACGACGATGGCCAGCGCGATCCAGCCCGCCCCCGCGGTCATCCCCTCGGTCCATTGCGGCACCCGCACGAGGGACAGGTAAGCGCCGCCAAGGCCCGCCAGCGCGCCGCCAAAGGCCAGCGCGGCACAGCGCAGGGCGATGACGCGGTAGCCCAGCGCATGGGCGGCATCGTGGTTCTCGCCCACCGCGCGCAGGATCAGCCCAAGGCGGGCATATTTCAGGAACGCCCAGACCCCGGCCACCAGCGCGAGCGAGACATAGACCATCCAGTCATGACCAAAGAGGATCGGGCCGATCACCGGCAGATCGGCCAGCGGCCCGAAGGGCATCTTGCCGGTCGGCGGCGGGCGCACGCCCTCGAAGCCCTTGCCGACAAGGGCGGAAAGACCCAGCCCGAACAGCGTCAGCGCCAGGCCGGTGGCGGTCTGGTTCGACAGGAAAACCTGCGTCAGCAGGGCGAAAAGGCAGGCCAGAAGCGCCCCCGCCAGCGCGCCGCCCGCAAAGCCCAGCACCGGGCTGCCGGTGGTGACGGCCATGGCAAAGCCCGCGACGGCGCCGACGATCATCATCCCCTCGACGCCGAGGTTCAGCACGCCTGCCTTTTCCGCCACCAGCTCGCCCGTCGCCGCGAGAAGAACCGGCGTCGAGGCCGCCATCAGCGCCGCGATCAGGGTGACGATATCGATGCCGCCAATCATTTCGAGCCCTTTCCGACGCGCAGACGGTACTGCGTGAGCAGGTCGAATCCCAAGAGGAAAAACAACAACATGCCCTGGAACACCTGAATCGCCGCGGTGGGCAGGCCGAGCATCAGCTGCGCCATGTCGCCGCCGATATAGGTGAGCGCCATCAAAAGGCCCGCCAGCAGGATGCCGATCGCGTTCAGCCGCCCCAGAAAGGCGACGATGATCGCGGTGAAGCCATAGCCCGCGTTGAAACTGTCGGTGATCTGACCCGAGGGGCCCGCCACTTCGAACATCCCCGCAAGCCCCGCCAGTGCGCCCGAAAGCCCCAGACAGAACATCACCAGTTTCGCGGGCAGCACGCCTGCGAACCGCGCCGCTCGCGGCGCCTCGCCCGCGACGCGGATGCGAAAGCCCGCGATATGGCGGCTCATCAGCACATAGGTGGCGATGACCGCGACAAAGGCCGCGACCACGCCCCAATGCATGCCGGTGCCCGCGATCAGTTCGGGGTTATGCGCGGACGGATATTGCTGCAGGTTGCGCGAGCCCGGAAAGCCGTAGCCCTCGGGGTTCTTCAGCGGGCCAAAGGCCGCCCAGGCCAGAAAGCTCTGCGCCACATAGACGAGCATCAAGGACACAAGGATTTCCGAGGTGCCGAACAGCACCCGCAGCACCGCCGGGATCATCCCCCAGATCCAGCCGCCAAGCGCGCCCGCCACCACCATCGCCGGGAAAAGCCAGTGGCTTTCTGCGGGAAAGGCGGCAAGGGCGACCGAGGCCCCGGCCAGCGCACCGATGATATATTGCCCCTCGGCGCCGATGTTCCAGATCCCCGCGCGGAAGCCCACGGCAAGCCCCGCCGCAATCAGGATCAAGGGCCCCGCCTTGACCAGCAGTTGGCCGCGGAAATAGGCGGCATTCGGGCCGAAGAGCGGGTCGTAAAAGATCACCTTGATCGCGGCGACCGGATCCTTGCCCAGAATGGCGAAGAGAACCCCGCCCGCGATCATCGTCGCGATGACCGCCAGAACCGGCGTGGTGAAGGACCAGAACCGCGAGGGCATCGGGCGTTTGACAAGCGTGATCACAGCGCCGCCTCCTGCATGCCATGGGCGCCGCCCAGCATCAGCCCGATCTCTTCCATCGTCAGCCCCTCGGTCGGGCGCGGGTCCGACAGCCGCCCCTCGTTCAACGCGCAGAAGCGATCGGCGATTTCCATAAGCTCGTCAAGGTCTTGGCTGATCACGATCACCGCCGCGCCCTTTGCGGCCAGATCCAGCAGCGCTTGCCGGATCGCCGCGGCGGCGGCGGCATCGACGCCCCAGGTGGGCTGGTTCACCACCAGAACCTCGGGCGCCTGCAGCACCTCGCGGCCGATGACGAATTTCTGCAGATTGCCGCCCGACAGCGCCCGCGCCGCCACATGCGGCCCGGGCGTGCGGACGTCAAAGCCCTTGATCACCTCCTCGGCAAAGCGCCGTGCCGCGCCCATGTTCAAAAACCCGTTGCGCGTCAGGGGCCTGCGCACGGTGCCGGTGAGGATCGCGTTTTCCGTCAGGCTCAGGTTCGGCACGGCGGCATGGCCCAGCCGCTCCTCGGGCGCCGCCAGAAGCCCCAGACGGCGGCGGTCGTTCGGCCCCAGATCGGAAATGTCCTGCCCGTGCAGGCTGACCGTGCCCGGCCCCGAGGGGCGCTCGCCCGAAAGCGTCGCCAGCAATTCCTCCTGCCCGTTGCCCGCGACGCCGCCGATGCCCAGCACCTCGCCCGCCGCAAGGGTGAAACAGACGTCTTTCAGCGCCGGGCCGAATTGCGTCATCGGCGGCAGGTTCAGGTGATCGACCTCAAGGATCACCGCGCCGCTTTTCCGCCCGGCCCGGTCGGTCGCGGCGAATTCGCCCCCCACCATCAGCTCGGCCAGCTCGCGCGCCGATTTTTCCCGGGGCATGCAGCTGGCCACCACCTTGCCGCCGCGCAGGATCGTCGCGCCGTCGCAGAGGCTGCGGATTTCCTCCAGCTTGTGGCTGATATAAAGGATCGCCGTGCCCTCGGCCGCCAGCTTGCGCAGGGTGTGAAACAGGATCTCGACCTCTTGCGGCGTGAGCACCGAGGTCGGTTCGTCCATGATCAGAAGCTTCGGATCCTGCAGCAGGCAGCGGATGATCTCGACCCGCTGGCGTTCCCCCGCCGAGAGATCGCCAACGATCCGCGCCGGATCCAGCGGCAGGCCGTAAGCCGCGGAGATCGCGCGGATCCGCTCCGCCAGATCGCGCATCGGCGGCGGATTTTCCATGCCAAGGGCAACGTTTTCCGCGACGTTCAGCGCCTCGAACAGCGAGAAATGCTGAAACACCATCGCCACGCCCGCGGCGCGCGCGGCGCGCGGCTCGGCAGGCGTATAGGGGCGGCCCGAAAGTTCCATCCGCCCGGCGTCGGGCTTCACCAGCCCGTAAATCATCTTCACCAGCGTCGATTTGCCCGCGCCGTTTTCGCCCAAAAGCGCATGCACCTTGCCCGGCGCGACCTCGAAACCCACCCCGTCGTTCGCCACGACCCCGGGATAGGCCTTGGTCAGGCCCTCGATCTTGAGCAGCGACCCTGTCACCCGGTCTGTCCTTCCGTGTTGACGGTCAGCCCGGCATGGCCGACCCGCTCTCTCAGTAGCGCGGCGGCGACGGAAATCGCAATGGCCTGCGGCTCCTTTCCCAATGCAGGATCGCCTATCGGGCAGGCAATGCGCGAAATTTGCGCGTGGGCGTGCCCCAGATCGCGCAGGCGGCGCTGGAATCTTGACCATTTGGTCTGCGAACCGATCAACCCGCAGGCAGCAAAGCCGTGGCGCAGAACCCGGTGGCACAACTCGAGGTCGAGCGCATGCGAGAAGGTCAGGATCAGATGGTGTGCTGACCTTGCGGCAAGCGGCACCAGATCGGCGGGATTTTCGGCAATGACCGGGGTGACTGCGTCGGGAATCGCCGCGGGGAATCGGCTTTCGTCGATATCGGCCCAGCGGATCGACCAGTGGGGCAGGGGGGCGAGCGTGGAGACCAGCGCGCGCCCGACATGACCCGCGCCCCAGATCCACAGCTCCTGCGCCGGG
Source organism: Rhodobacter capsulatus (assembly GCF_003254295.1). Taxonomy (GTDB): domain Bacteria; phylum Pseudomonadota; class Alphaproteobacteria; order Rhodobacterales; family Rhodobacteraceae; genus Rhodobacter; species Rhodobacter capsulatus. Next base: position 216,039 of record NZ_QKZO01000004.1, read on the forward strand.
GGGGTGAGCGGCTCGATCAACCAGCCGTCGAGCAGCAGCGGCGGGGCTTCGCCGCTGTTGCGCGCCCGGCTCAGCGCGCGCTGCACCGAAAGCGGCATCGCGGGGCGGGTCAGGGGGCGGGCATGAAACGGCCCCTCGATCCGCGTCAGAGTTGCGGCGTCCAGCGGTTCGAAGGCCAGCGTCACCGCGCCACCGCAGCATTGACCCAGCGCCGGGCCCAGCGGAAAGCGGCGCAGGGCGGGGGCGCGCAGGCTGCGGGCGATGGTGATCGCCTCGGCCTCCAGCGTGCCGCCGCCGATCGTGCCTTGCATGTGATCCGGCCAGACCCGCATCTCGGCGCCGACCTCGCGCGGGGTCGAGCCTTTCGTCTCGACCACCAGCACCCGGACAAAGGGCCCCTTGGCCGCCGCCTGCGCAAGTCCTTGAAGATCAAGGCTCATGCCCGGCCCTCGGCGCGGCGCACGGCGGCCAGCACCGCTTCGGGCGTGGCGGGCGCCTGCAGGTCAGGCCAATGCGGCCCGCAGGCGGCGCAGGCGTCATTCAGCGCCAGAAAGGCCGAAATGCCCAGCAGGAAGGGCGGTTCGCCCACGGCTTTCGAGCGAAAGATCGTGTCCTCGCGGTTCGGCTGGTCCCACAGCGCGACATTGAAGATGCGCGGGCGGTCGGAAAAGGCCGGGATCTTGTAGGTCGAGGGCGCATGGGTCATCAGCCGCCCGCGCTGATCCCAGACCAGTTCCTCGGTCGTCAGCCAGCCCGCGCCCTGCACATAGGCGCCCTCGATCTGCCCGATATCCAGCGCCGGGTTCAGGCTGGCCCCGGCATCGTGCAGGATATCGGTGCGCAGGATGCGGTTTTCGCCGGTCAGCCGGTCGATCACCACCTCGGTGATCGCAGCGCCATAGGCGAAATACAAAAACGGCCGCCCCTGACCGCGCAGCCGGTCCCAGGACAGCTTGGGCGTCGCATAAAACCCTGTCGCAGAAAGGGAAATCCGTGCCATATAGGCCGCCGCGACGGTCTCGGCAAAGCTCCAGCGCTTGCCCTGCGCCCGCACCTGCCCGGCGTCGAAAACCACCTCGGGCTCCGCGCAACCCTCGCGCGCAGCGACAAAACCGGCCAGCCGCCCGCGCAGGATCTCGCAGGCGTCCTTCACCGCCATGCCGTTCATGTCGGCGCCCGAAGAGGCCGCGGTGGCCGAGGTATTGGGCACTTTCGACGTATCGGTCGCGGTGACCCGCACCTGCGCGGCATCAATGCCCAGCACCGCCGCCGCCACCTGCACCATCTTCGCATGCAGCCCCTGACCCATCTCGGTGCCGCCATGATTGAGCGCCACCGAGCCATCGGTATAGATCTGCACCAGCGCGCCGGCCTGATTGAGATGGGTCAGCGTGAAGGAAATCCCGAATTTCACCGGCGAAAGTGCAATACCCCGCGCCAAGGTTCGATTTCTGCTATTCCACTCCGCAATTTCGGCCTTTCGCGCCACAAAATCCGCAGATTTCTGCAGGCGCGCGACCAGCTCTGTCAGGACGCAATCCGCCACTTCCTGGCCGTAATGCGTCGTCTGCTTTTTCTTGGTTTCACTACGCTCGGGGGGGCTCGGGGGGGCAGACAGCCCCCCCGCTTCTGGTGCATCATAGAAATTCAGTGCCCGCAACTCGGCCGGATCCCGGCCCATCCTCCGCGCCAGATGCTCGATCGCGCGTTCCATGCCCAGCGCGCCTTGCGGTCCGCCAAAGCCGCGAAAGGCGGTGTTCGATTGCGTGTTCGTCCGCAGCCGGTGGCTTTCGATGCGCAGCGCGGGGACGAAATAGCTGCCATCGGCATGCAGCATCGCGCGGTCGCAGACCGGCAGGCTCAGATCCGCCGACCAGCCGCAGCGCGCCAGATGCAGGAAATCGGCGCCCACCAGCTTGCCCGAAGCATCCGCGCCGATCCGGTAGCGGATGCGGAAATCATGCCGTTTCCCGGTGATCACCATGTCGTCGTCGCGGTCATAGCGCATCTTGCAGGGCCGCCCGGTCTCCTGTGCCGCCACCGCGCAGGCGATGGCCAGGTGATTGCCCTGACTTTCCTTGCCGCCAAAGCCGCCGCCCATCCGCCGCATCTCGACCCGCACATCGTGGAACGCCAGCCCCAAAGCATGCGCCACCTTGTGCTGGATCTCCGACGGATGCTGGCTCGAACACTGGATCACCACCCCGCTTTCCGAAGGCAGGGCCAGCGCCGCCTGACCTTCGAGGTAGAAATGCTCCTGCCCGCCGATCTCGACCATGCCTTCGACCAGATGCGCGGCCCCCGCCAGGGCGGTTTCGACATCGCCGCGCGCCCAGATCACCGGCCCGGCCTCGAACCGGCTATTGGCCGCAAGTGCCTGATCAAGCGTCAGAACCGCCGGGCGCGGCGCATAGATGACGCGCGCCTTGCGGGCAGCGATCCGCGCCGCGCGGTGGCTGGTGGCGGCGACCAGAAAGATCGGCTGGCCGATGAAATGCACCTCGCCCGTCGCCAGAACGGGTTCCGGGCTGGGCGCGGGCGAGGCATTGTTGTCATGCGGCAGATCGGCTGCCGTGAAGACGGCCACCACACCGGGGCTTTGCCGCACCGGGTCCAGATCCAGCGCGGTGATCGCGGCAAAGGCCTCGGTCGACAGGCCAAAGGCCAGATGCAGCGTGGTCGCGGGGCAGGGCAGGTCGTCAAGGTAACGCGCCTGCCCGGTCACATGCGCCCGCGCCGAGTCGTGCGGCAGCGGCTTGCCAACGCTCATGGCGTCACCTCCAGCACCGAGACGGGCAGGCCCGCGCGGTCGCGGACATAGCGCAAGGCCATCGCCTGCGCCGCATTCATCCGATAGGCGGCCGAGGCGCGCATGTCGGAAAGCGGCGTGAAATCGCGCTCCAGCAGCGGCAGCGCCGCGGCGATCGTGTCTTCGTTGAAATCCTGCCCGATCAGCGCCGCTTCGAAGGCTGCGGCCCGTTTCGGGATCCCCGCCATGCCGCCGAATGCCACGCGCGCAGTTTCAATTATCGAACCTTTCAGGGTCAGATTGAAGCATCCGCAGACCGCAGAAATGTCCTGATCGAACCTTTTCGACAATTTGTAGCAGCGCAGACCCGGCGCGGATTTCGGTAGGGTGACGCTTTCGACGAACTCGCCCGGACGCCGGTCCTGCTTGCGGTAATCGAGGAAGAAAGCCTCAAGGGGCATCGTGCGGCGTTCGGCGCCGCGCCGGAGTGTCAGGCTTGCCCCCAGCGCGATCAGCGCCGGCGGGCCGTCGCCGATCGGCGAGCCGTTGGCGATGTTGCCGCCGATCGTCGCCACCTGCCGCACCTGTTCCGAAGCGAAGCGGCGCAACAGATCCGCCAGCGCCGGATGCGGCCCCTCGGCCCAGGCGCGCAGGGCGGCGATGGTGACCCCCGCGCCGATCACGACCCCATCAGCGGTCTCTCGGATCTGCGCCAAGTCCTTGCAATGGCTGAGAAACGCCACCTCGGGCAGGTCGCGCAGCGCTTTCGTCACCCAGAGGCTGACATCGGTTCCGCCCGCGATCAGCGTTGCCTCGGGATGGGCGAGATACCATGCGGCCAGCGCATCCCCGGTTTCGGGCAGGACCGCGGGGGCTGTCTGCCCCCGCACGCCCGAGGATATTTCCGCCAAAGTGAAAAGGGCATCGGCTTGCAGCCACTCGGCGGGCGGTTCCGCTTCGGCGGCTTCGGCGGCGCGCAGGATCGGCGCGTAGCCGGTGCAGCGGCAGAGGTTGCCCGCCAGAAAGTCGTCGTAATCCCGGCGGCCTTGGCCATGCGCCGCGGCCATCGAGACAACGAAACCGGGGGTGCAAAAGCCGCATTGGCTGCCGTGATGGTCGATCATCGCCTGTTGCACCGGGTGCAGGCGGCCGTCCGGCGCGGCGATCCCCTCGACGGTGCGCAGCGCCTTGCCCGCGATCTGCGGCAGCATCATCAGGCAGGCATTGACGGCGCGGGGGCCTGCCGCGTCGGTCACCATCACCGTGCAGGCGCCGCAATCGCCCTCGTTGCAGCCCTCCTTGGTGCCGGTCAGACCCTCGGCGCGCAGCCAGTCCAGCAGGCTTTGCGTCGGATCCCCGATCCGCAACCGCCGGGTTTCTCCATTGAGAAGAAACGCAATTTCCATGGCGTCTTCCGCCGCGATACCGGTTTCCGGCCTCCCCCGCCCGATGCGGCGTAGAGCGGGGGGCTTTCCTGCAATCAGCTTTGCGCAGGGGGGACGCTCTGGCAAGGATTTCGGGCGGCGGGGGGCTGAAAATGCACCGCATGGTCAATTATTGGGCGGCTTGCCCCGCCCCTTTGCTGCCCGTAGTCTGCGGCAATGCGTGATCCCCGATTCATCCACCTGCGCGTGCACACCGAATATTCGCTGCTTGAGGGCGCGGTTCCGGTGAAGAAGCTGATCAAGCTTTGCGACGCGATGAACATGCCCGCCGTTGCGGTGACCGACACCAATGCGATGTTCGCGGCGCTGGAATTTTCCGTTCTGGCGCAAGGGGCTGGGCTGCAACCGATCGTCGGCTGCCAGGTCTCGGTCGCCTATGAGGTCGCGGCGCCCGGCGAGCGGCCGCGTCTGCCCGCGCCGGTCGTGCTGCTCGCGCAGAACGAAGCGGGCTACATGAACCTGATGAAGCTCTCGTCCTGTCTTTACGTCGACAAGGGCGGGCAGCTGCCGCAGGTGACGCTTGAAGATCTGGAGGCCCATGCCGAAGGGCTGATCTGCCTTTCGGGCGGGGCCGAAGGGCCGGTGGGCAAGCTTTTGCAGCAGTCTCAGGCGGGCAAGGCGCGGTTGTTGATGGAGCGGTTGGCGGCCTGTTACCCGACCCGGCTTTATGTCGAGCTGCAGCGCCATCCGGGCGAGGGCGGTCAGCTGACCGAGGGCGAGCGGATGACCGAGCGGCCCTTTGTCGAAATGGCCTATGACCTCGGCCTGCCGCTGGTGGCCACGAATGACGTCTACTTTCCAAAATCCGACATGTACGAGGCGCATGATGCGATGATCTGCATCGCCGAGGGCGCCTATGTCGATCAGATCGAGCCGCGTCGCCGCCTGACGCCGCAGCATTATCTGAAAACCGAGGCCGAGATGGCCGCCCTTTTTGCCGATCTGCCCGAGGCGCTTGAAAACACGGTCGAAATCGCCAAACGTTGCGCCTTTGCCGCGTTCAAGCGCAAGCCGATCCTGCCGCGCTTCGCCGATGACGAGGTGGAGGAATTGCGCCGTCAGGCCTGGGAGGGGCTGCGCGCAAGGCTCGCCGTGATCCCCCATGCGGTGCCGGTGGCCGAATACGAAGAAAGATTGAAATTCGAACTTGGCATCATCGAGCAGATGGGCTTTCCCGGCTACTTCCTGATCGTGGCCGACTTCATCAAATGGGGCAAGTCGCAGGGGATTCCGGTGGGTCCGGGGCGGGGCTCGGGGGCGGGCTCGCTGGTCGCCTATGCGCTGACGATCACCGACCTTGACCCGTTGCGCTACTCGCTTCTGTTCGAACGCTTCCTCAACCCCGAGCGGGTCTCGATGCCCGACTTCGACATCGACTTCTGCATGGATCGCCGCGAGGAGGTGATCAAATATGTGCAGGGCAAATATGGCCGCGACAAGGTGGGGCAGATCATCACCTTCGGCGCGCTTCTGTCGAAGGCCGCGGTGCGCGACGTCGGCCGCGTCTTGCAGATGTCTTACGGACATGTCGACAAATTGTCGAAAATGATCCCGGTCGAAGGGGTGAAGCCGGTCTCGATCGAGAAGGCGCTGGCCGACGAGCCGCGCCTGCGCGAGGCGGCGAAATCCGAAGAGGTGGTGGCGCGGCTGCTGAACTATGCGCAGGCGATCGAGGGGCTGTTGCGCAATGCCTCGACCCATGCCGCCGGTGTGGTGATTGGCGACCGGCCGCTGGATGCTTTGGTGCCGCTGTATCAGGACCCGCGCTCCGACATGCCCGCGACCCAGTTCAACATGAAATGGGTCGAACAGGCGGGGCTGGTGAAGTTCGACTTTCTGGGGCTCAAGACGCTGACGGTCATCCAGAACGCCGTCAACCTGATTTTGAAATCCGGCCGTCCGCTGCATGTAAACCCTTTGGGGGAAACACTTTATACGCCCGCCGAGGGGGCCGCGAACGAGATCAACCTGATCCCGATCGACGACGCGAAGACCTACGAGCTTTACGCCGCGGCGAAGACGGTCGCGGTGTTCCAGGTCGAATCCACCGGCATGATGGATGCGCTGCGGCGGATGAAACCGACCTGCATCGAGGATATCGTGGCGCTGGTGGCGCTCTATCGTCCCGGCCCGATGGAGAACATTCCGACCTATTGCGAGGTGAAACACGGGCAACGGCCGCTCGAATCGCTGCATGTGACCATCGACCCGATCCTGAAAGAGACGCAGGGCATCATCGTTTATCAGGAACAGGTGATGCAGATCGCGCAGGTCATGGGGGGCTACAGCCTTGGCGGCGCCGACCTTTTGCGCCGCGCGATGGGGAAAAAGATCGCCGAGGAAATGGCGAAGGAGCGCCCGAAATTCATCGAAGGCGCCAAGGCCACGCATGGCATCGAGGCGAAAAAGGCGGGCGAAGTCTTTGATCTGCTTGAGAAATTCGCGAACTACGGGTTCAACAAATCGCACGCCGCCGCCTATGCGATCGTGTCTTACCAGACCGCCTGGTTGAAGGCGAACCACCCCGTCGAATTCATGGCGGGGGTGATGAACTGCGATATCCATCTGACCGACAAGCTCGCCATTTACACCGCCGAGGCGCGGCGGGGGCTGGGGATCGAGGTGGTTCCGCCCTGCGTGAACCGCTCGCTCGCCACCTTTGATGTCGTCGATCAGAAGCTGATCTATGCGCTGGGCGCTTTGAAAAATGTCGGCGTCGAGGCCATGCGGCTGATCGAAAAATCCCGTGAGGACAAGCCCTTCCGCGATCTGGTCGAGTTTGCGCGGCGCTGTGACCTCAAGCGGATCGGCAAGCGGCCGCTGGAGATGCTGGCGCGGGCCGGGGCCTTCGACAAGCTTGATCCGAACCGCAAACGCGTGTTCGAGAGCCTCGAATCGCTGATGGCCTGGTCGGCGGCGGTGGCCGAGGCGAAAGCCTCGGCGCAGGTCTCGCTGTTTGGCGAGGCGGGCGACGATCTGCCGCCGCCGCGGCTGGCCGATACCGACGACTGGTTGCCGGGCGAACGTCTGGCCGAGGAGCACAAGGCCATCGGCTTTTATCTCTCGGGCCATCCGCTCGATGACTATCTGCCTGCTTTAAAACGCAAAAAAGTGCTGACCCTGGCCGAGGTCACGGCCAAGGCGCTGGGGCAGGGGCCTTTCATCGGCAAAATCGCGGGGCAGGTGGCGGCGCGGTCTGAACGCAAATCCGCCAAGGGCAACCGCTTTGCCTTCGTCTCGCTGTCCGACCCCACCGGGCCTTACGAGGTCACGGTCTTTTCCGACACGCTCGAAACCTGCCGCGCGCATCTGGAGCCCGGGCTGGCGGTGGTGCTGACGGTCAAGGTCGATGTCGAGGGCGAGACGGTGAAGATGCTGTGCCAGACTGCGGCGCCGATCGACACCGTGGCCAGCGATGCCGGGGCCGGATCGGGGCTGCTGATCCACCTTGAAACGCCCGAGGCGGTCTCCTCGGTGGCTGCACTTTTCGAACGTATCGCCGCCGAAGGGCGGGTGAAATCGCGCGGACAAGTGACCTTTTCCGTCTTCGACCCGGAAAAGCGTCGCCGCTACCAGATCACCGCCGGACGCGAGCTGCCGGTGAACCCGCAGGTCAAGGGCGCGCTGCGCAGCCTGCGCGGTGTCGTGCAGGTCGAAGAGGTCTGAGCCCGCTCACCAATGCGGCGGCTTCTGATCCGCCAGCGGGATCGCCCCGCCTGCGGCAAATTCGCGCTCGGCCTCGCGCTCCATCAACAGCCCCAGAAGCCGCGACATCCGCGCGATCTCGCGGCCCTGCGCCGCCAGAACGTCGCTGAGTTCGTCCACGGTCTTGCGCAGATGCGCCAGTTCTTCCTCGGCGCGCTCGATCCTGTCGCTCATTTGCCCTCTCGTGCTTGCCGGGGTGGCCCCCATCCGCTACACCCTCGCCCGAGAAACGATCGGGTGCAAGACCATGTCCAGCGAGAAGAAACCGCGCCGTCCGAAGGCCGAGACGCCCAAGGGGTTCCGCGACTATTTCGGCGCCGAGGTGACCGAGAGGGCCGCGATGCTCGCCACCATCGCCGAGGTCTACCGCGCGCATGGCTTTGATCCGCTGGAAACCTCGGCCGTGGAAACGGTCGAGGCGCTGGGGAAGTTCCTGCCCGATGTCGACCGCCCGAACGAGGGCGTCTTTGCCTGGCAGGACGAGGGCGGCGACTGGCTCGCGCTGCGCTACGACATGACGGCGCCCTTGGCCCGCGTCGCGGCGCAGTTCCGCAACGACCTGCCCAGCCCCTATCGGCGCTACACGATGGGCCCGGTCTGGCGCAACGAAAAGCCCGGTCCGGGGCGGTTTCGTCAGTTTTATCAATGCGATGCGGATACGGTCGGGGCGGCCTCGGTCGCCGCGGATGCCGAGATCTGCGGCATGCTTTCGGACGCTCTGGAGGCCGTGGGCATTCCGCGCGGCGATTATGTGGTGCGGGTGAACAACCGCAAGGTGCTGAACGGCGTGATGGAAGTGGCGGGGGTGCTGGACCCCTCCGACCCGGATCGCTTCGCCGAGGAACGCGGCATCGTGCTGCGCGCCATCGACAAGTTCGACAAGTTCGGCGAGGCGGGCGTGCGCGCGCTGATGGGCAAGGGTCGGCTGGACGAGTCGGGCGATTTCACCAAGGGCGCGGGGCTTTCTGATGCTCAGGCCGATGTGGTGATGGGCTTCATGGCGGCCAAACGCGACACCGGCGCCGCCACGGCCGCGCGTTTGCGCGAGCTGGTTGCGGGCTCGGCGCTCGGCGCGGCAGGCGTTGATGAACTTGAATTCATTGCGCAAATCCTTGACGGGCAGGGCTATGGCCCGGACCGGATCGTGATCGACCCCTCGGTCGTGCGCGGCCTTGGCTATTACACCGGCCCGGTTTTCGAAGCCGAGCTGACCTTTGAAATCCTGGACGAAAAGGGCCGCAAGCGCAGCTTCGGCTCGGTCGCGGGCGGCGGGCGCTATGATGATCTGGTGAAACGTTTCACCGGGCAGGAAGTGCCCGCGACCGGCGTTTCGATCGGCGTCGACCGGCTTTTGGCGGCGCTGCGCGCCAAGGGGCGGATCGGCGGCACGGCGCAGGGGCCGGTCGTCGTCACCGTGATGGATCGCGACCGGATGGGCGACTATCTCGCCATGGCCGCGACGCTGCGCCGGGCGGGGATCCGGGCCGAGGTCTATCTGGGCAATCCGAAAAATTTCGGCAACCAGCTCAAATATGCCGACAAGCGGCAAAGCCCGGTGGCGATCATCCAGGGCGCCGACGAGGCCGCCCGCGGTGTCGTGCAGATCAAGGACCTGATCCTGGGCGCCAAGATCGCGGCTTCTGCCAGTGTTGAAGAATGGAGAGCGCAACCGGCGCAATTCGAGGTTTCGACCGGGGAAATGGTTGCAAAAGTGCAAGAGGTTCTTGCGCGCTACGGGGTGAAGTGATGGCATCCAAGGCCGAGGCGCGATCCGTCGGGCAGCGGCTTCTGGCCGCTTTCGAGGCTGCGGGGGCGGTGGAAGTCACCCCCGACATCCTGCAACCGGCCGAGGCTTTGCTTGACCTTTACGGCGAGGACATCCGCGCCCGCGCCTATGTCACCGCCGATCCCCTGCGCGGCGAGATGATGGCGCGCCCCGATTTCACCGTGCCCGTGGTGCAGGCCCATATGGCCGAGGGGGCGGAACCCGCCCGTTACGCCTATATGGGCGAGGTCTTCCGCAAGCAGGATCATCGCGGCAGCGCCCGCGTGGCCGAGTATTTTCAGGCAGGCTACGAGATCTTTGACCGCGAAGACCCCGAAGCCGCCGATGCCGAGGTTTTCGCGCTTTTCGCCAAACTTCTGAAACCGCTCGATCTGTCCGCCACCATCGGCGATATCGGCCTGTTGCGTGCGGCGGTCGGGGGGCTTGATACCCTGCCTGCGCGCAAGGCGGCGCTGGCCCGGCACATCTGGCGCCCGCAGCGCTTTCATCGGCTGATGGAGCGCTATGCGGGGCTGAGCCCGGTGCCGGAAAGCCGCGCCGCGCTGCTTTTGGGGGCGCGCTCTGACGCCCCCTGGATCGGGCTGCGCGCGCCTGAGGAAATGGCCGCCCGCATCGCCGTGCTGCAGGCCGATGCCGAAACCGCGCCGATTGCCGCCGCGGATGTGGCCCGGCTTGATGCGCTCTTCGCGCTGCGCTGCACCGCCGACCGGGCGCCCGCGCAGCTCAACGATCTTGGTATCGCGGCGCTGGCCCCGGCCATCACCCGGCTGGAACGGCGGCTGGCGGCGCTGGACGCGCGCGGCATCGACCTGACGGCGCTCGCCTTCGAAGCCAGCCACGGCCGCGCCACGATGGAATATTACGACGGTTTCGTCTTCAGCTTCGAGACCGCCGATCCGGGCTTTCCGCCGATCGCCTCGGGTGGGCGCTATGACGCGCTGACCCGGGTGCTGGGCGGCGGGCGCGCGATCCCGGCGGTGGGCGGCGTGATCCGTCCGGGCCTTGTCGCAGATCTCGGGGGGCTTGCATGAGCGCGATCAAACTCGGTGTGCCCTCCAAGGGGCGGCTGATGGAGCAATGCTTCGACTGGTTTGCCGCGCGCGGGCTGCGGCTCAAGCGCACCGGGTCAGACCGCGAATATGCGGGCGCGGTCGAGGGCGCGGAAGCCGTTGAACTTGTTCTGCTTTCGGCAGGCGAAATCCCGCGCGAGCTGGCCGCGGGGCGCATTCATCTGGGCGTCACCGGCTCGGATCTGGTGCGTGAGAAACTGGCCGATTGGGAAACCCAGGTCGCCGATCTGGCGCCGATGGGCTTTGGCCATGCCGATCTGATCATCGCCGTGCCCGCCTGTTGGGCCGATGTCGACACGCTCGAAGACCTCGATGCCGTGGCGCATGCCTTTCGCGCCGCGCATGGGCAGCGGCTGCGGATCGCGACGAAATATCATCGGCTCTTGCGCGAGTTTCTGGCGCGCGAGGGCGTGGCCGACTGGCAGTCGGTCGACAGTCAGGGCGCGACCGAGGGCACGGTGAAGAACCTCACCGCCGAGGCGGTGGCCGACATCACTTCCTCGGGCGAGACCTTGCGCGCCAATCACCTGAGGATCCTGTCGGACGGGCTGATCCACCAAAGCCAGGCGACGCTTTTTGCGGCGCGGGCGGCCGATTGGACCGGGCTGGAGACCCCCTTTGCGGCGCTGTGCGCGCAGCTTGGCGTGAACGCGCCGAAGCTCTGAAAAGACCCCGGCTTTTACCTTGGGACAAATATCCCGGGGGGGAGGCCGCAGGCCGAGGGGGGCAGCGCCCCCCGCCCTCAGTAACCGCGGGCGCGATCGACCAGATGCAGCGGCACTTCGCCCGCCTCGAAACGGCGGATGTTTTCCGCAATCCCCCGCGCGGCCGAGGCGGGGCGGGTTTCCGCCGCGATATGCGGGGTGACGGTGACTTTCGGATGCGCCCAATAGGGATGTTCGGGCGGCAGCGGTTCCACCCGGAACACATCCAGCGTCGCATGGCCGATCTGTCCGGTCTCCAGCGCCGCCAGAAGCGCGGCATCGTCAATCAGCGTGCCGCGGCCGGGGTTCAGGATCACCGCGCCGCGGGGCAGCAGCGCCAGCGTTGTCGCGTTCAGAAGGTCGGTCGTCTCGGGCGTGTTCGGCAGCACGGTGACGAGGATTTCGGCGCGCGAGAGCGCCTCGCGCAGCCCCTCGGCCCCCGCAAGACAGGTGATCCCGGGCAGGATCTTCGGCGTCCGGCTCCAGCCCGTCACCTTGAAGCCCAGCGCCGCAAGCGTCGTCGCACAGGCGCCACCCAGGGCGCCAAGGCCCAGTACCACGACCGAGCGATCTTGCGCCAAGGGCGGCACATGCCCCGCCTGCCGCCAGATACCGTCTTGATGCGACAGGAAAAAGTCGATGTTCAGATGGGCGCGCAGCACATGGCCCGTCACCCATTCGACCATGCCGCGTTCGAGCCCCTGATCGACCATCCGGCACAAGGGCTGCGTCAGCGTGGGGTTGCCCACGACGCGTTCCACCCCGGCCCAAAGGCTCAGCACCGCTTTCGTGCGGGTATAGGCGGTGAAATCCTGCACCGGGCCGCGCGGGCTGTAGACGATGTAATCGACCGATCCCGGATCGACCGGCGGCAGCACCAGCCGCGCGGCGAGGCCCGCTTCGGCCAGGGCGGCGGTCAGCGCCCCCTCATAGGCGGGCCAATTCTCGATCCGGTCGGCGAAAAGGACGGTCAGCATGATTTACCTCGGTCGGTGGACATGGGCGCTTTGCACAAGGCCGAAGGCGGCCAGAAGGATCATCATCGCGGTGCCGCCATAGCTGACCATCGGCAGCGGCACCCCCACCACCGGCATCAGCCCCATCACCATTCCCATGTTGATGGCGAAGAAGAAAAAGAACGTCCCCGCGACGCCGAGCGAGACGAGCGAGGCATAGCGGTCCTTGGTCGAGAGCGCGGTATAGGTGGCGAAGGCGATGATGCCGACATAAAGCGACAAGAGCCCAAAGGCGCCGATGAAGCCGAATTCCTCGGCCAGCGTGGTGAAGATGAAGTCGGTGTGCTTTTCCGGCAGGAAGTTCAGATGGCTTTGCGTGCCCTGCATGTAGCCCCGCCCCGACCAGCCGCCCGAGCCCAGCGCAATCTGTGCCTGCATGATGTTGTAGCCCGCGCCCAAGGGATCGGCGGATGGGTCCAGGAAAGTGTCGATGCGCTTGAACTGATAGTCATGCAGCAGCTGCCACGAGGTGCCGCGGCTTTCCAGCACCGCCGCCACCAGCCCCACGACCAGCGCGATGATGGTGCCGAAATACCAAAGGCTGACCCCGGCCGCGAACATCACGAAACCGCCGCCCAAGGTCAGCATCACCGCCGTGCCAAGGTCGGGCTGGGTCAGCACGAGGAATGTCGGCATCAGGATCAGCGCCACCGGCAGCGCCACCCAGATCGGGCTGGAGACCTTTTCGGCGGGCAGCCAGTCGTAATAGGCCGCCAAAAGCATCACCAGACCGATCTTCATGATCTCCGAAGGTTGCAGCCGCAGGGGGCCAAGATCGAGCCAGCGCTGCGCCCCCATCCCGATATCGCCGACGAATTCCACCGCCAGAAGCAGCAACAGCGCGATCGTGTAGATCACCCCCGAGACGTTGCGCCAGAACCAGATCGGCGTCAGCCCGACCGCGATCATCGCCACCAGACCGACGCCGAAGCGCTTCATCTGCGGCTCGGCCCAGGTCTCGACGTTGCCCCCGGCGACGGAATAGAGCATCAGAAAGCCGGTCCCCGCCACCGCGGTCAAAAGAAAGATCAGCGGCCAGTTCAGGAACAGGATCTTCGTCGGCCCGGAGGGGATCGTCTTGAGGTTGTTTTCAAGGTAACTCATCGCGCCCCCTCAGGCCCGGCCACGGGTCGGCGCGGCGAAATGCGCCGGATCGATCAGGTCCAGCCCCTCGAAGCGGCTTTTCACCGTCTCGCGCTGCGCCGCCGGATAGGCGGCCAGAGGCGGCAGCCCGCCCGCCAGCGCGAACAGCAGGATGTCGCGCGCGATCGGCGCCGCCGCCGACGAGCCGCCGCCGCCATGTTCGACGATCAGCGCCACCGCATATTTCGGATCGGCCACCGGGGCGAAGCAGACGAAGAGCGCATGGTCGCGCTGCTCCCAGGGCACGGCCTTGTTGTTGACCACGGCCGAGCGCACCTGCGAGGTGCCGGTCTTGCCTGCCATAAGCCAGTCCTGCAAGACGACCTTCGATCCGCCCGCGGTCCCGTGCGAGCCGTTCACGACGGCCCACATGCCGCGCCGCGCCACGGCCAGATGCGCCGGATCGATGTCGAGCTTCGGCGCCTCGGGGGCGGGCACCTCGACCCCGTTGCGCGCCCGCACCAGCCGCGGCACCACCGCCCGGCCCGAGGCGACGCGCGACACCATCACGGCCAGCTGCAACGGCGAGGCAAGCACGTAACCCTGCCCGATCGAGGCGTTGATCGTGTCGCCGATCAGCCAGTCCTTGCCGTGCCGCTTCAGCTTCCAGTCCTTCGTCGGCGCATTGCCCTCGGCCACCGCCGACATCGGCAGGTCATGCTTGACGCCGATGCCGAGCCGCTTCGCCATCGCCGCGATCGCCTCGATGCCGACGCGCTGCGAGACCTCGTAGTAATAGGTGTCGCAGCTTTGCTCGAGACTGTAGACCGCATTCACCCGGCCATGGCCCGAATGTTTCCAGCAGCCGAAGCGCCGCCCGCCCACGGTCATGTAGCCCGGGCAATAGACGGTCTCCTCGGGGCTGACGACCCCGGCTTCGAGCGCGGCGAGCAGCGTCACCAGCTTGAAGGTCGAGCCGGGCGGATAGACGCCCTGCACCGTCTTGTCGGCCAGCGGCCGGTGGTCGTTTTCCATCAGCGCGCCGTAATCGGCGCCGGAAATCCCGCGCACGAACAAGTTCGGATCAAAGGACGGCGCCGAGGCGATCGCCATGATGTCGCCGTTCGTCACATCCATCACCACCGCGGCCGCACTTTCCCCGGCCAGCCGCTGCAGCGCGAAATTCTGCAGCCGCGCATCCAGTGTCAGCTGCAAGGCCACGCCCGGATCGCCCTCGCGGCGGCTGAGTTCGCGCATCTCGCGCCCGGCCGAATTCACCTCGACCCGGCGCTGCCCGGCGGTGCCGCGCAGCTCGTCTTCCAGTTTCGCCTCGATCCCCGACTTGCCCAGCTGGAAGCGCGGGATGCGCAGCAGCGGATCGGGGTTTTCCAGCTTCGACAGGTCGTAATCCGACACCGGCCCGACATAGCCCAGCACATGCGCGAAATCGGGCCCATGCGGGTAATGCCGCGACAGGCCGACCTCGGGGGTCACGCCGGGCAGGGCGGGGGTGTTGATCGAGACCGAACAGAATTCCTCCCAGCTCAGCCGGTCGGCGATGGTGATCGGCGCATTCGGCGGACGGCGGGCGATCTCCGTCAGCAGCTCCCCGGCCTCCGCATCGGTCATCGGGATCAGCTGGCGCAGCGCGGCCAGTTCCCCCGGCACGTCCTCGGCATCCTCGCGCGTCATCGTCACGCGGTAATTCTGTTCGTTGCCCGCCACAAGCAGGCCGTTGCGGTCATAGATCAGCCCGCGCGCGGGCGGGATCAGCCGGATCTTGATCGAATTGCCATCCGCCAGCATGCGGAATTCATCGGCGCGTTCCAGCTGCATGTGCCGCATCCGCAGCCCGAGCGCCGCCACCATCGCCACTTGCGCGCCGCCCAGCATCAGCGCGCGGCGGGTGATCGTCGTGCGGCTGGCCTGCGCACTGGCCTGGCTGCGCCGTCTGAGCCCCTTCAGCATCTTGCCGCCCCCCCGTTCACAACGGCCGCCCGAGGTCGTCGACCTCGCCCGGCGCGGCGCGGCGCAGCCCGAAGGCCAGCGCCGACAGCGCCACGACGAAAGGATAGGCGACAAAGGTCGCCAGCATGCGCAAAACTTCGCGACCGAGCGGCGGTTGCTCGACCATGACCAGGCCCAGGATGAAGCGGTTCGCCAGCAGCATCCCCACCATCACCGAGCCGATCAGCACCGCTTCCAGCACGAAGGGCAGATCGCGCGAGCTTTCCTCGCGCGCGCGCAGGAATTCGGTGCCGCCCAGAACGATCAGCGTCCAAAGCCCGATCGGGCGCCAATAGATGAAATCTTCCAGCAGGAAGGCCACGACGATCAGCGCTGCGGGCAGGTAATCGGGGCGGCGCATCACCCAGGCCAGCGTCAGCGCCAGCGTCAGGTCCGGGCCCGGAAACCCGTCCGAGACCGGGTTGATCGGCAGCATCCGCAAAAACAGGATGATCAGCACCAGGCCAAGATAAAGCGCCGCATGCGCCAGCCGGCGCGAGGTGACGGGGTCAACCATCCTCGCCCCCGGAGGCGGCGGGGGGCAGGGGCTCGATGGCGGGCGGCGGCACGAGCGGGCCGACGTCCTTGATCCGCTCGGCCGGATGCGAGCGCAGGACGCGCAGGAAATCAAGGCGTTGGTAATCGGCGGCCAGAAGCACGCGCAACCGGCGGTCCTGCCCCTGCACGACCTGGCCGACCAGCAGCCCGGCCGGGAACACCCCGCCATCGCCCGAGGTCACGACCCGGTCGCCCGGCCGCACCAGATCGGGGTTTTCGAGGAAATCGAGCGGCGGCAGGGTCGAATTGTCGCCCGCCAGCAGCGCGCGCTGCCCGGCGGGCTGGATCGTCACCGGCACGCGCGACGCGGTATCGGTCAGCAGAACCACCCGGCTTGTCGTCTTGCCGACGCCGGAAATGCGGCCCACCAGCCCCAGCCCGTCCATCGTCGCCCAGCCGTCGACGATGCCATCGCGCGAGCCGACGTTGAGCAGCACCGATTGCCGGAACGGGCTGCCGCTGTCGGCCAGCACCACCCCCGAAACCGAGGTCAGCTTCGGATCCAGCCGCACCTGGTTTTGCGCCAGCAGCTTGGCGTTTTGCTGCTCCAGCTGCACCGCCGCCTCCTTCCACGCCTTCATCTGCTGAAGTTCACGGCGAAGCTCTTGATTTTGTTCGTAAATGCGGGCGTAGCTTTGAAAGCCCTCGACCATGCCAAGCGCCTTCGTCACCGGCACCATCGCCCAGTCGAAGGTCGGCACGAAACGGTCGACAAAGGTCGAGCGCAAGCGCTCGACCCGCGGGCCGTCGATGCGCCACAAAAGGAAAGAAAGGGCAAGCCCGACCGCCAGCACCGCAATCAGGATGCGGCGCAGCGGTCCGGCATAGTCCTCGTCGCGGTCTCGTGCCACGCAAGCCTCCGGTCACGACTGGAACTGGGCAGGGCCTCAGCTGTCGTAGTCGATCACATGCCGCAGTTGCTTTTCGTATTCCAGCGCCTTGCCGGTGCCCAGAGCCACGCAATTGAGCGGCTGATCGGCGATGGAAATCGAGAGCCCGGTCTGTTCGCGCAAGGACAGATCCAGCTCGCCCAGCAGCGCGCCGCCGCCGGTCAGCATCACGCCGCGGTCGACGATGTCGGCGGCCAGATCGGGGGGCGTGGTTTCCAGCGCCTGCATCACCGCATCGCAGATCTGTTGCACGGGTTCCGCCAGCGCCTCGGCGACCTGGGCCTGATTGATTTCCATTTCCTTCGGCACGCCGTTGAGCAAATCACGCCCCCGCACCAGCAGGCTGGCACCGCGGCCGTCATCGGGCATGCGCGCGGTGCCGATCGTGGTCTTGATCCGCTCGGCGGTGGATTCGCCGATCAAAAGGTTCAGATTGCGGCGCAGATAGGAGATGATCGCCTCGTCCATGCGGTCGCCGCCGACGCGGACCGAGCGCGCGTAAACGATGTCGCCGAGCGAGAGCACCGCGACTTCGGTGGTGCCTCCCCCTATATCGACGACCATGTTCCCCGTGGGATCGGTGATCGGCATGCCCGCGCCGATCGCCGCCGCGATCGGTTCCGCCACCAGACCGGCGCGACGCGCGCCCGCCGACAGCACCGATTGCCGGATCGCACGCTTTTCAACCGGCGTCGCGCCATGCGGCACGCAAACGAGGATCTTCGGCTTCGAGAAAGTGGAATGCTTGTGGACCTTGCGGATGAAGGTCTTGATCACTTCCTCGGCACTGTCGAAATCGGCGATCACGCCATCGCGCATCGGCCGGATCGCCTCGATCGAGCCGGGGGTCCGGCCGAGCATCAGCTTGGCATCCTCGCCCACGGCCAGGACCTGTTTCTTGCCGTCCTTGACGTGATAGGCCACCACCGAGGGCTCGTTCAGCACGATGCCCTTGCCCTTGACATAGACCAGCGTATTCGCCGTCCCAAGGTCGATTGCCATGTCGGAAGAGAAGATTCCGCCCCACCCGCTCATATCGCCGTTCCCATGATGATGCTGCCGCGACTCGGCTCCGAGCCCGGTTTCAGCCCATATAGGCAAAGCCCCCGCGCGGGGAAAGCCGCTATCGCCGAAATCGGCGGATTGACGGCGGCGGCGGGGCTGCCCGGGCCGGGGCGGCTCATCGGGCGGGCTCCGCGCGCAGCGGCGCAAGGCGCAGCACGGCAAAGCCCATCAGCGCCGAGACCAGCGAGCCCGCCAGAACACCCAGCCGCACCGCGTTCATTTCGACATCGGTTTCAAAATTCAGCGAGCCGATGAAGAGCGACATGGTGAAGCCGATCCCCGCCAGCGCCGAGATGCCGTAAAGCTGCAGCCAGCCGGTGCCCTCGGGCAGGCGGGCAAAGCCCAGTTTCACCAGCGCGAAAGTGGCGCCAAAGACGCCCAGCTGCTTGCCCACCACCAGGCCCAGCGCGATGGCAAGCGGCAGCGGCGCGGCCAGATCGGCCAGGCCAAGGCCGCTCAGGTTGACGCCCGCATTGGCCAGCGCGAAGATCGGCACGATCAGGAAGGCGACATAGGGCGCCAGCCCATGTTCCAGCGCATGCAGCGGCGATTTGCCGAAGCGGTCGCGGATCGGCAGGAAGAAGGCGGTGATCACCCCCGCCAGCGTCGCATGCACCCCCGATTTCAGCACCAGCACCCAAAGCACCGCGCCAAGGATCAGCGTCGGCGCGATCCGATGCGCGCCAAACCAAAGCCGCAGCGCCATCAGCGCGATCGGGATCAGCGCCAGCGCCAGATAGATCGGCTTCAGCGTCGCGGTGTAGAACAGCGCGATCACCAGAATGGCGCCAAGGTCATCGAGGATCGCCAGCGTCAGCAAGAACAGCTTCAGCGCCGGCGGCACCCGCGGTCCCAAGAGCGCCACCACCCCCACCGCAAAGGCGATGTCGGTCGCCGTCGGGATCGCCCAGCCGGTGCGGTGCAACGGATCGGACCAGGTGAAGGCGAGATAGATCAGCGCGGGCGCGATCATCCCGCCCAGCGCCGCCACCCCGGGCAGCACCACATTCGAGGGCGTCTTCAGCCGCCCCGCGCGCAGCTCGTGTTTCAGCTCCAGCCCGACCAGCAGGAAAAAGATCGCCATCAGCCCGTCGTTGATCCAAAGGATCAAGGGTTTCGACAGCCCCGTCTCGCCCAGCGCGACGGTGAATTTCAGGTGCAGAACCTGCGTGTAAAGCGCCGCAAGCTCGGAATTCGCCAGGATCAGCGCCACCACCGTTGCCAAGATCAGCATGATGCCGCCGGCGGCCTCATGCGCGAAAAGTGTCTCGATCCGTCTCAGCACGGGCGCTCCTCTCGTTGTTGCTTGTTCGAAAATGGGGGTTGAGACCCCGGGTGCAAGAAAAATCGACCCTTGGCCCGTCGTTTTCGCGACTCTGGCGCCGATTGCATCTGCGGCGGCCCCGGGCCATGGTGCGCGAAAGGAGATGCCCGATGATCCGCCCCGCCACCCCCGCCGATGTTCCGGCCATTCTTGGCTTCTGGAATCCGCTGATCGAAACCGCCACCGTGGGCTTCTCGCCGACGCCGCATACGGTCGAGAGCCTGACCGCGCAGATCGCCGCCCGGCAGGCCGACGACCGCGCCTTTCTGGTGGCCGAGATCGGCGGCGCGGTGGCGGGCTTTGCCAGCTATGACCAGTTCCGCAAGGGGCTTGGCTATGCGCGCTCGATGGAACACACGATCATCCTGTCCGAGGCGTCGCGGGGGCAGGGCGTCGGCCGGGCGTTGATGGCGGCGATCGAGGACCATGCCCGCGCGCGGAGCGCGCATCTGATGGTGGCGGGGGTGTCGGCGGAAAACCCGGCCGGTCTGCGCTTTCACGCCGCGGTGGGCTATGCCGAGGCCGGGCGGATCGCCGGGGCCGGATACAAATTCGGCCGTTTTATCGACCTTGTGCTGATGCAAAAGCTGCTCTGACCGTTTAGACTGGCGCCATGGACAAGCCGCTTTCCCTTTGGGCCCGCATTGGCGAGGCGCTTTCGGCTCTCGCCCGGGGCGAGGGGCTTTCGGCGGTTTTCGACCATCTGAAAACCCCGCCCGAACGCACCGTCGCCTTCACCATCGCGGTGATCGCGCTGGGCGCCAAGATGGCCAAGGCCGATGGCCGCGTCACCCGCGACGAGGTGACGGCCTTTCGCCGCGTCTTCGTGATCCCGCCCGAGGAAGAACAGAATGCCGCCCGCGTCTTCGACATGGCGCGGACCGATGTGGCGGGCTTTGACGCCTATGCGCGCAAGATCGTGGCGATGTTCGGCCCCGGCGCGCCGGTGCTGCAGGATCTGCTGGAAGGGCTTTTCACCATCGCGCTGGCCGATGGCGAATATCACGACAACGAGGATGCCTTCCTGCGCGAGGTCTCCGCGATCTTCGGGCTGGACGAGGCCTGTTTCCGCTCGATCCGCGCGACTTATGTGGCCGATGCCGCGCCCGATCCCTGGTCGGTGCTGGAACTGGCGCCGGGATCGGATCTGGCGGCGGCGCGGGCGCGCTGGAAGGCGATGGTGCGCGAGGCCCATCCGGATCGTGCGATGGCGCGCGGCCTGCCGCCCGAGGCGGTGAAACTGGCCGAGGAGCGGATCATCGCGCTCAACCGCGCCTGGGCAGAAATTTCGGCCGGGGCGAAACAGGCGGCGCTCTGATGCGGATCGCCTGTTACAATGTCGAATGGTTCACCGCGCTTTTTGACCGGCGCGGGCGGATTCTGGAAGATGCGGGGGAGTCCGGGCGGTATGGCGTGACCCGGGCCGAGCAGCTGGGCGCGCTTGGCATCGTTTTCACCGCGCTGGACGCCGATTGCATCGTCATCGTCGAGGCCCCCGACGACAACACCCGCCGCAAGACCGTGCCGATGCTGGAAGCCTTTGCGGCGAAATTCGGGCTGCGGCAGCGGCGCGCGGTGATGGGCTTTGCCAATGACACGCAGCAGGAAATCGCCGCGCTTTATGACCCCGAAGTGCTGCGCCTGTCGCATGATCCCGCCGAGGGCAGCGCCACCGCGCCGCGGTTTGATCGGTCGCTGAAGATCGATCTCGATGTCGATGACCGGCTGGATACGGTGCGGTTTTCGAAACCGCCGCTGGAAGTGCAGCTGGAGGTTCTGACCGGCCCCGCGGCGGGCAGGCGGCTGCGGCTGATCGGGGTGCATCTGAAATCGAAGGCGCCGCATGGGGCGAATGATCCGGCCGCCGAGGTGCGGCTGGGGATCGAGAACCGCCGCAAGCAGCTGGCGCAATGTCTGTGGCTGCGCCGTCGGGTCGACGACGTTCTGGACGCGGGCGAAAGCCTGATCGTGCTGGGCGATTTCAACGACGGGCCCGGGCTGGACGAATACGAGGCGCTGTTCGGCCGTTCGGGGCTTGAAATCGTGCTGGGCACCGGCGGGCCGCCCGCGCGGCAGCTGCATGACCCGCATGCAAGGCTGCCGCGCGGCAAGACGACGGCGCTGCCCGCCTCGGCGCGGTTCTTCATCCCCGAGCCGCCGCCGGGGCGGTTCTTGTCGGCGATGCTGGATTATATCGCGCTTTCGCCCGATCTGTGCGCGCATGCACCGAAATGGCGGATCTGGCATCCGTTTGACGATCCTGGCTGTTATCAGCTGGCGGACCTGCGCGAGGCCTTGCTGCAGGCCTCGGATCATTTTCCGGTCTCGGTGGATTTGGCGCTTTGAGGCGCTTATATTGGCGGCATGAAACCGCAACCGCTTCTTTTGGCCTCTGCCGCGCTCGCCCTTGCTTTGGGCGGCTGGTTCGTCTGGGCCGAGGAGGCGCCGCAACCCGTGCCGCCCCCCGTGCCGCCCCCGGTGGCGGAGGTGCCCGCGCCGAGCCCGCGCGATGACATGGCGGCGGGCAAGTCACTGGTGGAGCGGGGCGCGGACATGTTCCTGCGCGGGCTGCTTGAGGAAATGGCGCCCCAGATCGAGGACATGCAAAAGGGCTTGGGCGAAGCCGCCGACAAGCTTGGGCCGAAGCTGCGCGAGATCCTGGCGCTGATCGACGATGTGCGGAACTATCAGGCGCCCGAGCGGCTGCCGAACGGCGATATCGTGATCCGCCGCCTGCCGGATGCGCCGAAGCCGCCGCCCTTGCCCGCGCCCGATGACCGGGCGAAGCCGGCGATGCCGGGGCCGGTGACGGATCTGTAGCCCGTTTGCCGCGAAGGATCGGGCGGAACAGGAAAGGCATTGCCTTTCCCCGCCCGTGGCACAGCGGCGGTGACAAGACCGTTTCCGCAAGCGTGACAGAGGGCAGCGCCCGGCCCGGCGGGCGAGAAGCGCCCGCCATGGGCGGGGCGGGCGCTGCCCGAGTGCCTGAAGCACTCGGGGGTCACGGGACCATGTCAAGGCGTGGCGAAGGCGATGGCCTTCGCCAAATCGGCCGCCTCAGCCCGGCAGCACCACCATCGGCGTGGCCTTCATCGCCGCGGCCAGCGCGGCGAACCGGGCCTCGGCCACCTCGCCGAAAAGCCCCGCGCCGCGTTTCGTCAGCCGCAGCTCGATCGCATTCGTCGTCGCGTTGTAGTCCAGCTCCCCGGCATCGCCCGGATCCTGGATCGAAAACATCGCGCCAAAGCGCATCGCCTTGCCCAGGATCTCCGCCTCGCGCAGCTGTTCGGGCGACAGCAGCGAGAAGAGCGGCTCGAACCGGCTGCCTGCGCGCGAATTCTTGTAGCGATGCAGCAGAGACACCCCCAGAAACACCCGTTCGGGATGGCTCAGCGCCGCCATGTTGGCGCGGGTGACATTGTCGAAACAGGCTTCGGCGCGGTAATCGGGATGGGTGCGCCAGGTGGTGTCATGAAGCAGGCAGGCCGCCCGGATCAGCCGGTAGCGCTTGGGCGAGACCTCGCCGAAGAGCGGCTGGATGAAGGCATGCAGCCGCTTGCCGAAGCCCGGCAGCCGCGACATCGTGCGTTCGGCATGGCGACAGGCCTCGATCAGGGGATCGCGCGCCCGCAGCTTGTCGGGCATCTTTTCGTAGAGCAGCCCCTCGCGGATGCCATAGGAGGAAACGTCGATTTCCCTGGGCTTGAAGGTCTCGATCAGCTCGCGCAGCACCATCGCGGCCAAGGGCACCAGCTCCATTCGCGCTTCCGAGGTGCCGGTCTTCGCGCGCAGCGCCGCCATGTCCTGCTTGGCCACCCAGTCGAGCGTTTTCAACAGGTTCTCCGGATCCATCCGGTATTCGTGCAAGACCAGCAGCGGATAGTTGCGCCGTTCCATGTCCAGCCGCGCAATCGCCCGCCACGAGCCGCCGACCAGATAGAGCCGCTCATGGCCCAGCCCGACCGCGGCGGCCAGCTTCGCCATGTGTTCGCGGATATGCGCGGTCAGCTCCTTGCGGCCGCCCTTGACCTGCTGCAGCCGGAACGGACCGAGCGGCGAAGTCGCCCGCGCGCCCACCTTGCCGCCGCCCAGAACCGCCAGTTCCATCGAGTTTCCGCCGATGTCGCAGATGATCCCCTGCGCCTCGGGCCAGCCGACCAGCACGCCCTGCGCCGAAAGCCGCGCCTCCTCGGCGCCGTCGATCACATGCAGCCTGAGGCCGGTTTCCTGCTCGACCTGCTTTTGAAACGCCGGGCCGTCCTTGGCTTCGCGCACCGCGGCGGTGGCGACGCAGGTCAGCGGCCCGATCTCCATGCCCTTGGCCAGAAGCGCAAAGCGCTTCAGCGCCGCCAGCGCCCGGGCGCGGCCCTTCGGGAACAGCATCCCGGTTTCCGCCAGCCCCTGACCCAGCCCCGCCATCACCTTTTCGTTGTAGAAATAGGCGGGCGAGCGGGCGGCGCCGTCAAAGACCACCATCCGCACCGAGTTCGAGCCGACATCGACGACGCCGACGCGCGAGAGCGCCCGCGCGGACGGGTCATCGAAAAGCTCGCGCCCGAAAGGATCCCAGTCCTCGTTGTCCGAGTGCGGGGCAACGGTCTTTGCGATCATCGGGCAGCCTGCTGAGTCGTTACGGTGTGAGCGATATCACGCTATCGTGTCCAGGGGGGAATGGGCAAGGGCAGGAACGTCCTTTGCCCCCGCCGAGCCCCGCCCCGAGAGCGACGGATTTTCCATGAAGTAATGATGGCAGGAAAAAAGCTCTTTCCCTTCAGGCAGATGGCGGGTGTAGTGACCGTCGGGGCCCAAAAGCCAGCTTTGCGCCGTATCGGCCATGTTCGCGGTCATGATCTGGCCCACGATCTGCGCCTTCACCGTCTCGTTCTTCGCCTCGACCAGGGTTTCGACCCGCCGCGTCAGGTTGCGGCCCATCCAGTCGGCCGAGGACATGAAGACCCGCGCCTGATCCGAGGGCAGGCCGTGGCCATTGCCGAAACAGACGATGCGGGAATGTTCCAGGAACCGCCCGACGATGGATTTGACCCGGATGTTTTCCGACAGGCCCTTGATGCCGGGCCGCACGCCGCAGATGCCGCGGGTGACGATCGAGATCTTCACCCCGGCATTCGAGGCGGCATAAAGCGCGTCGATCACCTCGGGGTCGATCAGGCTGTTCATCTTTGCCCAGATCTCGGCCGGGCGCCCGGCTTTGGCATGGTCGATCTCGGCGGCGATCAGCTCCAGCAGCCGCGGCTTGAGCGTGATCGGCGAGATCGCGAGGTTTTCCAACCCCGCGGGCTGCACATAGCCCGAGAGATAATTGAAGACCTTGGTCGCGTCACGGCCCAGCTGCGCATCGCAGGTGAAGAAGCTCAGATCGGTATAGATCCGCGCGGTGATCGGGTGGTAGTTGCCGGTGCCATAATGCGTGTAGGTGACCAGCGCATCGCCCTCGCGCCGCACCACGGTCGAGATTTTCGCATGGGTTTTCAGATGCATGAAGCCATAGACCACATGCGCCCCGGAGCGTTCGAGCCGCCGCGACTGGCGGATGTTCGCCGCCTCGTCGAACCGCGCCTTCAACTCCACCAGTGCGGTCACCGACTTGCCCGCCTCGGCCGCCTCGCACAGGGCATCCACCACGGGGCTGTCCTTGGAGGTGCGGTAGAGCGTCTGCTTGATCGCCAGCACGTTCGGGTCATGCGCCGCCTGATTGAGGAAGCGGATCACCAGATCGAAGGTCTCGTAGGGGTGATGCAGCAGGATGTCTTTCTGCCGGATCGCCGCGAACATGTCGCCCGCGTGATCCTCGACCCGTTCGGGCACGCGCGGGGAAAACGGCGGCCAAAGCAGGTCGGGGCGGCTTGAGAGCACCAGCTGCGACAGATCGGCGATGCCGAGCAGGCCCTTGACCTCGACCACCGCATCGGGGGCGACCTGCAATTCGTCCATGATCAGACGGCGCAGCGCCTCGGGGGCGCCCGCCGAGATCTTCAGCCGGATCACCTGACCGCGGCGACGGCGTTTCAGCGCGGTTTCGAACTCGCGCACCAGATCTTCGGCCTCGTCCTCGACCTCAAGATCGCTGTCGCGCAGCACCCGGAAGGCGCAATGGCCGGTGTCGGCATAGCCGGGGAAAAGCATCCCCAGATGCAGCAAAAGCAATTCTTCGAGCGGCAGGAAGCGGGCCTCGCCGGGCAGGCGCACGAAGCGGGCGATCTGCTGCGGGATCGGCAGCAGCGCCTGCATCCGGCGCTTGTCGATCTCGCGTTCCAGTTCCAGCGCCAGACAGAAGCCGGTGTTCGGAATGAAGGGGAAGGGGTGGGCCGGGTCGATCGCCAAGGGCGAGAGCACCGGGAAGACATTGGCCAGAAAATGCTCGGACAGAAAGGCGCGGTCGCGGGCGTTGATCTTGGTGCGGGTCAGCAGCTGGATGCCCTCGGTCTCCATCTCGCGGCGCAGCCGGTTGAAGGTGATCTGCTGCGTTTCCATCAGCTTGCGCGCATCGGCGTTGATCAGCACCAGCTGTTCCGCCGGTGTCAGCCCGTCATCCGAGGGCACGACGTTGCGTTCGCGCACCAGCTCCATCAGCCCGGCGACGCGGACGGTGTAGAATTCGTCCAGATTGTTGGCCGAGATCGACAGGAAGCGCAGCCGTTCCAGAAGCGGCACGCGCGGATTTTCCGCCTCTTCCAGAACCCGCCAGTTGAAGGCGAGCCAGCTCAATTCCCGGTTGAAGAACCGCTTTGGCCCGGTGCGTTCTTCGTCCGGGATGGTGACGGGGGCGGGGTAGGGGGCGGAGAGGAAATCGGCGAGTGTCATGGGGCGCTTATGCTTTTCGATTGTGACGGCGCGATGACAGTTTGGCTTCAGCCTTGCAGCCTGTCCAGCACTTCGGCGGCCATCGCACGGGTAATTGCGCGGCCCTCGGCCAAAGCCCTTGCGTCAAGCGCCTCCACCACCGCCCGCGCGGTGCCCAGCGCGCGTTCCATCCGCAAGACCAGCCAGTCGATCAGGCTTTGCGGCACCGTCAGCTGCCGGTCGGCGAAAAGCTTGACCAGCACGGCGGCCAGCAGCGCCTCGTCGGGCGGCGCGATGCGGACCGATTGCGTCGCATCAAGGCGGCTTTTCAGATCGGGCAGCGCCACGCCCCAGTCGCGCGGCGGGGTGGGCGCGGTGATCAGGCAGCGCCCGCCCTCGGCCGCGGTCAGGTTCAGCAGGTGAAACAGCGCCTGTTCCGCCGCCGCCCGCCCGGCCAGATGCTGCGCATCCTCGATCACCACGGCGCCGGTCGCGGCCAGATCGGCCACCGCCTCGGGGCGCAGATCGGCGGCGGGGCGGATCACCGCGCCGCGCTCGGACGCCCAGATCGCCGCCAGATGGCTTTTGCCCGCGCCCTCGGGGCCCAGAAGCAGCATCCGGCCCTGCGCCCAGGTTTCGGGCGCATCAAGTAGGCTCAAGGCCAGCGCATTGGCCGGGGCGACGAAGAAATCCTCGCGTCCTTCGGCGACGCGCACCGGCAGCGGCAGGGGCAACTGGCGGGTCATGTCAGGCCTTGGTCTCGGTGGCGTCGGAGAGCGTCGTCGGCGTATCGTCCAGCCCGGCAAGGCCGCGGTACAGCCGCCCCTGCCGGTAATGATCGATCGCGAAGCGGATCAGCACGCCGATCACCGCCGAGACCGGCACCGCGACCAGCATGCCGACAAAGCCGAAAAGCGTGCCAAAGGCGGAGAGCGCGAAGATCAGCCACAGCGGATGCAGCCCCACCGAATTGCCGACCAGCCGCGGGGTGATCACGTTGCCTTCCAGAAACTGGCCGATGGCGAAGATCCCGGCGACAAGGCCGATCGACATCCAGTCGCCCCAGAATTGAAACAGCGCCAGCCCGATCGCCAGCGCGCCGCCGACCAGCGCGCCGACATAGGGAATGAAGGTCAGCGCCCCGGCGATGGCGCCTGCGAGCAGACCGAAGCTCAGCCCCGCCGCCATCAGCGCGGCGGCATAGAACGCGCCCAGAATCAGGCAGACCGAGACCTGCCCGCGCACGAAGCCCGACAGCACCCGGTCGATGTCGCGGCCCAGCTGCCGGATCGTCGGCGCATGGTCGAGCGGCAGAAGCGTGTTGATCTGCGCCACCATCCGGTCCCAGTCGAGCAGCATGTAAAAGGTCACCACCGGCACGACGACGAGGAAGACCACCGCATTCACCAGCGTCATCGCCGAGGACAGGATCCCCTGCGCCAGTTCCCCGCCGCGCGCCTTGATCGCATTGCCGAGGCTGGTCAGCGATTCATTGATGATCGAGCCATGTTCCATCATCGAGGGGAAGGTGGAGGTCAGAAACCCCTGCAATCTGGTGGCGATGACCGGGGCGGTCTCGACCAGACCGATGAGCTGGCGCACCAGAAGCGGCGCCACGGCCAGCGCCAGAATGACGATGCCCAGCGTGGCGATCAGCGCGATGGTGGTGGTGGCCAGCGCCCGGCTCAGCCCCAGCCGCTCCAGCCGGTCGGCCAGCGGATCGAGGAAATAGGCGATGGCGCCGCCCACCAGAAAGGGCAAGAGCACGTCGCCCAGTTTCCAAAGCACCAGAACAAACACCGCGGCCGTGAGGCCCCAGATGGTGATTTGACTGCGAACCGGCAGGGCCATGCGCCTCTCCTTGCGAGTACCGGGGCAAAATCGGGGTTTTGCGGCCCGGTTGCAAGGGCCGATGCGGTGAAAACTAGGCCGGATCAGCGGCCGAGGTCAGAGGGCGCCCCGGCGCCCTCTGGCGCCGACGTCGGGGGCGCCCCGGCGCCTCAGGCGCCGACGTCGGGGGCGATCGTCATTTCGGCGGTGCCGGGGCCGGGATAGCGGAAGGCCATGCGCAGAAGCGGCGGCGGCGACATCCGTTCAAGCTTGCGGAATTTCACCGCAAAGCCAAGGCTTTCCAGATGCGCCATCATTTCGGCGCCGTGTTCGGGCGTGCCGCCGATCTGGCGCAGCTCGATGATGCGGATGCCGCGCAGATGGTGGCGCAGCCGGGCGTGGTCGCTTTCGATCAAAAAGGGCACATGGGTCATGGCTGCAGCATGGCAAGGGACATGCCCGGCGCCAACTGGTTTTTTCGTGACGGGGCAATCCCGCGCGGGCTGTTGCCGATCCGACGCGGCGCCCGGGCGGGGCTAAAGGATCCCGGCATGGCGGATGTCCTCGGCGGCGAAATCGATCAGCGCCCGCAGCTTGCGCGGCAACACCCGGCCTTCCAGATAGACCGCGCTGACCGGGCTGGGCGGGCTGTCGAACCCGGTCAGCACCGGCACCAGCGCCCCCGTCTCCAGCGCGCCGCAGACCGCGAACCGCGGCGCATGGGCGATGCCAAGGCCCGCGATTGCCAGTTCGGCCGCCGCCCGCGCCGAATTGACGTGAAACCGGCCCTGCACCGTGACCTCCCGCACCGCCCCCTCCCGCAGCGCGCCGCCCGCATGGAACTGCCAGCGCCGCGGCAGCTGCCGGTTGGTGTCGACGATGCAATCATGCCGCACCAGATCCTCGGGCTGCGCGGGCGTGCCATGCGCGGCCAGATAGGCGGGGCTCGCCACCACCACGGTCCGGCTTTCGCCCAGCCGCCGCGCCTTCAGCGACAGCATGTCCGAGCGGCCGATGCGAAAGGCGACATCGATCCCGTCGCGCGCCAGATCGACGAAACGGTCGCTCAGCCGCAGATCGAAATGCAACCCCGGATGCGCCGCGGCGAACCGCGCCAGCATGCCGCCCACATAGATCTCGCCCAGCGTCACCGGCGCCGAAAGCCGGATCACCCCGGAAAACCCGCGCGAGCCCTCGGAGACCCCCGCCAGAAGATCGTCGAGATCATCGAGCAGCGCCGGCGCCCGGGCCAGAAGATCCGCCCCCGCGGGCGTCAGACCGACGCGCCGCGTGGTGCGCTGCAACAGCCGCACGCCCAGCCGCGCCTCCAGCTCCGCGACATATTTCGAGGTCAGCCGGTTCGACACCCCCAGCTGATCGGCGGCGGCGGTGAAAGACCCGGTCTGCGCCGTGGCGACAAAGGCCCGCAATTCCTCGGTGATGTCCATCCGGTCCCCATTCGGAACAAATCAGGGATAGTCATTCCGGATATTCGCCATTTTGTGCGGGGTGCGCAAGGCCTATTCCGGTTGCAGCAAGGCCGCGTCGGGCGGCCCCGAACAGGAGTTTTCCAGATGACCACGCCCCCCGCCGCCGCCGATTATGCCGCCACGCTGTTGCGCCTCACCTCAGGCGTGACCTTCCTTGCCCATGGGCTGCTCAAGGTGACGGTGTTCACCACCCCGGGCACGGTGGGCTATTTCGAAAGCCTCGGCCTGCCGGGCGCCTTTGCCTATCTGACGATCCTGGCCGAGCTGGGCGGCGGGCTGGCGCTGGTGCTGGGCGTCGCCACGCGGGCGGTGGCGCTGGCGCTGATCCCGGTGCTGCTGGGCGCGGTCTGGGTGCATGCGGGCAACGGCTGGCTGTTCTCGGGCACCGGCGGCGGCTGGGAATTCCCGCTGTTCTGGGCGATGATCCAGCTGGTGATCGCGCTTTTGGGGGCAGGGGCCTTTGCGCTGCGCCTGCCCGGTCTGAGCCGCCGCCTTGGCATCTTCGCCTGACCGCCCCTCATCGCCCGCGGCCCAGACCCGCGGGCGGTCCGCACAAGGAGAAAGCCATGCACCCCGTCTCCTCTCTCTCGGCCCTGCGCGACCGCTTCGCGCCCTCGGACCGGATGCCGTTGGTCTTTCTGGGCCACGGCAGCCCGATGAACGCGATCGAGGACACGGCCAACAGCCGTGCCTGGACCGCGCTCGGCCGCAGCCTGCCGCGGCCGAAAGCGATCCTGGTCGTCTCGGCGCATTGGATGACGCGGGGCACGACGCTCGTCGATGTCTCGGCGCTGCCGCGCACGATCCATGATTTCTACGGCTTCCCGCAGGCGCTCTTCGATCAGCGCTATCCGGCCCCGGGCGCTCCGGCGCTGGCGCGCGAGGTGGTCTCGCTTCTGGCCAGCCACCGGGCCGCGGGCGACGAGACCTGGGGGCTTGATCACGGCGCCTGGACGGTGCTGAAATACCTTTACCCCGAGGCCGACGTGCCGGTGTTTCAGGTCTCGATCGATATGGGCCGCGATCTGGCCCATCAGCTCGCCATCGGCCGCACCCTGTCAGAGCTGCGCAACCGCGGCGTGCTAATCCTCGGCTCGGGCAATGTGGTGCACAACCTGCGCGCGGTGAGCTGGGGCGATGACGCGAAACCCCTTGATTTCGCACAGGACTTCGATGCGCTGTTCACCGGTCGGCTGACCGATCGCGATTTCGCGGCACTTGCCGACCGCGCCGGGCTGGGGCCGCTTTTGCAGCAGGCTCATCCGAGCCTCGATCACTACCTGCCGACGCTGACCATCGCGGGCGCCTCGGATGCGGGCGACGATCTGACCTTTCTGACCGAGACGATCGATCTGGGCGCGATCTCGATGCGCTCCTTCGTCTTTCACCCGCGCTGAGCGCTCACCACAGCCCCTCGGCGCTTTCCTTCAGGACCGCGGCCGAGCGGTGCAGCGCCGCCCATTCCTCCGCATCCAGCGAGGGCACCAGCGTCGAGACCACCCCGGCCGCGCCGATCACCCGCGGCAACGACAGCGCCACATCGGCGATCCCCGCCACCTCGGGCGAGCGGATCGAGACCGACATCACCGCGCGCTGATCGTCGCGGATCGCCTGCACCAGCCGCGCCAGCCCGGCGCCGATGCCATACCAGGTCGCGCCCTTGCCCGCGATGATGCGGTAAGCGGCCTGCCGCACGCCTGCATCGATCTTCGCCCGCACCTCCTCGGTGATCGCGACGCCCAGCTGTGACGCGATCCGGTCCAAAGGCTCGGCGCCGACCCGCGCGCTCGACCAGGCCAGCACCTCGCTGTCGCCATGCTCGCCCAGCACGAAGCCATGCACCGAATGCGCCGCCAGCCCCAGATGCCCCGCCAGCAGCGCCCGGAACCGCGCCGAATCAAGCAGCGTGCCAGTGCCGATCACCCGTTCGGGCGGCAGGCCCGAGACCCGCTGCGCCACCTCGGTCATGATGTCGACCGGGTTCGAGGCGACGATCAGCAGCGCCTCGGGGGCATGGGCGCGCACCTTCGCGATGACGTCGGAAAACACCTCGGCATTGCGGGACAGAAGGCTGAGCCGGCTCTCGCCCGGCTTTTGCGCCACCCCCGCCGCCAGAATCACGATGCCCGCCCCCGCCAGCACCTCGTAATCGCCCGCGCCAAGCTTCACCGGATGCGCGAAGGGCACGGCATGGCCGATATCCTCGGCCTGGGCCTGCGCTAAGGCCGCGTTGCGATCGACAAACACCACCTCGGACGCGCCGCCGCGCATCGCGATGGCAAATCCCGCCGCCGAGCCGACCATCCCCGCGCCCACGATTCCGACCTTCATCGCCCGTCTCCTGATTGTGATGGCGCTACCATGGCACGCTCACGCGCCCGCGCAACCCCGTTTTCGCCGCCGCCGCCCCTTTGCCGCAATCCCGGTTTTCCTTGGCGCAAATACGCCCGGGGGTGCGGGGGCGGAGCCCCCGCGGGTCGCCCCGGCCCTGCCGGGGCGAAAGCCTCCCCGCGCTGCGGCCCGGCAAAAGCTCTGGTCAGAAGGGGCGACTTGGGCTAAAGTCGGCGCCAAGACCCGATAATCGGGCGTTTCTCGGCAGATCAGGCAAACGAGCGGTTTTCGCGATGACGGAAATGGTTTTCGGCACCGTCCCCTTGCGGGCGACGGATCCCGTGCTTCCACGCTGGTGGCGCACGATCGACAAATGGGCGCTGACCGCGGTCTTCGCGCTCTTTGGCGTCGGCATGCTTCTGGGCCTTGCAGCCTCGGTGCCGCTTGCCGAAAAGAACGGGCTTGAACCCTTCTATTACGTCAAGCGCCAGGCGCTGTTCGGCGGCGTCGGCCTTGTCGTGATGGTCGCGCTTTCGATGATGAGCCCGCAGCAGGTCCGCCGCATCGGCGTCGTGGGTTTCGCGCTCGCCTTCCTCACCCTGATGGCGCTGCCGGTGATCGGCACCGATTTCGGCAAGGGCGCGGTACGCTGGATCTCGCTCGGCTTCGCCTCGTTCCAGCCCTCGGAATTCCTCAAGCCCGGCTTCGTCATCGTCTCGGCCTGGTTCATGGCCGCCGCGCTGGAAGTGGCGGGCCCGCCCGGGCGGCTTTACTCCTTCTGCCTCACCGCGCTGATCGTCGTCACGCTCGCGCTGCAGCCGGACTTCGGCCAGGCCTCGCTGATCCTCTTCTCCTGGATGGTGATGTATTTCGTCTCCGGCGCGCCGATCCTGCCGCTGGTCGCGGCGGGCGGGCTGTCCGTCGCGGGCGGGGTCATGGCCTACAACATGTCCGAACACGTCGCGCGCCGGATCAACGGCTTTCTTTCGGCCGAGGTCGATCCGCGCACCCAGATCGGCTATGCCACGAACGCGATCCAGGAGGGTGGCTTCTTCGGCGTCGGCGTCGGCGAGGGTTCGGTGAAATGGTCGCTGCCCGACGCCCATACCGATTTCATCGTCGCCGTCGCGGCCGAGGAATACGGCCTTGTCCTCGTTTTGGGCATCATCGCGCTTTATGCCGTCGTCGTGCTGCGCTCGCTCAGCCGGATGATGGCCGAACGCGACCCCTTCGCGCGGATCGCGGGCACCGGCCTTGCCTTCGCCTTCGGCGTGCAGGCGCTGATCAACATGGGCGTGGCGGTGCGGCTTTTGCCCGCCAAGGGCATGACGCTGCCCTTCGTCAGCTATGGCGGCTCCTCGGTGATCGCCTCGGGCATTGCGCTCGGCTTCCTGCTCGCGCTCACCCGCACCCGGCCGCAAAACGAGATCGCCCGGATTCTCGGCAATCGTCCCGCCGCCTGAGGGAGGGTGACATGGATCACGCGAAACCGCCTCTGCTTCTGATCGCTGCCGGGGGGACCGGGGGGCATATGTTCCCGGCTCAGGCGCTGGCGGAGGCGATGGTCCGCCGCGGCTGGCGGGTGAAGCTTTCGACCGATGCCCGCGGCGCCCGCTATGCCGGGGCCTTTCCGGCGCAGGTGCCGGTGGAACAGGTGGCCTCGGCCACCTTTGCCCGTGGCGGCGTGCTGGCGAAACTGGCCGTGCCGTTCCGGCTGGCGGGGGGGATGGTTTCGGCGATCGCCCGCAATCTGCTGGACCGGCCCGCCGTCGTCGTGGGCTTTGGCGGCTATCCGACGATCCCGGCGCTCGCCTCGGCGCTGGCTCTGGGCGTGCCGCGCGCGATCCATGAACAAAACGGCGTGATGGGCAAGGTCAACCGCGTCTTTGCCCGCCGCGTCCATGCCTTTGCCTGCGGCACCTGGCCCACCGACCTGCCGCCCGGCGTGCAGGGCACTCCGACCGGCAACCCGGTCCGCGCCGCCGTCGTCGAACGCGCGGGCGCCCCCTATATTCCGCCGGGCGATTACCCGATGTCGGTGCTGGTGATCGGCGGCTCGCAGGGGGCGCGGATCCTCTCGGACCTTGTTCCCGCCGCCTTTGCCGCGCTGCCCGAGAGCTTGCGCCGCCATCTGCGCGTCGCCCATCAGGCCCGCCCCGAAGATGCCGACCGCGTCACCGAAGCCTATGAACGCGCGGGCATCGAGGCCGAGGTCGCGCCCTTCTTCGCCGATGTCCCCCGCCGTTTGGCGGAATGCCAGCTCGTCATTTCGCGCTCGGGCGCCTCCTCGGTCGCCGACATTTCGGTGATCGGGCGGCCTGCGATCCTCATTCCCTATGCCGCCGCGACGGGCGATCACCAGACCGCCAATGCCCGCGGCCTGACCGAAGCGGGCGCCGCGATCCTGATCCCCGAGACCGCCGCCTCGGTCGCCACGCTCTCCAGCCAGATCGCGCTTGTTCTGGACAATCCCGAAGGCGCGGTGCAAATGGCGCGGGCAGCGCTGGCCGAAGGCATCCCCGATGCCACGGCGCGGCTCGTGACCATCGTCGAAAAGCTTGCAGGACCCCGCCCATGAACGCGACCAAATTGCCCGGAGAGCTGGGCCCCATCCATTTTATCGGCATCGGCGGCATCGGCATGTCGGGCATTGCCGAGGTGCTGATGACGCAGGGCTTTTCGGTGCAGGGCTCGGATGCGAAAGCGTCGAAGATCACCGACCGGCTGGTGGAACTGGGCGCGACGTTTTTCGAAGGCCAGCGCGCCGAAAACATCGGCGCCGCCGCGGTGGTGGTGATTTCCTCGGCGATCAAGCCGGGCAATCCGGAGCTTGAAGAAGCCCGCCGCCGCCATCTGCCCGTGGTGCGCCGCGCCGAGATGCTGGCGGAACTGATGCGGCTGCGCTCGAACATCGCCGTGGCGGGCACGCATGGGAAAACCACCACGACGACGATGGTGGCGACGCTGCTCGACAAGGGCGGCTTTGATCCGACCGTGATCAACGGCGGCATCATCCATGCCTACGGCTCGAACGCGCGGGCCGGGGCGGGGGAATGGATGGTGGTCGAGGCGGATGAAAGCGACGGCTCCTTCAACCGGCTGCCCGCGACGATCGCCATCGTGACGAATATCGACCCCGAACACATGGAGCACTGGGGCACGATCGAGAACCTGCGCAAGGGCTTTTACGATTTCGTCTCCGGCATCCCGTTCTACGGTCTCGCCGTCTGCTGCACCGACCACCCCGAGGTGCAGGCGCTGGTGGGCAAGATCACCGACCGCCGCGTCGTGACTTTCGGTTTCAACGCCCAGGCCGATGTGCGGGCGGTGAACCTGCGCTTCGAGGGCGGGCGCAACTGCTTTGACATCCAGCTGCAGGCCGAGGGCGCGGTGATCGAGGGCTGCACCCTGCCGATGCCGGGCAATCACAACGTCTCGAACGCTTTGGCCGCCGTTGCCGTCGCCCGCCATCTGGGCATGAAGAAGGACGAGATCCGCGAGGCGCTGGCGCATTTCGCCGGCGTGAACCGGCGCTTCACCAAGGTGGGCGAGGTGCTGGGCGGCGTCACGGTGATCGACGATTACGGCCATCATCCGGTTGAAATCGCAGCCGTGCTGAAGGCGGCGCGGCAGGCGGTTTCCGCCACTCCGGGCGCGCGGGTGATCGCGGCGCATCAGCCGCACCGCTACACCCGGCTGCAGAACCTGTTCGATGATTTCTGCACCTGCTTCAACGAGGCCGATGTCGTCGCCATCGCCGATGTCTATGCCGCGGGCGAGGAGCCGATCCCCGGCGCCTCTCGCGATGATCTGGTCTCGGGTCTGATCCGCCACGGCCACCGCCACGCCCGCGCGCTTTTGAACGAGGAAGATCTGGCGCGGCTGGTCAGGGAACAGGCGCGTCCCGGCGATATCGTGGTGTGCCTTGGCGCCGGGACGATCTCGACCTGGGCGAACGGATTGCCCGCGAAACTCGGATAACCCGGCAGCATCGGAGGACAGCCATGACGCTTTCGCTTGCCACCGCTTGTCTCTGGGCGGTGATCGCTTCCCTCATCGCGCTGGGGCCGCGCCGGTTTCACTGGCGCGCCGCCTGGGCGCTGATCGCGGTCGGGGTGCCGATCCTGGGCTGGGTCACCTATGAGAACGGCCCGGTCTGGGGGATGGGCGCGCTGGCGGGGGGGCTGAGCGTGCTGCGCTGGCCGGTGCGGCGGCTCTTTGCCGCGATGCATCCGCGCGACTGACGGGCGGGGCAGGGGGGCGCTGCCCCCCTCTTTTGGCTGCGCCAAAATTCACCCCCCGGCGTATTTGCGCCAAGAAAAAACGGCGGGCTTTTTCTTGGCGCAAATACGCCGGGGGGAGTCCGCTTGCGGACGGGGGGCAGCGCCCCCCTCTTGCCCCATTGGGGTGCTCTCGCTATGGCAGGGGGATGGACAAGCTGAGCTATACCCCGCGCGGCGCGCTGACGCCGAATTACCCCCTGGCCGATCTGACCTGGCTGCGCGTCGGCGGTCCGGCCGATTGGCTGTTTCAGCCCGCCGACGAGGCGGATCTCAGCGCCTTTCTGGCGGCGCTGCCTGCCGATGTCGCGGTCTTTCCGATGGGGGTGGGCTCGAACCTGATCGTGCGCGACGGCGGGCTGCGCGCCGTGGTGATCCGGCTGGGCCGCGGTTTCAGCGCGATCGATGTCGAGGGCGACCGGGTGACGGCGGGGGCTGCCGCGCTCGATGTCCATGTCGCGCGCAAGGCGGCCGAGGCCGGGCGCGATCTGACCTTTCTGCGCACCATTCCGGGCGCGATCGGCGGCGCGGTGCGGATGAATGCGGGCTGCTATGGCGCCTATGTCGCCGATCATCTGATCTCTGCCCGGGTCGTGCTGCGCTCGGGCGAAAGTGTTGAAATCAAAGCCGAAGATCTGCATCTGGCTTATCGCAGCTCGACCCTGCCCGAGCAGGCGGTGATCATCGCCGCGACCTTCCGCGCCGCGCCGGGCGATCCCGCGGCGCTGGCCGCGCGGATGGCCGAACAGATCGCCAAGCGCGACGCCAGCCAGCCGACAAAGGCGCGTTCGGCCGGATCGACCTTCCGCAACCCCTCGGGCGCGTCCTCCACCGGTCGCGCCGATGACAGCCAGGAGCTGAAGGCCTGGAAGGTGATCGACGATGCGGGCATGCGCGGGGCAAGGCTGGGCGGCGCGCAGATCAGCGAAATGCACTCGAATTTCCTGATCAATGCGGGCGGCGCGACGGCGCGCGATCTGGAAACATTGGGCGAGGAGGTGCGCAAAAAGGTTTTGCAGACGCAGGGAATTTCGTTAGAATGGGAAATCATGCGCGTGGGCGAATATTGAGGTCGTCGCGCAGTCCATAACAAGATGCGGCAGAACAGCCCGGGGGCGAACCCCGGCAAATGCGAAAGTGGCGGGCATGTCGAGCAGGACGGTCCCCCTCGTGGCGGTACTCATGGGCGGACCCTCGGCCGAGCGCGAGGTGTCATTGTCCTCCGGGCGCGAATGCGCCAAGGCACTGCGGGCGGCGGGATACGATGTGGCGGAAATCGATGCGGGGGCGGACCTTGCAGAGCGTCTTCGGGCGCTGAGGCCCGATGTCGTTTTCAACGCGCTGCATGGCCGCTGGGGCGAGGATGGCTGCGTGCAAGGCATCCTTGAGTGGCTGCGGCTTCCCTATACGCATTCGGGCGTGCTGGCCTCGGCGCTGGCGATGGACAAGACCCGCGCCAAGGCCGCTTACAAGGCCGCCGGGCTGCCCGTGGTCGAAAGCCGTCTGGCGGGCAAGGCCGAGGTCATGGCGGCGCATGTGCTGCCCGCGCCCTATGTGGTCAAGCCCAACAACGAGGGATCGTCCGTCGGCGTCTATCTGGTGCTGGATGGTGCCAATCGGCCGCCGCAGCTTTCGGACGAGATGCCCGAGCTGGTGATGGTGGAAACCTATGCGCCGGGGCGGGAACTGACCTGCACGGTGATGGGCGACCGGGCGCTCTGCGTGACCGAGATCCTCACCACCGGCTGGTATGATTACGCCGCGAAATACACTGCGGGCGGGTCGCGGCATGTCTGCCCGGCCGATCTGCCCGCCGAGATCGCCGCGACGATCCGCGACTATGCCCTGCGCGCGCATCAAGCGCTGGGGTGTCGCGGCCTGAGCCGCACCGATTTTCGCTGGGATGAAAGCCGCGGCGCCGCCGGGCTGATCCTTTTGGAAACCAACACCCAGCCCGGCATGACGCCGACCTCGCTGGCCCCGGAACAGGCGGCGGCCGAGGGGATGTCATTCGCCGATCTGTGCCGCTGGATGGTGGAGGATGCCTCATGCGACCGCTGATCGCCGAGCCGCGCTATCCGCAGGCGCCCGGGGCGGGGGCGGCGAAACTGGCCCTGAAGCCCGCCGCAGCCGCAAGGCCGCCGCGGCGCAGCGTGGCGCCGACCCGGCTCTCGTTCCGGCTGGAGCGGCTCTGGCTGACGCCGGTCGTGCGCGTCGTTACCCGTGTCGGCGTGCCGGTGTTCTGCGTCACCCTGGGCCTTGGCCTGTGGCTGGGCAATGACGACCGCCGCGCCGATCTGATCGAATGGTCGCAGGATCTGCGCATGCAGATCGAGAACCGCCCCGAATTCCAGCTCTCGACCCTGGCCATCGAGGGCGCCTCGCCCGAGGTCGAAGGCGCGGTCCATGCGCTGTTGCCGGTGCGGCTGCCCGCCTCGCGCTTCGCGCTGGATCTGGATGGCTACCGCGCCGCGATCCTGCGGCTTGACGCGGTGAAGACGGTGGCTTTGGTGGTGCAGCCGGGCGGCACGCTCTCGGTGCGGGTGACCGAGCGCGAGCCGGTGATCTTGTGGCGCACCGCGCTGGGGCTGCAGATGCTGGATGAAAGCGGGCACCGCACCGCCTCGCTGACCCGGCGCGACGCCCGCCCCGACCTGCCGCTGATTGCGGGCGAGGGGGCGGATCAGGCCGTACCCGAGGCGCTGGCGATCCTGGCGGCGGCCAAGCCGATCCTGCCGCGGGCGCGTGGGCTGATCCGCATCGGCGAGCGGCGCTGGGACATCGTGCTGGACAACGACCGCCGCATCCTGCTGCCCGAGAAAGACCCGGTGCAGGCAATCGACCGGGCGCTGGCGCTCAATGCCGCCGAAGACCTTCTGAGCCGCGATTTCTCCCGGCTTGACCTGCGCAATGCAACCCGGCCGACGATCCGCCTCAGCGCGCCCGCGCTGGTGGCGCTGCAGCAGGCGGCCGCGCAAACCACATCGGGGGCGTCGCGATGACCGAGTTCCACAAGACTCAGCGTGCCATGCGGACGATGCGCACCACCGCGATGGCGCGCGGCGTGATCGCGCTGCTGGATATCGGCACCTCGAAAGTGTCCTGTCTGGTGCTGCGCTTCGAAAACCCGGAAGCGGCGAATGATGTCGTCACGCCGCTGTTCCAGCAATCGGCGATGCGGGTGATCGGGGCGAAGACCATTGCCTCGCAAGGTGTCCGCTACGGCGAGATAGACGCGATGGCGGAAACCGAACGCGCGATCCGCACCGCGGTGCAGGCGGCGCAGAAGATGGCGAATACCCGCGTCGATCACGTCATCGCCTGCTTTGCCGGTGGCGATCCGCGCAGCTACGGGCTGGCCGGAGAGGTCGATGTGGCGGGCAGTCATGTCGAGGAACAGGATGTCGCCCGGGTGCTGGCCGCCTGCGACATGCCCGACATCGGCTGGGGTCGCGAGGTGCTGCATGCCCATCCGGTGAATTTCGCGCTCGATCACCGCTCGGGGCTCTCGGATCCGCGCGGCCATGTCGGCGCGAAACTGGCCACCGACATGCACATGCTGACCGTCGATGCCGCCTCGGTGCAGAACATCATCACCTGCATCCGGCGCTGCGATCTGGAACTGGCGGGGATCGCCTCTTCGGCCTATGTGGCGGGGCTTTCGGCGCTGGTCGAGGATGAACAGGAACTGGGCGCGGCCTGCATCGACATGGGTGGCGGCGCCACCGGCGTCTCGATCTTCCTGAAAAAGCACATGATTTTCGCCGATACCGTGCGGATGGGCGGCGATACCGTCACCCGCGACATCTCGGCCGGGCTGCAGGTGCCGATGGCGCTGGCCGAGCGGATCAAGACCTTCCACGGCGGCGTGCATGCGACCGGGATGGACGACCGCGAGATGATCGAGCTGTCGGCGAATTCGGGCGACTGGGAAAAGGACCGCCGCCAGATCAGCCGCACCGAGCTGATCGGCATCATGCGCCCGCGTGTCGAGGAAATCCTCGAGGAGGTCCGCGCAAGTCTGGACGTGGCCGGCTTCGACCTGCTGCCGAGCCAGCAGATCGTGCTGACCGGCGGCGCCAGCCAGATCCCCGGGCTGGACATGCTGGCGGCGAAGATCCTGGGCCAGAACGTGCGGCTGGGCCGACCGATGCGCGTTCAGGGCATGCCCGAGGCGATGCGCGGCCCGGGCTTTGCCGCGATGGTCGGTCTGGCGCTGTTCGCGGCCTGTCCGCAAGACGAATGGTGGGATTTCGAGATCCCGCTGGAACGCATGGGAGGGCGCTCGTTCAAGCGCGCGATCCGCTGGTTCCGCGACAATTGGTAGACCTATCCACAGGGTGAAAGCCGATTCGCTTCCCCAGATGATGCGTCATGCGCGAAATGCCGCCCAACGTCTCTGGCAGCTGTCCACATTTTGTGGATTTGTTGTGTTTTTTGGGTGACGGAACCCTGAAAGCTGGATACTATTGACAGTAATATCGGGGACAGTCGGCCGTCGAAGGCCGCGGGAACACAGGCGGACTCCTATGACCTTGAATCTGAGCATGTCAGAGCACGAAGACCTCAAGCCGCGGATCACCGTCTTCGGGGTCGGTGGTGCGGGTGGCAACGCGGTCAACAACATGATCGACAAGGCGCTGGAAGGCGTCGAATTCGTCGTGGCGAACACCGATGCGCAGGCGCTGCAGCAATCGCGCTCGCGCGATCGGATCCAGATGGGCGTGAAGGTGACCGAGGGTCTCGGCGCCGGGGCCCGTCCCTCGGTCGGCGCCGCCGCGGCCGAGGAAAGCATCGAGGCGATCGTCGATCATCTGGTCGGCGCGCACATGTGCTTCATCACCGCGGGGATGGGCGGCGGCACCGGCACCGGCGCGGCCCCGATCATCGCGCAGGCCGCCCGCGAGCTGGGCGTGCTGACCGTCGGCGTGGTGACGAAACCCTTTCAATTCGAAGGCCCGAAACGCATGCGTCAGGCCGAGGCGGGGATCGAAGCCCTGCAAAAGGTCGTCGACACGCTGATCATCATTCCGAACCAGAACCTGTTCCGTCTGGCGAATGAAAAGACCACCTTCACCGAAGCCTTCGCGCTGGCCGATGACGTGCTCTATCAGGGCGTCAAGGGCGTGACCGATCTGATGGTCCGTCCGGGCCTGATCAACCTCGACTTCGCCGACGTGCGCGCGGTGATGGACGAGATGGGCAAGGCGATGATGGGCACGGGCGAATCCGAGGGCGATGACCGCGCCGTTCAGGCCGCCGAAAAGGCGATCTCGAACCCGCTGCTCGATGAAATCAGCCTGCGCGGCGCCAAGGGCGTGCTTATCAACATCACCGGCGGCTATGATCTGACGCTGTTCGAGCTGGACGAGGCCGCCAACCGCATCCGCGAGGAAGTGGACCCGGACGCGAACATCATCGTCGGCTCGACGCTGGATCCGTCGATGGAAGGCATGATGCGGGTGTCGGTCGTGGCGACCGGCATCGATGCCGCCCCGGCGCAGGAAATCCCGGTGCCGCGCCGCTCGATGGCCGAACCGCTGAAGGCCGCGGCGCCCGCCCCCGCCCCGGTCGAAGCCGCGCGTCCGGCGCTGACCGTGACCTCGGCGCAGCCGGTGACGATGGCGCAACCCGCGCCGCAGCCCGTGGCGTCGCAACCCGCGCCGCAGCCGGTCGCGCAACAGCCCGCGCCGCAGCAACCGGCCGCGCAGCCGGTCTATGACCGCAACCTGTTCGAGGCCCCGGTCGCCGCCGCGCCCGCGCCGCAGCCGATGCACGCGCCCCAACCGCAACCGCAGCCGCAACAGTTCAGCGACGAGCTGCCGCCGCCCGCCTATCAGCCCCGCGCCGCCGCCGCGCGCGAGATGATGCTGGACGACGAGGCGAGCTTCGTCGCGCCGCGTCCGCGCGCGCCCGGCCAACCCTCGCCCGAGGCGCTGGCCCGGCTGCAGGCCGCGGTGAGCAAGGTGCCTTCGGGCAACCCGGCCCCCGCCGCGGGCTATCACCGGCCGATGGCGCAACCCGCGGGCAGCCTCGCCCGCGCCCCGGCGCCGCAACCGGCGGAAAAACCGCGTTTCGGGATCAATTCGCTGATCAACCGGATGACCGGCCATGCCGAGGCCGCCGCGCTGGCCCCGACTCAGCGTCAGATGCCCGCCGCGCCGCAGCATCAGCCCTATGACGACGAACAGGATCCCGATCAGGATCGCATCGAAATCCCGGCTTTCCTGCGGCGTCAGGCGAATTGACGCATCACAACATGTCGCGCAAGGGCCGGTGAAAACCGGCCCTTTTCTTTTGTTCATCAAATATTTAAGCCTTGGTCGGCGGGGATACGCCCAAGCTCCGGCCTTCTGTTTCAGTTTGTTGCAAAAGGTGAATTGTGTGTTTGGTCAACGGTTCTTAACTGATCCTCGGAACTCCCCGCCACGATCGGCCTGGGGAAAAGAAAGGCAAGCACGACCGTGCAAACCACGCTTGGCGCATCTGTCACCTTCGTCGGGATCGGCCTGCATTCGGGCAAGCCGGTGCGGATGATCGCGCATCCCGCCCCCGCCGATCACGGCATCGTCTTTCGTCGCACCGATGTGACGGGGGTCGATCCGCGCATCCCGGCGCTTTGGGATCATGTCACGCCCTCGAAGCTGTGCACGCTGATCGAGAATGCCGACGGCGTCTCGGTCTCGACGATCGAACATGTCATGGCGGCGCTGGCCGGTCTGGGCATCGGCAATGCGCTGATCGAGATCGACGGGCCGGAAGTGCCGATTCTCGACGGCTCCTCGGCGCCCTTCGTGAAGGCGATCCGCCGCGTCGGCCTGCGGCGTCTTGACGCCGATCTGCGCGCGATCCGGGTGCTGCATCCGGTCGAAGTGCGCGAGGGCGAGGCCGTCGCGCGGCTGGAACCGGCCGCGACGCTGGAGATCGATTTCGCCATCGACTTCGCCGATGCGGCGATCGGCAAGCAGGCGAAAAGCCTGAAGATGGCCAATGGCGCCTTCGTGCGCGAGCTGATGGACAGCCGCACCTTCTGCCGTCAGGCCGATGTCGATTACATGCGCGCCCATGGCCTTGCGCTGGGGGGCACCTATGAGAACGCCGTCGTCGTCGATGGCGCCGAGGTGCTCTCGCCCGGCGGGCTGCGCCATGCCGATGAGGCCGTGCGCCACAAGATGCTCGATGCGATGGGCGATCTGGCGCTGGCCGGGGCGCCCTTGATGGCGCGTTATGTCGGCAATCGGGCGGGCCATGCGCTGACCAACAAGCTTCTGCGCGCGCTTTTCGCCGATCCCGACGCCTGGGTCTGGGAAACCTGCTCGCCCGAACAGGCGCATCGTCTGCCGGGCGCGGGCGTGCTGCGCGGGGCGATGGCGGCGCGCTGAGCCTTCACGGCCGCGTCAGTCCTCCGCCCGCGCGCGAAAGGCGTTTTGCGCCGCCGTTTTTTCTGTGCTAGGACGGACGAAACAGCGGCTCCCCCGGGGGTCAGAGGCGGCAGACCGGACGCAGTTCCGGTGACGAACGGAAGAGGCAGCGATGGCAACGGGCAAAACGGCGGCGCTACGGGTCGGCAGTCTTGCGCTGCTTGCGGCTTTGGCGGCCTGCGGTCCGACACAAAAGGAGCCGCCGCTGGAAAACTTCACCGCCGAGGAAATCTTCAAGCGCGGCGAATATGAACTTGAGGTCGGCAACCCGCGCCGTCCCGCCGATGCGCTGCGCTATTTCTCGGAAGTGGAGCGGCTTTACCCCTATTCCGAATATGCCAAGCGCGCGCTGATCATGGAGGCTTTCGCCAGCCACAAGGCGAAGAAATACGAAGAGGCCCGGTCCTCGGCGCAGCGCTATCTGGACACCTATCCGGGCTCCGAAGATGCGGCCTATGCGAAATATCTGCTGGCGCTGAGCTATTACGACCAGATCGACGAGGTCGGCCGCGATCAGGGCCTGACCTTCCAGGCGCTGCAGGCGCTTCGCGCGGTGATCGAGGAATATCCCGACAGCGATTACGCCCGCTCGGCGGCGCTGAAATTCGATCTGGCTTTCGACCATCTGGCGTCGAAGGAAATGGAGATCGGCCGGTTCTACCTGAAAAAGGGTCATTACACCGCCGCGATCAACCGCTTCCGCGTCGTGGTCGAGCAATATCAGACCACCACCCACACGCCCGAGGCGCTGATGCGGCTCGTCGAATGCTATCTCTCGCTTGGCCTGACCGACGAGGCGCAGACCGCGGCGGCGATCCTTGGTCACAACTTCCAGTCCTCGCCCTTCTATGACGACGCCTACAAGCGTCTGAAAAAGATCGGTCTCGAGCCCGAGGCGAAGGGGTCGAGCTGGCTTTCGGCGATCTACCGGCAGGTCATCAAGGGCGAATGGCTCTGATCCCGCCGGGGATCGGGGCAGGGGACTGAGATGCTGTGCACGCTCGACATTCGTGACATGCTGCTGATTGACCGGCTGCAGCTTGACTTCGGCGCGGGTCTGAATGTGCTGACCGGCGAGACCGGGGCGGGCAAGTCGATCCTGCTCGATTGTCTGGGCTTCGTGCTGGGCTGGCGCGGCCGGGCGGAGCTGGTGCGCAAGGGCGCCGCGCAGGGCGAGGTGGTGGCGGTGTTCGAGCTGCCCGCGGGCCATCCGGCGCGCCGGGTGCTGGAAGAGGCCGGGATCCCGGCCGAGGACGA
This sequence comes from Rhodobacter capsulatus, assembly GCF_003254295.1. Classification (GTDB taxonomy): domain Bacteria; phylum Pseudomonadota; class Alphaproteobacteria; order Rhodobacterales; family Rhodobacteraceae; genus Rhodobacter; species Rhodobacter capsulatus. Next base: position 260,851 of record NZ_QKZO01000004.1, read on the forward strand.
GCTGATCCTGCGCCGGGTGAATGCGCGCGATGGCCGCAAGACCGCTTTCATCAACGACCGCCGGGCGAGCGGAGAGGTGCTGCGCGCGGTCTCCGAGACCTTGGTCGAGCTGCACGGGCAACAGGATGACGGCGGGCTGCTGAACGCGCGCGGCCACCGGGCGGCGCTGGATGCCTTTGCCGGTCATGACGATCTTCTGGCGGCGGTCCGCACGGCCTGGACGGCGCGGGCGGCGGCGGCAAGGCGGCTCTCCGCGGCCGAGGCGGCGCTGGTCGCGGTGAAGGGCGAGGAGGATTTCCTGCGCCATGCCGTGGCGGAACTCGACAAGCTCGCCCCCGTCGCGGGCGAGGAGGCCGATCTTGATACCCGCCGCCGTCTGATGCAGGCGGCCGAGCGCATCCGCGCCGATGTGCTGCGCGCGCATCAGATCCTTGGCCCCGAGGGCGCCGAGGGCGCGATGCGCGATGCCGACCGCTGGCTTGCGGGTGCCGCCGACAAGGCCGAAGGGATGCTCGACGGCGCGATGGCCTCGCTGGAACGGGCGCTGATCGAGCTCGGTGAGGCGGTCTCGGGGATCGAGGCGGCGCTGCAGGCGATGGCCTTCGATCCGCGCGCGCTGGAAGCCTGCGAGGAGCGGCTTTTCGCGCTGCGGGCGGCGGCGCGCAAGCATGGCGTGGCGCCGGACGATCTGGCCGAGCTGAGCGGCAAGCTTTCGGCGCGGCTGGCGGCGCTTGATGCGGGCGAGGAGGGGATTTCCCGGCTCGCGGCCGAAGTCACGGCGGCCGAGGCGGCCTTTGCCGCGGCGGCGACGCGGCTTTCGGCGGCGCGGGCCGAGGCGGCGGGGCGGCTCGATGCGGCGATGGCGGCGGAGCTGGCGCCGCTGAAGCTCGAACGCGCGGTTTTTGCGACGAAAATCACCCGCGGCGAGCCCGGGCCCGAGGGCTGGGACACGGTCGCCTTCACCGTGGCGACGAACCCGGGCGCGCCCGCGGGGCCGCTTGACAAGATCGCCTCGGGGGGGGAGCTGTCGCGCTTCCTTCTGGCGCTCAAGGTGGTTCTGGCCAAGGGCGCGGATGCGCTGGTTCTGATCTTCGACGAGATCGACCGCGGCGTCGGCGGCGCCACCGCCGATGCGGTCGGGCGACGGCTGGCGCAGCTGTCGGAAACCGCGCAGGTTCTGGTCGTCACCCACAGCCCGCAGGTCGCCGCGCGCGGATCGCATCATTTCCGCGTCGCGAAATCGGTCAGTGACGGCATGACCACCTCGCGCGTCGAAGCCTTGCCGCCGCCCGAGCGGGTCGATGAGATCGCCCGGATGATCTCGGGGGCCGAGGTGACCGATGCCGCCCGGGCCGCGGCGCAATCGCTTCTGCACGGCTGAGGCAGGGGGGCGCTGCCCCCCGTCCGCAAGCGGACTCCCCCCGGGATATTTGCAGCAAGGTGAAAGGGCAGGGGCTTTCCCCGACCCCATTTCACCTTGGCCGAAATATCCCGGGGGGGAACTTGGCGTCAGCGCAAAGGGGGGGGCAGCGCCCCCCGCTTTTCTTACGATTCCACCACGAATTGCGCGGTGACGATCTGCCAATCCTCGGGGCCGAGGCGTTCGAGCGTGGCGCAAAGCACGGCGCCGATCCTGCCCGCATCCTGCCCGGCCTCGTCCACCAGACCCGAGAGCACGAAGCGCTGCAAAAGCACCGTCACCGCAGTGCCGATCGGGCGCAGCCGGGTGCGGCCCGTCACCAGCCGCGCGCGCTGGAAGGCGCCGGCGAATTCGCCCGCCATCAGCTCGGCGATCGCCGTCCGGCCCTGCGCCGCGCCACCGGTCAGGCTGAGCAACTCGCCATCCTCGACGAACAGCTGCGACAGCCCCAGCGCGTCGCGCGCCCCCCAAAGCACGGCAAAGGTCCGCGGCAGCTCTTCCGGTTGGCTCAGGCTCACGGCATCTCTCCGGCTTGCGGCACCAGCTTGCCGGGGTTGAGGATGTTCAAGGGATCGAGCGCCGCCTTGATCGCCCCCATCACCGCCCAGGCGTCGCCGTGTTCTTCCGCCATCATCGCGCGCTTGCCAAGGCCGATGCCATGCTCGCCGGTGATCGTGCCGCCCATCGCCAGCGCCATCGCGGCCAGATCATGCGCGACCTGTTTCGCCGTCGCCAGTTCCGCCGGGTTGTCCCGGTCCAGAAGCAGGATGGCGTGGAAATTGCCGTCGCCGACATGGCCGAGGATCGGACCCGTCAGCCCCGCCGCGGCGATCAGCGCCCGCGCCCGCGCCACCGCCTCGGCCAGCCGCGAGATCGGCACGCAGACATCGGTCACCAGCCCCATGCAGCCCGGCCGCGAGGCGATGCAGGCCGAATAGGCGCCATGCCGCATCTTCCAGAGCCGGTTGCGGTCCTCGGTCGTCGTCGCCCATTGGAAATCGGCGCCGCCCATCTCGGCCACCACCTCGCCGAAACGTTCCGAGGCCTCGGCCACGCCTGCCTCGGAGCCGTGGAATTCCACCATCAGATGCGGCGTCTCGGGCAGGGTGGTGCCGTTCATCTTGTTGAAGATGCGGGCGATGTCCTCGTCGACGAATTCGATCCGCGCGACCTCGATGCCGAGCTGGATGACATGTTGCACGGTTTCCACCGCCGCCTCGAACCGCTCAAAGGCGCAGACCGCCGAGGAGACCGCCTCGGGCTGGCCATGCAGTCGCAGCGTCAGTTCGGTGATCAGGCCGAGCGTGCCTTCGGAGCCGAGCATCAGCGCCGTCAGATCATATCCGCTGGCCGATTTCGCCGCGCCCGAGCCGGTGCGGATCACCCGCCCGTCGGCCAGAACCACGCTCAGCCCCGCCACATTGTCCCGCATCGATCCATAGCGCACCGTCGTCGTGCCAGAGGCCCGCGTCGCCGCCATCCCGCCAAGCGACGCATTCGCCCCCGGATCGACCGGAAAGAACAGCCCCGTCGCGCGCAGCTCGGCATTGAGCGCCTCGCGGGTGATGCCGGGCTCGACCCGCACCAGACGGTCTTCGGCGCGAACCTCCAGCACCCGGTTCATGCGGCTGAAATCGACCACGATCCCGCCCGCAACCGCCAGAGCATGGCCTTCAAGCGAGGTTCCCGCCCCCCAGCCGACCAGGGCCACGCGATGGGCCGCGCAAATTTTCGTGAGGGCCGCGACCTCCTCGGTCGTTTCGGGGAAGACCACCGCCTCGGGCGGGGTCAGGGGGAACCAGGTCTCGGATTGGCCATGGCTTTCGCAATCTGTCCTTTTTTTGCTGATCCGATTGCCGAAAATTACCTGCGCCTCTTGCCAGAATGTCGCGTCTGCCATCTGCCCCTCCCGCTGTCGCCCCGTCTTATGCGGATCGGCGCCGTCCGGAAAGGGGCGAAAAACCGCAGCAACAGGCGTTGAACAATGTCTCTGGCGGATGCACCACTCCGCTGGGACAGGAGAACGCCGCAGAGTCGCGGTGATGGAGGGAGTCCGCGATGATTTTCGAAAGCCGCATGTATCACGAAATCGAGCCGGGGATGAGCGCAGAGCTGCGCCGGCTTTGCACCGCCGATGATATCTATGCCTTCGTCGCTGCCTCGGGGAACCACAACCCGATGCACCTCGAGCATGTTGACGAAGACGGGCAAAAGGAAAAGCCGCTGGCGCCGGGGCTGTTCGTGGCCGCGTTGATTTCCTCGCTTCTGGGCTCGATCCTGCCCGGGCCGGGCACGCGCTACCGCGACCAGCAGCTGACCTTCCATGATTATGTCACCGCGGGCGAGGAGCTGGTGGCCAAGGTCACGGTGACGGACAAGGAGCCCGAGGGCGTGATCGTGCTGGCAACCGAGGTGCGGCGGGTCGAGGGCGGCGCGCTGATCTGTTCGGGCACGGCCCGGGTTCTGGCGCCCAAGACCTATATCCGCTACGAGGAAATCGACGCGCCGGGGCTGATCGTGCAGCGCCACCGCCATTTCGAGGCGCTTTTGGAAAAGGCCGAGGCGCTGCCGGAACTGGCGACGGCGGTGGTCTGCCCCGAGGAGCAATCGGCGCTCGAAGGCGCGCTGATCGCGGCCGAGCGCGGGCTGATCAAGCCCATCCTGATCGGCAATCCGGCCAAGATCGAGGCGGCGGCGAAGGCGCTGTCGAAATCGCTGTCGGGCTTCGAGATCGTCGAGATGCTGAGCCACCGCGAGGCCGCCCGGGCGGCGGTCGAGCTGGTGCGCGCGGGCCGCGCCCAGTCGATCATGAAGGGGCACCTGCACACCGATGATCTGCTGCGGCCGATGCTTGACAAGGAAAAGGGGCTGCGGATCGGGCGGCGCTTCACCCATGTCTTCGTGATGGACGTGCCCGGCGTCAGCCATCCGCTGCTGGTCACCGATGCGGCGATCAACATTGCCCCCGATCTGGCGACCAAGGTCGACATCGTGCAAAACGCCATCGATCTGGCGATTTCGCTGGGCATGGAGACGCCGAAGGTCGGCGTGCTGAGCGCGGTCGAAACGGTGAACCCGGCGATGCCGAGCTCGATCGATGCGGCGCTTTTGTCGAAAATGGCGGAGCGCGGGCAGATCCGGGGCGGGGTGGTCGACGGGCCGCTCGCCATGGACAATGCGGTCGATATCGGGGCTGCGCGCACCAAGGGGCTGCGCGGGCCGGTGGCCGGTCATGCCGATGTGCTGGTGGTGCCGGGGATCGACGCGGGCAACATGCTGGCCAAGCAGCTGGCCTATATTTCCCACGCCGAAGCCGCGGGCGTCGTGCTGGGCGCGCGGGTGCCGGTGATCCTGAACTCGCGGTCGGATTCGGCGATGGCGCGGCTGGCTTCGGCCGCCGTCGCCTCGATCCACTGGAACCGGATCTGCGGGGGGAATGCCTGATGACGCGCGCGATTCTGACGCTGAACGCGGGCTCATCATCGCTGAAGCTCGGGCTTTTCGACGAGGAGCTGGCGCCCCTCGCCACCGCGCATGTCGACCGTCTGGGCGCGCCCGAGGGCTCGCTGAAACTGAAGGATGCAGCGGGCGATGCCATGCCGGTGCCGCATCTGGGCCCGGATGATTTCGCCACCCACACGCTGGCGCTGCGCTCGGCGCTTGGCGCGTTTCGCACCGACATGCCGGAGCTGGAGATCATCGCGATCGGGCATCGGATCGTGCATGGCGGCACCGATCACGCCGAGCCGGAAAAGGTCACCGACGTGCTGATGGACCACCTCGAACGGCTGAACCCGTTTGCGCCGCTGCACCAGCCGCACAACCTGGCGGGCGTGCGCGCCGCGATCGAGGCCTTTCCGGGCGTGCCGAATGTCGCCTGTTTCGACACCGCCTTTCATCGCGGCCATCCCTTTGTCGATGACACTTATGCGCTGCCGCGGCACTATTACGAAAAGGGCGTGCGGCGCTACGGCTTCCACGGTCTGAGCTACACCTATATCGACGGCGTGCTGGCGGCCGAGGAACCCGAACTGCGCGCGGGCCGGGTGGTGATTGCCCACCTTGGCTCGGGCGCCTCGATCTGCGCCGTGCACGCTGGCCAGTCGATCTCCTGCACCATGGGCTTCTCGACGCTGTCGGGGCTGCCGATGGGCACGCGCGCCGGGGAACTGGACGCGGGCGTGGTGCTTTACCTGATGGATCAGGAAAAGATGAATGCCGAGGACATCACCGAGCTGCTGTTCAAGCGCTCGGGGCTGATCGGCATGTCGGGGGTGTCGAATGACATGCGCACGCTCGAAGCGTCGAAGAGCCCGCATGCCGCGGAAGCGATCGACTATTTCTGCCATCGGGTGAAGCGCGAGATCGCCTCGCTGGCGGCGGCGATGGGAGGGATGGATGCGCTCGTCTTCTGCGGCGGGGTGGGCGAGAATTCCTCGCATGTCCGCGCCGCGGTTTGCGAGGGGCTCGACTGGGCCGGGATCACGCTGGACGAAGCGGCGAACCTGGCACATGCGCGCGAGATTTCCACCGGGCGCGTCGCGGTGCGGGTGATTCCGACGAACGAGGAAGTGGTGATCGCGCAGGCGGCGAAAGACGCGCTGCATCTCTGAACCGGGCCGGGGCGCTGCCCCCGGACCCCTGAGAGAGGGGGGGCTGCGCCCCCCCCCCCTTGCCTGCGGCAATTCACCCCCGCGGCGTATTTTGCCAAGGAAAACCGAGAGCTGTTTTCACCTTGGTGCAAATATCCCGGGGGGAGTCCCGCAGGGACGGGGGGCAGAGCCCCCCCTTCTGCGGTCAAAGCGGGGCGCAGGCCGCGCTCAGCCAGGCGCGCGCCGCCGGGCTCACAAGCGGGCCGATCCGGTCCAGCACCCCCGCGTGATAGGCGTCAAGCCAGTCGCGTTCGCCGCGCGAGAGCATCTCCACCACGATCAGGCGGCGGTCGATCGGCACCCAGGTCAGGGTTTCGAAGCACAGATGGTCGCGACCGTCGCCGATCTTCGGCGCCTCGGCCACCAGGATCAGGTTCTCGATCCGGATGCCCCACTGGCCCTCGCGGTAATGGCCCGGCTCGTTCGACAGGATCATGCCCGGCGCGAGGGGCACGTCGGAGATGCGCGAGATCCGCGCCGGGCCCTCATGCACGCAGAGCGCCGCGCCAACGCCGTGCCCCGTGCCGTGATCATAATCCATCCCCGCAGACCAGAGCGCCACCCGGGCGAGCGCGTCCAGGTCGCGCCCCGCAAGGCCGCGCGGGAAACGGGCGCGGGAAATTGCGATCATGCCTTGCAGCACCCGGGTAAAGGCTTCGGCCGCGCCCTCGGGGACCGGGCCCACGGCGAGGGTGCGGGTGATGTCGGTGGTGCCGTCGGGATATTGCGCGCCAGAGTCGATCAGCAGCAGTTCCCCGGGGGTGACCTTGCGGTTCGTCGCCTCGGTCACCCGGTAATGCACGATGGCGCCGTTCGGCCCGGCGCCGCAGATCGTGTCGAAGCTGATGTCCAGAAGCTGCCCCGTGGCGCGGCGGTGCTGTTCCAGCTGCGTGACCACGTCGATTTCGGTCAGGGCGCCCTTCGGCGCCTCGGCGTCGAGCCAGGTCAGGAACTCGACCATCGCCGCGCCGTCGCGCAGATGGGCGGCCCGCATCCCCGCCACCTCGGCGGCGGTCTTGCGGGCCTTGGGCAGGATGCAGGGATCCTCGGCCCAGAGCACCTCCGTGCCCATCGCTTCCAGCTCGCGGCCGACCTGATGCGGGGCCGAGGCGGGATCGACCAGAACCGGGCCTTTCAGGCCGCGCAGCGCCGCGTCGAAGGCCGCGACCGGGCGCAACGTCACCGCGTTGCCCAGATGCGCGCGCAGCGCATCCGAGAGTTTCGCGGCCTCGGCGAAAAGCGTCAGATCGCCGTTCGCCTGCAGCACGGCAAAGGCCTGCATCACCGGGTTGCGGGGAATGTCGGCGCCGCGGATGTTCAGCGCCCAGGCGATGCTGTCGGGCAGGGTCAGCACCGCCGCCGCCGCCCCCTGTTTCATCAGCGCCGCGCCCAGACGCTGGCGCTTCTCCGCGCTCGGCTCCCCCGCAAACTCCGCCGGATGCACCCGTGCGGGCGCGCTCGGCGGGGCGGGGCGGTCGGTCCAGATCGCGTCGATCAGGTTCGCCGTCTCGACCAGCGCGATGGCCGATCCGTCCAGCGCGCGGCGCAGATCCTCGACCTCCTTGCGCGTGTGCAGCCAGGGGTCGAAACCGATCCGCCCGCCCGCGGGCAGGTGCTCCAGCAGCCAGGGACCGGCCTTGACCTCGGGCCAGGGGACGGGGGTGAAGGCGGTCAGATCGACCTCGGATTTCACCTGCACCCGGTAGCGGCCGTCGATGAAGACCCCGGCGATGTCGGGCAGCACGAGGCAGAACCCGGCCGAGCCGGTGAAGCCGGTCAGCCAGCCCAGCCGCGCGTCACACTCGGCGACATATTCGCCCTGATGCACGTCGGCGCGCGGGATCAGGAAGCCGGTCATACCCTCCGACGCGATCGCCTTGCGCAGTGCCGCAAGCCGCCCGGGGCCGTGCGCGCGCGTCGAGCGGGTGGTGAAATCCTGAAACATGCGCGGCTTACCCCGTCTTTTTCGTGCCCAGAATGCGCGCCCGTGCCCGCGGATCGCTGTCAAACAGCGCGGCAAGCTGTTCGGTCATCGCGCCCGCCAGCTGCTCGACATCGGTGATGGTGACGGCGCGCGAATAATAGCGCGTCACGTCATGGCCGATCCCGATGGCCAAGAGTTCCACCGCGCGCTTGCGTTCCACCATGGCGATCACGTCGCGCAGGTGTTTTTCAAGGTAGATCGCGGGGTTGACCGACAGCGTGGAATCATCGACCGGGGCGCCGTCGGAAATCACCATCAGGATTTTCCGCGCCTCGGGCCGCGCCATCGCGCGCTTCCAGGCCCATTCGAGCGCCTCGCCGTCGATGTTTTCCTTCAGCAGGCCTTCCTTCATCATCAGGCCAAGGTTCGCGCGCACCCGCCGCCACGGCGCATCGGCCGATTTGTAGATGATGTGGCGCAGGTCATTGAGCCGCCCCGGCCCCTGCTTGCGCCCCTCGGCGAGCCATCTTTCGCGCGATTGCCCGCCCTTCCAGGCCCGGGTGGTGAAGCCGAGGATCTCGACCTTGACCGAGCAGCGTTCGAGCGTGCGCGCCAGCACATCGGCGCAGATCGCGGCGATGGAAATCGGCCGCCCCCGCATCGAACCGGAATTGTCCAGCAGCAGCGTCACGCAGGTGTCGCGAAACTCGGTGTCCTTTTCGATCTTGAACGACAGCGGCGTCGTCGGGTTCGCCACGACGCGGGCGAGCCGCCCGGCGTCAAGCGTGCCTTCCTCGCGGTCGAATTCCCAGCTGCGGTTCTGCTGTGCCTGCAGGCGGCGTTGCAGCTTGTTCGCCAGCCGCGCCACGGCGCCTTTCAGCGGTTCGAGCTGGGTGTCCAGATAGGCGCGCAGCCGTTCCAGCTCCGCCGCCTCGGCCAGATCCTCGGCGCGGATTTCCTCGTCGAACTCGGTGGTGAAGACGGTGTAATTCGGATCGGCATTCGAATGCGGCGCGGGCGGCGGCGGCTCGGGCGGCGCGTCGGCCTGCGGCATGTCGATCTCGTCGCCGCTCTCGTCATCGGCCAGATCGTCCTGGCTGACGGTGGTTTGCCGCTGATCCTGCTGCTGTTCCTGACTTTGCTCGGGGCTGGCCTCGCCCTCGTCGTCCTGCTGCTCTTCCTCCGAGCGGTTGTCCTGATCCGCGTCGGGATCTTCCTCGCTCTCCTGATCGGCCTCGTCGTTTTGCTGCGCGTCGGGATCCTCGCCCAGCTGATCGCCGTAGCCCAGATCGGCAATCACCTTGCGCGCAAGACGGGCGAAGGCGGCCTGATCGGAAAGCGCCGCCTCGATGCCCTGAAACTCCGCGCCCGCCTGATCTTCAAGGAAGCCGCGCCAGAGGTCGAGCACATGGTTCGCGGCCTGCGGCAGCTTCCGCCCCGTCGCCATTTCGCGCACCATGTAGCCCGCGGCCACCGCCAAGGGCGCCTCGGCCTGGGTGCGGATCTGGCCATAGCCCTTGCGCTCGGCCTCAAAGCCGATCTTGAAGTCGATGTTGGTCAGCGTGCCCGGCATGTCGCGCGCGCCAAGCGCTTCGCAGCGCGCGGTTTCCATCGCCTCGTAGAGCGATTTCGCCATGTCGCCCGCGGGCGCATAGCGGGCGGCCACAGTTGTGTCGTGATGGCGTTGCCGCAGCGCCAGCGCATCGCCGGTACCGCGCGCCATCATGATCTCGTCGCGCGTCATCCGGCGCGAGACCTGCGGCAGGCGCATCTGATCACCCGCCACGCCGGGCGGATCGACGCTGAAACTGACGCTCAGATCGGGCGCATCGGCAAGGGTCCGCGTGGCCTCGGCCAAGGCCTTCTTGAACGGATCGGCGGGGTTGTCACTGGGCTTCGTCATCGCCCCCCCTTAACGCCCCGCGATGACGGCGGCGCTTTCGGGCAGTTCCTCGTCGAACAGGCGCTGGTAGAACTCGGCCACGGTGGCGCGCTCAAGTTCGTCGCATTTGTTCAGGAAGGTCAGCCGGAAGGCATAGCCCACATTGCGGAAGATGTCGGCATTCTGCGCCCAGGCGATCACCGTGCGGGGGCTCATCACCGTCGAGAGGTTCCCGGCCATGAAGGCGGTCCGGGTCAGATCGGCCACGGTGACCATCTGGTTGATCACCTTGCGGCCCTTCTCGGTGTTGTAATGCGGCACCTTCGACAGGACGATCGCGGCCTCGGCGTCGTGGCTGAGGTAATTCAGCGTCGCCACCAGCGACCAGCGGTCCATCTGACCCTGGTTGATCTGCTGCGTGCCGTGGTAAAGCCCGGTCGTGTCGCCCAGACCCACGGTGTTCGCGGTGGCAAAGAGCCGGAAATAGGGGTTCGGCGTGATCACCTCGTTCTGATCGAGCAGGGTGAGTTTCCCGTCGGCCTCCAGAACGCGCTGAATCACGAACATCACGTCCGCCCGGCCGGCGTCATATTCGTCGAAGACGATCGCGGTCGGGTTGCGCAGCGCCCAGGGAAGAATCCCCTCGTGGAAGACCGTGACCTGCTTGCCGTCCACCAGCTTGATCGCGTCCTTGCCGATCAGGTCGATGCGGCTGACGTGGCTGTCAAGGTTGACCCGCACGCAGGGCCAGTTCAACCGCGCCGCCACCTGTTCGATATGGGTCGATTTGCCGGTGCCGTGATAGCCTTGGATCATCACGCGGCGGTTGTAGGCAAAGCCCGCCAGAATCGCCGTCGTGGTGTCGGGGTCGAACTTGTAGGTCGGATCAAGGTCCGGCACGCGGTCGGTGCGTTCGGCAAAGGCTTTCACCTTCATGTCGCTGTCGATCCCGAAGACTTCGCGCAGATCGATCTCTTCGGTGGGCTTGGCGGTCTGGTCGAGCATCTTCGGTCCTCTTCGTGCACTCGTTGTTTTGTGGCCGATGGGGCGCCCCGGCGCAAGAGGCGGATTGTGACAGGGACAAGGAGGGGGACTGGGAGGGGAGGGGCGTCGTTCACCCCTTCGTTGCTTGACCTGCCGCGCGCAAGGCGTATCTGTCGCGGCCAAAACGAGGTGCGCCATGCAGCTTTACGACTACAAGGTGGTTCCCGCGCCGGTGCGGGGCGAAAAGGACCGCGGTCTGAAGACCGGGGCCGAGCGTTTTGCCCATGCTTTGGGCGAGCTGATGAACGAGCTGGCGCGCGAGGGCTGGGAATACTGGCGCGCCGAGACGCTGCCCGCCGAGGAACGGGCGGGGCTGGCCTCGAAGGTGACGGTGATGCACCATCTGCTGGTGTTCCGCCGCGCGCTGGCCACGGCCGAGCCCGGCGAGGGCGAGACGGAAGACGAGACCGGCCTGACCTTTTCGACCGAACGGCGCGGCAGGCTGACCGCCTTCGCCCCCGAAGGCCGGGCGCCGCGGCTGGGTCCGGCTGCGGACGAGACGTTCTGAGACCGGCCTTTGCGGCGCGACGGCAGCTTGCCCCTTGGCTTGGCGGGGAAATGCTCTATCCTCTGCCCCCCGAGTCGGTCAGCGGACCCAGAAGCCGCACCGCAGCGAAACCTGGCCCCCCGAGCTGGCCCCATGAGCAAGACCCGATGAGCAAGACCGACCCTTTCGGCTTCAATATTTCTGCCGCGGCCGACAAGAAAAGTCGGACCAAGGGCAAGCGCGGCATGTCCGGCGCCTTCGAAACGTCGACAAGGCAATGCGATCACCCCGATTGCAAGGAGCCGGGCCAGTATCGGGCGCCGAAAAGCCCGAAGGTGCTGGATGACTATTTCTGGTTCTGCAAGGACCATGTGCGGGAATACAACCTGCGCTGGAACTATTTTCAGGGCCAGTCGGACGAGGAATTCCAGCAGTTTCTGGACAATGCCAATGTCTGGGAACGGCCGACGAAACCCTTTGGCCGCTCGAAAGAGGAAAAGGGCTGGGCGCGGCATGGCATCACCGACCCGATGGAGCTTCTGGGCGCCAATGCGACGCAAAACCCGGGGCGGACGGTCATCGGCCGCAAGCTGCCGCCGACCGAGCGGCGCGCGCTCGAGCTTCTGGATGCCCGCGACACGATGACGAAGACCGAGATCCGCGGCTGCTACAAGGCGCTGATCAAGGTGCTGCACCCGGACATGAACGGCGGCGACCGCTCGCAGGAAGAGATGCTGCAGCAGGTGGTCTGGGCCTGGGATCAGATCAAGGACAGCCGCAACTTCAAGTGAGGCGGCGGGGGCGCTGCCCCCGCACCCCCGAGGTATTTCGGGCAAGATGAAGGGCAGCTGTGGTCTGCTTTCATCTTGCCAAAAATACCTCGGGGGGAGTCCGCTTGCGGACGGGGGGCAGAGCCCCCCTTTCTTATACCTTGGCGGCCTTCACCTGCGCCCGGCGCTGGTGCAGCACGGGTTCGGTATAGCCCGAGGACTGGATCCGGGCGAGGAAGACCAGATCGCAGGCGGCCTGAAACGCCAGCCCGTCGAAATTCGGCGCCATCGGCTGATAGGCCGGATCGCCCGCATTCTGCCGATCGACCACGGCCGCCATCTTGCGGAAGGCCTTCATCACCTGCGGCTCGCCGACGATGCCGTGATGCAGCCAGTTCGCCAGCGCCTGGCTGCTGATCCGCAGCGTCGCGCGGTCTTCCATCAGGCCCACGTCATGGATATCTGGCACCTTCGAGCAGCCGATGCCCTGATCGACCCAGCGCACGACATAGCCCAGAATGCCCTGCGCGTTGTTTTCGATTTCGGCCGTGATCTCGGCCTCGGAATAGGTGCGCCCGACGGCGAGCGGGATCGTCAAAAGATCAAACAGCCGCAGCGGCCGTTGCAGCTGCGCGATCTCGCGTTGTCGCGCCTTCACGTCGACGCGGTGGTAATGCGTCGCATGCAGCACGGCGGCGGTGGGCGAGGGCACCCAGGCGCAGTTGGCCCCGGCCATCGGATGGGCGATCTTCTGCACCAGCATGTCGGCCATGTTGTCGGGCGCGGCCCACATGCCCTTGCCGATCTGCGCCTTGCCCGGCAGCCCGCAACGCAGGCCGATGTCGACGTTGCGATCCTCGTAGGCGGAAATCCAGGGCTGCGATTTCATCTCGGCCTTGGTCACCATCGGCCCGGCTTCCATCGAGGTGAAGATCTCGTCGCCCGTCCGATCGAGGAAGCCCGAGTTGATGAAGGCCAGCCGATCCTTGGCGGCGCAGATGCAGTCCTTGAGGTTCGCGCTGGTGCGGCGTTCCTCGTCCATGATGCCCAGTTTCACCGTATTGGCGGGCAGGCCCAGCACCCGCTCGACATGGGCGAAGCTGGCGCAGGTGAAGGCGACTTCCTCGGGGCCGTGCAGCTTCGGCTTGACCACATAGACCGAGCCGGTGGTGGAATTGGCGCCGCGTTTCAGGTCATGGAGCGCGCAAAGCGTGGTCACCATCGCATCCATCAGCCCCTCGGGCGCCTCGGCGCCTGTGCGGGTCAGGATCGCGGGGGTGGTCATCAGGGGGCCGACATTGCGCACCAGCATCAGCGCCCGACCCTTGAGCGTGACCGTGCCGCCCTCGGGCGCGGTGAAGCTCAGATCCGGCGCCAGCGCCCGGGTGAAACTGCGCCCGCCCTTCGTCACCGTTTCCGTCAGATCGCCGCGCATCAGGCCCAGCCAGTTCCGATAGGCCAGAACCTTGTCGGCGGCATCGACGGTGGCCACCGAATCCTCGCAATCCATGATCGAGGACAGGGCGGATTCCAGCACCAGATCGGCCAGCCCCAGCGGATCGGTCGCGCCGATCGGATGGCTGCGGTCAAGCTTCAGGATCAGATGCAAGCCGTTGTTGCGCAACAGAATCTCGTCGGGCGCCGCGGGTGCGCCGCGATAGCCCGCGAATTGCGCCGGGTCTTTCAACCCGGTTTCCTCTCCCGCGACCTCGGCGAAAAGCCCGCCCTGGTGCAGCCAAAGACGGCTGGCCGCGGCCCAGGACCCGGCCACCAGCGGGCAGGCGGCATCGAGGAAATCCTTGGCCCAGGCGATCACTCTGGCGCCGCGCACGGGGTCGTAACCCGGCGTGGCGGGCGGCAGTCCCAGCGCATCGGTGCCGTAAAGCGCGTCATAAAGACTGCCCCAGCGCGCATTCGCGGCATTGAGCGCATAGCGCGCATTGGTGATCGGCACGACCAGTTGCGGGCCGCAGACCCGGGCGATCTCGGGATCGGTCGGGCCGGTCTCGATGCTGAAATCGGCGCCTTCGGGCACGAGATAGCCGATCTCCTCCAGAAAGGCGCGATAGGCGGTGGCGTCATGGCCCTGAGTGCGATGCTGCAGGTGCCAGGCGTCGATCTGCGCCTGCAGGTCGTCGCGCCTGTCCAGCAGCGCCCGGTTCTGCGGAGCCAAGTCATGGATCAGCGCCGAAAACCCCGTCCAGAACCGCGCCGGATCGACCCCGGTCCCGGGCAATGCCTCGGTTTCGATGAAGGCCGCCAGTTCCGCCGCAACCTGCAGCCCCTCGCGTTCCACGCGTTCCGTCATCGGCTCCTCCCAAGCTTTGGCCGGTATCTTGGCCCTGATGTCGCCCCTGTCCAGCGAAATTCGCGATCCCCCCGGCTGTCGGCGATGCCTTGCCGGGGGGGCGGTAAGCGCCTAGCTTGCACGAAAGCCCAGTGCAAGCCCAGTGCGAGGAAAGTCATGGACGGCGTCACCCTTTTGTCGGATTACAAGCCCTATCCCTTTGAGATCGCGTCCGTTTCCCTGACCTTCCGGCTGGATCCGGCGGCCACGCGGGTCACGGCGACGCTGGAGGTGACGCCGCGGCAGCCGGGTGCCGACATGGTGTTGCAGGGCGAAGATCTGCGGCTGATCTCACTTTCCCTTGACGGGCGGGCGCTGGCCCCGGGCGACTATCAGCTGGACGAAACCGCGCTGGTGCTGCCCGCCGCGGTGCTGCCCGCAGGCCCGTTCCGGCTGCAAACCGAGGTCGAGATCGCCCCCGCCGCGAATACTGCGCTTGAGGGGCTTTACATGTCGAACGGGCTTTATTGCACCCAATGCGAGGCCGAGGGCTTTCGACACATCACCTTTTACCCCGACCGCCCCGACGTGATGAGCCGCTTTCATGTCCGCATCGAGTCGGATCTGCCGGTGCTTCTGTCGAACGGCAACCCGGTCGGGCAGGGGCCGGGCTGGGCGGAATGGGACGATCCCTGGCCGAAGCCTGCCTATCTTTTCGCGCTGGTGGCGGGGGATCTGCGCGCCACTTCGGGCAGTTTCACCACGCGCTCGGGGCGGCGGGTCGATCTCAACATCTGGGTGCGTCCGGGCGATGAAACGCGCTGCGATTTCGCGCTGGGCGCGCTGGTCCGGTCGATGGAATGGGACGAAACGGCCTATGGGCGCGAATATGACCTTGATCTGTTCAACATCGTCGCGGTCGATGATTTCAACATGGGGGCGATGGAAAACAAGGGCTTGAACATCTTCAACTCGAAGCTGGTCCTGGCAAGCCCCGAAACCGCGACCGACACCGATTACGAACGCATCGAGGCGGTGATCGCGCATGAATATTTCCATAACTGGACCGGCAACCGCATCACCTGTCGCGACTGGTTCCAGCTTTGCCTGAAGGAAGGCTTGACGGTCTACCGCGACCAGAGCTTCACCCGCGACGTGCGGCTGGGCGGGCTCAAGCGCATCGAAGACGTGGCGGCCCTGCGCGCACGCCAGTTCCGCGAGGATGCGGGCCCGCTGGCCCATCCGCCGCGGCCCGACCGTTACAAGGAAATCAACAACTTCTACACCGCGACCGTCTATGAAAAGGGCGCCGAGGTGGTGGGGATGCTGGCGACGCTTCTGGGCCCTGAGGGCTATCGGGCGGCGCTGGATCTTTACTTCGACCGCCACGACGGCCAGGCCTGCACGATCGAGGACTGGATCAAGGTCTTCGAGGAGGCCTCGGGCCGCGATCTGCGCCAGTTCATGCTCTGGTATACTCAGGCGGGCACGCCGAAGCTGACGGTGACCGAGGCTTACGAAAACGGCACCTATACACTGGAGGTGACCCAGACCACCCCGCCCACCCCGGGCGAGGAGGTCAAGCCGCCGCGCCACATTCCGCTGGCGGTGGGGCTGTTGTCGCCCAATGGCGACGAGGTCGTGCCGACCACGGTGCTGGAACTGACCGAGGCGCAGCACAGCTTCCGCTTCGAGGGGCTTTCGGCGCGGCCGGTGCCCTCGCTCCTGCGCGGCTTTTCGGCGCCGGTGATCCTCGAGCGCGCGACGACGCCCGCCGAACAGGCGTTCCTGCTGGCCCATGACACCGATCCCTTCAACCGCTGGGAGGCCGGGCGGACGCTGGCGCGCCAGACGCTGATGGTGATGGCGCGCGGCGAGGGGGCGCAGCTTGATTACCTCGATGCGGTGGGGCGGCTCATTGCCGATGACGAGGCCGATCCGGGCTTCCGCGCCGCCTGCCTGCGCCTGCCGGGCGAGGACGAGATCGCGGCGGCGCTGTTCGCGCGCGGCGACACCCCCGATCCGGAGGCGATCCGGGGCGCGCGGCGCAAGCTGATGAAGATGCTTGCCACCCGCCACGGCGCGGCGCTGAGCCGGGTCTATGACAGCTGCGCGGTGACGGGCCCCTACAGCCCCGACGCCGGGCCCGCCGGGCGCCGGGCGCTGCGGCTGGCCACGCTGGCGCTTCTGACCACCGAAGATGGCGGCGCCCGGGCGGCGGCGCTGTTTGCCGAGGCCACGAACATGACCGAAAGCATCGGCGCGCTGAATGCGCTGGTGGTCGAGGGCAAGGGGCAGGGGCAGCTGGCCAGTTTCGCCGCGCGCTGGGCGGCCGATCCGCTGGTGATGGACAAGTGGCGCATGGCGCAGGGCGCGCTGACCCCGCCCGAGGCGGCGGCGGAAACCGTGGCGCGGCTGGCGGCGGCGCCGGAGTTCGACTGGAAGAACCCGAACCGCTTCCGCAGCCTGCTGGGCGGCTTTGCCGCCAACCATGCGGGCTTTCACCGCGCCGATGGCGCGGGCTATGCGCTTTATGCCGATTGGCTGTTGCGCCTCGATCCGCTCAATCCGCAGACCGCGGCGCGGATGTCGACCGCCTTCGAGACCTGGCGGCGCTATGATGCCACGCGGCAGGCGCATGCCAAGGCGGCGCTTGAGCGCATCGCCGCCACCCCCGGCCTCAGCCGCGATCTTGGCGAGATGGTCGGGCGGCTTGCGGGCTGAAAGCGCCGGGGCGCTGCCCCGGACCCCGGCGTATTTGCGCCAAGAAAAAACACATCGGCTTTTTCTTGGGTCAAATACGCCCTTTCGACCTCAGACCCGCCGCGCGGGCGGGCCATCTTGCCCCGCGCCACGCCCTGCCCTAGAAGGGCTCAAGCCGAGAAAGGGAACCCGCAATGCTTGATCACCTTGCCTTCACCGCCCCCGAACCGAAAGTCATTGCCGGCGCGAAAAGCGACTGGGAGCTGGTGATCGGGATGGAGGTGCACGCGCAGGTGGCCTCGAACGCGAAGCTGTTCTCGGGCGCCTCGACGGTGTTCGGCAATGAGCCGAACGCGAACGTCGCCTTTGTCGATGCCGCGATGCCGGGCATGTTGCCGGTGATCAACGAATTCTGCGTGGCCCAAGCCGTGCGCACCGGGCTGGCGCTGAAGGCGGGGATCAACCTGCGTTCGGCCTTTGACCGCAAGAACTATTTCTACCCCGACCTGCCGCAGGGCTATCAAATCTCGCAACTCTACCACCCGATCGTGGGCGAGGGCGAGATCATCGTCGACATGGGCCCGGGTGTGGCGCGCAAGGTGCGGATCGAGCGCATCCATCTGGAACAGGACGCGGGCAAGTCGATCCATGACATGGACCCGACCATGTCCTTTGTCGATTTCAACCGCACCGGTGTGGCGCTGATGGAGATCGTCAGCCGTCCCGACATTCGCGGCCCGGAAGAAGCCGCCGCCTATATCGCCAAGCTGCGGCAGATCCTGCGCTATATCGGCACCTGCGACGGCAACATGCAAAACGGCAACCTGCGCGCCGATGTGAACGTCTCGGTCTGCCGCCCCGGGCAATACGAGAAATATCAGGCGACACAGGACTTCAGCCATCTGGGCACGCGCTGCGAGATCAAGAACATGAACTCGATGCGGTTCATCCAGCAGGCGATCGATTACGAAGCGCGCCGCCAGATCGCAATTCTGGAGGACGGCGGCTCGATCGTGCAGGAAACCCGGCTTTACGACCCGGACAAGGGCGAGACGCGCTCGATGCGCTCGAAGGAAGAGGCGCATGATTACCGCTATTTCCCCTGCCCGGACCTGCTGCCTTTGGAAATCGAACAGGCCTGGGTCGATGACATCGGCGCGACGATGCCGGAACTGCCGGACGACAAGAAGGCCCGGTTCGTCAAGGATCTGGGGCTGTCGGAATATGACGCCTCGGTGCTGACGGCGGAAGTGGCGGATGCCGAGTATTTCGAAGCCGTGGTGGCGGTGGCCGAGGATGGCAAGCTGGCCGCGAACTGGGTGATCAACGAGCTGTTCGGGCGCTTGAAGAAAGAGGGCCACGAGATCGGCCAAAGCCCGGTCAGCCCGGCGCAGCTGGGGGGCATAATCAAGCTGATCCGCTCGGGCGACATTTCGGGCAAGATCGCCAAGGATCTCTTCGAGATCGTCTATACCGAGGGCGGCGACCCGGCCGCGATCGTCGAGGCCCGCGGCATGAAGCAGGTCACCGACCTCGGCGCGATCGAGGCGGCGGTGGACGAGATCATCGCCGCGAACCCGGCGCAGGTGGAGAAGGCGAAGGCCAATCCGAAGCTGGCGGGGTGGTTCGTGGGCCAGGTGATCAAGGCGAGCGGCGGCAAGGCCAACCCCGCCGCGGTGAACGAGATCGTGGCGAGGAAGCTCGGGTTGTAAGAGAAAAAGGCGCTCCTTCGGGGGCGCCTTTTGGTTTTGGGGGGAAGTCGAGACGGAGCTATTTATTTTTCTGATTGCCGAATTAATTCTTCATACAGAAGCGAAATGCCGATGATAGCTGTGATATTGCCTCGCCTTCGCAATTCGTCTGCGATTTTCTTTACGGAGGAATCAAAAGCGCTTCGATATGTGCGCGGGTTTTCGAGAAAGGCTCGTGAGTTGAAGTCGAAGAATATCAACTTGTAAAACTCACTCCGTTCTTCGGCCATAAAGGCTTCTTTGGTGATGGAGGTCGATGACTTCTCTATGCGTGAGTAGAAATAAAAGTCGGGAAAGCCAAGTCTATAATACTCCCTAATTCCGCCAAGAAATATAGGCGGTGTTTTTTTTGTCATAGAAGTGAACTCCTAGTTCTTTTAGGCATTCACGGTTCAAGCTTTGTGTGATGCGGTTAAGCCCATCTTGATCGCTTTCGAGTTCAAGAAGATCATTTCCTTCAATCGTGCCGGAAAAAGAAGCGGAGATGGAGTTTGGTCTATTCGCGACAGATCTACTTCTAAGCTGAAAGATCAACTTGTTGTCGGATGTTTCTGCCATTCCCACGACGCCCATGTGCCAAGTCAAATCCTCAGATCCGATCTGCGGAAGCTGTTGGGAGTCATCGAGTAGTTTTCTGCGGAGCGTGGTTCCTTCTAATATGATGTCGGGAGAAAAGTGAGTTCTAAGCGAGTCGAAGTAACTACATCTGGAGAATGTTATCGAGATTTCATTTTTATGGATTTCGATCTTGTTTATGCAAAATGGCTCGCCGTCGAATAAGTGATTCCGTTTTTTGCCGGATTTCCTTAAATCGTCCAGTAGTGGCTCCGTGAAGCTCGATACTTTTCGGCTTAAAATTCTCTTTTCGTCATTCCATCGAAGGGTAATTCTATTTGATTTGCTTTCCGCTGGCGAGATGAAGTGGCAAGCTGGTAGGTAATCCACTTTTCCGCTGATGAATGTTTTGATGTGGTTTTCTTTCCCGTAGAATTTGAAAAGGTCTGTCTCGGATACTATCTCGGATTTATTTTTAAATATTTCATTCCGGTCGCGAAAGCTTCTGAGGGAGCCAAGTCCAATTCCCTTGGAGAATAAACCGTCTAAAGTCTTTAAGATGGCCCATCTGACCGACGTTTCAGCTAAAAATATCCAATCCAGCATAGCGTTAACTCTCAACCTCTCTCGATCGCTCTTAATTTATTCTTTGGCTCTCTTGCTTTGCGTGTTGTTCGCCGATTCGGTTTGCTTTTTTTGATGGCGTTAACGTTGTGAGCTTTTCGGCGAAAAAGAGTATCCTCGGTGATATGTTTCTCAAAGGTGGTTTTGTGTCGCGTATTCCCCTTGCACCACGCGCCCCCAGCCCCTACTTACCCGCAAAACCCAAGGGAGATTTGAATGAGCGGCCTTCTCGCCCTTCTGGATGACGTGGCGGGGATCGCCAAGATTGCGGCCGCCTCGGTGGATGATGTCGCCGCGGGCGCGGCCAAGGCGGGGGCCAAGGCCGCGGGGGTCGTCATCGACGATGCCGCCGTCACGCCGCGCTATGTGCATGGGTTCGAGGCCAGCCGCGAATTGCCGATCGTGGGCAAGATCGCGATGGGCTCGATCCGCAACAAGCTGGTGTTCCTTTTGCCCGTCGCGCTGCTCCTCTCGGCCTTTGCGCCCTGGGTGATCACGCCGCTTTTGATGCTCGGCGGCGCCTATCTGTGCTTCGAGGGCGCGGAAAAGGTCTTTCACGTCCTGTTCCCGCATGGCCCCCATGCCGATGGCCATGTCGATCCGAAAGACGATCCGGCGGGCGATCCGGCTCATCTCGAGCGCGAAAAGGTCTCGGGCGCGGTGAAGACCGATTTCATCCTTTCGGCCGAGATCATGACCATCGCCATGGCCTCGCTGCCCGCGGGGCAGCCGCTCTGGATGCAGACGCTGGCGCTGGCCGTGGTGGCGGTGGGGATCACCGTTCTGGTCTATGGCGGCGTCGCGCTGATCGTGAAGGCCGATGACGTCGGGCTGTGGCTGGCGCGCAGGGGCAAGATTGCGCCGATCCGCTGGGTCGGGCGCGGCCTGGTGCGGGCGATGCCGCCGCTGATGACGGTTTTGTCGATCGTCGGCACCGCGGCGATGATCTGGGTCGGCGGCTCGATCCTTTTGCATGGCGCGGCCGAACTCGGCTGGCCCGCCGCCTATGACACGATCCACCATCTGGCCGAGGGCGCGGGCCATCTGCTGCCCGCGGGCGGCTTCACCGCATGGCTTGTGACGGCCGCCCTGGATGGCGTGCTGGGGCTGCTCTTCGGGCTGCTGCTGATCCCGCTGGCGATGTATGTCGTCGATCCGGCCCTGCGGCTGGTGGCGCGGCTGCGCGGCTGATCAGACCGCCGTCGGCAGCGGCCGCGCCCCGGCGGGAACGCCGTTCAGCATCCGCAGCTTGCCCTGGCGCTGCGGCACCGGGCGGGGGGGCTGGGCCGGGCGTCCCTCGGGGCCAAGCGGTTCGGGATGGGCCATCAACAGCCCGTGCCGCGCCTTCAGCGCCGACAGCGCCGCCGCCGTGCGCAGATCTTCCAGTGCCGCCAGGGTCTGGTGCAGCTGCTCCGAGAGCGCTTTCAGCTGCGCCTCGGGCAGGGTGTCGTGCCGGGTGCGCTGCGCCTGGGCGCGCAGGATGAATTCCGCCTGCATCGTCACCGCGGCCAGCATCCGCATTTCGCCCACGGCCAGATCAAGATCTTCTTCCTGCAGCAAAAGCCAGCGTTCGCGCGCCTCGCCCGCATGGGCGACGACTTGCAGCGCCTTGTCGCGCACCGCCTCGATCTGCTGGTGCAATGCAGTCAGACGGGCCGCCCGGCGGGTGGCACCGGGCGTCAGCAGGTTGCGCATCCGCACCCAGAGGCTGGGGGGCTGCTCTTGGCCGTGGTCTTCGGGGGACATTTCGATCTTCCTTTGCCTCGCATGCGTCGGTGGGGGAGTGGGCCACCCCGACGTTTCTTTTGTGCGAGACTCGCGCAGGATTGGTTAAGATATGGTTAACAATCCCGGCTTCCCCCTGGGGGGGAGGAATTATCGGTTCCGGCGATGTCGATTTGCATCGCTCTGGCACCGACCGGGCACTGGAACGCGTGCCACTGCTCTGCCCGGCCCGCATCGGCGGGCAGGGCCTTCGATCTCAGACGATGCGGCGACGTTCGACCTTTTCGATGATCATCGCGCATTCCTCGACAAGGTAGAAGAAATAGTCGTGCTTGATGTCGAGCCCGTCGAGCATCAGGCTGGACATGAAGCGCAGCTTCGCCGTCGCTTCGAGGATCGAGGTCGGACGGTGGTCGAGGATGTCCTGCTCCGCCACGCCCATGCGGTAGCGGTAAAGCTTGATCATCTCTTCCAGATCCTCGATCGCCACCATCTCGGGGCTGCAGGCCTTGAGCACGAAGCGGCGATGCGCATTGGGCAGGCCCTCCGGCACGACGCGCTTGGCCAGATCGCTCAACTGCTTGAAATCCGTGTAGGAAAGATCGGTGATCGTCAGGCTGTCCCGGGCCACCATCTCACCCGAGTCCAGCGCGACCGTGTCGGTCTCGGTCTCGCGCTGCTTGGCGTAGAACTGCCGCGACAGGGTTTCCTGTTCGACGATCAGATCTTCCAGCAGATGTTCGAGATAGTCGTATTGCGCGATCTTCTCGGACAGGGCCAGGTGTTCCGTTTCCGCCGCCACGGCGAGCGCAACCGGCTGGGCTTCTTTCATCTCGTGCTTCTTGCGGAACGTGAACGCCATGTTGGTTCTCCTCGGCTGGTCGGCACCCTTTGGGCACCCGTCTGATGAGGACACTATCGGCACCGCCTGCGGCATGAGTGAGGAAGCTTTTCGGAATTGTCGCCCAAAATGGAAACAAAAGGTTAACGACGTGTTGAGGCCGTCAAGAATCCTTAATGACTCCTTAATTCCCCGGCCAACCCCTTAAAACTTGGGGAAAACTGTTAACCAAGCGGCAATAATTCTGCTTTCGGGGCGGCACTGGCCGCGCGCGCTCAACCGTCGGTCAGTGGCAATTGTGTCAAAATTGCGCGATCCGGGCCGCTCTGCCGCGATCCCGCCGCGGTTGGCCGTCCCGGCCGTCGGAGGTCGGGCCGGGGGGCTTGACGTGGCCGCGTTGACGATTCGCGCGGCAGGGCGGGGGCGGTCGTTCGCGCTGCGGAAACGCCGGGCAGTCGCCGGGCGTTTTCCCGCTGCAAGGCGCCTTTGCGTTCACGCGCGCTTGATCTTCCGCAAGGAACGGGCCAGCTTCGTCCGATCGGGTCGGTCCGCTTCGGATCGCCCGCGACAAGAAACGACAGGACAGGGAGTCCGCACATGACATCACTCCGCAGCCTTCGCCCGGCGGCCGCTTTCGCCGCCCTTCTTGCTTGTGTCGCGCCCGCAGCACTGTTTGCGCAGACGCCCGCCGACACGCTGGTTCTGGCGGATGCGATCGACGATATCGTCTCGATCGACCCGGCCGAAGCCTTTGAATTCTCGGGCGCGGACCTGAACAACAACCTTTACGATTCGCTGGTGGAGCTTGACCCCGCGAAACCCGGTGAGCTGGTGCCGGGGTTGGCCGAAAGCTGGTCGGTCGATGAAGATGGCGTCACCTATCGCTTCAAGATGCGCCCGGGTGTCACCTTCTCGAGCGGCAATCCGGTCACCGCCGAGGCCGCCGCGCAATCTCTGCGCCGCGTCGTCCAGATGGACAAGACCCCGGCCTTCATCCTTACCCAGTTCGGGCTGACCAAGGAGAATGTCGAGCAGACCGTCAGCTTTGACGGCGACACGCTGATCCTGAAGACCGACAAGCGCTATGCGCCCAGCTTCATCTACAACTGCCTGACCTCGACCACCGCCTATATCGTCGATGTCAAGGCGGCGATGGAGCATGAGGTGAACGGCGACATGGGCAATGAATGGCTCAAGTCGCATTCCGAAGGCACCGGCGCCTATGTGCTGCGCTCGTTCAAGCCGAACGAGGGCTATATCCTGCAGGCCCGCGAGGGGCATTGGCGCGGCGATGCGCCGATCAGGAACGTGCTGATGCGCCATATCCCCGAAGGCGCGACGCAGCGGCTGCTGATCGAAAAGGGCGACATCGACATTGCCCGCGAAATGACCCCGACCGATATCGAGGGCGTCAGCGGCAATCCCGATATCGTGGTGCAAAAGGATGTCGGCGGGCAGCTCTATTATCTGGCGATGAACCAGAAGGTGGCCGATCTGGCGAACCCCAAGGTGCTCGAAGCGATGCGCTGGGCGGTCGATTATCAGGGCATGGCCGACAGCATCCTGAAGGGGCAATGGGTCGTGCATCAGGCCTTCCTGCCCAGGGGCTTCCTGGGCGCGCTGGACGACACGCCCTATAGCCTCGATCTGGAAAAGGCCAAGGCGGCCTTGGCGGAGTCGGGGGTGAAACTGCCGCTGGAGGTCAGCCTGACCGTGCGCAACAACCCCGAACGGATGAACATCGCGCAATCGGTGCAGCACACCTTCGGGCAGATCGGCATCAACGTCACGCTGGATGTGGGCGACGGCAAGCAGGTGCTGGAGAAATACCGGGGCCGTCAGCATCAGATCACCCTGCAGACCTGGGGCCCGGATTATC
This sequence comes from Rhodobacter capsulatus, assembly GCF_003254295.1. Taxonomy (GTDB): domain Bacteria; phylum Pseudomonadota; class Alphaproteobacteria; order Rhodobacterales; family Rhodobacteraceae; genus Rhodobacter; species Rhodobacter capsulatus. The sequence continues at coordinate 285,395 of NZ_QKZO01000004.1, forward strand.
CCGACCCGCATACCAACGCCTCGACCTTCGCCGAAAACCCCGACAACTCGGACGCGGCCAAGGCGACGGGCTATCTGGCCTGGCGCACGGCCTGGGATCCGGGTGCGATGGGCGCCGAGGCCGAGGCCGCCGTGGCCGAACCCGATGCCGCCAAGCGCGCCGCGATGTATGAAGACATGCAGCGCGTGCACCGCGACAGCTCGGCCTTCGTGACCATGTTCCAGATGGCGCGGCAAGATGCGTTGCGCGCCAATATCAAGGGCTTCCACGCCGGCGGCGCCACCGATCAGGCGAGCTACTGGACCGTGACCAAGTAAGACGATCCCGCCGCCCGGGGCCGATCCGGGCGGCGGGGCTTGCCCCATGACCACGACCGAACCTTCCCCCGCCCCGTCCTCCCGTCTGCCTGCGCTCGCGCGCCATGCGGCCGGGGGTCTTCTCACCCTTGCCATCACGCTTCTGGGCCTTTTGCTGGTCACCTTCGTCATCGGCCGCGTCGTGCCGATCGATCCGGTGCTCTCGATCGTCGGCGAACGCGCCACCGAGGCGCAGTATCAGGCCGTCCGCGAGGCGCTGGGCCTGGATCAACCGCTCTGGCAGCAGTTCTGGATCTATGTCCGCGACGCCGTGCAGGGCGATCTGGGCCAGTCGATCCGCACCCGCACCCCGGTGATCGAGGATGTCGCCCGCGTCTTCCCCGCCACGCTGGAACTGGCCACGCTGGGCACGCTGATCGGCGTCGCGCTGGGCGTGCCCGCGGGCGTTCTGGCCGCGACCCGGCCCGGCACGCTCTCCGATCAGATCGTGCGGCTTGTCGGCCTTGTCGGCTATTCGATGCCGGTCTTCTGGCTCGGCCTGATCGGCCTTCTGGTGTTTTACGGCCAGTTGGGCTGGGTCGGTGGCCCCGGGCGGCTGGATGCGACTTACGAGATGATGCTGGAATTCAGCATGACCCGCTACACCGGCGCCATCCTGATCGATTCTGCGCTGAACGGCGCCTGGGACATCTTTGCCAATGCGATTTCCCACATCCTGCTGCCTGCGGGAATTCTGGGGTATGTCTCCATGGCTTACATCAGCCGCATGACGCGCAGCTTCATGATGACCGAACTGAGCCAGGAATATGTCACCACCGCCCGCGTCAAGGGGATGCCGGAATGGCGGGTGATCTGGGTGCATGCGATGCGCAATGTCTCGGTGCCGCTGATCACCGTGATCGCGCTGTCTTACGCCTATCTGCTCGAAGGCTCGGTCCTGACGGAAACGATCTTCGCCTGGCCGGGCCTTGGCCTTTACATCACCGACGCGCTTTTCGCCGCCGACATGCCCGCCGTTCTGGGTGGCACCGTCGTCGTGGGCGTCGTCTTCGTCACGCTGAACATGGCTTCCGACATCCTCTACCGCATCGTTGATCCGAGGGCCCGCTGATGACCGCGCTGACCCTTTGGCTGACCGATCCGAACCCCAGCTCGCGCCGTCAGGCCCGGTTGGGCCAAGCCTGGCTTGCCTGGCTGCGGCTGCGCCGCAACCCGCTGGCGATGCTGGGTCTTTTCATCATCGCGGCGCTGTGCCTTCTGGCCGCCGCGGCGCCGGTCTTTGCGCCGCAGGACCCTTTCGCGCAAAACCTGGCCGAGCGGCTTTTGCCCCCCGGCACGCCCGGGCATTGGCTGGGCACCGATGATTTCGGCCGCGATATCTGGAGCCGGATCGTCCATGGCGCCCGCATCACGCTGTCCATCGTCGCCCTTGTCGCCGTCACCGCGCCGGTGATCGGGCTGTTGATCGGCACGGTCGCGGGCTATTTCGGCGGCTGGGTCGATACCGTGCTGATGCGGATCACCGATATCTTCCTGGCTTTCCCGCGGCTTATCCTGGCGCTGGCGCTGGTTGCCGTGCTGGGGCCGGGGGTGCAGAATGCCGTGCTGGCAATCGCGCTGACCGCCTGGCCGCCCTATGCGCGCGTCGCGCGGGCGGAAACCCTGACCGTGCGCAATTCCGATTACATCGCCGCGGTGCGGCTGCAGGGCGCGGGGGCGGGGCGGATCATCTGGGGCCATGTCGTGCCGATGTGCCTGCCTTCGGTGATCATCCGCGTCACGCTCGATATGGCCGGGGTGATCCTGATCGCGGCCGGTCTGGGCTTCCTTGGCCTTGGCGTGCAGCCGCCGCTGCCGGAATGGGGGCTGATGATTTCGTCTGGCCGCAAGTTCCTGTTCGAGCAATGGTGGGTTGCCACCATGCCCGGTCTGGCGATCTTTACCGTCTCGCTCGGCTTCAACCTTCTGGGGGATGGTCTGCGCGATGTCCTCGACCCGCGGAGTGCATCCCGATGAGCCTGTTGCAGATCGAAAACCTGCGCGTCACCTTTGCCACCGAGACCGGCCCGGTCGAGGCCGTGCGCGGTGTCAGCTTTTCGCTGGGCCGGGAACGGCTGGGGATCGTCGGCGAAAGCGGCTCGGGCAAGACCATCACCGGGCGCTCGGTCTTGCGGCTGATCCGGCCGCCAGGGCGGATCGAGGCGGATCGGATGACCTTCGACGGCATCGACCTGCTGAAAGTCTCGGAAAAACAGATGCGCGCCCTGCGCGGCCCGCGTCTGGCGATGGTGATGCAGGACCCGAAATATTCGCTCAATCCGGTGATGCGGATCGGCGCGCAACTGACCGAGGGGCTCTTGCGCCGCGACCGCATCAGCCGGGCCGAGGCGCGGCAGCGCGCCATCGCGGCGCTCGAAGCGGTGCAGATCCGCGACCCCGAGCGGGTGATGGAAGCCTGGCCGCATGAGCTTTCGGGCGGCATGGGGCAGCGGGTGATGATCGCGATGATGCTGATCCCCGAGCCCGACCTGCTGATCGCCGATGAGCCGACTTCGGCCTTGGACGTGACGGTGCAGGCCGAGGTGCTGTCGATTCTGGATGATCTGGTGAAAAGCCGCGGCATGGGGCTGATTTTCATCAGCCACGATCTGCGGCTGGTGGCGCGGTTTTGCGACCGGGTGCTGGTGATGTATCGCGGCCGCATCGTCGAGGAGCTGGCGGCCCACGATCTGATGGCGGCGAAACATCCCTATACGCAGGGGCTTTTGAACTGCCTGCCGCGGATCGGCGGCCCGCGGGCGCCGTTGCCGGGGCTCGACCGCACGGGGGACTGGGCGCATGTCTGATCTGATCGAAATCGAGGATCTCTCGGTCACCTTCCGCGCGCATGGCCGCACCGTCCGCGCGGTCCAAAGCGTCAGCCTGCGCGTGCCCGCGCAGGCAAGCTTCGGGCTGGTCGGCGAAAGTGGCTCGGGCAAATCGACCATCCTGCGCGCGATCTGCGGGCTGGCGCCGGTCTCGGGCGGCGCGATCCGCATTGGCGGGCAACCGCTGAGATCGCCGCGCGACAAGGCCTTTGCCGCCCGCGTGCAGATGGTGTTTCAGGATCCCTATGCCAGCCTGCATCCGCGCCACACCATCGACCACACGCTGTCGGAACCGCTGGCCATCCATGGCATCGGCGAGACCGATGCGCGGGTGGTGCGGGCGCTGACCGATGTCGGCCTGCCGACCTCGTTCCGCTTTCGCTATCCGCATCAGCTGTCGGGCGGGCAGCGCCAGCGCGTCGCCATCGCCCGCGCGCTGATGCTGGAACCGGAAATCCTGCTGCTGGACGAACCCACCTCGGCGCTCGATGCCTCGGTGCAGGCCGAGGTTCTGAACCTGCTCAACCGGCTGCGGACGGAACGCGGGCTGACCTTCCTGATGGTCAGCCACGATCTCGCCGTGATCGACCACATGTGCGACCGCGTTCTGGTGATGCAGAACGGCCGCGCGGTCGAGGAACTGGCGCGCGACGACCTGGCCCAGGCCCGGATGAAGACTGCTTACGCGCAAAGCCTGTTCGCGGCCTCCGCGGACCGGATGCTGGACCCCGCCGGAAAGGAAACCCGATGATCCCGGTCTTTGACGGCCACAACGATCTGTTGTTGCGGCTTCTGGAAGCGCCTGAAAAGCGACGCGAAATCTGGCTGACGGGCGAGGGCCGGGGGCAGCTCGATCTGCCGCGTATGCGCGCGGGCGGCTTTGCGGGCGGCTTTTTCGCGATCTATCTGCCGTCCCCGGTCGCGCATGATGACGCCGATCTGATGGCGCAGATGGCCGATCCGCCCTATCGTCTGCCGCTGCCCGCGCTGATGGACGCCGCCGAGGCCGCCGATCCGGCGCTGCGCGCCGCAAGCCTGATGCTGTGGATGGGGCGCGCGTCGGGGGGCGCCTTCCGCATCTGCCGCGCCGCGGGCGAGATCCGCGCCGCGATGGCCGAAGGCGTCATCGCCGGCATCCTGCATATGGAGGGCGCCGAGGCGATCGACGCCGATCTGGACGCGCTTTACGCCTTTCACGCGCTCGGGCTGCGCTCGCTTGGGCCCGTCTGGTCGCGCCCGACGATCTTTGGCCATGGCGTTCCCTTTGCCTTCCCCTCCAGCCCCGACACCGGGCCGGGCCTGACCGCGGCGGGCAAGCGGTTGGTCAGGGAATGCAACCGGCTCAAGATCATGATCGACCTCAGCCACTTGAACGAAAAGGGCTTTGACGATGTGGCGGCGCTGTCGGATGCGCCGCTCGTCGCCACCCATTCGAACGCCCATGCGTTGTGTCCGTCTTCGCGCAATCTGACGGACCGGCAATTGAACATCATCCGCGAAAGCCGCGGCATGGTCGGGCTGAACTATGCCGTCAGCTTCCTGACGCCCGATGGCCGCAAGGACTCCGGCTGCGGCTGGGAGCCGATGCTGCGCCATCTGGATCATCTGATCGCGCGTCTGGGCGAGGATCACGTGGGGCTGGGCTCGGATTTCGATGGCGCGGAAATTCCCGAAGTGCTGGGCGATGTCGCGGGGCTGCCGGGCTTCATCCAGGCGATGCGCGATCATGGCTGGGGGGAGCCGCTGATCCGCAAGATCGCGCATGAAAACTGGCTCGGCGTTCTGGAACGCACCTTCGGCGCCTGAGCCAAAAGAAAAGCCCCGGGACACCGGGGCTTTGCGTTTCTTCGCGGCGGATCAGCCTTCCGAGGTTTCGCTGACCGGGGTTTCCACCTCGGCCTCGGGGGCCTCGTCGCTGTCCTTGTCCTCGATCACCGGCTTCGTGGTGCGGAACGAGCGCAGCAGGAAATCCGGCACGTGATCGCCCATGCCGACGACGGCAGGCCCGCCATCGCGGCCACGACGGCTGTCACGATAGGGTTCCGACCGGCGGTCTTCGCGGGGACCATCGGGGCGGATCGGATCGGGGCGATGGCTCTCCGACCGCGGGCTGTCGTTGCGGCGCGGCTCGGAGCGCCGCCCCTCGGAGCGTTTCGCCTCGGGCACGTCGACGATCAGCGAGCTGTCTTCCTCGACGGCGACGATCACCGGGGCGCGGTCTTCGCGCGGCGGACGTTTTTCATCCCGACCCCGACCCGAGCGCGTGCGCGAGGACCGCGCGCCCGATTTCGGCCCCTTGTCGTCGTCGTATTTGCGCGGCTCGCGATGCGCCGCATCCGACAGCGAAAAGCCCTCGGGCGGATCGGCGCGCGGGATCGCCATCTTCACCAGCGCTTCGATCGCGGTCAGATATTTGTCATCGGCGGGCGTCGCGATCGAGAAGGCGGCCCCCAGACGCCCGGCGCGGCCGGTGCGGTGGACGTAATCCTCGGCATGGCTGGGCAGATCGTAGTTGAAGACATGGCTGACGGCCGGAATGTCAAGGCCGCGCGCGGCGACATCCGAAGCGATCAGAAGTTGCAGCGTGCCATCGCGGAACGCGTCGAGCGTTTTCGTGCGCAGGCTCTGGTCCAGATCGCCATGGATCGGCGCGGCGTTGAAGCCGTGCGTTTTCAGCGACTTCGCCACGATGTCCACATCCGTCTTGCGGTTGCAGAAGATGATGGCGTTGGTGCAGGCCTCGCCCTCGGACTTGATGATCGCGCGCAGCAGTTCGCGTTTCGCCTTGGCCGACTGGTCGCGGCGCGGCGGCGTGATCTGGATCAGCTTTTGCGTGATCGTTTCCGAGGCCGTCGCCTGACGCGCCACCTCGATGCGGGCGGGCGCATGCAGGAAGGTGTTGGTGATGCGCTCGATTTCCGGCGCCATCGTGGCGGAAAAGAACAGGGTCTGCCGGGTGAAGGGGGTCAGCTGGAAGATCCGCTCGATATCCGGGATGAAGCCCATGTCGAGCATCCGGTCGGCTTCATCGACCACCATGATCTGCACGCCGGTGAGCAGAAGCTTGCCGCGCTCGAAATGGTCGAGCAGGCGGCCCGGCGTCGCAATCAGCACGTCGACGCCGCGGTCGATCAGCTTGTCCTGTTCGCCAAAGCTGACGCCGCCGATCAAGAGCGCCTTGGTCAGCTTGGTGTATTTCGCGTAGGTGTCGAAATTCTCGGCCACCTGCGCCGCCAGTTCCCGCGTCGGACAGAGCACGAGCGAGCGCGGCATCCGCGCCCGGGCGCGGCCCGAGGACAGCATGGTGACCATCGGCAGGGTGAAGGAGGCGGTCTTGCCGGTGCCGGTCTGGGCGATGCCGAGCACGTCGCGGCCTTCGAGCGCGGGGGGAATGGCGCCCGCCTGGATCGGGGTGGGCGTTTCATAGCCCGAATCCGCGATGGCACGCAAAACGGCAGGGTCAAGGTTGAGATCGATAAACTTCGTCATGGGCGTCCTGTGGCCCGTGGGGAAGCCCCGCGCGCGGGGTGGGGGGACGCGTTGAAACCGGGCGTCCCGTCTGCCCGCCGGATTGCGGGTGAGGTCGCGTTAGCGGAAAAATCGCGATCCGTCAATCTGAACGGGGTGCGACGCGCTTTCCCATCTTGCGCAAACGGATCAAAAGCCCCCGGTTCGAGATCTCGAAATCGGAGATCAGCGCCTCGGCCAGCTGCCCCATCGGCCCGGCATCGTGGCTTTGCCGCCAGATCCGCGCCAGCAGATTGCGCGGCAGATCGCCGCCGCGCAGGTCATAGGCCGAAAGCCCCATCATCAGCGGCCCCCGGTGCGGGCGGCGGTTCGGGAACGGCTCCCAGGCGGCAAGGCCGGAAAAGCGCCGCTCGGTTTCGTAAAGCTTCACCAGCCCGAACATCAGCGCCATCTGCGCGCCAAGGCTGCGCTCGGCCTCGGTCCGGCCGTGATCGGCAAAGCATTGCGCCGCCGACACCCGCCAGCGCGTCGGCATGTCCCGCGCCAGGCGCGCGCCGTGTTCGTCCCAGATCCGGAAATAGAGGCGCCGCGCCGCCTCGGGCACCGCGGCGCGGCGCAAGACCATGACAAGCTGCGCATGCAGGAATTCAAGCTCGGTCGTGGCCGGGTCTTCGGCCGCCATCTTGCGCGCAAGATTGCGCGCGCGGGCGGAGAAATCGGTAAAAGTTTCCGGTTCCACCGCGCCGGGCGGGGGAATCAGCGGCCTGTCGCAGAGCGCGTTCAGGTCCAGATCGGCGGGCGGCAGGTCGCCGGGCGCAAGCTCGAAGGGCTGCTCGCGCGCCACGAGCCGTTCCCAGGCCATGCCCAGACCCAGACCAAGGCCGCTTTCGCCCGCGTCGAATTCGCCCCGCGCCGCCCGTGTCGGGCGGTGCCTGTCTTCGGGTTCGGTCATGGCTGGTCCCCTTCGGACAGCATTGAACCGGCTTCGAAAGCCAAGTGCAAGCGCCGAGGCGGGGCAAGAGTTGACGGCAGGGCGCCGCTCTGGCAGGGGTGAGGCAACGAAGGAAGCGATCAGATCATGAACCTCTTTGCTGATGTGCGCGCGGTCGTGCTTGCCGCGCTGGATGCGATGGTGGCCGAAGGCGCGCTGCCCGCGGGCCTTGACGCCCAGGCCGTGGCGGTCGAGCCGCCGCGCGATGCCGCCCATGGCGACATGGCGACGAATGCCGCGATGGTGCTGGCGAAACCCGCCGGAACCAATCCGCGCGCGCTGGCCGAGGGGCTGGTGACGAAGCTGGCTGCCGATGCGCGGATCGCATCGGCCGAAGTCGCGGGGCCGGGCTTCATCAATCTGCGGCTGGCGCCCGGGCTTTGGGCCGATGTCGTGCGCGCGGCGCTGCAATCGGGCGCCGATTTCGGCCGCTCGGATCTGGGCCGCGGCATCAAGGTCAATGTCGAATATGTCTCGGCGAACCCGACCGGGCCGATGCATGTGGGCCATACCCGCGGCGCGGTTTTCGGCGATGCGCTGGCCTCGCTGCTCGATTTCGCGGGCTACGATGTGACGCGCGAATATTACATCAACGACGGCGGCGCGCAGGTCGATGTGCTGGCGCGCTCGGCCTATGAGCGCTACCGCGAGGCGAACGGGCTCGAGCCCGAGATCCGCGAGGGGCTTTACCCCGGCGATTACCTGATCCCGGTGGGCGAAGCGCTGAAGGAAAAATACGGCGCCAGCCTGATCGACAAGCCCGAAAGCGACTGGCTGGCCGAGGTGCGGGGGTTCGCGACCGAGGCGATGATGGCGATGATCCGCGAGGATCTGGCGCTTTTGGGCGTGAAGATGGATGTCTTCTACTCCGAAAAGTCGCTTTACGGCACCGGCCGGATCGAGGCGGCGCTGCAACGGCTGCAGGATCTGGGCCTGATCTACGAAGGCGTGCTGGAGCCGCCGAAGGGGAAACTCCCCGAGGATTGGGAGGAACGCGAACAGACGCTGTTCCGCTCGACCAGCTATGGCGATGACGTCGACCGGCCGGTGAAGAAATCGGACGGCGCCTGGACCTATTTCGCCCCCGACATCGCCTATCACTGGACGAAGATCGAGCGCGGCTTCGATCAGTTGATCGACGTTTTCGGCGCCGATCATGGCGGCTATGTCAAGCGGATGAAGGCGGCGGTGGCGGCGCTTTCGGAAAACCGGGTGCCCTTGGACATCAAGCTCATCCAGCTGGTGAAGCTGTTCAAGAATGGCGAGCCCTTCAAGATGAGCAAGCGTGCGGGCACCTTTGTCACCCTGCGCGACGTGGTCGAGCAGGCGGGGGCGGGGGTGACGCGCTTTCACATGCTGACGCGCAAGAATGATGCGCCCTTGGATTTCGACTTCGACAAGGTGCTGGAGCAATCCAAGGACAACCCGGTCTTTTATGTGCAATATGCCCATGCCCGGGTCGCCTCGGTGCTGCGCAAGGCGGTTGATCTGGGCATCGACGTCACCGATGCCGCGCTGGCCGCCGCCGATCTGGACCGCAACACCCACGAGGCCGAACGCGCGCTGGCCAAGAAGATCGCCGAATGGCCGCGTCAGGTCGAAATCGCCGCCCGCGCGAACGAGCCGCATCGCATCGCCTTCTTCCTTTATGAGATCGCCTCGGACCTGCATGCTTTGTGGAATCGCGGCAATGACGAGCCCGCGCTGCGGTTCCTTCAGGAAGGCGATCTGGCCGCCTCGTCGGCGAAAATCGCCCTTGCCCGGGCCTCGGCCGTTGTGATTTCGGCCGGTCTTGGTATTCTTGGCGTCACCCCGGCCGAAGAGATGCGCTAAGGCACCACCGGGGGGCAGGGCCGGACCGGCCCGAAAACCGGAGATGGGGCGAGCATGACCGATCCCGACACCCGCAATGGCGGGGGTTTTGGCAGGCAGGGCGGGGGCGACTATGGCCCCGGCCTTGACATGCCTGCGCCCCAGTCCGCGCGCTGGGTGCAGTTGGCGGGGGCGGCCGTTTCCGGCGCGCTGATTTTGGGCGTGATCGTCTGGGGCTATCGGCTCGCCGTGCGCGACGTGTCGGGCGTACCGGTGATCCGCGCGCTTGAGGGTCCGGCGCGGATGGCGCCTTCGGACCCGGGCGGCGATCTGGCGGCCCATGTCGGGCTGGCGGTGAACGAGGTGGCGGGCTCGGGCCTGGCCGCGCCGGGGCCAAGCCGCGTCGTGCTGGCCCCGCCGCCCACGGGTCTTTCGCCCGATGATGCGCCGATGTCCGAACTCAAGCCGCTGCCGCAGGTGGATCGCCCCGCCGACGCGGAGGATCTGGCGATGGAAGGCCCGCCGGTGCCGGTGCCCGACAGCGCCTTGCCGCCGAAACCCGCGCTGGCCGCGCCCGTTGCCGATCCGGCCGCGGAGCTGCCGACCGATCCCGAGCCGCCCGCAGAAACGGCCCTCACCGAAACCGCGCCCGCCGAAACGGCCGTCGAACCGCCGCCTGCCGAGCCGGTCATTCCCGCCGACGTGCCCGGCGTGGTGAAATCGCCCCGCCCGCTGGCCCGGCCCGATCTTGACATCGAGGCCGAAGCTGCCGCGCAGGCGGTGGCGGCGGCGCTGGCGGGCCCCGAAACGGTCGAGCTCAAGGCGGCCGATCTGCCCTCGGGCACGCGGGTCGTGCAACTGGGCGCCTTTGACAGCCCCGAGGAGGCCCGGGCCGAATGGGGCCGGATCTCGGGCCGGTTCGAGGCGCTGATGGCGGGCAAGAAACGCATCGTGCAAGAGGCCGCCTCGGGCGGGCGCAGCTTCTGGCGGCTGCGCGTCTCTGGCTTCAAGGGGGTCGAGGAAGCGCGCCAGTTCTGCGCCGCGCTGGTGGCCGAGGGGGCGAATTGCATTCCGACCGTGATCAAGTAACCCCCTGTGGCGCCACGATTCTGGGCGTCGAGGGGACGGTGCTGGGCGCCGATGAAGCCGCGTTTTTGCGCGAGGCTGACCCCTGGGGGCTGATCCTGTTTGCCCGCAACGTCGCGGATCCGGCGCAGCTTTGCCGCCTGACGTCTGATCTGCGCGCGGCCCTGGGCCGCGAGGCGCCGATCTTCGTCGATCAGGAGGGCGGGCGGGTGCAACGGCTGCGGCCGCCCCATTGGCGCGACTGGGCGCCGCCGCTCGAGGATGCGCTGCTGCGCGGTCCGCGGGGCATGTGGCTGCGCGCCCGGCTGCAGGCGGCCGAGCTGCGCGCGGTCGGCATCGACGGCAATTGCGCGCCGACCTGTGACATTGCGGGCGGGCAGACGCATCCGTTTTTGCGCAACCGCTGCCTTGGCGAAACCGTTGATGCGGTGGTGAAAAGCGCCCGCGCGACGGCCGATGGCCTGCTGGCGGGCGGGGTGTTGCCGGTGCTCAAGCACATGCCGGGGCACGGCCGGGCCGAGGCTGACAGCCACAAGGATCTGCCCGTGGTCAGTGCCGCGGCCGAGGATCTGCGGGCCCAAGATTTCGCCCCCTTCGCGGCGCTTTCCGATCTGCCGCTCGGCATGACCGCGCATATCCGCTTCACCGCCTTTGACAACGCGCCTGCCACGCAAAGCGCGAAGATGATCGATCTGATCCGCCACGAGATCGGTTTTGCCGGGCTTTTGATGACCGATGACATCGGGATGCAGGCGCTTTCGGGCAGCTTTGCCGACCGCGCCGCGGCCTCGCTGGCCGCCGGCTGTGACGTGATCCTGCATTGCAACGGCAGCCGCGCCGAATTGGCCGAGACCGTGGCGGCGGCGGGGCGGCTTTCGCCCGCGGCCAGCCTGCGCGCCGCGGCGGCGCTGCGCTTCCGCCATGCCCCCGGCGCGGTTGATCTGGCGGCGCTGGCGGCGGAATTTGACGCCGTCGGTGGCGGGTCGGATGGCTGAGGAAACGGCAAGCCTTTTTGAAAGCACGAGTGTCAGCGAACGGCTTGCGGCCGAGGCGCTGATTGTCGATGTCGACGGCTTCGAGGGGCCGCTTGACCTGTTGTTGACGCTCTCGCGCACGCAAAAGGTCGATCTGCGGCGCATTTCGGTTCTGGCGCTGGCCGAGCAATATCTGAAATTCGTCAACGAGGCCAAGGCGCTGCGCATTGAACTGGCGGCCGATTATCTGGTGATGGCGGCCTGGCTGGCGTTTCTCAAATCACGTCTGCTGCTGCCGCCCGAACCGGGCGAGGATGGCCCCTCGGCGGAAGACCTTGCCGCGCATCTGGCCTTCCAGCTGGAACGGCTTTCGGCGATGCGCGAGGCGGCGGCAACCTTGATGGCGCGCGATCAGCTGGGGCGCAACTTCTTTGCCCGCGGCTACAGCGAGACGGTCGAGCGGGTGCGCAAGGTGACCTATTCCGCGACGCTGCTGGAGCTGATGCAGGCCTATGCGCGGATTCGCACCCGCGACGAATTCCGCCCCTATGCCTTTGATCGCAAGAACATCTTCACCATGGAAGAGGCGCTGGAACGGATGCGACCCCTGATCGGCTATGCAGGCAGCTGGACCGATCTGACCGATTATCTGCCCGAGGGCTGGGGGGCGGACCCGAAGCGGCGCCGCTCTGCCACCGCGGCGACCTTTGCGGCCTCGCTCGAACTGGCGAAACAGGGCCAGATCGAGATCCACCAGACCGAAACCTTCGCGCCGATCACCATTCGCGCCCGAACCACGCCGCGGACCAGCACATGAGCGACAGCCGTTACGATCCGAACGAAAAATCGCTCTTCGACGCGCCGCCGCTCGCTGAGCAGGAGCGGATGATCGAGGCGATCCTGTTCGCCGCGGCCGAGCCGGTGAGCCTGCGCGAGATGCAGGACCGGATGCCGCATGGCTGTGATGCCGCCGAGGCGCTGGCCTATCTGCGCCGCCGCTACGAGGGGCGCGGCGTGCATCTGGTGAAGATCGGTGACGCATGGGCCTTTCGCACCGCGCCCGATCTGGGCTTTCTGATGCAGAAGGAAACGGTGGAGCTGCGCAAACTGTCCCGCGCCGCGATCGAGACCTTGGCGATCATCGCCTATCACCAGCCGGTGACGCGGGCGGAAATCGAGGAAATCCGGGGCGTTGCGGTTTCTCGCGGCACCATCGACCAGCTTCTGGAGCTGGAATGGATCCGGCTTGGGCGGCGGCGGATGACGCCCGGCCGTCCGGTGACCTTCATCGTGACCGAGACGTTCCTCGATCATTTCGGCCTTGAATCGGCGCGCGATCTGCCGGGGATCAAGGAGCTTCGCGCGGCGGGCTTGCTCGACAACCGGCCGATGCCGGGGGCCGAGGACGAGGAGGCCGACATGGTGGGCCAAAGCGAGCTTTTCGAGGAGGAGTGAGATGGACCCGATGAAGCTGTTGCAGATGGTCTGGAGCATGATCCTGCGCCGTCTGCTGCGGGTGGGCGTGACGAAGGGGATCGAGCTGGCTGCGGGCAAGGGCAAGCCCGCCGCGCAGATGACCAAGGCCGAGCGCAAGGCGGCGAAATCGGCGCGTCAGGCGGCAAAGCGCGCGCGCCAGGCGGCGGCGATCACCCGGCGGATGCGCTGAGGCGGTTACGCCCAATCCGGTTTGCGCTTGTCGAGAAACGCTTGCACCCCCTCGGCGGTGTCGCGGTAAAGCATGTTTTCCACCATCACCGCCCCGGCATGTTCATAGGCTGCGGCCGTCTCCATCTCGATCTGCTCGTAAAACGCCCGCTTGCCGATCCTGACCGCCGCGCCCAGTTTCGCAGCTATGGTCTCGGCCAGCGCTGTCGTTGCCGCCTCGAGATCGCCATGGGCCACGACGCGGTTGACCAGCCCGACCTCGCGCGCGCGGGCGGCGTCGATGAAGTCCCCCGTCGTCAGCATCTCGAAGGCGACCTTGCGCGGCACGACACGGCTCAGCGCCACCATCGGCGTCGAGCAGAAAAGCCCGATGTTCACCCCGTTGACGCCAAAGCGCGTGCCCTCGGCCGCGACGGCCAGATCGCAGCTGGCGACAAGCTGGCAGCCCGCGGCGGTGGCGATGCCGTGGACTTCGGCGATCACCGGTTGCGGCAGGGCGGGGATCCTCTGCATCACCGCGGCGCAGCGCGCGAAAAGATCGGCGAAATACGCCCGCCCGCCATCCGCTGCCGCCCGCCCCGCCTGCATTTCGCGCAGGTCATGGCCCGCGCAAAAGGCCTTGCCCGCGCCCTTCAGCACCACGACTTTCACGCTCGCATCCCCGGCCAGCGCGGCCAGCCGCGCCGCAAGCGCCGCCAGCATCGCATCCGAGAGCGCATTCAGCGTCCCCGGGCTGTTCAACGTCAGATGCGCGATGACGCCACGTTTTTCGATCTCGACAAGCTCGTTCATTGCAATTCCTCCCCGTGACCGGAAGCTTAGGCGCAGGAGAGGCCGGGAGGGAAGATGGAACTGAAGATGGACGTGGCGGCGCTGAACGCCTTTTTGCGCCGCGAGTTTGCGCAGGTCGCCGATATGTTCGAGGTGATCGAAGCGGGGGCGGAAACGGTGATCCGGCTGCGCGTCGATCAAAGCCACCTGCGCCCGGGCGGCACGGTCTCGGGGCCGAGCATGTTCGCGCTGGCCGATGTGGGGATCTATCTGGCGATCCTGAGCCGCATCGGCCCGGTGGCGCTGTCGGTGACGACGAGCGCGACGATCGACTTTCTGCGCAAGCCGCTGGCCGGGATCGATCTTTTGGCGCGGGTGCGGGTGCTGAAACTGGGGCGCAGCCTGGCGGTGGGCGATTGCCTGATCTTTTCCGAAGGCGAGGCGGAGCCGGTGGCGCGGGCCTCGATGACCTATTCGGTCCCGCCGCGCTGAGGCGGCGCAAGGTCGAAGACCACCGGCGCCAGCAGCATCACCGCGGCAAAGATCACCACGACGGCGATCAGGTCCATCCGCGCCCCCGCCCGGGCCATGTCGGCAAGCCGCAACCCCTTCCAGGAAAAGGCGATCGCATTGGGCGGCGTGGCGGTGGGCAGGGTGAAGGCCATCGAGGCGCCAACCGCCACCGGCAGCATCAGCCACGGCACGGCCAGGCCAAGCCCCGTCGCCACCGCCGCCGTCACCGGCAGGAAAGTCGCGGCGGCGGCGGTGTTCGAGGTCAGCTCGCTCAGAAACACGATCCCCGCCGCGACGATCAGCACCAGAAGCCACAGCGGCAGCGCCGCCAGACCGCGCGCAAGCCCCCCCACCGCCGCCGCCAGACCCGAGCTTTCGAACCCCGCCGCCAGCGCCAGCCCGCCGCCGAAAAGCAGCAGGATGCCCCAGGGCAGGGCGGGGGCGACGCTCCAGTCCAGCACGAAGCCGCGGCCCCGCCCGAGCGGGCAGGCAAAAAGCACCAGCGCCGCGGTGATCGCAATGCCGCTGTCCGAGATCGGCAGGCCGAGCGGCGCGCGCAGCACCCAGGCCAGCGCGGTCAGCACGAAGACCGCGGCCACGATCGCCTCGGCCCGGCCGAGCGGGCCAAGCGCCCGGGCCTCGGTGGCGATCAGCGCCCGCGCCGCGCTCAGATCCAGCCCGCCAAGGTCGAACATCCAGCGGGTCAGCAGCAAAAGCATGATCGGCAGCATCACCGCCACCACCGGCACGCCAAACAGCATCCATTGAAAGAAGCCGATCTCGATCCCGTGGCTTTCGGCCAGAATGCTGGCCAAAAGCGCATTCGGCGGCGTGCCGATCAGCGTGCCCACGCCGCCGATCGAGGCGGACCAGGCGATGCCCAGCATCAGCGCCACGCCGAAGGCCCGTGCCCGTTCCCTGTCGGCGTGGGTCTCGACGAAGATCACGACCGAGGTGGCGACGGTGACCATCATCATCGCCGCCGCGGTGTTCGAGATCCACATCGACAAAAAGGCGGTGGCCAGCGCGAAGCCCGAGATCAGGCTGCGCGCGGACTGCCCGGCACGGGCCACGATGAAGAGCGCGATGCGCCGGTGCAGCCCGTGGCGCTCCATCGCGGCGGCCAGAAGGAAGCCGCCAAGGAACAGGAAAATCAACGGATTGCCGTAATGCGCGCTCACCGAGGCGATGGGCAGGATGCCCAGAACCGGCATCAGCGCGACGGGCAGGAGCGCGGTGGCGGCCAGCGGCACCGCCTCGCTCAGCCACCAGATCACCATCCACAGCGTCAGCCCCCCCAGACGCCAGGCCTCGGGCGAGAGCTCCGCAGGCGCGGGCAGGGCCAGCACCGGCACGAGGCAGAGCGGCCCGGCCAGAAGCCCGATGCGCCGTCCCGCCGACAGCGGCTTGCCCGGTGTCGATCCGCTCGCCTGCTCGTCCGTCATGCCATCCCCGTCTTCTGGTTGCCGCGCCTCAGCCTAGCATGGGGCGGCGTCGCCGGGGGCGCGACCGATCGCGCGGCCGGGACCGGCCCGTTTTCGCGCCTTGCGTGGGGTATTTAAATACCTATTTTGCAAGGCACTGATTATAAACGAAATAAATCGCGTCAACGTGCTTGATTTGTGTCTGGAAAGCGCGGATAAGCCCGCATCAAGTTTCCCAACCCTTCAAAGGGCGATCGACAATGAAAACCTATACCGCGAAACCGGCGGAGATCGAGAAGAAGTGGATCCTGATCGACGCCGAAGGCGTCGTTCTGGGCCGCCTCGCCACGATCGTTGCCATGCGCCTGCGTGGCAAGCACAAGCCGACCTTCACCCCCCACATGGACATGGGTGACAACGTCATCATCATCAACGCCGACAAGGTGCAGATGACCGGTGCCAAGCGCGAAGACAAGCGCTACTACTGGCACACGAACCACCCGGGCGGGATCAAGTTCCGCACCGCGCGTCAGGTTCTGGAAGGCGCGCATCCCGAGCGCGTGGTGATCAAGGCCGTCGAACGCATGATCTCGCGCAACCGTCTGGGCCGCGCGCAGATGTCGAACCTGCGCGTCTATGCCGGGGCCGCCCATCCGCATGAAGCCCAACAGCCCGAAGTTCTGGACGTCAAGGTCCTGAACAAGAAGAACACCCGGAGCGCCTGATCATGTCCGATATCAAATCCCTCGACGATCTGAAGTCGGCCGTTTCGGGCACCCCGGCGGCGGCCGTGGCCGCTGCGGTGGAGCGCACCCCGGTGCGTGACGCGCTGGGCCGTGCCTATGCGACGGGCAAGCGCAAGAACGCCGTGGCGCGGGTCTGGATCAAGCCCGGCACCGGCAAGATCACCGTGAACGGCAAGGAAATGCCGGTCTATTTCGCGCGTCCGGTGCTGCAGCTGATCGTCAACCAGCCGTTCGGCGTCGCGGGCGTCGAAGGCCAGTATGACGTGATGGCGACGGTCGTCGGCGGCGGTCTTTCGGGGCAGGCCGGTGCGGTCAAGCACGGCATCTCGAAAGCCCTGCAACTGCACGAGCCGTCGCTGCGCGCCGCGCTGAAAGCCGCGGGCTTCCTGACCCGCGATAGCCGCGTTGTCGAACGGAAGAAATACGGCAAGGCCAAGGCCCGTCGGTCGTTCCAGTTCTCGAAACGCTGATCGTTTCGAAACACTCCGTTTTCAGGCGGCCCCGATCCGGGGCCGCCTTTTCGTTTCCGCCCCCTGCCGCCCCGTGCTACACAGTTAACGTTTTTTAAACATATCCGGGGTGGTCATGCGTAATTCCTTTCTTTTGCCGATGCAGCTTGCGGGGGCCGAAGCCTTTGACGCGCGGATGGACGCGATCAAGGCGGCGGCGCAATCGGTCCTTGCGGCGGCCGTGGCTCCGACATGGGGCAGCGCCGCGGCGGACCGGATCATCGGGACCAAGCTGGGTGACCACATCTATGGCCGGGGCGGGGCGGATTCGATCTTTGCGGGCGCGGGCAATGATCTGCTGCGCGGCGGCGACGGCGATGACCTGTTGTCTGGCGACACCGGGGCGGATGTGCTTTGGGGGGATCTCGGGGCCGACACTCTGGCGGGCGGCACCGGCAACGACATGTTGCATGGCGGCTGCGGCGCCGATCGGCTGTTCGGCGATTTCGGCAATGACACGCTGGATGGCGGGGCGCAGGCGGATCAGTTGACGGGGGGCGAAGGCCATGACGTGCTGCTGGGCGGCGAGGGCGACGATCTTCTGCTCGGAGGAAATGGCGCCGACAGCCTGACCGGGGGGGCGGGCAACGACCGGGCCCGGGGCGGCGAGGGCAACGACCTGCTGAGCGATGACGGCACCGATGCGGATGCCGACCGGATCTGCGGCGATGCCGGGAACGATACGCTCGTGGGCGGCAATGGCGCGGATTCGCTTTACGGCGGCAGCGGCAACGACGTGATCCGCGATACCTGGGTGCGCGATGCCTCGGGGCTTCTGGTGGCCGATGATGCGGCGCGGATCGATGCCGGGGAGGGCGATGACACGATCTTCGCCTCGGGCGCGGATACGATCACCACCGGCGCGGGGGCGGATGTGATCGTGATCGGGGCGGCGGGCGACACGGCGCTCGCCACCAGCGCGGCGGTGACGGTGACCGATTTCCTTGTCGGGACCGATTCCTTTCAGTTCGACCTGTCGGATGGCGGCGTTGACGATGCGCTGAGCCTGTCGGTGCGCCATGCGGGGAGGAATACGATCATCGTCGTCACCGATGCCGAGGGCGCCAGCCATGATGCGGTGACGCTGATCGGCGTGACCGCCGCGCTGGATCAGCTGGTGGATGCCTATCTGCTTTACGATCTGATCTGAGCCGCCGCGGCCGGAGGGCGCCCGTCCCGCAAGGGGCGGGTTTGCTTTTTCGCCCGCTCAGGTGGTCATGGCCCAGACCTGGCGCAAAAGCCCCGCCGCCAGCGTCAGCATCATCGCACCGATCAGCAGATCCAGCACCCGCCAGGCCAGCGGCCGCGCGAAGAGCGGCGCCAGAAACCGGGCGCCGAAGCCCAGCGAGACGAACCAGACCGCGCTGGCCAGCCCCGCGCCAAGGACAAAGGGCAGATGCGCCGCCGCGGGCTGCGCCGCGCCGACCGAGCCCACCAGCAGCACCGTATCCAGATAGACATGCGGGTTCAACAGCGTGAACCCCGCCACCCGCGCCAGCGCCCCCGCGCGCGTCAGCGCCGCGCCGCCGGGTCCGGCCTCCAGCCGCTCGGGCCGCAGCGCGCGACGCAGGGCCGAGACCCCGTACCAGCCCAGAAACCCCGCCCCGCCCAGCGACAGCACCGTGACCAGCCGCGGCGCCGTGCCCAGCACCGCGCCCAAGCCCGCCACCCCGGCGGCGATCAGCGCCAGATCGCAAGCGGCGCAAAAGCCGACGACAAGCGCCACATGTTCGCGCCGCAGCCCCTGCCGCAGAACAAAGGCATTCTGCGCGCCGATCGCGACGATGAGGCCAAGGGAGAGGGCGAAGCCGGTGAGGAGGGGGGCAATCTGGGTCATCGGACTTCCTTGCCCGGGCCTGCGGGTGTAGTCAAATTCAGGATGCTAAAGCTGATGAAGGGGAGCTTAACATGCTCGATTATCCCTTGCTGGCGGCGCTGGCCGCGGTGATCCGCGAAGGCGGGTTTGACCGGGCGGCTGCGGTGCTGGGCGTCACGCCCTCGGCGGTGTCGCAGCGCATCCGCGCGCTCGAGGACCGGGTGGGGGCGGCGCTGGTGGTGCGCAGCCAGCCGCCGGTGCCGACCGAGACGGGGGCGCGGCTTTGCGCCCATGTCGAGCGGGTGCGGCTGCTGGAGGGGGAGCTGGCGGCCGATCTTCCGGGGCTGGCGGGGCAGGGGCCACCCGCGCTGCCCGTGGCGGTGAATGCGGATTCGCTGGGCAGCTGGTTTCTGCCCGCCGCGGCGCGGTTTTCCGAAGCGACGGGGGCGCTTTTGCATCTGCTCTTGGATGACGAGGAGCACACCGCGGCAAGGCTGCGCTCGGGCGAGGTGCTGGCGGCGGTGACGGCGGACCCGGCGGCGGTGCCCGGTTGCCGGACCCGGCCGCTCGGCGCGCTGCGCTATGTCGCCTGCGCCAGCCCCGCCTTCATGGCGCGGCATTTCCCGCAAGGTGTCACGGCCGCGGCGCTGGCCCGGGCGCCGGTGCTGCAATTCGACCGCAAGGACGGGCTGCAGGCGCGCTGGCTGCGCCGTCATCTGGACCTGCCGCTGGCGGCGCCGACGCATCAGCTGCCCTCGACGCAGGGGTTTCTGGACGCCTGCCTGCTGGGGCTGGGCTGGGCGCTCAACCCTTTGCCTCTGGCCGCGGCACCGCTGGCGGAAGGGCGGCTGGTCGAGCTTTTGCCCGGCGCGGCGCTGGAGGTGCCGTTGCACTGGCAGCATGTGCGGCTGGGAGCACGGCTGCTGGAGGCGTTGACGCGCGAGGTTGCGGCCGAGGCCCGCCGTTGCCTGATCCCGCCCGACGCTGGAATCGCTGGTCTTGCGGGGAAAGGCTGATATACTCCCCCAGAGTATACGCCCTGCGGGGAGGGACCCCCGATGCCGAACAACCCCGAGGACAAGAAGCGCATTCTGGCGCGGGTGAAGCGGATCACCGGCCAGTGCGAGGCGCTGTCACGTGCGCTGGAAAGCGGGTCGGACTGTGGCCCGATCCTGCAGCAGATCGCCGCCGTGCGCGGCGCCGTGAACGGGCTGATGGCCGAGGTGCTGGAGGCCCATATCCGCGACGAATTCGGCCCGCCCGAGGGAGAGGGCGGTGCCAGAACCGGGGAATTGCTGGCGCTGGTGCGCAGCTATCTCAAATAGACCAACAGGGAGACTACCATGAAATCGCGTGCCGCCGTGGCCTTTGCGCCGGGCAAACCCCTTGAAATCGTTGAAATCGACGTCGCGCCGCCGAAAGCGGGCGAAGTTCTGATCCGCATCACCGATACCGGCGTGTGCCACACCGACGCCTTCACCCTGTCGGGCGATGACCCGGAGGGGCTGTTTCCGGTCGTGCTGGGCCATGAGGGCGCGGGCGTCGTGGTCGAGGTCGGCCCCGGCGTCACCTCGGTTCGCCCGGGCGACCATGTCATTCCGCTTTACACCGCCGAATGCGGCGAATGCCTGTTCTGCAAATCGGGGAAGACGAACCTCTGCACCGCGGTCCGCGCGACGCAGGGCAAGGGCGTGATGCCCGACGGCACCTCGCGCTTTTCCTACAACGGTGAGCCGATCTATCATTACATGGGCTGCTCGACCTTTTCGGAATATACCGTGGTGGCCGAGGTCTCGCTGGCCAAGATCAACGAGCACGCCAATCACGAACATGTCTGTCTTCTGGGCTGCGGCGTGACCACGGGCATCGGCGCGGTGCACAACACCGCCAAGGTGCAGGAAGGCGACAGCGTTGCCGTCTTCGGTCTGGGCGGGATCGGGCTGGCGGTCATTCAGGGCGCGCGGCAGGCCAAGGCGGGCCGGATCATCGCCATCGACACCAACCCGGCGAAATTCGATCTGGCGCGGCAGTTCGGCGCCACTGATTGCGTCAACCCGAAGGATCACGACAAGCCCATTCAACAGGTGATCGTCGAGATGACCGGCTGGGGCGTCGATCACAGTTTCGAATGCATCGGCAATGTCAACGTGATGCGGGCGGCGCTGGAATGCGCGCATCGCGGCTGGGGGCAGTCGGTGATCATCGGCGTGGCGGGGGCGGGGCAGGAGATCTCGACCCGGCCGTTCCAGCTGGTGACCGGGCGCAAATGGATGGGCACGGCCTTTGGCGGGGTGAAGGGGCGGTCGCAACTGCCGGGCATGGTCGAACAGGCGATGGCGGGCGAAATCGAACTCGAGCCCTTTGTCACCCACACGATGGGGCTGGATCAGATCAACGAGGCCTTCGATCTGATGCATGAAGGCAAGTCGATCCGTTCCGTGATCAAGTTCTGAGGCCGCGATGGACTGTCTTGAAACGCACGGGTGTTTCGGCGGCACGCAGGAGGTGTGGAAACACGCCTCCGCCACGCTGGGCTGCGAGATGCGCTTTGGCCTGTTCACCCCGGCGCATGATCCGGGCGAGCGGCTGCCGGTGGTCTATTGGCTGTCCGGCCTGACCTGCACCGAGCAGAATTTCATCACCAAGGCGGGGGCGCAGGCCCATGCGGCCCGGCATCGGGTGATCGTCGTCGCCCCCGATACCAGCCCCCGCGGCGACGGCGTGGCCGACGATCCGGCCTATGATCTGGGGCAGGGGGCGGGGTTTTACCTGAACGCCAGCCAGGCGCCTTGGGCGGCCCATTACCGGATGCACGACTATGTCGTGACCGAACTTCCCGCGCTGATCGAAGCCGCTTTCCCGGCCTCTGACCGGCGCTCGGTGATGGGGCATTCGATGGGCGGTCATGGTGCCCTGGTGGCGGCTTTGCGCCATCCGGGGCGCTATCGGGCCGTTTCGGCCTTTGCGCCGATCGCTGCGCCGGCGCAGGTGCCCTGGGGGGAAAAGGCGTTTTCCGCCTATCTGGGGCCCGACCGGGCGGCCTGGGCCGCGTGGGATGCGACGGCGCTTTTGGCGGGGGCGGCGGAACGGTTGCCGATCCTGATCGATCAGGGCGAGGCGGACAGCTTCCTGGAGGGCCAGCTGAAGCCCTGGATCTTTGCCGAGGAAGCGGCGCGGCTTGGCCATCCGGTGACGCTGCGTCGCCATCCGGGCTACGATCACAGCTATTACTTCATCGCCAGCTTTCTGGGCGATCACTTTGCCCATCACGCCGCGGCGCTGCGGGACTGAGCCCGAAACCCGGGGCCCAAAACGGAAAAAACCCCGCGGCGGACCGCGGGGCCTTTCCCGGAGGTTGGTTCGGGTCGTTCAGATCATTCGCGGTTGCCGAGGAACTGCAGCAGGAACATGAACAGGTTCAGGAAGTCGAGATAGAGCTGCAGCGCGCCCAGGATCGCGGCCTTGCCAAGGAAATCCGCATCCGACTGCGCCAGTTGCAGATAGGTGTTCTTGATGTTCTGCGTGTCATAGGCGGTCAGCCCCGAGAACAGCAGCACGCCGATCACCGAGATCGCGAATTGCAGCGCCGACGACGCGATGAAGATGTTCAGGATCGAGGCCACGATCAGACCGATCACGCCCATCATCAGGAACGAGCCGAAGGCCGAGAGGTTGCGCTTCGTCGTGTAGCCGTAAAGCGACAGCGCCGCAAAGGCGATGGCGGTGATCAGGAAGGTCTGGGCGATCGACACGCCGGTATAGACCTTGAAGATCGAGGCGAGCGACAGGCCCATCAGCGCCGAATAGCCGAAAAAGACCATCTGCGCGGTCGAGGTCTGCATCTTGTGGATCATCGCCGAGAAGGCGAAGACGACGACGAGCGGCGCGAACATCACCACCCATTTCAGCGGCGTGCCGAAGATCGCGGCCAGAAGCTGGTCGTTCATGCTGACGCCGAAAGCGACCGCCCCGGTGACGATCATCGCCACCGACATCAGGCCATAGACCTTGTTCATATGGGTCCGCAGACCCTCGTCGATGTAACTCGCACGGCCAGCCGCGGTGCTGTGCATCGTGTTGTAATTAGCCATGTGGTTGTCTCCAGTCTGTGCGGCGTCCCGCGCGAGCGTGCGCCGTCGGGTCCGATATTGGAAAGGACCGGGGGGGTTTCAAGAACCCGGCGGCAGAAAATCGGCCGCCGGCGGGGTGGGTCACCCCATCGTGACGACGATCTTGCCGGTGGAGCGGCGGGCGCGCAACATCTCCAGCGCCGCGGCGGTCTGCGACAGGGGGAAGCGGGCCGAGATATGCGGATGCAGCTGGCCATCGGCGGCAAGGGCGAAAAGCTCGGTCATCGAGCGGCGCAGCGCCGCCGGGTCGAGTTCCAGATAGCCGCCCCAGTAAAGCCCATGGATTTCAAGGTTCTTCACCAAAGCATGATTGAGCTTGAGCGCAGGCGGTGCCCCCGCGGCAAAGCCGATCAGCAGAAACCGCCCGCCCGGTTTCAGCGCGGCGAAACCGGCCTCGCCCAAGGCACCGCCCACCGCGTCATAAACGACATCGGCGCCGCCCAGCGCCTTGAGCGCGGCTTTCAGGTCGGGGGTCTCGGCATCCAGCGTCTCGGCCGCGCCCGCCTGCGCGGCTATGGCGCATTTTTCGGCCCCGCGCGCGACGGCGATCACCCGCGCGCCCAGCCGCGCGCCGATCTCGACCGCGGTCAGCCCCACGCCCCCCGCCGCGCCCAGCACCACCAGCGTCTCGCCCGCGCGCAGCCGTCCGCGCAGGGTCAGCGCCAGATGCGAGGTGCCATAGGCGATCTGGAAGGCGGCGGCGGTCTCGAAATCCAGGCTGTCGGGCAGGGGGGTGCAGCGGTCCTCGGCAAAGACCCCGGCCTCGGCCAGACCGCCGTGACCGGCATGGATGGCGACGCGGGTGCCGGGAGCAAGCCGCGTGCCCGGCCCGGCGGCGGTGATCGTGCCCGCGGCCTCGAGCCCCGGCACGAAGGGCAGTGGCGGGGTGGCCTGATAGGTCCCCTCGAGCATCAGCAGGTCGGCGAAATTCAGCCCGCAGGCGGCGATCCGCACCGCCACCTCGCCCGGGCCGGGGGCGGGCAGCGGCAGATCGGCAGGCGTCGGCGGCGTCGTCGGATCGGTGTGAAGGAAGGCGCGCATCTGGGTCTCCGGGCTGGGATCGGAACGGTCAGCCTAGCGCGGAGGGCGCGGGGCGGCCAGTCCCGGGATGGTTGTTGACTGCCGAATCAACCAGAGCGCGAAGCTGATTTTTCGGTCGCGAAAAATGCAATTTGCGATGCAATTTGCGAATTGCGACATGGTCCGCCATGGCCCGGAATGCCGATCTTGACGGAGCATGGTTAACAATTACAGGATGTGCGACATTACGTAGCGGTTAGTCTCTGAATTTACCTGTCTTTTTGGATAGGTTCCAGATTTTGCAACCGAAACGGCGCCCCGCACTGTGTTAGCTTCATCCATCCGAAGAGTTCCGGGGAAGAATGAATGAAGCATCCGGTCGATGTCCATGTGGGCAAGCGTATCCGTCACCGCCGCTGGCTGGTGGGGGTTACGCAACAACAGCTGGCCGACAAGGTCGGCATCAAGTTCCAGCAGATTCAGAAATACGAAACGGGGATGAACCGTGTCTCGGCCTCGCGGCTTTGGGACATTGCCGATGCGCTTGACGTGCCGGTGTCGTTCTTCTTCGAAGGATTGTCGGGCGAAGACCCGAACACGGCCGCGCTGGAAGGGGATCTTTTCTCCGACAAGGAAGCGCTGGCCCTGGTGCGTTCGTACTACGCGATCCCCGAGGCGCAGCGGCGCCGTCTGTTCGAACTGGCGAAGGTTCTCTCCGACGTGGCTTGATATGGCCGCACAATCGGGGTTGAAAAGACGGGGAGCGGTGACGCTCCCCGTCTTTTTTCCGGAGCTCTCCCCATGCCGCCCCATCTGAGCGAGGCCGACAAGGCCGATCTGATCGCCACCGCCGAAGCCCTGGCCGATGCCGCGCGGGCGGTGACGCTGGTGCATTTCCGCACCCCGGGCGGGATTGCCGCCGAAACCAAGGAGGCGGTGCGCTTCGATCCGGTGACCGTGGCCGACCGGGCCGCGGAACAGGCGATGCGCGAGATCCTGGCCTGGCGGCGGCCCGCCGACGGGATCTGGGGCGAGGAATTCGGGGTGACGCGGGGGACATCGGGGCTGACCTGGGTGCTCGATCCGATCGACGGCACGCGGGGCTATCTGTCGGGGACGCCGACCTGGGGGGTGCTGATCGCGCTGTCGGAAGAAGGCGACGACACCCCCGGGGCGCCGCTGATGGGGCTGATCGACCAGCCCTATATCGGCGAGCGGTTTTTCGGCGGCTTCGGTCAGGCGCGGGTGACGGGGCCGCTGGGCCGGGCCGATCTGCGCACGCGCGCGCCGCGGCCGCTCTCCGAGGCGATCCTCTATTCCACCTTCCCCGAGGTCGGCACGCCCGAGGAGGGCGCAGCCTTCGCGCGGCTGGCGGCTCAGGTCAAGCTGACGCGCTATGGCACGGATTGCTATGCCTATGGGCTGATCGCGGCAGGGCAGATCGATCTGGTGGTCGAGGCCGGGCTGCAGCCCTATGACGTCGGCGGGCCGATCGCGGTGATCGAGGCGGCGGGCGGGATCGTGACCGACTGGACGGGCGGCCCGGCCTTTCGTGGCGGGCGGGTGCTGGCGGCGGCGAATGCCGAGGTGCATGCGGCGGCGATGGCGGTCTTGCAGGGCTGAGGGGGAAGTCGGGGGGCTGCCGCCCCCCGAACCCCCCGCCCGAAGGGGCCCTCGGGCCCCTTCGGACTTCCCCGAGGGGATTGCGTTGGCGGGAGGCATCTGATGCGGGAGATTCTGATCCGGGGGGCCGAAGTCGTCGTCACCATGGATTCGGCGCGGCGGGAATTGCGTGGCGCCGATCTGCTGATCCGGGGCGGCGAGATCGTCGCCGTGGGGCAGGGGCTGGCGAGCACGGGCGAGGTGGTGTCGGCCGCGGGCTGCGTCGTCACGCCGGGGCTGATCAACACCCACCATCACCTGTATCAGACGCTGACGCGGGCGGTGCCGGGCGGGCAGGATGCGCTGCTGTTTGGCTGGCTGAAGACACTTTACCCGATCTGGGCGCGGATGGGGCCCGAGGAGATCTTCACCTCGGCGCAGATCGGGCTGGCGGAGCTGGCGCTCTCGGGCTGCACGCTGTCCTCGGATCACCTCTATCTGTTCCCGAACGGCGCGCGGCTGGATGACACGATCGCGGCGGCGGCCGAGCTGGGGCTGCGCTTTCATCCGACCCGCGGCGCGATGTCGATTGGCGAAAGCGCGGGCGGGCTGCCGCCTGACGCCCTGGTCGAGCGCGAAGAGGCGATCCTGAAAGATTGCATCCGCGTCATCGACGCCCATCACGATCCCCGCCCCGGGTCGATGCTGCGGGTGGGCGTGGCCCCCTGTTCGCCCTTCTCGGTTTCGCGCGAGCTGATGCGTGACGCCGCGCTTCTGGCCCGCGACAAGGGGGTGATGCTTCACACCCATCTGGCCGAGAATGACGAGGATATCGCTTATTCGCTGCACCGGTTCGGCTGCCGTCCCGGCCAATATGCCGAGGATCTGGGCTGGACCGGCGCCGATGTCTGGCATGCCCATTGCGTGAAGCTTTCAGGTTCGGAAATTGATCTTTTTGCCCGGTCAAACACCGGGGTTTCCCATTGTCCCTGTTCGAATTGTCGCCTTGGCTCGGGCATTGCGCCGATCCGGGCGATGCGCGATGCGGGGGTGAAGGTGGCCTTGGGCGTCGATGGATCGGCCAGCAATGACGCGGGCAATCTGATCGCCGAGGCGCGCCAGGCGCTGCTGTTGCAACGGGTGCAAAACGGCGCCGAGGCGATGTCCGTGCGCGAGGCGCTGGAGATCGCGACGCTCGGCGGCGCGCAGGTTCTGGGCCGCCCGGAGCTGGGCAGTCTGGAACCCGGCAAACGCGCCGATCTGGCGATCTGGGATGTCTCGGGGCTCGAGGCCGCGGGCGCCTGGGATCCGGTCGCGGCGCTGCTTCTCTCCGGGCCGACGCGGGTGAAGCATCTCTTCGTCGAGGGCCGCCCGGTCGTCCGCGATGGCCAGATCACCACGCTGGATCTGCCGCGCGTCATCGAACGCGCAAACGCGCTCGCCAAAGCCCTTGCCCGCTGATTTCATCTTGCTGGAAATACCTCGGGGTGCGGGGCAGAGCCCCGCGCCGTCGTTGCAGTTGGTCGCCCCGTCGAACGGGCAGAGCCCCGCTACTTCATCCGCCGCCCGGCCACCCAGACCCCGGCGATGGCGCGGTCATCCCCCATCATGATCGTCGGGAACAGCGCCTCCCAGAAATCGCCCGCCCGCTCGGCGCGCTGGGCAATGGCGGGGGTCGAGGCCAGATCGACCGCGATCAGATCCGCCTCCATCCCCACCGCGATATTGCCGACCATCGGGTCGATGCGCAAAACCCGCGCCGCGCCGAGGGTCGCCAGATACCAGAGCGCCGCCGGGTGCAGCGCGCCGCGCCTGAGCTGCCCGATCTCATAGGCCGCCGCCATCGTGCGCAGCATCGAGAAGCTTGATCCGCCGCCGGTGTCGGTGGCCAGCCCGATCCGCAGCCCCGCCGCTGAAAGCCCCGCCGCATCAAAGAGCCCCGAGCCGATGAAGCTGTTCGAGGTCGGGCAATGCGCCAGCCCCGCGCCGACATCGCGCAGCCGGGCGATCTCGCGCGGCTCCAGATGGATCGCATGGCCGTAAACGCCGTTTTCGCCCAGCAGGCCAAAGGTTTCGTAAGTGTCCAGATAATCCCGCGCCGCCGGATACAGGCTTTTGACCCAGGCGATCTCGTCGACCTGCTCGCTCAGATGCGTCTGCATCAGGCAGTCGGGATGCTCGGCCCAGAGGCTTCCCAAGGCCAGCAGCTGATCGGGCGTCGAGGTGGGCGAGAACCGCGGCGTGATCACATAGCCCAGCCGGTCCCGCCCGTGCCAGCGCGTCAAGAGCGACTTGCTTTCGTCATAGGCCGCCTGCGCGCTGTCGCGCAGCCCGGCGGGCGCGGTGTCGCGGTCCATGCAGGTCCGCCCGGCCATCGCCCGCATGCCGCGCCGTGCCGCCTCGCCCATGAAGGCATCGACCGAGGAGGAATGGATCGTCGCATAGGAACACATCGAGGTCGTGCCATGCGCCAGCGCGAGGTCGAGATAGCGCGAGGCGATCTCGGCCGCATAGGCGGGATCGGCAAAGCGCATCTCCTCGGGGAAGGTGTAGGTATTGAGCCAGTCGATCAGCCGCTTGCCCCAGCTGGCGATGATCGCGGTCTGCGGATAATGCACATGCGCATCGACGAAGCCCGCCGAGATCAGCTTGTCGCCCAGATCGGTGCGCCGCGCCTGCGGGAAGCGTGCCAGAACCGTCTCGGCCGGGCCCAGATCGACGATCCGCCCCGCCTCGATCGCCACCGCGCCGTGCCGGTCGTGACGGGCCGCTCCGGGCCCCTCGACCATCGGATCGCCCGCGTATCGCAGCACCTGACCCAGCAAAATCTCCACGCGCCACCTTCCTTTCCCGTGTGCCCCCATGCTAGGGCCGCGACCAGGCTTCGGCAATCACGGCTTTTTTGTCGCAGCCGGCTGCGATAAGGTGGCGCAAATCATAAGCAGACGAAACAGGGGGCGGCATGGCACAAGAGCGGGCGGATGAGCACGAAGCCGAAGACCTGCCCGCGCTGACCGGTGATCTGGTCGAACGTGTCCTTGCCGCGACCGAGGCCAGCGATGCCGTGCTTTTGGCCGAGCTGCTGGAACCGCTGCATGGCGCCGATATCGCCGACCTTCTGGAACAGGTCACCACCGCCGAGCGGCGCGAGATCCTGCGGCTTTACGGCCGCGAGATGGACGGCGAGATCCTGACCGAGATCGACGAATCGATCCGCGAGGAGGTGATCGAGCAGATCCCGGCCGATGTTCTGGCCGAGGCGGTCCGCGAGCTTGATTCCGACGACGTCGTCGATCTGATCGAGGATCTGGAAGAGGTCCAGCAGGAAGCCATCCTTGAGGCGCTGGATGAAACCGACCGCGCCGCGGTCGAGCAATCGCTGACCTGGCCCGAAAATTCCGCCGGCCGTCTGATGCAGCGCGAGGTCGTCGTGGCCCCCCTGCATTGGACCGTGGCCGAGGCGATCGGCTTTCTGCAGCGCGAGGACTGGCTGCCCGACCAGTTCTATCACGTGATTCTGGTCGATCCGGCGCATCATCCGGTGGGCTATGTGACCCTGGGCAAGATCCTGTCGTCAAAGCCCGAGACCGCGCTGAGCGCGATCACCGAGGACAGTTTCCGCACCATTTCCGCCCGCCAGGAAGAGGGCGATGTCGCCTATGCCTTCAACCAGTATCACCTGATTTCCGCGCCGGTGGTGGATGACGACGGCCGTCTGGTCGGCGTGATCACCATCGACGACGCGATGAACGTTCTGGACGAGGAACACGAGGAAGACATCCTGCGACTGGCGGGGGTGGGCGAGGAAAGCTCGATCTCCGATTCGGTGCTGGAAACCGTGCGGCAGCGTCTGCCCTGGCTTGTCGCGAACCTGTTCACGGCCTCGCTTTCGGCCATCGTGATTTCGCAGTTTCAGGCGACGATCTCCTCGCTGGTGGCGCTGGCCGCGCTGATGCCGATCGTCGCCTCGACCGGGGGGATCGCGGGGACGCAATCGCTGGCCGTCGCGGTGCGGGCGCTGGCGACGCGCGATCTGACCGTCTCGAACGCGCGCCGGGTGGTGCTGCGCGAGATTGGTGCGGGGCTGGTGAACGGGCTGAGCCTGGCGCTGCTTCTGGGCGTCGCGGGCGGGCTGATCTTTGGCCATGTCGAGCTGGGCGTGGTGCTGGGCCTTGCGATGATCGTCAATCAGCTGGTCGCGGCGCTGGGCGGGGTGATGGTGCCGCTGACGCTGGAACGGATGGGGCTTGACCCGGCGCTGGCCTCGGGCACCTTTGTCACCACGCTGACCGATGTGATGGGCTTCTTCGCCTTCCTCGGCCTTGCGACCTGGGTTCTGGTGTGACCGATCTGGCGGCGCGCAAGGCTTCGGCGCGCAAGACCGCCTTTGCGGCGCGCAAATCCGCCTTTGCCGCGGGGCAGGGCGAGGCCTGCGACCATCTTTTGGCGGCGCTGATGCGGTTTTCGGGCGCGCCCTTGGCGGGTTATCTGCCGATCCGCACCGAGATCGACCCGCGCCCGGCGATGGCGGCGCATCGCGGCACGGTTGGCGTGCCGGTGATTGCGGACGCGGGTCAGCCGCTGACATTCCGCGCCTGGACGCCGGAGGCGCCGCTGATCCCCGGCCCCTTCGGCGCCTTTGTCCCCGAAACCGGCGCCGAGATCACGCCGCGGGTGCTGATCGTGCCGCTTGTCGCCTTTGACCGGCGCGGCTATCGGCTGGGCTATGGCGGCGGTTTTTATGACCGCACGCTGGAACGGCTGCGCGCCGCCGGGCCGGTGACGGCGATCGGCTTCGCCTTTGCGGCGCAGGAACTCGACGCCGTGCCGGTCGAGCCCACCGATCAGCCGCTCGATCTGATCGTGACCGAGACCGGGCCGATCTTGCCGCCGCCGCGCGATTCTCTCCGCGATCCCGGCCGGGGCTGAGGCCGCGCGCTCTGGTCAAGCCCGCCCGCGCGGGCTAAAGCGGGGCATGACCGATGACACCCTGCCGCCGTGCCCCGAATGTGCCAGCACCTTCACCTATCAGGTGGATGCGCTTTTCACCTGTCCCGAATGCGGCCATGAATGGGCCCCCGGCGGCGATGCCGCCGAAAGCGGCGTGATTCGCGATGCCGTCGGCAATGTGCTCTCTGATGGCGACACGGTGACGGTGATCAAGGATCTCAAGCTCAAGGGCAGCTCGCAGGTGGTCAAGGTCGGCACCAAGGTCCGCGGCATCCGGCTGGTGCCGGGCGATCACGACATCGATTGCAAGCTGCCCGGCGTCGGCCAGATCGGGCTGAAGTCGCAATTCGTGAAAAAGGTTCAGGACTGACGAAAAAGGGCGCCGCGGGGCGCCCTTTGCAACTTCCGGGGAGGGGGGGGCTCAGCCCCGGTCTTTCAGCCCCGGTCCTTGAGGATGAAGCCCGAGACCGGATAGACCCGGCCCGCGGCGCTTTCCTGGCTCATCACCCGGACCTGGCTCCAGTCGTTGTTCTTCGACACGTCATGCACGGTCATGCCGAGCGACACCCGGTTGCGCTGCCAGTTCGCATGATCGATCTTGATCTCGCGCGGCGAGACGACCGCCGACACCACCGCGACATGGCCCATCGGCATCTTGCGGGTGGGCGAAAAGGCCATGACGGCGCCCGGTGCGGGGCGGTGGCTGCGGGCGTAGCGGCCCGAGGCCTTCGACCACCAGGTGCCCGCATTGCCCTGCAGATCGATCCCCGAGACATTGCGCGCGAAGGGCACGCACCAGACCCGGCCGCCGCGCGCCCGCAGTTCCCGCGCCAGCGACACCGCGCTGTCGCGCCGCGCCGGGTCAACGCCTGCCGGATCGACGCCCTCGGGGCGTTCCTGTGCCGAGGCGAAGCTCATCCGCGTGGCCTGTTCGGTTCCGCCGCCGCCGCCGCCGCAGGCCGAGAGAGCGGCCAGAACGGCAAGAGCGAGGGGAAGCCGGGCAAGGCGCCCGGAGGATGTCAGCGTGATGTTCATTGGACCTTGTAACGAAATGTGAGTGCGTGGCTTCGTCGAGGTGACCTCCTAACCGGGAATGGCATCAGGGTTAAAGGTCTCTGAATGCCCGGCGCGGAAAACGGGCGGAATCTCGCCATCCGGCGGCTTGTGGGGCGGCGGATTTCCGCCGAGGCTGAAATTTTTCCCTGGGTCGCCCGATGGGTCCGTGGCGCTTTGCAGCCCCCCTCCGCCCCCGAGTCCCGGCCCGAAACCTGTCTTGGAACGCGGCGGAAATGGCGTTTTGCGCAAGGCAACGGTTGCTTTTCGGCGGGGCTTCGGCCTAAGGAAGCCCATGAAGATCTTGTTTCTTGGCGATGTGATGGGGCGCGCGGGACGTGCCGGGGTGGCGGAACGGCTGCCGAAGCTGCGCGCGGACTGGGGGCTCGATTTCGTCGTGGTGAACGGCGAAAACGCCTCGGGCGGCATGGGCTTGACGGGCGAGCATGCGAAACTGCTGCTGGCCGCGGGGGCCGATGTGGTGACGCTGGGCGATCATGCCTTCGATCAGAAGGACATGCTGCGCTTCATCGAGACCGAGCCGCGGGTGATCCGGCCGCTGAATTACGCGAAGGAGGCGCCCGGCAAGGGCGCGCGCCTGTTCGAGGACCGGCGTGGTCGCAAGGTGCTGGTGGCGCAGGTGCTGGGGCAGGTCTTCATGAAGCGCCCCTTCGACGATCCTTTCTCGGCGATCGACACCGCCTTGCGCACGCATCCGCTGGGCGGGCTGGCGCAGGCGATCGTCGTTGACGTGCATTGCGAGGCGACGTCGGAAAAGATGGCGATGGGGCAGTATTGCGACGGCCGCGCCAGCCTTGTCGTCGGCACCCATACCCATGTGCCGACCGCCGATGCGGTGATCCTGAAGGGCGGCACCGCCTATCTGAGCGACGCGGGCATGTGCGGCGATTACGACAGCATCATCGGCATGGAAAAGGCCGAGCCGATGCGCCGCTTCCTGACCGGGATGACGCGCGACCGCTTCACCCCGGCCGAGGGGCCGGTGACGCTCTCGGGGGTCTATGTCGAGACCGACGACCGCTCGGGCAAGGCCACGCGCATCGCCCCGGTGCGGTTGGGGGGGCGGCTGCCCGAGGCGCTGCCGGTCTGAACATCCGCCGCCACATGTCCGCAAAAACAGCATTTTCCCGCCGAGAGCCGAAGCTGGCACGGAAAGCGGCGATGAAAGCTTGCCCGCATGGCTTGGGCGGCTAGTATCGCGGCGAAGCAGAGGGGCCTGAGATGATCGATCTTGGACTGAGCGCCACGGCGCAGGCATGGCTGTCCATCGCCATCGTGCTGGGCATGTTCGTTCTGTTCGTGCGCGAAAAGGACCCGCCCGAAGTCATCGCCATCGGCGGGGCGGCGCTGATGCTGGTGCTGGGCCTTGTGCCCTACAAGGAAGCGGTCGGAGCGCTGTCGAATTCGGCGCCCTGGACCATCGCCTTCATGTTCCTGATCATGGGGGCGCTGGTGCGCACCGGCGCGCTTGACCGCGCCACCCGTGCCGTCGAAAGCCGTATCGACGACAGCCCCGCGATGACGACGGCGCTGCTTTTCGCCATCGTCATGGGCGCTTCGGCCTTCATGAACAACACCCCCGTCGTGGCGGTGATGATCCCGATCTTCATGCAGGCGGCGCGCAAGCTGAACGTGCCGCCCTCGCGGCTTTTGATGCCGCTTTCGTATTTCACCGTCATGGGGGGGATGCTCACGCTGATCGGCACCTCGACCAACATCCTTGTCGACGGGGTGGTGCGCAAGGACGGGATGGAGCCGTTCTCGATCTTCGAGATCGCGCCCGTCGGGGTGGCGATCTGTCTGGCGGGGTCGATCTTCATGGCGCTGCTGTCGCGCCATCTGGTGCCGGACCGGGTCTCGATGGCGGCGACGCTGGGCGGCGGGCGCCCGAAGATGAAATATTTCACCGAAGTGGCGATCCCCGAGGAGTCGAACCTGATCGGCAAGGGCGTGCTGGAGATCGACATCTTCAAGCGCACCGGCGTCCGGGTGATCGACGTTCTGCGCGGCGATGCCAGCTTGCGGCGCGATCTGACGGTGGCGGTTCTGGAAGCGGGCGACCGGGTGGTGCTGCGCACCGAGGTTTCGGAATTGCTCGGCATGCAGGCCAACAAGGATGTGCGGGTGGTGGACAAGCTCTCCTCCGTCGCCACCGAGACGGTCGAGGTGCTGATCTCGCCCGGCTGCCGGATGATCGGGCGGTCTTTGGGCGATCTGCGGCTGCGGCGGCGCTATGGCGTCTATGTTCTGGCGGCGCATCGGCGCAACCAGAACATCGGCCGCAAGCTTGATGATCTGGTGGTGGTCGTGGGCGATACGCTGCTGCTCGAGGGCGCGCCCGAGGATATCGCCCGGCTGGCGCAGGACATGGATCTGGTCGATGTCTCGCGCCCGACGGCGCGGGCGTTCCGCCGCGGGAAGATGCCGATCGCGGTGCTGGCCCTGCTCGCCGTGGTCGGGCTTTCGGCGCTGGATGTGGCGCCGATCATGGCGCTGGCGATGGTGGCGGTGGCGGTGATCCTGCTGACCCGCTGCATCGACGCCGACGAGGCGTTTTCCTATGTCGATGGCCGGCTTCTGGCGATGATCTTCGCCATGCTGGTGGTGGGCGAGGGGCTGGACGCCTCGGGGGCGGTCACGCTGATCGTCGATGCGGTGGCGCCCCTGATGCAGGATCTGCCGCCGATCGCGGCGCTGGCGGCGGTCTATTTCCTCGGCCTTGCGATGACCGAGCTTTTGTCGAACAACGCCGTGGCGGTGATCTTCACGCGGATCGCGATCCAGCTGGCGCATACGCTTGGCCTCGATCCGCGCCCCTTTGCCGTCGCCGTGATGTTCTCGGCCTCGGTCGCCTTTGCCACGCCGATCGGCTATCAGACCCATATGATGGTCTATGGGCCGGGCGGTTACAAATTCTCGGATTTCCTGCGGCTCGGCATTCCGCTTGATATCCTGACCGGCACCGTCGCGGTGCTGGTGATCCCGCTTGTCTGGCCGCTCGTTCCCTGAGGTTCCCATGCGCCTGTCCCTGACCGCTCCGCTTCTGCTCGCCGCCCCCCTGTTTCTGGCTGGCTGCGCGGCGCTGACCCCGCCGGGGGCCGCGCCGACGCCGAACCCCGCGCGGATCGATCTGCTCGCCGACCGGCTGACGGTGCATTTCACCGATGGCAGCCGCTGCAGCGCCGATATCGCCGCCGTGCCCGAGGGGCGGCTTTCGGGCTGCGCCGTGCCGATGACCTATGCGGTCGAGATCCGCCGCAAGATCCATGTTCCGGCCGCCGCGGGGCTGATCGAGCCCTATGCGACGGTCCGGCTCACCCGGATCTCTGACGGGCGCGTCTTCGACTGGGTGACCCCCGAGGGCGGCGACGGGCACCGGCCGGTGAATTACGGTCATCAACCCGGCTGACGGGCGGTCCGACGGGCCGGTTTCATTGGCGCGGCTTGCGGTAAGGCCGGGCTTTGGCTATAGCGGCCGCCAGCACACCAATTCGACGGAGTAGGGGCATGGCAGGCCATTCCAAATGGGCGAACATCCAGCACCGCAAGGGCAAGCAGGATGCGATCCGCTCGAAGATGTTCTCGAAGCTGGCGAAGGAAATCACCGTCGCCGCGAAGATGGGCGACCCCGATCCCGACAAGAACCCGCGCCTGCGGCTGGCGGTCAAGGCCGCCAAGGCGCAATCGATGCCGAAGGACGTGATCGACCGCGCGATCAAGAAATCGCAGATGGGCGATGCGGCGGATTACACCGAGATCCGCTACGAGGGCTATGGCCCGAACGGCATCGCGATCATCGTCGAGGCGATGACCGACAACCTGAACCGCACCGCGTCGAACGTGCGCAGCTATTTCACCAAATCGGGCGGCAACATGGGGCAGACCGGCTCGGTCAGCCACGGCTTCGACCGGGTGGGCGAGATTTCCTATCCCGCCTCGGTGGGTGATGCCGATGCGGTGATGATGGCGGCGCTGGAGGCTGGCGCCGATGACGTCGAGAGCGACGAAGAGGGGCACTGGATCTATTGCTCGGTCGAGGCGCTGTCGGAGGTTTCCGAGGCGCTGGAGAAAGCCTTGGGCGAATCGACCGAATCGAAGCTGATCTGGAAGCCGCAGACCACGACCGAGGTCGATCTGGAAACCGCGCAGAAGCTGATGAAGCTGATCGATGCGCTGGAAGAGGATGACGACGTGCAGACGGTGACGCACAACTTCGACGTCCCCGAGGATGTTGCCGCGCAGCTCTGATCGCCGCGCGGAGGTTTTTTCAAAAGGCGCCCCGCGGGGCGCCTTTTGTTTTCGCCACGCTGGCGCGTGGCGACCCGCCGGGGGGCTTCGCCCCCCGGACCCCCCAGCGTATTTGCACCAAGAAAAAGCAGGAGGGGGAGATCGGGGCAGGTCATTTGCAAGCGGCTTGGTTCACCTTGGTCCAAATATCCCGGGGGTCCGGGGGCGGAGCCCCCGGCGGGTCGCCCCGGCGGGTCGCCCCGGCGACAGCCGGGGCGACATACTCTGCTTGCGGCGGCAGGTTTTCAGCCAAACAGGATCAGGTTCGAGCGCGCAATCACCCAGACCGTCACCGCGCCATAGGCCGCAAAGCCCGCCAGCGCCCAGAGTGTCAGGCGGCGCATCACCGCGGGCAGGGGCGTGCGCAAGCTGTTGCGCGCGGTAAAGGGGCTCACCGCGCCCAGCCCCAGCGCCAGCGCCGTCGCCCCGAAGAGCGGCAGGTAAAACGCATAGCCGATGTAGCCATAGTCCGGCTTCAGGATGCAGAAGGGGCAGTGGTGGTTCGGGTTCTCATAGACATAAAGCGCGATCGTCGAGACCATCGCCAGCAATGCCGCGCCGAAATAGCCCGCGCCCGCCAGCGCGAAAAGTCCGTGCCCGCGCCCTGTGCGCAGCGCCTGAACCCCGCTTGCCAGCACCAGCCCCCCCGCAAGCGCCAGTGCCGCAAGCGCCAGCGCCGGATCGACCGCCGCCATCTCGTCGGAAATCCCCGCATTCGCCGGGGTGAAGAGCTTCGAGCAGCACGAGGTGATGATATCGCTGCGCAGGTTCAGGAAATAGGCCAGCTGCAGGGCGCCCGTCAGCAGAACCAGCGGCGCGATCACCAGCACGGCGGCATATTTCACCCGCGTCAGCGGATAATCGCGCCCCAGCCGGTCGACATGATCCAGCACCAGCCAGACCGCTGCCGCAAAGAAGCTGGCGATCTGGCCGTAAAGCGCGGGAAAGCCGTAGCCGTTCGCATTCAGCGTGCCCACCGCGCACATCGCGCCGACGAACAGCGCCGCCATCCGGTCTGCATTGAAAACGAACAGAAACAGCGCCGCCGCCTCGGCTGCCATCACCAGCGCGAAAAGCGTCGAGACCAGTTCGGTCCGTCGCTCCAGCAGCAGCTGCCCGCGCGCTCCGCTGCTCAGATCCCAGTGCCGCAGCACGGAAATCCCGAAGCCCGCCGACCAGACCGCCACCAGCGCGGCCAGCGCCGAGACCAGCAGCAGCGTCAGGATCGGCGTGTGAAAGATCATGACCGCACCTGCAGGATGGCACCGTCCCGCAGCTCGACCACGGCGGTCACCGGCGCGGCCGAAATGATGCGCGGATCATGGCTGGTCAGGATCACTGTTTTCCCCTCGGCCCGCAGCCCGGCGACGATGTCGAGGAAACGATGCGCCAGCGCGGTATCCAGATTGGCCGTGGGCTCGTCGGCAATCAGCACCGGCGCGTCATTGACCAGCGCGCGGGCAATCGCCGCCCGTTGCGTCTCGCCGCCCGAGAGCACCTCGACCGGCATCCGCGCCTTGCCCGCAAGGCCAAGCGCCTCGAGCCGCGAAAGCGCCCGGGCCTCGACCTCGGCGCGGGGCGCGCCCAGGGGCGCCGCGGGCAGCACCACGTTTTCCAGCACCGACAGGCCCCGGATCAGGTTGAAGCGCTGAAACACGAAACCGAAGCGGCGCCGCCGTAGATCGGTCAGGAAACGCTCGGGCAGGGAGGAGATCACCTCGCCCGCCAATGTGATCCGCCCCGTCGTCGGCCGCGCCATGCAGCCGACAAGGCTTAAAAGCGTCGTCTTGCCCGAGCCCGAAGGCCCCATGAGCACCGTCACCCCCGGCGCGATCGCCAGATCGATGCCGCGCAGGGCGGTGACTTCGTTCGGGCGGCCCTCGTTGTAAGTCTTAGAAACACCATGCAAAGTGATCATCGCATCACCGCATCCGGATCGGCCGCCGCGGAGCGCCAGACCGGAACCACGGTCGCGGCGGCATAAGGCAGGGTGGTCAGAAGGAAGAGCGTGCCCAGCTGCAAGGCATCAATGGCGGGCGTCAGCCGGAACTCGGGATAGATCACCGCCCAGCCCTTCAGCAGGGGGGCAAAAAGCGGTGCCCCCGCCCAGAACACATGCGCATAGGCCAGCACCGTGCCCAGCAGAAATGCCCCGCCCGAGATCAGCCCCCCCTCCCAGAGCTTCATCGCGATCACATCGCGCGTGTCCCAGCCGATCGCCTTCAGAATACCGATTTCGCGCGCCTCCTCGGCGGAAAGCCCGCTGGCCTTGTCGGCGGCAAAGATCGCGAAAGCCAGCAGCGCCACGAAAGCCAGCGCCACCATCACGCCCTCGCGCCAGTCGAAGAGCTTCTGATAGGTGCGGGCGATGTCCGCGCGGGTGACGAACCGCGCCTCGGGCAGCCGGATTGTCGCCTTTGCGACCACGGTCGACAGCTCGCGCGGGTTGCGCACGCTGACCGCCAGATCGGTGAACTGGCCCGCAGGCACGTTGAAAAAGCTGCGGAAATCGGCCTCGTTCATCAAGATCAGATCGGCGCTGAGAAGCGCGGTTTCGGTGCCAAGCGTGCGGGCGATGTCGAAGCGGACCAGATCCCCCTCGCGGCGCGACAGAAAGAGCGGCGTGCCCTGCCATTTGAAATCGCGCAGCCGCGGCACCGCCTCGCCCAGGATCACCTGCCCCGGCGGCGGCATCATCGCGGCGGTGTCCGGCACCATCACCGTGTAATTCGCGCCGTTGATCCGGTCGTAAAAATAACCCCAAAGCCGCCCCTCGACCCCGGTGACGCCGCGGATCGCGGCAAGCTGCGGCACCGCCTCGGCACCGATCATCGTCTGACGGCCGAGGCTGAGGCTTTGCACGATCAGATCCGGGGCGCCTGCCAGCGTCGCTTCGGCCTCGCGGCGCAGGCTGGCGGCAAAGAACATCGCCGAGGCGAGCAGGAAGACGACCGCGGCAAAGACCGCGACGAGGGCGAGCGTCTTGACCCGCCGCCGCGCCAGCGCCGCAACGGTGAAATCCAGAAGCGCGCGATGTCGGTTCAGCGCGGTCATCGCAGATCCCCGGCCGAGAAGGAAAGCGCCGTCGGCCCGAAATGCTCCGGCGGCGCGATCAGACTGCCCGAGGGAAAATGGTCGAAAGACAAGGGGTTGTCCTGAAAGGCGGTGGCCAGATCGGCCAAAGACGGGTGGCGGGTGTAGCGCGCCTCGGTGAACAGCGCGAGATCGGTCAGGCCAAGGTCACGCACCAGACGCGCCTCGGCCTGCAGGCGCGCGGCCTCGCGCGGGGCGGTCAGAACGGCATGCGCGGCCTCGCCCCCCGCCAGCGCGAGAAGCGCGCCAAAGGCCGCCAGCACCGGGGTCGCGGGGCGCAGGCTCATTCGAACCGGCCTTCGTCCAGCTTCGCGGGCAGGTCCGCAGGGACATCGGCAAAGCGCAAAAGGCGCTTGCCCGCATGATCGCGCATGAAGTCGGCCGCCTCGGCGTCACTGGCCAAGGGCACGAAGTCATGCCCCATCGGCCCCAACACATCCGAACCGATCGCGTAAAGCGCCGTCTCGGCCGCGATCGGGCGCAGGCCGTAATAGTCGGTCACCCCCATCGCGGTGATCTGATCGCGGCGGCGTCCGGCGGCATAGCGCGGCATGTCGTTTAGGAATTTGAAGCAGTCCTTCGGGCCGTCGAAATGGAAGGCCACACCATCGGCAAAGACCAGCGTCGCGATCCAGTCGGGATAGCGCGCGACGAACATGCCGCAGACCGGGCAGGTGTCGCGTGGTCCGGGTTTGGGCAGATTGACGGGCGTCGCCTCCGCGCGGGTGGCCTGCGGAAGGCAAAGGGCAAGCGCCGGGACGCCCGCCAGAAGGCCAAGCGCGTTGCGGCGGGAAAGGTTGCACATGATCAACTCCATCCCCGGCCATGCCGCCTGGGCACGGCCGGAATGTTGCAAAAGGTCAATGCGAGGCAGGCATCTTCATGCCCGTTTCATGTCGTTTTTCGGCCCGGCGCTTGCGGATCATCGCGGTGTCCTTGGCCATTTCGACATAGGCGGCCATCAGCGCCGCGTCGAAATCGGCCAGCGTTGCCCCGGCGCTGCCCGCCACGGCCGCCTCGGCCTTGGCGCGGTCGGCAAAGGCCAGTTTCGAGACCGCCGACATCGTGCCCGGTTTCGCGGGATCGATCACATAGGTCATCGCGTCGGTATCGGCGAGCGGCTTCGTCTCGCCCTTGGCCCCGGCATCGCCCGCGTAAATCGCTTTCGGCCCGGCGTCCATGTTCAGCGCCAGCGAAATCGCCGCGCAATGGATCGAGCAGGTGCCGTCCACGGTGTCGTTTTCATAGACGATCAGATGGCGCGAGGCCGAGAACATCGCCCGCATCATGCCGCAATAGGGGCAGCGCGGATATTTGCCCAGATCGTCGGCCATGGGATCGGTGTCGACCTTGAGAAACCGGGTCAGGCCGTTTTCATCGGTCCATTGCATCGGGTTGACCGGCTTTTCGGCGGGGGACATCGCCATTTCGGCGTGGGCGGGCAGGGCGGCCAGCGGCACAAGCGCGGTGGCAGAGGCGGTGGCGGCAAGAAAATCACGACGTTTCATCGCTGTCTCCAAAACGGAAAGCATGGCTGGGATCAGGGCACGACGGGGACCCCGCGGGGACGGGGAGGGCGGGACGCTGCCCCCCTCGCGCCCCCGTCACAGGGTCGCGACAACCGGCGGTGCGCGGATCAGGCCGCTGCGGGGTACAGGCGCGATGAAGGCGAAGGGGATCAGGGCCGCGGGATCAAGTGCGGTCAGAAGATGCAGCTGCGGCGGCGGCAGATCCGGCTGCGCGGGCATGGCAAAGGCGCAGACCGCGGCGCTGGCGCAGATCGCACAGGGCGCGTGGCCCTCTGCCATCTGCACCACCCGGCCCGAGGCGGGGTCGTAAAGCGCCACGCCCTCGCCGGTGCAAAGCTGCAGGAAGCCTGCCCGCGCGCCGGGGGGAAGCCCCGCCAGATCCTGCAACGCCGCGGCGCTGAGGTGCTCGGCGAAAAGCAGGCTTTGCAGCGCGACGGCCAGCACCGCCAGCCACCGGGCGAAAACGCCGGTGCGGAGGGACAGCTGGGGGCGGGCAGGGCGGATCATCGAGGCTCGCGGTCGCGGGGTTGGCACAGGATTGCGGCAGTCCGGGGGGAAAGCAACGTCCTTTCGCCGCTGTGTCGGGCTGCCGTCCTTTGTGGCTACCCGGCACGGGCGCCATGCGCCTTGACCGAGGTCAAGTGTGGCAGGCCGATCGGCGGCGCCCTGTATCCGGCACAATCGGCCGCTTGCGCCCCCGCGCGGGGCGGGGCAGCAAGGGGCATGACGTCGATCTCCGCGAAAAACCATCCCGTCGAGGGCGTGCTGTGGATGCTGGCCACCGGCATCGCCTTCGTCTTCGTCAACGGCATCGTGCGCTATCTGGGCACGGCGCTGCCCGCCGCCGAATCCGCCTTCATCCGCTTCGCCTGGGGGTTGCTGTTTCTGGCCCCCTCGCTGATGCCCCCTGCTGCGCTCGGGCATTTCGCCCCCGCTTTTCAAGCTTTTCGCGCTGCGCGGCGCGCTGCATACCATCGCCGTGATGCTGTGGTTTTACGCCATGGCGCGGATCACGATTTCCGAGGTCACGGCCATCGGCTATCTCAACCCGATCATCGTCACCCTGGGCGCGGGGCTTTTCTTCGGCGAGGGCTTCCGCCCGGCGCGGATGGCGGCGATCGGCGTGGCGATTCTGGGCGCGCTGGTGGTGCTGCGCCCGGGCCTGCGCGAGCTGTCCCCCGGCCATCTGGCGCAGCTTGGCGCGGCCTTCGGGTTCGGCCTGTCCTACCTGGTGATGAAGCGGCTGACGCAGCTTGCGCCTGCCTCGACCGTGGTGGCGGTGATGGCGCTTTCGGTGACGATCGGCCTTGCGCCCTTTGCGCTGGCTGTCTGGCAGCCGGTCAGCCTTTCGCAGCTGCTTTGGCTTGGGGCGGTCGCGGTCTTTGCGACGGCGGGGCATTACTGCATGACCCGCGCCTTTGCCTGCGCGCCAATGACGGTGACGCAGCCGGTGACCTTCCTGCAGCTGGTCTGGGCGACCGCTCTCGGCTGGTCGGTCTTCGGCGAGGCGGTCGACCCTTGGGTCATTCTGGGCGGCGCCATCATCCTGGCTGCGGTGGTCTTCCTGACCTGGCGCGAGGCGCGTGGGGAGAGGGCGAAAGGGCGTATTTGAACCAAGAAAAAGCCCGAGGTCGAAGGGCCCCGGGCTTTGCTTTTTCTTGGCGCAAATACGCCTCTTTACGCCTTGGCGGCGGTGCCGCGCGGGTCGATCAGCCGGGCGATCACGCCTTCGCGGGTGATGCGCCGCCCGTCGGTCAGCGCCACGGCGGGGACGGTCTTCAGCAGTTCCATCACCTTGATCACCGGGGTTTCGGGCGCAATCAGCGTGCCCTCGGCCGCGCCCGGTTCGGCCATGTCCTCGGCCGTGAGCACCCCAAGCGGGTTCATGTGCGCGACGAATTCGGCGACATACTCATCGACCGGATTGGCGATGATTTCCCGCGCCGTGCCCATCTGCACCAGCCGCCCGCCTTCCATCAGCGCGATGCGGTTGCCCAGCTTGAAGGCCTCGTCCAGATCATGGCTGACGAAGACGATGGTGCGCTTGAGCGTCGATTGCAGGTCCAGAAGTTCGTCCTGCAGCTTCGCCCGAATGAGCGGATCCAGCGCCGAAAAGGGCTCGTCCATCAAGAGGATCGGCGCTTCGGTGGCAAAGGCGCGCGCCAGCCCCACGCGCTGCTGCATGCCGCCCGACAATTCGCCCACCTTGCGCTCGGCCCAGTCGGTCAGGTTCACGAGCTTCAGCTGCGCATCGACGCGGTCGCGCCGTTCCGCCTTGCCCATGCCGCTCAGTTCCAGACCCAGCCCGACATTCTCGCGCACCGTGCGCCAGGGCAGCAGGCCGAATTGCTGAAACACCATCGCGACGCGGGTCTGCCGGATCCGGCGCAGGGTCTGCGGATCGGCATGGGTGACATCGACAAGACCGTTGCCATCGCAGACCTCGACCTTGCCGCGGCAGACCGGATTGAGCCCGTTCACCGCGCGCAGAAGCGTTGACTTGCCGGAGCCTGACAAGCCCATCAGCACAAGGATTTCGCCCTCGGCCACGGAAAGCGAGCAGTCATGCACCCCCAGAACCTGGCCGGTGCGGGCCTGGATTTCGGCGCGGCTCATCCCCTCGTCCATCAGCGGCAGGGCGCGGTCGGGGTGATCGCCAAAGACGATCGAGACATTGTCGAAGCGCACCGCGACGCCCGCGGTCAGCTTCGAATCGGTGATCAGATTGGCATGTCTCATTTCGATCCCCCGAAGCGCATCATCCGGTCGAGCACGATGGCGACGACGACGATGATCATCCCCGATTCAAAGCCCAGCGCGGTGTTGACAGAGTTGAGCGCCCGCACCACCGGCACGCCAAGCCCGTTCGCGCCCACAAGCGCCGCGATCACCACCATGGAAAGCGACAGCATGATCGTCTGGTTCAGCCCCGCCATGATCTGCGGCAGCGCATAGGGCAGTTCCACCTTCCACAGCACCTGCCGCGGCGTGGCGCCAAAGGCGCGGGCGGCTTCCAGGAGCGGTTGCGGCGTGGTCGAGACACCCAGATGCGTCAGCCGGATCGGCGCGGGCAGCACGAAGATCACCGTGGCAATGAG
The DNA here is from genome assembly GCF_003254295.1 of Rhodobacter capsulatus. Classification (GTDB taxonomy): domain Bacteria; phylum Pseudomonadota; class Alphaproteobacteria; order Rhodobacterales; family Rhodobacteraceae; genus Rhodobacter; species Rhodobacter capsulatus. Next base: position 329,137 of record NZ_QKZO01000004.1, read on the forward strand.
CCCCGGCACCATGCCGATGCCGAAAAACACGATCGCCGGGATCAGATAGACGAAGGTCGGCAGCGTCTGCATCAGGTCAAGGATCGGCTGCATCGCCAGATAAAGCCGCGGCCGGTGTGCGGCGGCGATGCCGATCGGCACGCCGACCGACATGCACACGACACAGGCCGAGATGACAAGCGTCAGGCTTTCCGTCGTCGGTTTCCAGTAGCCCTGGTTGAAGACGTAAAGCAGCCCCAGAAGCACGGTCAGCAGGATCGACACGCGCCGTTGCAGGAACCACGAGATGCCAAGGAAAAAGCCCGTCAGGACGAAGGGCTGGTATTCGGCCGGGTAAAGGGGCGTGTAGTCTGCCGCCCCGGTGATCCAGGAAATGTCCAAGGGCGTCGCAAAGATCGCCATGATCCCGTCGATCAGCGTTTCGAAGATCGCGGCCAGATGATCGAAGACGATCGAGAAACTGTCGCGCATCCATTCGAAGACGTGCTTGGCCCAGGGGCCGACGGGGATTTTCCATTTGCCGGTAAAGAGATCGGTGCCGCTGTGACCGGTGATCAGCCCGGTGCCGATCAGCAGCCCCGCCAGTTTCTCCAGCACCGTCTTGAGCAGGATGGCGCCGAAAATCGACGCGGCGATGGTGCCGATCAGGCGCATCGTTTGCTGTAGCATGTCGCTTGCCTTGCGTGGTTCGGAAGACCGACAGGCGGGGCCCGCCTGCCGGGATCGTCAGGTCAGCGCAAGGCTTATTTCAGCGCCGCGGTCACGGCCGCAAGGCCGTCGCCGCCGTCCTTGGTGGTCACACCCGCCAGCCAGGGCGCCAGAACTTCGGGATGGGCGGCCAGCCAGTCGCGCGCGGCACTCGGCGGGTCGATGCCGTCATCAAGGATCTTGCCCATGATCTCGTTTTCCATCGCCAGGCTGAATTCGAGATTGGAGAGCAGCTTGCCGGTGTTCGGGCATTCCGCGACATAGCCCTTGCGGACGTTGGTGCGCACCTCGGCGCCGCCGAAATTCGGGCCAAAGACATCATCGCCGCCGGTCAGGTAGCTCATCTTGAAATTCGCGTTCATCGGATGCGGTTCCCAGCCGAGGAACACCACCGGCGTGTTGTTCTTTTCGCCCTTGGCGACGGCGGCCAGCATCCCCTGTTCCGAGCTTTCGACAACCTCGAAGCCGGTCAGGTCGAACTTGCCCGCGGTGATCATGTCAAGCACCAGACGGTTGCCGTCATTGCCGGGCTCGATCCCGTAGATCTTGCCCTCCAGCGCGTCCTTGTGTGTCGCGATATCGGCGAAATCCTTGAGGCCAAGCGCCGTGCCCGCGGCATTGGTGGCCAGCGTGTATTTCGCCCCCACCAGATTGGTGCGCAAAGTCTCGACTGTGCCGTCATCGCGATAGGGCGCCAGATCGGCCTCCATCGAGGGCATCCAGTTGCCGAGGAACACGTCCACATCCCCCGAGGACAGCGCCGAATAGGTCACCGGCACCGACAGAAGCTTGATGTCGGTTTCATAGCCCAGCGCCTGCAGCACCGTCGTCGTCACCGCCGTCGTCGCGGTGATGTCGGTCCAGCCCACATCCGAGAAGGTCACCTTGTTGCAATCGGCAGCGGCCGGAAGGGCGAGCGAAACTGTCGCAGCCCCGGCAAGAAGGAAGGAACGAAGCGTCATCAGGGTCTCCCGTTGGTTGCCCGGTTTACGGTCAGGCTTTTTGTTGATTGACGAGTCAATAAACTTGCCTGTAGCTCCTAAAAGCAAGATCTTTTTTGAGCGGAGTCGCAAAAGAAATGCCGAAGCTTGGAGCAGAGCCTATTCGACGGGCGGCCTTGGTGAAAGCCACGATCGAAACGGTGGGCGAGGCGGGATCGCTTGAGGTCACTGTAGCACAGATTGCGCGGCGTGCGGGCATGTCCTCGGCCTTGGCGCATCATTATTTTGGCTCGAAGGAGCAGATCTTTCTGGCCGCGATGCGGGCGATCCTGACGCTTTACGGCGCCGAGGTGCGCGGCGCGCTGGCCGCGGCCGAACGCGGGCCCGAATCGCGGCTGCGGGCGATCATCGCGGGGTCGTTCTCGCAGGGGTCGTTCCGGCGCGAGGCGATCTCGGCCTGGCTGAATTTCTACGTGCTGGCGCAGACGAACCGCGAGGCGATGCGGCTTTTGCGGGTCTATCAGCGCCGGTTGCGCTCGAACCTGCAGCATGAGCTGCGCCCGCTGGTGGGGCCGCGGGCCGAGGCGGTGGCGCGCGGTCTGGGGGCGATGATCGACGGCGTCTACATCCGGGCGGCCTTGGCCGAACATGCGCCGGATCGCGCTTATGCGCTTGAGATCGTGTATGAATATCTGAACCGGGAACTGGAGGTGCGGTCATGAGGGCGCAACCGAAGGCCAGCCATTTCGTCAATGGCGCATGGCTTGAAGATGCCGCGGGCGAGACGATCGAGGTGATCTTTCCCGGCACCGGCGAGGTGATTGCGGTGCTTCACGCGGCGACGCCCGCGGTGATCGAGGCGGCCCTTGCGGGGGCTGTCGCGGCGCAACGCGCCTGGGGCGCGCTGAAGCCCATTGAGCGCGCGCGGATCCTGCGCCGCGCCGCCGATCTGATTCGCGACCGCGGGGCGGAGCTGGCGCTTCTGGAAACCCTCGACACCGGCAAGCCGCTTCAGGAAACGCTGGTCGCCGACTGGCCCTCGGGCGCGGACAGTCTGGAATATTTCGCCGGGCTCGCGCCGACGCTGACCGGCGAGACGATCCCCCTGGGCGGTGATTTCGCCTATACGATTCGCGAGCCGTTGGGGGTCTGCGTCGGCATCGGGGCGTGGAATTACCCCAGCCAGATCGCCTGCTGGAAGGCGGCCCCGGCGCTTTCGACCGGCAATGCGATGGTGTTCAAGCCCTCGGAACTCACCCCCCTTGGGGCGCTGCAGCTGGCCGAGATCTTCATTCAGGCGGGGATGCCCGCGGGGGTTTTCAACGTCGTGCAGGGCCGCGGCGCGGTGGGCGCCGCGCTGACCACTGATTCGCGGGTGGCCAAGGTTTCGCTGACCGGCTCGGTCACGACCGGCGCGCGGGTCTATGCGGCGGCGGGCGCGGGGATGAAACATGTGACGATGGAGCTGGGGGGCAAATCGCCGCTGATCGTCTTTGAAGATGCCGATCTGGAAAGCGCGATCGGCGCGGCGATGCTGGGCAACTTCTATTCCTCGGGGCAGGTCTGCTCGAACGGCACGCGGGTCTTCGTGCACAGATCGATCAAGGAGCGCTTCCTGACCCGGCTGGCCGAGCGCACGGCGTTGATCAAGGCGGGCGATCCGCTGGACGAAGCCACGCAATTCGGCCCGCTTGTCAGCGCGGCGCAGCATGCCAAGGTGCTGGGCTATATCGCCACGGCCAAGGCCGAGGGCGCGCGGCTGGTCTGTGGCGGGCAGGCGGGCAACGAAGGGGCGTTGTTCGTGCAACCGACGGTCTTTGCCGATGTCACCGACACGATGACGCTGGCGCGCGAGGAGGTCTTTGGTCCGGTCATGGCGGTGCTCGATTTCGAGACCGAGGAGGAGGTGATCGCGCGGGCGAATGGCACCGACTTCGGTCTGGCCGCCGGGGTCTTCACCGCCGATCTGGCGCGCGGGCATCGGGTCATCGCGCAGCTGCAGGCGGGGACGTGCTGGATCAACGCCTATAACCTGACGCCCGTGGAGATGCCCTTTGGCGCGGTGAAAGCCTCGGGCGTCGGGCGGGAAAATTCCAAGGCCGCGATCGAGCATTATACCCAGGTGAAGGCGGTCTATGTCGGCATGGGGCCGGTCGAGAGCCCCTATTGAGAAACAGGCCGGGGGCTCTGCCCCCGGACCCCCGAGGTATTTCGGGCAAGATGAAACAGGGTTCAGGCAGAGGGTCGCGCGATGGATGCGGATTATGTGATCGTTGGGGCAGGCTCGGGCGGCTCGGCCTTGGGCTATCGGCTGGCCGAGGCCGGGCATCGGGTGGCGATCATCGAATTCGGCGGCACCGACTGGGGCCCCTTCATCGAGATGCCGGCGGCGCTGTCCTACCCGATGAACATGGGGCGCTATGACTGGGGCATGGGCACCGAACCCGAGCCGTTCCTGGGCAACCGCCGTCTGGTGACGCCGCGCGGCAAGGTGATCGGGGGGTCGTCCTCGATCAACGGCATGGTTTATGTGCGGGGCCACGCCTGCGATTTCGACCATTGGGCCGAGCAGGGCGCGGCGGGCTGGGGCTATGCCGATGTGCTGCCCTATTTCAAGCGGCAGGAACATTGGCACGGCGGCCATGACGGCGCCGACGCGACCTGGCGCGGATCGAAAGGCCCGCTGCATGTGACGCGCGGGCCCCGCAAGAACCCGCTTTTCCAGCATTTCATCGAGGCGGGCGCGGCGGCGGGCTATCCGGTGACGATGGATTACAACGGCGAACAGCAGGAGGGCTTCGGCCCGATGGAGGCGACGATCTGGCAGGGGCGGCGCTGGTCGGTGGCCTCGGCCTATCTGCGGCCCGCGATCAAGACCGGGCGGCTGAAGATCGTCCGCGGTCTGGCCCGCAAGGTGGTGATCGAGAATGGCCGCGCCGTCGGCGTCGAATATGAAAAGGGCGGCGAGATCAAGGTTCTGAAGGCCAAGGCCGAGGTGGTGCTGGCGGCCTCGGCGCTCAATACGCCGAAGCTTTTGATGCTCTCGGGCATCGGCGATGGCGCGCATCTGCAAGCGCAGGGGATCGAGGTTCTGGCGCATCGCCCCGGCGTGGGCTCGAACCTGCAAGATCACCTTGAAATCTATATGCAATTCGCGTCGAAGGAACCGGTGACGCTGTATAAATACTGGAACCTTTGGGGCAAGCTGACGGTCGGCGCGCAATGGGTGCTGACCAAGCGGGGGCTTGGCGCGTCAAACCAGTTCGAGGCCTGCGGTTTCATCCGCTCCGACAAGGGCGTGGAATATCCCGACATCCAGTATCACTTCCTGCCGATCGCCGTGCGCTATGACGGCAAGGCCGCCGCCGAGGGGCATGGCTTTCAGGTCCACACCGGGCCGATGCGGTCGAAATCGCGCGGCACGGTGCGGCTGCGGTCTTCGGACCCGCGCGAAAACCCGGAGATCCGCTTCAACTACATGTCGCATCCCGACGATTGGGAGGAGTTCCGCAAGGTCGTGCGTCTGACGCGCGAGATTTTCGCCCAGGCGCCGATGGCGCAGCATGTGAAGCACGAGATCCAGCCCGGCGCCGCGGTGCAAAGCGATGCCGAAATCGACGCCTTCATCCGCGATCACGCCGAAAGCGCCTATCACCCCTGCGGCACTTCGCGGATGGGGCGGGCCGATGATCCGATGGCGGTGGTCGACCCGGATGCGCGGGTGATCGGGGTCGAGGGGCTGCGCGTCGCCGACAGCTCGATCTTCCCGCGGGTGACGAACGGCAACCTGAACGGCCCCTCGATCATGACCGGCGAGAAGGTGGCCGACCATATCCTGGGCCGCCGTCTGCCCGCCGAGAATGCGGCGCCCTGGATCAACCCGAACTGGCGCAGGTCACAGCGGTAAGCATGACCGGCACGCGGGCTTGCGTTCGCGTTACGTTCTGCTAACGTCCGCGCGTGGTGAAGTGGGTTCTGATCGGGCTTGTGCTGGCGCTGCCGGCGCAGGCCGAAATGCTGCAGGGGCGGGCGCGGGTGGTCGATGGCGATACGCTGGCGATCGGCGCGCAAAAGGTGCGTTTGTTCGGGATCGACGCGCCAGAACATGATCAGCTGTGCAAGGATGCGCAGGGGCAGGACTGGCCCTGCGGGCAGGCGGCGCGGGATCGGCTTGCCGTGCTGGCCGCGGGCACCGTGCGCTGCGCGGGCGGGGATCGTGACCGCTACGACCGGCTTCTGGCGGTCTGCAGCGCGGGCGGGCGCGATCTGAACGCGGTGCTGGTGGCCGAGGGGATGGCCGAGGCCTACCGCAAATATGCCCGCGACTACATTCCCGAGGAGACGCAGGCGCGCGCGTCGCGTCGCGGCATCTGGGCCGGGCCGCATCTGGCGCCCGAGGCGGCGCGGCGCGGCCCGGTGCAAAACCCGCCCGGGGCCTGCCGGATCAAGGGCAACATCTCGAAAAAGGGGCAGATCTTCCATCTGCCCGGTTCGCGTGATTACGACCGCACCCGGATCGACCCGACAAAGGGCGAGCGCTGGTTTTGCACCGAGGCCGAGGCGCTGGCGGCGGGCTGGCGGCCGATGGGCAGCTGATCGCGCCCCCCTCTCACGTGCTCGTCGGTGGACATCCGGCCCGCCCCGTCGCAGCATCGCCAAAACGGCAGGGGAGACATATGGACGCCAAGCTTCGCATCCTTTCCGAACGGCTTTTGTGCAAGAAATTCGAGGAGTTGAACGAACGCGACCGGCGCGTGCTGCGCCATGTCGCCGAACATGGCACGGTGGCGCGCGATCTGAGCCAGCCCGAGGCCGGTCTGGGCGCGCGTGTCGCCGACCGGGTCGCGGCCTTTGGCGGATCCTGGGCCTTCATCGGGATTTTCGCGCTGGTCCTGCTGGGCTGGGTGGCGCTGAACACGGTGATTCTGGTCACCGCCGTCGACCCCTATCCCTTTGTTTTCCTGAACCTGATCCTGTCGATGCTGGCGGCGGTGCAGGCCCCCGTGATCATGATGAGCCAGAACCGGCAGGCGGAAAAGGACCGGCTGGCGGCCGCGCATGATTACGAGGTGAACCTGAAGGCGGAAATCGAGATCATGCGGCTGCATGAAAAGCTGGATGACTTGCGGATGGTGGCGCTGGAGGGGCGGTTCGCGGCGCTGGACGCGCAGCTTGACGCGATTGCGGCGGCGGTGGGGGCCGAGAAGGGCGCGGACCGGGCGGCGACTTGACACGGGTCAAGGTGGCGCAAGCGCTTCGGGGCTAGGCTTGAGTCGTGAGAAATGAAGATCAAAAAGGAAAAGCCCCATGTCGAACACCCCGCATACCCTGTCCGAGGAATTCCCGTTCGAGATGGAAAAGCTGCATGCTTTGAAGGTCTCCAACGCCCATTTTGCCAGGCTTCTGGAAGAATACGACGCGGTGAACGACAAGGTTCACCGGGCCGAAACCAATGTCGAACCGGTCGAACATTTCGCCGAAGTGGATCTGCGCAAGCAACGCGCGCATATCAAGGACGAAATCGCCCATATGCTGCACCATTCCTGACGACCTCCACAGACTGATCGACAAGCCTCGGTTTTCCGGGGCTTTTCGATGTTTGCGGGGCAGGTCGGGGGCGGCTCAGGCGATGTCGTAGGGCAGCATGCCGCGGCGGTTCGGATCGACGCGCAGCCGCCGTTCCAGCGGCGGCACCGAGCGCTGGTGGCAGTCCTTGCGCTCGCAGATCCGGCAGGAAATCCCGATCGGCTGATAGGCGCGCGGATTGCCCAGTTCCATGTCGTCGGCATAGACCAGACCGCGGGCATGGCTGACCTCGCAGCCCAGACAGATCGCATAGCGCCGCACCGGGGCGGTGAAGCTGCCGCCGGTTTTCGACACGTCGCGGGCGAGGCACAGATAGCGCACCCCATCCGGCGTCTCGGCCAGTTGGCGCAGGAATTTCGTCGGCGTTTCAAAGGCCTGATGCACGTTCCACAGCGGGCAGGCGCCGCCGAAGCGGGCGAATTGCAGCCGCGTCGCGGAATGGCGCTTGGTGATCGTGCCGGCCTGATCGACGCGGACGAAGAAGAAGGGGATGCCCTTGGCGCCCGGGCGTTGCAGCGTCGAGAGCCGATGCGCCACCTGCTCGATGCTGGCGCCGAAAGCATCGGCGAGCCGCTCCAGATCGTGGCGGGTTTCCTGCGCTGCATCCAGAAAGGCGCGATAGGGAAGCAGCGCGGCGCCCGCGAAGTAATTCGCCAGACCGATTTTCGCGATCGCCCGCGAGGTCTCGGATTGAAACCGCGCCAGATCGAGCGTGGCTTCCAGAAGCTCGTTCTGGGTGATCAGCGCGACCTGATGCAGCAGTTGAAACGCCTGCGTCGAGCGGCTGGCATGGGCGGAGATCAGGATGCGGTCGCCCTCGCGGGCGCGCAGCTCGGAAATGTTCGAAAACTGCACGTCGACGCCACGGGCGCGCAGGGCGTCGGTGGCCCTTGTGATCGGGTCCAACCTCTTGCCATCCGGGCAGGAAAACCGCTCGGCGGCGCGATCGACGGCGTCGATGTAATTGTCGCAATAGTGAAAGAAGTCGCGGACCTCTTCCCAGGGCGAAACCACCGTCTGCGCGCCTTCGCGGCCCAGAGCCTCGTCGAGCGAGGCCAGCCGTTCATGCGCCTGTCTGTAGGCGCGGTGCAGTTCCAGAAACGCCCGCGCCAGCGCGGGGGCATTCGAGGCCGCCAGCCGCAGATCGGCGAGTGGCGGCGTGCCGCCATCGGCAAAGACCGGATCCGCCATCGCCTCGCGCATGTCGGAGACCAGCCGTTCCGCATCGCCCGCCGAAAGCTCGGTCACATCGAGCCCGAACTCGCCCGCCAGCGCCAGCACCACCGCCGCCGAAACCGGACGATGGTTGTTCTCCATCTGGTTCAGATAGGGCAGCGAGACGCCGAGCCGGTCGGCAAAGGCCTTTTGCGTCAGACCCAGACGCGCCCGGGTCTCGCGCAGCTTCACACCGGCATAAAGTTTCTGCGTGGCCATGGCGTCCTCCGCTTTGCAAAGGTCTCGTATCCTTTGCAAAGGGTGGGTGCAAGGGGAGGTTGCATCGCGGCGACAAAGCGTCTTAGCTGGTGTCGGGCCGTGTCGGAGGGGATATGCGCGTTTTGCGGGGGGTGATCGTGCTGGCTTTGCTTGGCTGCGCCCCGGTGCCGCCCGACATCACCGCGGCCGAGGCGGCGCGGATCGCGGCGCCCGACCCGGCGCTGGCGGCGCAGATCGCCCGGTTGCTGCCCGCCTTGCGCGCCGAGGAACGGGCGCGCGATGCCCGGGCGCTGGCCGAGGGGCGGGGGCTGAGCCCGGCCGAGCAGGAGATCGCCCGCAGGGTTGGTGTGCAACAGCCGGAAAAGGTGCGGCTTCTGGCGCTGCCGAAGATCCCGCCGATGGCCGACCCGGCGCTGGCGCGGCTGTTCCGGGTCGAGCGCGCCTGGGGGCTGACGACGGGCTACGGCATCACCGTGACGCAGCAGCCGGTGCCCGACTGGCTTTTGGCGCATGAGCTGGTGCATGTGGCGCAATACGAGCGGCTGGGGGCGGGGCCGATGCTGCGCCGCACGCTGACCGAGGTGCTGGTCTTGCCGGGCAATCTGATCCCGATCGAGCGCGAGGCGATCGCGCGGGGCAACACCGTCGCGACATCGCCCGCCTATGGCTATTGAGGCCGCCGCATCACCCAAAGGATCGCCGCGACCGAGAGCGCCGAAGAGCCGAACATCACCCACAGAAGCCGGGCCACCTCGACCTCGGCGCCAAGGAAGGTCGCGGTCAGGCTGGCCAGAACCGCACCGGTGCCGATCGTCATCGTTGCCCCAAGCCCCGAGGCGGTGCCCGCCAGATCGGCCCGCACCGACATCAGCCCGGCATTGGCCGAGGGCAGGCTGAGGCCGTTGCCGATCCCGGTCACGCCGACGATGGTGAAAAAGGTGATCGGGCCCAGCACGCCCGCGGCCTTGGCGATCAGCGCCACGGCGATGGCGGCGGTGGCGAGGGTCGTGCCCCAAAGCACCATCCGATCCATGCCTAGATGCAGCGAAAACCGCCCCGAGATCCAGTTGCCGATCAGATAGCCAAGGGACGGCAGGGCGAAGAAATAGCCGACCTCGACCGGGGACAGGCCAAAGGCCTGCTCGCCCACCAGCGCCGCGCCGCCCAGATAGGCGTAGAACAGCCCGGCGGAGGCGGCGGCCGACAGCGCATAGCCCCAGAACCGGGGCGAGCGCAGCAGGATCGGATAGGCCCGCATCTGCGCTCCAAAGCCAAGCCCGCCACCCGAGACGGTCTCGCCCATGTCGGCCCAGACCAGCGCGAAGAGAAGCGCCCCGGAGGCGGCCAGCACGGCCAGGTTCGCCTGCCAGCCGAAAAGCCCGTCCAGCACCCCGCCCACCGCAGGCCCGATCATCGGCACCAGCGACATCCCCATGGTGACATAGCCGATCATCGAGGCGGCACCGGGGCCGGGCACCATGTCGCGCACGGCGGCGCGGGCCAGCACGAAGGCGGTGGCGACGACCGCCTGCACGAAGCGCGCGGCCAGGAAGGCCTCGGCATTGGGCGCAAACAGCGCCACGACCGAGGCGAGGGTGAAGATCGCCACCACCCAAAGCAGCACCGGGCGGCGGCCGTAGCGGTCGGAAATCGGCCCGATGACGAATTGCGCGACGGCGGAAGCCGCCAGATAGGCGGAAACCGCCAGCTGCATCAGCCCGTAATCGACGCCGAAATGCCGCGCCATCCCGGGCAGCGAGGGCAGGAAGATGTTGAGGCTGAGCGCCGCCACGCCGGTGGCGAGCACGAGGGTGACGATATGCGGGGGCGTGTTGCGGTTCAGGAAAGCCATGCGAGGCCGCTAGGCCGCGCGCGTCATTTTGTCCATCGGGTAAAATGTATGCGTCACAAGATCGGGGCGGGTCGGGCGGAACAGGAAACGCGATCCGCGTTTCCCCGCCCGTTGCGATTCCGCATTTTGCAAGACCGCCTGATCTGGGTGCGACAGAGGGCGGCGCCTGCCCCGGCGGGCGAGAAGCGCCCGCCAGGGGCGGGGCGGGCGCTGCCCGAGGGCCTTTGGGCCCTCGGTCGTCTTGGGGCCGCCGTTCCGGGGGACCTCGGCGATGGCCTCGGTCAAACCCCTCAGCCCTTGTTCGAAAAGATCAGCGCCGCCCCGGCGATGATCAGGGCGAATCCGCCCAGGGTCCGCCAGGTCGGCGGCTCGCCCAGCCACCAGGTGTTGAAGCCGACAAAGACGGTGAGCGAGATCACCTCCTGCATCACTTTCAGTTGCGCCGCCGACATCGTGCCGTAGCCGATGCGGTTGGCGGGCACCATCAGGCAATATTCGAAAAACGCGATGCCCCAGGAAATCCCGATCGCCACCAGCATCGGCGCCGATTTGAAGCGCAGATGCCCGTACCAGGCGAAGGTCATGAAGACATTCGAGGCGGTCAGCAAAAGAAAGGTGACGAGGGGCGCGGGCAGGGTCATGATCGGCTCCGAAACGGCTGTGCCCTCCTAGCGCGCCGGGTCCGTCGACTCCAGTCTATTTGCAATATCGCAATTCGCAATTGGTGGCCTGAGAATTATTTGCAAATTTTCCCGAATCCGCTTGGTAACAATCTTTCGCTCCGATAGGTTGCGCGGAAATTCTCGGAGGGGACCCCATGAAAGACATCCTGAGCGAGCTGGAAAGCCGGCGTGCGGCGGCGCGGCTTGGCGGCGGCGAGCGGCGCATCGAGGCCCAGCACAAGAAGGGCAAGCTGACGGCGCGCGAACGCATCGAACTGCTTCTGGACGAGGGCTCGTTCGAGGAATTCGACATGTTCAAGGCGCATCGCTGCGTCGATTTCGGCATGGAAGCGGAGCATATCTCGGGCGATGGCGTCGTCACCGGCTGGGGCACGGTGAACGGCCGCATGGTCTATGTGTTCAGCCAGGATTTCACCGTCTTCGGCGGTTCGCTCTCTGAAACCCATGCCGAGAAGATCTGCAAGATCATGGACATGGCGATGCAGAACGGCGCCCCGGTGATCGGGATGAACGATTCGGGCGGCGCGCGGATCCAGGAGGGCGTCGCCTCGCTCGCCGGTTATGCCGAGGTGTTCCAACGCAACATCATGGCCTCGGGCGTGGTGCCGCAGATCAGCCTGATCATGGGGCCCTGTGCCGGGGGCGCGGTCTATTCGCCCGCGATGACCGACTTCATCTTCATGGTGAAGGACAGCTCCTACATGTTCGTGACCGGCCCCGACGTGGTCAAAACCGTGACGAACGAGATCGTCACCGCCGAGGAACTGGGCGGCGCTTCGACCCACACGAAAAAATCCTCGGTCGCGGACGGCGCCTATGAGAACGACGTGGAAGCCATCGCGGAAACCCGCCGCCTGATCGACTTCCTGCCGCTGTCGAACCGCGAAAAGGCCCCCGTGCGGCCCTTCTTCGACGAGGTCAACCGGATCGAGGAAAGCCTCGATACGCTGATCCCGGCCAACCCCAACATGCCCTATGACATGAAGGAGTTGATCACGAAGATCGCCGACGAGGGCGATTTCTTCGAGATTCAAAAGGATTACGCCGGCAACATCATCACCGGCTTCATCCGCATCGAGGGCCAGACCGTGGGCATCGTCGCGAACCAGCCGATGGTTCTGGCGGGCTGCCTTGACATCGACAGTAGCCGCAAGGCCGCGCGCTTCGTGCGCTTTTGCGACGCGTTCGAGATCCCGATCCTGACGCTGGTGGACGTGCCCGGCTTCCTGCCCGGCACCGGCCAGGAATATGGCGGCGTGATCAAGCACGGCGCGAAGCTTCTGTTCGCTTACGGCGAAGCGACCGTGCCGAAAGTCACCGTGATCACCCGCAAGGCTTACGGCGGCGCCTATGACGTGATGGCGTCAAAACACCTGCGCGGCGATTTCAACTATGCCTGGCCCACCGCCGAAATCGCGGTCATGGGCGCCAAGGGCGCGACCGAGATCCTTTACCGTTCCGAACTGGGCGACAAGGACAAGATCGCGGCGCGCACCAAGGACTATGAAGACCGTTTCGCCAACCCCTTCGTGGCGGCCGAGCGTGGCTTCATCGACGAGGTGATCAAACCCTCGTCTACCCGTCGTCGGGTGGCCCGTGCTTTTGCGAGCCTGCGCTCGAAGAAGCTGGCCAACCCGTGGAAGAAACACGACAACATTCCGCTCTGAGGGGCGCGGAATGCTTCGTGGGGCCGGGCAGGCGCGCACAGCCTTGCGGGGGGCGATCGCGGTCGTCCTCGCTGTGACGGCGCTTGCCCGGCCCATCTTCGCCCAGGAAGACGCGGCGCTCGAGGCGGATCTGATCCCGCCGATGCCCGCGCAGACCGGGGCGGAAACGGCTTTCGGGCCGGTGCAGGAAACCGGGCCCCTGCCCGTGCCCTCGGGGCCGCCGATCGCGGTGCCTTCGGGGATTGATCTGCGCTGGCTGGAGACCCGGATGGACGCGGCCGGTCCGCTGGGGCTGACGCTGCGCCTGCGCTTTGTCGCGCCGGAGGTGGCCGGGGCGGGCTATGGCCCGGACAGGGCCTCGGCCGACCTGCAGGCGCTGTGCGACGGCTTCGCGCTGGCGCATCTGCCCAAGGACGGGCCGCAGCCTGCCGGGCTGGTGCTGGATCTGGCCGACCGCGTGGTGCCCTTCGGGGCATCGGACGACACAGCCGTGCAATTCTTCGAGGCCTATTCCATCGCCGATGGGGCCTGTCACTGGGAGCTTTTCTGATGGCGACGCCGCGCAAGGACACCAAGGGTTGGGGGGAAGCTACGGCTTGCCCGAAACTTTTGTGTTCACGCGCTTTTCGCTTCATCCCCCTTGACGGCCGGGGTAAGTTGACGCGCGACCGGAATCAGCCGGTCCGAACAATGACAGACAAGGACCGGACGGGCGGGGCATTCTGCCCGCACCAAGGTCCTGACAGGAGATACCCATGTCGAACAAAGTCCTCTTCGCCCTCGTCGCGATCGCTTTCGTGGCCGCTTGCGCGCCCAAGACCGAGCCGGTGGCTCCGGTCACCGTCGAACCGGTGCAAACCGGCAAATACAAGTAATCGGTTTCGGGGGCAGGGCAGGCCCCATGCCCCCGGCCTGCCCGTTCCGCGCTTGCGCGGGACGGGTCTGATGTGCGACCCCGCGCTGGAAAGGGGCACATCATGCTGAAACACCGTGGCTTCCCGGGGCGTCTTCCCGGGTCCGATTTCCAGTTCACCATCCGTCGCGCCAATGCCAAGAAGGGCGCCACCAAGATCGTCCGCCGCGAGCGCTACAAGGATCGGGCCGCCCCCGACCGTCGCGCCGATGCGGGGTTCATGGCGGCCCTGTGGAACCATTTTGGCGAAGAGCCCTTCGAGCGGGGCAATCTGGATGCCGGGCGGCTGTCCTGGCTGATCGGCCGCGAGGTCGTCTGGGCCAGCGAACCCGCAGATCCCTGCAGCTACGAGCAGCTTTTGCGCATCGACCGCAAGCGCGCCGAGGCCAGCTTCCCCGAGGTTTTCGCCGATCCCGACGCCTTTGCCTGGGACGAGGAAGAGCCGGAGGACGACTGGGAATGACCGGGGTCCGGACGGCATATCGGCAGAAAATCGCCGATCTTGGCGGGGCTTTCGCGCCCGCCTCTGGCAATGCGGCATCGGCGCCCCATATCGGGATGCAGATGGCGTGTTTCGAAGCCGCGCCGTCCAACCTCCATGTTAGTGTCTTGGGGTCGCGGCCCGGCGTTTTCGTCGGGCCGCGCCTTTGCGCCCCGGCCCCTGCCGGTGCGCGGCCCGATGGGCAAAGCCTTGCCGATGCGGCCCGCCTTTGTCCCTCGGATCGGAACTATCCGTTGTGCTGGCGCGTTTCTGCGCTAGATTCGGGGGTAATCATAACCCCTGTCGGAGGCAGACACTCATGCGCAGCACTTCCCTTCTTCTCGCTCTCGTGGCGGCTTCGGCGCTGGCCGGCTGCATGGAAACCCAGGGCCAGCGCGCCCTTGCCGGCGGCGCGGCCGGGGCGATCATCGCCGATGCGGCCGACCAGAACATGGTTGCCGGGGCGGCGCTTGGCGCGCTGGCCGGTGGTGCCAGCTGCAACGCCGGCATCGGCGGTCCCTGCTACCGCTGATCGCACGATCATCCACCCGCCCGCGCGGGTCGCAAACTCATGCCGCCATCGAGGGTTCCCCCCTCGGTGGCGTTTCGTTTCGCCCGCCATGACGGCACATGACATCACGAAAGGGGGCGCGGGCCAATCCGCGCCCGGAGGAAGGGACTGACCATGTTCAAGAAAATCCTGATCGCCAACCGCGGCGAGATCGCCTGCCGCGTCATCAAATCGGCGCGCAAGATGGGCATCAAGACGGTGGCCGTCTATTCCGACGCCGATAGCGGGGCGCTGCATGTGAAGATGGCGGACGAGGCCGTCCACATCGGCCCGCCGCCCGCGAACCAGTCCTATATCGTGATCGACAAGATCATGGAGGCGATCCGCCAGACCGGCGCCGAAGCCGTGCACCCGGGCTATGGCTTCCTGTCGGAAC
Source organism: Rhodobacter capsulatus (assembly GCF_003254295.1). Lineage (GTDB taxonomy): Bacteria > Pseudomonadota > Alphaproteobacteria > Rhodobacterales > Rhodobacteraceae > Rhodobacter > Rhodobacter capsulatus. Next base: position 344,349 of record NZ_QKZO01000004.1, read on the forward strand.
GGCGCGACTTCGCCGCCGCGCTGGAAGCCGAAGGCGTGATCTTTGTCGGACCGCCGTCGCCCGCGATCGAGGCGATGGGCGACAAGATCACCTCGAAGAAACTGGCGCAGGAAGCCGGGGTTTCGACCGTTCCGGGCTACATGGGCCTGATCGCCGATGCCGACGAAGCGGTGAAGATCTCCGATCAGATCGGCTATCCGGTGATGATCAAGGCCTCGGCGGGCGGCGGCGGCAAGGGCATGCGGATTGCCTGGAACGCCGAGGAAGCGCGCGAGGGCTTCCAGTCCTCGAAGAACGAAGCCGCGGCAAGCTTTGGCGATGACCGCATCTTCATCGAGAAATTCGTGACGCAACCGCGCCACATCGAAATTCAGGTGCTGGCCGACCAGCACGGCAATTGCGTCTATCTGAACGAGCGCGAATGCTCGATCCAGCGCCGCAACCAGAAGGTCATCGAAGAGGCGCCCTCGCCCTTCCTCGACCCCGCCACCCGCAAGGCGATGGGCGAACAGGCCTGCGCCCTTGCCAAGGCGGTGGGCTACACCAGCGCGGGCACGGTCGAATTCATCGTCGACGGCAACCGCAACTTCTACTTCCTCGAGATGAACACCCGTCTGCAGGTGGAACATCCGGTGACCGAACTGATCACTGGCATCGACCTTGTCGAGATGATGATCCGCGTCGCCGCAGGCGAACCGCTGCCCTTCAAGCAGGAAGATATCGGCATCAACGGCTGGGCGATGGAAAGCCGCCTTTACGCCGAGGATCCCTATCGCAACTTCCTGCCCTCGATCGGGCGGCTGACGAAATACCAGCCGCCGGTCGAAGGCCCGACCGCCTCGGGCGGGATCGTGCGCAACGACACCGGCGTCTTCGAGGGCGGCGAGATCTCGATGTATTACGACCCGATGATCGCGAAACTTTGCACCTGGGGCCCGACCCGCGAAGCCGCGATCGAGGAAATGCGGCTGGCGCTGGACACGTTCGAGGTCGAGGGCATCGGTCACAACCTGCCGTTCTGCGCCGCGGTGATGGATCACGACCGCTTCGTCGAGGGCTCGATCACCACGGCCTTCATCGCCGAGGAATATCCCGAGGGCTTTCAGGGCGTCCGGCTGGGCGATGTCATGCTCAAGCGCGTCGCCGCCGCCACCGCCGCGATGAACCGCGTCGCGGAAATCCGCCGCACCAAGATTTCGGGCACGCTCGGCAATCACGAGCGCCGGGTCGGCGATGACTGGGTGGTCAGCCTGCAGGGCGAAAGCTTCGCGCTGAAGATCGCCGCCGACAAGGCGGGTTCGACCGTGACCTTTGCCGATGGCACCGGCCTGCGCGTCGAAAGCGACTGGACGCCCGGCAAGTCGCTGGCGAAGCTGACGGTGGGTGGCGAGCCCCTGGTGCTGAAGGTCGGCAAGATCCCGATGGGCTTCCGTATCCGGGTGCGCGGCGCCGATCTGAAGGTGCATGTCCGCACCCCGCGCCAGCATGATCTGGCGGCGCTGATGCCGGAAAAACTGCCGCCGGACACCTCGAAATTCCTGCTTTGCCCGATGCCCGGCCTGATCGTGAAGATCTCGGTCGAGGAGAGGCAGGAAGTGCAGGAAGGTCAGGCGCTGGCCACGGTCGAGGCGATGAAGATGGAAAACATCCTCAAGGCCGAGCGCAAGGGCGTGGTGAAAAAGATCAACTGCGCGGCCGGTGCCTCGCTGAAGGTCGATGACATCATCATGGAATTCGAATGAGGCCGGGGCTTTCCCCGTCTGAGAACTGAACGGACCGGCCGGGAGGGGGGCGCCCCCCCGGCCTTCGCCCCCCGAAACGAGGCTCGCACATGACCGACAAAATCGATGGCTGGCGCAAGCTGGCCGAAAAGGAACTCAAGGGCCGCACGCCCGAGAGCCTGACCTGGAACACGCTCGAAGGCATCGCGGTCAAACCGCTTTACACCGAGGCAGACACCGCGGATCTGCCGCATATGGGCACGCTGCCGGGCATCGCCCCCTTCACCCGCGGCGTGCGGGCGACGATGTATGCGGGCCGTCCCTGGACGATCCGGCAATATGCGGGCTTCTCGACGGCGGAAGAAAGCAACGCCTTTTACCGCAAGGCGCTGGCGGCGGGGCAACAGGGCGTCTCGGTCGCTTTCGACCTGGCGACCCACCGCGGCTATGATTCGGATCACCCGCGCGTCGTCGGCGATGTCGGCAAGGCCGGCGTGGCGATCGATTCGGTCGAGGACATGAAGATCCTGTTCGACGGCATCCCGCTCGAAAAGGTCTCGGTCTCGATGACGATGAACGGCGCGGTGATCCCGATCCTGGCGAATTTCATCGTCACGGGCGAGGAACAGGGTGTGGATCGCAGCCTGCTGTCGGGCACGATCCAGAACGACATCCTGAAAGAATTCATGGTCCGCAACACCTATATCTATCCGCCCGAACCCTCGATGCGGCTGATTGCGGACATCATCGAATACACCTCGAAAGAGATGCCGAAGTTCAACTCGATCTCGATTTCCGGCTATCACATGCAGGAAGCGGGCGCGAACCTGGTGCAGGAGCTGGCCTATACGCTGGCCGACGGGCGCGAATATGTGCGTGCGGCGCTGGCGCGGGGGATGAACGTCGATGATTTCGCCGGGCGTCTGTCGTTCTTCTTTGCCATCGGCATGAACTTCTTCATGGAAGCGGCGAAGCTGCGGGCGGCGCGGCTTCTGTGGCACCGGATCATGTCGGAATTCGAGCCGAAGAAACCGGGTTCCCTGATGCTGCGGACGCACTGCCAGACCTCGGGCGTGTCGTTGCAGGAACAAGACCCCTACAACAACGTCATCCGCACGGCCTACGAGGCGATGTCGGCGGCGCTGGGCGGCACGCAGTCGCTGCACACCAACGCGCTCGATGAGGCGATCGCGCTGCCGACCGAGTTTTCGGCCCGGATTGCGCGGAACACCCAGATCATCCTGCAGGAGGAAACCGGCGTCACCAAGGTCGTCGATCCGCTGGCGGGCAGCTATTATGTCGAGGCGCTGACGGCGGAGCTGGCTGACAAGGCCTGGGCGCTGATCGAGGAAGTCGAGGCGATGGGCGGCATGACCAAGGCCGTGGCCACCGGCATGCCGAAGCTGCGCATCGAGGAATCGGCGGCGCGGCGGCAGGCGGCGATCGACCGCGGCGAGGATGTGATCGTTGGCGTGAACAAGTATCGTCTGGCCAAGGAAGACCCGATCGACATTCTCGACATCGACAACGTGGCGGTGCGCGAAAGCCAGATCGCCCGGCTGACGCAGATGCGCGCGACCCGCGACGAAGCCAAATGTCAGGCCGCTCTGGCCGAAATCACCCGGCGCGCGAAAGAGGGGGGCAACCTTCTGGACGCCGCCGTCGATGCGGCCCGGGCCCGGGCCTCGGTGGGGGAGATCTCGATGGCGATGGAAGAAATCTTTGGCCGCCACCGCGCCGAGGTGAAGACGCTCGCGGGGGTTTATGGCGCGGCCTACGAGGGCGATGCGGGCTTTGCGCAGATCCAGGCCGATGTGAACGCCTTTGCCGAGGCCGAGGGGCGGCGTCCGCGGATGCTGGTCGTGAAGATGGGGCAGGACGGTCACGACCGCGGCGCCAAGGTGATCGCGACGGCTTTCGCCGATATCGGCTTTGACGTCGATGTGGGCACGCTGTTCCAGACCCCCGAGGAAGCGGCGCAGGATGCGGTCGACAACGACGTGCACGTGGTCGGCATTTCCTCGCTGGCCGCCGGGCACAAGACGCTCGCGCCGAAGCTGATCGAGGCGCTGAAGGAAAAGGGCGCCGAGGATATCCTGGTGATCTGCGGCGGCGTGATCCCGCAGCAGGACTATGATTTCCTGAAAGCGGCCGGGGTGAAGGCGATCTTCGGGCCCGGCACCAACATTCCGGCGGCGGCGCGCGAGATCCTGGATCTGATCCGCGCGGCGCGGGGCTGACACCGGGCAGGGGGGCGCTGCCCCCCGCCTTCGGCCCCCCCCGAGATATTTCTGGCAAGATGACTGAAAAGGCGCTCCGCGAGGGGCGCCTTTGACCTTTGCGCGGGGGGTCGGGCGGGGCTTACTCGGCCGCGTCCATCGGCGCGGCATTGAGCAGCGCAAAGCCCTGCGGCCCGAGCCGGTCGTAAAGCGAGATCTGCGTTTCGAGGAAATCGACGTGGCCTTCCTCGTCGGTGATCAGGCTTTCGAAGATGTTCTTCGAGACGATGTCGCCCACCTCGGCGCAGTAATCGCGCGCCTCGCGATACAGTTTCAGCGCGTCATGTTCCGCCGCCAGATCGCATTCGAGCGTCTCGCGCGGGCCTTCGCCGATGCGCAGCGGATCGAGTTTCTGCAGATTCGGATGACCCTCAAGGAACAGGATCCGGGCAATGATCTTGTCGGCATGGCCCATTTCCTCGATCGATTCCTCGCGGCTTTTCTTCGCCATCTTCGCGAGGCCCCAGTCTTCCTGCAGCCGGAAATGCACCCAGTATTGCGAAATCGCGGTCAGTTCCGACCGCAGTGCCGCGTTGAGAAATTCGATGACCTTTGCGTCGCCTTTCATGGCTGCGTCCTTTCCCTGTGGTTACATGCGCAGGTTGCGCAGCTCCGCCGGAACCTGCGCAACATCTGCGGGCACGGCAAGATTGGCATTTTCCTGCATCGTGGCAAGGAAAAGCGGCATGCAGCCGCCACAATCCGCGCGTTTGCCAAGCGCGCGGTAGATCTTGCCCGGGGTGATGAGCGCAAACCGGTCAGAAGCCCGCATCCAGTCAATGGCGGCATGAATGTCGCGATGGGTGATGTGCTGGCAGTGACAGACGATCATGGGGCCTCCGTTGCGAAAATACCTAGCGAAACAGTCGGAAAAGTCAATCCGAGTCTTTTGCTTGGGTAACGGATGGCCCGGAGGTTGCGGCAAGGCGCAGCGGTTTCCTTGCGGCGAAACTTGCGGTAGGAAGCGGCAACGGAAAGACCAAAGAGAAAGGCTCGCCATGTCCGTTTCCATGCTTTCCACTTTCGTCAAGCCGATGCACCCGGAGGGGCGCAAGTTCGTCGCCATCGCGGCGGCGATCACGGTGATGCTGTTTCTGCTGTGGGAGCCGCTGGGCTGGATCGGCACCGGCCTGACGATCTGGGTCTATTATTTCTTCCGCGATCCGCCGCGGGTGACGCCGGTGCGCGAGGGGCTGATGATCTCGCCCGCCGATGGGGTGGTGTCATTGCTGCAACCCGCGGTGCCGCCGGCCGAACTGGGTCTGGGCGAGGCGCCGATGACCCGGGTTTCGGTCTTCATGTCGGTCTTCAACTGCCACGTGAACCGGCTGCCGCTGGCGGGGCGGATCACCAAGGTCGCCTATCACAAGGGGCTGTTCCTGAACGCCTCGCTGGACAAGGCGTCCTTGGACAACGAGCGCAACGGGCTGGCGGTCGAAACCGCGGCGGGGCAGCGTTACGGCGTGGTGCAGATCGCGGGTCTGGTGGCCCGGCGCATCCTGTGCTTCGTCAAGGAGGGCGATCAGCTGGCCACCGGCGACCGCTTCGGGCTGATCCGCTTCGGCTCGCGGCTGGACATCTATCTGCCCGAGGGGGTGCAGCCCTTGGTCTGCATCGGTCAGACGATGATTGCCGGGGAGACGGTGATCGCCGACATGTCCGGGACCGAGGCTGCCCGCACCGGCGAGGTGCGCTGAGATGAGCCTCGAGCCGCAGGACCGCGAAAAGCTGCCGTTCCTTTTCCTTCTGCCCAACCTTGTCACGCTGGCGGGGATGTGCCTCGGCCTGACCGCGATCCGCTTTGCGATGGTGGGCAAGTTCGAGATGGCGGTGACGCTGCTTCTGATCTCGGCGGCGATCGACGGGCTGGACGGTCTGATCGCGCGGCGGCTGAAGGCGACGTCGGAATTCGGCGCGGAACTCGACAGCCTGTCGGATTTCCTGTGCTTTGGCGTCGCGCCCGGGGTGCTCGTCTATCGTTTCGCGATGGGCGAGGGGAATGCGCTCGGCTGGATCTTCGTGCTGATCTACGCCGCCTCGGCCTGTCTGCGGCTGGCCCGGTTCAACGTGACCCGCAGCGAGGATGGCGCGGGCAAGACCCATTTCACCGGCGTTCCGGCGCCTGCGGGGGCGATTTTGGCGCTGCTTCCGATGTTCCTGGCCTTCGAGGGCTGGCTGTCGGGACCGCTGCTGCCGGTCTTTTCGGCGGTCTGGCTGGGGGTGGTCGGCATGCTGATGATCTCGCGGCTGCACACCTTCTCGCCGAAGTCGCTGAAGCTGCGCGGGATCGGCGTCGTCGGGATGCTTTTGGGCACGGTGATGGTGATGGGGCTGATCGTGACGAAGCTCTGGCTGTTCCTGATCGTCGTCGATCTGCTTTATGTGGCGGTGCTGCTGCCCGAGATCTGGCGGGTCCGGGGACGCATCCTGCGCTGAGACGGTGGGAAGAGCTGCGAAAGGCCGGGGATCTTCCCCGGCCTTTTCGATTCCGGTCGGGGGGGGGGGGGGGGGGGGGGGGGGGGCGAGACAGGGAGAGGCGAGTCGGGGGCGCGCGAGTCAGGGGGGGAGCCCCCCGATTCCCGGTTTTTGGCGGAGGCGATTCTAGATCGGCGCCGAAAAATCGCCAGAGAGGCCGCGCAAGGCGGTCGCGCGCCTTCGCATTTCGCCCAAGTTTTCCTCGGAAATTCCGAGCGTAACGAAGAAAAGTGACGGATTTGCGAAAATGCCTCTTGCGGCCCCCCGTCGAGATGCGTAGAAACCTCCTCACCGAAGCGACGGTGGTTGCAGCGGGACGCAAGACGGTGACTGACGAAAGCGAAAGCTGACGAAATGAAACGCATCGCGGGATACACTGAGGTGTGACGGCCTGAAGCGCCCACTGAAAATGGCGGTTCTGGTTTGTTTTTGCCTCTTGCTCTTTGACATTGATGCTATCTGAAGAGATATGTGGGCGGTTTGGTCGTGCAAGCGACTGCGGACCGAGCATGTATCGCACTCTAGGCTTCGGCCGATGATGAGTGTTGTCAGCTTCACTGTTTGGCGTGCTGCTACGGCAGAACGACAAGCAGATGTGACGATCCATGGAGACATGGATCAGATATGTGCAGAGGTTCGCTGTCAAGAACCGCCGCAAGGTGGTTTCAACTTGAGAGTTTGATCCTGGCTCAGAACGAACGCTGGCGGCAGGCCTAACACATGCAAGTCGAGCGAGACCTTCGGGTCTAGCGGCGGACGGGTGAGTAACGCGTGGGAACGTGCCCTTTGCTACGGAATAGCCCCGGGAAACTGGGAGTAATACCGTATGTGCCCTTCGGGGGAAAGATTTATCGGCAAAGGATCGGCCCGCGTTGGATTAGGTAGTTGGTGGGGTAATGGCCTACCAAGCCGACGATCCATAGCTGGTTTGAGAGG
>NZ_QKZO01000005.1 GCF_003254295.1 Rhodobacter capsulatus
CCTTGTTCATGTAGACGACCATGTAGGGGATGCCCACCTGACGGCCGAGCAGGATGTGCTCGCGCGTTTGCGGCATCGGGCCGTCCGACGAGGCGACAACGAGGATCGCGCCGTCCATCTGCGCCGCGCCGGTGATCATGTTCTTCACATAGTCGGCGTGGCCGGGGCAGTCCACGTGCGCATAGTGACGCGCCGCGGTTTCGTATTCCACGTGCGCCGTCGAGATCGTGATCCCGCGCGCCCGCTCTTCCGGCGCACCGTCGATCTGGTCATAGGCGCGGAATTCGCCGTAGTACTTCGTGATCGCCGCCGTCAGCGTCGTCTTGCCGTGGTCCACGTGGCCGATCGTGCCGATGTTCACGTGCGGCTTGTTCCGTTCAAACTTTGCCTTTGCCATTTCGGGCGCCTCTGGTTCGGGGGCCGCCGTCGGCCCAGTGAATATGGCGCGTTCCCTATTGCCGAAACGGGGAAAAATCAAGCCCGCTTCGCGCAAGGCCGCTGGACATGGCGGCGCCCGTCCCCGAAACGACACGTCCGGGGGCCGCCTTGCTTTTCCTTGGCAAAATACGCCGGGGGTGCGGGGGCGGAGCCACCGCGCGGGTCGGGCGCGACAGCGCCCGAAACCTCGTCAGGGGAAGCGGTTGTCGCGCGGGAAGCCGCGCGGCGCCATCCGCCCGGCGCTCGCCCGCTTGCCCAGCCATTCCGACAGATCCGCCTCGGTCCGCGTCCGCCCGGCCGGGTCCTTCCAGCTCAGCCCCTCCTCCAGGCGGAAGGTGATCGCATCCGACAGCCCGCCATCCTTGAACTTCTGCAGCCGAACCCCCTTGCCCCGCGCCATCTCCGGCAGCTCCTCCAGCGGGAAAACCAAAAGCTTGCGGTTCTCGCCGACACAGGCCACCGCATCGCCCGAAGCCACCCGGCACACCCGCGTGCGCACGCCGTCGCTCATGTTCAAGACCTGCTTGCCGGTCCGGGTCGAGGCGATCAGCTCCTCGGCGGGCGCGATGAACCCGTCCCCCTCGGACGAAGCCAGCAGATATTTCTCGCCCGGTTTGGGCACCAGAACATGGGTCACCTCGACCTCGTTCGGCATCTCCAGCATCAGCCGCACCGGCTCGCCCATGCCACGCCCGCCGGGCAGGTTCGCGCCCAGAAGCGTCCAGGCCCGCCCGTTCGAGCCCATCAGCACGATCCGGTCCGTCGTCTCGGCATGGAGCGCAAAGGCCTGACCGTCGCCGTCCTTGAACTTCACCTCGGCATCGAGCGGCTGGTGCCCCTTCATCGCCCGCATCCAGCCCATCTTCGACAGGATCACGGTGATCGGCTCGCGCTCGATCATCGCCTCGATCGGCACTTCCTCGACCTCCCCGGCCTCGGCGAAATCGGTCCGCCGCGCGCCGACCTTGGTGGCCTTGCCCCAGGTCTTGCGCAGGTCTTCCAGCTCCGAGGAAATCTGCGCCCATTGCGCGACCTCGGACGCCAGAAGCGCCTCCAGCCCCGCGCGTTCCTTCAGCAGATCATCGCGCTCGGCGCGCAGCTCCATTTCCTCAAGCCGCCGCAGGCTGCGCAGCCGCATGTTCAGGATCGCCTCGGCCTGCACCTCGGTCAGATGCACCACCGCCCCCGCCTCGGCCGCCCAGTTCTCGGCCATCAAGGCCGCTTTCGGGTCGTCCTCGGTGCGGATGATCTCGATCACCCGGTCCAGGTTCAAAAAGGCGATGATATAGCCTTCGAGCACCTCAAGCCGGTTCGCGATCTTTTCCAGCCGGTGGCGGGACCGCCGACACAGCACCTCGCGGCGATGGTCCAGAAACGCCCGCAGCACCTCTTTCAGCGAGCAGACCTTGGGCACCCGCCCGTCGATCAGCACGTTCATGTTCAGGCTGAACCGCACCTCAAGTTCCGAGTTGCGAAACAGCATCCCCATCAGCTGCGCCGGTTCCACCGTCCGCGCCCGCGGTTCCAGCACGATCCGCACATCCTCGGCGCTTTCATCCCGCACATCGGCCAGCGCGGGGACCTTCTTCGTCTCGATCAGCTCGGCCAGCCGCTCGATCAGCTTGGCCTTTTGCACCTGATAGGGGATCTCGGTGACGACGATCTGCCACTGCCCCCGGCCCAGATCCTCCAGCGCCCAGCGCGCCCGCAGCCGGAACGCGCCGCGCCCGGTGCGGTAGGCCTCAAGGATATTCGCCTTGGGTTCGACAATCACCCCGCCGGTCGGGAAATCCGGCCCGGGAATCAGATCGACCAGCCGGGCATCGTCAATCTCGGGCTCGGCGATCATCGCCAGACAGCCATCGACGAGTTCATCAAGGTTGTGCGGCGGCACGTTCGTCGCCATGCCGACGGCAATGCCGCTGGCGCCATTCGCCAGAAGGTTCGGGAAGGCCGCGGGCAGCACGACCGGCTCGGTCAGCGTGCCATCATAGTTCGGGCGGAAATCGACCGAATCCTCGGCCAGACCCTCCAGCAGCGCCTCGGCCGGCGCGGCCAGACGCGCCTCGGTATAGCGGCTTGCCGCCGGGCCATCGCCGTCGATGTTGCCGTAGTTGCCCTGCCCGTTCACCAGCGGGTAGCGCATGGCGAAATCCTGCGCCAGCCGCGCCATCGCATCATAGATCGCGGCGTCGCCATGCGGGTGATAGTTCCCCATCACGTCGCCCGAAATCTTTGCCGATTTGCGGAAACCGCCGGTCGAGCTCAGCTTCAACTCCCGCATCGCATAAAGGATGCGCCGGTGCACCGGCTTCAGCCCGTCGCGCGCATCGGGCAGCGCCCGGTGCATGATCGTCGAGAGCGCATAGGTCAGGTAACGCTCGCCGATCGCCCGCGAAAGCGGTTCGGCATGGGTTGCGGAAGTCGGGGTTTCGTCGTCGCTGCTCATGGTCGCGGTGTAATTCGGGACCGGCCCCCGGTCCAGCAGAAACACCGGCCAAAACCGTTGTCGCCTGCGCGGGCTTCGCCTATCTGGAACGAAACACGGGGGATGACGATGGCGAAGACGATCCTGATCACCGGCTGCTCTTCGGGCATCGGCTACGATGCGGCGCATGGGCTGCAAAAGGCGGGCTGGAAGGTTCTGGCCACCTGTCGGCGCGAAGAAGACTGCGCCCGGCTGCGCGCCGAGGGGCTGATCTCCTTTCCGCTCGATCTCTCCGACCCCGCCTCGATCGAAGCGGGCTTCAACGAGGCCTTGGCGCGGGCGAACGGACGGCTTGACGCGCTTTACAACAACGCGGCCTATGGCTGCCCCGGCGCGGCCGAGGATCTGCCGCCGGGCGCGCTTCGCGAAATCTTCGAAACCAACCTTTTCGGCCTGCATGACCTGACGATCCGCGCGATCAAGGTGATGCGGGCCCATGGTGACAATGGCGAGGGGCGGATCATCCAATGTTCCTCGGTTCTTGGGCTGGTGGGTATCCGCTGGCGCGGCGCCTATGTCGCCACCAAATTCGCGCTGGAAGGTCTGACAGAGGTGCTGCGCCGCGAGATGCGCGACACGGGCATTCACATCATCACGCTCAACCCCGGCCCGATCCCGACGAAGATCCGGGTCAACTCGATCCCGCATTTCGAGAAATGGATCGACTGGAAGGCCTCGGCCCGGCGCGACCAATATGAAACCTCGCTTCTGAAGCGGCTCTACTCTCCCTCGGGCAAGCCCGACATGTTCGAGCTGCCCTGTTCGGCGGTGACCGACCAGATCCTGCGCGCCCTGACCGACCCGAAACCGAAGTCGCATTACTATGTGACGAAGGCGACCTGGCTGGCCGCGATCGCGCGACGGATTCTGCCGCTGCGGGCGCAGGACTGGATGTTTTCCAAGGCCTGAGTCGATTTCGCCCAACTGTCTTCGCGACGTGACGTAGCGACACCATCCGGCGTCGTTTTTCATCTGTCTTTTGCTGCGGTCGCATTGTAACAAAATTTCCGATGCAAGAATCCGCCCCCCCCGGGGGCGCCTTCGAAACCTAGGGAGACACCGCCGATGAAGGTCCTCGTGCCTGTGAAGCGCGTGATCGACTACAACGTGAAAGTCCGTGTGAAGGCGGATGGCAGCGGGGTCGATCTTGCGAACGTGAAAATGTCGATGAACCCCTTCGACGAGATCGCCGTCGAAGAGGCGATCCGGCTGAAGGAAAAAGGTGCTGCAACCGAGATCGTCGTCGTCTCCGTGGGCGTGAAACAGGCGCAGGAAACCCTGCGCACGGCGCTGGCGATGGGGGCGGATCGCGCCATCCTCGTCGTTGCCGCCGAGGACGTGCATACCGACATCGAGCCGCTCGCCGTCGCGAAAATCATCGCCAAGGTCGCCGCCGAGGAACAGCCGGGCCTGATCATCACCGGCAAGCAGGCGATCGACAATGACATGAACGCGACCGGCCAGATGGTCGCGGCACTTCTGGGCTGGGCGCAGGCGTCCTTCGCCTCGGCGGTGGAAATCGCGGGCGATGCCGCCAAGGTGACGCGCGAAGTCGATGGCGGTCTGCAAACGATCGAGGTCAAGCTTCCGGCCGTGATCACCGCCGATCTGCGGTTGAACGAGCCGCGCTATGCCTCGCTGCCCAACATCATGAAGGCGAAGAAAAAGGAACTGGCCGAGAAGACCGCCGCCGATTACGGCGTCGATGTCTCGCCGCGCCTGACCGTGGTGAAGACCGCGGAACCGGCGGGCCGGGCCGCCGGGATCAAGGTCGGCTCGGTCGACGAGCTGATCGGCAAACTCAAGGACGCGGGGGTGATCTGATGGCTGTTCTTCTGCTTGCTGATGTGAACGGCGGTCAACTGGCCACCGATTCCGTTGCGAAAACCCTTTCGGCCGTGAAATCGCTGGGCGAGGTGCATGTGCTGGTCGCCGGGGCTGGCGCGGAAGCTGCCGCCGCCGAGGCCGCGAAGCTTGACGGCGTGTCGAAAGTGCTGCTGGCCGGTGCGACTGACTACAGCCACGGCATGGCCGAAGCCACCGCCGCGCTGATCGTCGGTCTGGCCCCGGGCTATGCCCATGTCGCCGCCGCCTCGACCGCCGCGGCGAAGAACGTGCTGCCGCGCGTCGCCGCCCTTCTTGACGTGATGATGATCACCGACATCACCGCCGTGGTCGATGCCGACACCTTCGAGCGTCCGATCTATGCGGGCAACGCGATCCAGACGGTGAAATCCTCCGACAAGATCAAGGTCTTCACCGTCCGCACCGCGACCTTCGGCGCCGTCGCCGCCACCGGCGCGGCCGCGGTCGAGACGATCTCGGGCGAGACCGCCGCGGGCCTTTCGACCTGGGTCGAAGACAAGGTCGCCGCCTCGGACCGGCCGGAGCTGACCTCGGCGAAGATCGTCGTCTCGGGCGGTCGCGGCGTCGGCAGCGAGGCCGATTTCGCGCTGATCGAGAAGCTGGCCGACAAGCTTGGTGCCGCCGTCGGCGCCTCGCGCGCCGCCGTGGACAGCGGCTTTGCGCCGAACGACTGGCAGGTGGGTCAGACCGGCAAGGTCGTCGCCCCCGAGCTTTATGTCGCCGTCGGCATCTCGGGCGCGATCCAGCACCTGGCCGGGATGAAGGACAGCAAAATCATCGTCGCGATCAACAAGGACGAAGAGGCGCCGATCTTCCAGGTCGCCGATTTCGGTCTGGTCGCCGATCTTTTCACCGCCGTGCCGGAACTGGCCGAAAAGCTCTGATCCGGGCGACACGCAACAGAAAGCCCCGCCAGTGGCGGGGCTTTTTCCTTGCCGTCACGGCAGGTTTACAGGAACTTCCGCACCGCGGGCGCCAAGGCTTCGGCGATTTCCTGATGCACGAGCGGCCCCGGCATCGTCTGCGCCGCGGGCTCCTCCATCAAACCGAAATGCATCCCCACCGTGCCGGTGGAACGCGAGGTCGTCGAAGGCTGCACCTTGACCAGCCCCTGCGCCAGCGGCGCGATCTCGTCGACCATCGCCTGGGTCACCAGAAGCGGCTCGGCGCCCAGCGGATCGGAACTCAGCGGATCGCGGTAATCGCCCAGCCACAACAAAAGCTTCGGCCCCGGCACCCGTTCCAGAAGCCCGCGCATCCGCGCCACCCAGGCCACGCGCAACTCGGTCACCAGCGTGTCGAACCGGTCCGGCGCATAGGCCTGCAGCGTGCTCAGCATGTGGCGGGTAAAGTTGAATTCGGTGAAATCGACATCGTTGAACACCGCCCGCATCAGGTTGGAGGCACGCAGAAAGCGGTCGTTGCGACGCGGATGCACCGCATAAAAGCGGTTCGACATGTTCGGCGCGCCCAGCAGCTGGATGATCGAGAGCGTGGTCGATTTCGTCGCCTCGGGCAGCTGCGGCTCGCTGTGGAACACGTCGATCCCGGCATTCAGATAGCCGAAATTCACCACCGGGAATTCCAGCCGGTCTTCCAGCAGCACCGGCCAGGGCTCGGCCACGAACTTGCCATAGGTCTCGCTTCCCCCCATCGCCGCGACGAAAGGCCTGGTCAGATCACGCCGGGGACCCCGGAACAGAAGCTTCGACTTGCCATATCGGCATGGAAAATAATCAAGGGCACCGCTGCCCGTGTATTCGAAGGCCATTCATCCCACCTTGTGTATTTCGACTCACCCGCAGGAAGAATGGACCGGAAAGCCTTGCCAAAGAGCTAAAGAGAAAATTGACACAATCGGGTTATGTCCGCTTCCGGGGCATTCGCGCTTGCCGCGGTGCAGCACCGGGCTTAGACTTGCACGAAGTCGAACAAAGGACCAGAAATGACGATCTTGACCGTGGGTGTCGTGGGCGCCGGACAGATGGGCAACGGCATCGCCCATGTCTTTGCGCTCTCGGGCTATGACGTGCTGCTCAACGACGTGGCCCCCGAAAGCCTCGACCGGGCCCTCGGGATGATCGGCAAGAACCTCGACCGGCAGGTGCACCGGGGCAAGATCTCCCTCGAGGAGCGCGCGGCGGCGCTGGGGCGGATCCGCACGACGCTGACGATTGCCGATCTGGGCCAGACCGACCTGATCATCGAGGCGGCGACGGAACGCGAGACGGTCAAGCAGGCGATCTTCGACAGCTTGCTGCCGCATCTGAAACCGGAAACGATTCTGGCCACCAACACTTCGTCGATCTCGATCACCCGGCTGGCCTCGCGCACGGACCGGCCGGAGAAATTCATCGGCGTGCATTTCATGAACCCGGTGCCGGTGATGCAGCTGGTCGAACTGATCCGCGGCATCGCCACCGGAGAGGAAACCTACCGCACGCTTCTGGGCGTGATCGAGCGGCTGGGCAAGACCCCCGCCTCGGCCGAGGATTTCCCGGCCTTCATCGTCAACCGCATCCTGATCCCGATGATCAACGAGGCGGTCTATACGCTTTATGAAGGCGTGGGCAACGTGCAGTCGATCGACATGGCGATGAAGCTGGGCGCGAACCATCCGATGGGGCCGCTGGAACTGGCCGATTTCATCGGGCTGGATACCTGCCTCGCGATCATGAACGTGCTGTATGACGGGCTGGCCGACACGAAATACCGGCCCTGCCCGCTGCTGACGAAATATGTCGAGGCCGGATGGCTCGGGCGCAAGACCGGCCGCGGCTTTTACGACTATCGCGGCGAAACCCCGGTGCCAACGCGCTAGGCCGCGGCCCCGGTTGGAAAGGGCGGGGTTTCGCGTTACCCTGCCCGCATGTCCTGCGCTGATCTTCCCTGTTTCCCGCTGCGTCCGGGCCGCGTCCATGAGGTCTGCGGCCCCTCCGCCGCCGTCTTCGCCGCCTGCGCCGCAGCCAGCCTGCAAGGCCCGGTGCTCTGGCTGCGCGAGGCCTGGCTGACCGAGACCCTCAACCCCTTGGGGCTTTTGCCCTTTCTTGATCCCGCCCGGGTGCTTCTGGCGCGCCCGCCAAACCAGATCGACAGTCTGGCCTTGGCCGAGGAGGCGCTGAAAGACGGCAGCCTTGCGCTTGTCGTGCTGGAAATCACCCGCCCGCTCGATCTGCGCGAGGGGCGGCGGCTGCAATTGGCCGCGGGGGCCGGGGCCACGACGGGGCTGTGCCTGATCCCCGAAGGCATGGGCTCGAACGCCGCCGAAACGCGCTGGCGGGCCACGCCGATCTTTGATGCCGCGGGCACGGACTCGACTCCGATGCGGTGGGAAATTATAAAGAACAAAATGGGAACATTGGGCGCGTGGAATGTTTGCTGGAACGCAAAGGCGCATCGTCTCGATCTGGTTTCCCCGGCTGGCGACTGACCGGGCCCTGCGCGCCTGCCCGGTCGAGGGACCCTTCGCGCTGGTGCAACGGCTGGGCAATGCCGAAACGCTCTTTTGCCTGAACGCCGCGGCCGAGGTCGCCGGTCTTTTTCGCGGCATGCGGATGGCGGATGCCCGCAGCTTCTGCCCCGGGCTGGTCAGCCGCCCGGCCCGTCCCGATCTTGACGCCCGGTTTCTGGCCGGGCTGCGACGCTGGGCGGAACGCTATTGCCCCTGGGTCGGGCTGGAGGGCGCCGACGGTCTGGTGCTCGATGTCACCGGCGCGGCGCATCTGTGGGGCGGCGAGGGGGCGATGTGCGCCGACATCCGGGCGCGGCTGGAACGGGCGGGGCTGACGGCGCAACTTGGCCGCGGGTCGAGCCGCGGCGCCGCCTGGGCGCGGGCGCATTTCGGCGATCAACCCGCCGAAGCGCCCGAACCCGATCTGCTCGCCCTGCCCGTCGCGGCGCTGCGGCTGGACCCCGACACGGTGACCGGGCTGCAGCGGCTGGGGCTGCGCCGCATCGGCGATCTGGCCGCCAGCCCGCGCGCGCCGCTGGCCCGCCGCTTCGGCCCCGATCTGCTGACCCGGCTCGATCAGGCGCTGGGTCACAGCCCCGAACCCGTCACCCCCGCGACCAAGCCGCCGCGATTCGCCACCCGGATGACCCTGCCCGAGCCGATCGGGCTGGAAAGCGACGTGATGGCCGGGCTGACCCGGCTGCTGGAGCCGCTTTGCGACAAGCTCGCCGCGCATCAGGCCGGAGCCCGGCAGCTTGTCCTGACCCTGCGCCGCGTCGATCAGGCCAGCCAGCAGGTCGAATTGCGTCTGGCCGCGCCGATGCGCGACCCGGCCCGGATCCTGCCGCTTTTCGCCCGCGGTCTGGCCGGGGTCGATGCGGGCTTCGGCATCGACCAGCTGCGGCTCGAGGCCACCCGGGTCGAACCGCTCGCCCCCGCGCAGCTGGGCACGACCCCGGCCGCCAGCCCCGACCGGCTGGCTGATCTGCTCACAAGGCTGGGCACCCGGATCGGGCTTGAGAACATCCACCGCTTCCTGCCCGCCGAAAGTCACATCCCCGAACGCGGCTTCCTGCTTGCCCCCGCCGCCTTCAGCCCCGCGCAAGGCGGGTTTCACGCCCCCCGCCCGCGCCCCCTGCGGCTCTTTCCGCCCGAGCCGATCACCGCGACCGGCGCCACCCCGCCCGCAAGGTTCCGCTGGCGGGCCATGCCGCTCAGCACCGCCCGCGCCACCGGGCCGGAACGGATCACCCCGGAATGGTGGCTGGAAGACGAAAGCTGGCGGCACGGGCTGCGCGATTACTGGCGGGTGGAGACCGCCGAGGGCCGCAGGCTCTGGCTCTTCTTCACGCCGCAAAACCCCGGCTGGTTCGTACAGGGCGAATTCGCATGAGCGTTTTTCCTGGTCCAAATACGCAAGATCCCGCCGCTTATGCCGAGCTTTGCGTGACCTCGAATTTCACCTTCCTCACCGGCGCCTCGCACCCCGAGGAACTGGTGGCGCGCGCCGCCGAACTGGGGCTGGCGGCCATCGCGATCACCGACCGCAATTCGCTGGCCGGGGTGGTGCGGGCGTTTTCGGCGCTGAAGACCCTGCGGCAGGAGACCGAGGCTTTGCGCATCCGCTCGGCCAGCCAAACCGATCCGTCCTCGCGGCAAAGCCTCGGCCCCGCCGCGCCGCTGCCCCGGCCCGAAACCCCGGATCTGCCGCGGCTGATCATCGGCACGCGGCTTGCCCTGCGCGATTGCGCGACGGACTTTCTGGCCCTGCCCACCGACCGGCGGGCTTATGAGCGACTCTCGCAACTGCTCACCCTTGGCAAGCGCCGGGCGGGCAAGGGCGACTGCGCCCTAAGCCTTGACGATCTGGCCGCGGGCGGGGCCGGGCTGATCCTGATCGCCCTCCCGCCGCCCGACCTGACCGCCGCGCTGGCGCCCTTGCAACGGCTGCAGCGGCAGTTTCCCGGCCATGTCTTTCTGGGTGCCGCGCCGCGCTATGACGGCACCGATCAGGCCTGGTTTCGCGGCTGTGCCGATCTGGCCCTGCGGGCCTCGACGCCGATGGTGGCGGTGGGCGATGTGCTGATGCACCGCGCGGCCCGCCGCCCGCTGGCCGATGTGCTGACCTGCCTGCGCGAGGGGGTGACGATCGACGCCATCGGCACCCGGGCGCTCCCCAATGCCGAGCGCCGCCTGAAAGGCGCGGCCGAGATGGCGCGGCTCTTTCGTCACCACCCGGCCGCGATCCGCCGCACGCTGGAGATTGCCGCGCGCTGCGCCTTTGACCTTGCGGAACTCAGCTACGATTACCCCGGCGAGGACGACACGGAACCGCCGCAGGCCCGGCTGGAACGGCTGGCGCATGAGGGGTTGGCCCGGCGCTATCCGCAGGGCGCGTCCGAGCGGGTGCATCAGCTCTTGGCCAAGGAACTCGCGCTGGTCGGGGACCTCGGCTATGCGCCCTATTTCCTGACCGTGCAGGACATCGTGCAATTCGCCCGCGCGCGCGGCATCCTCTGTCAGGGCCGCGGCTCGGCCGCCAATTCCATCCTGTGCTATCTGCTGGGGATCACGGATGTTTCCCCCGACATGATCGGCATGGTGTTCGAGCGGTTCATCTCGCGCCATCGCGGCGAGCCGCCCGATATCGACGTCGATTTCGAACATGAACGCCGCGAGGAAGTGATCCAGTGGATCTATGAGAAATACGGCCGCGACCGCGCCGGGCTTTGCGCCACGGTGATCCATTTCCGCACCCGCGCCGCGATCCGCGAGGTGGGCAAGGTGATGGGGCTTTCGGCCGATGTGACGGCGGCGCTTGCGGGGCAGATCTGGGGCATGTCGAACCGCGGCGCCGATCCGGCCCGGCTGCGCGAGATCGGCCTCAATCCCGAAGACCGGCGGCTTTCGCTGACGATCCGGCTGATTTCCGAAATCATCGGCTTTCCGCGCCATCTGAGCCAACATGTCGGCGGTTTCGTCATCACCCGCGGGCGGCTCGACGCGCTTTGCCCGATCGAAAACGCCGCGATGGAGGGGCGCACCTGCATCGAATGGGACAAGGACGACATCGACGCGCTCGGCATCCTCAAGGTCGATGTGCTCAGCCTTGGGATGCTGACCTGCCTGCGCAAAAGCTTCGATCTGCTGGAACGCCACAAGGGGCTGCGGCTGGATCTGGCCAAGGTGCCCCAGGAAGACCCGGCCACCTATGCGATGCTGACGCGCGCCGATGCGGTGGGGGTGTTTCAGGTCGAAAGCCGGGCGCAGATGAATTTCCTGCCCCGCATGAAACCCGCGACTTTCTACGATCTGGTGATCGAGGTGGCGATCGTCCGACCGGGGCCAATTCAGGGCGGCATGGTCAAGCCCTATATCCGTCGCCGTCAGGGGCTGGAGGCGCCGGAACCCTTTGGCCCTGCGCTCGCTGCAGTGACGGCGAAAACGCTCGGCGTGCCGCTCTTTCAGGAACAGGCGATGCAGATTGCCGTCGTCGGCGCGGGCTACAGCGCCGAAGAGGCCGATCAGCTGCGCCGCTCGCTCGCCTCGTTTCGGCGCATGGGCACGATCGGCGCGCATCGCGACCGCTTCGTCTCCGGCATGACCGAGCGCGGCTATCCCCCGGCCGTGGCCGAAGCCTGTTTCGCCCAGATCGAGGGTTTTGCCGATTACGGTTTCCCCGAAAGCCATGCCGCGGCCTTCGCGATGCTGACCTATGTCTCCTCCTGGCTGAAATGCCACCACCCCGAGATCTTCGCCTGCGCTTTGCTCAATTCCCAGCCGATGGGCTTTTACGCCCCGGCGCAGATCGTGCGCGATCTGCGCGAGCATGGGGTCGAGGTGCGGCCGATCTGCGTGAACCGTTCCGACTGGGACAATGCGCTGGAGCGGCGGGCCGACGGGCGGCTGGCGCTGCGGCTGGGCTTTCGGCAGATCAGGGGCTTTCGCGCCGAGGATGCGGGCTGGATCGTCGCCGCGCGCGGCAATGGCTACCCGGATGTCGAAAGCCTGTGGCTGCGCGCGGGGCTGTTGCCCGCCGTGCTGGAACGGCTGGCCGAGGCGGATGCCTTTGCGGGTCTTGGCCTGACGCGGCGCGATGCGCTTTGGGCGGTGCGCGCGATCCGGGCGCCGAAGCCCTTGCCTTTGTTCGCCAATCCGCTGGATGGCGAGGGCGGGATCGAGCCCGCCGTGACCCTGCCGCCGATGCATCTGGGCGAGGAGGTGGTCGAGGATTACATCGCCCTGCGGCTGACCCTGCGCGCCCATCCGATGGAGCTCATGCGCCCCGGCCTGCCCGGTCTGACCTGTCACGACCGGCTAGTGACGGCGCCGCTGGGGCGCAGCTCCGTTTGCGGTCTGGTGATCACCCGCCAGCGCCCCGGCACCGCCTCGGGGGTCATTTTCCTGACCCTTGAAGATGAAACCGGCGTCGCGAATATCGTGGTCTGGCCAAAGGTTTACGAGCGTTTCCGCCGTGCTGTCATGGGCGGGCGGCTCTTGCGTGTCACCGGGCGTCTGGAGCGCGAGGGGATCGTGGTGCATCTGATCGCCGAACGGATCGAGGATCTGTCGCCGCGGCTTTCGGACCTTGGCCACCCGCTTGACGGCGCCATCGGCCAGACCCGTCCCGAGGCCGACGATGCCCCCAGATCCGGGTCCCGGCCCGCCCGCCAGCCACCCCGGGCGCAGCATCCGCGCGAACAGGCCAAGCGGCTCTTTCCCAGCCGGGATTTCCACTGACCCGCCTTGGCGGCCGGTCAGGCGCGCCGGAACGTCGCCTCGCGCAGGCGGACCTTGGAATAAAAGCCCAGCTCCGGGTCGGTGGCATCGCCCAGCTCCAGCCGCCCCTCGACAAGGATCGGCAGGTTGAAGGGTTCCACCTCGACGATCCGGCGCGCATAGACGGCCAGAATGTCATCGGGCCAGGGCATGCCGGGTTCGCAGAACGGACAGACCGCCATCGGCCGGTTCGTCAGCACGAAGAAGACCGAATTCGCCTTCAGCGGCGGCGCCATGAAGCCCTGCACCGCCAAACGCTGGCCCTGCCGCGCCAGCGCCAGATCGGAATAGCTCAGATCCTTGTTGTAAAGATCGCGCAGACGGATCGGGTCTTCGGCCCGCAGCGGCAAGGCCGGGGCCAGGATCAGCGCGGGGGCAAGGGCAAGAAACTGGCGGCGGTGCATCGGCAATCCCCTGAGACGGAAACGGAAACAGGCCCCGGAACCCCGGGGCCTGCAAGCTTGATCGGCGGATCACTCGGGCTTCACGGCGTGGTTCATCACGTGGAAGATCACGTTCTGCTCGATCACGCCGCCGAAGAGATGCGCCCAGGGACCGCGGGCATAAACCGCCACATCCTCGCCGGAATGGGTTTCGGACGCCATCGGCACCAGCGCCTGCTGGATGTAATCCTTGTCGGTCGCCTGATCCTCGGTCACCTCCGGCCGCGCGCCCGAGAAGCTGCCGTCGGCCTGCTTGACCAGAACCGAGCCGACGCCGTTCAGATAGCCCGCCACGGTGAAGGGCTTGCCGTCATCGGCAAGGTTCGGCTTGCCGGTATGGGTCACGCCCTGCTCGTTTTCCTCCATGCACAGGCCAAGGATGTTCGAGCCGCGGCCGCAATAGCCGTTGAAGGCGATCGCATGTTCATGATCGGCGGTGACGATGATCAGCGTCTCTTCCGGGTTCGTCATCTTCATCGCCACGGCGATCGCATCGGCAAAGGCCTTGCCGTCGGTGACGGTGCGGTAAAGGTTGCCATCGTGGTTGGCATGGTCGACCCGGCCGCCCTCGATGTTCAGATAAAAGCCGTTCTCGTTCGTCGAGAGCGTCTTGATCGCGGCTTCGGTCATTTCCGCCAGAGAGGGCTCGCCGGTGCGGTCGGTCTCGTATTTCATATGGCTCGATTCAAAGAGACCGAGCACCGGCGCATTGCCGCCCGTGCTCAGCGCGGTGAAGTCGTCCTGCCCGAAGACCACCTGCGCCCCAAGCGCCTTGGCTTCCTCGGTCAGGTCGCGACCATCGGTGCGCTTGCCGTCCTTGCCCTCGACATCCTTCACATCCTTGGGCAGGAAATGGCCGCGCCCGCCGCCCATGGCAACATCGATCACCCCCGCTTTCATCTGGTCGATCAGCTGCGCCGCGATGTCCTTTTGCGCACAGCCCTCGGGCATCTTCGACGGATCTTCCCAATCGCGGTTCACGGTGCGGGCATAGACCGCGGCGGGCGTGGCATGGGTGATGCGCGCGGTTGAGAGCACGCCGACCGATTTGCCCATCTCCGACACGATCTCGGCAAAGGTCTTCGTGCCCGCCGTCGCCCCCGCGGCGCAATCGCCGACATTGACGGTATCGAGCACGTTGATCATGCCGTTCTTCGTCTTGATCCCCGAATTCATCGCCGCCGCGGTGGGCGCCGAATCCGGGGTCTGGCCGTTCGAGGAATAGGTCTTCACCAGCGCCACATGCGGAAAGGTTTCCTGCGGCTGCACGTAATCATCGCCCAGACCCCCGGCCTGCTGGCCCGAGAACAGACGGATCGCATAGTTCGTGCCCACGCCATTGCCGTCGGCGGTGAACAGGATCACGTTCTTCGCAGGCTTGGTGATCGGCGCCACCGTCATGCGTTCGGCGATCGTGGCCTGCCCGGCCTTGAACCAGTCGCTTTGCGCCTGCGGCAGATCCCCGGCCAAAGCGGCGACCGAGGTGGCAAGGCAAAGCGCGGTGGAAAGAAGAAGACGAGTCATCGGATGTCCCTGCTTTGGTGTCTGTTTCGGGCCGCAACCTAGGGACGACGCGCGACACATTTGCGACAGCACCCGCCGCGCAGGGATTTTTCTGCGCGGCAACTCGCTGGAATCGTTATGATATATCATTGCCACCGCAGAAATCCGGCGGCACGGCCCGCGGGCCACATGAAACTGTTACATTGCCGCCGTCTTAAGGGTGAAATCGCATTCGAAGCGGAGCCGCGGATATGCCGACAGAGCCTTTGCCCCGTCCTGCCTGCCCCCCTGCCGGGGCGGTGACGATGCGCGGGCTCGATCTGCAGGTCGAGGGCCTGCGGTTGTGCGGCGAGGCCGGGCGGCAATTGCTGCAGATCCCGCAGCTGCAGATCGCGGCGGGCTCGGCGGTGGTGCTGCGTGGCCCCTCGGGGGCGGGGAAATCGACGCTGCTGCATGTGCTGGCCGGGCTGATCCGGCCCGGGACCGGGCGGATCCTCTGGGGCGGCACCGACCTTGCGGCGCTGCGCGACGGCCCGCGGGCGGCGTTCCGGCGGGCGCGGGTCGGCCTTGTGTTTCAGGAGCCGCTGCTGTTCGAGGAACTTTCGGCGCCCGACAATGCGGCGCTGACCGCGCTTTATGCGCCCGCCGCGGCGCGGGGCGAGATTGCGGCCCGGGCGGGGGCGGCCCTGACGCGGCTGGGGCTGGATACGGCCGACCGGCGGGCCTCGGCCAGCTATTCGGGCGGCGAGCGGCAGCGCATCGCCGTGGCCCGGGCCCTGGCCGGTGATCCGGCGGTGCTGCTGGCCGATGAACCGACGGCGAGCCTTGATCGCGCCAATGCCGACCGGCTCTCGGCCGATCTGATCGCGCTTTCGCGCGAGGCCGGGCGGACGCTGATCGTCGCCAGCCATGATCCGGCGCTGATGGCGCTGGCCGACCGGGTGATCGATCTGCGCGACGGGGTGATTGCGGGGGAACAGCATGGTTGATCTGTGGCAAAGCCTGCCGAACGCGGTGCAGGACAGCCTGATGGCTCTGGCGCTGCTCGCCCCGGCGGCGCTGATCGGCGGCGCGGTGCTGCACGGCTATCGGCTGGGGCCGCTTTTGCGCGGGCTGATCTTGCGGCAGATCTGGACCAGCCTGGTCTTCACCGCGCTGATCGCGGTGTCGGTGGCGCTGGGGGTCGGGCTGCTCGCGCAGGAACGCGGGCTGCGGCAGGGCACGGCGCAGGCGGCGGCGAAATTCGATCTGGTGATCGCGGCGCCGGGCAGCGAGGTCACCGCGATGCTGGCGGCGGTCTATCTGCAACCTTCGGACATGGCGCTGATCGACGGGCCGACCTTTGCCGCCATCGCCGATCACCCCGAGGTGAGCCTGGCCGCGCCGATCGGCTTTGGCGACAGCTGGAACGGCCTGCCCACGGTCGGCACGACGCCGCAATTCGTCGCGCATCTGGCAGGGGATCTGGCCGAGGGCGGGATGTTCAAGACGGCGACCGAGGCGGTGGTGGGCGCCCGGGTGCCGCTGCCGCTGGGGGCCGAGTTCACCCCCGAACATGGCCTTGGCCATGACGCCGAGGAAGAGGCGCACGAGGGGTACCACTATCGCGTCGTCGGGCGGATGCCCTTGACCGGCACACCCTGGGACCGCGCGCTGCTGGTGCCGATCGAATCGGTCTGGTCGCTGCATGGCATGGGCTCGGGCCATGCGGCCGATTGGGACGGCACGCTTGGCCAGCCGTTCGACCCGCAGGCCTTTCCGGGCACGCCCGCGGCGCTGGTGCGGGCGAAAAGCCTGGCTGCCACCTATGCGCTGCAGGCCGAATTCAGCACCGACCGCACGATGGCCTTCTTTCCGGGCACGATCCTTGCCCGGCTGCATGTGCTGATGGGGGATGTCCGGCAGGTGATGTCGGTGCTGGCACTCCTGACGCAGGCGCTGGTGACGGCGGGGGTTCTGGCCGGGCTGATGCTGCTCGCGCGGCTGCTGGCGCGACGGTTGGCGCTGCTGCGCGGTCTGGGGGCACCGCCGCGGTTCATCCTGGCGCTGATCTGGTCTTACGCGATGACGCTGATCGGGCTTGGCACGGCGCTGGGGCTGGGGCTGGGCCTCGCGGCGACGGCAGCGATTTCCGCCATGATCACCGCGCGCACCGATATTCTGGTGCGCTCCAGCCTGGGCTGGCCGGAACTGCATCTGGCGGCCGTTTTCCTCAGCGTCGCGGCGGTGATGGCGCTGATCCCGGCCGTGTTCACCCTGACCCGCCCGGTCCTTGCCGATCTGCGCGGCTGACCCCGGGCCGCGGCATCGCGCGCCGGGAAACATTTTCGTGATCGCACCGGCTCTCGCAACGGCGACGGGGCGTCCCCATCTCGGGGCCGATCCGCTTCGGGCATTGCCCCGGAGCGGGCCGACCAGATCGACACAGGAGACGAGAATGGACACGAACGACCGTCAGGCCATCGCGGGCCTTTTCGAAAAGCTCACGCAGGTCGAACGGCAGATGCCCGTCCGCGATCCCGAGGCGGAGCGTTTCATCGGCGAGGCGATCACCCGCCAGCCCGGCGCGCCCTATTACATGGCGCAGACCGTGGTGGTGCAGGAACATGCGCTGAACGCGGCCGAAGCGCGGATCGCCGCGCTGGAAGCCGATCTGGCCGAGGCCCGGAAGGCGCCGCAGGGCGGCGGGTTCCTCTCGGGGCTGTTTGGCGGCGGGGCGCCGCGGCGGTCGGCGCCGACGGGCCAGCCGATGCCGCAGGGCGCGCCGGGCGGGTTCCTGGCCGGGGCGGCGCAGACGGCGATGGGGGTGGCGGGCGGCATGCTGCTGGCCAATGCCGTCGCCGGGATGTTCGCGGGCGAGGCGCAGGCGGGCGAGCCCGAGGCGGAGCCCGAGATGGAAGATCCGGGCTTCGACGACAGCGGCGAGTGGTAAGCCGAAACGCAAAAGAAGCAGCGCCGACGGACCTCCGTCGGCGTTTTGCTGTCGGCAGGGACCGGTCTCAGGTCCGGAACGCGCGCAACAGCGACAGCGCCGCATCCCAAAGATCGAAGACCCGCACAAGGTAATGTTCGCGCGTCGCAAAGGGGCGGTCCTGCGCGCCGGAGAGCTCGGCCTCGACCGTGTCGATCAGGCGCAGCAGGCGGCGGCGGTGCAGGCCCAGCCGCGCCTGCACCGGATCGGCCAGACAGCCCGCAAAAGCGGTGACGACGCCGCTGACCGACATCAGCCCGACCACCGTCACGCCGGTCAGCCAGGGCCCCGGCGCGGTCGGAAACACCCCGTACCAAAGCCCGCCCAGGGTCTCGCCCAGGGGAAAGCCGGTCACGGCGGCTTCGCGCGACACCGCCTCGGCCAGACCGGGTGCCATCGAGAACATTCCCGGCGTCAGCGCCTGAAACAGCAGCGCGCCCAGCGTGATCGTCACCAGCGCGGTGGTCAGTTCCGCCACCGCGGCCCGGGTGCCGGTGTAATCGGTCAGGACCGCCATCACCCGTTGCGCCGCCGCCTTGCCGCCGTCCGGGTGCTGCGCAAGCGGCCCGCGCAGCTCTGGCGCGGCGAAAAGCGCCGCGGTCAGCGCGGCCCGACCTGGGTTGGCGGCGGTCTCGGGCAGCGGCGCCTCGAACAGATCGCGCAAAAGCGCCGCCTCGATCTGCGCCGAAACCCGGGTGCGCAGCAGCACCTGACGGGTCGCAAGCCAGGCCGAAACCCGGGGCCATCGCAGGGCGCCCGCCAGCCGGGCGCCGCCGCGACAGGCCAGCAGCACCGGCGCCAAAGCGACATTCGCGGGCGCGCGCAGCAGATCAAGGCCGAGCGCCGCCCGGTGCAGCCGCAACGTGCCCGCCCCGGTCAGATGCCGGGTCACGAAAGTCTCCACCCGCGCGCGGCAGCGCGGCAGGCGGAGGGGCGGCGGCGACAAGGCAGGGGCAGCGGTCATCTGGCAGATCCGGGGAAAAGGTTCTGCACAGGTAAGCATCCCGGCCCCGATGTGAAGGGCGCCCTGGCGCAAACGCCCCGGGCCTTTCACGAATGACGGTTTTCAAAACCCGATCTTCGCCGTAAAGAAACCCGGGGGCCGCAAGGCCGCCTGAATCCGGCCGCAGCTGCGCACCGAGATCAGCCCCCTCGCCCTTTCAACCGGATCGTCTTACCCGTGACCCCTGCTGCCCAGCTGCAAGCCATCCTTGAATTGATGTCCGAGATCGACACCGTCGCGCGTCCCGCCGATGCGATCGTCTCGGCCTGGTTCCGCGCCCGCCGCCAGATCGGCGATGCCGACCGCGGCGAGATCATCGCCACCCTGCAGGAGCTGCTGCGCCATCAGGCCCGGCTGGGCTGGTGGCTGGAGCGGCACGGCCGCAAGGACACCCATCGCAACCGGCTGCTGGCCTTTCTGGCGCTGGTCGAGCGGCGCAAGCCGGATCAGCTGAAACGGCTGTTCAGCGGCGCGAAATATGCGCCCTCGATCCTGACCGAGGCGGAAGCGACGCTGGTGGTGAAGCTGCAGGGCAGCCCGGTCGATCACCCCGCGATGCCGGACGATGTGCGGCTGGAATGCCCCGATTGGGCCGCCGGGGCGCTGCGGCGCCGCTTTGGCGCCGATTTCGAAACCGAGATGGCGGCGATGCTGACGCCGCCGCCGCTCGATCTGCGGGTGAACACGCTGAAAACCACGCGCGAACAGTCCTTGCAGGCGCTGCGCGGGATCGGGCTTCCGGCCGAGCTTTCGGCGGTGGCACCCTTTGGCATCCGGGTCAGCGCGCGGCTGTCGCTGGCGCATCTGCCCGGGCTGAAGACCGGCGAGATCGAGATTCAGGACGAGGGCTCGCAGCTGGTGGCGCTGCTCGTCGATGCCAAGCCCGGCGATCGGGTGGTGGATTTCTGCGCAGGCGCGGGCGGCAAGACGCTGGCGATCGCGGCGCAGATGCGCAACAAGGGCCGGATCATCGCCTGCGACGTGAACGAGGGGCGGTTGAAACGCTGCGCCGAACGCGCGCGGCGGGCCGGGCTGCAAAATGCCGAGACCCGGCTTCTGACCAGCGAGACCGACCGTTGGGTGAAGCGGCACAAGGCCGGTTTCGACCGGGTTCTGGTCGATGCGCCCTGCTCTGGCACCGGCACCTGGCGGCGCAACCCCGATGCGCGCTGGCGCTCGCCGCAGGAGCAGGGGGTGGACAATCTTGCGGCGCTGCAGGGGCGGATCCTGGCCAGCGCGGCGCGGCTGGTCAAACCCGGCGGGCGGCTGGTCTATGCCACCTGCTCGCTGCTCTCCGAGGAAAACGAAGAGCGCGTGGCCGCCTTTCTGGCCGCGCATCCCGAGTTTTCCGTGGTGCCGCTGGCCGAGGTGGCGCCGCAGCTGACCGGCTCGGCCCATCCCGATTATCTGTCGCTGACGCCCGCGCGGCATGACACCGACGGCTTCTTTGCCGCCGTGCTGCAACGCGCCGCCGTGGCTCAGGCCCCGTCCGGGGACGCGGCCTGAGCCCGGGTCACTTCTTCGGAAATTTCGGAAACGGCACGCCCTTGGTGGTGAAGGTCTTCGCCCCGGGCCCCGGCCGCGAGGAGCTGCGTTTGGGCGCGGCTTTCCCGGCAACCGTCTTGCCGGTTCCGGGCGGCTGATGCCCGGGCACCAGATGGTGGGCCCCGGTGCCGATCAGATCGGCCCGGCCCATCTCTTTCAGCGCGTCGCGCAGAAGCGGCCAGTTGTCGGGGTCATGATAGCGCAAAAACGCCTTGTGCAGCCGCCGCTGCCTTGTGCCGCGCACGGTGCCGACCGGCTCGGACGCGCCGCGCCGCACGCCTTTCAGCGGGTTGACGCCGGTGTGATACATCGTCGTCGAGGTCGCCATCGGCGAGGGCAGGAAGGTCTGCACCTGATCGGCGCGATAGCGGTTCTTCTTCAGCCACAGCGCCAGGTTCAGCATGTCTTCATCGGTGGTGCCGGGATGGGCGGCGATGAAATAGGGGATCAGGAAGTACTTCTTGCCCGCAGCCTTGGCCGCGGCGTCGAACATCTCCTTGAACCGGTCATAGGTGCCGATCCCGGGCTTCATCATCAGTTCGAGCGGGCCCTGCTCGGTATGTTCGGGCGCGATCTTCAGATAGCCGCCGACGTGATGGGTCACCAGCTCCCTGATGTACTCCGGGCTTTTCACCGCCAGATCATAGCGCACGCCCGAGGCGACCATGACCTTCTTGACCCCCTTCACCTCGCGCACCTTGCGGTAAAGCCGGATCAGATCGTCATGCGAGGTGTCAAGGTTCGGGCAGATATCGGGAAAGACGCAGGACGGCAGGCGGCAGGCGGCCTGCACCTTGGGGTCCTTGCAGGCCATCCGATACATGTTCGCGGTCGGCCCGCCGATGTCGGAAATCACGCCGGCAAAGCCCGGGGTCTTGTCGCGGATCGCCTCGATTTCGCGCAGGATCGAGGCTTCCGACCGGCTCTGGATCACCCGGCCCTCATGTTCGGTGATCGAGCAGAAGGTGCAGCCGCCAAAGCAGCCGCGCATCACCGTGACCGAGGTCTTGATCATGTCCCAGGCCGGGATCTTCGCCGCGCCATAGGAAGGATGCGGCGCACGGGCGTAAGGCAGGTCATAGACCGCATCCATTTCTTCGGACGACAGCGGGATCGGCGGCGGGTTGAGCCACAGATCGCGGTCGCCGTGCCGCTGCACCAGCGGGCGGGCGTTGCCCGGATTGGCCTCGCGGTGCAGCACGCGCGAGGCGCGGGCATAGGCCTCGCGGTCGGTCTCGACCTGTTCGAAGGACGGCAGCCGGATCACCGTGTTGCCCGCGGTGCGGCTGGCGCCCTCGTCGGCGCTGTCCAGATCATCGGCGGGCAGTTCGGTGAAACCTTCGGGCACCGGGCGGAACAGGGCGACACCGCGGATATCGGCCAGATCGCGGGGGCTTTCGCCCGCCGCCAGCCGCTGCGCCACCTCGATCACGGCGCGTTCGGCATTGCCGTAAAGCAGCAGATCCGCCTTGGCATCGGCGAGGATCGAGCGACGGACCTTGTCGGACCAGTAATCGTAATGGGCGATCCGGCGCAGCGAGGCCTCGATGCCGCCGAGGATCACCGGCACGTCCTTGAAGGCCTCGCGGCAGCGCTGGGTGTAGACGATGGTCGAGCGGTCGGGGCGCCTGCCGCCCTCGCCCCCGGCGGTATAGGCGTCATCGCTGCGCAGGCGCCGGTCCGAGGTGTAGCGGTTCACCATCGAATCCATGTTGCCGCCGGTGACGCCGAAGAACAGCCGCGGCTTGCCCAGCGCCTTGAACGGCTCGGCCGATTGCCAGTCGGGCTGCGACAGGATGCCGACGCGGAAACCCCTTGATTCCAGCAGGCGGCCGATGATCGCCATGCCGAAGCTGGGGTGGTCGACATAGGCGTCGCCGGTGACAAGGACGATGTCGCAGGCGTCCCAGCCAAGCGCCGACATTTCGGCGCGGCTCATCGGCAGGAAGGGGGCGGCGGATCTGCCAAGAAGCCGCGGGCACGGCTGCGAAGTCTGGGAATTTCGGGAGGTGGTCATCGTCGGAAGTATAGGGCGCCGGGGTCGAAACTTCAACGCCGCTTGGCCAGGCTGGCGCGTCCGAGGGCAGGGCCCGCGGGACGGCTGCGAAGACGGCTTGCGTTTTTGCCCGGATGCCCGCAAAAAGCCGGTGTGACCCCGTGGCTCAACTGGATAGAGCAGCCCCCTCCTAAGGGGCAGGTTGGTGGTTCGAATCCACTCGGGGTCGCCAAAAAAACCTGAAAAATATGGCGTTTTCTCAGTCGATTGCAAAACCCGATGCAGAAACCTGCGCCGAAAAGCAGCCGGAAACGGGCGGTCAGTCCCGGATTTCTGTACAAAACCTGTACAAGTTGAGCCCGATTTGCCCCGCTTCGAGGTGCTGCGATGAGCTGGCGCGTGGCAAATGAATGTGCGGGACGCCGCTTCGGTTCTGCGGCCCGAAAGCAGATCATCATGTTCCTTGCCGACAAGGCGAGCGACGATGGCTCGGGCACTGGAAGGCCTCCGATCTCGCGTGGGACGCGTTTGCGAACGGAGGCGGCTCGGCGGCGGTGGGCGAAGGATGGCAATATGACCGAGAAAACACCGGTGGGTTTGTTTTCGGACGCTCGTTGCCGCTGGCCGGGTATTTCGGCGCCTTCGTCAAGGACTGGGCAGGGGCATCGTTGCTGGCGATCGTCAACAACAGCACCGACGGCGCTGCCCGCGCCCGATTGCAGGCGCGGGTTGGCGCCAAGTCGGTCAACCTCGAATGCGATCCCGGCACTGGCGGGCGCCTTGTCTCGACGGACGATTACTGGGGGCTGATCGCCGCGGGTCTGACGCTGGCGGTGTTTCAGGCTCCGGCGGCCGACAACCAGACCAGCGCCACGCTGCTCACGAAGATCGGAGGCGTCACCGTGACCAAGAAGGTCAAGATCGGCGCTGCGGACAGCGGCGGCGCCGGGTATCGCATGCTGCGCGTCGAGAACTGAGGGGCATGTCTGGCGGTGGCGCCTGATGGCAGGTCTGGGCGGTACCCGCAAAGCTATGCGGTGGGCGCATGGCTTGATCGCATTACCCGTTTCCGGTGCCAGGCGCGGCCAAAGCGGCGCCTCTGCATGGATTTACCGTGTAAGTCACTGATATTAAATAACTTTGCACTAGGCGCAACAGGATGCGTCAAACGTGCAAAGTTCCCGCCGCGCCAACGTCGCTACCGCAACGCAAAAATCCCAATAAAATAAGGCTTGAATGGGGTTTTCACCGGAGCGTACCGAAGTGACGTGGATAGGAGATCAAGCCTCATGTGGCGATGGCATCGTCATCACCGCGCGGCACAAAGTGCAAAGTTCGAGCGCACGCTGGAAGCTCATAGCAATCATAACGCTATGATCTATCGACACAAATCGTCTGTTACCGGCTATTCCCAGCTGTTCCCGGTTTTTGTCCGATGTACCGGGTGTTTTTGTCGGGTGACACGACGGCGCAACTCCAAGCGGCGGGGCTGGCAAGATGGCCACCTCTGCTCTGTCGTGGCCCTTTGCGACGCCAGCGATGTAGTATCGCCGCCCACTGTGGATAACCGTCTCGCGCGATTTCTTGGCGGCTTGCAGGGCCTCACGCACCCCGGCTTGCCACCCTTCCTTCCTTCCGCGCATCGGTCAGCATCGCATCCAGCGCGGCACGGGCGTCTTCGGCGATCAGGGCGCGGATTTTGATGCTGATACCGCGCGCCGATCCGCGCCACCCACCCGCGAAGTCATCGTCTTTGCTAACGGCCTCTCCCATTTTATCGGCCTGACCCTTGGCCGCGTGGTCAAGGAAGTGGCGGCGGATGGCACGGAAACCGATGCCCTGTCGCATCCGGTCAATGCCCTGCTGAACCGGCAGGCGAACGACTGGACCCCGGCCTTTTGCGCCGTCCGCGATCTGGTCTTTGACGCGCTGACCGATGACCGCGGCGGTATGCTTTGGGTCAACCGCCTGTCGGATGGCCGGGTGGCGGAACTGATCCGCTACCGTTCCGGCATGGTGACTGTCGATTACGATCAGGCGACCGGCGAGCCGTTCTATCGGATCGACAACACGCCGACGCCGCGCGAAGATATGGTGCATTTGCGCGCGACCGTGACGACCTGAGCCGGGTCGATCTGGCGACCCGCGCGACGACGATTTCAAGCCTGATTTCGGCCGAAGTGCTGAACCCCGACGAGGGGCGCGAGTGGATCGGCAAGCCTGCCCGGCCGGACGGCAAGGGCGGCGTCTATGGCAACCGGCACATTCAAACCGACATGGGCGGTGCGCCGCCGAAAGAGGGTGTCTGATGGATTTGGGCGACGTTTACAACGTGCAAGAGGATCAGGGCCCGGGGCGCTGGCTCGAATGGCTGCACCCGGTGACGGGCGAGGGCACGGGTTTGCGCGTCAAGGTGGCCGGGCCTGACAGTCTGCTGGCCGCCCATGCTGCGGCGCAAATGGTCGATGATCTGGCAGAACTGGCGGACGAAAACGGGCGCGTGAGCGGTGCTGACCGTGCCAAGGCGCAGCGGGCCTATCTGGCGCGGCTGGATGCCTCGGCGGATGCACCCATCCTGTGCGGGGCGAGGGGCGGGCGGCTGCGCTACAAAGACGTGGCGGAAATCATGCTGAAAGAGCGGCGGCGGTTGGGGGTCGAAGCCCATGACCTGCATGCGCTGCGCTACACCGGGGTTCAAGAGCTGGCGCTGGCGGGCTGCGATGATGACGAGATTGCAAGCTACTCGGGTCACACCTCCAAGGCGATGATCCGCAAATATGCGGGGGAGGCGCGGCAACTCATGCGTGCCCTGAGTGCACGCGAAAAGAGGGGGTGAACGGATGCGGAACGAAACGGCGACGTGATACGAAAAATGATACAGGCGGGAAAGGTCAGATGCAGAAGGCAATCAAAGCAGGCGGTTGCGCCGAGAAGATGGGAAAGGGGGAGCGTATTGGCCCACCGCTCCCCCTTTCGCGCCCCCGACGGTTGAGGAAGGATGACCGCCGCCGAGGTTGAACGGGCGTCTCCGGACGGATCCGGATCATTCCGTTAGCGATAACATAGGGATGCGCTTCGACTTGCACAAGCGAAATGTTTGACGCTATCTGGTAGCGTTCCCACGGAAAGGACCCGCCTTGGCCCGTTCGCCCAACGACTCCCGCCGTCCCCTGACCCTGCGTGACGTCTCCGAGGCCTCGGGGGTTTCCGAAATGACGGTCAGCCGCGTGTTGCGCAACCGGGGCGACGTGTCGGAAGCGACGCGCGAAAAGGTGCTCGAAGCGGCGCGGACGCTGGGCTATGTGCCCAACAAGATCGCCGGCGCGCTCGCCTCGCAGCGGGTCAATCTGGTCGGCGTGATCATCCCGTCGCTGTCGAACCTGGTCTTTCCCGAGGTGCTCTCGGGCATTTCCACCGAACTTGAGGACACCGGGCTGCAGCCCGTCGTCGGCGTCACCGATTATTCCCCGGAAAAGGAGGAGACCGTCCTTTACGAGATGCTGTCCTGGCGGCCCTCGGGGGTGATCATCGCCGGGCTCGAACATACCGCGACGGCGCGGGCGATGCTGCAGAATGCCGGGGTGCCGGTGGTCGAGATCATGGATGTCGATGGCGAGGGCGTCGATTCCGTCGTCGGCATCTCGCATCGCCGCGCCGGGCTGCAGATGGCGCAGGCGATCACCGCCGCGGGCTATCGCAAGATCGGCTTTCTGGGCACCAAGATGCCCGAGGATCATCGCGCCCGCAAACGGCTGGAGGGCTTTTCCGAAGGGCTGGCGCAGGCGGGGATCGTGCTGCATGACACCGAATTCTATTCCGGCGGCTCGGCGCTTCTGAAGGGGCGCGAGATGACCGGGGCGATGCTGACGCGCAGCCCCGACATCGATTTCCTGTATTATTCCAACGACATGATCGGCGCGGGCGGGCTGCTTTACTGCCTTGAAAAGGGCTTTGACGTGCCGGGCAGGCTGGGTCTGGCCGGGTTCAACGGGGTCGAGCTGCTCGAGGGGCTGCCGCGGCGGCTGGCGACGATGGATGCCTGTCGGCGCGAGATCGGGCGCAAGGCGGCCGAGATCGTCGCGCGGCAGTCCGGCACCGCCAGCGCCGAAAGCGAGGTCGTCGAGCTGCAGCCGGTCCTCCAGTTCGGCGACACGATCCGCAAGCCCTGACGGATCATTGCCTGGCGGCCCAGCTCGCCGAGGCATATTGCCTTGTGTAGAACTCGCCCATCAGCCCGATCGCCAAAAGCACCAGCGCGACGTTCAGCGCATATTCCCAGTTCGAGAAATGCGGGTTGTAGTTGATGAAGGTATAGCCGCGCGCCTGGTCGATGATGTGAAACAGCGGGTTCCAGCTGAACAAAATCAGCATCTTGTGCGGCAAGGTATTGGCCAGGAACATCTTGCCCGAAGCGATCATGTTCACCCGGCCGTAGATCTGCTGGATCATCCCCACCAGCTGCGGGTTCCAGGGTTTGGCCGCCAGAAACACCATGCCCAGCGCCACCCCCGAGAACCAGCCCAGCATCACCATGCCCATCGCGCCGGACCAGTCATGGATCTCGATCGGTTTGATCGCGGCGTGATAGAGATAAAGCACCACCAGCATCGACAGCATCTGCGTGTAAAGCGCGCCCAGCGCCGCCGCCGAGATCGCGATCGCGGTGGTCATCGGCCCGTGCTTCATCATCGCCGAAGACGCCCCTTCGGAGCCGAAGACCGCCGACATCGCCTTGGTATAGGTCATGTAAAGGAAAATGCCCGACATGATGTAAAGCATGAAATCCCCGCGCACCGCGCTGCCGCGCATGCCGAGGATCGTGTACATCAGGTAAAACGTCGCCACGAGCATCACGGTCTGGAACATGTTCTGCAACAGGCCGAGGATCGCATTGCCATGCGATTTGCGGATTGCGCGCACCGTGGCGTGATAGACCAGCTCCAGCAGGTTGAAGGTCGATCCGAGGGCGCTGGTCGTGCGTTCTGCTTTGAACATGGCTCTGCCGTGGGGAACTTTGCGTTTTGTAGCCCCGGAAAACTTGCCGTTCCGTTGAGGGCCGATCATAAAGATAACCAAATCGCATGGCAATCTGGCCGAAATGCGGCCGACAGGAGAGAGTGATGGACTTTGACCGTCTTGTGAGCGTGATGCGCCGTCTGGCGCTGGAGGCGGGCGACCGGATCATGCAGATCTATGATTCTCCCGATTTCGCGGTGAAGACGAAAGCCGATGCCTCGCCGGTGACCGAGGCCGACGAGGCCGCCGATGCGCTGATCTCCGAAGGGCTGGCCGAGGCCTTCCCGCAGATCGCGCTGGTGACCGAGGAACAGGCGGCGAGCCACGCGCAAAGCGTCAAGACCTTCCTGATCGTCGATCCGCTCGATGGCACCAAGGAATTCGTGCAGCGCCGCGGCGATTTCACCGTCAACATCGCCTATGTCGAAAACGGCGTGCCGCTGCGCGGGATCGTCTATGCGCCCGCCAAGGGGCGGCTCTTTTACACGCTGGCCGATGGCCGTTCGGTCGAGGAGCTGGGCGCCTTCGACAAGGAAACCGTGGGCGAGCAGAAGCCGATCACCGTGTCGGTGCCCGACAACCGGGCGCTGATGGTGGTGGCGTCGAAATCGCACCGCGATCAGGCGACCGATGACTATATCGCCCGCTATGCGGTGGCCGACATGACCTCGGCGGGCTCGTCTCTGAAATTCTGTCTGGTGGCGACGGGCGAGGCCGATCTTTACCCGCGTCTGGGCCGGACGATGGAATGGGATACCGCGGCGGGCGATGCCGTGCTGCGCGGGGCGGGCGGCGAGATGGTGCGCTTCGACGATCACGGCCCCTTCACCTATGGCAAGGACGGCTTCGCCAACCCGTTCTTCATCGCCTATGCCCCCGGCGTGATCCTGGTGAAGTGATGTCGGTTCTGGTCGTCATCCCCGCCCGTTACGCCTCGAGCCGCTATCCGGGCAAGCCGCTCGTCACGCTGACCGGCGCCAATGGCGTGGCAAAGACTCTGATCCGGCGCAGCTGGGAGGCGGCCCGGGCGGTGCAGGGCGTGGCCCGGGTGGTGGTGGCAACCGACGATGACCGCATCCGTGCCGAGGCCGAAAGCTTCGGCGCCGAGGTGGTGATGACCTCGTCGGCCTGCGCCAATGGCACCGAACGGGTGGCCGAGGCCCTGGCAAACCTTGGCGGCGGCCATGACATCGTGGTGAACCTGCAGGGCGATGCGCCGCTCACCCCGGCCTGGTTCGTCGAGGATCTGGTGGCGGGGCTGATCGCGAACCCCTGGGCGGAACTGGCCACGCCGGTCCTGCGCTGCGAAGGCGCGATGCTGGCCAGCCTGATCGAGGATCGCCGCAACGACCGCGTCGGCGGCACCACCGCGGTCTTCGGCGCGGGCAACCGGGGGATCTATTTCTCCAAGGAAGTGATCCCCTTCACCGGCAAGAGCTATGGCGCGGATGAACCGACCCCGGTCTTTCATCACGTCGGCGTCTATGCCTATCGCCCCGAGACGCTGGCGGCCTATTCCGGTTGGCCGGTCGGTCCGCTCGAAACGCTCGAAGGGCTCGAACAGCTGCGGTTTTTGGAAAACGGCCGCTCTGTGCTTTGCGTCGAGGTCGAATCGCGCGGGCGGCAGTTCTGGGAGCTGAACAACCCCTCGGACGTGCCGAAGATCGAGGCGATGATGGCCGCGATGGGGCAGGACTGATACATTCATCGCGGCGCCGTGAAAGTTGTTTCCGCAGCGGCGAAAAACCGCCTGCTTTTTCCGGCGGGCGGTTCACTTCTGCACAGGCGAAGCTTGAGCCGGTCTTCAAAAGGGTGGATTATGCCCCCAACTGAGACGCGAGCAGCCCACACGCACAAAGGTGCATTATGAAACGCAAGGTCACGAAAGCGATTTTTCCGGTCGCTGGCCTCGGCACACGCTTTCTTCCGGCCACGAAGTCGATCCCGAAAGAGATCCTGACGCTGGTCGACCGCCCGCTCATTCAATACGCGATCGACGAAGCCCGGGCCGCCGGGATCAAGGAATTCATCTTCGTCACCTCGCGGGGCAAATCGGCGCTGGAGGATTACTTCGACGACGCGCCGGAACTGGAAACCTCGCTGCGCAAGAAGGGCAAGACCGAGCTGCTCGAGGCGCTGAAGGCCACGAACATGGATTCGGGCGCCATCGCCTATGTGCGGCAGAACCGGCCGATGGGCCTTGGCCATGCCGTCTGGTGTGCCCGCCGTCTGGTCGGCAACGAGCCCTTTGCCGTGATCCTGACCGATGACGTCATCGCCGCGGAAAAACCCTGTCTGCAGCAGATGATGGAAGCCTATAACGAGACCGGCGGCAACGTCGTCGCGGCGATGGAAGTGCCGCATGAAAAGACCTCGTCCTATGGCGTTCTGGACATCGCCGAGGACATGGGCTCGCTGGTCAAGGTCAAGGGCATGATCGAGAAGCCGCAACCCGATGTGGCGCCCTCGAACCTCGCGGTGATCGGGCGCTACATCCTGACGCCGCGGGTGATGCAGAACCTCAACAAGAAGAAAGAGGGCGCGGGGGGCGAAATCCAGCTGACCGACGCCATCGCCGAGGAGATCGAGGCCGGGCAGCCGGTTTACGGCTTCCGCTTCCGCGGCCAGCGCTATGACTGCGGCTCCAAGGCCGGGTTCCTGCAGGCGACGGTGGCCTTTGGTCTGGCGCGTGAGGATCTGCGCGACGAATTCGCCGATTTCCTCGGTGATGTGATGGCGATGCGGACGGCGGCGCAATAACGGATGGCGCAGCATGTTCTGGTGACGGGGGGGGCCGGGTATATCGGCTCCCATGCCTGCAAGGCGCTGGCCCGGGCGGGCTATGTTCCGGTGACCTACGACAGCTTCGTCACCGGCTGGCGCGATGCGGTCAAGTTCGGCCCGCTCGAAGAGGGTGATCTCTCGGACCGGGCGCGGCTGGATGAGGTTTTCGCGCGCTGGCAGCCGGTGGCGGTGATGCATTTCGCCGCCCTCAGCCTTGTCGGCGAGTCGATGAAGAACCCCGGGCTTTACTGGCGCCACAACGTGCTGTCGTCCTTGACCCTGATCGAGGCGGCCTGCGCCGCGGGCTGCCTTGATTTCGTCTTCTCCTCGACCTGCGCCACCTATGGCGATCAGGACGGGGTGGTGCTGAACGAGACCACCACGCAGGCACCGATCAACGCCTATGGCGGCTCGAAACAGGCGATCGAGATGATCCTGCGCGATTTCGGGGCGAGCCACGGCCTGCGCTCGGTGATCTTCCGCTATTTCAACGTCGCGGGCGCCGACCCCGAGGGCGAGGTGGGCGAATTCCACCGCCCGGAAACGCATCTGGTGCCCCTGATGCTGGATGCGATCGACGGCAAGCGCCCGGCGCTGACAGTTTACGGCTCGGATTACCCGACCAAGGACGGCACCTGCATTCGCGATTATGTCCATGTCTCCGATCTGGTCGATGCCCATGTGCTGGGGCTGCAATGGCTGCAGGCAGGCAAGGGCTCGGAGGTGTTCTGTCTGGGCTCCGGCACCGGCTTTTCGGTGCGCGAGGTAATCGCGCAATCGAAGGCCGTGACCAACCGCGCGGTGCCGATCCTTGAGGGCGACCGCCGTCCGGGCGATGCCGCGGTGCTGGTCTCGGGCTCGACCAAGGCGATCCGCGATCTGGGCTGGGCACCGAAACGCAGCGATCTCGCGACGATGATCGCCGATGCATGGCGCTGGCATCAAAGCGGACATTATGAAAGATAACCCCCGAATGGGGGCAAGATGGCGCTTTGGTCAAAGCTGTGGCAGGCCTATCGCTGGCGGCTGAGACGCCGCTATCTACTGGCGCGTGCCTTGCGCCGACGCCGCCGTCTGACCGCGCTGCAGGATCGCACCGGGGCGATCCGGCGCGGTGACATCCTTCTGTTCGCCGCGGTCCGGAACGAGGCGCAGCGGCTGCCGCATTTCCTCGATCACTACCGCCGTCTGGGCGTCGATCATTTCCTGATCGTGGACAATAAAAGCACCGACGGCAGCCCCGATCTGCTGGCGGCCCAGCCCGATGTCTCGCTCTGGCAGACCGGCTCCAGCTATCGGCTGCACCGCTTCGGGCTGGATTGGCTGACCTGGCTGATGTTCCGCCATGGCCATGACCACTGGTGCCTGACCGTCGATGCCGATGAATTGCTGATCTATCCGCATCATGACACCCGCCCGCTTGCCGCCCTGACCGGCTGGCTGGATCGCTCGGGGCAGCGGGTCTTTCCGGCGATGATGCTGGAACTTTACCCAAAGGGTCCGGTGCAGGCGCAAAGCTACCTTCCGGGCGACGATCCCCTGCAGATCCTGCACTGGTTCGATGCGGGCAATTACACGATCACCCGGCAAGAGCGCACGAAAGCGCTGTGGATTCAAGGCGGTCCGCGGGCGCGGATGTTCTTTGCCGACCGTCCCCGCCATGCGCCGACCTTGTCCAAGATCCCGCTCGTGCGCTGGAACCGGCGCTGGGTCTATCTCAATTCCACCCATGCGATCCTGCCGCCGCGGCTGAACGAGGTCTATGACCGGATGGGCGGCGAGGCGATTTCGGGCCTGCTTCTGCACACGAAATTCCTGCCCGAGGTGGTGCGCAAGGCCGCCGAGGAGAAAGACCGGCGCGAGCATTTCGGCCGCCCCGAGATTTTCGACAGCTATTACGACAGCCTGATGGCCTCACCCGATTTCTGGACGCCGCAGTCGCGGCGGCTCACCGGCTGGCGTCAGCTCGAGGCGCTGGGGCTGATGTCGCGCGGCGGCTGGCTTTAGGGCGGATCGGATCTGCAGAGGAACCAACGGTTTACCTGCTGCACGGTTCCGCCTATGCTCGCCCGCGCGGAAACGGGCAGGAATTAACCCTGTCGCAAGCGGGATACGCTAGGAAAGGGCCGCAGGGCACGGCACGAGGGCAGTTTGGGACTGAGACAGGCGATCAGGCTTCGACGGGAGCGGCGTCAGCGCCAATGGCGCGCATTCCGCAAGCGCCGCCAGCTGAAGCCCGTCGCCGACCGCACCGCGAAGATCGACGCCCGCGATGTCATCGTTTTCTGCACCCTGCGCAACGAACGCATCCGGCTGCCGTATTTCCTGCGCTATTACCGCGACATGCGGGTGGGCCATTTCATCTTTGTCGACAATGACAGCACCGACGGCTCGCGCGAGTATCTGGCGGCGCAGCCCGATTGTTCGGTCTGGACGACGACGGCCTCTTACAAGGCGGCCGCCTTCGGCATGGACTGGCTCAACCATCTGCTGCGCAAATACGGCACCGGGCATTGGACGCTGACCGTCGATCCGGATGAATTCTTCGTCTATCCGTTCTGCGACACCCGGCCGATCGACGCGCTGACCGACTGGCTGGACACCTATCGCATCCGCAGCTTCCCGGCGATGCTGCTCGACATGTATCCCAAGGGGCCGATCGATGCCGTCCCCTACCGCGAGGGGCAGAACCCGTTCGAGATCGCCTGCTGGTTAGATGCCGGCAATTACATGATATCGCGCAATCGCAAGATGCAGAACCTGTGGATTCAGGGCGGGCCGCGGGCGCGGGTGTTCTTTGCCGAGGATCCCGCCGCGGCGCCCTCGCTCAACAAGATCCCGCTGGTGAAATGGCAGCGCGGCTTTGTCTTCGCCTCCTCGACCCATATGATCCTGCCGCGCGGGCTGAACATGGTCTATGACGAATGGGGGGGCGAAAAGGCCTCGGGTTGCCTTTTGCACGCCAAATTCCTGTCAC
This sequence comes from Rhodobacter capsulatus, assembly GCF_003254295.1. Taxonomy (GTDB): domain Bacteria; phylum Pseudomonadota; class Alphaproteobacteria; order Rhodobacterales; family Rhodobacteraceae; genus Rhodobacter; species Rhodobacter capsulatus. The sequence continues at coordinate 33,261 of NZ_QKZO01000005.1, forward strand.
CGCTGAGTGCCAAGGTGGCCGAGGAAATGCAGCGCCGCGAACATTATGCGGGCTCGCGCGAATACGAGGCCTACAGTGCCAGGCTGGAGACAGAGCCCGATCTGTGGACCAAATGGTCGGAGAAATATATCAACTGGCGGCAGCTCGAAATTCTGGGGCTGATGTCGAAGGGCAACTGGGCATGAGGGCGCGGCGGTGACGGTCGGCTTCATCATGATGTGTCACACCGCGCTGGACCGGGCGGCCCAGGTCGCGCGCTATTGGGCCAGCCATGGCGCGCCGGTGGTGGTGCATGTCGATGCCCGTGTGCCCGCGCAGGACTTCGACGCCCTTGGCCGCGCGCTCGCCGATCTGGACAGCGTCTCGTTCTGCACCCGCTTCAAATGCGACTGGGGCACCTGGTCGCTGGTGCAGGCGGCGCAGACCGGGGCCACGCAACTGCTGGCCCGCCACCCCGAAGTCGGGCATGTCTTTCTCGCCTCGGGCGCCTGTCTGCCGCTGCGGCCGCTGCACGAGCTGGCCGACTATCTGGCCGCCCGCCCGAACACCGATTTCATCGAAAGCGTCACCACCGCCGAGGTCGGCTGGACGGTGGGCGGCATCGACATGGAACGCTTCACCCTGCGCTTCCCGTTTTCCTGGAAAAAGCGACGGCGGCTGTTCGATGCCTATGTCGATTTCCAGCGCCGCATCGGCTTCAAGCGCAAGATCCCCGGCGGCATCGTCCCGCATCTGGGCAGCCAATGGTGGTGCCTGTCGCGTCCGACCCTGACGGCGATCCTGCAGGCCCCGGACCGGCCGCAGCACGACCGCTATTTCAAGCGCGTCTGGATCCCCGACGAAAGCTATTTCCAGTCGCTCGCCCGGATTTACGCGACGAATATCGAAAGCCGCTCGCTGACGCTGTCGAAATTCGATTATCAGGGCAAGCCGCATATCTTCTACGATGATCACCTGCAGCTTCTGCGGCGCTCGGATTGCTTCGTGGCGCGGAAAATCTGGCCAAAAGCGGAAAAGCTTTACGCCACCTTCCTGTCGGACCGGCCCGCCGAAAGCCTGGCCGAGCCGAACCCGTCCAAGATCGACCGGCTGTTTTCCAAGGCGGTCGAGCGGCGCACCCGCGGGCGGCCCGGGCTTTACATGCAAAGCCGGTTTCCGCGGCAGGATCACGAGAACGGCAAGACCTCGGCGCAATATTCGATCCTTCAGGGATTTTCGGACCTTTTCGAAAACTTCGAAGGTTGGCTGGCGAAATACGTGGGCGCCCGGGTGCATGGCCATCTGTTCGGGCCCGATCGCGCCGCCTTTTCCGGCGGCGAGACGATGTTCAACGGCTGTCTGAGCGACAGCGCCGCGCTGCGCGATTACAACCCGCGCGGCTTTCTGACCAATCTGATCTGGAACGGCCGCGGCGAGCGGCAATGTTTCATGTTCTCCCCGCGCGACACCCAGGACATCAACTGGTTCACCGCCACCGATCCGAATGCGCAGATCTCCGTCATCTCGGGCGCCTGGGCGGTGCCGCTGTTTCATTCGCAGATGGATTTCAGCGAGATCCGCCGCGAGGCCGCCCGGCTGCAGCAGATCGAGATCGAGCATCTGAACATCCTGCGCTCGATGTATGTCAAGGCGCGGGTGCGGATCTGGACGATGGCGGAATTCATCGAAAATCCGATGGAACCGTTGCAGATGATCATCGACGAGATCAGCCCGCGCGCGACGCGACGGCTGACCGAGGCGCCGCAGATGATCGACCTGACCGGCTTTGGCCAGTTCCTGCAGAATCTGAAGAATCAGGGCATGCAACCGCGGCTGATGGGCGATTTCCCGGTGGCGGGGGACACCGTGCCGCCGCCGCGCCGCCGCCCCTATCTGGTGAAATGAGATGAGCCGCTTCGATTGCTTCGTCGTCTTCGCCGAAATGCGCACGGGCTCGAACCTGCTCGAAGCCGCGCTGAACGACCTGCCCGGCGTCACCTGCCACGGCGAGGCCTTCAACCCCGCGCTGATCGGCTATCCGAAACGGACCGAATTGCTGGGCATCCCCCGCGAAATCCGCGACGGGGATCCGATGCTGCTCTGGGCCCGGATCAGATCAGCCGAGGGGCTGAACGGCTGCCGGTTCTTTCATGACCACGACCCCCGCGTGCTCTCGGCGATGCTTGAGGATCGCCGCTGCGCCAAGATCGTGCTGACCCGCAATCCGGTCGAAAGCTATGTCAGCCTGAAACTGGCACGGGCGACCGGACAGTGGAAACTGGGTGATGCGAAACACCGCAAGGACACGCCGCAAGCGGACTTCGACGCCGCCGAATTCGAGGCGCATCTGCAAACCCTGCAGGGCTTTCAGATCACGCTGATGCGGGCGTTGCAATGCTCGGGGCAGACCGCCTTTTACATCGATTACGAAGATGCGCAGGATCTGGCGGTGCTGAACGGTCTGGCCGACTGGCTGGGGGTCGCGGGGCGGCTGACGGCGCTGCCCTCCAGCCTTGTGGTGCAAAACCCCGAGGCGCTGGAAGAAAAGGTGGCGAATTTCCCGGCGATGGAAGCGGCGCTGGCGAAGATCGACCGGTTCAACCTGTCGCGCACGCCGAATTTCGAGCCGCGCCGGGGTCCGGGCGTGCCCGGCTTCGTCGGCTGCGATGCCGGGCTTCTGTATCTGCCGATCCGGCCGGGGCTGGAGGCGCCGATCCGCGGCTGGCTGGCGAAACTGGGCCCGGTCGAGAGCGATTTCTCGCAAAAGACCCTGCGGCAGTGGAAGCGCAGGCATCCCGGCCACCGCAGTTTCACCGTGATCCGCCATCCGCTGTTGCGCGCCCATCTGGCCTTTGCCGCGCTTCTGTCACAAGACGGGATGTCCGACACCCGCGAGGTGCTGCGCCGCAGCTACAAGCTGCCGCTGCCGCCCGAGGGCAAGCCGATGGTCCCGCAGGACTGGGCGGCGGGGCTTTTGGCCTTCCTTGGCTGGCTGAAGACGAACCTGAACGCGCAGACAAGCCTTGCCGTGCATCCGCTCTGGGCCAGCCAATCGGCCAGCCTGCAGGGCATCGCGCAGTTCACGCCCCCGGATCTTGTCGCGCGCGAAGACCGCCTGGCCGAGGATCTGGCCGCGCTGGCACAGATGATCGGCGTTCCGGCCCCGGCCTTCGCCGCACCGCAGGGCGATACCGCGCCGGTTAAGCTGGCCGATGTCTGGACGCCCGAACTGGAACAGGCCGCCGCGGACACCTATGCGCGCGACTACATGACCTTCGGCTTCGGGCCGTGGAAACGGAAAAAGGGCTGATCAGGCCGCCTGCACGCCGCCCGATGCTGCTGTCAGCACCGCATGCAGCGCCGCCGGATCGGAATTGGCGCGCAGTTTCGCGCAGGTCTCGACATTGCGCAGCGTCCGCGACACCAGCGCCAGCGCCTTCAGATGCTCGACGCCGGAATCCTTGGGCGCGAAGAGCGCAAAGATCAGATCGACGGGCAGCCGGTCCACCGCGTCGAAATCAAGCGGCCGTTCCAGACGCAGGAACACGCCCACCACCGATTTCAGCCCGTGCAGACGCGCATGCGGCAGCGCGACGCCATGACCGACCCCGGTCGGCCCCAGCATCTCGCGTTCCTGCAGCGCATCCACGGTCTGGATCGCATCCAGCCCGTAGGCTGAATGCGCGATTTCGGAAAGGTCCTGAAACAGGCGCTTCTTGCTCGTGACATTGGTCAAAACCTTGACCGCCGCCGGTTTGAGCAGGGTGGAAAGATCCATCTGTCCTTTTTCCGCGCCCATCGTCGAACGCTCACTTGATGTTGCGGGGATCGATCCAGCCGACGTTGCCGTCGTCCCGCCGGTAGACCACGTTGACCCCGCCATGTTTCTCGTTGCGGAAGACCAGAAGCGGCTTCGTCGAAAGTTCCATCTGCATCACCGCCTCGCCGACCGAGATCGTGGGGACTTTCGTCTCCATCTCGGCGACGATCACCGGCGCCGTGCTCTCGCCATCGGGTTCCGTCTCGTCATCTTCCGCGGCGAGGACATACAGGCCCGCGGCATCGAATTCAACCGGCGTCACGCGTTCGCGGTGATGGTCTTTCAGGCGGCGCTTGTGCCGGCGCAGCTGCTTGTCCATCTTTTCGCGGCAGGCCTCAAACGCGGCATAAACCTCGCCCGCGCGGCCCGCGGCCGAAGCGGTCAGACCCGTGGACAGGTGCACGGTGATTTCGCAGGAATATTCATGCGAGGTGCGCGAAAACACCACCGTCGCATCGGTGGGTCGCTGCATGTATTTGTCGACCGTTTCCCCCAATTCGGTCTTCACATGGGTTTGCAGGGCTTCGCCAACGTCGAGCTGTTTTCCGCTGATCTGATAACGCATGGCTTCTCCTTCACGTCATTTTCCCGCAACCGGCATGCTCTGTCCGGAATGCGAGGTGGTTGAACTCTTCTTTGAAACCGGGGAGGTCGAGCCCCAAAACCGGAGCGGGCCGGGAATCGGGCCGAACGGGGAACAGGGCGAGGGTGCGTTGGTGCACATACCCCGTATTTGGGAACGGAACCGCGGGGCTGTCAACTGCCCGAACGCATCCTTTGTGAAACCTTTGTTACTGAATCCGGAAATTCTCGCCGAGGTAGACGCGGCGGACGTTTTCATCCCGCACCACCTCTTCGGTGCGGCCCGACATCAGCACCCGGCCATCGTGAAGGATATAAGCCCGATCGACGATTTCCAGCGTTTCCCGGACGTTGTGATCGGTGATCAGCACGCCGATGCCGCGCTCCTTCAGATGCGACACCAGGGCGCGGATCTCCGCCACCGCAATCGGGTCGACCCCTGCAAAGGGTTCATCCAGAAGCAGATATTTCGGGTCAGCCGCCAGACAGCGGGCGATCTCCACCCGCCGCCGCTCGCCCCCCGACAGCGCCAGCGCGGGCGCCTGCCGCAGATGGGTGATGGCGAAATCGCCGAGCAGTTCTTCCAGCCGCTCGCGGCGGTGGTGCGGATCGGCGAGCGCGATTTCCAGCACCGCCATGATGTTCTGCTCCACCGTCAGGCCACGGAAGATCGAGGCCTCCTGCGGCAGATAGCCGATGCCCAGCCGGGCGCGGCGATACATCGGCAGCCCGGTCGCGTCGATCCCGTCGATGCTGACCCGCCCGGCATCGGGCGCCACCAGCCCGGCGATGGCGTAAAAACAGGTGGTCTTGCCCGACCCGTTCGGACCGAGCAGCGCCACCACCTCGCCGCGTTCCAGCCGCAATGACACATCGCGCAGCACCAGCCGCTTGCGATAACTCTTGCGCAGGCTGGTGACATCCAGCCCGGTCAGGCTTTCGGTGCCGATCCGCTTCGCCTCGGTCATCGGGTTTCCCCCGGTTGCAGGATGGTCCGCACGCGGCCGTCCATCCGCCCGGTGCCGGTCTTCAGATCGATCGTCATGTGCTGCCCCGACAGCACGTTCTGCCCCTGGGTCAACAGCACGTCGCCGGTCAGTTCGACCGCGCCCGCGGCGACCTCATAGACGGCTTCGCGGGCTTCGGCGGCATCCTTGCCGGAAACCAGCGTCACCCCGCCCGAGGCATGAAGCTTCGCGATCCTGCTGCGGTCGGCGCCATATTCGACCTCGACCCGGTCGGCCTTCAGCCGCATCGACCCCTGCACGATCAGCACATTGCCGGTGAACACCGCAGCGCCATCGGCCTGATGCACCGAGAGGCTGTCGGCCGTCACCTCCACCTGCGCGCCGGTGTCGGTGCGCAGGCCGGGAAAGGCGACCTCCTGAGCCAGGGCCGCCCCGCAGGCAAGGGCAAGGGTCAGACCGGCAAGGGCAGGCAGAAAGCGCATCGGAACCTCATTTCTGCGGGTGATATATCAGCTTCACACCGCCTTGGAACACCAGATCCGAGCCGGTTTGTGCATCCTTGCGGTCAATCTGCATCCGTCCGGCCTGCAAGCTGCCAAAGGGCGCCTCGGCCGAGACCGCGCCCGGCGCGGTGATCGCGGTGCGGTCGGTCGCCATGTCGAGCTGCTCGGTCGCGATCCGGTAGCCCGAGGTGGTCTGCACCGCCACGCCGTCGCGCAGCCGGATCTGCCCGGCCGCGGGATCGATCCGGCCGGATTTCGCGCGCAGGTCGGTGACGACGCCCGACCCTTCCTCCAGCCTCGCGATGATCTGGCTGGCCGAGGCGCCATGGCCCGCGGCATCGGGGGCGGCGGTCGCGGCCCGCACCGTCAGCGCCGCGCCGTCTTCGGTCATGCCGGAAAACTCGGGCGCGGTCAGGCGCTGCTCGCGCGCAAGCGTGGTGACATCGACCTTGGAATAGATCGCCGCCGTCGTCGGATCGGCCTTGCCGGAAAACAGGAACAGCGTCGAAAGCAGCACCAGCGCGCTCAGCGGCAGGGCGATCTTCGCCCAATGCACCAGCGCGGTATGGCGGCTCTCGGCGGTCATCACACCACCCCGGCGCGCAGACAGTCGTGGATATGCAGGATGCCGACCGGGCGGCCGTCCTCGACCGCGAAGAGGCAGGTGATCTTGCTGTCGTTCATCACCGCCACCGCGGCCTCGGCCAGCGCGGTGGGGGCGATGGAGCGCGGCGTGCGGGTCATCACCTCGGCCACGCTGCGCGACAAAAGCCCGTCCATGTGGCGGCGCAGGTCGCCATCGGTGACGATGCCGATCAGCCGCCCCTCGGCATCGGTGACGCCGACGACGCCGAAACCCTTTTGGCTGATGATCAACAGCGCCTCGGGCATCGGCGTCGTGCCGGTCACCAGCGGCATGTCCCGGTGCATCAGATCCGCGACTTTCGACAGCCGCGCGCCGAGCTTGCCGCCGGGGTGGAAGGTGCGGAAATGTTCGGGGGTGAACTGGCGATGCTCCATCAGCGCCACGGCGAGCGCATCGCCCAGCGCCAGCGTCATCGTCGTCGAGGTGGTGGGCACGACGCCGGTGCCGCAGGCCTCGGCCGCCTGCGGCAGCACCAGCGCCACATCGGCCTGCCGCAGCAGGGTCGAATCGGGCCGTGCGGCGACGCCGATCAGCGGAATGGAAAAGCGGCGGGTATGAGCGATCAGATCCGCCAGCTCGGGCGTCTCGCCCGAATTCGACAGCACCAGCGCCACATCCTCGCGCGTGACCATGCCCAGATCGCCATGGCTCGCCTCGGCCGGATGCACGAATTGCGCGGGCGTGCCGGTGCTGGCCAGCGTCGCCGCGATCTTGCGCGCGATATGGCCCGACTTGCCCATGCCCGAAACGATCACCCGCCCGCGCGCGGAGAGGATCATCTGCACCGCCGCGCCAAAGGCGCCATCCAGACTTTCGGCCAGCGCCTGCAGCCCGGCGATCTCGATCTCGATCACCCGCCGGGCGGTATCGGCGAAATCAGTGGTGGAAGATGTCATTCGGTTCCTCCCAGCCCATCAGGTCCAGCCGGGCCCGGGCGGGCAGGAAGTCGAAACAGGCCTGCGCCAGCTCGGTCCGGCCCTCACGGGCAAGCCGCGTCACCAGCGCCGCTTTCAGCTGGTGCAGGTAAAGCACGTCCGAGGCGGCATAGTCGAGCTGCGCCGCGGTCAGCTCCGCCGCGCCCCAGTCCGAGGTCTGCTGCTGCTTCGACACATCGACGCCCACCAGATCGGCCAGAAGATATTTCAGCCCGTGCCGGTCGGTGAAGGTCCGCACCATCTTCGAGGCGATCTTGGTGCAGAAAACCGGCGCGGTCACCACGCCGAAGGCATTGTACAGCGCGGCGATGTCGAAGCGGGCGAAGTGGAAAAGCTTCTCCACCTTCGGATCGGCCAGCATGGCGCAAAGCCGCGGCGCCTCGGTCTGGCCCTTCGCGATCTGCACCAGATGCGCGGTGCCATCGCCCGAGGACATCTGCACGAGGCATAGCCGGTCACGGCGCGGATCAAGCCCCATGGTTTCGGTATCGATGGCGACGACGGGGCCAAGATCAAGCCCCTCGGGCAGGTCGTTCTGATGCAGATGAATGGTCACGGGCAGTCCTTTCGCGACGTTTCGCGCAGATATACAGAGTTTGCCCGGGCTTTGCCACGCCCGACGGGTCACGGCGCGGTGACGCGGCCGAAAACCGCGCCCGGCTCAGCGCCCCGCCCCGGAGGCCGCCGCCGGGATCGCCGCCGAGACCAGCGAGGGCGGCAGGCCGAATTCCCGCCGGAACGCGGTGGCGAAGCTCTCGACCGAGACGAAGCCGGCCAGATGGGCGGCCTCGCGCACGCTCGTCCCGCCGCGCAGCGCGGCCTCGGCCCGGCGCAGCCGCAGGCCCCTGATCCGCGCCTTGGCCGAGAGGCCATAGGCGCGCTGAAACAGCCGCTGCAGGGACGACAGGCTCATCCCCGCCTCCTCGGCGATCTGCGCCAGATCGGGCATCGGTCCGGGGCGCAGCGCCCGATCCTCCAGCCGACGCAGCCGTTCGGTCTCGGCCGGGCGCAGCGCCCCGGGGGCGGCGGTCAACCGCGTCATCAGCCCCGCGACAAGGCCGAAGACCCGCGCCTCGCGCAACAGCAGGCGGCAGGGATCCTCCGGCCCGCCCGGCAGATCAAGCGCCACCAGCTCCTCGGCCATCGCGGTTTCGGCCGCCGTCGCGGGCCAGGTTTCGTGCCGGAAATTCGCCCCGGCCAGAACCTGCTCGGCCGGAATGCCGCGCGCGGCGAGCCAGTCCCAGCCGATGTCGATGCTGACCTTGCGCAGATGATCGCCCGCCCGCGCCCGGCGCAGGAAGGGCGCCGCCGCGCCCAGCGCGTAAAAGGCCAGCCGCGCGGGATCTTCGGCCCGCCGTTCCAGCCGCAACCGATGCGGCCCGATGAAAGCCTCGGCGCTGCCCGCAAGGATCAGATGCAGCACCACCCCCGGCGCGCGCAGGATCCGGGTTTCGAAATCGGTCGCGGCTTTCGCATCCAATGTGTGCAGCCGCAGCCCCGAGGGCAGATGCCCCGCAATCCGCATGCCCTCCAGCGCCACGCGCTCGGGGCGAATCGTGGCACCGAACTCTGCCCCCGACAGATGCGCCCCGGCGGCTATGTCCTGCAGCAGGATCGAACGGGTCATCGCAGCCCCAGTCTGACGGTTTCGACAAGCAGTTTGACGGTTTTCGCAAGCCCGGCCCGTGGCGGCGCCGACCTTGGCCCGATTATATATTACAAAAATTATCGGATATAAAGACGAGGAACCGGAATGCCGAGAATGACGATCCGCAGCGCGCTTTTCCTGGGCACCGCGCTGATCGCGCCGCTGCTTGCGGGCGGGGCCTGGGCCGAGGACAGCACCGATCTTGGCGCGATCACCGTCAAGGGCGCCAGCTACGAGACCGAGGGCTCGGACAGCTACAAGAGCGGGCTGATCTCGGTCGGTGAAAAGGCGGCAATGACGCCGCGCGAAGTGCCGCAATCGACCTCGGTCGTGACCCGCAAGCAGATCGAGGACGGTGGCTATACCGCGCTGGAAACCGCGATCGAGAACACCCCGGGCCTGCTGGTGCTGTCGAATGACATCGGCCGGTCCTCGCTGTTCTCGCGCGGGTTCGAGCTGGACTATCTTTATTACGACGGCCTGCCCGCACCGGTCAGCTCGATCTATGGCACGCAGCCGGATCTGTCGATCGTCGACCATGTCGAAGTGCTCAAGGGGCCCTCGGGGCTGTTCATCGGCGCGGGCTCGCCTGCGGGGGCGGTGAACATGCGGCTGAAACAGGCGAACCGGACCGAGCCGGGCGGGTCGGTCACCGCCACCGTCACCTCGGTCGGGCAAAAGCGGCTGGAGCTGGATTACGGCGGCGCATTGAATGCCGCGGGCAATCTGCGCGGCCGGGTGGTGGCGGCCCATGCGGCGGGCGACGGCTTTGTCGACAAACAGGAAAACGGCGTCGATCAGCTTTATGGCGCGCTGGCCTGGGACATCGGCCCGAACACAACCGCGACCTTCTCGATCTCGAACATGCGCCGCGACATCGCACCTTACAACGGCCTGCCGACCCGGGCCGACGGCACGCTGCTGTGGCTTGATCCGGCGGTCACCACCGCCGCCGACTGGAACCGCTTCGACAATGACGTGACCGATGGCGTCGCCGCGCTCGAGCATCGCTTCGACAATGGCGTCCGGGTCAAGACCAGCCTGCGCCGCTCGCACCAGACCGGCGATTTCCTTTATGCCTATACCGGCACGGCGGCGGCGGCCGACAATACCGTGTCGCGGCTCTCCTGGATCGCGCGCGATTTCACCCATGACACCACCGCCTTCGACGCCCATGCCGAACTGCCCTTCGCGCTCGGCGGCTGGGAGGGTCTGGCGATCCTTGGCGTCGATGCGCAAAACAGCGACACAAATCTGCGCGTCGCCTCGGGCAGCTTTTCCGGCAGCTGGGATCTGGACAACTGGGACACTTCGGGGCTGGCCGCGCCGAGCGTGACCTATGGGCCGGTGGCGACGACCGACACCACCTCGCGCGGGGTCTATGCGCAGGGTCGGCTGAAACCGACCGACCGGCTGACGCTGATGGGAGGCACCCGGCTGAGCTGGCATGATGTCGACTCGGTCTCGGCCAGTGGCTTGCGGACGCAGGTGGGCGTGGATGCCCATCCGACGCCCTTTGCCGGGGTGACCTTCGATCTGACCCCCGAGACGACGCTTTACGCCAGCTACACCGAGATCTTCCAGACCCAGACCGCGCTGGATGCGGCGGGCCGGGTGCTCGATCCGCTCGAAGGGCAGCAGATCGAGATCGGCGCCAAGGCGACGCTGGGCGCGGGGCTCGATGTCTCCGCCGCGCTGTTCCAGCTCGATCAGGTGAACCGGGCGCAGACGGTGCCGGGCACCACCTATGCCGTGGCCGAGGGCGAAGTGCGGATGCGCGGCTTCGAGATCGAAGCGGCGGGCGAGATCGGCCCCGCGCTGCATCTGGCGGGCGGATACACGTATTCGACCTCGGAATATCGCAACGGCCCCACCGCGGGCGAGCAGTTCTCGACCTATACGCCGCGGCACATGCTGAAGCTTTCGGCCGAATATGACGTGACCGAGGGGGCGCTGGCCGACTGGTCCTTTGGCGGGCAATGGCGGGCGGTCTCGGGCTTCTCCTCGGTCTCGGGCACGACCACGATCCGCGCCCCGGGCCATGGCGTGCTGGATCTGACGGCGAAACGGCAGCTGAACGACCTGACCGATCTGCGGCTGACGGTCTCGAACGTGCTGGACAAGGATTACTATTCCCGCGTCGGCGGCCCGACCGTCTTCAACTTCCGCGGCGAGCCCCGCGCCGTCTCGCTGGCGCTGACGCGGCGGTTCTGATGCGGCGGGTGCTGGGCTTGATGCTGGTTCTGGGCGGCACGGGGGCGGCCGCCCAGCCTGTCGGGACGGTGCAGGATCTGGGACCGGCGCTGGTGCTCGACCGCACCGCCCGGTTCGAGATCGCCGCGCCGCAGGGGCCGCTCGCCGTGGTGGTGGGCTGGCCCGACGCGCCGCCCCCGCCCGAGGGCTACGGCATCATCTATGCCCTTGATGCGGGCTGGAGTTTCGCAACCCTGCGCGAGGCGCTGGTGCTGCAAGGCTCGGCGCAGGCGGCGGGGCCGGTGCGGCCGACGGTGGTGGTGGGGATCGGCTGGCCCGGGCCGGGGCTGATCGATCTGGCGCGGCGCGGCCCCGATCTGATCGAGGCCCCGGGGGCGGCGGCAACGCTTGCGCTGCTGACCGAGACGATCCTGCCGCGGGTCGAGGCGGTGCTGCCCGTCGATCCGCGGCACCGGATGGTGCTGGGCCATTCCTATGGCGGCGCCTTTGCGCTGCGGGCGGGCTTTGCGCGGCCCGATCTTTTCAGCCATGTCGCGGCGGGCAGCCCCTCGCTCTGGACCGATCCGGGGGCTTACGCGCCGCCGCCCGGGCCGCGCCCGGCGGTGCTCTTGACGATCGGCGCGCTGGAACGGCCCGCTGCGGCCAAGGCGGCCGGGATCGCCCCCGACCGGGTGCAACGGCTGACAGAGCGCGACATGGCGGGCCGGGCCGGGCGGCTGGCGCAGGATCTGGGCACCGACCTGCAGGAAATCCCCGGTCAGGGTCATGGCGGCTCTGTCCCGGGGTTTCTGGCTGCCGCGGTCAGCTTCCTGTGGCGCTGATCTCAGTCGGCCTCAATCGGCCCGGCCTCGATCTGCCAGCACAGCCCGGTGAACCCCTCGCGATGGGCAAAGGTCACCAGATGGCTGTCGACGACGAAGCGCGACTGGATCATCGCCTTGGCATCCTCGGCGGTGATCCGCACCACAAGCGCATCAGCCTCGGCGCGCAGGCTGACCGGGCCCGAGGGCAGCGCCGCCTGCCCCTGCCCCTCGTCCCAGTCCGCGGGAACCTTGTGGGAGAAATGCTTGCACAGCTGCGCGATGTATTTCGCCGCATGCGGGGTGGCAAAGCGGGCCGTGGTGACGATCATCCGTATATCCTTAGTTTTTTTGTAGGCTACCTTCTGGTCAAGACCCGGGCAAGGGGGTATCCAGCCCGGGCGAAGCCAGTTTCAGCCACGCCAGACCCCGGAGAGACCCGATGAAACGCTTTGCACTTGCGGCGGCGCTGACGCTGGCCGCCCTTCCCGTCCTGGCCGATCCGGTGACGATCGCCACCGCCCGCGGCCCGGTCACCCTGCCCGGGGCCCCCGCCTCAGTCGCGGTCTTCGACGTCGCCGCCGCCGATACCCTGACGGCGCTTGGCGTAACGCCGACCGGCCTGCCGGACAGGCTTTACGTCGATTACCTTGACCCGCAGGGCGCGGCCCCGATCGGCACGCTGTTCGAGCCAGACCTTGAAGCTCTTTCGGCCCTCGCCCCCGATCTGATCATCGTGGGGGCACGGTCGGCGGCACAATTCGACGCCGTGGCGCAGGTGGCCCCCGCGATCGACATGTCGATTACCGCCGATGTGGTGGGCGATGCACGGGCCCGTCTGACAGCCTATGGCCAGCTTTTCGGCAAGGCGGCGAAGGCGGCCGAACTGGCCGCCGCGCTTGATGCCCGCATCGCTGCGCTGCAGGCGGCAGCCAAGGGCAGGGGCGATGCGCTGATCGTGCTGACGAACGGGCCGAAGATTTCCGCCTATGGCCGCGGCTCGCGCTTTGGCTGGATCCATGACACGGTCGGCCTGCCCGAGGCTTATCCGGCGCTGAAACCCGAGGTGCATGGCGATGCGATCTCGTTTGAATTCATCGCCGAGGTCGATCCCGACTGGCTGATTGTGGTGGATCGCGGCGCCGCCACGGGGGCCGGGGGGCCTTCGGCCGCCGAGACGCTGAACAACCCGCTGGTGGCGGGTACCAAGGCGGCGAAGGCTGGTCATGTGGTCATGCTGAACGCCGCCGATCTTTACATCGCGGGCGGCGGCTATCAGGCGCTGATGGCAAATCTGGCCGAACTTCTGGCCGCGCTGGACGGCTGAGACGGCGATGACCCGCCCGCTTGTGCCCACCCTTGCCGCCCTGACCGCGCTGGCTCTGGCAAGCCTTTTCGTCGGCGCCGCCAGCCTTGATGGGCAGGCCGGGTTGCTTTTGTGGGTCTCGCGCATTCCGCGCACCGCGGCGGCGATCCTGACCGGGGCGGCGCTTGCCGTCGCGGGGGTGGTGATGCAGCAGATCCTGCGCAACCGCTTCGTCGAGCCCGCCACCACCGGCACGCCCGAGGCGGCGGCGGCGGGGCTTCTGGCGATCACGCTTGTCGCCCCCGCCGCGCCGATCTGGCTCAAGATGATCGTGGCCGCGGTCTCGGCGCTGCTGGGCACCGTGCTTTTCGCCGCGCTGATCCGCCGCCTGCCCCCGCGCGAGATCTATCTGGTGCCGCTGTCCGGGCTGATCCTGTCGGGCGTTCTGGGCGCGGGGGTGACCTTTGTCGGCTGGGAAACCGACCTTCTGCCCTATGTCTCGGTCTGGCTGATGTCGGGCGAGTTTTCCGGCGTCATCGCCGGGCGCTATGAGCTTTTGTGGATCGCGGGCGCCGCGGTGGCGCTGGCCTGGGCCGCCGCCGACCGGTTCGCGATCCTCGGCCTTGGCCCGGAGGCCGCGACCGCGCTGGGCCTGAACCCGCGCGCGGTGCTGCGCCTTGGCCTGGCGGTGGTGGCGATCGTCACCGCGATGGTGGTGGTGACGGTGGGCATGTTTCCCTTTGTCGGGCTGATCGTGCCCAATCTGGTGACCCGGGTGATGGGCGACAATCTGCGCGCCGCCCTGCCCGTCGTCGCGCTGGCGGGGGCGGGGCTGGTGCTGGCCTGCGATCTGGCGGGGCGGATCGTCATCCACCCCTACGAGATCCCGGCCGGGACGATTCTGGGGGTGATCGGGGCGCTCGCCTTCCTGTGGCTTTTGTGGCGAGGCGACCGCGATGGGCGTTAGGCTTTGGGCGGCCCTGATGGCGGGGGTGGTGCTGGTCACCGGGCTTTGGCTGTTTCAGGGCCTGTCGGGCAACACCGGCTTCGTGCTGTCCTTGCGGGCGGGAAAACTGGCGGCTCTGGCGCTGGTGGCGGCCTCGGTGGCGATGGCGACGGTGCTGTTTCAGACCGTGGCGCAAAACCGCATCCTGACGCCCTCGATCATGGGGTTTGACGCGCTTTATCTGCTGGTGCAAAGCCTCGCGCTGGCCACGCTGGGCATCTCGGGTTTTGCCGCCCTGCCCGCCGGGCCGAAATTCCTGCTGGAAACCGCGCTGATGACCGGCCTTGCCGCGGTGCTGTTCGGCACGCTTCTGGGCCGGGCGCGGGGCGCCGACATCGGCCGCACGATCCTGAGCGGGGTGATTCTGGGCATCCTGTTTCGCGCCGGATCGGTGCTGGTGATGCGGGTGCTGGACCCGAACGCCAATGCCGTGGTGCAATCGGTCAGTTTCGCCAATTTCTCCCGCCCCTCGGTCGAGACGCTGCTTTACGCCGCCGCCCTTGCGCTGCCCGCGATGGCGCTGGCGCTTTGGCTGGGGCCAAGGCTTGACGTGCTGGCTTTGGGCCGCGACCGGGCGCTGTCGCTTGGCCTGCCGCATCGGGCGATGGTGCTGGGCACGCTGGCGCTGGTCGCCGTGCTGACCGCGACGGCGACGGCGCTGGTCGGGCCGATCGCGTTTTTCGGGCTGATCGTGGCCGGTCTGGCGCAGAGCTTCGCGCCGGGGGCGCCGCATCGGCAGCTTTTGCTGCTGTCGGTGGGGCTGGCGCTGATCGGGCTGATTGGCGGGCAATGGGCCTTCGAGCGGCTGCTGGGCCTGAAAGCCACGCTCAGTGTCGTGCTGGATTGCGGCGGCGGGCTGTTGTTCCTGATGCTGCTGATGCGGGGGAAGATCCGATGATCGAAGTGACGGACCTGTCTTTCACGGTGGGCGGGGCGCAGATTCTGGCGCCGACGACGCTGACCCTGCCCGCGGGGCAGATCACCGCGCTGATCGGGCCGAACGGGGCGGGGAAATCGACGCTGTCGCGGCTGATCGCGCGGGTCGAGACGCCACCGCCCGGCACGGTGCGGGTGAACGGGCGCGATGTGGCGACGACCCCGGGCGGGCTGCTGGCGCGGGAGCTGGCGTTCCTCGGGCAGCATACCGGGCTTGCTTCGCGGCTGCGGGTGCGGGATCTGGTGGCCTTTGGCCGCTGGCCGCATTGCCATGGCCGTCCGGGGCCTGCCGATCACGCCGCCATCGCCCGCGCGCTGGCGGAGTTCGAGCTGGAGCCGCTGGCGCAGCGCTTCCTTGACACGCTCTCGGGCGGGCAGGCGCAGCGGGCGCATCTGGCGATGGCGGCGGCGCAGGAAACGCCCTGGCTGATCCTCGACGAGCCGTTGAACAACCTTGATCTGGCACATGCGCGGGGGCTGATGGTGCATCTGGCGCGGCTGCGCGATGCGGGCGGCTCGGTGCTGATCGTGCTGCACGATCTCAACTTTGCCGCCGCCTGGGCCGATCATGTGGTGGCGATGAAGGCGGGCGCGGTGGTGGCGACGGGCAGGCCCGAGGCGGTGCTGACCGGCCCGCTCCTTTCCGCGCTTTACGACACCGAAATCGAGGTCACCGTCCATGGCGGCCGACCGCTGGTGCTGCACCATCTGGCGCCCGCCTGACCGCGCTCTGCCTTGGCGGCGTTGACATGGCAGATTGTTTTTGTCAGGTTTCCGGGGAACCTGATCCGCGAGAGCTTTCCCTGATCGGCCTGCCGCGGCAATTTCCGTTGCTTCCGCACCCCGGCTGTGGCCTGCTTCCGGAAAGACCCTGCGACATGATGTCCGGCGCGGGGCAAGGACGGCGATTCGGTTTCTTGCGGCCCCGCCTTGCCGGTGGGTCGCCCGGCCACGAGGGAGGCGAAAGATGAGCCAGCACACGCCCGGAGAACGTCTGTTGCGGGCGATCTATCTGAGCATCGGCCTGATCTTCACGGCCGTGGCCTTTGTCGGCATCTTTCTGCCGGTGCTGCCGACGGTGCCGTTCCTGATCCTTGCGGCGGCCTTCTTTGCCCGCTCCTCCGAACGGCTCGAGGACTGGCTGCTGACCCACCCGGCCTTCGGCCCGATGCTGCGCGACTGGCGCGAACGCGGCGCGATCCCGCGGCGCGGCAAGGTGATGGCGCTGTGCGGCTCGGCGCTGGGTCTGGCGCTGTTCATCCTGCTGCGCCATCCCGCCGCCTGGCAGACCGCGGCCGTCGCGGCGCTGATGGTCACCGGCGTCGGCTATGTCTTCAGCCGTCCCACCGCCTGACCCCCCGCCCCCGCATTGGCTGTGGACAGAGGCCCGGGTCGTATGATTTAGTTTCGACTAAATCATACTTGGGGGCAAGATGTCGCTGAAAACCTTGAAGGGGCTGGTGCCCGCCGCGCTGCTGGCTTTGGCTTTGGCACCCCCGCTGCAGGCCGGTCCGGTGCCGCCGCTGGTTCTGGCGGTGGGCGGCGAGCCCGAGGGCGGCTTCGATCCGGTGCTGGGCTGGGGCCGCTACGGCAACCCGCTGTTTCAGGCGACGCTGCTGCGTTTCAACACCGATCTGAGCCTTGTCGGCGATCTGGCGACCAGCTGGAGCCTGTCGGACGACCGGCGGACCTGGACGATCAAGCTGCGGCAGGATGCGAAATTCTCCGACGGCACGGCGCTGACGGCCGAGGATGTGGCCTTCACCTTCAACACCGCGCGCGATGCGGGCGGGCTCGTTGACATGAAGATCCTGCGCGAGGCCCGGGTTGTCGCCCCCGACACGGTGGAGCTGGAGCTGACACGGCCGCAGATCACCTTCACCAGCCATCTGGTCGGGCTCGGCATCGTGCCGAAGGCGCGCTATGGCGCGGATTACGCCCGCCATCCGGTTGGCGCCGGGCCGTTCCGGATGGTCGAATGGCGCCCGGGCGAGCAGCTGGTGGTCGAGCCGAACCCCTATTGGCACGGTGGCACGATTCCCTTTCCGCGGGTGAGCTTCGTCTTCGGTGCGGAAGCGGCGGCGATCGCGCTGGCGCAGACCGGGGCGGTGCAGGTGGCGGCCGTGCCCCCGGCAGGCTCGGATGCGCCGCCTGCGGGCATGCGGACGCTGCATGTGCAGAGCGTCGACAACCGCGGCGTGATGTTCCCGATGGTCGCCGCCGGGGGCAAGACCGCCGAGGGCAAGCCGATCGGCAATGACGTGACCGCCGATCCCGCGATCCGCCGCGCGCTCAACCAGCTGCTGGACCGCAAGGCGCTGGTCGATCTGGCGCTGGAGGGCCATGGCCGCCCGGCGCATGGTCCGGCCGATGGCCTGCCCTGGGATCAGCCCGCCGCCGCCCTGCCCGATGCCGACCCGATCGCCGCCGCGGTGACGCTGGAAGCCGCGGGCTGGATCGACCGCGATGGCGACGGGCTGCGCGAAAAGGACGGGCGGGAGGCGCGCTTCACCCTTGTCTATCCGGCCTCGGATTCGCTGCGCCAGGCGCTGGCGCTGGGCGTTGCCGAACAGGCGAAGGCGGTGGGCATCGCCATCGAGCCTGCGGGCAAAAGCTGGGACGACATCGACAACGTGATGCATGCCGATGCGGTGCTGTTCGGCTGGGGCGCGCATGATCCGTCCGAGATTTTCGCGCTTCATCACGGCGATTTCGCGGGCGTCGCATATTACAACCCCGGCTATTACAAGAACCCGGCCGTCGATGCGCATCTGGATGCGGCGCAGGCCGCCCCGGATTTCAAAGCCGCGCTGCCGGACTGGCAGGCGGCGCAATGGGATGGCCGAACCGGCTTTGGCGCGCGCGGCGATGCCGCCTGGGCCTGGCTGGTGAACATCGATCACAATTACTGGGTCAGCGATTGCCTTGACCTTGGCCCGTTGCAGATCGAGCCGCATGGCCATGGCTACCCGATCACGCAGGGCCTGCAAGGCTGGACATGGACCTGCAACTGATGCGCCGAAACTGGCTGGCGCGGCTGCTTCTGGAGCGGCTGATCCGGCTGATCTGGCTGGTGCCGCTGGCGATGGCGGGGCTCTTCACGCTGGTCTCGCTCGCCCCGGTCGATCCGGTGCAGGCCTATGTCGGCGCGCGGGTGGCGCAGGTCGGCCCCGAGCAACGCGCCGCCATCGCCGAGGCCTGGGGATTGAACGCCCCCGCGCCGGAACGGTTCTGGCTGTGGCTGTCGCATCTCGCCGCGGGCGATTTCGGCACCTCGATCACCTATAACGCGCCGGTGCTGGATCTGATCGCCCAGCGCGCCGGGGCCTCGCTGGCGCTGATCGGCACGGCGTTTTTCCTGGCGCTGGCGCTCGGCTTCTCGCTGGGCCTGCTGGCCGCGGCGATGCGGGGGCGCTGGCCCGACCGGCTGATCCGGGGGCTGGCGGTGGTGCTTTCGGCCAGTCCGGGGTTCTGGATCGCGATCCTGCTGATCTCGGTCTTTGCCGTGGGGCTGGGCTGGCTGCCCGCCTGCTGCGCGACGCCGCCCGGCCTGACCGCGGCCGAAACAAGCCTTGGCGCGCGGCTGACCCATCTGATCCTGCCCGCCGTCACCGTCTCGGTCGTCGGCATTTCGGCGTTGATCCTGCACAGCCGCGCCCGCGCCGTGGCCTTTCTGGAAAGCCCGGCGGCGCGGCATCTGGCGGCGCATGGGGCCTCGCGCCTGCGGCTCGCCTTTCGCTACGGCGCCCGGCATGCGCTTGGCCCGGCGCTGACCGTGCATCTGGCCGGAGCGGGGGAACTTGTCGGCGGCTCGGTTCTGGCCGAGACGATCTTTGCCTGGCCCGGGCTTGGTCAGGCCACCGTGCGCGCCGCCACCGGGGCCGATGCGCCGCTGCTGCTTGGCATCGCGCTGGCGACGCTGCTTTTTGTCTTTTGCGGCAACCTTCTGGCCGATATCGCCGCGCGGCTGGCCGATCCGCGGCTGAGGGAGATGCGATGACCGATGCCAGCCTGAGCCTGCGCCCGATCGGCTTTCGATCGCCCCTGCGCCGCGCGCTGATCTGGCGCGGCGGGCTGGTGACGGCGGTCTTCGCCGCGCCGATCCTGATCGCGCTGGCCCTGCCCGAGACCGGTCCGGCGGTGAGTGCCGCGACGCGCAACCTGCCGCCCTCGCTTGCCCATCCGTTCGGCACCGATGCGCTGGGGCGCGACATGGCGGCACGCAGCCTTGCGGCGCTGGCCGTCTCGGTCAAGATCGGGCTTTTCGCCGCGATCCTGTCGACGGCGCTGGCGGTCGTGCTTGGCCTTGCCGCGGCGCTGGATCGCCGCCTGGACCGGATCATCGGCGTGCTGACCGAGATGGCGCTGGGCCTGCCGCATTTCGTGCTAATCATGCTCGTGGCCTATGCGGCGGGCGGCGGGATCTGGGGCGTCGTCCTTGGCGTCGGGCTGACGCATTGGCCGCGGCTGGCGCGGGTGCTGCGGCATGAGGCGCAGACCGTCGCCGGGGCCGATTTCGTCGCCGTCTCGCGCGCCTTGGGCCGTCCGCAGCTTTGGATCGCGCGGCATCATCTGGCGCCGCATCTGCTGCCGCAGGTGGTGGCGGGTTTCGTGCTGATCTTTCCGCATGCGATCCTGCACGAGGCCGGGCTCTCTTTCCTTGGTCTGGGCATCCCGCCGCATCTGCCCTCGATCGGGGTGATCCTGTCGGAAAGCCTGCGCGGGATTCTGGCCGGGCATTGGTGGGTGGCGCTGTTTCCGGGGCTGGGGCTGATGATCGTCGCGCTCAGCTTCGAACTTTTCGGCGAGACCCTGCGCCGCGCCGCCGACCCGCGCGAGGGGGTGGCGTGATGCTGCGGGTCACGGCACTTTCGGTGCGGTTTCGCCGCCATGACGGCAGCCATGCCACGGCACTGTCCGGGCTTGAGCTGACTTTGGCGCGCGGCGAGGTGATCGGGCTGGTGGGCGGCTCCGGCGCCGGAAAAAGTCTGGTGGCCGAGGCGCTGATGGGGCTCTTGCCCGGCAATGCCGAGGTTTCGGGGCAGATCACGCGCGATGGGCAAAGACTTGCCCCGGGGCAGCTCGCGCTCGCGCCGCAAGGGATCGACGCGCTCGATCCGCTGACCCGGCTTGGCGATCAGATTTGCCGCTTTGCCCGGCTGGCGGGGCAGCCGCCGCCCGATCTGCCCGCCGCACTCGCCCGGCTCGGCCTGCCCGAAACCGCCGCCCGGGCCTTTCCGCATGAACTGTCGGGCGGGATGGCGAAACGCGCGCTGATCGCCACCGCACTGGCGACCGGCGCCGGTTTTCTGATCGCCGACGAGCCGACGCTGGGTCTTGACCCCGAGACCGCCGACCGGATCCTGGCGCTGCTGGCCGGGCTGGCCGCGCAGGGGCACGGGGTCTGCGTGATCAGCCATGATCTGCCGCGGCTCATCGCCATCGCCGGGCGGATCACCATCTTGCAGGAGGGCCGGATGGTCGAAACCGCCATGGCCGGGGATTTCACCGGCGGCGATCTGCGGCATCCGTTTTCCCGCGCGCTCTGGGCGGCGCAAAGCTGGACCGGGGCGGATCTGCCATGCTGAGGGCCGAGGCGATTTCGCTGGCCTTCGCCGGTCGTCCGGTGCTGCACGAGGTGTCTCTGACCCTGACCCCGGGCGAGGTGCTAGGGCTTTCCGGCGCCTCTGGCGCGGGGAAATCGACGCTGGCGCGGGTGCTGTCGGGGGCGCTGGCCCCCGATGCCGGGCGGGTGCTGTGGCAGGGCGCCCCCCTGCCCCGCCGCCAGCCCGGCCCGGTGCAACATGTGCCGCAGGCGCCGGAACTGGCCGTCGATCCGCGCTGGACCGTCGGGCGCATTCTGGCCAATGCCGCGCCGCCCGATCCCGAGGTTCTGGCGGCGCTGGCGATCCGCCCCGGCTGGGCCGCGCGCCACCCCGCCGAGCTGTCGGGCGGCGAGCTGGCCCGGGTGTCCCTGGCGCGGTTCTTCCTGCCGCAAACGCAGGTGCTGATCTGCGACGAGATCACCGCGCAGCTCGATGCGCTGGCGGCGCAGGCGCTGTGGCGGGCGCTGCTGCCGCTGGCGCAGCGCCGCGGCATGGCGCTGATCGTGATCAGCCACGACGCCGCCCTGCGCCGGGCGCTGTGCTCCCGGCAGATCACCCTTGAGTCGCTGCCGGCGACGGCCTGAACGCGCCCCCCCGACTCGGCTTCGGCGCGGCGAAAACCATTTCTTGACAAAATGACTAGGATAATGATGATCCCGGCAGATGAAGGACTGCCAGCGCATCGCCAGCAAAGCCCAGAGCCGCTTTTGACTGGAGACACCCATGCGCCGCCTTTCCCGGCACTTCGCCGCCTTTCTGCTTTGCTCGACCGCCCTGTCGCTGCCGCTTGCGGCCGAGGAGACCGACGGCTCCCTCTGGCTGGGTCAGATCGTGATCGGCTACGCCGAGGACGGCACGCCGATCCTTGCAGGCGAAAACGCCACCCATCTGACCGGCGACGATCTGCGCGGGGCCACCAGCACCAGCGATGTCGACGGGCTGTTGCGGGTGCAGACCTCGGTCTTCACGCAAAAGGATCCGGGCAACCCGGGTGTTTCGGTGAACATCCGCGGTTTCGAAGGCTCGGGCCGGGTGGCGATGTCGGTCGATGGCGTGCCGCAGACCTATCGCCTGACCGGCCATGCGGCGCAGGGCTATGTTTTCGTGGATGAAAACCTGCTTTCCGGGATCGACATCACGCGCGGCCCGGTGACCGGGCTCGGCGGGTCGGGCATCGCCGGATCGGTGAATTTCCGCACGCTTGAGCTGGGCGACGTGCTGAAGGACGGGCAAACGCAGGGCGGGCTTGTCCGGCTGGACCATGCCTCGAACGGCGACACCAGCTCGGGAATGGCGGCGGCGGCGATGAAGGCGGGGCGGTTCGATGCGCTGGCCGCGATCAGCCGCCACAGTGGCGACAGCTACGCGGACGGCGACGGCGTCGAGGTGCCCGATACCGACACCGACATTTCCTCGGCGCTGGTCAAGCTCGGCTATGATCTGACCGAGACGCAGCGGCTGACCTTTTCGCTGATGCGCTACGAGACCGACTTTTTCGCCACGAGCTATTTCCAGCATCTGACGAATGATGTGGCGAAGATCGGCTATCACTACGACCCCGGGTCGAGCCTGATCGACCTGCGGGTGAATGCCTATCTCGCCACGACCGAGACCGACTGGCTGCGCGGCAGCTCTCCCTTCGCCTCGGCGGTCGGGCGCAACATGTCGACCGAGACGCGCGGGCTGGACGTGACGAACACGTCAGAGCTGCGCTTCGGCGGCTGGCAGCTGACCAGCGTGAACGGGATCGAGGCCTCGCAGGACAATCTGGGCGGAAGCAAGGGCGGGGTGAACCCGACCACGGGCAAGGCGCGCAGGCTCTCGGCCTTTTCGGAAAACGTCTTCGTTCAGGGCAAATGGGAAATCACCGCGGGGCTGCGGGCGAATTCCTATCGGCTGGACGGAGAGGCCTCGAAAGGCACGATCGACATCAAGAATAGCTCGCTCGATCCGAAGCTGACGCTGGCGTATCAGGCGACCGACTGGGTTCAGCCCTATGTGACGCTGTCGCGGGCGATGCGCTCGCCGACGCTGCAGGAAACCATGCTGGGCGGCAGCCATCCGGGCGGGGGTGTCGGGATGATCGCCAACCCGCGGCTGGAGGCCGAGACGGAAGAGGGCGTCGAGCTGGGCTTCACCCTTGATCGCGCAGGGCTTTTCGCTGCGGGCGACCGGCTGACCGGGCGGGTGAATTACTACAACATGGAGGTGGAGAATTACATCGTCAGCTCGATGGCCTTTACCAATGCCTTCGGTCAGACCGGCGCGGCCTTTGTCAACGTGCCGGGCCGGACGAAGACCGAAGGGGTCGAGATCGAGCTGGATTACGATCACCGCGCCTTCGATCTGGGCCTGAGCTACACGCATAATTCCAGCCATCTGCCCAGCCAGACCCCGGGCCTTGGCGCCGGGCAATATCTGCCCGATGACACGGTTTCCGTCCGCCTGTCGCGCGATTTCATGGCGGATCGGCTGACGGTCGGGGCGCAATACACCCATGTCTCGGGCGGGCTTTTCACCGATGCCTATACCTCGACGCCCTACCAGAAAGACGACAGCTACGAGCTGGTCGATCTGTTCGCCAGCTATGACGTGACCGAGGATGCGGTGATCTATGCCAAGGTCACGAACCTTTTCGACGAGGTCTATGCGCCCTGGCTTTCGGCCAGCGCCACCGAGAACGGGCGGGGCCGCACCCTGCATGTCGGCACCTCGATCCGTTTCTGAGATCCGTTTCTGATCCATGTTGAAAGGAGAGCCCATGACGCGCCTCAGCCCCGAAGACATCCGCAAGGCCCGGGCGCTGGACCGCCGCCTGCATGCCCGCGATCTGGCCGCCCAGCTGGGCCTGGCCGAGGCGGAAATCTGCGCGGCCCAGATCGGCTTTGGCGCCACAAGGATCGCCGCCAGCCCCGATCTGCTGATGCCGCGGCTGACCGCTTTCGGGCCGCTCATGGCGCTGACCCGCAACGATGCCTGCGTGATCGAAAAGGTCGGCGTCTATGACGATTACCGCCCGGGACCGCATGCGGCGCTGGTGGTGAACGAGGAAATCGACCTGCGGCTTTTCCCGGCGCAGTGGGTGCATGCCTTCGCGCTGGAGGAAGAGACCGAAAAGGGGGTGAAACGCTCGTTGCAGATCTTTGATGCGGCGGGGGATGCGGTGCACAAGGTGCATCTGCGCCCGGGCAGCGATGTCGGGCAGTGGCAGCCGCTGCTCGACGATCTGCGGCTTGCCGATCAGGGCGCGGTGCTGGCGCTGGCGCCGCGGCAGCCGCCCGAGGTGGCGAAGGCCAATCCGGCGAAGCTTGACGAGCTGCGCAGCGGCTGGGCGGCGCTCGAAGACACGCATCAGTTCCTGCGGCTGTGCGCGAAGCTGAAGATGAACCGGCTGGGCGCCTATCGGCTTGCCGGGGCGCCTTTCGTGCGCCGCCTTGCCCCGGGCTCGGTCGAGCGGCTGCTCTATCGTGCCGCCGAAATCGAGGTGCCGATCATGATCTTCGTCGGCAACCGCGGCTGCATCGAGATCCACACCGGCCCGGTCGGGCGGGTGGGCGATGCCGGGCCCTGGATCACGCTGTTCGATCACGGCTTCGATCTGCATCTGCGCATGGACGAGATCGCGGAAATCTATGCCGTGGTGAAGAACACCGCCCGCGGCCCGGCGCATTCGGTCGAGTTCTTCGATGCGCGCGGGCTGCTGATCGCGCAGATCTTCGGCGTGCTGCGGGCGGGCGCGCAGGCGGTGGCCGAGTGGAACACGCTGGTGGCCGAGATGCCCGACGCCCCGCTGCGGGAGGCGGCGGAATGAGGGCGCTTGTCTGTGCCGCGGTCCTTGCGCTGGTGCCGGGCTGGCTGGCCGCGCAAGACCGCGTGCTCTCGATCGGCGGCGGCGTGACGGAAGTGGTGGCGGCTCTGGGCGAGGCGGGGCGACTGGTCGGGCGCGACACCACCTCGACCTATCCCGCGACGGTCACCGCCCTGCCCGATGTCGGCTACATGCGGGCGCTTTCGCCCGAGGGCGTGCTTTCGGTCGCGCCCGATCTGATCCTTTTGACCGAAGGCGCGGGCCCGCCCGAGACGCTGGAAACCCTGCGCGAAACCGGGGTGAAGCTTGTCCCCGTGCCCGAGGGTCATACGCCCGAAGCGGTTCTGGACAAGGTCCGCACCGTGGCCGCGGCTTTGGGCGTGGCCGACAAGGGCGAAGCGCTGGCCGCCCGTCTGGAGGCCGAGATGACGGCGGCTCTGGCGCAGGTGGCACAGGACAGCGGGCCGAAGCCGCGGGTGCTCTTTATCCTCTCGAACGCGGGCGGGCGGCTGACCGGGGCGGGCACGGGCACCTCGGCCGCGGCGATGATCGCGCTGGCGGGCGGGCAGAATGTGCTGACCGGCTTTGACGGCTACAAGGCCCTGGGCGACGAGGCGATTGCAACGGCGGCGCCCGAGGTAATCCTGATGATGGCGCGCACGGGCGAGGACGCGGGCGGGCATGGCGCGGCCGATCTGACCAGCCATCCGGCGCTGGCCGCGACGCCCGCCGCAAAGGCGGGCCGGGTGGTGCGGATGGACGGGATGTTGCTTCTGGGCTTCGGCCCCCGCACGCCCGAGGCGATCAGCGCGCTGCATGCCGCGCTTGCTCCGAAGGCGCCGTGACATGGCCGAAACGACGCTTGCCGCGCCGCGGCCGCGCCGGGCCGGGCTGCCGCAACGGCTGCCGGTGCCGCTGGTGACGGCGGCGCTGCTTTTTGCGCTTGCGCTGGCGGCGGCGGCAAGCCTGAGCCTCGGCGCCTCGGGGCTTTTGCCCTGGGAACCGCTGAGCCGCGATCTGTCGCCGGTCGAGCGGGCGATCCTGCTCGACATCCGGCTGCCGCGGCTGTTCATGGGGGCGTTGGTGGGCGCGGGCCTTGCCGTGTCCGGTGCGCTGATGCAGGGGCTGTTCCGCAATCCTCTGGCCGATCCGGGGCTGGTCGGTGTCGGCGCGGGCGCGGGGCTCGGTGCGGTGGCGGCCATCGTTCTGGGCGGGTTCCTGCCCGCGGCATTCCGGGCCGCAACCGGGCCCTATGTCGTGCCTTTGGCCGCTTTCGCGGGCGGCTGGGCGGCGGTGCTGATCCTTGCCCGCATCGCCAGCCTGCGCGGGCAAACCTCGATCGCGACGCTGTTGCTGGCGGGGATCGTGCTGGGCGCGCTCGCAGGCGCGGTGACCGGCATCCTGATCTATCTCGCCGATGACAACCAGCTGCGCGACCTGACCTTCTGGGGGCTCGGATCATTGGCCGGGGCGAACTGGCTGAAGCTGAGCGCCGCCGCGCCGATCCTGCTGGCGGGACTGGCCCTTGCCCCCTTCCTTGCCCGCGGTCTGGATGCGATGGCGCTCGGCGAGGCAGTGGCGCATCACATGGGCGTGCCGGTCGAGCGGGTGAAACGCGGCGCGATCCTGTCGGTCGCGGCGATGACCGGGGCGGCGGTGGCGGTTTCGGGGGGCATCGGCTTTCTGGGCATCGTCGTGCCGCATATCCTGCGGCTTGCCATCGGGCCGTCGCACCGGCTGCTGCTGCCGCTCTCGGCGCTCTTTGGCGCGGCACTCCTGATCGCCGCCGATACCGTCGCGCGGCTGGTCGTGGCCCCTTCCGAATTGCCGATCGGCATCATCATGGCGCTGATCGGCGCCCCGGTGTTCCTCTGGATCCTGCTCGCCCGTCGCGCCGTCGTGGAGATTTGACCGATGCTGAGTGCCACAGACATCACCGCGAAACTGGGCGGCCGCGAGGTTCTGCACCGGCTCGATGTCGCGGCCCGGCCGGGCCAGATCACCGCCATCGTCGGGCCGAACGGATCGGGCAAGACGACGCTTCTGCGTCGCCTGACCGGGGATCTGCCGGGCGGCGGCGTGGTTCTGCTGGAGGGCGAAGCGGTAGCGAAACTGTCGCCCCGCGATCTGGCCCTGCGCCGGGGGGTGCTGCCGCAGGCGAGCACGCTTGGCTTTCCCTTCACCCTGCGCGAGGTGGTGGCGATGGGACATCAGGCCGGGGCCAGTGCCGCGCGCGCGGGCGTGGTCGAGGCCGCGCTGGCCGAGGTCGGGTTGGCGGCAAAGATCGACGGATTCTTTCAGGACATGTCAGGGGGCGAGCAGGCGCGCGGCCATCTGGCAAGGGTGCGCGCGCAGGTCTGGGAGCCGGTCGCAGACGGCCGCCCGGCCTGGCTTTTCGTTGATGAGCCGGTGGCCGCGCTTGATATCGGCCATCAGCTGCAGGTGATGGCGGTCTTGCGCCACTTTGCCGATGCGGGCGGCGGCGTCGTGGCGGTGATGCATGACCTGAACCTGACCGCGATGCATGCCGATGCGATGGTGCTGATGGAGGCGGGCCGGATCGCGGCCTCGGGCCCGCCCGAGGAGGTGATGACGGCGCCGCTGCTGTCACGGGCCTATCGCTGTCAGCTGTGCCTCAACACCGCGCCGCGCAAGGGGGTGTGGCTTCTGCCTCAGGCGGCGTCGCTCGTCTGAGGCAAGCAGTAATATTCCGCCGCGGCGCAGCCCTGCTTCGACTTGCAGCCGCAGCAGGCGGCTTCCTCGACCGCAAGGACAAGCCGTCCCTTGCGGACCAGCCGCCCGGCCATGTCGCGCATCGCCTCGGGCGAGGATCCGAAATGCAGGCTCAGATCGCGCAGGCTCGCCCGGCCGACCCGGGCGACGTAGTCCTGAATGTCTTGCAGCGCCATCCGTGCCTCCTACTGGGCCGCCACGGCGCGGGCGCGCTCGGCCCGGTTCGCCCAGATCCGCAACCCGCCGAACATCGCCGCCGAGACCAGCGCCAGACCGACCAGCCAGCTTGCCGAGGCCCCGGGGTGCAGGCTGAATCGCGCCGCCTGATAGACGCCGGTGCCAAGGATCCAGCCCACCGCCGTCGCCCAGCCCGCCACGAAGACGGTCCAGCCGATGCCGGCCTCGCGCACCATCGCCGCCAGCGCCGCGGTGCAGGGGAAGTAGAGCAGGATGAAGAGCAGATAGGCATAGGCCCCGGCGGCGCCGTCGAAGCGGGAGAGCATCGCCTGACCGGTGGGGGTGGCATTCGCCCCCGCCTGCGCCTCGATCTCGCCAAGGCCGAGCGGGTCGGTCCAGTTCGCCAGCGCATCGCCAAGGTTCGCGGGCACGGTCGCCACGGCCTCGCCCAGCGCGGCAGAGAGGCGGAAGGGCGCCTCTGCCTCGGCGGGGGCTTCTTCCTCGATCCCGGCCGCAGCGGCGGCGGCATCGGCCTTGCCCGCCTCGGCGTAAAGCGCATCGAGCGTGCCGACGACAGCCTCTTTCGCCAGAATGCCGGTGAAGACGCCGACGGCGGCGGGCCAGTTTTCCTCGGTCATGCCCATCGGCGCGAAGATCGGCGTGATCGAGCGGCCGATTTCGCTGAGCACCGAATTGCGGCTGTCGGCATTGCCGAAGCTGCCATCGGTGCCCATCGAGTTCAGAACGTTCAGAACCATCACCATCGGCACGATGATTTTCGTCGCCTGGGTCACGAAATTGCGGGTCTTTTCCCAGGTGCGGATCACCACGCCCTTCAGCGTCGGCACGTGATAGGGCGGCAGTTCCATCACGAAAGGCGTGACGGGGCCCGAGAGCAGCGTCGATTTCATCACCAGGCCCGACAGGATCGCCACCCCGATCCCCGCCATGTAAAGGCTGAACACGATCAGCCCGCCATGGCCCGGGAAGAAGACGGCAGCGAAGAGCGCATAGACCGGCAGACGCGCGCCGCAGGACATGAAGGGCGCCATCAGGATCGTCATCAGCCGGTCGCGGTGACGCTCGATCGTGCGGGTGGCCATGACCGCGGGCACGTTGCAGCCAAAGCCGACGATCAGCGGCACGAAGGCCTTGCCGGGCAGGCCGATCGCCCGCATCGCGCGGTCCATCACAAAGGCCGCCCGGGCCATGTAGCCTGAATCCTCTAGCACCGAGAGGAAGAGGAACAGGAAGACGACGATCGGAATGAAGGTCGCCACCGTCTGCACGCCGCCGCCAAGGCCGGTGGCGACGATCTCGCGCAGCCAGTCGGGGGTGCCGATGGCGCTCATCGCATTGCCCAGCCAGTCGACAAAGATCGCCCCCGCCGCGATGTCGAAGAAATCGATGAAGGCGCCGCCGATGTCGATGGTGAAGAGGAACATCAGATACATCAGCGCAAGGAAGATCGGCACCCCGAAGATGCGGTTCAGCACCACCCGGTCGATCCGGTCGGAGGTGGTTTCCGACACCCGGCGCTGATCGCGGATCGTGGCCGCCATCACCGTGCCGATGAAGCCGTAACGGGCATCGGCGAGAGCGATGTCGATGTCCTCGCCCAGTTTTTCCGTCAGATCCTTGCGGGCCTGCGTCAGCGCCGTGACCAGCGCCGGATCGGGCGTGTCGCCCAAAAGGCTGTCGCTTTCCAGCAGCGAGAGCGCGGCCCAGTCAGGCTCCACCCCGCGCGCGGTGGCCAGCGGCTCGATCCGCGGACGCAGCGCGGCGACCGCCGCCTGCACCGGCGCGGCGTGGAAACTGGCCCGGCGCGGCAGGACGATTTCATGGCCCATCGCCGCCAGACCGGCCTTGAGCGCGGCAACGCCCCGGCCCTCGGCCGCGACGACGCCGTAAACCGGGCAGCCGAGGCTGGCGGACAGCGCCGCAAGATCAAGCTTGAGCCCGCGCGCCTCGGCGATGTCGAGCATGTTGACCGCCAGCACCACCGGAACCTTCATTTCCAGCAGTTGCGCGGTCAGGTAAAGGTTGCGTTCCAGGTTCGAGGCATCGACGATATTGAGCACCACATCGGCTTCCCGCGCGGCGACGAAATCGCGGGCGATCTGTTCGTCCAGCGACAGATCCCCTTCGGAGGCATCAAGCGAATAGGTGCCCGGCAGGTCGATCAGCTCGACCTCGGTCGTGGCTTCGCGGAACCTGCCCGACTTGCGTTCCACGGTGACGCCGGGCCAGTTGCCGACCTGTTGCCGGGCGCCGGTCAGCGCGTTGAACAAGGTGGTCTTGCCGCAGTTCGGGTTGCCGACGGTGCCGACGATCAGTTTCTTCATTGTGCGTCCTCCGACAGCATTTCGACCTGCAACGCATCGGCCTCGGCCTTGCGCAGGGTCAGACGGAAGCCGCGGAGCGCGATTTCCACGGGATCGCCCATCGGCGCCACCCGCTGCACGGTGAATTCGGCCCCGGGCGTCAGGCCCATCGACAGAAGTTTCGCGCGGTAGCCCCCCGCGCCGCCCGCCAGACGCAGCACCCGGCCCCGGGTGCCGACCTTCATGTCCTTGAGGTGCAGGGTCATTTCAGATCCCCCGTGCGGGACTCGATGACCAGGATCTTTTGCGCCACGCCGCGGCCGATGCCGAAGCGGCTGTCGCCGACGGCCAGCACCACATGACAGCCCTCGCGCTGCATCAGCCGGATCACCCGACCCGGGCCGATGCCCATCGCCAGCATCCGCGCCGAAAAATCGGCGCAGCCGGACAGGCTCTGCACGGTCAGCGCCACCCCAAGGGGCGCCATCGCCAAAGGCAACGCCTTCAGATCGGGGTGAAAAGCCATGGTCATCCGACTGCCTCGCTTAATCTGACTGGATAAGTCAAGAACTGCGCCATTCCTGACTGAAATAGTATGGGTCAAAAGCGCGCAGCCGTCAAAGCCCGGCTGCCGAGGGGCTGCGAGAAGCGTGCCAAGCGGCAAGGGGGCAGATCAGCGGGCCGGGTTCACCTCGATGGTGACATGGGCAAGCTCGCGCAGATGCGCCAGCCTTGCGCGATAGGCGGCGGGGGGCTGCGGGGCGTCGGCCGTCAGCGCGACGATGGCGCCGTGTTGCCCCGGCCCAAGCTGCCACAGATGCAGGTCGGTGATCCGGGCCACCGGGTCGAGCGCCGCGCGGATCTCGGCGGGCAGCGTTTCGTCTTGCGGGATGTGATCGACGAGCACGCCGCCCGTCTGTTTCATCAGCCCGAAGGCCCAGCGCCCGATCACCAGCGCCCCCAGCAGACCGATGGCCGGATCCAGCCAGACCCAGCCCCAGATCCGCCCGCCGATCAGCGCCACGATCGCCAGAACCGAGGTCAGCGCATCGGCCAGAACATGCAGATAGGCGGCGCGCAGGTTGCTGTCATGACCGTTATGATGATGATCGTGGCCGTGATGGTGGTCATGATGGGGATGATGACCCTCGTGCAGCAGCGCTGCCGAGCCGAGGTTCACGACGAGCCCGATCACCGCGACGGCAATCGCCTGGGCGAAGTCGATGCCGACCGGATTGGCCAGCCGCCAGAGGCTTTCCGCGGCAATCAGCACCGCCACCACGGCCAGCACCACCGCGCTGGCAAAGCCCGCCAGATCGCCGATCTTGCCGGTGCCGAAGCTGAAGGCCGGGTTGCGGGCCTGCCGTCGCGCATAGGCATAGGCGGCCGCAGTGATCGTCAGCGCCGCCGCATGGGTCGCCATGTGCCAGCCATCGGCCAGCAGCGCCATCGAGCCGAAGACGGTGCCCGCGACGATCTCGGCGAGCATCATCGCCGCGGTGATGCCGATCACCAGCCGGGTGCGGCGGGCATTGCGGTCGTGCGCCGCGCCCAGAAAGACATGCTCGTGCGGCGCCGCCATCCCGGCAAGACGGGACGCGGCGGCGGGATGTTCGGCGTGATCGTGCATGGGAGCCTCTATTTCAGATAGATCCGCAACGCCTTGGACAATTCCTCTGCGCCGCGCTTGCGGGCCTCGGGGTCGTCGACCTCGCGGATGTGATGCGCCAGATGCGATTCGATCAGTTCAGCGGTCAGGCCGCTGACCGCGCCGCGCACCGAGGCGACCAGATGCAGGATGCCGCCGCAGTCGCGATCGGCCTCGACGGCGCGTTCGATCGCCTCGATCTGCCCCTTGAGGCGACGGATGCGCGACAAAAGGGCGGTCTTGTCTTCGGGATGG
Source organism: Rhodobacter capsulatus (assembly GCF_003254295.1). GTDB lineage: Bacteria > Pseudomonadota > Alphaproteobacteria > Rhodobacterales > Rhodobacteraceae > Rhodobacter > Rhodobacter capsulatus. The sequence continues at coordinate 65,155 of NZ_QKZO01000005.1, forward strand.
GTCAGGTGGGACATGCTGGCTTTCGGTATAGCTATAGGGGTATGGGTATCATATCCCGGGCCTTGCGGCAAGGCGCAGACTTGACGTGACCAAGTAAAACAGTCAACTATTCCCCACCCAGCCTTGCGCACGGCAGCCCCCCCTTCCCTTTCGAAAGGTTCGCCGATGTCGCATTCCGGTTGTTCGTCTCGCACCGCCTTTGGCCCCGCGCCCGCGCCGGGATCACAGCCCTGGGCGCTGCTGCAGATCCTGCGGCTGCAGATTCAAAGCCAGATCGCCCCGGAACGGCACAGCTGGCAGCGCGGTCTGGCGCTGGCTTCGTCGGTCTGGGGAGAGATCGAGGGGCCGCAGGTCTTTGCCGCGCTGGCCGGGATGCTGGAGCAGATGGGGCGGTCGCGGCGCTCGATGTTCCGGTTCTCGAACCCGGATTGCAGCGGCTGTGCGGCCATGATGACCGCGCATGAATCGCTTTTCCTTCAGATCGTTACCTTGATCTGGCAGGGTCAGGTCGAGAAGGCGGAACGGGCGGCCTTCCTGCTGTGCGAGGCGAATGATGTCTCGGGCCTTGTGCAGGCGGCGACGCGTCTGGCGCTGGTGCTGCCAAGCGAGGCCACCGCGCGGCCTTGACCTCCCATAGGGGCGGCAATTCGAAAGCGATTTCAGGGGGATTTACATGGTCGGAGCGAGAGGATTCGAACCTCCGACCCCCTGCTCCCGAAGCAGGTGCGCTACCAGGCTGCGCTACGCTCCGACCGTGTGGGGCGGGAGTTACCGAACCCCGAAGGTATTTGCAAGGGGGATTCGTGCGGCTATCTGCGCGTTCCCGCATTCAGCGCCCGTTGCAGGATCGAAGGCCGCGGCGTGGTCACCGTTTCGGTGCGGCCGCGGGTCCGCAGCACCGGGGTGTTTTGCGACACGTCGGCGGTGCTTTCGCGCCAGACGATGTAAAGCCCGGACAGAATCACCACCCCCGCGCCGACCAGCGTCCGGGCATCCACCGGCTCGTGAAACAGCACCCAGCCGAAGAAGACCGCCCAAAGGATCTGCGAATATTGCATCGGCGCAACGATCACCGCCTCGCCCAGCCGATAGGCCAGAATGCTGAGGAAAGCCGCGACAAGGCCGAAGAGCGCAACGATCGCCATCAGACCAAGGTCGGGCAGTTGCAGGGGCACCCAGACGAAGGGCAGCGCCACCCCCATCGCCAGAAAGTTGCCCAGAAGCGGCGAGAGCAGCAGCACGACCGAGCGTTCCTCATGGCCGATCTTGCGCACGATCACCGAGGCGAGCGCGCCGCAGAAGGCGGCGCAGACTGCGGCCAGATGCCCGAGGCCCAGTTCGGCCTGACCGGGGCGCACGACGATGATCACCCCGATCAGCCCGACGATGACCGCGGCCCAGCGATGCCAGCCGACGCGCTCGCCCAGGATCGGAATCGCCATGATCGTCAGGAGCAGCGGCATGGCAAACAAGAGCGGATAGACCTGCGCCAGCGGCAGATGCGCAAAGGCGTAAAAGGCGCTGACCGAGGTGGCGACGGTGGCGACAGCGCGCAGGATCACCCAGAACGGCCGCACCGGGCGCAGGCTGCCCGCGCGCGGATCACGCAGCAAGATGACGGTGAGAAGCGGAAAGGACAGCAGCGCGGCGAAGAAGATGATCTGCACCGCGGAATAGCTGTAGCCCAGCTGCTTCACCACCGCGTCATGCGTCGCATAGATCGCCATCGACAGAAGCCCCAGACCGGCCCCTTTCGCGTTCTGCTTGCCCGAATGCATGGATGTCCTCCGTTACCGCTGACAATCGCGCCGAAGCGGCCCGGATGCAAGCGGCGCCAATGAAAACGGCGCGGGGGATTACCCTCGCGCCGTCCTGTCGTCTGGTCGGAAGATCAGAGGCTGGCGTTCAGCGCCTCGATGATCTTGTCGCCCATTTCGGTGGTCGAAACCGGCTTGCCGCCCTCGGGGCCCATCAGATCGGCGGTGCGGACGCCATCGGCCAGCACTTTCTCGATCGCCTTTTCAAGGCGCGTCGCCTCGTCGCCCTGATCGAAGCTGTAGCGCAGCGCCATCGCGAAGGAGAGGATGCAGGCGATCGGGTTCGCCTTGCCCTGTCCCGCGATATCGGGCGCCGAGCCATGCACGGGCTCATACATCGCCTTCGGACGGCCATTCGCCATCGGCGCGCCAAGGCTGGCCGAGGGCAGCATGCCCAGCGAGCCGGTCAGCATCGCGGCGCAGTCCGAGAGCACGTCGCCAAACAGGTTGTCGGTGACGATCACGTCGAATTGCTTCGGCCGCCGCACCAGCTGCATGGCGCCGTTGTCGGCATACATGTGGCTGAGCTCGACATCCGGATATTCGTTGTCATGCACCCATTGCACTTCCTCGCGCCACAGGATGCCCGATTCCATCACATTGGCCTTCTCCATCGAGCAGACCTTGTTGCCGCGACGACGCGCCAGCTCAAAGGCCGAACGGGCGACGCGGCGGATTTCCTCGGTCGTGTAGACCTGGGTGTTGATGCCCACGCGCGAGCCGTCGGGCTGCGTGGTGATGCCGCGCGGCGTGCCGAAATAGACGCCCGAGGTCAGTTCGCGCACGATCATGATATCCAGACCGGCGACGACATCCTTTTTCAGCGAGGAAAAATCGGCCAGCGCGTCGAAGCACTGCGCGGGGCGCAGGTTGGCGTAAAGGTCCATTTCCTTGCGCAGCCGCAAAAGGCCGCGTTCCGGTTTCACCGAGAAATCGAGCACGTCATATTTCGGCCCGCCGACGGCGCCCAGCAGCACGGCATCGACCTCTTGCGCCCTGGCCATCGTCGCATCGGCCAGCGGCACGCCGTGGACATCATAGGCGGCCCCGCCGACCAGATCCTCGCTAACGTCGAAGGCCAGCCCGCGCTTGTCGCCATACCAGGAAATGATCTTCTTCACTTCGGCCATGACCTCGGGGCCGATGCCGTCACCGGCAAGGATGAGAAGGGAAGGGTTGGCCATCATTTTCTCCAACGGAACAAGGGTTGCAAGCGGCCTAGCCGAGGGCCGGTGCCGGGTCAAGCGCGGGTCTTACGGCAGGGCCAGATCGACCCACACAAGACGGTGTCTGCCCGCCTGCGGATCGCCGATCGTGCCCGCGGCCAGAACCGTCAGCCCGGCGGCGGGCAGGATGTAATCCAGCCGCAGCGGGCCGACGCCGCCGCCGAAATCGGCGGTGGCAAGCGGGTGGGTCGGTGGCGCATCGGGGGCGGTCGGGCGCGGATCCTGCAGCCGCGGATCGGCAAGAAGGCGTTGCATGACATTTCGCTGCCCCTCGCCGCGGTCGGGGTCAAGGTTGGCAAGGCCCAGGATCACGAAGGGGGCAGCGGGGGCCTGCGGCAAGTCGCCGTTCAGATAGTGCCGCCAGAACGCGGTTTCATCGCCGTTGCGACGGCCGTTGCGATCCTCGGGCCCGTCAAAGACCGGGGTCGTCGCGGCATAGGCCCACAGATGCAGGACCCCTGCCCCGGTCTGCACTGGCACATCCCAGAACGCGGTCGAGGCAAGCCGCTGCACCGTCTCGGCGCCCTCTGGCAGGTTCGCCTGCGGGAGTTGCGATCCGGGCAGATCCGCCCACAGAAACCCCGAAAAATCCCGCGCCTGATCCGCCAGGATCGGCCGTTTCGTGAGCAGCGCCAGACCGTGCTGGCCGGTGAATTGCCCGTAGCCCTGCGCATCGCGCGGCTCGGAGAGCCTGCCGTTGCCGTCGATGTCGAAGCCGGTGTCGATCCCGGTATTGGGCTGCGGCGCATGGGCAAAGGGGTAGTCAAGCCCCTGCCCCGCCAGCCGCTTTTGCAAGGCGCCCAGCGCCTCGGACCGATAGTCCCAGTCCAGATCGGTGAGCAGCAGAACATCGGGCTGCGCCGCGACGATCACGGCCACGGCCGCCGCAATCTGCGGATCATCACCCTTTTGCAGCGCCGCCAGCACCAGCCCCGGACCGGGGCGCGACAGGCCTGCGGAAAAGGTCGCCAGCCGCAGCGTTTCGGCCGCGGCGGGAAGGCCGAGGAGCACCGCGATCAGGCCGGATGCAACTCCGCAAGGCCCGAGACGCGGCGTTTTTCCTCGATCATGCTGGCCACCCGGCCCATCGCGATGCCGCGCATGAGCAGGCTGGCGGGAAGGAAAGCCCATGCCGTCACCGTCCAGATCATCGTATGCGGCGCGTCCAGCGTCACCGGGGAAAAGCCCGCCGAAACCGCCTTGATCACCGCCGGGATAAGGAAGGGCAAAAGGAAGCCCAGCGCAATGTTGAACCAGGCGTCGCGGCGCAGACGTTCGACGACATCGCCGCCCGCCGTGGGGTCGAAGGTCGGCAGGTTGACCCAGACGTTGAACCCCTGCCCCGAGGTCGGCCAGCCCGTCGCGCGGATCATCACCACGAAAGACCCCATCGTGATCAGCGAGGTCATGTAGGCGATGCCGCCCGCGGTGCGGAGGATCCCGATCTGCTCGGCCGAGGCGTCTGCGGGCAGCATCAGCACCAGAAGCCGCACCGGCGAATAAGGCAGATCGATCGACCGCGCCATCGCCGAGCCCAGCACATCGACGAAAAGCGTCAGCGTCGAGGGTTCGGTCCGGGCCAGAACCACCATCGACAGCAGGCCCACCGTCACCACCAGCAAGGCATAGCGGATGCGGTTGAAAGGCGGCGCGTCGCGGAATTCGATCAGCCCCGGATAGACCGAGGCATATTCGAAAAAGGTCAGCGCGGCGGCAAAGATCCCCACAAGGGCGACGATCTGGCCGGTGTCGTCGCTGATCGACGGAAGCAGAAGCGACGGCAGGGCGATGGCCGCAAGGACCAGAATTGCCCGCACCAATGCGCCAAGATAACGTGCCACCACGATCCTGCCCTTTGCCCTTGCCAGTTCCGATGCTTTGCCGGAACCGTGCCAGTCGTTGCCGCCAATTGTGGCGAGATGCCTCATTCTTGCCATGGAATTGCCCTGTTTCGCCGGGGGTGGCAACCAATGCTTAACGTCTCGGACCATAATCAGACGTTTTCTGGGAAGAACTAGTGCGCGAATGCATCAATTTTGGTGCAAAAATAAGGCCGCCCAGTGGGCGGCCCTTCATCTTGTGTTTCAAGGTCTTGGCGCCACTAAAGGGCTCAGACCCAAGGGCGGCTTTGCGCCGATTGCGACTCGAAGCTGTCGATCGCCGCAGCCTTTTCCAGCGTCAGCCCGATGTCATCGAGCCCGTTGAGCAGGCAGTGCTTCTTGAAGGCATCGACCTCGAATTTGATCACCTGACCGTCCGAGGTGGTGATCTCCTGCGCTTCCAGATCCACCGTCATCCGGGCATTCTCGCCGCGGTCGGCATCCTTCATCAGCAGCTCCACCTGTTCGGCGGGCAGCACGATCGGCAGCATCCCGTTCTTGAAGGAGTTGTTGAAGAAGATATCCGCGAACGAGGTCGAGACGATCACCTTGATGCCGAAATCCGCGAGCGCCCAGGGCGCATGTTCGCGCGAGGAGCCGCAGCCGAAATTGTCGCCCGCGATCAGGATTTCCGTCTTGCGGTATTGCGGCTTGTTGAGCACGAAATCGGCGATCTCGTTGCCCGCACGGTCATAGCGCATCTCGTCGAAGGCATGCACGCCAAGGCCGGTGCGCTTGATCGTCTTCAGGAACCCTTTCGGGATGATCATGTCGGTGTCGATGTTGACAAGCGGCATGGGGGCGGCGATTCCGGTGAATTTTTCGAACTTCTTCATGGCTTTGCCCCCTCAGATCAGTTCACGGACATCGGTCAGGTGACCGGTCAGCGCCGCGGCGGCGGCCATTTCCGGGCTGACCAGATGGGTGCGGCCCTTGTAACCCTGACGGCCCTCGAAATTGCGGTTCGAGGTCGAGGCGCAGCGCTCATATTCGCCCAGCTGGTCGGGGTTCATCGCAAGGCACATCGAGCAGCCCGCCAGACGCCATTCGAACCCGGCGTCGATGAAGATCTGCGCGATGCCCTCTTCTTCCGCCTGATGCCGGACCAGACCCGAGCCCGGAACCACCATCGCCCGCATGCCGGGCTTGATCTTCTTGCCTTCGACGATCTTCGCCGCGGCGCGCAGGTCTTCGATGCGGCCGTTGGTGCACGACCCGATGAAGACCGTGTCGATGGCGATGTCGGTCAGCTTCTGACCCGGGGTCAGGCCCATGTAATCCAGCGAGCGTTTCACCGCCTCGACCTTGCCGCCGGTGAAATCCTCGGGCGCGGGGACCACGGCCGAAATCGGCAGCACGTCCTCGGGCGAGGTGCCCCAGGTGACGACGGGCTCGATATCCTCGCCGCGGATCGTCACGACCTTGTCGAAATGCGCGCCTTCGTCGGTGAAAAGCGTCTTCCACCAAGCCAGCGCGGCTTCGAACTGCGCGCCTTTCGGCGCATGGGCACGACCGCGGACGTAGTTGAAGGTGGTCTCATCCGGCGCGATCAGACCGGCGCGCGCCCCGCCCTCGATCGCCATGTTGCAGACCGTCATCCGGCCTTCCATGGAAAGCGCGCGGATCGCCTCGCCGCAATATTCGATCACATGGCCGGTGCCGCCCGCGGTGCCGGTCAGGCCGATCACCGCCAGCGTGATATCCTTGGCGGTGACGCCCGGCTTCAATTGGCCGGTGATTTCCACCTTCATGTTCTTCGATTTCTTCTGGATCAGCGTCTGCGTCGCCAGAACGTGCTCGACTTCCGAGGTGCCGATGCCATGCGCCAGCGCGCCAAAGGCGCCATGCGTCGCGGTGTGGCTGTCGCCGCAAACGACGGTCATGCCGGGCAGCGTCCAGCCCTGTTCCGGGCCGACGATATGCACGATGCCCTGACGGATGTCGGTCACCGGATAGTAATGGATGCCGAAGTCGCGGGCGTTCTTGTCAAGCGCCTCGACCTGGATCCGGCTTTCCTCGTTTTCGATATGTTTTTCACGGCCCTCGGTGGTGGGGACGTTGTGATCCGGCACGGCGATGGTCTTTTCCGGGCAGCGGACCTTGCGACCGGCCAGGCGCAGGCCCTCGAAGGCCTGCGGGCTGGTCACTTCATGGACCAGATGGCGGTCGATATAGAGCAGGCAGGTGCCATCGGCGTCTTCACTGACGACATGGGCATCCCAGATCTTGTCATAAAGGGTCTTCGGAGCGGACATGGCTCTCTCTTTGGATAGCTGAGGAAGATCGGTGGCCGAAACGGCCGGACAGACAGGGCGAAGCCCCCGCGGCCAACGTCAAAGTCGGGCGAGGATGGAACGGCTTTCGCCGTAAAAGCGTTCCCGAAGCCGGGCGCGATCGTCCATGTCGAAGATGCGGATCATGGCGGCGATATAGGCCAAGGCGGGTCTTGACGCAAGGAAATTGGCCGCGATGTGACACCCTTTGCCACGGCTTCAGCAATTCTGTCGCCCATCGGTTGAGATTTCGCCCCCGCGATGTTAAGTTTGGCTTCGACCTGGCGCCCGGGGTTAGTGGCGTGTGGAGTTTCGGAGGACAATGTCCTGTCTCATCTCAATGCCGCGCCCGTCGCTTCGGGTGCACCGGTGGCATCCATGACCATGAATGTCACGGATGCCGAAACGAGCGATCAAGTGCTGGCGCTCGTGCTGTCTTCCCTTGATGACGACAAGGCGGAAGACATCGTTTCGATCGACCTGCGCGGTCGGTCCTCGATCGCCGATCACATGGTGATCTGTTCGGGCCGGTCGTCGCGTCAGGTCGGCGCCATTGCCGAAAAGCTGACCGAACGTCTGAAGGAAGCCTTTGGCCGCAGCTGCAAGATCGAGGGCAAGGATCAGGGCGACTGGGTTCTGATCGACGCCACCGATGTGATCGTGCATGTCTTCCGCCCGGAAGTGCGCGAATTCTATCAGCTTGAAAAGATGTGGATGCCGACCGGCGCCAAGGTCTGATCGGCGCATGAAGGTGACCATCTGCGCGGTGGGCAAGCTGCGCAAGGGCCCCGAGCTTGATCTGATCCATGAGTATCTGGACCGCTTCGGCAAGGCCGGGCGGTCCTTTGGTCTTGGGCCGGCCGCGATCCTTGAGGTCGAGGACAAGCGCAATCTGGGCATGGAGGCCGAGGCGGTTCTGCTGGACCGTGCGGTTCCCGCGGGATCGGTGCTGGTGACGCTGGACGAGCGGGGGGATCTGGTCTCCTCGCCCGAATTTGCCACGCGGCTGGGCGGCTGGCGCGATGCGGCGCGGGATGTGACTTTCGTCATCGGCGGCGCCGACGGGATCGCGCCTGCGCTGCGGGCGAAGGCGGACTGGTCGCTGTCCTTTGGCAAGATGGTCTGGCCGCATATGCTGGTGCGGGTGATGCTGGCCGAGCAGCTCTACCGCGCCGGGCAGATTCTGGCGGGCACGCCCTATCACCGCGTCTGACCCCGCCGAACTTGCCGTTTCGGCCGGGGCAGCGTAGGAAGGGGCAAATTCGTCAGGAGGCGCCGATGACCCGTCCGAAACCCGTTGTTCTGTGCATTCTCGATGGCTGGGGCGAGCGCGCCGAGACCGAGGGCAATGCGCCGAAACTGGCGCAGACGCCGAACCTGGACCGGGTTTTCGCCAGCTGCCCGAAAGCGACGCTGATCACGCACGGCAATGATGTCGGCCTGCCCAGCGGGCAGATGGGGAATTCGGAAGTCGGGCATACCAATATCGGCGCCGGGCGCGTCGTGGCGATGGATCTGGGCCAGATCGATCTGGCGATCGAGGATGGCAGCTTTTTCCAGAACGCGCCGATCCTTGACTTCATTGAAAAAGTGAAGACCGCCGGGGGCCGGGCGCATCTGATGGGCGTGGTGTCCGATGGCGGCGTGCATGGCCATATCGAACATGTTCTGGCGGCTTGCAGGATGATTGCCGGGGCAGGGGTTCCGGTCGTGCTGCATGCGATCACCGATGGCCGCGACGTCGCCCCGGATTCCGCGGCGCGCTTTGTCGATGACCTGTGTGCGCGTCTGCCCGCGGGCTGCTCTGTCGCCACCGTCATCGGCCGCTACTGGGCGATGGACCGCGACAACCGCTGGGAACGCGTCGGCACCGCCTTTGACGCGATGGTGAAAGGGCAGGGGTTCAACGCCGCCACCCCCGCCGAGGCCGTCGCGCAAAGCTACGCGAAAGGCGAGATGGACGAGTTCATCAAGCCGACGGTGATCGGCGGCTATACCGGCGCGGCGGACAACGACGGTTTCTTCTGCCTCAACTTCCGCGCCGACCGGGCGCGCGAGATCCTGCGCACTTTGGGCGAGCCCGGCTTTGCGGAATTCGACGTCTCGGCGCGGCCGCAATGGTCGGCGATGCTGGGGATGGTGGAATATTCGGTCACGCATAACGCCTACATGACGGCGGCTTATCCGAAGCGCGACATCGTCAACACCTTGGGCGAATGGGTTTCGAAACAGGGGCTTACCCAGTTCCATCTGGCCGAGACCGAGAAATATCCGCATGTGACCTTCTTCCTGAACGGCGGCAAGGAAGCGCCCTGGGCGGGCGAAGATCGCTTCATGCCGAAATCGCCGAAAGTGGCGACCTATGATCTGCAGCCCGAGATGTCGGCGCCCGAGGTCACCGATCATTTCGTCGCCGCGATCGAGAAGGGTTACGATCTGATCATCGTCAACTATGCCAACCCGGACATGGTCGGCCATACCGGCAGCCTGCCTGCCGCGATCAAGGCCTGCGAAGAGATCGACCGCGATCTGGGCCGGGTGCTGGCGGCGCTCGAACAGGCCGGGGGGGCGATGATCATCACCGCCGATCACGGCAACTGCGAGACGATGATCGACCCGGTGACGGGCGGGCCCCATACGGCGCATACGACGAACCTGGTGCCGGTGGCGCTGGTCGGTGGTCCCGCCGGGGTCAGTCTGCATCCGGGGCGGCTTTCCGACCTTGCGCCGACGCTGCTCGATCTGATGCAGCTGCCCGTGCCGCCGGAAATGACCGGCAAGACGCTGATCGACAGATGATCCGTCAGGCGGTCCTTGCCTTCCTTTTTTCGGCGGGGGCGGCCTTGGCCAGCCCTGCCGGTGACGTTGCGCAAAAGGCCGCCGAGGATCTGCGCGCCTCGATCGAGGCTTTGGACGCGGCGCGGACCAAGGCCGACCGGGTGGCGGCGCTGACGCGGACGATCTCGGCCTATGAAAAGGGTCTTGGCGCGCTGCGCGACGGGCTGCGCCGCGCCGCCGTGCGCGAGGCCGAGATCCGCGCGAAATTCGAGGCGAAACGCGAAGATATCGGCCGGTTGCTCGGCGTGATGAGCACGATGAGCGGCACCGAGGGGCCGCTTTTGTTGCTGCATCCCTCGGGGCCTTTGGGCACGGCGCGTTCGGGGATGATGCTGGGCGCGGTGACGCCCGCGCTGCAGGCCGAGGCGGAAAAGATGCGCGCCGATCTGATCGAGATCGAGGATCTGCGCGCGGTGCAGGGCAATGCGCAGAAGGTGCTGGAAACCGGGCTCGGTTCGGTGCAGGCGGCGCGGACGGCGCTGTCGAAGGCGGTCGCCGATCGGTCGAAGCTGCCGCGGCGCTATCTCGAAGAGCCCGAAGAGCTGCGCGAACTGGTCGAAAGCGTCGATACGCTGGAGGGCTTCGCCTCGGGTCTGGCCGATCTTGAAGGCGATATCGGCGCGCCGATGGAGGATTTCGCGGGCGCCAAGGGCAGCCTGCCGATGCCGGTTCTGGGCACGGTGCTGCGCAAGTTCGACGAGGCCGATGCGGCGGGCATCCGCCGTCCGGGGCTGGTTGTGGCGACGGCGCCCGCGGCGCTGGTGACGACGCCCTGGCCCGCGACGATCCGCTATCGCGGCCCGCTTCTGGACTACGGAAATGTGATGATCCTCGAACCGGCGGAAGGCTATCTTCTTGTTCTGGCGGGGCTTGGCAGTGTCTATGGTGAGACCGGCGACGTGCTGGCCGCGGGGGCTCCGGTCGGGCTGATGGGCGGGCGCGAACCCGGAGCACAGGAATTCGGCGAGGATTTCCTGAAGAACGCGCAGATGGGGAGTGGCGCCACGCGCTCGGAGACGCTTTATATCGAGTTGAGGAAGGGCAAGAAGCCCGTGGACCCCGCGCCATGGTTCACCCCGACGAAAGACCAGAACAAGGGCTGAAAATGAAGAAATTCGTCATTGCCGCACTGGGCGGAACGATCGCCGGGACGCTGCTCTCGGTGCAGGTGGCGCCGCTTCTGGCGGAGGAGGCGTCGAAACCGGCCTCGGTCTATCAGGAGCTGGACCTGTTTGGCGACGTGTTCCGCCGCATCCGCGCCGATTACGTCGAACAGGTCGACGACAAGAAGCTGATCGAGGCGGCGATCAACGGCATGCTGTCCTCGCTCGATCCGCATTCGAGCTACATGCCGGCCGAAGAATATGACGACATGAAGGTGCAGACGCGCGGCTCTTTCGGCGGTCTCGGCATCGAAGTGACGATGGAGAACGGCGCGGTCAAGGTGGTCTCGCCGATGGATGGCACCCCGGCCTCGGCGGCGGGGATCCAGTCGGGCGATTTCATCACCCATGTGAACGGCGAAAGCCTGATGGGGCTGACGCTGGATGATGCGGTGGACAAGATGCGCGGCCCGGTCGGCAGCGAAGTGACGCTGAAGATCGTGCGCGAAGGCAAGACCGAGCCCTTTGACGTGACGCTGACCCGCGACACGATCAAGCTGACCGCGGTCAAGGGGCGGCTGGAAGCGAATACCGCGATCCTGCGCATCACCACCTTCAACGACCAGACCTTCCCGAACCTGCAGGAAAGCCTGAAGAAGCTGGCCGGGGAAGCGGGCGGCATCGACAAGCTGAACGGGGTGATCCTGGATCTGCGCAACAACCCGGGCGGGCTGCTGACGCAGGCGATCGCGGTCTCGGATGCCTTCCTCGACAAGGGCGAGATCGTCTCGACACGCGGCCGCAAGCCCGAGGAAAGCGAACGCTTCAACGCCACGCCGGGCGATCTGGCCGCGGGCAAGCCGATCGTCGTGCTGATCAACGGCGGCTCGGCCTCGGCGTCGGAGATCGTCACCGGGGCGCTGCAGGATCATCACCGCGCCATCGTGGTGGGCACGAAAAGCTTCGGCAAGGGCTCGGTGCAGACGGTCATTCCGGTGCAGAGCGACGGCGCGATGCGGCTGACCACCTCGCGCTATTACACGCCCTCGGGGCGGTCGATCCAGGCCCTGGGGATTGCGCCCGACATCGTCGTGCCGCAACCGCCCGCCACGCCCGAGACCGACAAGGCCGAGGACACTGCGGACACCCGGTCCGAAGCCGATCTGCGCGGCGTGCTGTCGAACGACTCGATGACCGAAGACGAGAAGAAACAGGCCGAGGAAGAACGCGCCAAGGCCGAAGATGCCGCCAAGCTGCGGCTGGAGGATTTCCAGCTGGCCTACGGGATCGACATCATCAAGGGGCTGGCGGTCGCCGGTCAGACGCTGGTGCCGGTCGATGAGCCGAAAGCCGCCGCAAAACCGTAATCCTGGACTGGGGGCCGAAAGGCCCCCTTACCACATGAGGACAAGATGACCCCCGAAGAGCTTGCCGCGCTGCCCTATCGCAAGAACGTCGGCCTTGTGCTGATCAACGCAAAGGGGCTGATCTTTGCCGGTCAGCGCCTCGACAATCCGGGCGATGCCTGGCAGATGCCGCAGGGCGGCATCGACGCGGGCGAACGGCCGAAGGAAGCCGCGCTGCGCGAATTGCAGGAGGAAACCGGGGTCCGGCCGGAGCTGGTCGAGAAGCTTGCCAAGACCGAGGATTGGCTGGTCTATGACCTGCCCGAAGAGCTGATCGGCAACATCTGGGGCGGGAAATATCGCGGCCAGAAGCAGAAATGGTTCCTGTTCCGCTTTCTGGGGCAGGACAGCGATGTGAACATCGCCACCGAGCACCCGGAATTTTCGGTCTGGCGCTGGATGGAACCGGCGGAACTGGTGGAAAAGATCGTGCCCTTCAAGCGCGCCGTCTATGAGCAGGTGTTCGACAGTTTCGCCGAACACCTGAAGAAATAGGCTCTGTTCCGGCAGAAATCGAGGCCTCAGAAGTCGAGACCGAGGTCGAAGGTGCGCGCCGAATGCGTCAGCGCGCCCGAGGAGATGTAATCAACCCCGGTCGCGGCCACTTCGGCGATGCGCTCCAGCCGCATGTTGCCCGAGGCTTCCAGAACGACCCGTCCCTTGGTCAACGCCACCGCGTCGCGCAGGGTGGGCGTGTCCATGTTGTCGAGCAAGATCACGTCGGCGCCACCGATCGACAGCGCCTGATCGAGCTGATCGAGGCTGTCCACCTCCAGCTCGACGCGCATCATGTGGCTGCGGGCGGCTTTCGCGGCCTCGAGCACGGCGCGGATGCCCCCCGCGGCGGCGATGTGATTATCCTTGATCAGGATCGCATCGGAGAGGCCAAAGCGATGGTTCGAGCCGCCCCCATGCGCGACCGCGGTTTTCTCGATCAGGCGCAGGCCGGGGGTGGTCTTGCGGGTGCAAGTGATCCGGGTTTTCGTGCCCCGGGTTTGCGCCACGAAACTGGCGGTCAGGCTGGCGATGCCGGTCATCCGGCCCGCGAAGTTCAGCGCAACGCGCTCGCCCATCAGGATCGAGGCCGCGGCGCCCGAAACCGTCATCAGGCATTGGCCCTTGGTGCAGGGGTGGCCGTCGGCGACATGGGTCGTGATCGCAAGCGCCGGATCGACCAGGCGGAAGGCGAGGGCGGCGACCTGCATGCCGGAAACCACACCGTCTTCGCGGGCGTTGACGCGCGCCTCATACCGCGTGCTGGCAGGCACGACGGCGCGGGTGGTGACATCGCCCATCGGCGACAGATCTTCCATCAGCGCGGCACGGATCACGGGTTCGAGCAGGAAATCGGGCAGTTGGGTCATTCTTCCTCCAGCGCGCGGGCACGGATGGCGAGCGCTTCGGTCAGGGTCAGAAAGCTGCGTTTGGCTTGAACAGGGTCTGTTTTCGGGAAGTCCGACCGGTAATGGCCGCCCCGGCTTTCGGTGCGGATCAGCGCCGCGGCGGCAATCAGCGTGGCGGTGGCGGTCATGTTGCGCAGCGCCTCGCGGTCGGCATTGGCCTCGATTTCCGCAAGCGTGCGCAGCGCGGCTTTCAGCCCCGCAGCGTCGCGCACGACGCCGACGCCATCGGTCATCGCCTGCCGCAGCCGGGCCACGGCGGCCTCGTCCACCGGGGAACCGCCCGCCGGGAAGGAGAGGGCAACGGTATCGGCCCCTGACAGGGGAACGGTGTCGGCAATGCCCTCGGCGCAGATGCGGGCGAAGACGAGCGCTTCCAGAAGCCCGTTCGAGGCCAGCCGATTGGCCCCATGCAACCCGGTCGAAGAGGCCTCGCCGCAGACCCAGAGCCGGTTCAGCGAGGAGTGGCCGCGGTCATCCACCGCGATCCCGCCCATGTGATAATGCGCGGCGGCGGCGACCGGGATCGGTTGCAAAACAGGGTCTATTCCGGCTGAAAGGCAGGCTTCGGCCACGGCGGGAAAGCGCTTCGGCAGATCGGCCCCCAGCACCTGCCGGGTGTCCAGAACCGGGTTTCGCCCCGCCTGCCGTTCCAGATAGACGGCGCGGGCGACGATATCGCGCGGCGCCAGTTCGGCATCGGGATGGATCGGCAACATGAAGCGCTCGCCCCGGTCATTGCGCAGAACGGCGCCTTCACCGCGAAGCGCCTCGGTCGCCAAGGGGGCAGGGTCTTCGCCCGTGGCAATCGCCGTCGGGTGGAATTGCACGAATTCCGCATCGGCAATCAGCGCGCCCGCCCGGGCGGCCATGCCGATGACCTGACCGCGGATGCGTGGCGGATTGGTGGTGACGGCGTAAAGCCCGCCCGAGCCGCCCCCCGCCAGCAACACCGCAGGGGTGCGGATCAGCACGCGGCCGGTGGACGAGGCCGCGGATTCAACCCAAAGCCCGGTGACGGTGCCGGTTTCGACCTCAAGCCGTGTCGCGATCACGCCTTCGATCACCTGCACCGACGGGCAAGCCCGCACGGCGGCAATCAGCGTCTGCATGATCTCGTAGCCCGCCTGATCGCCCTTGACCCGCACGACACGGGGGCGGGAATGGGCGGCCTCGCGCGACATCACGTAATCGCCCCGCGCATCGCGGTCGAAGGGGGCGCCCAAGGCGGTCAGATCGAGGATGCGGTCGCGCGCCTCCTGCGTCACCAACCGGGCGATGGCGGCATCGACCGTGCCTGCGCCCGCGGTTTCGGTGTCTTTCGCGTGATCCTCGGCGCTGTCGGGGGGGGCCATCGCAGCAGCCACACCCCCCTGCGCCCAGGCCGAGGAAGCGCCCTCGCCCAAACTCTCGGGCGAGATCACCAGAACCGGATGCGGTGCCAGTTTCAGCGCCGCATAAAGCGCCCCCAGCCCCGCACCGACGATGACGACGCGCGGGGTCTCGATCACCTGATCGCTCACCGGGCCGGTTTCCGCGACAGGTCGATCATGCGTTCGACCGCGGCCCGCGCCTTGTCGATCAGGGCGGGATCGACCATGACCTCTTCGGTGCCCGCATGCAGCGACCACAGGATCTTTTCCAGCGTGATCATCTTCATGTAGGGGCACATGTTGCAGGGCCCCAGAAACTCGACCGAGGGCAGGGCGTCGGCGATGTTCGAGGCCATCGAACATTCGGTGACCAGCATCACCTGCGCCGGTTTTTCGCGCGTCACGAAATCGATCATCCCGGCGGTCGAGCCGGAGAAATCCGCCTCGGCCACCACATCGGGCGGGCATTCGGGGTGCGCGATGATCTTCGTGCCGGGGTGGTAGCTGCGGAAATCGCGCAGGTCTTGCGGCGTATATTGTTCATGCACGATGCAGGAGCCCGCCCACCAGACGACGTTTTTCTGCGGCACGGCTTTCGCCACGTTCTGCGCCAGATATTGATCGGGCGTCATGATGATCGTCTGTTCGGGCAGGGCCGCCACGATCTGCGCCGCATTGGCCGAGGTGCAGCAGATGTCGGACGCGGCTTTGACCGCCGCCGTCGTGTTGACATAGCTGACCACCGGCGCGCCGGGATATTGCGCCCGCATCTGCGCGATGCCCTCGGGCGTGATGCTTTCGGCCAGCGAACAGCCCGCCTGCACATCGGGGATCAGCACGCGCTTGGCCGGGTTCAGGATCTTCGAGGTCTCGGCCATGAAATGCACACCGCATTGCACGATCGTTTCGGCCTCGACCTTGGTCGCCTCGATCGCCAGCTGCAGGCTGTCGCCCACGACATCGGCGACACCGTGATAAATCTCGGGCGTCATGTAGTTATGCGCCAGGATCACGGCGTTCTTTTCGCGCTTGAGCCGGTTGATCGCGCGGATATAGGGCGCGTGGCGGGCGAAATCGGGCAGCGGGATCACGCGACCCATGCGGGCGTGAATATCGGCCATCTCTTGCGCCAGCGTCAGCGAGGGCGCCAGATCATAGGCCTCGGCCAGAGAAGCGCGCATCGTAGCGAAGTCCAGCATGGGCTCCCTCCCCAAAACTGCGAACGCCCTAAACTGCGAACGCGATGCATCTAATGGCTGCAAGGCGGGGATGGAATGGGAAAATTGCCGCAAGGCTGCGTTTTGTGAAATTTATGTGTCAGCCGCGCCGCTTCCAGATCGCGCCGTCGCCCAGTTTTCCGACAAAGGCGGCATGGGCTTCGGCCTCGGCCTCGGTGAGGCGCGGGGGCAGGGGAACCGGACGGGGACGGGGCCGCCATTCGGTGCCGGAAGTGGCATTTTTGGCTGGAACAGGGTCTATATTCAGACCGAAACCGGGCTGGCGACCGCCGATCAGTTCCAGATAGACCTCGGCCAGAATTTCCGAGTCGAGAAGCGCCCCGTGCAAGGTCCGCGCCGAATTGTCGATGCTGAAGCGGCGGCAGAGCGCATCGAGCGTCGCGGGCGAGCCGGGAAATTTTCGCCGCGCCATTGCCAAAGTGTCGAGCGCCCGATCCGCCGGGATCAACGGCTTTTGCACCCAGCCCAGTTCGGCATTCAGAAACTTCATGTCAAAGGCGGCGTTGTGGATCACCAGCTTCGAGTCATCGCCGATGAAATCGAGGAAATCCTGGGCGATGGCACCGAATTTCGGCTTGTCGCGCAGGAAATCATCGCCCAAGCCATGCACGGCAAAGGCTTCCTGCGGCATCGCGCGGTCCGGGTTGATGTATTGGTGATAGGTCCGCCCGGTGGGCACGTGGTTCATCAGCTCGACCGCGCCGATTTCGACGATGCGATGCCCTTCGGAGGGTTCGAATCCGGTGGTTTCGGTATCAAGGACGATCTCACGCATGGCGGCTCCGCAAGGTTGCGATCAGCTTTCGCACTTCGGCGCGGGTCTGTTCAAGGGTGAAGGTCTCGATCACGAAATCGGCGCGGCGGCGTTTTTCGGCGTCGGGCAGCTGGCGGGCGAGGATCATGTCAAGCTGCGCCGCAGTCATCTGGCCGCGCGCCAGAACCCGGGCGCGTTGCACATCGGGCGCGGCGGTGACGACCAGAACGGCATCGCAGTTCTTCTCGGCGCCGGTTTCATAAAGCAGCGGGATATCCAGAAGGATCAGATCGGCGGTTTGATGGGCCAGCAGGAATGCCTGTCGTGCGGCCTGAACCAGCGGGTGAACCACCGATTCCAGCCGGGACAGAGCCTGTTTGTCGGCTTGTAGCAGGATCTTCAGCCGGTCGCGATCCACTGCGCCATCGCGGATCGCAGCGGGGAAAATCGCGGACAGGGGCGCAACCGCGGCGCCGCCTTTGGCGTAAAGCGCATGCACGCTGGCGTCGGCATCCCAGACCGGGATGCCCGCTTCGGCGAAAAGCCGCGCCGTCGTCGATTTCCCCATGCCGATCGAGCCGGTGAGACCGAGACAGAACGGGCGCTTCATGCCGCAAGCACCACGGCGCGCAATTCCGCGGTGACCTCGGGGCGGCGGCCGAACCAGCGTTCAAAACCGGGGACGGCCTGATGCAAGAGCATGCCGAGGCCGTCGACGGTGGTGCAGCCCCGGGCGGCGGCGGCATTGAGGAAATCGGTGCGCAGCGGGGTGTAGACACAGTCGGTGACCACCGCCGCGGCAGAGAGCGCGTCCAGCGGCAGATCAAAAGCGGCCTTGCCCGCCATGCCGAGGGAAGAGGTGTTCACCACTGTCGTGGCGCCGTCAAAGATGGTGCCGACATGCTCCCAGTCCTGAACCACGACACGGGGGCCGAATTCGGTGCAAAGCGCCTCGGCCCGGGCGCGGGTGCGGTTGGATATGCGGATTTCCGGGCAACCGGCGTCAAGCAGGGCCACGACGATGGCGCGGGCGGCGCCGCCTGCGCCTATGACGGCGGCGGGGCCGGAACCGGCCTGCCAGCCCGGGGCGCCCTCGAGCAGATTGGCCAGAAAGCCGATGCCGTCGGTGTTGTCGGCGTGAATGCGGCCGCTGTCATCGAACACCAGCGTGTTCGCCGCGCCGATCCGAAGCGCGCGGTCGGAAACCACATCGGCCAGGGCCAGCGCGGTTTCCTTGTGCGGGATGGTGATGTTGCACCCGACGAATCCGGCTTTGGGAAGCACCCGCAGCACGGCTTCCAGATCGCCCTCGGCCACATCCATCGGGATGTAATGGCCGCGGAGGCCATAAGTTTTCAGCCAATGCCCATGCAGCGCGGGCGAGCGGGAGTGCTGGATCGGATGGCCGATCACCCCAGCCAGGGGAATGCAGGTCATGTCGTCAGATCTCCTCGCACGCGCAGCCAGTTCAGCACTTCGATCAGGGGCAGGCCCAGAACGGCAAAGTAATCGCCCTCGACGGCGGAAAACAACCGCACGCCTTCCTCTTCGAGCTTGTAGCAGCCGACGGCGTGGCGGATCGAGTCCCAGTTGCGGGCGGTATAGTCGGTGATGAAAGCCTCGGAGAGCGGATGCATGGTCAGCCGCACTTCGGCCAGATGGCGCCAGAGCGGGCGGCCGTCCTGCACCACCACCAGCGCCGAAAGCAACCGATGCGTCCGCCCCGAGAGCGCGCGCAGCTGCGCCATCGCCTGATCCGGGCTTTCGGGTTTCGCGAAGATCTCGCCTTGCAAGTCAAGCACCTGATCGGCGCCGAAGACCAGCGCGCCGGGATGACGGGCGGATTGTTTCAGCGCCTTCGCCGCGGCCAGTTGATCGGCGACATCGCGGGGCGTTGCGCCTTCGAGATCAAGCGCGTGGCGGATCGCCTCTTCATCGATGCGGGCGGGGGAAATCGTCACCGAAAGCCCGGCTGAGCGCAAAAGCTGCGCGCGGATCTCGGAGGAAGAGGCCAGAACGAGGGGGGCAAGCATGTGGACAACCGTTGGGAAAACCGGAGGGGGACGCCTGGGGACAAAGGGGGGCACAAGATTTCCTCCCCGGGAAGGGGCGCGTTTGTCAAGGAACGAAAGGAGACTCTCCGCATGTGGGAAGCCCGACAGGGCAGATGTGAGGAAGTGCCGCAACCCACAGGAACAAAACGGAACGCCCCCAATCCGTCCCCTTCAGTATCAACCACGCAAGTTATTGATTTTCAATGCCATCGAAAGCTTATCAACAGGGTTTTGCAATCTTGCCCACGAAGCTTTCAAGGCTTGGGAAAAGGTCTGGAAAACCGGGCTATCCACACTGTCCACAGCCCCTACAAAATCAACATCTTTTCTTTTCAAGAATTATTCTTAAGAAGAAGCCGACACAGGAGGCACAGATGATCGAGCTCGTCACGGATTTCCTTTCAGATTGGTATTTCTGGACGAAATCGCTGCATGTGATGTCGGTCCTGGCCTGGATGGCGGGGCTGTTCTACCTGCCGCGGCTTTACGTCTACCACGTCGAGGGGCTGAAAAAGCGGGGCGTGGTGCGCGGCAGCGAGATGGATCAGCTGTTCCAGCATCAGGAACGGATGCTGCTCAAGGCGATCATGAATCCGGCGGCGATCTCGACCTGGTTCTTCGGCCTTTGCCTGGTGTTCACGCCGGGGATCATCGACTGGAGCATGCAATGGCCCTGGATCAAGGGCGCCTGCGTGATCGCGATGACGGTGTTTCACATGTTCCTGGCGCGGGCGCGGCACAAATTCGTCGATGGCACGAATGATCTGGCCGGCCGGCAATGGCGGATGATGAACGAAGTGCCGACGCTGCTGATGTTCCTGATCGTGATCGCGGTGATCGTGAAGTTCTGATTTCGTTGACTCGCCGCGGGCTTTGCGCGTAGAAGCGCGACAGCCCCGGCCGTCCGGCCGCAGGTTCTGCCGAGCCCTGACCCATGCTGCGCCGCCCCCGAGGGGTCTGGCGCCTTTCGCGGATGGATGCGAGATGACCGAACGTTTGAACCTTTCCGATCTCAAGGCGAAAAGCCCCAAGGACCTGCTGGCGATGGCCGAGGACTGGGAGATCGAGAACGCCTCGACGATGCGCAAGGGCGAGATGATGTTCTCGATCCTGAAAGAGCATGCCGAGGAAGGGGTCGAGATCGGCGGCGATGGC
Organism: Rhodobacter capsulatus; assembly: GCF_003254295.1. Taxonomy (GTDB): domain Bacteria; phylum Pseudomonadota; class Alphaproteobacteria; order Rhodobacterales; family Rhodobacteraceae; genus Rhodobacter; species Rhodobacter capsulatus. The sequence continues at coordinate 85,672 of NZ_QKZO01000005.1, forward strand.
GTGCTGGAAGTGCTGCAGGACGGGTTCGGCTTTCTGCGCTCGCCCGAAGCGAACTATCTGCCCGGCCCGGATGATATTTATGTGTCGCCCGAGATGATCCGGCAATACAGCCTGCGCACCGGTGATACCGTCTGGGGAATCATCCGCGCGCCGGGCGAGAATGAACGCTATTTCGCCCTGACCGCGGTCGAGAAGATCAATTTCGAAGACCCCGAGAAGGCGCGTCACAAGGTCAGCTTCGACAACCTGACGCCGCTTTACCCCGACGAGCGGCTGAAGATGGAGATCGAGGATCCGACGATCAAGGATCGCTCGGCGCGGATCATCGATCTGGTGGCGCCGATCGGGAAGGGGCAGCGCTCGCTGATCGTGGCACCGCCGCGGACCGGGAAAACGGTGCTGCTGCAGAACATCGCGCATTCGATCGAGGTGAACCACCCCGAATGCTACCTGATCGTGCTGCTGATCGACGAACGTCCCGAGGAAGTCACCGACATGCAGCGCTCGGTGAAGGGCGAGGTGATTTCCTCGACCTTCGACGAACCGGCGACGCGGCACGTGGCGGTGGCCGAAATGGTGATCGAAAAGGCAAAGCGTCTGGTCGAACACAAGCGAGATGTTGTGATCTTGCTTGATTCGATCACAAGACTTGGTCGTGCTTTCAACACGGTCGTGCCGAGCTCGGGCAAGGTGCTGACCGGCGGCGTCGATGCGAACGCGCTGCAGCGGCCGAAGCGCTTCTTTGGCGCGGCGCGGAACATCGAAGAGGGCGGCTCGCTGACGATCATTGCGACGGCGCTGATCGACACCGGCTCGCGGATGGACGAGGTGATCTTCGAGGAATTCAAGGGCACCGGCAACAGCGAGATCGTGCTGGATCGGAAGGTCGCCGACAAGCGCGTCTTCCCGGCGATGGACATTCTCAAATCGGGGACGCGGAAGGAAGATCTGCTGGTCGATCAGAAAGACCTGCAGAAGACCTATCTGCTGCGCCGCATCCTGAACCCGATGGGGACGACGGATGCGATCGAATTCCTGATTTCGAAGCTGAAGCAGACGAAAACCAACGGCGAGTTCTTCGATTCGATGAACGGCTGAGGTATCGTTGCCCCGAGAGGGATTTCGATGGACACGATCTATGCGCAGGCATCCGGCCGCGGCAAGGCCGGGGTTGCGGTCATTCGCCTGTCCGGGCCGCGCGCCTGGGAGGCGGTTTCGGCCCTGTGCGGCCGTTTGCCCGCGCCGCGGCAAGCCGCCGTCCGGCTGTTGCGGATCGGTGAGGATGCGCTCGATGAGGCTTTGGTGCTGTGTTTTGAGGCGGGGCGCAGCTTCACCGGCGAAGAATCGGCGGAACTGCATTTGCATGGCGCCATTGCCACGGTTGCGGCGGTTCTGAAAGCGCTTGGGTCGCTTGGGTTTCTGCGCTTGGCCGAGCCGGGGGAATTCACCCGGCGGGCGATGGAAAGCGGTCGGCTGGATCTGTCGCAGGTCGAGGGGCTTGCGGATCTGATCGAGGCCGAGACCGAGGCGCAGCGGAAACAGGCCTTGGCGGTGCTGTCCGGGTCGGTCGGTCGGATGGTCGAGACCTGGCGCAGCAAGCTGATCCGGGCGGCGGCGCTGATGGAAGCCTGCATCGATTTTGCGGATGAAGACCTTCCCGTGGATGTGACGCCGGAGGCTTTTGCGCTGCTCTCGGAGGTTTCGGCGCAATTGTCGGCGGAAATTGGCCGGATTTCGGTGACCGAGCGGGTGCGGGAAGGCTTTGAAGTCGCGATCGTCGGGCGGCCCAATGCCGGGAAGTCGACGCTTCTGAACGCGCTTGCCGGGCGAGAGGCGGCCATCACCTCGGAAGTGGCGGGGACGACGCGCGATGTGATCGAGGTTCGGATGGATCTGTCGGGTCTGGCGGTGACCTTGCTGGATACGGCGGGTCTGCGCGATACCGAGGACCAGGTCGAAGCGATCGGCGTTGCGCGGGCGGTTGAGCGGGCGAAACGGGCAGATTTGCGCGTGTTTCTGCTGGATGATGGCGATATTCCGCTGTTGGAGCCGATCGCGGATGACGTGATCGTGCAGGGGAAAGCTGATCTGGGCGGGTCAGGTGATCTGCGGGTTTCAGGGAAAACCGGCGAGGGCGTCGATGCTCTGGTTGCATCGATCACCGAACGGCTGTCGGAACGAGCGGCCGGGGCAGGGGTTATGACGCGGGAACGCCATCGCGATTGTCTTGGGCGCGCATCCAGTGCATTGCGGTCTGCCCTTGAAGAGTTGGATCATGGGCTTGAACGACTGGATCTTGCGGCAGAACACTGCAGGACTGGCATTAGGGCGCTGGAATCGCTGCTGGGGCGGGTTGATGTCGAGAACCTGCTTGACGAGATCTTTTCCAGTTTCTGTATCGGCAAGTGAGGAGTGTTTCACGTGAAACATTTTGACGTCATCGTTGTCGGAGGCGGTCATGCCGGGACGGAGGCCGCCCATGCTTCGGCTCGGCTTGGGGCCCGAACCGCGCTTGTGACGATGCGGCGCGCGGCGCTTGGCGTGATGTCTTGCAACCCGGCCATTGGCGGCTTGGGGAAGGGGCATCTTGTCCGGGAAGTCGATGCGATGGATGGCGTGATGGGCAAGGCCGCCGATCGTGCCGGGATTCAGTTTCGGCTTCTGAACCGCCGCAAGGGTCCGGCGGTTCAGGGGCCGCGAACACAGGCGGATCGGAAGCTGTATCGCCTGGCGGTCGCCGAACTTTGTGCAACCCAGCCGCTTCTTGAGGTGGTTGAGGGCGAAGTGACCGATCTGCTGCTGACCGGAACGACCATAACCGGTGTTCGGTTGATGGACGGGTCCGAGATCTGTGCGTCGGCCGTCGTGCTGACGACCGGGACGTTTCTGAACGGTGTGATCCACATCGGGGATCAGCAATCTCCGGGGGGACGGGTCGGGGATCGCCCCTCGGTTAGCCTCTCGCAAAGGCTGCGCGAGATTGCGCCTGCCGTCGGGCGGCTGAAAACCGGAACACCCCCACGGCTTGATGGTCGAAGCATCGATTGGGATAGTCTGGAAAAGCAGCCGGGCGACGAAGATCCAGTGATGCTGAGTTTTCTCAGCACCGGTCCCTTCGTGCGGCAGATCGCCTGCGGCATCACCCATACGAACGAAACGACGCATGAGGTGATTCGGGAAAATCTGCAACGATCCGCGATGTATGGTGGCCATATCGAGGGCGTCGGTCCGCGCTATTGCCCGTCGATCGAGGACAAGGTGGTGCGGTTTTCCGATAAAACTTCGCATCAGGTCTTTCTCGAGCCGGAAGGGCTGGACGATGATACTGTTTATCCGAACGGCATCTCGACCTCTTTGCCCGCGGATGTGCAGGAGAGATATGTTCGATCGATCCGTGGTCTGGAAGGGGCCCGGATTTTGCAGCCGGGATATGCGATCGAGTACGATTATGTCGACCCCAGGGCGCTGACGTTGACGCTTGAATTGCGTGCCCAGGAAGGTCTGTTCCTTGCCGGTCAGATCAACGGCACGACTGGTTACGAGGAAGCCGCGGCTCAGGGGCTGGTCGCGGGATTGAACGCGGCAAGCAAGGCTTTGAGCCGCGATCCCGTAACTTTCAGCCGAACCGATTCCTATATCGGTGTGATGATTGACGATCTGGTGAGCAGGGGGGTCAGTGAACCTTATCGCATGTTCACATCGCGCGCCGAATTCCGGCTGTTCCTGCGCGCGGACAATGCGGACCAGCGTCTTACCCCGCGCGGTATCGATATCGGCTGTGTGGGAGAGGCCCGTCGGCGCAGCTTTGATGAAAAGATGGCGCAAATGGCGGCCGGGAAGAGCGTTCTCGACGGTATCGTGCTGACCCCGGGGCAGGCGATCTCGCTTGGTCTGGCGTTGAATCAGGATGGGGTGAAGCGCTCGGCGTTTCAGTTGCTGGCGTTTCCGGACGTCACTTTCGAGCAGCTCCGGGGCTCTTTCCCAGATTTGAACGGGATTCCGCCCGATATTGCAAAGCAACTCTCGAACGAAGCTCTTTACGCCAACTACATCTTGCGGCAGCAGAGGGACGTTGACGCAATGCGTCGTGACGAGAATTGGGAGATCCCGGCAGACTTCGATTACCGCGCCTTGTCCGGTCTGTCGAATGAGCTGAAAACGAAGTTCAATGCTGCAACGCCCCGGACATTGCATCAGGCAAGCCAGGTCGATGGCGCGACGCCGGCGGCTTTGTCGCTGATTCTTGCTCGGCTTCGGCAGGACAAAAGGGCTGAACGGAAATGACCGGGCCGGAAGCGTTTGTAAATCAGGTTGATGTTTCACGTGAAACAATTCGCCTTCTGGAGCGCCTGGAAGCGTTGCTGAAAAAATGGAACTCAGCCATCAATCTGGTTTCCCCGAATACGCTTGCGGAAATCTGGACGCGCCATTTCCTGGATTCAGCGCAGATTTTGCAATCTGTTGCGCAGGCTCCGCAGCACTGGGGCGATCTGGGAAGTGGCGGGGGCTTTCCCGGGCTTGTGGTTGGCGTTCTGGCAAAAGAACAATTTCCGGATATGCGGCTCACCCTGGTTGAAAGTGACAAGCGCAAGGCGGCGTTTCTGCTCAATTCCGTCCGCGATCTGGGCCTCTCCGCGGTGGTGGCTGATCAACGGATAGAATCGCTTGAGCCGCTCAAGGCGGATGTCCTGTCCGCACGTGCCTTGGCGCCCCTCGAAACCTTGTTGAGCTACGCGGAGCGTCACCTGTCACCGGCGGGCATCGCTCTATTTCCGAAAGGAAATCGCTGGCGGGAAGAGGTTGCGCAGGCGCAGCAGAAATGGTCCTTTGAGGTCGAACCGAAACCCAGCGCCACGGACCCGGAGTCCGTCGTTCTGAACATCAAGGGGTTGCACCGTGCCTGATCCCACTCGCCCGACACAGCCAAGAATCATTGCCATCGCAAACCAAAAAGGCGGCGTTGGCAAGACGACGACTGCGATCAACCTGGCGGCGGCGATGGCCGAGCGCGGCTGTCGCGTGCTGTTGGTTGACCTCGATCCGCAGGGGAACGCCTCGACGGGTCTTGGTGTCGAAGCGGCGGATCGCAAGTACAGCACCTATGACCTGCTGTTCGGAGAGGCCCCGCTGTCTGACGTCGTTCAGAAAACCGCCTTCGACGGGCTTTTGATCTCTCCGGCGACGACCGACCTGTCTTCTGCGGATATGGAACTCGTATCGTCCGAAAAGCGCACCTTCCTTCTGCATGATGCGCTGCGCCAAACCGATATCGACCTCTTTCAGCTTGATTATGTCCTGATCGATTGCCCGCCCTCGCTCAATCTGCTGACCGTCAATGCGATGGTTGCGGCGCAGTCGGTCCTGGTCCCGCTGCAGGCGGAGTTCTTTGCGCTCGAGGGGTTGTCGCAGTTGATGCTGACGATCCGCGAAGTTCGGCAGACCGCGAATCGCGATCTGCGCATCGAAGGCGTGGTGCTGACGATGTATGATGTGCGCAACAACCTGTCGCAGCAGGTGGAAGCCGATGCGCGGGCGACCTTGGGCGAGCTGGTGTTCCGGACGATGATTCCGCGCAACGTGCGAATTTCCGAAGCGCCATCCTATGCCTTGCCTGTCTTGAGCTATGACGCCGGGTCGAAAGGCGCGGAAGCCTATCGGTCCCTTGCGGCGGAATTGCTTGACCTCCATACGATACAAGAACGAAAGGCCAGGGCATGAGCGAGAGAAAACCGGAGCGTCGGGGCCTGGGCCGTGGCTTGTCGGCGCTGATGGCGGATGTTCAGATCCCGGTCGCCGAAGCCGAAGTCGCCCCGCGGCGCAAGGACATGCTTGTGCCGATCGAAAAGATCGTCCCGAATCCGGATCAACCCCGGCGCAGTTTCGCGCCCGAGGCGCTGGAAGAACTGCGCGCCTCGATTGCTGAAAAGGGCATCATTCAGCCGCTGATCGTGCGCAAGCATCCCAGGGGCGAGGACAGTTTCGAAATCGTCGCCGGCGAACGGCGGTGGCGTGCAGCGCAGCTGGCAAAGCTGCATGAACTGCCGGTCATCGTGCGCGATTTCACCGATACCGAGGTTCTGGAAGTCGCGATCATCGAGAATATCCAGCGCGCAGATTTGAATCCGCTGGAAGAGGCGATGGGCTATCGCCAGCTGATGGATCGTTTCGGCCATACCCAGGAAAAGCTTGCCGAGGCGCTGTCCAAAAGTCGCAGCCATATTGCCAACTTGTTGCGGCTGCTCAATCTTCCCGACGAAGTGCAGGATTTCCTGCGCGACGGCAAGCTCACCGCCGGTCATGCGCGCGCTCTGGTGACGGCAACCGATCCGGTTCGCTTGGCGAAGGAAACGATCGCCAGGGGTCTGTCGGTACGAGATGTCGAACGGCTGGCGAAAGACGAGACATCGGCAGCGTCAGGCACGCCCTCGAAGCCCTCGTCCAGAGCGCCGCGAGAGAAAGACGCCGACACCCGCGCGCTGGAGGCGGATCTTTCGGCGACGATCGGGATGAGCGTCAGCATCGATCATGACGGGATCGAGGGGGGACGCTTGTCGATCCGCTATCGGACGCTTGATGATCTCGATCAGCTCTGTCAGGCGCTCAGCCAGATCGGCTGAAGGCACGCGCGCGAAGCATTGACCTGGCCGAAGCAGGCCGGGTCATAGCCGCTTTTCCCTTGCAACCTGTTGCTCTGTCAGCATTTTTTTCGCAATTTCGCCAAGGTTGCGATGTCGGCCGGTGGCCGCGGCCGTGCGCTGCCTTTGCGCCTCGATCAGCGGTTGCAGCTGCGCAAGGCTCTCGGCGATCTGCCGTAACCGCATCTGCGCCCATTTCTCATAGTTTTCAGCCGCTTTCGCCAACATCAGATTGTCGCATCCCTCGCGCCAGGCAGTCTGCATGTCTTGCGCGATCTGCGTCCGCTCCGTTTCCAGATCAAGTCTTTGCCGGTTCAACCGCGCCAGATCCGCCATGGCGCGATCCCGGATCATCGAGGCGATGTCGTTCAGCGATTCCAGATCCTTCCGCTTCATTTCCGGGCCCCACGTTCACGCGACCGACGGCGCATCTTCTCGGCGAAACGAATCGCCGCGGCGACCGGGCGATAATGGTCCGGATGAATTTCCTGCCCGATGTCGACCGAGGCATGAAGGGCCCGGGCCGTCGGCGGATCGGAATGGATCGGTACCCCGGCTTCGGCGGCAACTTCCCTTATCCGCGCCGCGACTTCATCGACACCCTTGGCAACGCAAACGGGGGCACGTTTCGCACCGCGTTCCCATTTCAACGCCACGGCATAGTGCGTCGGGTTCACGATCACCACATCGGCCTTGGCGACATCTGCGATCATCTGCTTGGTCGCGATCTCGATCGCTTTCTGCCGCCGTTGCGCCTTGATATGGGGGTCGCCTTCCGACTGCTTCATCTCGTCGGTGAGTTCCTTGCGCGTCATCTTGTTGCGCCGCAGGAAGTCGAACCTCTGCCACAGATAGTCGATCGCCGCGATCACACCTGCAAGAAGCAGCATCAGCAACAGAAATTCGACGATCATCTGGGGAAAGCTGACCGCAACCACCGTCGCTTCGAATTTCTGGCTGAGCAGAATTGTGGGCAGTTCCCGCAGCATGAAATTTCCGAGGATGATCGAGATCACCACCAGCTTGACGAAGCTTTTCGCGAATTCAAAAAGGCCGGTGCTCCCGAATTTCTGCTTGAAATTCGCGATCGGATCGATGCGGTTGAGCTTCGGCATCAGCTTATCCGGGGCAAAGACGATGGCGCGCTGCGCCGCAAGTGCCGCCAGAACCAGCACGCCGGGCAACAGCAACCAGGGCGCAACCGTCAGTGCCATGCGCCCCAGAATGCTGCTCGCGACCACTGTTCCGCCGCCCAGAAGCTGCACCGAAATCGAATCGGCCTGATCGATCAGCACGCTGGCCCAGGACCCGAAGCTTTCAAGCGAGCTCTTGCCGAAAGCAAGGGCGGTGACCACGAAGGCGGCATAGACCGCGGCGACGGTCACTTCCGAGGATTTGACCAGATCGCCCTTTTGGCGCGCCTGCTCGATTTTCTGCGGAGTAGGGTCGAATTCCTTCGAGCTGTCGTCTTCCTCGCTCATCGCAGCACCTCGAACGGGTTGGACAGAAAGGCGTCGAAGGCATCATTCCAGACCATGAGACCGGTCGGCAGCGCGATCATCAGCAGCGCGAGGCCACCAAGCGTCTGCGCCGGGGCGCCGATCATCGACACCATCAACTGCGGCATCGCGCGGTTGATCGCGCCAAGCGCGACGTTGTAGATCAGACCGGCAATCACGAAGGGCGCGGCAATCGAGAAGCCAAGCGCAAAGGCCCGGGAAATGCCGCCAAGGCCCCATTGCCGGAACAGATCGGCATCGGGAAAGGCGCCGGGCGGCAATGCCTGATAGGAGCCGAGGAAGATCTCGGTCACCTTCACATGCAGACCCAGATGCACCGAAATCGCCAGACCGGCGAGAACAAGCAATTCGCCGACCGCGGGCTGCGGCTCGCCCGTCGTGCCGCCAAACAGCTGCGACAGCGAGGTGGATTGCGCCGCAATCGTGCCCGCGATCTGCAGGCACAGAACGAAAAGCCGCAGCATCAGACCGATGAACAGCCCGATCACGATTTCCGCGAACATCCAGACCGCCACCGGCAGGCTGGTGTCGGGCGCCTTCACGAAGGGCAGGGCGCCCGGCATCACGATCAGGGTGAAGGCGAAGGTCAGCCCCAGCTTGACCCGTGTCGGCACCATCATTTCGCCGAAAGCGGGCATCACCGCCATCGTGCCGCCGACGCGGAGGAAGACGATGAAACCGACCCAGAGCAGATCCCGGGTCGATTGCATCAGGGTTGCGAGATCCTCGATCATGCCTGCACCACGCCGACCATCGAGGGCCGCGCATCCAGGCCGATTTCCTCGAAACTGAGCACGGGGGCAAGGATCCCCTTGGCGCCGAGCACCGTCTTGAGGAAGCGCCGCCGCCGGGTCGAGGTGACGATGGCCGGGAAAATCCCCGCTTCGCCGGCTTTTGCGATCCGTTCGGCGACATTGTTTGCCAGACGGTTGAACTTGTCGGGCGGCAGCGCGACATCGGTCTGACCGCGATCCCCCGCGACCTGGAAGGTCGAGAACGTGTCTTCCCATTCCGGCGCCAGTTGCAGCAACGGCAACGTGCCATCCTCGCGACGATATTCCGCGACCAGTTGGAAGCCGAGCCGTTGGCGGACATGTTCGCAGATCGCCTCGGGCGACTGCATCCCGCGCACTTCCGCGATCGATTCGACGATCACCAGCAGGTTACGGATCGACACCCGTTCCTCCAGCAGCAGACGCAGCACGGCCAAGAGCAGATCGACCGGAACCTTGTCGGGGATCAACTCGTCCAGCAGACGGCGGTTCGATTCAGCGCGGGCGGGATCGGAAAGGTTGCACACTTCCTCCAGCAAGCGGCGCAGCGCCCGCAGCGTCATCAGGCGACCGAAGTTGCGGCGGATCACTTCCAGCAGATGCGTCGCCAGAACTTCGGTCGGGCCGACCACGGTGGACCCGGCCAGCGCGGCATCTTCCTGTTTTCCGGGCGGAAGCCAGCGCGCCGGGGCACCATAGACAGGCTCGCGCACGTCCTCGCCATCGGGCAGGAAATCGCGGTTGTCGGTGATCAGCGCCAGAACCCGGTCGGCGAAGAGCCGGTCTTTCGCCTGCTCGACACCCTGAATGCGGATGCGATAGCAGCCGGGATCGAGCGTCGCATCGTCGGTCAGGCGGATTTCCGGCAGGATCAGGCCGTAACTGGCCGCCACATGGTTGCGCATGTTGGTGATCCGCGCATCCAGCCCGGTCGCCGGGTCAAGCGCCATCGCCACCAGATCCGGCGAGAATTCGACATGGATGTCATCGACATCGAGCACATCGCCGATCGACTTGCGCTTCTTCGGTTCGGTGCTTTCAGGGATCTTCATCGCCTCCAGCTCGGCCTTTTTCTGCGCCTTCCGGGTCACCAGGAAGGCGGTGCCGCCCAGAACGATGGCGCCGATCATGAAGGGCACGAAGGGCAGGCCGGGGACGATGGCGAAGCCCGCCATCAGCGCCGCCACCGTGGCCAGCGCCGAGGGGTAGCGCGACAGCTGCTCGAACACGGCGGAATCGGCCGAGCCCTTGGTGCCGCCGCGCGACAGCAGGATGGCCGAGCCGATCGAGATGATCACGGCCGGGATCTGGCTGGTCAGGCCGTCGCCGACGGTGAGGATCGCATAGGTTTCCAGCGCGCGGCCCAGCGGCATATCATGCACGATCGTGCCGATGGCCAGACCCACCACAAGGTTCAGAAGCGTGATCAAGAGACCGGCGACGGCATCGCCCTTGACGAATTTCGACGCACCGTCCAGCGAGCCGAAGAAGGTCGTTTCCGCCTGTTCCTTTTCGCGCCGCGCCCGCGCCTCGGCATGGTCGATGGCACCGGCGTTCATGTCGCTGTCGATGGCCAGCTGCTTGCCGGGCATCGCATCCAGCGCGAAGCGGGCGCCCACCTCGGCCATCCGGCCCGCGCCCTTGGTGATGACGATGAAGTTGACGATCAGGATCACGCCAAAGACGACAAGCCCGATCATCACAGAGCCGCCCATGATGAAATTGGCAAAACCTTCGATCACATGACCGGCGGCGCCGGGGCCGGTGTGACCATTGCCGATGATCAGCTTGGTCGAGGAGACGTTCAGCGACAGCCGCAGCATCAGCGACGCCAGCAGGATCGTCGGAAAGGCCGAGAAATCCAGCGGACGTTCGATGAACAGCGTGACGGTGAAGATCAGGATGGCCAGCGCGAAGGACACCGCCAGCCCGAGGTCGAGAACCCAGGCCGGAACCGGCAGGATCATCATAACGATCACGGTCATCAGCGCGATGGCCAGCAGAATGGTCGGCTGGAAGATCGCCGCAAGGGTCAGCTTCGGCATCAGTTCACCTGGGTCTTGTCGAGAGAAATGGCGAAGAGGCTGGCGCCGGGCGCGCCCCCCAGCGGCGGCGACACGGTTCCGGTGCGCCGCAGCAGCGGATAGGAATTGACCCGCGGCGGTTTCGGCGGCGTCAACGGCGCGTTCATCGCGGCGACGATATCGGGGATATCGGGGATCTCGCCATAAGGCATCTGGTCAGGCGCGGCATTCATCGCCAGAACCTCCGCTTCGCCATCGGCACCCATGAAACGCTCGCGCAGCTCGGCGAAGCGGGCAGAATAGCGATCGGCACGTTCCTTGGTGCGGGAATGATAAGCCCCGGCCGCGGCGTTCCACGAGCCGGTCTCGGCGTAAAGATCCGAAAGGAAGCGGGCAGCGTAAAGCGCATTCGCCTTCGGATCGAACATCTCGTCGATCGAGGAGAAATGTTCATTGTGCCATTTGTAATTGATCTGGAAGCAGCCGATGTCGAAGCTGCGGGCGCCGCGCTTGAATTCCTGAAACACATAGGCGCGCGCTTCATCGAGCGTGTCGAACCAATGCCCCGCGCCTTCCATGTTCACGGTCCAGGGCCAGGGACGCAGCTTGCCGTCGATCTTCTTGCCGGTTTCGGTCAGCGAAATCGCTTTCAGAACCGAAACGGGAACACCGCTTTGTTGCGACGCGTATTCCGCAACCCGCTCACAGGTCGCCGAGATGCCCTGTGCCGTCTCCGAAGCCTGCGCGGACCGCAGCGGAACAGCCATGCCAAGCATGAAAAACAGGACGATTCGCCAAAGACTTGGCATGGGGTTCCCCCTTGTTCAGCAATTCTTGCCAAAGCTGAACCTAGGGAGAGAAGGTTTATATCCGGTAATCAGCGCCCGGATTCTTCGGCCTGCGGCCGCAACTGCGCGAGGTATTGCGCGTGCAATCCCGGGGCGCCGACCAGGAGCCCCTCGATCTGCGCGCTGGGGGTGTTGAAGCGGATCGGCGCCCCGGCACGGTCGGTCACCAGCGCGCCCGCGCGGGTGGCGATCAGGCTGGCGGCGGCGACGTCCCATTCCCAGGTCGGCCGCACCGTCAGGCTGGCGTCAAAGCGGCTTTCAGCGACCAGACACAGCCGCCAGGCCAGCGAGGGGCGGAAAAACCGTCGATAGCCGGGCTTTTCCCTGCGCCAGTTCGTGGCGATATCGCAGACCTTCGAGGCCAGCAGGCTGGAGCCCTCGATCGCCCCCGGGTCGGTGTTGCGGATCGGTTGTCCGTTGAGCAGCGCCGGGCCGCCGCGCACCGCGGCATAGGTTTCCTCGAACACCGGCAGATGCACGACGCCCGCCAGAACCTCGCCGTCTTCGACGACGGCGATCGCATGGGAAAAGCCCGGTTCGTTCGACAGAAAGGCGCGGGTGCCGTCGATCGGATCGACGACGAACAGGCGACGGCAGGACAGACGGGCCGCGTCGTCCTGGCTTTCCTCGGAGAGCCAGCCGTAATCGGGTCGCGCCTTGCGCAAAAGATGCGCGAGCAGGTCGTTCACCGCCAGATCGGCTTCGGAAACCGGACCGGCGTCGCCTTCCTTGTCCCATTGCTTCGGCGCATGTTTCCAATATTGCAGCGCCAATTCGCCCGCGGCCTCGGCGGCGCGGATCAGCAGATCAAGATCGGTGGCGGCATCAGGACCCGGCAATCGTCAGCCCCTCAAGCAGAAGCGACGGCACGACATGGCTCAGATGGCCGCGCGCATCATTGGCGGGGATGATCCGGCGCAGCATCTCGCGCAGGTTTCCGGCCACGGTGCATTCGTTCACCACATGCGAAATCTGGCCCTTTTCAACCCAATAGCCCGCAGCCCCGCGCGAATAATCGCCCGTGGTCGGGTTGATCGTCGCGCCGATGAACGAGGTCACCAGAAGCCCGGTGCCCATGTCGCGGATCAGCTCCTCGCGCGATTTCGCCCCCTGCGTCAGCGCCACATTGCCCGCGGCGGGCGAGGGCGGCGTCGATGTTCCACGGGACGCATTGCCGGTGCTGTTCTGTCCGAGTTTCCGCGCCGTGGCCAGATCCAGCACCCAGCCGGTCAGCACGCCGTCGTCCACGATGGCGCGGCGGGCAGGGGGCAGACCCTCGGCGTCAAACGGACGCGAGCCGGAAATGCGACGGCGGAACGGGTCTTCGATCAGGCTGAGGCCCTTGGGCAGCACCTCGGTGTTCAACCCGTCGCGCAGCCAGGAGGCCCCGCGCGCAATCGCGGTGCCGTTGATTGCCGAAAGCAGATGGCCGATCAGGCTGGCGGCGACGCGCTCATCCAGCAGCACCGGAAAGGCTCCGGTTTTCGGCTGCACCGCGCCAAGCCGGGCTACGGCGCGTTCGCCCGCCTGCTGGCCGATGGATCTGGCCGAGGGCAGATCGGCGCCGAAAATCCGCGCCTCGGAGGCCCAGTCGCGTTCCATCGCCGCGCCTTCGCCCGCAATCGCCACCGCCGAGATCGAGCGCGAGGTCCGGGCGTAACCGCCGGAAAATCCGTTCGTGCCCGCCATGTGCAAGAGCCGCTTCGACCACGAGGCCGAGGCCGATTGCACCTGCGAGATACCTTGCACCGCCATTGCTGCCGCTTCCGCCTCGCGGGCGTCGGTTTCCAGCGCCGCGGCCGAGGGTTCTGCGCCCGGATCGGCCAGTTCCAGCGCCTCGGCATCCCAGCCTCGCGCCAGCTGCGCCGGATCGGCCAGACCGGCATGCGGGTCTTCGGGGGCCTCGCGGGCCATCGCCACGGCGCGTTCGGCCATGTCGGCAATGGTGCGGGCGGAAATGTCCGAGGCCGAGACACAGGCCTGACACCCGCCGATCAGCACGCGCAGGCCGATTTCCAGCCCCTCGGAGCGTTCCGCCTGTTCCAGGGTTCCGCCGCGCACATCGATCGACACGGCGCGGCCATCGACGGCGATCGCATCGGCCGCCTCGGCCCCGGCCTTGCGGGCGGCGGACAACAGCGCATCGGTCAGATCTGAAAGAACGGGGGGCATCGGCTCTCCTTGTGGAAAACCGCCCGGAAGGCCGGGCGGTTTCGCTGGTTCGGCAGGACTGTCTTACTTGATCGGCTGGCCATTGGCCAGAATCTGGCCGCCTTCCTTGAACTCGATCTTCGAGGTGAACTGATCCTCGCCCGCGGGCACGGCATACATGCCCATCATCATCTTGGCGAACATCACCTGATCTTGCGGCATCACGCCCATGGCGACAAGCCCGTCCATCAGCTTGTTCGCGCCCGAAAGCTTCAGATCGATCGACCCCAGCGGCATCGGCGTGGCCGTCGCATTGTCGAAGGTCAGCGCGCCCGCGCCGGTCAGCTCGGCGCCCGCGGCGGTCAGCTGCAGCTGGTTGACGTTCAGGCTGTCGATCTGCACCGGCGGCACCGGCGAGGCGGCCGCGGCGGGCGAGAACAGATCGACCAGCGGCTTGCCGGTGCCGGTCAGATCGACGATCAGCGTCGCCGGGCCATGCGCAAGCTTCTCCGTCGGGTCGATCATCTTCCAGACCTGATCCGAGACGGCCAGCCCGACCAGCGCGACCTTGCTGGTGAAGGGCTGCGGTTCGGCCCTGGCACTGAGCGGCATGGCAAAGTCGATCTCGCCCTGATCGATGGTCGCCGACATCGGCTGCGGGAAATCGGTGGTCTGGATATCGATCCTGGTCTTGCTGCCGGTGGCCGAATACCGCACCGCCTCGCGCGAGAAGGCGATGATCGCCTGACCGCTTTCGGCGGACCCGGACAGGCTGACCGGCCCGGTCTTGGTCTTCGAGGACATGGTGTAGCTCAGCGCGCCATAGCTCAGTGCGCTGTTGGTCCGCATCCCCCTGGCGATCGCATCGCCCAGCTCTGCGGCATCGGCGCCTTCGGGCATCAGGCTGTCGCCCTTGATCGCCAGATCCTGCATCTCGATCGTCGCATCGATCGTCGTCGCATCCTCGGGATCGCTGCCGGTCATGGTCAGTTCCATCGCCTCGGCCGTCAGATCGGCCTTGGTGCCCTGACCGCCGGTCGTGGTCATCACCTGCGTCCCGGCAAGCCCGGTCAGCGTCATTCCCAAAAGCGCCGGCTGCGCGCCCGGGGTCGAGGGCTGGGCCTCGATGCTGGCGGAAATCTCGGGCGCATCGACCAGATAGGACATTTCCTCCGGCGTGCCGGAGATCACCACGCTGGCATCGGTCTTGTCGATCGTGATCTTCGCCGTCTCGGTCTTGCCGGTGGCATCGGTGGTGTCGTTCTTGCCGGTGATCTCGCCCTCGACCGTGCCCTCGACGGTGCCGTCGCCCAGATCTTCAAGCAGGATCGCGGGCACGGTCAGCACGGTTTTCGACACCTGCCTGTCGGTACCGATGGTGGTGGTGCTTTCGTTCGTCAGCACAAGATCGGAGATCGTCAGCACGTCGCCATCGCGCGCGACCGCGCCGGGGGTGATGGTGAAGCCATAGGCGGAATATTGCTTTTGCCAGCTGTCCCAGACCTGTTCCGGCGTCACATCGGCCATGACGGCGGTCGAACTCATGAGAAGGGCGATGAACGTGGTTGTGCCAGCGGATGTGAGCCGTGCCATCGGGGGCCTCTTGGATAAGGAATGCCCCCACCTTCGGCTGCACATCGGTAATGGTCAAGGGGCAATGGGGTTGTTAACAAAGGCGCAAAGCGGCAGGCGGAGGGCAAGATGATCGAGGTGAAATCGACGGACGGCATCTGGACGGTGACGATCAACCGGCCGGAGAAGGCGAATTCGCTGACCCGGGGGATGCTCTCCGACATCGCGGATGCGGCCGAGGCGGCCGGGCGGGCCGAGGCGCATGCGCTTGTGTTGCGCGGCACCGGCAAGGTGTTCTCGGCGGGCGCCGATCTGGACGAGGCGCGGGCAGGGCTGGCCACCGATTCGGTCTGGGAACGGCTGTCGGGCGCGGTTGCGGCGCTGCCCTGTCTGACCGTCGCGGCGCTGAACGGCACCCTGGCCGGGGGCGCGATGGGGATGGCGCTGGCTTGCGATCTGCGGATTTCCGTGCCGCAGGCGAAGATCTTTTATCCGGTGATGAAGCTGGGCTTCCTGCCGCAGCCCTCGGACCCGAAGCGGCTTGCGGCGCTGATCGGCCCGTCGCGGGCGAAGATGATCCTGATGGCCGGACAGAAGATCGAGGCCGAGGAGGCGCTTGCCTGGGGGCTGATCGACCGGATCGTCGCCCCCGAGGCGATGGACGAGACCCTGGCCGCGCTGCTTGCCGATGCGACCGCCGCGAGACCCGCCCTTGTGGCCTCTATCAAGGCCTTGATCTGACTTACAGGTACAAGCTTTCCTTGCGGAAATGCCGGACCAGCATGTAATAGATCACCGCGCGATATTTGCGCGGTTCCGAGCGGCCATAGGTCTCGATCGCGGCATCGATCGCATCCTCCAGATCGGGGCCCTCGGGCAGGCCCAGCTTCCGGATCAGGAAATTGCGCCGGATCTGATCGATCTCGGATTTCTGCGTCGCGGCAACGATCTCGGCATCGGGGTCATAGATCGCTGGTCCGCAACCGATGGTGACTTTCTCCAGCAGCGCCATGTCGGGCGTGATCCCGCATTTGCCCTGCAGATCCTCGGCGTATTTCGCGATCAAGGTGTCCCGTTTGCCCATCTTTGCGTCTCCCGTGTCGGCGCGCTGCGTTCCGGGCTGCAGCCTAGGCGCGCGCGCGCCTTGAAACAAAGGGAATCCCCGCAACCGGACGGGCGGCGGCGCGTCTTTGCCGATGCGGCAGGGTGCAAACGAAAGCGGGGCCCGAAGGCCCCGCAATCTGCCGGGAAAGGCAGGATCAGTAGCGGTAATGGTCCGACTTGAACGGGCCTTCGACGGTGACGCCGATGTAATCCGCCTGATCGGGACGCAGCGTGGTCAGTTTCACGCCGATCTTCTTCAGATGCAGACGCGCCACCTTTTCATCGAGCGATTTCGGCAGGATGTAGACGCCCGGCTGATACTCGGCGCCCTTGGTCCAAAGCTCGATCTGCGCCAGAACCTGGTTGGTGAAGCTGGCCGACATCACGAAGCTGGGGTGGCCGGTGGCATTGCCAAGGTTCAGCAGGCGGCCTTCGGACAGAAGGATGATCCGCGCGCCCGAGGGCATCTCGATCATGTCCACCTGGTCCTTGATGTTGGTCCATTTGTGGTTCTTCAGCGCCGCGACCTGAATTTCGTTGTCGAAATGGCCGATGTTGCCGACGATGGCCATGTCCTTCATCTCGCGCATGTGCTCGATGCGGATCACGTCCTTGTTGCCGGTGGTGGTGATGAAGATGTCGGCGTCGGCGACCACGTCTTCCAGCACGACGACTTCATAGCCGTCCATCGCGGCTTGCAGCGCGCAGATCGGATCGACCTCGGTCACTTTCACCCGGGCGCCCGCGCCGCGCAGCGAGGCAGCCGAGCCCTTGCCGACGTCGCCATACCCGCAGACGACGGCGACCTTGCCCGCCATCATCGTATCGGTGGCGCGACGGATACCGTCGACGAGCGATTCCTTGCAGCCGTATTTGTTGTCGAATTTCGACTTGGTGACCGAGTCATTGACGTTGATCGCCGGGAAGGGCAGCTGCCCCTTCTTGTGCAGGTCGTAAAGACGATGCACGCCCGTCGTGGTTTCCTCGGACACGCCCTTGATCGCGGCGCGCTGCTGGGTGAACCAGCCGGGGGTTTCCACCATGCGCTTTTTGATCTGGTTGAACAGGCAGACTTCCTCTTCCGAGGTCGGCGTGGCGATCAGATCGGTTTCGCCGGCTTCGACGCGGGCGCCAAGCAGGATGTAGAGCGTCGCATCGCCGCCATCATCCAGGATCATGTTGCAGGTGCCTTCCGGAAACTGGAAGATCTTGTCCGTATAGGCCCAATATTCTTCCAGCGTCTCGCCCTTGACGGCAAAGACCGGCGTGCCGCCCGCGGCGATGGCGGCGGCGGCGTGATCCTGGGTCGAGAAGATGTTGCACGAGGCCCAACGGACATCGGCCCCCAGCGCCTTGAGCGTTTCGATCAGCACCGCGGTCTGGATCGTCATGTGCAGCGAACCGGCGATGCGGGCGCCTTTCAGCGGCTGGCTTTTGCCGAATTCCTCGCGGCAGGCCATCAGGCCCGGCATTTCGGTTTCGGCAATATCCAGTTCCTTGCGGCCGAAATCAGCCAGCTTGATATCCTTGACGATGTAATCGGCCATCGGGCGCTCCTCGAATTTCAGTCGGGGGTTGCATAGCATCTTGAGCCCCGTGGCGCAACGAAGCGCACCTGCGACGTTTACAGTCCCTTTCGCTTTGGCTAGCAGGGGGTAAACGGGAGACTTCGATGAAACGGGCGTGGCAGAGGATGCTTTCGGGGCGCAGGCTGGACCTGCTCGACCCGACGCCGATGGACATCGAGATCGAGGATATCGCCCACGGCCTCGCCTTTGTCGCGCGCTGGAACGGTCAGACGACGGGGGATTACGCCTATTCGGTGGCGGAACATTCGCTGCTGGTCGAGGAACTTTTTGCCCGTGCCAATCCCGGCATCGGCGAGCGTTGGCGGCTGGCGGCCTTGTTGCATGATGCGCCCGAATATGTGCTGGGCGACATGATCACCCCGGTCAAGGCGGCGATCGGCAAGGGCTATGGCGAGCTGGATGACCGGCTGACGGCCGCGGTGCATCTGCGCTTCGGCCTGCCAGGCGTTCTGCCCGCCCCGATCAAACGCGCGATCAAGGCGGCGGACAAGGTTTCGGCGCGGCTCGAGGCCGAACAAATCGCGGGATTTTCAACGGCCGAGGCGGACAGGATCTTCGGAAAGCCCGATCCTGTCCTTGTGCGGGGTCTGGCGATCCGCCTGCGTCCCCCGCCCGAGGTGCGCGCAGCATTTACCGCGCGTCACCATGCCCTGCTGAGCGCTCTCAGCGGTTGAACTTGTATTCGCCAGCGTTGCGGGCGCGGGGGGCATAGCCACCCATGGCAAGGGCCATCACTTCTCCAAGAATCCGGAACATCGCGGATCTCCTTTTCTCTCTGTCCCTCTTCAATGCCTTGACGCGGGCAGCAAGGCGAGTCAGGAATTTTTCCACAGGTGATAGGTGAGCTAACAGATGAGCGAAATCGACTGGCGCAAGATGCCGCCGCTGACAGCCCTGCGCGCCTTTGCCGCAACGGCAAGCGAGGGGGGCTTCAGTGCTGCGGCTCGCAAGCTGAATGTGACCCACGCTGCGATTGCGCAACAAGTCCGCGCGCTGGAGACCGATCTTGACGTGCCGCTGGTCTGGCGGGACGGCAAGCATCTGCACCTGACCCCCGAGGGCGAGCGCTTTGCCAAGGCGCTGGCGGACGGGTTTTCGATGATACAATCGGCGGCGGAAATGCTGCGCGCCGACACCAGCGAAAAGGCGCTTTCGGTGACGGTGCCGCCGGTCTTCGCCTCGGAATGGCTGATGCCGCGGCTGGCGCGGTTCTGGAAGCGGCACCCCGATATTCCGCTGTCGCTTTTGCCCGATGCGCGGCTGGTCGATCTGAAGGAAATCGGCGCGAATATCGGCATTCGGTTTGGCGTCGGCAAATGGCCCGGGGTGATTTCCGAGTTTCTGACCGCTGCCCCTCAGGTTGTGGTGGCGGCGCCGGAATTGCTGGGCGGGCGAAAAAAACTGTCCTTGCGGGAAATGGCGATGCTGCCCTGGGTGCGCGAGGGCGATTGGCCGGAACAGATGCAATTGCTGGAATCGATGGGGCTGGTTCCGGCGGCGCTGAAATTCGTCGATTTTCCGAACGAGGAATTGGCACTGGCCGCCGCCCGTGAAGGGATCGGTCTGCATCTGGAAACCGAGGCGCTGATCGTCGAGGATCTGAAACTCGGCTGGCTGGTGAAAATCCACGAGCTGACCGAGGAAAGCCTGGGTTATTACATTGTCAGGCCGCCGGGTCGGTTGAACCCGGCGGCCAAGATTTTCATCGACTGGTTGAAGGCCGAGGCCTGATCAGATCGTCAGATCTTCCAGCGACTTGCCCGAAGCCAGCGCGGCTTCGACCCATTTCGGCTTGCGGCCGCGACCGGTCCAGGTTTCGACCGGATTTGCGGGGTTGGCATATTTCGCGGCAACGGTCTTGCGCGGTTTCGCCTCGACCATGGTCAGGATTTCAGTCAGCGGATAGCCCATCTTGCGCGCGATCTCGTCGAGTTCGGCGTAGGCTTCCTTTTTCTTGCGTTCTTCGTAGGTGACGATCGCACGGTCGACCTTGGACCGCAGCGCCTTGAGTTCGTTGAGAGAAAGCGCGTCGATATCCATGAAAACCTCCAGTGAGTGGTTTTATGGATATCGAATATTACGGTCGCGCAATCAAGATTTATTTTTTAGCGCGGACTGCGTTTCGCCAAAATCCGCTGCAGCGTGCGACGGTGCATATTCAGACGCCGTGCCGTTTCCGAAACATTGCGGTCACAAAGCTCGTAAACGCGCTGGATATGTTCCCACCGCACGCGGTCGGCGCTCATCGGATTTTCCGGCGGCGGCGGCAGGGCTTCACCTTTGGCCAGAAGCGCATTGGTGATGTCATTCGCATCGGCCGGTTTCGACAGATAATCCGTCGCGCCCATTTTCACCGCCGCAACGGCGGTGGCAATGGCGCCATAACCGGTCAGCACGACGATCCGTGCCTCGGGGCGGCGTTCGCGCAGGGCTTCCACCACTTCCAGACCGTTGCCGTCTTCCAGACGCAGGTCGATCACCGCATAGGCCGGTGCCCGGTTCTGCACGATCGCCTTGCCGGCCGAGACCGTTTCGGCAATTTCCGTCTGAAACCCGCGCTTTTCCATCGCGCGCGCAAGGCGGGTCAGGAACGCATTATCGTCATCGACCAGAAGCAGCGACCTGTCGCTTCCGAGTTCGGCGAATTCTTCTTCGGCCATGGCTCCCCCCTTTCACCCTCTTTTTCGGTTCTAAAGCTATATTTTGCGCTGGTCAATTTCCGTTGCCCGCCGCGGGGTTTTCCCCGGGGGTCTGCAGCGCGTCAAGGAAGCATCCGACACTTTCGGCCACCATTTCCGGTGTGGCATCGCGATCATAGAAATCGAGAAAGCCAAGCTTCGGATCCATCAGATAGGTCTGGGTCGAATGATCGACCAGCGTCGCCGGATCGCCGGGATTGCGGATCAGGTAATAGGCCCGATAGGCCCGCACCGCCGCGTCGATCTGTTCCGGCGTGCCGGTCAGGCCGATCATCTTCGGGCTCATCAGATCGGTGAATTCCGTCAGCACGGGCGGCGTATCCCGCGCGGCATCGACCGAAATGAACACCGGCGTCACCTCATGACCGCGTTCGGCCAGAAGATCGACGGCGGCGGCATTGCGGGTGCTGTCGATCGGGCAGACATCCGGGCAATAGGTGTAGCCGAAGTAGACAAGGCTGGGCCGGGCGATCACGTCGCGGTCGGTCACGGGGACGCCGGTTTCCGAAACCAGCGTGAACGGGCCGCCGATCTGCGCCGAGGCGCTGCCGGTGCCCTTGCGGCACTGCGCGAAGCGGTCCGTCTGCGCGGGGAGGAAGGACACGGCGGCAGAGATGCCAACCACGACGACGACGGCTGCCGTGGCAGCCAGCGCGGCGGTCTTGCTCGAAACGTTCATCGCCTCTCCTTCACGTGCTGGAGATTGATTGCGCAGCGCAACGGGAATATCAAGGGGTTGCGGTAAGGGTGAGGCGGTGGGGACGACGATGGCAGATATGATGAGGGCTGTCGACCGGCCGGAATTCGACATGTCGGCAAGTTTGAGCCATCAGGAATGGGTCCGGCTGCGGACGCTGATCCTGTTGCGCTGGGCCGCGGTGGTCGGTCAGCTGGCGGCGCTGATTGCGGCTTATGGCTATTACGACATCGCGTTGAACCTGCCGATGTGCATCGGCACGATCGGTTTCGCGGTCGCCGCCAACATCGCGGCGATCTATCTTTACCCGGAATCCCGGCGGCTGTCGCAGGCCGAGGTGACGGCGACGCTGCTGTTCGACACCGCACAGCTGGCGCTGTTGCTGTCACTGACCGGCGGGCTGAACAACCCCTTCGCGCTGTTGATCCTGGTGCCGGTGACGATTGCCGCGACGGCGCTGAAGCTGCGGCCGACGCTGCTGCTGGGCGGCGCGACGATCGCGATGATCACCTTTGTCGCCGTTTTCAACGAGCCGCTGCAGACCCGCGACGGCGGCTATATCGGCGTGCCGCCGATGATCGAATTCGGCTCCTGGGTGGCGATCGTGATCGGGGTGATCTTCCTTGGCGCCTATGCGCACCGGATCGCGCAGGAGATCCATTCGATGTCTGATGCGCTGTTTGCCACGCAAATGGCGCTCTCGCGCGAGCAGAAACTGACCGATCTGGGCGGGGTTGTGGCGGCGGCGGCGCATGAGCTGGGCACGCCGCTTGCGACGATCAAGCTGGTCTCGACCGAACTGGCCGAGGAGCTGATCGACGATCCCGAATTGCATGACGATGCGGTGCTGATCCGTGAACAGGCCGAACGCTGCCGCGACATCCTGCGCTCGATGGGGCGGGCGGGCAAGGATGATGTGCATCTGCGCACGGCGCCGCTGCTCGCCGTGCTGCGCGAGGCCGCCGAGCCGCATCTGGACCGTGGCAAGATGATCTATTTCGACGTCGTCCCGGGCGAGGGCGGCTCGGATCGGCAACCGACGATCTATCGCTATCCCGAGCTTGTGCATGCGCTGCGCAACCTGATCCAGAACGCCGTCGATTTCGCGCAGACCACGGTCTGGGTCGATGCGGAATGGACCGACCGCAGTATCATCGTGCGCGTCACCGACGACGGCCGCGGCTATTCGCCCAATGTTCTCAACCGCATCGGCGATCCCTTCATCTCGACCCGCTCGGCCGAGCGCAAGGAATACGAGGGCATGGGGTTGGGGCTGTTCATCGCCAAGACGCTGCTGGAGCGCACCGGGGCGAAGCTGCGATTCGCCAACGGTTCCGAGCCCTATCAGAAGAATGCCCCGGTGCCGCGGCGCTCTGGCGCGGTGGTGGAGCTACGCTGGCACATCGGCCGTCTGATCGCCCCCGAAACCGGGCCTCTGGGCGAGAATGTTCCGATCACCGCCTGATGATCACAATCGTTCGTTAACTTAACGGCACATTAACCTTTATTCATCAATCATGACTGCGGGACAGGCGAGAGGGCTGCAGTCATGCAGATTGAGATTTTCCAGGCGATACTGATCGTCGCGACCTCGGTCGGATCGGCGCTTCTGGCTTTGCTGTTGCTGAGCGTGCTTTCGACGCGCAAGACCGGGCCGGATGCAAGGGTGGCGACACATCCGGTTCTGGAACAGACGGTGTTCCTGTTTGACGATCAGGATCTGGTCGATGCGACCGGCCCGGCGCGGGCGCTGCTGGAGGCCTCGCCGATGGCTCTGTCGGATTGGGCGCGGTTCCTTGCCTTTGTCGCGCCGCGGTTCGACGGCTTCGAGGCCGCGATGCTGACCCTGGCCGAACGCGGCCGGATCGAGCTGGTGTCGAAACCCGAAGAAGGGCGGCGGACGCAGATCAAGCTGATCGCCGAAGAGGTGAATGGCCTGGCGCGACTCACCCTCATCGATCCCGAGGCCGAGGGCCGCGGCGTTCTGGTCGACGGGTTGTCGCAACGCGCGCTGGAAGACGAGCTGGACCTGATGCGGCTGACGCTGGACCGGGCGCCGACGCTGGTCTGGCGCGAGGACGAGACCGGCACGATCACCTGGGCGAACCGCGCCTATGTGCTGCGCTCGGGTGCCTTTTCCGAAACCGAGGAGGCGATGCTCTGGCCCTTGCCGCGGTTGTTCCAGATCGATGAAAACGCCCGTCACACCGGACCGCGGCGGCTGCGCCTCGATGATGGCGATCAACGGGCGGCCTGGTTCGATTGCCATTCCTTCCCGATGGACAAGGGCGCGCTGCATTTCGCCTTGCCGGCCGATTCGACCGTGCGGGCGGAAAAGGCGCTGCGCGATTTCGTGCAGACGCTGACCAAGACCTTTGCCGATCTGCCGATCGGTCTGGCGATCTTTGACCGGTCGCGGCAGTTGCAGCTGTTCAACCCGGCGCTGATCGATCTGACCCAGCTTGGCACGGATTTCCTGTCGAACCGGCCGACGCTTTACGCCTTTCTCGACCGTCTGCGCGAGGCGCGGATGATGCCCGAGCCGAAGGATTATCGCAGCTGGCGGCTGAAGATGACCGAACTGGAACAGGCCGCCGCCGCGGGCTTCCATTCCGAAACCTGGATGCTGCCCTCGGGTCAGACCTACCGCGTCACCGGCCGTCCGCATCCCGATGGCGCCGTGGCCTTTCTGTTCGAGGATATCTCCTCGGAAGTGTCGTTGACCCGCCGCTTCCGGGCGGAACTGGAGCAGGGCCAGGAAATCCTCGACATGATGAGCGAGGCGGTGGCGGTGTTCCAACCTTCGGGCGAGTTGACAGCCTCGAACGCGGCCTATGACCGGCTTTGGGGCGTGGAAACCGATACCTCGCTGCGTCGCACCACCATTCTGGATGCGGTCCGGCTGTGGCAGGGCAAATGCGATGCCTCCGACATCTGGGCCACGGCGCGGGGGTTCAACAACCGCATCGGCCAGCGATCGCTGATCGAGGGAACGGTGCGGCGTCGCGAAGACGGCATGATGATCGGCTGCCGCTTCGCGCCGATGACCGGCGGGGCGATGATGGCCAGTTTCCTGCCCAGAGGCGTCGTGACCCTGGATCCGCCCAGCCGGGCGAACTTCGACGAGGAGCGTCCGGTGAAGGTTCTGGCCAGTTAAGGGGCTTGCCGCGGGGGGCAGGGCCGCTAGAGTGCGGCCATGCAAAACGCCCCCGTTCTTCTGTCTCTCGATCTGCCCGATGCCGATGCCACCGAAAGTTTCGGGATCGCGATGGCCCGGCTTTTACGGGCCGGGGACGTGCTGTTGCTCGACGGTCCGATCGGCGCGGGCAAGACCCATTTCGCCCGCGCGCTGATCCGCGCCCGGCTGGGGAGGGCCGAAGACGTGCCCTCGCCCACCTTTACCCTGGTGCAGGTCTATGACGCCGATCCCGAGATCTGGCATGCCGATCTTTACCGCCTGACCCATCCAGATGAGGCTATCGAACTCGGTCTGGAGGAGGCCTTTGACGCCGCGATCTGCCTGATCGAATGGCCCGAACGTCTGGGCGATCTGGCGCCCGAAAAGGCTCTGTTGCTGCAGTTTTCGCTGCTTGACGCCGGTGCATCGCGGCGGGTTCTGTTGCGCGGCGCGGCCGAATGGGCGCCGCGTCTGACGGCTTTCGGGCAGGTCTGACATGGCCGCGACCGAGCCCGAAATCTCCGCCTTCCTGACCCGTTTCGGCTGGGCCGAGGCCGCGCGCCGCCCCCTCGCCGGGGATGCTTCGGCCCGCCGGTATGAGCGGCTGCATCGCAGCGACACCACCGCCGTTCTGATGATCGCCCCGCCGGGCGAGGAAATGCGGCGGTTTCAACGCATCGACGCCTGGCTGCTGGCGCAGGGCTATTCCGCACCGCGGATTTTCGGTCTCGACACTGATACCGGGCTGATGCTGCTTGAAGATTTCGGCGACGATCAGCTTGCCCGGCTGTTGCGGCAAGATCCCCAAGCCGAGCCCGGGCACTACGCCGCGATCACCGATTTCCTGCTCGATCTGCACCGCCTGCCGCCGCCAGACTTCGTTCCCCGCCTTGATGCGACGGGTCTTGGCGCGCTCGTGTCGCTGGCCCGTGACTGGTATCCGCTTGGCGACGCCGCCGCGGCCGAGGCGATCACGCCCCTTGTCACCCGCCTGTGCGAGGACCTTGCGCCGCTGCCGCCGGTTCTGTCGCTGCGCGATTTCCACGCCGAAAACGTGATCTGGTTGCCCGAACGCCGTGGCGCCGCGCGTCTGGGCCTGCTCGACTTTCAGGATGCCGTTGCCACCCATCCGGCTTACGACCTCGTCTCCGCGCTGCAAGACGCCCGCCGCGACGTCTCGCCCGCCATCATTGCCGCCGAACTGCACCGTTACGCCGCCGGGCGCGGGCTGGATGCGGCGGACCTCGGGCAGGCCTTCGCCGTGGTCGGGGCGCAACGGGCGCTGCGCATCCTTGGCATCTTCGCGCGGCTCTGTCTCGCGGGGGGCAAGCCCGGTTACGTCGATCTGATCCCGCGGGTCTGGGGCCAGTTGCAGCGCAATCTGGCCCACGACACCCTTGCGCCGCTGCGCGCGGTGGTGACACAAGCGCTGCTGCCGCCCGATGCGGCGCTTCTGGAAAGGATGAGACGGCAATGCGGTCAACACCCGATGCGTTGATGCTTTTCGCGGCCGGTCTTGGCACGCGGATGCGCGAATTGACCCTGCACCGGCCGAAACCGCTGCTGGAGGTGGCCGGCAGGCCGCTCCTGGACCATGCGCTCGATCTGGCGCGGGCGGCGGGGGTCGGACGCATCGTTGCCAATGCGCATTACCGCGCCGATCAGATCCTTGCGCATCTGGCCGGAACCGGGGTCCGTGTTTCGGACGAAACCGATCTTCTGCTGGAAACGGGCGGCGGGCTGCGCAAGGCCCTGCCGCTTCTTGGTCCCGGGCCGGTTTTCACCCTCAACACCGATGCGGTCTGGACCGGACCGAATGTGCTCGGCGCGCTGTCCCGGGCCTGGGACGGCGATCGGATGTCCGCCCTTCTGGCGCTTGTCCCGCGCGAGGCGGCGTTGGGATACACCGGCGCCGGGGATTTCGCGCTGGCGCCCGATGGCCGGATCAGCCGCGGCACGGGCTATGTCTATACCGGGGCGCAAATCATCGATCCGGCCGGAATAGAGACGATTCCGGACCCGGTCTTTTCGCTCAATCTGCTCTGGAACCGGATCCTGTCCGAGGGGCGCGCTTATGGCGTGGTGCATCCCGGCGGCTGGTGTGACGTCGGCCGCCCCGAGTGCATTTCGCTGGCCGAGGGGCTTTTGTCAGATGCCGCTCGCTGAACCGCATGTCTTCGCCCTGCCGCCCGGCGTCGATTTCGCGCGCGACCTGGTGCGGGGCCTTGTCCATCGGATGCGGGATGAACCGCCCGAGGCGATGGCCCGGGTGCGGCTGATCCTCAACGCCGGGCGGATGAGCCGACGTGTCCGCGAGGAATTCGACAGCCTTGGCACCCGCTTTCTGCCCCGGATCGAGCTGATTTCGGATCTGGCCCGGCTGCCGATGCCCGGGCTGCCCGCGCCGGTGCCCGCGCTGCGCCGCAAGCTGGAACTGGCCTGTCTGGTGGATCGGCTCGCCCGGGGGCTGCCCGGCTTCGAGACCGGATCCGGCGTCTTCAGCCTGACCGACAGCCTGCTGGCCCTGCTGGCCGAGATGCAAAGCGAAGGCGTGCATCCCGAGGTTTTCGAACGGCTCGACATTCAGGCCTCGCATGCGGAACATTGGCGGCAAAGCCTCGCCTTCATCCGTATCGTGGCACGCTATTTCGAGACCGAACTTGACACCGAGGGGCGGCAACGGCGTGTCGTCGAGACGATGGCGCGGATCTGGGCCGAAAATCCGACCGAGGACCGCGTCATCCTGGCCGGTTCCACCGGTTCACGCGGGGCGACGCGGCTTCTGATGCAGGCGGTCGCCGCTTTGCCGCGGGGCGTTCTCGTCTTGCCCGGCTTCGATTTCGACATGCCCGAGATGGCATGGAACAGTCTCTGTTCCGGCCCAATTCCGAGCGAGGATCACCCGCAATTTCGTTTTCGCGCCTTGCTGGACGGGCTTTCGCTTGCGCCCGCTCAGGTGGCCCGCTGGACCGAAACGCCGCCGGAGGCGCCCGGGCGCAATGCGCTGGTCTCGCTGGCGCTGCGGCCCGCGCCGGTCACCGATCAATGGATGCGCGAGGGGCAGGCCTTCTCGGATCTGCCCGCCGCCTGCGCACAGATGACGCTGATCGAGGCCGCCGATCCGCGGCAGGAGTCGCTGGCGATTGCGCTGGTTCTGCGTGAGGCGGTGTTCCGGGGGAAAAAGGCGGCTCTGATCAGCCCGGACCGCATGTTGACCCGTCGCGTCGCGGCCGCATTGGACCGCTGGTCGATTGTTCCCGACGATTCCGCCGGTCAACCGCTGCAGCTGACTGCGCCCGGCCGTCTGATCCGGCATCTTGCGCGGCTGCTCGGGCGCAAGATCTCTATGGAAAGCCTGCTTGTCATCCTCAAGCATCCTTTGGTGGCGACAGGGTCGGCGCTGCGCGGGGCGCATTTGCGGCTGACGCGGGAATTCGAACTGTCTTTGCGTCGCAAGGGCCCCGCCTTTCCGGATGCCGAAGCTGTGCGGAGCTGGGGCGGAACCGCAGATCCCGAGCGCCAGCAATGGTGCCACTGGCTGGCGGCCCTGATCGACGCGGTTCCTGGCGGTGGAAATCAACCGATTTCAGCATGGTCAGAGACGCTTTTTGGCCTTCTCGACGGCTTTGCCGCGGGGCCGGGCGGCACCGTCGCGGCAAGCGAACTCTGGTTGGGCGAGGCCGGTCAGGCGGCGTTTCGAACTCTCGCGGATCTTGCCGCACAAGACGAAACCGGCCTTTGCGTGAGTTCCGCGAATTTCGCCGATCTGATCGACACGCTTTTGCAAGAGGGTCAGGTGCGCTCGACCCTTGCGGCGCATCCGCTTGTGACTTTTCTGGGCACGCTCGAGGCGCGGGCGCATGGGGCCGAGGTGGTCATTCTTGCCGGTCTGAATGAAAAAAGCTGGCCCGAGGCGCCGTCGCCCGATCCCTGGCTCAGCCGGAAAATGCGGCTTGACGCGGGTCTTTTGTTGCCGGAACGTCAGATCGGCCTGTCCGCGCATGACTTCCAGCAGGCGATTGCGGCGCCCGAAGTCGTGCTGTCGCGCGCGCGTCGTGACAGCGAGGCGGAAACCGTGCCGTCGCGCTGGTTGAACCGGTTGCTCAATCTTGCGGGGGGGCTGACCGCGGCGCAAGGCCCCGAGGCGCTGGCGCAGATGCGGGCGCGGGGGCAGCGGTTTCTTGACCTGGCCTCCCAGCTTGATCTGCCCCTGGAACGCGTGGCGCCCGCAGCCCGGCCCGCGCCCTGTCCTCCGGCCGAAGCGCGTCCGCGCAAGCTTCCCGTGACCGCGATCAAGACGCTGATCCGCGATCCCTATGCGATCTATGCCGCGCGAATCCTGCGCCTGCGCCCGCTGGATCCGTTGAAACCCGGTCCGGATCCGCGTCTGCGCGGCGAGGCCCTGCATCGTGTCGTCGAGCTGTTCGTCGAGAGGTTCGATCCGGCAATCAGTCTCGAACAAAGCCAAATACACCTCTCCGACCTTGCCGAGACGGTGTTGCAGGAGATGATCCCCTGGCCTTCGACGCAACGGCTTTGGCTGCACCGGCTGCTGAGGATCGCCCCGCAGCTGGTCGCGCAGGAAGCGCAGCGGCGCGCGGAGGCGACGCCGGCGGTGATCGAGACCTCGGCCTCGATCGAGCTTGGTCCGCCGGGGTTCACCTTGACGGCGCGGCCGGATCGCATCGATCTGCACGATGACGGCACGGCGCATGTTTACGATTACAAATCCGGCTCCCCCCCGAAAGAGGCCGAGGTCCGGCATTTCGACAAGCAGCTGTTGCTGGAAGCGGCGATGATCGAACGCGGCGCCTTTGCCCAGATCGGGCCGCGGCAGGTTGCGGGGATGAGCTATGTGCATCTGGGCGGCAGCGGCGAATGTCGCATGCTGGCCCTTGGTCGCGACGATGTCGAGCAGACCTGGACCCGGCTGCAGGGGCTCATCGCGCGCTATCTTGAACGGTCGCAGGGCTTCGCCGCCCGGCGGGCGATGCAGATGAGCCGCGACATCGGGGATTATGACCACCTGTCCCGCTTCGGCGAATGGGATATCACCGATGTGCCGGTTCCGGAGGATGTGGGATGACCCAGCGTAACCCCGCCAGCGAACGGCAGGTTCAGGCCGCCGATCCTGCGGCTTCGACCTGGCTGGCCGCCAATGCCGGATCGGGCAAGACCAAGGTGCTGACCGATCGGGTCGCAAGGCTGCTTTTGGCCGGAACAGAGCCGCAAAAAGTTCTGTGCCTGACCTATACCAAGGCCGCCGCGGCCGAGATGCAGAACCGGCTTTTGAAGCGTCTTGGCGACTGGGCGATGCTGCCCGATGCCGATCTGCGGGCGCAACTTGCGGCTTTGGGCGAGTGTGGACCGCTGGACGGGGAAAGCCTTGCCCGGGCGCGGCGGCTTTTCGCGCAGGCGATCGAAACGCCGGGCGGGTTGAAAATCCAGACCATTCACGCCTTTTGCGGCGCCTTGTTGCGGCGGTTTCCGCTTGAAGCCGGGGTCTCGCACGGCTTTGCCGAAATTGATGACCGCACCGCCGCGCGGATGCGCGAGGAGGTTCTGGAAGAGATCGCCTCTGGCCCCGACAGGCCGGTTTTCGACCGTTTCCTGCAGGCTTTCACCGGCGCCGATCTGACCGGGATGGTCGCGGAAATCAGCCATGACAGAGACGCTTTTTCGCCGCGCGTGACCGAGACGGAGCTGCGCAGGGCGCTGGGGCTGGACCCGGATCTGCGCCTCGAGACCCTGCCCGATGCGGTCTTTCTGCCCGGCACCGATCGGGTGATTGCCGCGGCGATTCCGCTGCTGAAAACGCAATCGGCGACGATGAAAACACTGGCGGCGCAGCTGTCGCAGCTTGATCTGCTGGCGCCGGGGCCGCTGGATCTGGCGCGTCTTGCCGATCTCTGTCTCGTCAAGGATGGCAGTCGCGTGTCGTCCAAGCTTCTGACCAAAGGTGCGATCGAGGCCTTCGGTCCCGATCTTGCTGAGGACTTCCTTGAGATGGCCGAGCGGGTGCGTTGGGCGAAAGAGCAGCAAAATGCCCTTGCGGCGCTTTCCCGGACGCTGGCGCTGCAGGCCTTCGCCCGGGTTCTGCTGCCCGCATTGGCGCTGAAAAAGGCGCAGGGCGGCTGGCTCGATTTCGACGACCTGATCGACCGCGCCGGGGCGCTTTTGTCCGATCCCTCCGTGGCGCAATGGGTGCTGTTCCGGCTTGATGGCGGCATCGATCACATCCTGGTGGATGAGGCGCAGGACACCTCGCCCGGGCAATGGCGGGTGATCGAGCGGCTGGCCGACGAATTCACCTCGGGCGACGGGGCGCGGGACAGCCGCCGCACGATCTTTGTGGTGGGCGACCGCAAGCAGTCGATCTATTCCTTTCAGGGCGCCGATCTGACCCATTTCGAGGCGATGAAGAGCCTGTTTTCTGCCAAATTCGCGGCGATTTCGCGCCCGCTTCAGGATGCGGCGCTGCTGCATTCCTTCCGCTCGTCGCTGGCGATCCTGCGGCTGGTCGACCTGACCTTCCGCGGCGATCCCGCGCTGGCGCTGGGGGGGGCCCCCGAGCATCTGGCTTTTCGCGACAGCCTTCCTGGCCGGGTCGATCTTTGGCCCGTGGTGCCGAAGCCCGACAAGACCGAACCGGAGGAGTGGGACGATCCCGTCGACCGGCCCGGCGCCGATACCGCGCCTGTCGTGCTGGCCCGGGCGATTGCCGCCGAGATCCGCGCGATGGTGGATGCCGGGGTGCAGCTTCCGGGGCGCGACGGTCCGCGGCCGGTCACTGCGGGGGATTTCCTGATCCTGGTGCAACGCCGGTCCGGGCTGTTTTACGAAATCATCCTCGCCTGCAAGGCGCAGGGGCTGGAGGTTGCGGGGGCGGATCGGCTCAAGCTTGGCGGAGAGCTTGCGGTCAAGGATATCGTCTCTGTTCTGGCCTTTCTGGCCACGCCCGAGGACGATCTGTCGCTGGCCGAGGCGCTGCGATCGCCGCTGTTTGGCTGGAGCGAGGACCGGCTTTTCCGCCTGGCGCAGCCGCGCAAGGGCTATCTTTGGGCGGCGCTGCGCGAGGCGGGCGACGAGGCGACGCTGACCGTTCTGCGCGATCTTCTGGATCGGGCCGATTTCCTGCGGCCCTATGATCTGATCGAGCGGCTTCTGACCCGGCACGAGGGCCGCAAGCGGCTGGTGGCGCGGCTGGGCGCCGAGGCCGAGGAGGGGATCGACGCGCTGATCGCGCAGGCTTTGGCCTATGAACAGACCGAAGTGCCCAGCCTGACCGGCTTTCTGGTCTGGCTGGGCGCCGACGAGATCGAGATCAAGCGGCAGTCCGACAGTACCGGCACCGCGCTGCGGGTGATGACGGTGCATGGCTCGAAGGGGCTCGAGGCGCCGATCGTGATCCTGCCCGACACCGCGAAGCTGCGCAATTCGCAGCGCGGCGAGCTGCTGCTGGCCGAGGGCATCCCGTTCTGGAAATCCGCCGCGGCGACGTTGCCGCCCGTGCTGGCGCAGGCGCAGGCCGAGGTTCTGGAGCGGCAAAGGCATGAACGCTTGCGGCTGCTTTACGTGGCGATGACGCGGGCGGAGAAATGGTTGATCGTCGCCACCGCGGGCGACGAGGAGGACGGCGCCGAAAGCTGGCATCAGCTGGTGTCCGAAGGCATGAGATCGGCCGGAACAGAGACGGTTTCGGCGCTCTCGGAACCCTTGCAGGCGCTGGGCCCGGTCTTGCGGTTTGCGCATGGCGACTGGCCGGAAAATGGCACGCCGGTCGGGGCCGCCGAGGTGGTGCGGATCGATCTGCCCGATTGGGCACGGGACCGCGTTTCCGCCGTGCCGAAAGCGGCCAAGGCGCTCTCGGCGTCGGATCTGGGCGGGCCGAAGGCCTTGCCCGGGGAGACGGCGGAGCTTTCGACCGAAGCGGCGATGCTGCGCGGGCGGCAGTTGCACCTGCTGTTGGAACATCTGCCGCAAGCGCCGTCGGAAACCTGGCCGGATCTGGCGCAGTCGCTGCTTGGTTTCGGCAGTGACAGAGCCTTTCCCGACGAAATCGACGCGCTTCTGACCCGGGCGCGTCAGGTGCTGACGGCGGTCGAACAGGCCGGGTTCCTTGGCCCCGACACGCTTGCCGAAGTGGAGCTGACCGCCGAGCTGCCGGAGCTGGGCGGGCAGCGGCTGCACGGGATCATCGACCGGTTGCAGATCGGGCCCGACCGCATCCGGGTGCTGGATTACAAGTCGAACGCCGTCGTGCCGAACACCGCGGCCGAGGTGCCGCTGGGGCTGACGCGGCAGATGGCGGCCTATCGCGCGGCGCTGCGGCAGATCTATCCGGGGCGGACGGTCGAATGCTTCCTGCTTTGGACCGAGACCGGCGCGGTCATGCCGTTGGGTGACACCCTGTTGGAGGAAGCCCTGCTTTCCGCCACAGCATCTTGACGCGCGGCCGGGCCAGACCTAGCTTCCCTCAACCCTCAATCTGGAGAATCCCATGGCTACCGTCGCCGTCACCGATGCCACCTTTGACGCCGAAGTGCGCCAATCCGATCTGCCCGTCGTCGTCGATTTCTGGGCGGAATGGTGTGGCCCCTGCAAGATGATCGGCCCGTCGCTGGAAGACCTGTCGACCGAGCTGGCCGGCAAGGTGAAGATCGTCAAGGTCAATGTCGACGAAAACCCCGACAGCCCGGCGGCGCTGGGCGTGCGCGGGATCCCGGCGCTGTTCCTGTTCAAGGACGGTCAGGTCGTGTCGAACAAGGTCGGCGCCGCGCCGAAAGCCGCGCTGCAGGCCTGGATCGAAGCCTCGCTCTGATCGCTGCACCATCGACTTCGGGGCGCCTTCGGGCGCCCTTTTGCATGCGCGCATTCGGTCATCTTGCAAGCCGTGCGCTCCCCGCACATATCTGCGCAAACGGAGGGCAAGATGACCGACGAGAAATTTCCCGGCTGGCACGGCACGACGATCATCGGCGTGCGCAAGGGCGGGCGTGTGGTTGTGGCGGGCGACGGCCAGGTGAGCCTGGGTCAGACGGTGATCAAGGGCACCGCCCGCAAGGTGCGACGGCTTTCCCCCGGCGGGCGCGAGGTGGTGGCGGGCTTTGCCGGATCGACGGCGGATGCCTTTACCCTGCTGGAGCGGCTGGAGAAAAAGCTGGAAGCCGCGCCGGGGCAATTGGCCCGCGCCTGTGTCGAGCTGGCGAAAGACTGGCGCATGGACAAATACCTGCGCAATCTGGAAGCGATGCTGATCGTCACTGATGGCGCCGATCTTTACGTCATCACCGGGGCGGGCGACGTGCTGGAACCCGAACATGACGTGACGGCGATCGGCTCGGGCGGGAACTATGCCTTGGCGGCCGCGCGGGCGCTGATGGACAGCGACCTTGATGCGGAAGCGATTGCCCGCAAGGCGATGGCGATTGCCGCCGACATCTGCGTTTACACCAACGGCAATCTGACCGTGGAGAGCATCTCGAAATGACCAGCCTGACCCCGCGCGAGATCGTGTCGGAACTCGACCGCTTCATCATCGGCCAGGCCGAGGCGAAACGCGCCGTCGCCGTGGCTTTGCGCAACCGCTGGCGGCGGCACCGTCTCTCGCCCGAGATGCGCGAAGAGGTTTACCCGAAGAACATCCTGATGATCGGGCCGACCGGCGTCGGCAAGACCGAGATCAGCCGACGGCTTGCCAAGCTCGCAAAAGCCCCGTTCCTCAAGGTGGAAGCGACGAAATTCACCGAAGTCGGCTATGTCGGCCGCGACGTGGAACAGATCATCCGCGATCTTGTGGACGTGGCGATGGTCGAAACCCGCGAACGCATGCGCGAGGAGGTCAAGGCCCGCGCCCACAAGGCTGCCGAAGATCGGGTGATCGAGGTTCTGGCCGGGACCGATGCGCGCGAACAGACCCGCGAGATGTTCCGCCGCAAGCTGCGCGATGGCGAGCTGGACGACAAGCAGATCGAGATCGAAGTGGCCGAGACCGCCTCGGCGCCACAGATGATGACGGGCAATCCCGGCATGGAACTGCAGATGCAAGGTCTGCAGGATCTGTTCAAGGCCTTCGGCGGCGCCCGCAAGACCCGGCGCAAGATGAGCGTCTCGGAAAGCTACGAGGTGCTGATTTCCGAGGAAGCCGACAAGCTTCTGGATGACGAGGCGGTGAAGACCGCCGCGCTTGAGGCGGTCAGCCAGTCCGGCATCGTGTTTCTGGACGAGATCGACAAGGTCGCCGCCCGGGCCGAAACCCGCGGCGCCGATGTCAGCCGCGAGGGCGTGCAGCGAGATCTGCTGCCCTTGATCGAAGGCACCACCGTTTCGACGAAATACGGCCCGGTGAAGACCGATCACATCCTGTTCATCGCCTCGGGGGCGTTTCATATCGCCAAGCCCTCGGATCTTTTGCCGGAATTGCAGGGGCGTCTGCCGATCCGGGTCGAATTGCGGCCGCTGACCGAGGAAGATTTCGTCCGCATCCTGACCGAGACCGACAATGCGCTGACGCGCCAATACACCGCGCTGATGGCGACCGAGGAAGTCACCGTGAATTTCACCCCCGACGGCATCGCGGCCTTGGCCCGGATCGCCGCCGAGGTGAACCGCTCGGTCGAAAACATCGGCGCGCGGCGGCTTTATACGGTGATGGAGCGGGTGTTCGAGGAATTGTCCTTCACCGCGCCGGATCGTTCGGGCGATCAGGTCACGGTGGATGCGGGCTTTGTCGAACGCCATCTGGGCAGTCTGGCGCAATCGGCCGATCTGAGCCGCTACGTGCTCTGACCTCTGGTGATCGGGGAGGCTTGTGCTATCCTCCCCGACATGCAGATGCGTGTTCTTGTCATTGCCGCCCTCGTCGCCCTGGTCAGCTGCGCCCCGCGCGGAGAGCTTGCCTATACGCCGGAGCCAAGCGCCGATGTCCGGCCGGTGTTCGTCGGCTCGACCCGGGGACTGGATCCCGAAACCGGGGCGGAATTCGGCATCAGCCGCAGCGAGACCCTGCAACGGGCGCGGTTCCTCGTGTCGGTGCCGCCCGACCGCCGCACCGGCCAGTTGCACTATCCGCTCGAGGGCCGCAGGATCGACCCGCAAAAGGATTTCCTTCTGGCCGGGTCGAAGAACTACCCCGATCCGGCGGCGTTTCAGGCCGAGCTGCGACAAAGCCTGAAAGCCAGCGGCGGCGAGGCGGTGGTCTTCGTGCACGGGTTCAACAACACCTTTGCCGAGGGGCTGTATCGTCTGGCGCAGATGGGCGTCGATTTCGACTTGCCAAGGACGCTCGTCTATTACGCCTGGCCCTCGCGCGGGCATGTGCTGGGTTATGCCTATGACCGCGATTCCGCGATTTTCGCCCGCGACGGTCTGCGCCAGACCCTGCGCGAGCTGGAACGGGCCGGGGCGAAGCGGATTTTGCTTGTCGGCCATTCGATGGGCTCTTCGGTGACGATGGAAACCCTGCGCGACATCGCGCTTTCAGGCGAAACAGAGACGTTTTCGCATCTGGCCGGGGTTCTGCTGATCTCGCCCGACATCGATGTCGACATGTTCCGCGAACAGGCCCGCACCATCGGGGCTTTGCCGCAGCCCTTCGTCATCTTCACCTCGCGCAAGGACAAGGCGCTGCGGCTGTCCTCGAAGATCGCGGGGGAACGTGACCGGCTGGGCACGTTGCAAGATATCAGCCGGGTGGCCGATCTGAAGGTGACGATGATCGACACCGGGGCGTTTTCGACGGCGGACGGCCATTTCAACGTGGCCAACAACCCCGCGCTGATCCGCATGCTGGGCCGCACCGGGCAGCTGGCGCAGATGCTGGAAGGCGAACAGACCGGCAAG
Source organism: Rhodobacter capsulatus (assembly GCF_003254295.1). Lineage (GTDB taxonomy): Bacteria > Pseudomonadota > Alphaproteobacteria > Rhodobacterales > Rhodobacteraceae > Rhodobacter > Rhodobacter capsulatus. The sequence goes on from NZ_QKZO01000005.1 coordinate 122,303, forward strand.
GGCAATCTGGCAACCGGGGTGGTGCTGACGGTGCAGGAGGCGACGCGGATCGTGCTGTCACCGATCACCGCGCTGGGCGGCGGGAATTAACGCATCCGCCGCAGATAGACGTAATAGGCGCCGGAGCCGCCGTGCTTCAGATGCGCCTCGGTCACCTGCATCACCACCGCGCCGAGCGGCGGCAGGCGCAGCCATTGCGGCACCTGATGGCGCAGCACGCCCTGCCGCTGCGGGATCGGCCCGTCATCAAGGCCCCGCTTGCCCTTGCCGGTGATCACCAGCACCAGACGGCAGCCGCGGTCCTGCGCGGAGAGCAGAAAGTGGCTCAGTTCGGGATGCGCCTGCGACAGGGTCATGCCGTGCAGGTCGATCCGCGCCTCGGGCTCCAGCTTGCCGCGGCTCATTTCCCGGTGGGTCTTGCGGTCCATCACGATCGTCTGGCGCTGCAGCTGGTCCGAGATCGAGGGCGCCAGATCCAGCCGCCAGGCCAATTCCGGCGCCTGCTGACCGACGCGGAAATCCTTCATCTCGAAGCGGGGCTTCTTCGGCGGGTGGTGGGGGGCATGCGCCGGATCAGGCTCTGTCCCGGCCGAAATAGGCGCGTGACGGTGCATCGCCTGCGTCGTTGCGGCAACCTTTTCCCAAAGATCGCGATCTTCCGCCGAAAGCAGCCGCCGCCGTCGCATCCTGGCTCAGCCGCCCGTGGCGACAAGCTGCCAGTTCGGATCGGAACTGCCCATGACGCGCGCAAAGGTCCAGCTGTCGCGCTGCTTGCGCGGGGTTTTCGGATCGCCCTCGACAATCTGGCCGGTCGCATCCCGCGCCACCGAGATCAGCTCGCCGCCGAACCGCACCGTCACTTCCGCCTCGCGCGAGGTTGCGTCGAAGGTCGCTTCGGTCAGCGTCAGCTCGCGCAGGCCAAGGAAATTCGCCTCGACCGTCAAGCCCTGCCGTTGCCGATCCGCCACCGCGGTCTCGAAGGCCTCCAGCACCTCGGGCGCGAGGAACCGCCGCACCGGCGAGAGATCGCCGCGTTCAAAGGCCATCAGGATCATCTCATAGGCCATCTTGGAGCCCTGCAGGAAGGCGCCGACATTGAACGACGGCTCGACCCGCTTCATCTGCGCCAGCGCCACCGCGGCATCCGAGCCCTCGGTCACATGGTCGATGATGTCATTATCCGGACCGCCCTCGATCACTTCGAAGCGGTCGGGACCGCGCGGCCCCGGAGCTTCGACGGGCATCGGCTCATCTTCATAGCCGTCGCGGGTGCCCAGAACGCTCTTTAGCTTCAAGATCAGGAAGATCGCGATAGCGGCAAGAACGATCAACTGGAACAGTGCTGGGCTCATGGGCTTTTCCGCGGCGATGTTGACGATTGGAACGTGTGCTTCTCCCACTTATGTAAGGGAGCGCTTTGTTCAAGTCCACCGACGCCCTTGTCCCACCTTTGGAGGTAACAATGTGGTTTTTGATCCTGCTGATCGCCTGGCCGCTGATCGAAATCGGTCTTTTCGTCGAGATCGGCGGACGGCTGGGGCTGTGGCCGACGCTGGGACTGGTTCTGGGCACGGCGGCGCTGGGCATCGCCGTGCTGCGTGCGCAGGGCGACCGGGCGCAGGCCGGGCTGCGGCAGGCGATGGCAGGGATCGGCGATCCGGCCGTGCCGCTGGCCGAGGAGGCGCTGATCCTCGTGGCCGGGGGCCTGCTGATTCTGCCCGGGCTGCTGACCGATGTTTTCGGGCTGCTGCTGCTCGTGCCGCCGGTGCGCAGGCTGCTGATCGCGCGGCTGTCGAAACGCGTGGTGGTGCAGGGCTTCGGCCAGGGCTTCGGCACGATGGCGCAACCGCCCCGGCCGGGCGCCGATCCGGGGCAGGTGATCGACGGCGACTTTCAGGAAGTCGATCCGAAAAACCCGTCGATCAAGGGGAACTCGGGCTGGACACGCCATTGAGACAGCGGTCCCGCGATGCTAGAAGATTGCAGATATCCTGGAGTGACCCATGACCGAAGTCCCGAACGAGGCGGCCCAGCCGCAGATGAAAATGAGCATCCTCGCGCAATTCGTGCGGGACATGTCGTTTGAGAATGCGGTGGCGCTGAACGGGCTGCAAAGCCCGGAAGTGCAGCCGGAAATGCAGGTGCAGGTCAGCCTCGACGCCCGCAAGCGCCCGGCAGAGCATCAGTATGAGGTGATCACCAAGTTCAAGATCACCTCGACCAACAAGGCGACGAATTCGGCGCTTTACCTGCTCGAGCTCGACTACGGCGGCATCTTCCACATCGAGGGCGTGCCCGAGGATCAGATGCATCCCTTCCTGCTGATCGAATGCCCGCGCCAGCTTTTCCCCTATGTGCGGCGCATTGTCTCGGATGTGACGCGCGATGGCGGCTTCCCGCCGTTCAACCTCGATCCGGTCGATTTCGTCGCGCTCTATCGGGCCGAGCTTGCCCGCCGCGCCGAGGCGCAAAAGGCAAGTGAAGCGTTGGTGAACTGATCAACCCAAGATTGAAACCGCCAACGCGTCAACCTGCCTCAGGGACAAGGTGACCCGCTGACACCGCAGGCCATCGCATTCAAAATGCGATGGCTTTTGCTTTCGGGTCGGTCACATGAGTGAGCTTATACCCGCCTGGGTTGGTGACAGACTGACTCCGGTGGACAAGTTGGAGGTGCATTTGAAAGGGCTCCGCCACAAGGCGGTGTCCGTTTTTGTCATGGATGGCGAAAACGTGCTGATCCAGCGCCGCTCCGAGGAGAAATATCACTCGCCGGGGCTTTGGGCGAACACCTGCTGCACCCATCCGGGCTGGACGGAACGCCCCGAGGAATGCGCCGTGCGGCGTCTGCGCGAGGAGCTGGGGATCACCGGGCTTTATCCCGCCCATGCCGACCGGCTGGAATATCGCGCCGATGTCGGCGGCGGCATGATCGAACATGAGGTGGTCGACATCTATCTGGCCTATGCCAAACCGCATATGCGGATCACCCCCGATCCCCGCGAAGTGGCCGAGGTGCGCTGGATCGGCCTTTACGATCTGGCGGCCGAGGCCGGTCGTCACCCCGAGCGGTTCTCGAAATGGCTGAACATCTATCTGTCGAGCCATCTTGACCGGATTTTCGGATCGATCCTGCGCGGCTGACGGGTGCGACCGCGGAAAACGGCAAAAACCGACCGCCCGGCAAAGCTGGCTCTGGCAATCCGCGCGCAAAGCTGCATCATTCACCCCGTATTGACCGGGGGGTGGTGGTGTCAGCGCGTCTGTCCGCAAGCGTGATCGTTCTTGTTGCCGCCTGCGCCGGCATGGCGTCGGCCGAGACGGAATTCCGGCTCGAGCTCTCGGCGCCCGATTCGGCGCTGTCGAAGGCGCTGGCCCAGGTGTCGCTGTCGCGCGAGGCGGCGGGCAACAAGGAGGCCGACGCGCAGGATCTGTTCGGCGCGGCGCGGGCCGATTACGCCCGGCTGATCGGGGCGCTTTACGACGAGGGCCGCTATGGCGGCACGGTCTCGATCCTGATCGACGGGCGCGAGGCGGCGAATATCGCGCCGATGGATGCGCCCGCCCGCATCGGCAAGGTCGAAATCCGGGTCGATCCCGGCCCGGTGTTCCGGTTTTCCCGCGCCGCGATCGGCCCGCTGGCCCCGGAGACGCGGGTGCCGCCCAGCTTTCGCGTGACCGAGGTGGCGCGGTCCTCGACCATCGTTGCCGCCGCCGGAAACGGTGTTTCGGCCTGGCGCGACGCGGGCCATGCCAAGGCCGCGGTGGCGCGGCAAACGATCACCGCCGATCACCGCAATCAGGAGCTGGCCGCCGAGATCGCGCTCGATCCCGGCCCGCAGACCTGGTTCGGCACGTTGCAGATGACCGGCAACGAGCGGCTGCGCAGCGCCCGTCTTGCAAAGATCGCCGGGTTTCCCTCGGGCGAGGTCTTCTCGCCCGAAGCGCTCGAAGAGGTCCGCAACCGGTTGCGCCGCACCGGCATCTTCAGCGCGGTGACGCTGACCGAAGCCGATACCCTGCGCGACGGTCGGTTGCTGGACGGCGAGCTGACCGTGGTCGAGGCGAAGCTGCGCCGTCTCGGCTTTGGCGCCGAGGTCTCGACTTCGGATGGCGGCAAGCTCTCGGGCTATTGGCTGCACCGCAATCTGATGGGCGGCGGCGAAAAGCTGCGGCTGGAGGCCGAGGTCTCGGGCGTCGGCGTCGGCAGCGGCGGCACCGATTACAGTTTCGGCGCCCGGCTGGACCGGCCCGCCACCTTCTCGCCCGACACCGCGGCCTTTCTGAAAACCGAAATCGCCCGCGCCCATGAAGATGATTACACCCTGAGCGGCTACGGACTCAGCTTCGGGCTCAGCCATATCTTCAGCGCGAAACTCTCGGCCGAGGCCGGGATCGGCTATGAATGGGCGAAGATCGAGGATGGCGCGGGCGAGCTGATCTATCGGCAGATCACCTTTCCGATGTCGGCGATCTGGGAAAACCGCAATATGCCCGCCGATGCGACGCGCGGCAGCTATGCGAAGCTGGATCTGATGCCCTTCTATGGCCTTGGCACTACCGGATCCGGGGCGCGGTTGCAGGGCGATTTCCGCGCCTATCGCGGCTTTGGCGCCAATGACCGCTTCGTGCTGGCCGGACGGGCGCAGATCGGCGGCGTTTTCGGCTCTGATCTGGCTGAAACGCCGCGGGATTACCTGTTCTATTCCGGTGGCGGCGGCACTGTGCGCGGGCAACCCTATCAGGCGCTGGGCGTCAAGGAACTGCAGGGCGGCACGCTGCACACCGGCGGCACCCGCTTTGTCGGGCTTTCGGCCGAATTGCGCGCGGGCGTCACCGAGAAGATCGGCGTCGTCGCCTTTTATGACGCGGGCTACATCAGCGCCTCGGATTTCTTCGGCCATGACGGCGACTGGCATTCCGGCGCGGGCCTTGGGCTGCGCTACAGAACGCCGATCGGTCCGATCCGGCTGGATGTCGCCGCGCCGGTCGATGGCAGCACGGGCGACGGCCCGCAACTCTATCTTGGCATAGGGCAGGCATTCTGATGCGGTGGCTGGTTGTCTTTCTGTTTCTGCTTCCGCTTCCCGCCCTGGCGCAGGAGGCGGACCCGGCCCAAACCGAACGGGACCGGTCCTATCTGACCGGGCTGATCGAGGACAATCTGTCCGGCACCGGCCGCGAGATCCGGCTGGAAGGGTTCCGCGGGGCGCTGTCCTCGCGGGCCAGTTTCGACACGCTGACGATCGCCGATGATCAGGGGGTCTGGCTGACGCTGCGCAATGGCGCCGTGACATGGGACAGGGCGGCGCTGCTTCTGGGCAAGATCTCGGTCGAGGAACTCTCGGCCGCCGAGATCGAGCTGCCGCGTCTGCCGGTGGCACCGCCGCAGGAAACCCCGCCCGAGGCGAAGCCGTTTTCCCTGCCGAAGCTGCCGGTCGCGGTCGAAATCGGCTCTGTCAAGGCGGAAAAGCTGATTCTGGGGGCGCCCGTTCTGGGGCAGGCGGCCGAATTTCAGCTGGAAGGATCGCTGCGGCTGTCGGGCGGGGATGGCGAAACCGAGCTGGCCGCGACCCGCACCGACGGGCCGAAGGGGCGCTTTGCACTGCGGGCAAGCTATGTCGAAGACAGCCGGGCGCTGCTTCTCGACATGCTTCTGACCGAGGCGCAGGACGGCATCGCCTCGGGGCTGATCGGCCTGCCGGGGCGGCCGTCGCTGACGCTGTCGATGAGCGGGCTTGGCAGTCTGGAGGATTTCAAGGCCGATGTGCTTTTGGGCACCGCGGGCGTGTCGCGGATCACCGGCACGGTGGCGCTGAGCGGCAAGAACGACGTCCGGACGGTCGCGGCCAGCCTTGGCGGCGATGTCGCGGCGCTGCTGCCCGAGGCCTATCGCGGCTTCTTCGGGCCCGAGACGCGGCTGGATTTTCTGGGCGAACGCAGCACCACCGGGATGTTGCGGCTGCGCCAGTTGGATCTGCGCGGGCAGGCGGTCAGCCTGTCGGGCGGGCTTGATCTGCGCCCCGACGGCCTGCCCGATCGCTTCGATCTGACGGCAAAGCTGGGGCTGGAGACCGGTGAACCCGTGGTGCTGCCGCTTTCCGGCGACCCGATCAGCCTGCGCGGCGGTGAGGTGAAGCTGCGCTACGACCGTGCGACGGGCGAGGGCTGGAGCCTGGTCTCCGACCTGACCGGGCTTGCGCGCGGCGCCGACCTGCTCGACCGGCTCAGCCTGTCCGGGTCGGGCCGGATCGGGCCGCAGACGGTAGGCGGGGCCTTGACCCTGATCGCGACCGGAATCGCCCCCGCAGACAAGGCCCTGGCCGAGGCGTTGGGCCCCTTTATCTCGGGCAAGCTGCAATTCTACTGGCAAAAGGGGCACCCCTTGACCGTGCCCGGCCTGACCCTGGGCAGCCGCGATTTCACCGCCCGCGGCCGTTTCGCGCTGGGCGAGGATCTGGCGGTTTCGGGTCACCTCGAGGCGGATCACCGCAAGCTGGCAAGCCTCTCCGCGCTGGCGGGCCGCGCCCTTTCCGGCACTGTTTCGGCAGATCTTCAGGGGCGCTATGTGCTTTCCAGCGGCGCGTTCGACGCCGAAGCCGATCTTGACGCGACCGATCTGCATCTGGATCAGGCGCAGGCCGATGCGCTTTTGGCGGGAAAGGCGAAGATCCTCCTCTCGGCGGCGCGCGATGACAAGGGCCTGACCCTGCGCCAGCTTGCGGCTGATGCCGGAGGGGCGTCGCTGCAAGCTTCGGGGAGGATCAGCAGCAGCGACAGCACGCTCTCGGCCCGGCTGCAGGCGCAAAATCTCGGGCGTCTTGGCGCCGGTTACGGCGGCGCGGTGGCCTTCGACGCGAAGCTGACCGGGCCGCTCAATGCGCGGCGGATCTCGGTCAGCGGGACGGGGCGGAACATGGCCCTGCCGCAGACCGATCTGAACCGGATTCTGGCGGGACAGAGCCAGTTCGCCCTGAACCTTCTGCAGGCGGACGGCGCGTTCCATCTGGCCGATCTGAGCCTCTCGACGCCACAGCTTTCGGCCTCGGCCAAGCCGCGCAAGGATCAGCCGAAGGTCTTCGATCTGTCGACCAGACTTTCGAATGTCGCGCTGCTGGCGCCCGGCTTTCCCGGGCCGCTGGCGATTTCGGGCAGTCTGACCGATCAGGGCGCCCGCTACGGGCTGGATCTGCGCGGCACCGGGCCGGGCGGCACGCAGGCGACGGTCAAGGGCACGATCGCCGCCGATGCCTCCAGCGTCGATCTGGCGATTTCCGGCCGGGCCGAGACGGCGCTGGCGAACAGTTTCCTTGAGCCGCAATCGGTGCAGGGGCCGCTGACCTTCGATCTGGCGCTGAAGGGCAAGCCGGGGCTTGCGGCGCTGTCCGGGCAGGTCATGGGCGCGAACCTGCGCGTGGCGGCCCCGACCCTGGGGCAGGCGCTGAGCGATGTCGATCTGCAGGCGAAACTGGCCAACGGCACGGCGCAGCTCTCGGGTCAGGGCAGTTTCGCGGGGGGCGGCGGGCTCTCGCTCTCGGGGCCGGTGGGCCTGACCGGACCCTTCCCGGCGAAGCTGGCGCTGGTGCTTGACCGCGCCCGGCTGCGCGACCCCGAGCTTTACGACACCCGCGTCAGTGGCAAGCTGGCGATCAATGGCGGGTTGACCGGCGCGCTGCGGATTTCCGGCGCGCTGACGCTGGAGGAAACCGAGCTGCGGATTCCCGCGGGCGGGCTGGGCGGCGCCGGGGCGATCCCGGCGATCACGCATCGGCATGAACCCGGCGCGGTGCATCAGACGCGGCTGCGCGCGGGCCTGGTCGAGACCGCCAAAGCGGCGAAGGGTGGCGGCAGGGCGATTGCGCTTGATGTGACGATCTCGGCGCCGCAACAGATCTTCGTGCGCGGTCGCGGGCTGGATGCGGAATTGGGCGGGCAGCTGCGGGTCACCGGCACGACGGCGCAGATCGTGCCGGTCGGTCAGTTCAGCCTGATCCGCGGCAGGCTGGACGTGCTGGGCAAGCGCTTCGATCTGACCGAAGGGCAGGTGGCGCTGCAAGGGGCGCTGGTGCCCTGGGTGATGTTCCAGGCGACCACCTCGCAGGAGGATCTGGACATTGCCCTGACGCTGGAGGGCGCGGCGACCGAGCCCAGGCTGACCATCACTTCCGCGCCCGATCTGCCCGAGGAAGAGGTTCTGGCCCGGCTTTTGTTCAACAAGGGGCTGACGACGCTTTCGCCGCTGCAGGCGGCGCAGCTGGCCTCGGCGGTGGCGACGCTGGCGGGCAAGGGCGGCGACGGGATCGTGTCGAAGCTGCGGCAGGGCTTTGGCCTCGATGATCTGGACGTCGGCACCGATGACAGCGGCAATGCCACGGTGAAAGCGGGCAAGTATCTGGCAAAGAACGTCTATTCCGACGTGTCGGTGGACAGTTCCGGTCAGGCCGAGGTGACGCTCAACCTCGACATCACCAAGCAGATCACCGCCAAGGCCTCGGTCGGTTCGGCGGGGGACAGTTCGCTCGGGGTGTTTTTCGAAAAGGATTACTGAGCCGCGGCGCGGCCGATCCAGTCGCGGAACGCCACCAGCGCGGGCGAGGGCGTGACCCCCGCGGGCCAGACCAGATAATAGGCGCCAACGCCCGAGACGGCTTCGCCCGGGGTGCGGATCAGCCGTCCCTCGGCGATTTCCGGCAGGGCAAGGAATTCGGGCAGAAGCGCGATGCCGACGCCATGCGCGGCGGCCTGCATCATCGGCGCGAACTGGTCGAACATGATCCCGCGCGTCGCGGGCGCCTGCAACCCGTGATGCGCGAACCAGGCCGTCCAGGCATTCGGACGCGATTCCAGCTGCAACAGAGACTGATCGAGCAGATCTTCGGGCCGCCGCATCGGATGGCTGCGGGCGAAGTCGTCGGAACAGGCGGCAAGGATGCGTTCTTCGAACAGCAGCATCTGCTCGGCATCGGGCCAGGGCCGGGTGCCGAAATGGATCGCGGCGTCAAAGGTCTCGGTGGCGAAATCGAAGGGGCGCAGCCGCGTGCCAAGGTTCAGCGTCACGCCGGGGTTTTCCGCCAGAAAACCGGCCAGCCGCGGCGCCAGCCAGCGCGTGCCGAAAGTGGGCAGAATCGCCAGGTTCAAGACACCCCCGCCCGGATTGGCGCGCAGCCCGAGCGAGGCCCGCGCGATCAGCTCGAGCGCCTTGCGCACGTCGCGGGCATAGGCCTGCGCCGCCTCGGTCGGCATCAACCGCCGTCCCTCGCGCCGAAAGAGCTGCACGCCCAATTGCCCCTCGAGGTTCTGCACCAGACGGCTGACCGCGCCCTGCGTCAGCGACAATTCCCGCGCCGCGGCGGCGGTCGAGCCCAGCCTGCAGACCGCCTCGAAGGCGGCGAGCAGCGAGACCGAGGGAATATAGCGTCTGGGCAGGGTCATGTATGCGCTCCATGCATCGACATAAGCCGGAATAGCGGTAGATTAGCGCATTTCGCTCGCGCATAAAGCATCGAACGCATGGAGGACCAGATGGCCCTGAAACCCAAGGATGCCCCCGATCTTGCCCGGTTCGACTGGGATGACCCGCTGCGCCTGAACGGCCAGCTGAGCGAAGAGGAACGGATGCTGCGCGATGCGGCCCGGGCCTATGCGCAGGAAAAGCTGCAACCCCGGGTGATCCGCGCCTTTGCCGAGGAAGAAACCGATCCGGCGATCTTCCGCGAGATGGGCGAGATGGGGCTTTTGGGCGTGACCATCCCCGAGGAATACGGCGGGCTGGGCGCGTCCTATGTCGCCTATGGTCTGGTGGCGCGGGAAATCGAACGGGTCGACAGCGGCTATCGCTCGATGATGTCGGTGCAGTCGAGCCTTGTCATGTATCCGATCCATGCCTATGGCACCGAGGCGCAGCGGCGGAAATATCTGCCCAAGCTCGCCAGTGGCGAATGGATCGGCTGTTTTGGCCTGACCGAACCCGATGCCGGTTCGGATCCGGCCAGCCTGAAGACCGTCGCGAAGAAGACGGCGCATGGCTATGTGCTGACCGGCTCGAAGATGTGGATCTCGAACGCGCCGATCGCCGATGTCTTCGTCGTCTGGGCGAAATCCGAGGCGCATGGCGGCAAGATCAAGGGTTTTGTGCTGGAAAAGGGTCTGAAAGGGCTCTCGGCGCCGAAGATCGCGGGCAAGCTTTCCCTGCGGGCCTCGATCACCGGCGAGATCGTAATGGACGGCGTCGAGGTCGGCGAAGATGCGCTTTTGCCGGGTGTCGAGGGGCTGAAGGGGCCCTTTGGCTGTCTGAACCGGGCGCGCTATGGCATCGCCTGGGGCGTGATGGGCGCGGCCGAATTCTGCTTTCATGCGGCGCGGCAATACGGGCTGGATCGCAAGCAATTCGACAAGCCGCTGGCGCAGACGCAGCTTTACCAGCTGAAACTGGCCAATATGCTGACCGATATCACGCTGGGTCTGCAGGCGGCTCTGCAGGTCGGTCGGTTGATGGACGAGGCCAATGCCGCGCCCGAGATGATCTCGCTGATCAAGCGCAACAACTGCGGCAAGGCGCTGGAGGCGGCGCGGAATGCCCGCGACATGCATGGCGGCAACGGCATCTCGGAATCGTTCCAGGTGATCCGGCACATGGTGAACCTGGAAACGGTGAACACCTACGAGGGCACGCATGATGTGCATGCGCTGATCCTTGGGCGGGCGGTGACCGGGTTGCAGGCGTTTTATTGACGCTGCCGGTCGGCCAGTTCGGCGTTCAGGGCCGCGCCGAACAGGACCGAAAAGGCGCCAAGATAGAGCCACATCAGCAGCGCGATGACGGCCCCCAGCGAGCCATAGACCTTGTTGTAGGTGCCGAAATTCGCCAGATAGGCGGTGAGGCCGATCGAGGCCCCGCCCCAGACCAGTGTCGCCACCACCGCGCCGAGCGAAAACATCGGATCGCGGCGGCGCGGGCGATAGGGCGCGAAGCGGTAAAGCACGCCCAGTACCGTCAGCATCAGCGCCACCATCGCGATCCAGGGCAGGCCCGAAAGCAGCACGGTGGTGACGGCATGAAAGGGCAGAAAATTCGCCACGATCGGGATCGCGACGATCGTGGCCATCGCCATCAGCATCACGCCGACCAATGCCACCGTCATCAGATAGCCGAAAATGAAGCCGAAGATGGTGTCGCGCGACTCTGACCCGTGAATCACGTTCAGACCCTGCACCAGCGCATCGACCCCCGCCCGCGCCGAAAACAGCGCGAAGACGACGGACACCAGCGTCCCCCAGCCGATCACCCCGCGCGGACCCGCCAGCAGCATGCTGACCTGCGCATCGAGGATCGCATAGGCCTCGGGCGGGATGAAATTCTGCGCCACCTCCAGATAGGTGCGGATGACGACCGGATCGGCCACCGTGCTCCAGATCGAGATCGTCGCGGTCAGGCCCGGAAAGACCGCCAGCATGGCGTAAAACGCCACCCCGGCCGAGATCAGGAAGATGTTGGTCTGGGACAACCGGTCCCGCAGTCGGAAAAGAAAATGCATGCCGCCCTCGCTGCGGCCAGCATCGCCGATTGCACGCCGGGGCACAACTTGCGTGACGGCGCGGCCTGTGGTCTTCTGACGCAGTCTGGAGGACATGATGACCTATACCCCCGCCGAAAACCGCTATTCCCGAATGATTTACCGCAAATGCGGGGCCTCGGGGCTGAAACTGCCCGCGATCTCGCTGGGCCTTTGGCACAACTTCGGCCATGACACGCCCCATGCGGTGAAACGGGCGATCTGCCGGACCGCCTTTGATCTGGGGATCACCCATTTCGATCTGGCGAACAACTACGGACCGCCGCCCGGCTCGGCCGAGGAAGCTTTCGGCGAGATCCTGAAGACCGATTTCGCGGGGCTGCGGGACGAGCTGATCATTTCCTCGAAGGCCGGCTATGACATGTGGCCCGGGCCCTATGGCGAATGGGGCAGCCGGAAATATCTGATCGCGTCTTGTGACCAGTCGTTGAAGCGGATGGGGCTTGAGTATGTCGACATCTTCTATTCGCATCGCTTCGACCCGGAAACGCCGCTCGAGGAAACCATGGGCGCGCTGGAGCAGATCTGGCGCTCGGGCAAGGCGCTTTACATCGGGATTTCGTCTTACAATTCCGAGCGCACGCGGGAAGCCGCGGCGATCCTGCGCGGCCTTGGCGTGCCGTTGCTGATCCATCAGCCGAGCTACAACATGCTCAACCGCTGGATCGAGCGTGACGGGCTGGTGGACACGCTGGCGGGTCTTGGCGTCGGCTCGATCGCCTTCACGCCGCTGGCGCAGGGTCTGCTGAGTGCGAAATACCTGAACGGCATTCCTTCGGGGGCACGGGCGGGGCAGGGCAAGTCGCTCGATCCCGGCACGCTGACGCCGCAGGCCCTCGAGAAAATCCGCGCGCTGAACGCGGTTGCGGAGCGGCGCGGGCAGACGCTGGCACAGATGGCGCTGGCCTGGGTGCTGCGGGGCGGCATCACCTCGGCGCTGATCGGGGCCTCGAAGCCCGAACAGGTGGTGGATTGCGTCGGCGCCCTGGGCAATCTGTCTTTCACCGCCGCAGAGCTGGCCGAAATCGACACCCACGCACAGGATGAGGCGATCAACCTATGGGCACGTTCGTCGGAAAACCGCTGAAACAGGCTCTGGTCTGGCTGCTTTCGGGGGGGACGGCGCTGGCCGCCGACCTTCCCGCGCCGATTACGGATGCCGATTTCGGCGCCTTGAGCATGGCCGAAGTGCGGCTGGGGCGGGATCTGTTCTATGATCCGATCCTGTCGGGCAATCGCAACATCTCTTGCGCCACCTGCCACCATCCGCGTTTCGGCACCGGCGACGGGTTGAGCCTGGGTCTGGGGGAAGGCGCGGTGGGGCTGGGCCCGGACCGGCATGTGACAGAGACAAACCTGCCCGAACAACGCATTCCCCGCAACGCCCCGGCGCTGTTCAATCTGGGGGCGACGTCGTTCAAGGTGCTGTTCCACGACGGCCGGATCGAGGTCGATCCGACCCGGCCCTCGGGTCTGCGCACGCCGATGGAAGAGGACATGGTGACCGGTTTCGCCTCGATCCTCTCGGCGCAGACGATGTTTCCGGTGCTTTCGCCCGACGAAATGGCCGGGCATTACAATGAAAACGAGATTTCCAAGGCCGTGCGCGAAGGCTTCATCACCGGCCCCGATGGCGCCTGGGCGCTGATCTCGGCGCGGGTGGCGGGGATTCCGGCCTATCAGGCGGCCTTCGAGCAAGCCTATCCCGAGATCGCCGCCGGGCGGCCCATTGCCTTCACCGACATCTCGAACGCGATCGCGCAATTCGTGGCTTTCGAATGGCGGTCCGATGACAGCGCCTTTGATGCCGTCTTACGAAAACAGGCTCTGTTTCAGCCCGAAGCGGCCAAGGGCGCGGATCTGTTTTATGGCGTGGCGGGCTGTGCCACCTGTCATTCCGGCCCGTTCCTGACCGATCATTCTTTCCATGCGATGGGCGAACCGCAGCTTGGCCCCGGCAAGGCGGAACGGTTCGAGCGTCATTCCCGCGACGAGGGCCGCTATCGGGTGACGAACACCCCCGCCGACATCTTCGCCTTCCGCACGCCCAGCCTGCGCAATGTCGCGCAGACCGGGCCCTGGGGGCATGCGGGCAGCCACAAGGATCTGGCCGCTTTCGTCGCCGATCACGCCCGCAGCGGCGCGCAACTGGCCGATTACGACCGGACGCAGGCCGTGCTGCCCGCCTTGCCGCAGACGAAGCCGGATTGGACCCTGCTCGACACGCCCGCGGAAGTGGCCGCGATCAGGGCAGCCGCGGTGGCCCCGGGGACGCTGACGCCGGATCAGGTGGCGCAGATCGTGGCTTTCCTGCAGACGCTCTCCGATCCGGTCGCGCTGAAGGGGCGGTTCGGTTTGCCCGACACCGTGCCCAGTGGCCTGGCCGTCGATCGTTAACGGCGAACCTCGGTCCGCCCGTTCAGCGTGACCGGCTGCCAATCGCCCACCCTGCCGTCGGGCCAGACCACCCGAGCCTCTGCCGAGGTCTCGGCCCCAAGCCCGAAATGCAGCGGACCGGCCTTGCCCCCGGCATGCCCGCCGCCCACGGTGATTTCCTGCGATTTGACGCCGGACGCGGTTTTCACCTCGACCCAGGCGCCGACAGAATGCTGGTTCGGCGCGGGCTGAATAGGCTCTATTTCTGCCCAATTCCCGGTCTGCGCCGTCGCATTGCGCCAAAGCTCCATCGGCGCGCGGCGGTTCATCACCACCAGATCCAGCAGCCCGTCGCCGTTCAGATCCGCCAGGGCAGCCCCGCGCGCGCGGTCCCGCGTCGCCATCCCGGCCTTGTCCGCCATCTCGTGGAACGTGCCATCCGGCCCCTGCATCAGCAGGTTGTTCGGATCATGCGCGGCATTCGAGGGCATCTGATCGACATTGCCCTTGGAGAGGAACAGATCATCGCGGCCATCGTTGTCGATATCGCCAAATTCCGGGTGCCAGCCGGTCGAGGGGCGGCCGTCATCGCCGATGAAAGGCCGTTGCGCGAAAGTGCCGATGGCATAGGGCGCATCCTCGAAATGGTCGCCCCTGTTGATCTGCAACAGCTGATCGCCCATCGAGGTCATCATCACCTCGGGCAATCCGTCGCCCGTGATGTCGCGGCTGGCGATCCCCATGCCCCAAAGCGAGACATGCTCCCAATCCATCCGCTCTTTCAGCGGATTCAAGCGGAACATCTGTTCATAGCCGCCGCGGACATAATAGTGCCGGTCGTTCGACAACCGCAACTCGGGCGTGCCCTTGCGTTGCCAGTCGGAGATCAGCGCGGACAGCGTGCAATAGCCGGGCGAAATCGTCTCTGTTTCGGCATAAACCCGGCCCTTTGGGCGAAAGAGCGCACTGTCATCGCAGGCCATGAACGGGCCATCGGGGTTCGTTCGGTCGACGTAATTGCCAAAGAACAGCGTGGGAAACTCCTGCCCCTGTTCCCAGGTCGCGGTGAAGGCGGTGGTCCAATCCTCGCGCGTGGGCAGGGCCCATGCCTTGGTTGCATCCTCGAACCGGCAATTGCCGAGGCCCCGCAACAGCAGGTTCGGCCCGGCCCGCAGCACCGCCAGATCCATCTGCCCATCCGAATCGATGTCGAGCGGATAGGCCCCCGTCACATGGCGCAGCTCGGTCAGAGCGCCTTCAGAAAAGCGCAAAGGCCCGCCCTGCTCCGAAGCATTGACGAAGAGCGCCGCCGGATTTTCCCCGCCCGCGGCGAACAGATCCGGCCGCCGGTCGCCGTTGCAATCAAAGACCGCAACCCCGCCGCCGACGAAATGCTCCCAGCCGCCCGCATAGATCTGGCGGTGCGGCAGGCCCGCGGCGTCATCGATAAAAAGCGGCTCTGCACTGGCTGGAAAGGCGATCAGGCACAGCAGGACCCGTTTCATTGCGCCGCCATCTCCCGGCTGGTGCCCAGCAGTTGCTCGGTCAATTCGTGCAGCGCCAGGGCCGCCGCGCCATGCGCCCAAAGCAGATCGCCCCAGGCGTGGGTCTCGATCCGCGGCCCGTCGCGGCCGGTGTCCAGCATCAATTCCCGCATCTCCGCCAGGGTCTCGCTGGCGTAAAGATAGTCGTAGCGCATCCGCTCGCCCGAGAGGATGATCAGCGCCGGATCGAAGAGATTGACGATATTCGACAGCCCCACCGCCAGATACCGCCCCGCCCGGCGAAAGATCGACCGCGCGGCGGCATTGCCCGCCTTGGCGTGATCGAACAGGCTTTCCAGCATCACGCCGACCGGCTGGGTTTCGCCAAGCGGCAGGTTCAGCGCCGTGCGGGCCTCGCGCACCAGCGCATAGTCCGCCACATAGGCCTCAAGGCAGCCGCGCTGGCCGCAGCGGCACAGCGCACCATCCAGTTGCACCTTGGTATGGCCCAGTTCCATCCCCATGCCGCGGGCGCCGCGATAGATGCGGTGGTTGATGACAAAGCCCATGCCCAGACCGTGTTCGATCGTCACCACGGCGAAATCCGAAAGTTTGCGACCGGCGCCGAACCACAATTCCGCCAGTGTCACCAGATTGGCGTCGTTGTCGATGAAGACGGTCAGGCCCAGCCGTTCCCGCAAGGCCGCCTGCAGCCCGACGTGACGCTCGGAGAGGACGGGGGACCAGTGCACCACGCCCGCTTCGGAATCGACGAAGCCCGGAACCCCCAGCCCGAGCGCCAGAATCGCCTCGCGGTCGACCCCGCCCTTGGCGCAGACGCGGTGCAAAAGCCGATCGGCCGCTTCCAGGATGCCGTCGATCCCCATCGCCCCGGGACTGCGCGGGATCGCCTCGCCCGCGATCATGTTACCGGCGAAATCGACCAGAACCGCGGTATGTTCGCGGTCCGACAGCTTGATGCCGACCACATGCCGGGTGTTCGGGCGGACCCGCAGCGCGACGGCCGGGCGACCGCGGCTGCCTTCGCCCTCGCGCAGGGTCTGCACCTCCTCCAGCAAGCCGGTCTCGATCAGCTCCGAGGTGATCGTGGTGACCGAGGCCGGGCTGATGCACAGCTCTTTTGCCAGTTGCACCCGGGCCATCTGCCCGGCGGCGCGCACGCGCTCGAAGATCTGCTGGCGCAGCGGGCGGGCGGTTTCCGACAGCGGCTGAATCAGCGGGCCGCAGCCGAGAGAGGCCTTTCCGATCTGGGAGATCTTCTTCATCACGGCATCTTTCATTCAATGGATTAACAAAACGGCGGTGCATCAACGCGCTGCAGCGATCATTCTTGCCGCGTTGCAGCTATTTTCCGCCGTTTCGTTGGTCAGTTTCATTCTTGCGCCCCATTTTTATTTTGACAACTAAAATTATTCGACTCATCCTCTTGCCATCCCGGCGAATCTGTCGGGCGGTCCGTCGGGCCACATCTCGGGAGGAGAACATGTATAAAACCCTTTTCGCCGCCGTCGCGCTGACGGCCGGCCTTGCCACCACGGCTTTTGCCGACATGACCGTGGGCGTGTCCTGGTCGAACTTCCAGGAGGAGCGCTGGAAGACCGATGAGGCCGCGATCAAGGCGGCGCTGGAAGCCGCCGGTGCGAAATATGTCTCGGCCGATGCGCAATCGTCCTCGGCCAAGCAGCTCTCGGACATCGAATCGCTGATGGCGCAGGGGGTGAATGCGCTGATCGTGCTGGCGCAGGACACCGAGGCGATCGGCCCCGCCGTGCAGGCCGCGGCCGACGAGGGCATTCCGGTCATCGCCTATGACCGTCTGATCGAGGATCCGCGGGCCTTTTACCTGACCTTCGATAATGCCGAAGTGGGCCGGATGCAGGCGCGGGCGGTTCTGGCCGCGGCGCCCAAGGGCAATTACGTGATGATCAAGGGCTCGCCCACCGATCCGAACGCCGATTTCCTGCGCGGCGGTCAGCAAGAGGTGCTGCAGGCCGCGATCGACGCGGGCGATGTGAAGATCGTCGGCGAGGCCTATACCGACGGCTGGCTGCCCGCGAATGCGCAGCGCAACATGGAACAGATCCTGACCGCGAATGACAACAAGGTCGATGCGGTCGTGGCCTCGAACGACGGCACCGCCGGGGGCGCCGTGGCCGCGCTGTCGGCGCAGGGGCTTGTGGTGCCGGTCTCGGGTCAGGATGGCGATCATGCCGCGCTGAACCGTGTCGCGCTGGGCACGCAGACGGTATCGGTCTGGAAAGACGCGCGCGAGCTGGGCAAGAACGCGGCTGAAATCGCCGTGGCCCTGGCTGGCGGCGCCGACATGAAGTCGGTCGCGGGGGCCACCGAATGGACCTCGCCCGCGGGAACCAAGATGACCGCCAAATTCCTGACGCCGATGCCGATCACCAAGGACAATCTGGCGACCGTCGTCGATGCGGGCTGGATCACCAAGGACGCGCTGTGTCAGGGCGTGAGCGCCGGTCCGGCGCCGTGCAACTGATCTGAGCTGATCTGAACCGGGGCGGCTCGCAGGCCGCCCCCCTTCCAAAGAGCGCCGCGGCGCCCTTTTTCGATCGGATACCCCATGAACACCCCGACCCCGCAGGACGGCGGGCAGAAGCGGACGCTGTTGCAGTCGCTCGAGCTGGACACCCGGCTTCTGGGCATGATCGGCGCCTTCGTCTTGATCTGCCTTGTCTTCAACGTGATCACCGACGGCCGTTTTCTGACGCCCCGCAACATCTTCAACCTGTCGATCCAGACCGTTTCCGTGGCGATCATGGCCACCGGCATGGTCTTCGTGATTGTCACCCGGCATATCGACCTCTCGGTCGGCGCGGTGCTGGCCATCTGCTCCTCGGTGATGGGGGTGATGCAGGTGCAACTGCTGCCGCAATTCTTCGGCATCGGCCATCCGCTGGTGATGCCGCTGACGGTGATCGCGGGCCTTTTGACCGGCGCCGCGATCGGCGCGCTCAACGGCTGGCTGATCGGGTATCAGCGCATTCCGGCCTTCATCGTGACGCTGGGCGGTCTGCTGATCTGGCGCAACGTCGGCTGGTATCTGACCGATGGGCAGACGGTCGGGCCGCTGGATCAGACCTTCATGCTGTTTGGCGGCGTCGAGGGCACGGTGGGCGCGGCGCTGTCCTGGGCTCTGGCGGTTTTCTTCTCTGTTCTGGCTGTCTTGGGGCTCTGGCGGGCGCGTCAGGCGAAGATCCGGCATGAATTCCCGGTGAAACCGCTCTGGGCCGAGGGCGCGCTGATGGCCACTGCCGTCGCGGCGATCCTTGGCTTCGTCGCGATCCTGAACAGCTATGCGATCCCGGTCGGCCGTCTGAAGCGCGAATTTGACGCCCGCGGCGAGGTGATGCCCGAAGGCTACATCGATTATTTCGGCCTGCCGATTTCGGTGCTGATGCTGGTCGTGATCGTCGTGGTGATGACGCTGATCGCCCGCAAGACCCGGCTTGGCCGCTACATCTTTGCCGCTGGCGGCAACCCGGATGCGGCGGAACTGTCGGGCATCAACACCCGGATGCTGACGGTGAAGATCTTCACCCTGATGGGGGTTCTCTGCGCGATTTCGGCGATGGTGGCGCAGGCGCGTCTGGCCAACCACACCAATGACATCGGCTCGCTGGATGAATTGCGCGTCATCGCCGCGGCCGTGATCGGCGGCACGGCCTTGGCCGGGGGGATCGGCACGATCTATGGCGCCGTTCTGGGTGCGGTGATCATGCAATCGCTGCAATCGGGCATGGCGATGGTCGGCGTCGATGCGCCGTTCCAGAACATCGTCGTCGGCGGCGTGCTGGTTCTGGCCGTCTGGATCGACATCCAATACCGCAAGCGCACGGGGGAAAAGGTATGAGCACCCGCGGAACCCCTCTGGTCGAGATGCGCGACATTTCGATCGCCTTTGGCGGCATCAAGGCGGTGGATCATGTCACCATCGACCTGTATCCGGGTGAGGTCGTCGGCCTGCTGGGCCATAATGGCGCCGGGAAATCGACCCTGATCAAGTGCCTTTCGGGCGCCTATCAGATGGACAGCGGTGCCATCTACATCAACGGCGAAAAGGCCGAGATCCGCAATCCGCGTGATGCCCGCGCCTATAACATCGAGACGATCTATCAGACCCTGGCGCTGGCGGATAACCTTGATGCGGCTTCGAACCTGTTTCTGGGCCGGGAACTGGTGACGCCTTTCGGCTTCGTCGATGATGCGCAGATGGAGGCCGAGACCCGCAAGATCATGGGGCGGCTCAATCCGAACTTCCGCAAGTTCAAGGAGCCGGTGAAGGCGCTTTCGGGCGGGCAGCGGCAATCGGTGGCGATCGCGCGGGCGGTCTATTTCAACGCGCGTATCCTGATCATGGACGAGCCCACCGCCGCCCTTGGTCCGCATGAAACCCAGATGGTGGCGGAACTGATCGAGGAGCTGAAGGCGCAGGGTCTGGGCATCTTCCTGATCGAGCATGACATTCACAACGTCATGCGGCTGTGCGATCGCGCCTCGGTGATGAAGAACGGCCAGCTTGTCGGCACGGTGAACGTGAACGAGGTCACCGACGAGGACATCCTTGGCATGATCATCCTTGGCAAGAAGCCCGAGGGGGGGACCGTCTGATGTATCTGGGACTGGATCTGGGCACCTCGGGGCTCAAGGGCATCCTGATCGACGCGGATCAGCAGGTCCTGGCCGAGGCGACGGCGCCCCTGACGGTGTCGCGCCCGCAGGAGGGCTGGTCGGAACAGGCGCCCGCCGACTGGATCGGCGCGGCGGAACAGGTTCTGGCGGAGCTGGCGGGTTTCGGTCTGGGTCAGCTGCGCGGCATCGGGCTTTCGGGGCAGATGCACGGGGCGACGCTGCTCGATGCCTCCGATGACGTGCTGCGGCCCTGCATCCTGTGGAACGACACCCGCAGCCATGTGGAAGCCGCCGAACTGGATGCCAATCCGATTTTTCGGGCGCTTTCGGGCAATATCGTCTTTCCGGGCTTCACCGCGCCGAAACTGTGCTGGGTCGCCCGGCACGAGCCCGAGATCTTCGCCCGTGTGGCAAAGGTGCTGTTGCCGAAAGATTATCTGCGGCTCTGGCTGACCGGCGAGCATGTGGCGGAAATGTCCGATGCCGCGGGCACGGCTTGGCTCGATGTCGGCCGCCGCGACTGGTCCGAGGAATTGCTGAAAGCCTCGCGCATGCGGCGCGAGCAGATGCCGCGTCTGGTCGAAGGATCCGAGGTTTCGGGCCATATCAGAGCCGAATTGGCCGAACGCTTCGGGATGCCCGCGGGTGTCGTCGTGGCCGGGGGCGGGGGCGACAATGCCGCCTCTGGGATCGGCGTCGGCGTGGTGAAGGCCGGGCAGGCCTTTGTCTCGCTTGGCACATCCGGGGTGCTCTTTGCGGCGAATGACGGCTATCAGCCCGATGCCGCGACGGCCGTGCACACCTTTTGCCATGCGCTGCCCGGCACCTGGCATCAGATGGGGGTGATCCTGGCCGCCACCGATGCGCTGAACTGGTTTTCGCGCCTTGCCGGGGCCGCGCCCAAGGATCTGACCGCGGCTTTGGGTGCGTTGCAACCGCCCGGAAAGACCCGATTCCTGCCTTATCTGGGCGGCGAACGCACGCCCTTGAACGATGCCGCGATCCGTGGCGCCTTCATTGGCCTCGAACATGCCACCGACCGCGAGGCCGCGACGCGCGCGGTGCTGGAGGGCGTGACTTTTGCCATCCGCGATTGCCGCGATGCCCTGGCGGCGACCGGCACCTGCATCGACAGCCTGCTGGCCGTCGGCGGCGGCTCGAAATCCACCTATTGGTGCCAGGCGATCGCGACGGCGCTGGGCACCCCTGTTTCCCTGCCGGTGGCGGGGGATTTCGGCGGGGCCTTTGGCGCCGCGCGACTGGCCTTGATGGCCGCAACCGGGGCGGGGGCCGAAGTGGCCGCGCAACCGGTGATTTCCGCCGTGATAGAGCCTGTTTCGGCGCTGTCATCGGCATTCGACGAAGGCCATGCCCGCTACCGCGCGGCGCAGGCCGCAATCCGGGGACTGACATGACCGACTTCTTCAAGGGTATTCCGCAAATCCGCTACGAGGGCCCGACTTCGACGAACGAATTCGCCTTCCGGCACTACAACCCCACGGAAGTGGTGATGGGCAAGACGATGGCCGAGCATCTGCGCTTTGCCATCGCCTGGTGGCACAGTTTCGCCTGGCCGGGCGGTGACCCCTTCGGCGGTCAGACCTTCGAGCGGCCGTGGTTTGGCGACACGCTCGATCTGGCGAAGCTGAAAGCCGATGTGGCCTTCGAGATGTTCGACATCCTGGGCGCGCCGTTCTTCTGCTTCCACGATGCCGACATCCGCCCCGAAGGCAAGGATTTCGCCGAGAACACCCGCAATCTGGAAGAAATCGTCGATTACATCGGCGAGAAGATGGCGGGATCGCAAACGAAACTTCTGTGGGGCACGGCGAACCTGTTCAGCCACCGCCGCTTCATGTCGGGCGCGGCGACGAACCCGGACCCGGAGGTCTTTGCCTGGTCCGCCGCGACGGTGAAGACCTGCATGGATGCCACGCACCGGCTCGGCGGGCAGAACTATGTGCTGTGGGGCGGTCGCGAGGGCTATGAGACGCTTTTGAACACCGACCTGACCCGCGAGGCGGAACAGGCCGGGCGCTTCCTGCAGATGGTGGTCGACTACAAGCACAAGATCGGCTTCAAGGGCACGATCCTGATCGAGCCGAAGCCGCAGGAGCCGTCGAAGCATCAGTATGATTACGACGTGGCCACCGTTTATGGCTTCCTCAAGCGCTTCGGCCTTGAGAATGAGGTCAAGGTGAACATCGAACAGGGTCACGCGATCCTGGCCGGGCACAGCTTCGAGCATGAGCTGGCGCTGGCGGCTTCGCTTGGCATCCTTGGCTCGATCGACATGAACCGCAACGACTACCAGTCCGGCTGGGACACCGACCAGTTCCCGGATTCGGTTCCCGAGATGGCGCGAGCCTATTACGAGGTGCTGAAAGCGGGCGGCTTCACCACCGGCGGCACCAATTTCGACGCCAAGATCCGCCGTCAGTCGATCGACCCCGAGGATCTGATCCTTGGCCATGTCGGCGCGATGGATGTCTGCGCCCGGGCGCTGAAAGCGGCGGCGGCGCTGCTGGAGGACGGCGGGCTCGAGGCGCATCGCCGCGCGCGTTACGCGGGTTGGGACACCGCCGAGGCGCAGGCGATGCTGGGCTCTGATCTGGCCTCGATCGAGGCGCTGGTGCGGGCGAAAGGCATCAACCCGCAGCCGAAATCGGGGCGGCAGGAGCGGCTGGAAAATCTGTGGAACCGGTTCGTCTGAACCCCAAAAGGGCCGCTTCAGCGGCCCTTTTCAATCCGGCGTCCGGCGGAACCGGCTGAGCGCCAGAAGTGAGAAGAACACGTCTTCAAGGCTGGTTTCGGCCTCGATCATGCGGGCTCCGGTGGCGGTGGCAATCTCGGCGGTAGAGGGCCAAGGACGCGATCCTGCGTCGCGTCCTTGGTGGTCAAAGCCCGGAAATCAGTCAGTTGACCAGGAATTCGGCGTGCAGGGCCCCGGCGGCATTGATGCTTTTCAGGATGTCGATCATGTCGCGCGGGCTGACCCCCAGCGCATTCAGCCCGGCGACGACATCGGAGAGCGAGCTGGTTTCGCCGACCTCGGCCATCTTGAGACCCGCGCCCTCCTCGATCGAGGCTTCGGTCCGCGGCACCACGACGGTCTCGCCGCGGGCGAAGGGGTTCGGTTGCACGGCGATCGGCGCTTCCTGCACGCGCAGCGTCAGGTTGCCCTGACTGACCGCGACGCGCGAAATCCGCACATCCTCGCCCATCACGATGGTGCCGGAGCGCTGATCCACCACGACGCGGGCGCGCTGCTCGGGCTCGACCGTCAGGTTTTCGAGCCGTTCCAGCACATGCGCGGCCGAGCGCATCTTGGCATTGGCGATGCTGACCGACACGGTGCCCGAATCTTCCATCGCGGCGATGCGCGCGCCGAATTCGCGATTGATCGCCTTTTCGATTCGCGCCGCGGTGGTGAAATCGGGCGTGCGCAGCGCCAGCCGCACATCCGAGAGGCTGTCGAGATCGAAGCCGATCTCGCGCTCGACATGGGCGCCCGAAGGGATCGTGCCCGAGGTCGGAACCCCCTGCACGACCGAGGCGGCCTGCCCCTGCGCCGAAACGCCCCCGGCGATCACCGCGCCCTGCGCCACCGCATAGATCTCGCCATCCGCCGCGTTCAGGGGCGTCATGATCAGCGTGCCGCCGAGCAGGCTCTTGGCATCGCCGATCGCCGAGACCGTGACATCGATCTTCGACCCCGCCCGGGCAAAGGGCGGCAGCGCGGCCGTCACCATGACCGCAGCGACGTTCTTCGGCCGGAATTGTTCGCCGGTAACGTTAACGCCGAGCCGTTCCAGGATATTGGCCATGATTTCTTCGGTGAAGGGCGCATTGCGGATCCCGTCGCCGGTTCCGTTCAGACCGACCACGAGCCCGTAGCCGACAAGGTCGTTGCCCCGCACGCCATCGAATTCGACCAGATCCTTGATCCGGATCGGGGCGGCAACGCTCAGGGACGGCAGCAGCAGCAGCAGCACAAGGGCCAGGAGTTTCATCGCAGGTAATCCGTCAGAGAGAGTTGCGTCAGCCGCGAGGTCAGCGTGTAAAGCGTTTCCAGCTGCGATTGCGTGGCTTCCAGCGCCGTTGCCGTCTCGTATTCGTCAACGCCGATCAGTTCCTTGCGCGCGATTTCGAGCGCGGTCACCTGCGTCGCATTGCGGGTCTGCGCATCGGAAATGATCGCCTCGACCGTGCCGAGATCGGCCCGAAGCGTGGTCATCCCGCCCTCGGCCGAGGTGATGCGTTCCCCCGCCGCGCGGATCAGCAACGACCGCGTTTCAAGGTCGTCGGGCACCAGATCGCGGGCGATCAACGTGCCGAGGGCAAAGCCCTTGAGCATGTCGCGGATCGTGGAATCCGCCGCCGTGATGGTCAATTGTGCGGTGTCGGTTTCCGACAGCCGCACCTGCGACAGGCTGGTTGCGCTGCCAAGATAGGCCTGATCGAGGAACCCGCCGCCGCCGGCGGCGGCATCGAACCAGTCATCGACGGCGGCGATGATATCGGCCGCGACCGTCATGCCGTTCACGACCGCCTCGATGCCGGTGATGATCGTATCCGCCGAAGCCACCGGTTTCGTGTCGGTGGTCGTGCCCGAAAAGGCGTAACGCCCGGCGACATTGACGTTCAGCGCATCGACAACGGCTTCGAACCGTTCCTCGGCATTGCGCGCCCCGGACTCGATCATGTTGTAGGAGGAGGCGAAGGATGCCGACAAGAGGGTCGAGCCGATCGCCTGGGCATGGCCCTGGATGGTCTCGAGCGCATCCTGCTGCGTCCCGGCAAGAAGATCGGTCTCCGCCGCCACCTGCTTGTAGGCCTCGCCGCGGGTCATCGAGCGGTTGATCGCGGCCAGGGCGGTGAAATCGCCACCGACCTTGGTGCCCAGATCCTGGCTGACGCCGGTGACGACCTCTTCCGAGAGCCGCGACATCGTCGTCTTCAGCTGCACATTGTGACGGCGCATCAGATAGGTCTGCGACATGTCACCGACGGAGATGTATTTCATGTCAGATATCCAGAAGTTCTTGCAGCATGGCATCGATGGTCTGAACGACCTTCGCATTGGCGGCATAGGCCTTTTCGATCACGAGAAGGCTCTGCATCTCGTAATCGGTGTCCACGCCGTCGGCGAGTGACATCTCGGTCAGGGCTTCCTGACGTGCGGTGGCATAGCCCTGGGTCATCTCGGCCGATTGCCGTCCCGAAGCGGCAAAAGACAGCAAGTCCGCGGCCAGACCCGAGGCACTGCGCAGGGCGGAGCCGTAATTCCCCGAAGCCGGTGCGGATTCGCGGGTCAGCGCCGCGGAGAGCGCATTCAGGATCGTCCCGTCGCTGATCGCCCCGGGCGCGGCGGCCATCAGCCCGTCCCGCAGATGCCAGGAGGATCCGCCCTGTTCGGGATCGACGATCGCGTTCAGCTGCAGCCGTCCGGCCAGCCCGACTTCGGTGCTGGCGTCGAAAGCGGCGCCCGCATCGGTGAAAAGACCGGGATCGCCCGCCGACAGGGTGGTGTCGACGCTCGGATCCTCGAACCGGGTCATCAGATCGCGGGCAAAGGCGTCCAGCTGGCTCTGCGCCTCGGGCGCAAGCTCGTCGCGCACGGCGAAAGCGGCGCCGAGCGTGCCGCCGCCCAGCGGGCCGTCATCCAGGGTCGAGGTCGGATAGCCATTGATCGTGAGCCCGGACAATGCCCCCGAATCCAGCGTCAGATGGGCGGCCATCGCCCCCGCGCCATCAAACCCGATGGTGGCGGCGGTGCCATCAAGCAAGATCGCCCCGCCGGTGGTGAAAAGCGCGATCTGGTTGTTGTCGCGCTGCACGACCCGAAGCGGCACGATCTCGGCGATCTGGTTCACCAGCGATTGCCGTTCGTCCATCAGACCGGCCGCATCATTGCCGATCGAGATCTGCGTGGTGATCGTCCGGTTCATCTCCTGCAGCTGCACCAGCGTTTCGTTCAGTGTCCGGACCTGCTTGGCGATCGACTTGTCGGCCGTCAGACGCGCGGCCTGAAGATCCTCGGAGACGCTGTTCAGCTTGTCTGCCACGGTCGAAGCGGCGCGGACCGCCGCCGTCAGCCGCGCCGTGCTGTCGGGCATGCTGGCAGCCGTCAGCAGGGCGCTTTCGAAATCCGACATCGTGGCAGAGAGTGACCCGGCCTTCTCGGGGTCACCGATCCGGGATTCGAGACGGTTGTAGAAATCCGCCTTGGCGGTGGTGTTCGCCGCGGCCGAATCCGCCAGCAGCAGATCTTGCTGCACCACCTGGTTCACGATCCTGTTGACGCCGAGGATGCGAACCCCGCCGCCGGTCCCGCCAAGCGTCTGCGACGCGATGGAGAGTTCCCGACGGGCGTAGCCCTCCGTCATCGCATTGGCGATGTTGGAAGAGACGACCTCGGCTTTCCGGGACGATGCCGTCAGCCCCGAAAGGGCGAAGTTGAAGGCATTTGCGATGCTCATGGGTCATCTCCTCCTGAAGGGGTCATCAAGCTCAGCGCTTGATGTTCGTCGTCTCCTGCAGCATCTCGTCGACGGTCTGGATCACCTTCGCGTTCGACGAATATGCCCGTTGGGTCTGGATCAGGTTGGTCAGTTCCTGCGCCACATCGACCGCCGAGCCTTCGCGGGCATAGCCCTCGACCGCGCCGGTCGGACCGTCACCGGCGTCCCAGAGATAGAACGACCCCGAGGTGGACGAGACCTGGAAGGTCTGGTTGTCGAGTGCCGTCAGGCCGTTGATGTTCGACACGTCGACCAGCGGCACCTGATAGACGGTGCGGATGAAGCCGGTGTCGTAAGTCGCCTTGATGAAGCCGTTCTCGTCGATCTCGACCGAGGTCAGGTTCCCCACCGGCGAGCCGTCCTTGTTGATCGAGGTCGGCGCGAAATCGCTGGCAAGCTGGGTCAGACCGTTGGTGTCACCCTGTTTGCCGATGGTGATGGTGATGTCCTGCAGCCCGTCGGCCAGCGCGAAGCCCGAGGCATCGGTGAAATTCAGCGTGCCCTCGGTCGAATCCCAGGCCGGGCCCTGGATCGTGGTGACGTTGCTCAGCGTGCCGCCATTCGTGCCGGTGTTGTCGAAGTCGAGCGTGTATTGCCCGACGACGCCGACCCCGAGGCCATAGGGATCGGTGGTGGTCGCCGAATCGGTGATCATCATCGTCCACTGGTTCGAGTCCGGATCGCCCGCCGCCGGGATTGTCGGCGTGAAGGAGACCTGCAGCGTGTTCGAATTGCCGAGGTTGCCGAAATATTCGATCGAAGAGGTCAGCGTCTCGCCGCCTGCGGTGTCCGCGGTTTCGCTGGCGGGCAGGTTGATGCCCCAGTTCATCATCGTCGTCGGGTCGCCCGCGGTCTGGTTGGCATTGATCACGACCGGTTGCAGGCCGGTGACGGTGTCGCGGGCGTTGACCGGGATCGTGCCATCGGCCAGCGCCGCCCAGCCGAGCAGGACCAGACCCGAGTCGGTGCGCAGCACGCCGTCCTTGTCGGTGTGGAACGACCCGGTCGAGGTCATCGTCAGCGGTTGGTTGCCCAGCCCGTTCGCCAGGGCGGAGGTATTGGCGACAGGCAGGAAGCCGCGGCCCGAAATCGCGATGTCCATCGCATTCGACGTGCCGATCAGAGAGCCGCGCTGGTCGATCAGGCGCCCCGAGGAGGCGCGCACGCCCCCAGCCGAATAGGTTCCGGAGCTGCGCGCCTGGGTCAGCACCATGCTTTCGAAATCTGCCGTCGCCCGCTTGTAGCCGTAGGTGCCCGAGTTGGCGATGTTGTCGGAAATCGTTGCCAAGCGCGTCGCATTGGCTGCAAGGCCTGCCACACCCGCGTTGAGCGAAGAAGAAAT
Organism: Rhodobacter capsulatus; assembly: GCF_003254295.1. Taxonomy (GTDB): domain Bacteria; phylum Pseudomonadota; class Alphaproteobacteria; order Rhodobacterales; family Rhodobacteraceae; genus Rhodobacter; species Rhodobacter capsulatus. The sequence continues at coordinate 150,279 of NZ_QKZO01000005.1, forward strand.
GGACATGTAAGCGCCTTTCTGCTGCTGCGTCCCTTGATCGAAGCCACCTTGCCGCAATCGCCGTTAAGATCGGACTAACGCTTAAAATGCGTCCGATTTCTTCTTCGCCCGGGTCAGCGCCCGTTGCGCAGCAAGATCAGCTCAAGCCGGTTGTTGCGCACCGACATCCGCGTTTCGACGGCCGGCTTGCGATCGGCAAAGCCCGAAACCCGTTGCAGCCGCGTGGCATCGAATCCCGCGGTTTCCATCAGGATTCGCATCCTTTGCGCGCGTTCCGAGGACAGATCCCAGACCGGATTCGTGCGCAGCATCGAAGGATAGGAGCGCGTGTGGCCGTTGATCGCGACATTGTTCTTCGTCAGGCCGAAGACCCGCGTCAGCATGCCCGCAATCTCGCCCAGAATCGGTTCCGGCTCGGCGGTATCGGGGGCAAAAAGCGGCTCGTTCTCCAGATCGAAGAACTCGACGATCAATCCCTCGTCCGTCACCTTGGTGACGATGTGACGGGCCAGCTGTTCGCTGACCATCGATTCGCCGGAAGTTGCCGACAGCGCCTTTTCGATTTCCTTGGCCAGGCGGTCGAACGCGGCCTGATCCTGCTTCTGTTCCTGCTTGGCGGCGCCGCTGTCGCCGCGAGCCTGCCGTTCCTCGGTCGGAGATTGCCCCGAAGCCCCGGTGCCATTTTGCGCGATCTGATCTTCGGAGAAGACGGAATCGCCGCCAAAGGCGCCTTCGCCGCCGCCCGAGATCCGGTTGATCGGAATCGTCGGGTTGAAGTAATCCGCGATTCCCTTGCGTTGCTTTTCCGTTGTCGCGTTCAGCAGCCACATCAGCAGAAAGAAGGCCATCATGGCTGTGACGAAGTCGGCATAGGCAACTTTCCACGCCCCACCGTGGTGCCCGCCGCCGCCGACGACCTTCTTGCGCTTGATGATGACTGGTGCGACACCATCGTGTGCGCCCATATCCCACCACCTCTATTTCACCCGGAACCAGAGATAGCAGGCGCCGCTTAAAGCCGGCTTAACGGATAAAATCGCAAGCAATCCTTGGGGGTTTCGGGTCAATCCCGCGTGGCGAAACCGCCAAAGGCGCCGCCGAAGAAGCACAGCGGCTGGCCGTCGCGCCGCAGATCGAAGCGGGTAACGCGGCCAAGGATGATGGTGTGATCGCCGCCTGCATGCGTCGCCTCGGTGACGCAGTCGAATCGGGACAGCGCCTCGGGCAGGACCGGCACGCCCTCGCCGTTGCGGGCCAGCGTCAGCCCCGCGAAACCGGGCCCCGAGCGCGAGAATCGCGCGGTCAGATCGCGCTGCGCCTCGGTCAGCACATGAATGGCAAAGGCGGGCGCCGCGGTGAAATGCCGATGCCGCATCGAGCTGCAGGCCACCGACCAGAGCACCAGCGGCGGGTCGAGCGAGACCGAGGCGAAGGAATTCACCACAATCGCGATCGGGCTGCCGTCATCGGCGTCGCAGGCGGTGACCAGCGCCACCCCGGTGGCAAAACGGCCGAGCGCATCGCGCAGCAGCCGCGGCTCCGCGGGGTCGGGCAGATGGCCGCCGACCCCGCCGGGGGCCATGTCGATCCGGTCGCTCTCGGTCATGATCGTCCCCTTTCGTCGCGGCCCGCAGGGGCCTCAGAAATCGAGATTTTCCACGCTCAGCGCGTTTTGCTGGATGAATTCGCGCCGCGGCTCCACCACATCGCCCATCAGTTTCGAGAAGATGTCCTCGGCCTCGGCCACGTCATCGACCCGGACCTGCAACAGCGTCCGCGCCGAAGGATCGAGCGTGGTTTCCCACAGCTGTTCCGGGTTCATCTCGCCCAGCCCCTTGTAGCGCTGCAGCGTCAGGCCCTTTTCGCCCTCCTGCAGAATCGCCGCCAAAAGTTCGAGCGGACCATGGATGAACTGTTCGCGGTCCTTGCGGATCAGCCGGGCCGGGGCGTGGTAGCTTTCCTGCAGGCTGGTGGTGAATTGCGACAGCCGCCGCGCCTCGCCCGAGCGTAGCACCGGGCCATCGAGCGTGCGGACCTCCTCGACCCCGCGCAGGATGCGCGACATCCGCAGCCCGTGGTCCTGCGTCGGCCGCCCCATCCAGCCGCGTTCATATTCGAGCGCGATAAGGTCGAGCCGCGCCGAAAGCTCATCGGCCACGCCCTGCGCATCGGCATCGATCCGGCCGGGCAGCAGCGCCCCGGCGATCGCCGCCTGTTCGAGGATGCGCTGCGGGTAATGCGTCGGGAAGGCCTGCAGGATGCGGCGCACCTGCCGCGCTTCCTCGACCAGCCGCGTCAGATCGGCGCCGATGATGTCGGTGCCGTCGTGCAGCCGCAGGATCGCCCCTTCAACCCCTTGATGCACAAGGTAATCTTCAAGCGCGGCCTGATCCTTCAGATAAACCTCGGACTTGCCGCGGGCGACTTTGTAAAGCGGCGGCTGCGCGATATAGAGATAGCCGTGCTCGATCAGCTCCGGCATCTGCCGGAAGAAGAAGGTGAGCAGCAGCGTGCGGATATGCGCCCCGTCGACGTCGGCATCGGTCATGATGACGATCTTGTGGTAGCGCAGCTTGGCGATGTTGAATTCGTCGCGACCGATCCCGGTGCCAAGCGCGGTGATCAGCGTGCCGATCTGGTCCGAGGACAGCATCCGGTCGAACCGCGCCCGTTCCACGTTCAGGATCTTGCCCCGCAGCGGCAGCACGGCCTGGTTCTTCCGCTCGCGTCCCTGCTTGGCCGAGCCACCGGCCGAATCCCCTTCGACCAGGAAGACTTCGCTCAGCGCGGGGTCCTTTTCCTGACAATCGGCCAGCTTGCCGGGAAGCGACGCCACATCCATCGCGGTCTTGCGCCGGGTCAGTTCGCGGGCCTTGCGCGCGGCTTCGCGGGCCAGCGCGGCTTCGATGATCTTGCCGACGATGCCCTTGGCTTCGGTCGGATGCTCCTCGAACCATTCCGCAAGCTTTTCGTTCACCAGATTCTCGACCGCCGGACGGACCTCGGAGGAGACAAGCTTGTCCTTGGTCTGGCTGGAGAATTTCGGATCGGGGACCTTGACCGACAGAACGCAGGTCAGGCCTTCGCGGGCATCATCGCCGGTGAAATCGATCTTTTCCCGTTTCGCGATGCCGCTGTCTTGCGCGTATTTGGTGATCGTGCGGGTCAGCGCGCCGCGGAACCCGGCAAGGTGGGTGCCGCCATCGCGCTGCGGGATGTTGTTGGTGAAGGGCAGGACGGTCTCGTGATAGCTGTCATTCCACCACATCGCCACTTCGACGCCGATGCCGCGGACCTCGCCGACCATGTAGATCGGATCGGGCATTACCGCGGTTTTCGAGCGGTCGAGGTATTTGACGAATTCCCGCACGCCACCGTCGTAATGCAGCTCGCTGCGCAGGGGTTCGGCGGGGCGCTCGTCTTCCAGAATGATCCGCACGCCGGAATTGAGGAAGGCCAGTTCCCGCAGCCGGGTCTCCAGCGTCTTGAAGACGTAATCGAGATTGGAAAACGTCCCCTCCGGGTCATTGGTTTTCGACGAGGCCATGAACCGCACCTCGGTGCCCTTTTCGCCCGGGGCCTCGCCGATCTCGTGGACATGGACCACGCAATCGCCCTTTTCGAACCGGGCGAAATAGACCTTGTCGTTGCGCCAGACCTTCAGTTCCAGCCAGTCGGACAGCGCGTTGACTACCGAGACGCCGACGCCGTGCAAGCCGCCCGAAACCTTGTAGGCGTTGCCGCCCTCGTCGGTGTTGTTGAATTTGCCGCCCGCATGCAGCTGGGTCATGATGACCTCGGCCGCCGAGACGCCCTCTTCGGGGTGGATGTCGACCGGAATGCCACGGCCGTTGTCGCGCACCGAAACCGAGCTGTCGGCGTGGATCTTCACCGCCACATAATTCGCATGGCCCGCCAGGGCCTCGTCGATGCCGTTGTCGACGACTTCATAGACCATGTGATGCAGGCCCGAGCCGTCGTCGGTGTCGCCGATATACATGCCGGGGCGTTTGCGCACCGCCTCGAGGCCCTTCAGGACCTTGATCGACTCCGCGCCATATTCGGCTTTGTTCTTCGGGGTTTCGGTCATCCGCGCCTATCCTGCTGATCGTTGCGGACTTATAGAGTTTCGGCTGGGCAATGTCACGCCTTGGCCACAATATTCAGCGGTTCAGGGACGGCTTTCCACCAGTTCCGAGGTTCCCGCGACCTCGGTCACCTGCCAATAGCGCCCCCGGTCGCCAAGCGTGTCGAAAAGCTCGGCCCCGGTGCCGGTCATCAGCACCTGCGCGGGCAGGGCGCAGATTTCATCATAAAGCGCCGCCCGCCGCCCGGCATCCAGATGCGCGGCGACTTCATCGAGCAGCAGCACGGTGTTTTCCCCGGCAAGCGCCCGGGCATTGGCGAGCAGCAGCGAAATCAGAAGCGCCTTTTGCTCGCCGGTCGAGCATTGATCGGCCGGGATCGCCTTTTCCGCATAAACAGCCGTCAGATCGACCCGATGCGGGCCCTCAAGCGTCCGCCCGGCCGCCATGTCGCGCCGCCGTCCCTCGGCCAGCGCCGCGGCCAGATCCTCGGGCCCCTCCTGGGTCAGCCCCAGATCCGCCGCTGGAAAGGCCGTCGCCGCGCCTCTCTGCGCCGAAGCCAGTTGCGCCAAAGCCTGCCGCCGATGCCCGGTCATCAACGCCCCGGCCTCGGCCATCCGGGCCTCAAGCGCCGCATACCAGGCCGCATCGCGGATCTCGTCCTTCAAAAGCCGGTTGCGTTCGCGCATCGCCTTTTCATAGGCCAGCACCGCTTCCGCATGGGTCGGAAAGAACGACAGCGTCATCCGGTCCAGAAACCGCCGCCGCCCCTCGGCCGCCTCGATCCAGAGCCGGTCCATCGCGGGCACCAGCCACAGAACCCGCAAGAGCCGCCCCAAAGCCACCTGCGCCGCCGCCTTGCCGTCGATCAGCACCTCGCGCGACGACCCGGGCAGGGCCGAGGTCTCGATCTCATCCGCCGACAGCGTCGCGCGGATCTTCCAGCCGACCTGTTCCTGCCGCCGGATCAGCTCCTCGGCCGAGGCGCGGCGCAACCCCCGCCCGGGGGACAAAAGCGACACCGCCTCCAGCACCGAGGTCTTGCCCGCCCCGTTCGGCCCGTAAAGCGCCACCGGCCGCGCATCGACCGCCAGCACGGCACGCCGATGCGAGCGGAACTGCAAAAGCGTCAGATCCCGCAGCATCGCGGCCCTGCTTTTTCTTGGTCCAAATACGCCCTTGCCGCCTGCGTCACACGCGCATCGGCATCACGACATAGACCGCCGAGGTGTCATTGCCCTCGCGCATCAGCGTCGGATCGCCCGAGGAGTTGAACAGGAAGACCGCATTCTCCCGATCGACCTGCGAAGCGATCTCCAGCAGATATTTCGCGTTGAAGCCGATCTCCAGCCGTTCATCGGCATAGGCCACGGCCAGTTCTTCCTCGGCGGCGCCCGCATCGGGGGCGTTGACCGAGAGCACCAGCCGGTCTTCATCCAGGCTCAGCTTCACCGCGCGCGAGCGTTCCGAAGACACCGTGGCCACCCGGTCCACCGCCTTGGCGAATTCCTGCGCATCCACTTCCAGACGGCGGGAATTCCCCATCGGAATGACGCGGGTATAATCGGGGAAGGTGCCGTCGATCACCTTCGAGGTCAGGGTGATTTCCGGCGTCGCAAAGCGCACCTTGGTTTCCGAAACCGAAACCGCGATCTGCGCCTCGTCATCATCCAGAAGCTTGCGCAGCTCGTTCACCGTCTTGCGCGGCACGATCACGCCCGGCATTCCGGCGGCGCCTTCGGGCAGCGCCGCGTCGATCCGCGCCAGCCGGTGCCCGTCGGTTGCGACGCAGCGCAGCGCCGGGCCGTCTTCGCCGGTCGCCACATGCATGTAGACGCCGTTCAGGTAATAGCGCGTCTCCTCGGTCGAGATCGCGAATTTCGATTTGTCGAAGAGCCGCTTCAGCACCCCCGCCTTGGCGGCGAAATTCGCGGTATATTCCGACGAGGCCATCACCGGGAAATCCTCGCGCGGCAAGGTCGCCAGGTTGAAGCTCGAGCGCCCGGCCATCACCGAAAGCCGCCCCGCCGCCGCATCATCCGACAGCTGCACCAGCGAGCCATCGGGCAGCTTGCGCACGATCTCGTGCAGCATCACCGCCGAAACGGTGGTCGCGCCCGCGCGTTCGACCTGCGCCGGGGCCTTGTCCACCACCTCGATATCCAGATCGGTGGCGCGGAAGGACACGGTCGAGCCTTCCGCCTCGATCAGCACGTTCGCCAGGATCGGAATGGTGTTGCGCCGCTCGACAACGGACTGGGCCTGAGACACCGCCTTGAGCAGGGCGGCGCGTTCGATGCTGATCTTCATATCCATTCCTCGCCGGTTCCCGGGGGCGGCAAGGTAACATGCCGCCGCGCCGGAACAAGATTTTTCCGGACATTCCGCCGCTTTGCGCGGGGCGTCAAGGGCTTCAGGATTCCATCAACCGCTTCAAGAGCCCGATATCCTCGGCCAGTTGCCGATCGGTCGCCATCAGCTCGTCGATCTTGCGGATGCCATGCATGATCGTGGTGTGATCGCGGCCGCCGAAGCGCCGCCCGATTTCGGGCAGCGAACGCGTCGTCAGATGCTTCGACAGATACATCGCCACCTGCCGCGGCCGGGCGATGGTGCGCAGCCGCTTCGGCCCGATCATGTCCGACAGACGAACGTTGTAATGCTCGGCCACCTTGCGCTGGATTTCCTCGATCGTCACGCGACGGTCCGAGGCGCGCAGGATATCGGCCAGACATTCCTGTGCCAGATCAAGGGTGATCTCCCGCCCGACCAGCGAGGCAAAGGCGAACAGCCGCGTCAGCGCGCCTTCCAGCACGCGCACGTTCGTGGTGATCCGATGCGCGAGGAATTCCAGCACGCCCGAGGCCACGATGAGCCCCGGATTGCGGGCGGCGTGGATCTCGGTCTTCGTCTGCAGGATGCCCAGACGCAGTTCGTAATCGGTCGGATGCAGATCGACGACCAGACCGCATTGCAACCGGCTCTTGATCCGGTCCTCGAGGTCCTTGATTTCCCCCGGCGCGCGGTCGGCGGAAATCACGATCTGCTTGCCCTGATCGACCAGGGCATTGAAGGTGTGGAAGAATTCTTCCTGCGTGCTGTCCTTGCCGGCGATGAACTGCACGTCATCGACCATCAGCACGTCGACCGAGCGGAACAGCTCCTTGAAATCCATGATCTGCCGGTCGCGCAAAGCCTGCACGAAGCGGTACATGAACTGTTCGGCCGAGAGGTAAAGCACCCGCAGCTCGCCGTGCTGGGTTTGCAGCTCATGCGCGATCGCATGCATCAGGTGGGTCTTGCCCAGCCCGACGCCGCCATACAGAAACAGCGGGTTGAAGGTCACCGGACCGCCCTCGGCGACGCGGCGGGCGGCGGCATGGGCCAGCTCGTTCGGCTTGCCGACGACGAAGCTGTCAAAGGTGAAGCGGGCATCCAGCGGCGCCCCGGGAAGGTCCTGATCGTCGCTGACCCGCGCGGTCTTGCGCGCCGGGGCAGGGGCCTTTTCCGGCACCGGACGGGCTTCGGGCGCGGGCATCGGACGGCCCTCGGGCACGCGGATCGCCACCCGTTCGACCGCCAGACCGGAGTTGCGCAGCTCGCGCAGAATCGGTTCACCATAATTGCGCGAGACCCAGTCGCACATGAATTTCGTCGGCGCCTCGAAGGAAACGATGCCGTCCGACAGCTCGATCAGCTGCAGGGGCGCAATCCAGGTGTTGAAATTGGTCCGGCCGACGGTCCTTTGAAGTTCATTGCACACCTGCCCCCAGAGTTCGTTCGTCATGTCTTTTTCCATCAGCGTTTCGTACCGACACTTGCCACACAGCACTTAACCCCCGGCCTTGCGGCGGGGTCGGGAATGAAGACATGCCGAACACCCGGCTGAACCGGTGTCGGCATAACCTGCCAAACCGGAGCATCTGCTCCCATTTGAAACGGATCACATCCTGAGCTCGAAGCTTACGGCTTCTTATCGTACGGCAGCACAGGGCCCCGCTTCGACCGTCGGATGCGTCTTGTCCCCCAAGACGACGTGAATCGCCCCGTGACGCTAGCAAGGCGGCGAGGGCTTCTGCAACCGAACTTCGCGCTTGACGCCCACTTTCCCCAAATCGAATCTGTCGCCCCCTTCGCGGGGGGTAATACTATTGCCAAGGCATTGAAATGAAAGAAATAAAACGGCGCCCCGAAGATGGGGCGCCGTTCATGAAGATTAATTTCCGAGATCGGAAAATCAGTTCGACAGGGCCTTCACGCGCGACGAGAGACGCGACATTTTGCGGGCCACGGTGTTCTTGTGCAGCACGCCTTTGGTGATGCCACGCGCCAGTTCGGGTTGCGCGGCTTCAAGGGCGGCCTTGGCCACACCGGCGTCGCCCGAGGCGATCGCTTCTTCGACCTTGCGCAGGAAGGTGCGAATGCGCGAACGGCGGGCTTTGTTGATGTCGTTGCGACGCTCGTTCTGACGAGCGCGTTTTTTGGACTGGGGCGTGTTGGCCATGTTTCCCTATTCCCGGGCTGAAGCGAATATATATAGCGCAAAGCCCGGTCGTCCCAGCGAACCGGATGATTCTAGCCTGAGCGGGCTTCACGCGCATGTAACGGCGGTCCTTAGGCCAAAAGGGGCGTGAAGGAAAGCCCCTTTCGGCCTTATTTGTCGGTGAATTGCGCCGGGCGCTTTTCGGCAAAGGCGGCCATGCCTTCCTTTTGGTCTTCGGTGGCGAAAAGCGCATGGAAGACCCGGCGTTCATAAAGCACGCCTTCGCGCAGGGTGGTTTCATAGGCGCGGTTGACGCAATCCTTGGCCACCATCGTGGCGATCGCCGATTTCGCCGCGATCTTGCGGGCGGTGGCCAGCGCCTCGGGCACAAGCTCGGCCAGCGGCAGCACCCGGCTGACAAGGCCCGACCGTTCCGCCTCGGCGGCGTCCATGAACCGGCCGGTCAGATGCATTTCCATCGATTTCGACTTGCCGACGAAACGGGTCAGCCGTTGCGTGCCGCCGATGCCCGCGACGACGCCCAGATTGATCTCGGGCTGACCGAATTTCGCGTTCTCGGCGCACAGGATGAAATCGCACATCATCGCCAGTTCGCAGCCGCCGCCGAGCGCATAGCCCGCCACCGCCGCGATGATCGGCTTGCGGGTGCGCAGGATCGCATCGCCTTCGGTGCCGAAGAAATCCAGCTTGAACATGTCGACAAAGCTCTTGTCGGCCATTTCCTTGATGTCGGCGCCCGCGGCAAAGGCCTTGTCCGAGCCCGTCAGCACGAAGCAGCGCACCGCCGGATCGGCGTCCAGCAGCTTCAGCGCCTCGGCCAGTTCCCCCAGCAGCTGCGAATTGAGCGCATTCAGCGCCTCGGGCCGGTTGAGCCGTATCAGCGCCACGCCGTCTGCGATCTCCACGATCAGGGTCTGGTATGACATGGGATTCCCTTTGCTGATGATGGATCAGAGGTATCAGTCAGGGGGCGAAACTCAACCGGGCGCCGCGCAATTGCCGCTGCGTCACTTCTGGCAGGCGGGGCAGAAATAGCTGGAGCGCCCCGATTGCACGATGCGCTTGATCGGCGTGGCGCAGGCGGGGCAGGGGTCGTCCTCGCGGTCATAGACGCGGAAGCTGTGCTGGAAATAGCCAAGCTCCCCATCCGCCTGCCGATGATCGCGCAAGCTCGATCCGCCCGCCTCGATCGCCTCGGCCAGCACCTCGCGAATGAGCGGCACGAGCCCCGCCAGCCGCGCCGCCGCAATCCGGTTCGCCGCCCGGCGCGGGTCGATGCCCGCGCGAAAGAGCACCTCCGACACATAGATATTGCCCAGCCCGGCCACGACATGCTGATCCAGCAGCGCGGTCTTGATCGGGCTTTTGCGCGATTTCAGCGCCTCGACCAGATAGGCCTCGTGGAAGTCATTGCCGAAGGGTTCCGGGCCCAGCCCGGACAGAAGCCAATGCGCGGCCTCGCGGTCGGTGCGCACCAGATCCATCGCCCCGAACCGCCGCGCGTCGTTGAAGGTCACCCGGGCGCCGCCCTCCATGTGCAGCACCACATGGTCATGCTTTTGCGCCGCCGGATGATCGAGGTGAAAATCGCCCAGCATCACGCCGGAGACCAGCATCCGCCCCGACATGCCCAGATGGATTAGCAGGCTCTCCCCGGTCGAAAGATCGGCGAGGATGTATTTCGAGCGCCGCCGCAGCAGCGTCACCCGGGCCCCGGTCAGCCGCTCGGCCATGGCCTCGGGCAGGGGCCAGCGCAGGTCGGGGCGGTTCACCTCGGCCCGGTCGATCACCCGCCCCTCCATCGCGGGGGCAAGGCCGCGTCGGACCGTCTCGACCTCGGGCAGTTCGGGCATTTTCGCTCCTGTCGCATTGTCATGGCTGAAACCGACCCTATAAGGAGGGGGACAGTTCAGGATCGGCAAGGGCAGATGAGCACGGATCAGACCAAGACGACTCATTTCGGGTTCCAGACGGTGAACGAAGAGGCCAAGGCCGGCATGGTCCATGGCGTCTTTTCGCGCGTGGCCTCGAAATACGACATCATGAACGATCTGATGAGCATGGGCATCCATCGGATCTGGAAGAATGCGATGATGGACTGGCTGGCGCCGCGCCCCGAGCAGAAGCTGCTCGATGTGGCGGGCGGCACCGGCGACATCGCATTCCGGTTCCTCAAACGCGCCAAGGGCTCGACCGCGACCGTCTGCGACATGACGGAATCGATGCTGATCGAGGGCCAGAAACGCGCCGATGCCGAGAACATGGCCGCGCGGCTGAATTGGGTCGTCGGCGATGCGATGGATCTGCCCTTTGAATCCAATACCTTCGACGTTTACACGATCTCGTTCGGGATCCGCAACGTCACCCGCATTCCCGATGCGCTGGCGGAAGCCTACCGGGTGCTGAAACCGGGTGGGCGGCTGATGGTGCTGGAATTCAGCCAGATCCCGAACGATCTGATGCAGGCGGTTTATGACGCCTATTCCTTCAACGTGATCCCGGTGATGGGGCAGGTCGTGGCGAATGACCGCGACAGCTACCAATATCTGGTCGAGTCGATCCGCAAGTTCCCGAACCAGGAGCTTTTTGCCTCGATGATCCGCGAGGCTGGCTTTAGTCAGGTGAAATATCGCAATCTTTCCATGGGTATCGCGGCGCTGCACTCGGGCTGGAAGGTGTAATATGCGCGGCCCGCACAATCTGTGGCGGCTGATCCGCACGGGGGCGACCTTCGAGCGGACCGGCGCCATGCGCGTGGCGCTGGAAGCGATGGAGGCGCCGCCGCGGCTGCGCCTTGTCGCGCGCATCATGGGCTGGCCGTTCAAATGGCTGGGCTATGCGGGCGATCCCGCGCTGCCGCCGGTGACGCGGGCGATCACCGCGCTTGGCCCCGCCTATATCAAGCTCGGTCAGGTGCTCTCGACCCGTCCCGACGTGGTGGGCGAGGAGCTGGCCGATCAGCTGCGCGTGCTGCAGGACCGTCTGCCGCCGTTTGACATTGCGCTGGCCAAGGCGACGCTGGTCGAGGAATTCGGCCGTCCCTTCGACGAGCTCTTCTCCGAGTTTTCCGAGCCCGTCGCGGCGGCTTCGATCGCGCAGGTGCATTCGGCGCGGCTGCTCGAGACCGGCGAGAAGGTGGCGGTCAAGGTGCTGCGCCCGGGCATCGAAAAGGCCTTCAAGCGCGACATCGACGCCTTCCATTTCGCCGCGAACATGATCGAGCGGCTGTCTCCGGCCTCGCGGCGGCTGCGGCCTTCGGATGTGATCAAGCATTTCGAAGACCTTGTGGCCGGGGAACTGGATCTGCGGCTGGAAGCGGCGGCGGCGTCGCAATTCGCCGCCAATACGGAAAAGGATGCGGGCTTCCGCGTGCCGCTGCCGGTCTGGTCGCTGTCAAGCCGCCGGGTGATGGTGATCGACTGGGCCGAGGGCCTGCCGATGGGCGACCCGGACCGGCTGAAGGCGGCGGGCCATGACGTCACCGCGATCGGCACCCGGGTGTTGCAGCTGTTCCTGTCCCATGCGCTGCGCGACGGCTATTTCCACGGCGACATGCATCAGGGCAACCTGAAGGTGGCGGAAAACGGCGACATCATCGCCTTCGATTTCGGCATCATGGGCCAGATCGACCAATACACGCGGCATGTCTATGCGGAAATCCTGATGGGCTTCATCCATCGCGATTACCGCCGGGTGGCCGAGGTGCATTTCGAAGCGGGCTATATCCCCCCCGATCAGGACGTGGTGCAATTCGCCCTCGCCCTGCGGGCGGTGGGCGAGCCGATCTTCGGAATGAATGCGAAGCAGATCTCGATGGCGCGGCTTCTGGCCTATCTTTTCGAGGTGACCGAGCGTTTCGGCATGGCGACGCGGACCGAGCTGATTCTGCTGCAGCGCACGATGGTGGTGGTCGAAGGGGTGGCGCGCTCGCTCAACCCCGGGATCAACATGTGGGAAACCGCGAAGCCGGTCGTGGAAAGCTACATCCGCGAGAATGTCGGGCCGCGCGGCATCCTGCGCGATCTGACCCGCACGGCGCGGGTTCTGGGCCGGTTCGGGCCGCAACTGCCCGAGCTGATGCAAAAGGCGCTGGAACGTCAGGTGCAGCCCGAAGCAAAGCCCGAGCCGAAAGCGGCTCAGGCGCTGGGCGCGGTCAGTGCGGTGCTGATTCTGGCGGCGGGCGTTGCGCTCGGCCTGCTGATCTGATCAGTCGGGCTCGCGCAGCGCCGAGATCGACCCGGTCGAGATCGTGGCGCCCCCGGCCAGAACCAGAACCGCGCCATCGCTGGTGCCCTGGGCTTCGATGACCCGGTTGTACGTCTCGATCGGGTCGGTCGACACCAGCTTGCCGTTGTCATAGCTTTCCAGCTCGAACGTGTAGCTGCCGGCCGGAAGCGCGTTGCCCTCGGCATCGGTCCCGTTCCATTCGAGCGAATCGCTCGACACCGGAATCGTGTAACGCGACACCTCGTTGCCCGCGGCATCGCTGACCACCACCGTGGTGGCATCGGCGCCCTTGACCGGGTTCGGCGAGATCGTCACCGGATGGGTGCCGTCGAAATAGCCCGGCGATTCCGAACGGGCCTCCATGCCCACCCAATTGGCATATTCGCTCATCCCCATCACGCCCATCTGCGTGGCGAGGCTGGTCAAGAGGGTGTTCGTCTTCACCTGCTGTTCCACCTGCGAGAAGGTGGCCAGCTGCACCGCGTAATCGGCGCTGTCCATCGGGCTGGTCGGATCCTGGTTCGTCATCTGCGTCGTCAGCAGCTTCAGGAACATCTGATAATCCGAATTGACGCTCGTCGCGGTCGAGGAGGAGGTGCGCGAGCTGCTCGTGCTGCTCGTGTTTGACGACGTATTGGTGTTGGAAACGGTGGTCATGGGGCTCTCTTTCAGATTCGCAGGTCAAGTCCGCCCGAAGCGGTGCCGGGCGCGGATTGCGGCGGAGTGGGGAAGGTCTCGAAACGGGTCAGGCCGTCACGCTCCGGCGCGGCCGGTTGCAACGCCGATTCGGCGGCGCGTTCCTGGGCCGAGGGGCGCTGATCGGTCTGCTGGCCGAAATCGAAGCCGATGTTCGAATAGCCCATGTCCCGGAAATCGCGGGCCAGGCTGTCGATGTTGCGGCGCATCAGGTCCAGGGTTTCGGGACGCTCGGCCTGCACGGTGACGGTGATCGCGCCATCGTTGCTGGTCAGGGTCATCCGCACCTTGCCGAGTTCCTCGGGGGAGAGCGTCAGCTCGACGGTGCGGTTTCCGGCATCGGCCAGCGCCTGCGACATCTGATGGGCGATCGCATGCGGGCTGGCGGCCCGCTGTGCCGCCGCCGCCTCGCTGCCGCCCGTCAGATGCCCCGCCCGCTCCGCTCCCAAGGGGGTGGAGAAGGACATCGGCGCGCTGGCGGAGGTCGTCGGGGCGGCGCCCTCCGACGGGGGCGTTGCCGGGGCCGCAGCGGTCTCTGTCGCCTTGACGGCCATTTCCGCGACCGAGGCTTGCGCCGCGGAGGGCGCGCGGTCACGAATCGGCGCGGCCTCCGGGGTCTGGCGCAGGCGCGCCACGCGCGGCGGAGTTTCCTCGACCGGGCCAGGAGTCGGCTGAGATGCCGCGAGCGCTGCGGTGGCCACGCCCGGCGCCACGGCGCCCGCCTTGTCCGCGACGGGCATCGCTGCGCTTGCCGCGACCGGCTCCGGGCTGGCCTCGGTCTCGGTCGGCGGGGCCGCCAGCGCCGCGTTGATCCGCGATTCGGCAAGCGACACTGTCTTCGCCGGGAGGGCGGTCGTTGCGGCGGCCGTTGCGGCGGCTGTCTCGGCTGCGGGACGCGCGGCGGCAGGCACCGGCCCTTCCGCGGCGGCGACGGTCTGAACCGTGACGGTGGCGGTGCCGAGCGGCAGCTTCGGCTCGGTCGCCTTCACCGGTTGCGTCGTCACCTTGGCCTGTTCGGTTCCGGGCGCAGAGCTGTCGGCGACAGGGATTGTCTTGCGCGGACCGGCTTGCCCGGCCTCGGCCTTGTGCCGCGGCGCGAGCGCTGCAGCGGCCGACTGTTGCGGCTGTTGCGCCCCGGCAATGCCGGTCACGTCCGAAGCCTGCGCGGCCCGGGCGCTGGTCGCGCCCGGCAGTTGAGGTGCCGTCACCGTGGCAACGAACGGGGCGGGCGCCGGTTCCGCGTTGTGACCGGCTTTCACCGGCCTGTCAGAAGTCGCAGTGGCGGCCGCCGAGTCCTGCCGGGTTGCATCCGCTTCGCCGGTTCCGCTCTCGGTCGGGCGCGTCTCTGTCGCGGAGGGGCGCGGCGCCTCGGTTCGGGGATCGGTGGCGCTCTCGGCTGCTGCCGTCTTCGGGGTTGCCACGGGCGGATCTTCGGCGCGCGCCCGAAGCGTCGGTTGCGGCCCGTCGCTCCCGGCCGTGTCGGCGGTCGGGACCGGTTGCTGCGTCTGGGTGCTTTCGACCGTCTCGGCGGGCGGCGTGGCCGCGGCCGGCTGGTGTGCCTGGGCGATCCTGGCCGGGCCGGTGCCCTGCACGGTTTCGGACCGGATCCCCTGCGTCGGAACGGCGGACGCCGTCGCGGCGCCGATCGAGGCCATGGTGGCGAAAGCCTGCGCGGCTTTCGTGCGCGCTTCGGCCTCGGCGGAGAGTTTGACCGTTGACGTCTCGCCGATCGGCACAGGTGTCGCAGCGGTATCCGCGCCATCCCCTGCCGGACGGGGCTCGTCCACCGGCGCGGAGGTGTCGACGGCGCTTGCCGCTTTCGCCGGGCCGTCCGACGCGTCTTTCCCGGCCGCGACCGCCGCCGGTTCCGTCTGATCGGTTGTGGCCCGCTTGTCGGCTGCGGAAAGTTTCTGCCGATGCGGCAGCTCCGGGGCGCCGGTCGGTCCGGCCTCGGCCTTGTCTGCCAAAATGGCGCGGGACAGGCCCGGATCGACTTGCGACGTGGCGGCTTGCGATGCGGCGGCCGGATCGGCCGTGATCGGCAAGGCGCCTTGCAGGTTGGCGACGACGGCCGCCTCGGCTGTCGGGCGGGCCAGATCCTGCATGCCCGCGGCGGCGTCCAAGCCCGGCGCGGGAACCGGCCGGGGCGTCGACGGCTCGGCCGCCGGATCGGCAAGATCCTCCGAAAGTGGGGGCGATTCGGCCAGGATCGTCTCGAAGGCCTCTTGGCCCTCGGGCAGGATTCGGGCTTCGGCGGCCCGCGCAGGGCCACCCCCCTCTGCTGACGACATCGGGGAAAGGAACGGGATCTGGTCCGAGAGAGCGAGTGTTTTCATGACCTCACGACTTCTGCCTGTGACCCGGGCAGAATGGCAGCAGGAGGTTACTGCTTCTTTACCTCGTTGTGGGAGAACAAAACGAAATCGGTTCAATTGGAGCGATTCCCATGGATACCCGGCCTCTGATGGCCTCCCCCCCGCAAGCCTCGCCGGATCGCAAGGCCCCAGATGAAAAGACCCTGCGTCTGAAGGCGCAGGAACTCGAGGCCAGTTTTCTGGCCGAAATGTTGAAGCACAGCGGCCTTGGCAAGACGCAGGAAAGTTTCAACGGCGGCGTCGGAGAAGAGCAGTTCGCCTCGTTTCTCGTCGATGAATACGCCAGCATGATGGTCAAGTCCGGTGGTATCGGTCTTGCCGAGAGCATTTTCCAGTCGCTGCAGAAAGGAGCGGAGCATGCAGAATGAAACCGAGGACCGGATCGCCCGGCTGATCGACCTGTTGCGCCTCGAGAAGGACGTGATCCGCAATGCCGAATTCGCGGCCTTGCCGGATCTGGTTTCCCGCAAGGAGGTGTTGATGGAGGAGTTGAAGGGCACGCCGGCGCGTTTGCTGCTGGCGGCGCAGGAAATGGCGATCGAGAACCAGCGTCTGCTCGATGCGGCGATCAAGGGCGTGCGGTCGGTGCAGGCGCGTCTGGCCGAGATCCGCGAGGCCTCGAAAAGCTATACCAGCTATGACCAGCACGGAAAGGCCCGCAAGATCAGCCCCGAAGGCGGCTCTGTCGAACGCCGTGCGTAAACCATTCTTCGAAAATCCGAACTATCCAGGGCCGTCCGAAAGGGCGGCCTTAGCACTTCGTTAGGTCTTCGCGTGCCAAGGTTCCCCTGCATCCCGAGGGGTGGCGCGGTTCCGCAGCGATGCGGCCGCACGGGTCAGAAAGCCGTAGGCGCCGTTTTACCGACGGCAAGTGAAACCCGGCGCAAAGCGCCAAAGACGAAGGACCTGACATGTCCAGCATCAACACCAACACCAGCGCGATGGTCGCGCTGCAGACCCTCAAGGGCATCAACTCGAACCTTGCCAAGACCCAGTCGGAAATCTCGACCGGCAAGACCGTGGCTTCGGCCAAGGACAACTCGGCTGTCTGGGCCATCTCGAAAGTGATGGAATCGGACGTCAGCGGCTTCGAGTCGGTCTCGACCAGCCTCGCCACCGGTCAATCGATGGTGTCGGTGGCCCGGACCGCGGTGGAATCGATCACCGATGACCTGAAGACGATCAAGGAAAAGATCGTCGCCGCGCAGGACCCGTCGGCCGATACCGGCAAGCTTGATGACGAGATCAGCGAACTTGTCAGCATGATCGAATCGAAGATCAGCGGCGCGCAGTTCAACGGCGTCAACCTGATCAGCTCGTCGGGCAGCGAGACGATCCTTGGCTCGCTCGACCGTTCGGGCAACACCGTCTCGACCAACACGATCAACATCGCCCGTCAGGACATGAGCACCACCGCGACCACGGTTGCGACCGGTGCGGTTGCCGCCGGCGCGAACGCGACGAACTTCGTCGCGGCGGGCACGAACAAGGGCGCTTCGGCCATTGCCGCGGGCGCTGCGGAAGGGTTTGCGCTCTCCGGCATGGCCGCGGGTGAAACCGTCACTCTGGCGATCGGCGACCGCAGCTTCAGCTACACCGTCTCGCAGGCCGATGTGGACTCGGGCTCGGACGTGAACGAAGTCGCGACCGCGAACCTGTTCAGCCAGGTGATGGGCGCCGGGATGAGCGGGATCACCGCGACCTATGATCCGGCCGCCAACGCTGCCGACCTGACGATCAACGTCGATGCCGCCAACACGCTCGGTGTCAACATGAGCGTCGCGATCAACGCGGCGGGGTCCGGTCCGCTGGCGGGGCTGAACGGCTTCACCTCGTCCAACACCGTGGCCGAGATCGAGTCGATGATCAACGGCGCCATCGATGCCGCTGCGGCCTTCGGTGCCGTCGAATCGCGGATCGAAAGCCAGGCGACCTTCGTCAGCGATCTGAGCGATGCGCTGAAGACCGGGATCGGCGCCCTTGTCGACGCCGACATGGAAGAGGCTTCGGCGCGTCTGCAAGCGCTGCAAACGCAGCAGCAGCTGGGCATCCAGTCGCTGTCGATCGCCAACCAGCAACCGCAATCGATCCTGTCGCTCTTCAAGTAATGACTTTCGGGGGCGCCTCGATGGCGCCCCCTCTTCCCGCGGCAAAGCCGCGATCTGACCCCTCTCGCCACTGGAAGGTATTCCTGTGAACGCCACGATTCTGGCCAAAACGGCCTATGCAAACCCCGGTCAGCCCACCCGTACCCTGCGCGGCACCGAATATGAAATCTTCGCGCGTGTGACGCACCGTCTGAAACAGGCGGCAGGTCTGGAGAAATCGAACTTCCCCGCAGTTGTGCGGGCCCTTTATGACAACCGTCGTCTGTGGACGACGCTTGCCGTCGATGTCGCCCTGCCCGACAACGAACTTCCCGATACGCTGCGTGCGCGCATCTTCTACCTCAACCAGTTCACCCAGGCGCACAGCGCGAAGGTCCTCAAGGGCGAGGCCTCGGTCGATGTCCTGATCGACATCAACACCGCGATCATGCGCGGCCTGCGTCGCGAGGGCGGTGCGGAATGACCGGTCTTGTCCTGAAACTTGCCCCGAAGGAACGCGTCCTGATCAATGGCGCGGTCATTGAAAATGGCGATCGCCGCTCGCGCCTTGCGATCATGACGCCCAATGCGCATATCCTGCGCCTGCGCGACGCGATCCACCCCGAGGAAGTCAATACGCCGGTGCGGCGTGTCTGCTACATCGCGCAGCTTGTCCTGTCCGGCGACGCCGAATCCTCGGAAGCGCGGATGCAGCTTTTGCGCGGCATCGAGCAGCTCAGCCAGGTTCTGACCGATCATGACAGCCGGGCCCATCTGACGCAGGCGACCGCCGCCGTGCTGGAGGACCAGCATTATCAGGCGCTGAAATCGCTGCGCGCGCTCTTGCCACGGGAGGAGCGGCTCCTCGCCGCCGGCAGCGCATGAGCTACACGCCGGTCATTCCGGCCAGCGGGTATGCGGGCTGGAAGCTTCTGAACCGGACCATGGAAAAGCAGAAGGCGGCCTTTGCCGCCTCTGCCGACATCAAGCGCGACGAAGATTATTTTCGCGCCAAGATCGGCACGATCACGACGGCCGAGGATCTGGTCTCGGATCGTCGGTTGCTGAAAGTGGCGCTGGGCGCCTTCGGGCTCGACTCTGACATCGACAACAAGTTCTTTATCCGCAAGGTTCTGGAAACCGCCGCGGAGGACAAGACCGGACTTGCCAACAAGCTGGCCGACAAGACCTATCTCAAGCTGGCCACCGCCTTCGGCTTTGGCGACAAGCCCGACGCGCCCCGCACGCAGACCAGCGGTTTTGCCGACGAGATCCTGACCAAATACGAGACCCGGCAGTTCGAAACCGCCGTCGGCGAGAGCGACGAGAGCTATCGCCTTGCGATGGCGGCGCAGCGCGATCTGGGCGAACTGGTCGCCTCCTCCAGCACCAACAATGCGAAATGGTATTCGGTGATCGGCTCGAAGTCGCTCAGCACGGTGATGCGGACGGCCCTCGGCCTGCCCGAGAGCGTCAGTTCGCTCAATGTCGATCAGCAGCTGGTCATCTACACCCAGAAGGCGAAGTCGGTTCTGGGCAGTTCCGACTTTTCCACCTTCTCGGACAATGCGGTGATGGAGAAGACCATCCGGCTTTATCTGGTGCGCTCGCAGCTCGAGACGAACAGCACCACCTCCTCCGGCAGTGTCGCGCTGCAATTGCTGCAGGCGGGCAGCTCTTACACCTCTTTGCTGTCGAAACGCGTCTGAGGGCGGCTCTGCCGGGATCTCACCCGGCAGCTGCCAGCGCGAGGCTGAGCCGCGAAAAGCTCGAACGCGTGCCATCGGCCGCATCGCGGGCCAGAAACCCGTCCAGCGCGGGCCAGACCTTGATCGCGGCGTCGATCACCGGATCGCTGCCTGCCGCATAAAGACCCGCCTGAATCATCATCTCGGCCCGGTCGTAGGCGCCCAGAAGCTTGCGGGCCTTGGCGATCAGCTCGTTTTCGGCCGGGGTCGCCGCATCGGGCAGCGACCGCGAGACCGAGCGCAGCAGATCGATGGCCGGGAATCGGCCGCGTTCCGCGATGCCCCGATCCAGCACCACATGGCCGTCAAGCGTGCCGCGCAGGATGTCGGCCACCGGTTCCTCCATGTCCGATCCCGCCACCAGCACCGAAAACACCGCGGTGATGTCGCCGGCCCCCTCCATCCCGGGGCCGGACCGTTCCGCCAGCGACATGATCTGATGCGAGGTCGAGGGCGGATAGCCGCGCAGGCTGGGCGGTTCCCCCGCCGCCAGCGCCACTTCGCGATGCGCCTCGGCAAAGCGGGTCACGCTGTCGGCCAGAAACAGCACATGCTTGCCCTGGTCGCGGAAATATTCGGCCACCGTCATCGCCGCCCAGCCGCAGCGGCGCCGGACCAGCGGCGATTGGTCCGAGGTCGCGGCGACGATCACCGACCGCGCCATGCCCTCCGGCCCGAGCGTCTTTTCGACGAATTCGCGCAGCTCGCGGCCACGTTCGCCGATCAGGGCGATCACCACCACATCGGCCGCCACCCCCTTGGCGAATTTCGCCAGAAGCGAGGATTTTCCGACGCCCGAGCCCGCAAAGAGGCCGATGCGCTGCCCGCGCACCAGCGGCAACAGGGTGTTGAACGCGTCAAGCCCGGTCTCGACCCTATCGCCCAGACGGCGACGGAAGGCGGCGGGCGGGGGGGTGGCGCGGATGTTGCGGTCGTCTCCGCCGCGCAGCAGCGGCCGACCATCCAGCGGTCGTCCGAAAGGATCGACGATGCGCCCGATCCAGCTGTCGTCGGGGGCGATCCCCGCCTGTCCCAGCACCTCGACACGATCGCCGATGGCCACGCCCTCGACCGCGCAATCGGCCAGCAGCGTCACCGCGCCCCGGCGCAGCGCGATCACCTCGGCGCCGAAGACCGGACCGGACTGGGCATGGATTCGCGCCCTGTCGCCCAGCGTCGCCCGCGTGGTCAGGCCGCTGACCTCGATCGTGCCCTTGCCCACTTCGAAGACCCGCCCGACCGGGTGCACCGCCCCCAGATCCGCGATTTCCGCCTGCAGCCGTTCGAGTCCGTTCAACGCCATTCTGGCCCCCGTGTCTTCGGTTCGGTGTTCTTGAAACGTTTTTTAAACGATTCTCTCTTAAGCCTTGGTTGATAGCTCGGAGGAGAAACCCCGATGTTCGAAAAACTCGAAGTCTTCCAGATGTCGCAGGCCATGGCCCGCCATGCAGCCCTGCGTGAAGGGGCGGTTGCGACCAATATCGCGAATGCCGATACCCCCGGTTACCGGGCCAAGGACGTCGTGTCCTTCGTCGACAGCTACCGGACGGAACATGCGCAGCCGATGCGGGCGACCCGGCCCGGCCATCTCGGCGCCAATGGCTCCTACACCGTCTCCGTGATCAAGGATCCGACCCCCGATTCCACCTCGCCCGATGGCAACGGG
The DNA here is from genome assembly GCF_003254295.1 of Rhodobacter capsulatus. Taxonomy (GTDB): domain Bacteria; phylum Pseudomonadota; class Alphaproteobacteria; order Rhodobacterales; family Rhodobacteraceae; genus Rhodobacter; species Rhodobacter capsulatus. The sequence goes on from NZ_QKZO01000005.1 coordinate 171,667, forward strand.
GTGTCGATCGAGGACGAGATGGTCAAGGCCGTCGACGTCAAGCGGCAGCATGACCGCGCCCTTGCGATCTACAAATCCTCCCTCAACGTGCTGCGCGCCAGCCTTGGCCGGGGCTGATCATGGGCGATTTCACTTCCACTCTTTCGGTCTCCGCATCCGGCCTGAAAGCGCAATCGATGCGCCTGCGCCATGTCTCGGAGAACATCGCGAACGCCGACACCCCCGGCTACCACCGCAAGGTAGTCCGCTTCGAGGAGCTTGCGGCGCAGAAGGACGGCGGGGCAACCGGGGTTGAACTCGGTCCTGTCGAACTCGACCAGAAGGAACTCGCCCGGATCTATGACCCGGGCAGCCCGCTGGCCGACGAGAACGGCTACTACGACGGCTCGAATGTCGATCTGGTGGTCGAAATTGCAGACGCGCGTCAAGCGCAGCGCAGCTACGAGGCGAACCTCAGAATGTTCGATCAGACCCGGCAGATGTCGTCGTCGCTGATGGAGCTGCTGCGTCGTTGAAACCTGAAGACGGAGGTCCAGAATGGACATCAAGACTTCTCTTGCGACCCAGGGCTATGCCCAGGCGCGTTCGGCGGCCAACCCGCTTGCCGGAAATTCCACCGCGGATCGGGACGGGGGCCTGGGCAAGATCGCCACGAGCTTCCTCGAGACGATGCAGCAAAGCGAGGATACGGCGAAAGCCGCCATGCTCGGCAATGCCGATCCGCATACGCTCGTGCAGGCGCTCGCCCAGACCGAACTTGCGGTCGAGACCGCGGTGACGGTGCGCAACAAGGTCGTCGAGGCCTATCAGGAAATCCTCCGGATGCCGGTGTAAGATGCCCGATCTCGTCTTTTTCGACGCGATGCGGGAAGGGCTCTGGATAGCAGTGATGATCTCGGCGCCGATGCTCGTCGTGGCACTCGTCGCCGGGGTCGCCATCGGCCTCTTCCAGGCGCTCACCTCGGTTCAGGAAATGACGCTGACCTTCGTGCCGAAAGTGGGGGCCATGCTGGTCGTCTACTGGGTGTCGATGTCCTTCATGTCCGAGACGCTCGTGGATTTCTTCACCTCCGGGATCATCCCGCTCATCGTCGGAAGCTGAGCCATGGACAATACGATCTATGCCGCCCTGGCGCGGCAATCCGGCCTGATGCAGGAAATGCAGGTGGTCGCCAACAACATGGCCAACGTCAACACCACCGGCTTCCGCCGCGAGGGGGTGGTGTTTTCGGAATATGTCGATTCCCTCGACGGGGACGAAGCCTCGCTCTCGATGGCCCATGCCAGCGGTCGTATCATCGATTTCGAGGAAGGGGCGATCGCCTCGACCGGAAACCAGCTCGATTTCGCCATCCAGGGCAAGGGCTTCTTCATGGTCGAGACGCCCGAGGGCAATCAGCTGACCCGCGCGGGCAGTTTCCTGCGCTCGCCCGAGGGGGAGCTGGTCACGCCCGAAGGCTTCCGCGTGCTCGACAACGGCGGCGCGGCGATCTTCCTGCCCGCCGATCAGGGCCCGATCGCCGTCGGCGAGGATGGCACGCTTTCGGCCAAGGGCCAGCCGCTGGCGCAGCTTGGCCTTTATGAGCCGCAGAATTCCACCTCGATCAGCCTGCAGGCGGGCACCCGATTCGCCGTGCCCGAAGGCACCGTTCCGGCCGAAAACGCCCGGGTCATGCAGGGCGTGGTCGAACAGTCGAACGTCGATCCGGTGCGGGAAATCGCCCGGATGGTCGAAGTGCAGCGGGCCTATGAACTGGGCCAGACCTTCCTCGACCGCGAGGACGAACGGATTCGCAACGTCATCTCGACGCTGAAGTAAAGGAAACACCCGATGCGCGCCCTGCAGATTGCCGCCACCGGGATGAGCGCCCAGCAGATGCGGGTCGAAGTCATCTCGAACAACCTCGCCAACATGTCGACGACGGGCTACAACGCCCGCCGCGCCGAATTCGCCGATCTGATGTATCAGCAGGCGACCCGCCCCGGCACGATCACCGCCAACGACGGCACCATCGTTCCCGCGGGCGTGCAGATCGGTCTGGGCGTGCGCTCGACCGCAGTCAGCATCACCCTGGCGCAGGGGCCGCTGGCCTCCACCGGCGGCGATCTCGATCTGGCGATCGACGGCTATGGCTTCCTTGAGGTGACCCTGCCCTCGGGCGCCTCCGCCTATACCCGGGACGGCGGGCTCAAACGCTCGGCTGACGGGCAGATCGTCACCTCGGACGGCTATCCGGTGGTGCCGGGGATCACCCTGCCCGATGATGCGACGACGATCTCGATCAATGCCGCGGGCGAGGTTTACGCCTATTTCACCAACCAGGTGCAGCCGCAGTTGCTGGGGCAGATCACGCTGGCCGGGTTCACCAACGAAAAAGGGCTCGAGGCGATCGGCTCGAACCTGTTTCTTGAAACCGAGGCTTCGGGAGCGCCGACCGTGTCCACGCCAGGCGTCGACGGGCTTGGCGTGCTCAAACAGGGCTATCTCGAGGAAAGCTCGGTCGATGCGGTGCGCGAGATCACCGAACTGATCAAGGCGCAGCGCGGTTACGAGATGAACGCCAAGGTGATCACCGCCGCCGACGAGATGCTGCAAGCGACGACGCAGGTGCGCTGATGATCCGTCTGACCCTTGCCCTTGTTCTGGCGACGCTGCCCGCCCTTGCCGAAGCCGGTTCCGTCGTCGCCGCGCGCACCCTGCGGGCGCAGACCGTGATCACCGAATCGGATCTGGCGATTTCCGAAGACGCCGTGCCCGGGGCGCTCACCGATCCGCTGGCGGCGGTCGGCCTCGAGACCCGGACCGCGATCTATCCGCAACAGCCGATCAGCGCCGCAGATCTGGTCCCCCCCGCGGTGATCGAACGCAATCAGATGGTGCCGCTGGCCTATCGCGACGGCAGCCTCTCGATCCTCACCGAGGGCCGGGCGCTGGATCGCGGCGCCGTGGGTGACACGATCCGGGTGATGAACATCACGTCCAAGGCGACGCTGTTCGCCCAGCTCGGCGCCGATGGCGTCGCCTACGTCCAACCTCACTGAAAGCCTGTCTCATGCGTTCCCTCCTTTTTGTTTTCATTGCCCTTTCGCTGGCGGCCTGCGGTCGGCTCGAACAGGTCGGCAAGGCGCCCGAGTTCAATACCGTTGAAGGCAGTGACGAATTTTTCGCGATGAACAGCCCGCCGCTGCCCGAAGACGTGCTGCGACAGACCCGGGCGCAGGAAGCCTCGCTCTGGTCGGGCAACCGCGGCTCGCTTCTGGGCGACCGTCGGGCGGCGACGCGCGGCGACATCATGACCGTGGTGATCGAGATCGACGACAAGGCCGAGATTTCGAACACTTCGGGCCGGTCGCGCGCGAGTTCGGACAAGATGGGGATTCCGTCGCTGTTCGGCATCCCGCAGCGGCTGGACGCGCAATTGCCCGAAGGCGCCACCATGGCCGAGGCCTTTGAAACCGGCTCGTCTTCGTCCTACAAGGGCGACGGCTCGGTGGCGCGCAAGGAAAAGCTGACGCTGCGGGTGGCGGCCACGGTGCTGGACCGGCTGCCGAACGGCGTGCTGCGGATCCAGGGCAGCCAGGAAGTCCGGGTGAATTTCGAAGTGCGCGAACTGATCGTCACCGGCTTTGTCCGGCCCGAGGATGTCAGCCGCCAGAACGAGATCACCTACGACAAGATCGCCGGGGCGCGGATTTCCTATGGCGGCCGTGGCCAGATCACCGACGTGCAGCAGCCGCGCTACGGCCAGCAGGTCTCCGATATCCTTCTTCCGTTCTGAGGATGCCATGCTGAAGATCATTCTTCCTGTTGTGCTTGCAGTGATCGGGCTCGCCGCGGGCGGGGCGGCGGGATATTTCCTGCGTCCGCCGCCGCCGCCGCCCGAGGAGGTCGCGACCGAAGCCGGTGCCGAGGGCGAAAAACCCGCCGCCGCGGCCAAACCCGCGCCCGAGAAAGCCGCCGAAGGCGAAGAGGCCGTTCCGACCATCGAATATGTCAAGCTGAACAACCAGTTCGTCATTCCGGTGATCAAGAAGGGCGCGGTCGCCTCGCTGGTGGTGCTGTCGCTCAGCCTTGAGGTGACGGTGGGCAGCACCGAAAAGGTCTATGCCGCGGAACCGAAGCTGCGCGATGTGCTGCTGCAGGTTCTGTTCGATCACGCCAATGCGGGCGGCTTCGAGGGCTCCTTCACCGATACGGCCAACATGACCGATCTGCGCCGCGCCCTGACCGAAGCCTCGCAGAGCGTTCTGGGGGATCTGGTGCTGAACGTGCTGATCTCGGATATCGCCCGGCAGGATTCGAACTGAGCGGTTCCGCCTTGGGCAAACGAAAAGGCTGGCAACCGCGGGGTTGCCAGCCTTTCCTGTTCAGTGGTGCCGGTGAAGGGACTCGAACCCCCGACCCCATCATTACGAATGACGTGCTCTACCAGCTGAGCTACACCGGCACTGTGGCGCGCGGATAGCACGCCCTTGCGGGGATGTGTAGCCCTATTTTTCGCGTTCGCTCAAAGCGCGGGCGGTTCCTTCAAGGGTTTCGCCCGCATCGGCTTTCGTGCCCTTGGCCACGATCAGCGGCAGCATCTCGGCGCCATTGGGCAGGGGCATGTTGTTATGCGCCGGTTCCCGCCAGCTCAGCGTGTCGAAACCGCCGCAATTGTCGCAGACCGGACCCCATTGCGACTGGATGTTCTGGCATTTGTCGCAGCACCATTGCTTGCCGCGCGGCGCCGTCAGCGCCTTGGCCAGCCAGCCGCGCACCACCGCGTCATCCTCGCCCTCGCCGCGCTCGATCGCCGCCATCAGCGTCAGCACGCGCGAGGTCGGGTTGGTCTCGACCAGATTGCCCAAAGCCCGCCGCGCCGCCGGGAAATCTTCGGCCGCGATGCAAAGCTCGGCGCGCAAAAGCCGGGTTTCCTCGTGATCGGGGCGCAGCGAGAGCAACTTTTCAAAGCGCTTGAGCCGCTCGGTCGCCGATTCGCCCGGCACCATCGAGGCGAAGACGGCGGCCAGATCCGGGTGCGGCTGCGCCTCCCAGGCCTTCAGCAGCACGCGGGTCGCCGATTTCGCATCGCCCTTGTCGTAATGCGCCTTGGCCGCCATCGCCGCCGCGGGAATGAGGTCGGGCGAGGCCTTGGCCGCGGCAATCGCCGCTTCCTGCGCCTCGATCGAGGTGCCGCCATCCAGCACCGCCTTGGCCTCCTGCAGCGCCAGAACGGCATCGCGACGCTTGTGCACATCCTTCGGCAGCTGCCCCTGACGCATCTTCGCCAAAAGCACGTCGCGCGCGCCCTTCCAGTCGCCGACCTCGGTCTGCAGCTTGAACAGCGTGTTCTGCACGTCCAGGTTCTTCGGATTGAGCGCAAAGGCCTTTTGCGCCAGCTTCACCGCGGTATCGGTGTCGCCCTCGGCCAGTTTCTGCGACAAAAGCCCCTGCACGCCGACAAACCGGGTGCGCTGATCGGCCAGAAGCTTGCGATAGACCTCTTCGGCCTTGCGGGTGTCGCCGTTCATCATCGCCGCCTGCGCGGTCAGAAGGTTGGTCAGCTCGGGACGGCGCAGGTAGCGCTCGGCCTTGCTCGCCTTTGACGCCGCCAGCTTCGATTCGCCCGAGGCGACGGCCAGCATCCCCTCGGCCAGCGCCTCGTAGCCCTTGCGCTCGCGGTTGCGGTCGAAATAGCGGCTGATCGCGGTTTCATCGCCGGTCACGAAGCGGATGAAGGCGAAGACGAAGCCCAGCACCTTCAGCGCCAGCCAGATCGCCAGGATGGCAAGCCCGATCAGGATCACCACCTGCAGCGCGCCCAGGTTCAGCTCGACCCCGAAGGCGATGATGCGGATGGTTTCGCCCAGATCCGAAAGCCAGGCGGCGCCAAAGGCGAGCCCGACCACGACGGCGACGAACAGCGAGATTTTAATGAAAGACCAGATCATCGCCGTCCCCTCATTGCACGGATTGCGTCAGGTCGGCGATGGCGGTCTGCGCGGCTGCGCGCTTGGCCACCATGTCCTTCCAGGATTGCAGATCGGCCTGCGCCGCTTCGGGCAGGGCCGCGATCTCGGTCAGCGCCGCGTCGAATTGCGCCGCATCGACCGCGGTTTGCGCCCGCGACAGCACCGCATCCGGGCCGGTCCCGTCCTTCGCCGTCAGCGACCGGGCCCCGGTCTGCGCCAAGAGGAACGCGCCGAGCTTGTCGGTCATCGTCTCCCCCGCAGTGACCTTGCGCGCGGTGGTCAGCGCCTTGCGCGCCGCCTCGGGGAAGGCCGCCTTGAGCGCGGCGATCGAGGGCAGATCGCCCTTCAGCGCCGCGGGCACCGAAACGCCCGCCGCCGCCACATCGCCCAGCGCGCCATCGATCGGCGCATCGGTTTCAAAGGCCGCCAACAGCCGGGCCACCGCCGCCTGGGCGATCGCCTTTTTCGCCGCGGCCTCCGATTCGGCACGGATCTTCGCGGTTTCGGCCTCGGCCTCGGCGATCTTCGCCTTGGCTTCGACGGTCGCCACCTCAAGCTGCTGCTGCGAGGCGAAGGCCGGGCTCTTCTCGACCATCGCTTTCAGCGCGTCGATCTGTCCCTGCACGCCGGACAGATCGACCGGCGCGGCGGGGGCGGTGCCGCCCGCGGCCTCCAGCGCCTGGAGCTTGCCGGAAAGCTCGCCCACCGCGGTCTGCAGCGCCGCGACGCCGGCATTGCCCGCCTGCAGCTCGGCCATCGTCTTCACCACGGCCTCAAGCTTCGCCGCCTGTGCGGCCAGATCCTTTTCCACCGTGCTTTGCGCGCCCGGCAGCACCTTTTCGCGCAGTTCGGGCGGCAGTTTCGGCAAGACCACAATCGTGCCCACCGAGCCGATCACCGCGGCGATGATGCCCCCCCAGACCAGCGACATGCCCCCGCGCGGCGGTGGCGGCACGGGTTTCGGTTTCGCCGGGGCTGATTCGGTCGCGGGCTTCGGCGCCTTTTCAGGCGCCGCCTGCGCTGCGGCTTCGGTCTTGGTCCCCGTCACGTCCGCGCCCGGGCCGCCTGCGTCTTTGTCAGACATTTCAGGGGTTTGCGCAGCGGTCTCTGCCGTGCTGTCACGCTCCGTCTCGTCCGGGTTCGCCATGGACACTCCTCCAAGTCGCGCAACGCGGCGCGATGTCTTCATTTTGCCGCAGTCTATTGAGCGGCTCGGTGCTGCTCAACCTCAACCGCTCTCAGGCCAGTGCGACAAGTGCGTCCAGCAGCGCTTCGGCATCGGGACGCGCCGCAATCTGCAGCGTTGTCGCAGGCAAGCCGGTGCAGGTCTGCGCCGCATTCTCGGAAATCGCCACCAGCCGCAGCTCGGCGCGGGCCCCTCGTGCCGCCGCGGCCAGAAGCTTGCCGCTGTTGGGCGAAAAGATCGGCACCAGAACCGGGCCGGGCGTCGCCAGAAGCGCGCGCATCTCCGCGCTGGGCGGGCGCGGCATCTGGGCATAGACGATCACCTCGGCCGCGCGCCGCCCCGCCGCCGTCAGCCGTTCGGCAAGCGGCATCGCCGCCTCGTTGCCGCGCGTGTGCAGGATCAGGCCCGGATCGGGCGCGGCCAGGATCAGCTCGAGCAGATGCACCGCATCGGGGGCAATGCCCAGAATCGAAAAGCCCGCCTTGCGCGCCACTTCGGCGGTGCGTTCGCCGACGCAAAAGGCCGGATGGCCCGCAAGGGCGCTTGCGGCGACCGGTCCGACCGCCTGTTCCGAGGTCAGGACAAGCGCGTCTGCCGCAGGCAGCTCGGCGCCTGTCGGCTCGGTTTCCAGCAGGGGGGCGATCAGCACCGGACAGTCGGCGCCCATCCGGGCCCGGAACTGCGCGGCGAATCGTTCGGACCCGGCGCGGGGACGGGTCAGCAAAAGCGGCGGTCGGAAAGGGGTGCTCATCGGAGCCTCGGGTTGTGCGATGCCTGAGCCGGTGTTACCTGCAGGAAGGACCCCGCGCAACGACATCGGCATGACCAGACCCCTGACTTTCCTTGGCCTTGAATCGAGCTGCGACGACACCGCCGCCGCGGTGGTGCGTGCGGATGGCACGGTTCTGGCCTCGGTCGTGGCCGGTCAGACCGCCTTGCACGCGCCCTTTGGCGGCGTCGTGCCCGAGATCGCCGCGCGCGCCCATGCCGAAAAGCTGGACAGCTGTGTCGAGGAGGCTTTGGCCGAGGCGGGGCTGGGCTTCGCCGATCTCGATGGCATCGCCGTGACCGCGGGGCCGGGGCTGATCGGCGGGGTGATGTCGGGCGTGATGTGCGCGCGCGGGCTGGCGGCCGGGACCGGGCTGCCGCTGGTGGGGGTGAACCATCTGGCGGGCCATGCGCTGACGCCGCGGCTGACCGATGGTCTCATCTTTCCCTATCTGATGTTGCTGGTTTCCGGCGGACATTGCCAGTTTCTGCTGGTGCGTGGTCCCGACAGCTTTTCCCGGCTTGGCGGCACGATCGACGATGCCCCGGGCGAGGCTTTCGACAAGGCGGCGAAGCTTCTGGGCCTGCCGCAGCCCGGCGGCCCCGCGGTCGAGGCCGAGGCCGCCAAGGGCAATCCGAAGGCGTTCCGGTTTCCGCGTCCGCTGCTCGACCGTCCCGGCTGCGATCTGTCGTTCTCCGGGCTGAAAACCGCGCTTCTGCGCGCCCGCGATACGGAAATCGCGGCACATGACGGGCTTTACCGGCAGACCCGCGCCGATCTCTGCGCGGGCTTTCAGCAGGCGATTGCCGATGTGCTGGCGGAAAAGACCCGCCGTGCGCTGGCGGCTTATCTCGACACCGCGCCCGACCAGCCCGCTTTGGCCGTGGCCGGGGGGGTGGCGGCGAACAAGGCGATTCGCGCGGCGCTGGAACAGGTTTGTGCCGCGCAGGGCGTGCGCTTCACCGCGCCGCCCTTGCGGCTTTGCACCGACAATGCGGCGATGATCGCCTGGGCGGGGATCGAGCGGTTCCGGCTGGGGCTTTCGACCGAGGCCGATCTGATCGCCCGACCGCGCTGGCCGCTCGATGCCACGGCGCCGGCGATGCTTGGCTCTGGCAAGAAGGGGGCCAAGGCATGACGATTGCGGTTCTGGGGGCGGGCGCTTTCGGCACGGCGCTGGCGATATCGCTCGCCCAACGCGGGCCGGTGCTGCTTTGGGCCCGCGATGCCGCCCATGTCGCCGAGATGCGCGAAAGCCGCCGCAATGACCGCCGTCTGCCCGGGGCCGTGCTGCCCGAGGCCCTGACCGTCACCGACCGGATCGCGGATGCCGCGGGCTGCGAGGTGGTTCTGCTCGGCGTGCCGATGCAGAAGATGGGCGGGTTTCTGAGCGAAAACGCCGGGTTGCTTGACGGCAAGGTGCTGGTCTCCTGCTCGAAGGGGATCGATCTGGAGACCGGGCGTGGCTCGGTCGCGCTGATCGAGGCGGCCTGTCCGGGCGCCTTGGCCGCCGTGCTGACCGGGCCAAGTTTCGCCGCCGATATCGCCCGCGGCCTGCCCACCGCGCTGACCTTGGCCTGCCGGAGGGACGCGCCCGCTCTGCAGGCGCAGCTTTCCACCCCGACCTTGCGGCTTTACCGCACCACCGACACGATCGGCGCCGAACTGGGCGGGGCCCTGAAGAATGTCATCGCGATTGCGGCCGGGGTGGTGATCGGGGCAGACTTGGGCGATTCCGCCCGTGCCGCGCTGATGACGCGCGGCTTTGCCGAGATGAACCGGCTGGCGATGAAACTGGGCGCCCGGCCCGAGACGCTGATGGGGCTTTCCGGCTTTGGCGATCTGGTGCTGACCTGCACCTCGTTGCAATCGCGCAACTTTCGTTACGGGATTGCGCTGGGCAGCGGGTCCGCCTTTGATCCCGGCGTGACGGTCGAAGGTGCCGCCACGGCGCGGGCGGTCACCGGACTGGCGCGGGACCACGGCATCGAGATGCCGATCGCCGCGATGATCGCCGCGCTTTGCGCGCAAAAGATATCCGTTGCCGACGCCGTTACGGCGCTGCTCTCTCGCCCGCTGAAGGAGGAATGAATGCTTTACGCCGTGATCTGCAAGGACAAGCCCGGGGCGCTGCAAACGCGGCTCGACACCCGCGCCGCGCATCTGGCCTATATCGAGACGACCGGCATCGTGAAAATGGCCGGGCCGTTTCTGGAGGGGGGGCAGATGTGCGGTTCGCTGGTGATTCTGGACTGCGAGAGCCTGGACGCCGCGCAGGCCTGGGCGGCGGGCGACCCCTATGCGGCAGCCGGTCTGTTCGAATCGGTCGCCGTCACCGAATGGAAAAAGGTGATCGGCTGATGGCGAAATGGCTCTTCAAATCCGAGCCCGACGTCTGGTCCTGGGACATGCAGGTGGCCAAGGGCGCGGAGGGCGAAGAGTGGCATGGGGTGCGCAACTATCTGGCGCGCAACAACATGCGGGCGATGCAGCTGGGCGATCAGGGGTTCTTCTACCATTCCAACATCGGCAAGGAGGTCGTCGGCATCGTCGAGGTCTGCGCGCTGAGCCATCCCGATTCGACCACCGAGGATCCGCGCTGGGATTGCGTCGACATCCGCGCGCTGCGGCCCTTGAAGACGCCGGTGACGCTGGCCACGGTCAAGGCCGATCCGCGGCTGGCGCAGATGGCGCTGGTGACCTCGATGCGGCTCTCGGTGCAGCCGGTGACGGAAGAGGAATGGAAGATCGTCTGCGACCTGGGCGGGATCGATCCCTGAGCCGATCGCGCTGCGACCCTCACGCCAGGAAACGCAAGCGCCCCCCGAAAAAACCGGAGGGTCCCGGCACCCCTACCAGGACCCTCCTTCACCCCACGTGCTCCCCTACGCACCACACGTGAAACTGTTATCGGGTCCTGGCCATACTGGCCGTGGCACCCTTTCTACGGGAATGGGTGATTCCCCGCAATCGCGCAGTCTGAACAATATGATGCAATTTCAGGGGCTTGTTCGCAGGGATTGGTTAACTATGCCAAGGCGGCGCGCGGCGGCCGACTTGTCGGGCCGGGCTTTCGCGCTAGGTCTTACGCATGTCCGATTTCATCCTCGTCGCCCATGGCTTCCCCTCGAACCCCGATCCGGCCGAGGCCGCGCTGACCGCGCTGGCGCAGCAGGTCGGCGCGCGCCTGCCCGGGGTGCGGGTGCTTGCGGCGACGCTGGCGAAACCCGGGGCGCTGGCCCGCGTGCTGGAAACTCTGCCCCGGGCGCGGATCTATCCCTTCTTCATGGCCGAGGGCTGGTTCACCTCTCGGCAATTGCCGCGACGGCTGGCCGATCTGGGCAGCCGGGCCGAGATCCTCTCGCCCTTCGGCGCCGATCCCGGCCTGCCCGCGCTGGTGATCAAGACCGTGGCCGAGGCGGGGCCGGGCGATCTGATCCTTTGTGCGCATGGCTCGCAGGTGGCGCGCAGCTCGCGGATGGCGACGATGGCGATGGTCGAGCGAATCGGCGCCCATCTGCCCGGTCGGCGCATCGCGGCGGCCTTTCTCGAGGAAGATCCGCATCTGCGCGACATTGCGGCGCAGCATCCCGAGGCGATCTGTCTGCCCTTTTTCGCTCTGCGGGCCGGTCATGTCGCGCAGGACATTCCCGAAGCGCTTGCCCGGGCGGGGTTTCGCGGCCGGCTGCTGCCCGCCATCGGCGAGCGCCCGGAGGTCGCCGATCTGATCGCCGCCGCGCTGCGCCGGGCCTGACGAGCGTTTGTCACGCAGCTGTCATATTTCTTTTGCATAAGCGTCACGACCCGAGCCTAGAGGGGTTGCCAAGGTCTTAACGGCCCTTCCAGATCTTCAGGAGTGATCCATGACTTTCGTGAAATTCGGCGTCTCGGCGCTTGCCATCGTTGCCGCCTCGGCCACCGGTGCCGCCGCGCGTGACCAGATCCAGGCGGCCGGTTCTTCGACCGTCCTGCCCTATGCCACCATCGTCGCCGAAGCCTTCGGCGAAAACTTCGACTTCAAGACCCCGGTCGTCGAAGGCGGCGGGTCGGGCGCGGGCCGCAAGAAGCTGTGCGAAGGCGTGGGCGAAAACACCATCGACATCGCCAACTCGTCGTCGCGCATCAAGCAATCCGACATCGACACCTGCAAGGCGAACGGCGTCGAGGACATCATGGAAGTCCGCATCGGCTATGACGGCATCGTCTTCGCCTCCGACATCAAGGGCCCGGACTTCGCCTTCACCCCCGCCGACATCTTCGGCGCGCTCTCGGCCACGGTGGTGAAGGACGGCAAGCTTGTCGACAACACCGCCAAGACCTGGGCCGAGGTGAACGCCAAGCTGCCCGCGCAAGACATCCTGACCTTCATCCCGGGCACCAAACATGGCACCCGCGAGGTCTTCGACATCGAAGTGCTGGAAGAAGGCTGCAAGGCCACCGGCGCCTATGATCTTTACATGGCGAGCGCCGAAGGCGCCGACGAGGATGCGAAGAAGAAAGAAGCCGTGAAGAAATGCGGCACGCTGCGCACCGATGGCGTGGCCGTGGACATCGACGGCGACTACACCGAGACGCTGTCGCGCATCGACGCCAACAAGAACGCCATCGGCGTCTTCGGACTGTCGTTCTACCAGAACAACACTGACAAGCTGCGCGTCGCCACCATCGACGGCATCGTCCCCTCGACCGAATCGATCGCCAAAGGCGATTATCCGGTGTCGCGTCCGCTCTACTTCTACGTCAAGAAGGCGCATCTGGGCGTGATCCCGGGCCTGAAGGAATTCATCACCTTCTTCGTCTCGGACGAGATGGCCGGTCCGGAAGGCCCGCTGGCCGCTTACGGCCTTGTTTCGGACCCGGAACTGGCCGCGACCCAGGCGATGGTCGAGGCGGAAACCCCGATGGCGCCGCTGAAATAACCTGATCTCGGGGGGCGCCTGCGGGCGCCTCCCTTCCCTTGTTGCGGATGAACACATGACCCCCGGTCTTCTTGCGCTGATCGTGCTCGCCCTTGCCTGCGGCGGCTTTTTCCTGGGCCGCTTTCGGGCGTTGCAACTGGTCGGCAAGGATCTGCGCCTGTTGCATTCCCTTCCCGGTTACTATGGCCAGACGGTGGCGCTGTTCACTGCCGTGCCCGCCCTTGCGCTGATGGCGGCCTGGCTGCTGGCGCAGCCGGTGGTGATCGACAGCCGGATTTCCGCGATGATCCCGGCCGCAGATCTGCCGCAGGGGTCAAGCCGCAATCTGGTGATGGCCGATGTGCGCCGCATCGCCGGGGGCATCGATCTGATGCTGGCCGACGGCAGCCTGACCGAGGCCGATCTGCGCGACATGCGCGCCGATTTCAGCGACATCCGCTCGCGCATGGCCGATGTCGGCGTCGCGCTGGGCGCGAATGTGCAGCCCTCGGTCTTCGAGGCGGCCAAGGACTGGCGCGCTCTGACCGGCTTCGGGCGCCTTGCGCTGACGGCGCTGACGCTGGCCGCGTCGCTGGGCGGCTTCGCCTTCGCGATCCTGCGCATCCGTCCCGAGTTCCGCGCCCGCAACGTCTCCGAGACTTTCCTGCGCTGGCTGCTCATCGCCGCCTCGCTGGTGGCGATCGGCACCACCATCGGCATCGTCCTGTCGCTGGTCTTCCAGACCGTGCATTTCTTCCAGCTCTATCCGTTCCGGGACTTCTTCTTCTCGCTGAGCTGGAACCCGAAATTCGGCGGCGGCTCCGATCTGTCGATCTGGCCGCTGGTCTGGGGCACGCTTTACGTCTCGTTCATCGCGCTGGCCGTGGCGGTGCCGGTGGGGCTTTTCGCGGCGATCTATCTGGCCGAATATGCCTCGAAACAGGTCCGCTCCATCGCCAAGCCGCTGCTCGAGGTTCTGGCGGGCATCCCGACCATCGTTTACGGTCTTTTCGCGCTGATCACCGTCGGGCCGCTGCTTCGGGACTGGGTGGCCCAGCCGCTGGGGCTTGGCTCCTCCTCCTCCTCGGTGATGACGGCCGGTCTGGTGATGGGGGTGATGATCATTCCCTTCGTCTCCTCGCTGTCCGACGACATCATCAACGCGGTGCCGCAATCCTTGCGCGACGGGTCGTTCGCCATGGGCGCGACGCATTCCGAGACGGTGAAACAGGTGATCCTGCCCGCCGCGCTGCCCGGCATCGTCGGCGCCGTGCTGCTGGCCGCCTCGCGCGCCATCGGCGAAACGATGATCGTGGTTCTGGGCGCTGGCGCCGCCGCGAAACTCTCGATGAACCCGTTCGAGGCGATGACCACCGTCACGGTGAAGATCGTCAGCCAGCTGACCGGCGACACCGAATTCGCCTCGCCTGAAACTCTTGTCGCCTTCGCGCTGGGGCTGACCCTGTTCATCTTCACGCTGGTGCTGAACGTCCTTGCGCTGGTGATCGTGCGCAAATACCGGGAGCAATACGAATGACCATGGTCGAGACTTCCGCGCCGCGGTCGCTTTACACCGCCGATGCCCGCACCAAGGCCCGCAATGCCGCCGAAAAGCGTTTCCGCATCTACGGCATCACCGCCGTCGTCATCGGCCTTCTGGCGCTGGTGGTTCTGCTCTCTTCGGTGCTCGGCTCGGGTCTGGGCGCCTTCCGGCAGACCGTGCTGAGCCTGCCGATCACGCTTGATGCCAAGGCGCTTGATCCCAAGGGCAACCGCGATCCGGCCGAGATGGCCAAGGCGACGACCGTCACCTATGCCAAGCTGATCACCAAGGCGCTGGAAGCGGTGGTGATCGAACAGAACCTGGCCCCCGAGATGAGCACCAAGAACATCGGCGCGCTGATCTCCAAGGAGGCGCCCGCCGGGCTGCGCGACATGGTTCTGGCCGATCCCGATCTGCTCGGCACCACGATCACCTATGACGTGCTGGCCTCGGGCCGGGTCGACGGCTTTTTCAAGGGCCGGGTGACGATGGAAAGCGCCGCGCTGGACAGCAACATCACCCCCGAACAGCTGCAGCTGGCCGAAAAGCTGCGCGACGCGGGGCTTTTGAAACTGGCTTTCAACACCGGCTTCCTGACCAACCCGGATGCCTCGGAACTGCGGCCCGAATCCGCCGGTCTCGGCGTCGCCATCCTCGGCTCGATCTACATGATGGTGCTGGTGCTGTGTCTGGCGCTGCCGATCGGTGTTGCCGCCTCGATCTACCTTGAGGAATTCGCGCCGAAGAACCGCTTCACCGACCTGATCGAGGTGAACGTGGCCAATCTCGCCGCCGTGCCCTCGATCGTCTACGGCATCCTTGGCCTTGCCGCCTTCATCAACTTCGCCGGCATGCCGCAAAGCTCTCCGCTGGTGGGGGCGCTGGTGCTGACGCTGATGACGCTGCCGCGGATCATCATTCCGACCCGGGCCGCGCTGAATGCCGTGCCGCCCTCGATCCGCGAAGCCGCGCTGGGCGTCGGCGCCTCGAAGACGCAGACGATCTTCCATCACGTCCTGCCGCTAGCCGTGCCCGGGATCCTGACCGGGGCGATCATCGGGCTGGCGCAGGCTTTGGGCGAGACCGCGCCGCTTTTGCTGATCGGCATGGTCGCCTTCGTCAAGGATTACCCCGGCGCCCCGCCCGAGGGCATCCTCGATCCGGCCTCGGCGATCCCGGTGCAGATCTACAACTGGACCCAGCGCGCCGATCCGGCCTTTGTCGAACGGGCTTCCGGGGCGATCATCGTGCTTCTGGTCTTCCTTCTGGTGATGAACTCCCTTGCCGTGATCTTGCGGCGCAAATTCGAACGGCGGTGGTAAGACATCATGAACAACATGCGACTGACGGAGAGAGCCGTGACCACCGACGTGACGAAATTCACCGCCCGCAAGGTGCAGGTCTATTATGGGGCCTCGCATGCGATCAAGGATGTGGACATCGACATCCTCGACAAGACGGTGACGGCGTTCATCGGGCCCTCGGGCTGCGGGAAATCGACCTTCCTGCGCTGTCTGAACCGGATGAACGACACGATCGACATCTGCCGCGTCGAAGGCGCGATCCAGCTGGATGGCGAGGATATCTACGACAAGAAGGTCGATCCGGTGCAGCTGCGCGCGCGGGTGGGGATGGTGTTCCAGAAGCCGAATCCGTTCCCGAAATCGATCTATGACAACGTGGCTTACGGGCCGAAAATCCACGGGCTGGTGCGCAACAAGACCGAGCTGGACGAGGTGGTCGAAAGTGCGCTGCGCAAGGCCGCGCTCTGGAACGAGGTCAAGGACCGTCTGGCCGCCCCCGGCACCGGGCTTTCGGGCGGGCAACAGCAACGGCTGTGCATCGCCCGCGCCGTCGCCACCTCGCCCGAGGTGCTCTTGATGGACGAACCCTGCTCGGCGCTTGACCCGATCGCCACCGCGCAGGTCGAGGAGCTGATCGACGAGCTGCGCTCGAACTTCTCGGTCGTCATCGTCACCCACTCGATGCAGCAGGCCGCCCGGGTCAGCCAGCGCACGGCCTTCTTCCACCTTGGAAACCTGGTCGAGTTCGGCGAAACCGGGCAGATCTTCACCAATCCGCGCGATCCCCGCACGGAAAGCTACATCACCGGCCGTATCGGTTGAGGAAAGATCCCATGTCACAGCATATCGTTTCATCCTTCGACCGGGATCTCGAGTCGGTTCAGGCGATGGTCGTCAAGATGGGGGGCCTTGTCGAAACCCAGGTCCTCGATGCCGCCCAGGCGCTGGAAGAACGCGACGAGGATCTGGCCGAGACCGTCCGTCTGCGCGACAAGCAGGTGGACGTGCTCGAAGAGCAGATCAACATCGAGGCGGCGCGGCTGATCGCGCTGCGGGCGCCGCATGCCACCGATCTGCGCATCGCGCTGACGGTGATCAAGGTCGCGGGCCATCTGGAGCGCGTCGGCGATTACGCCAAGAACATCGCGAAACGGTCCAAGGTGATTGCCGACCTGCCGTCGATCAATGGCTCTTCGGGGGCGATCCGGCGCATGGCCGCCGAGGTCGAGGGCATGCTGAAGGATTCGATCGACAGCTTCATCCAGCGCGATGCGAAACTGGCCGCCGATGTCCGCGCCCGCGATGTCGCCATCGACCAGATGTACAATGCGCTGTTTCGCGAATTCCTGACCTACATGATGGAAGATCCGCGCAACATCACCCCCTGCATGCATCTGCATTTCATCGCCAAGAACATCGAGCGGATGGGCGATCTGTGCACCTCGATCGCCGAGCAGGTGACCTATCTGGTGACCGGCCAGATGCCCGAGGAGCCGCGGCCGAAATCCGATGGCGTGGTGGCCGTCAAGCCGCTGGAGAGCTGATCGATGAGTCCTGCGCAACAGCCCTGTGTGCTGGTGGTCGAGGACGAATCGGCGCAACGCGAAGTTCTGCAATACAACCTTGAAGCCGAAGGCTTTCGGGTGGTGATGGCGGTGAACGGTGACGAGGCGCTGTTGTTCCTGCGCGAGGAAAAGCCCGATCTTGTGGTGCTGGACTGGATGCTGCCCAATGTCTCGGGCATCGAGATCTGCCGCCGGGTGAAGGCCAATCCGGAAACCCGGTCGATCCCGATCATCATGCTTTCGGCCCGGTCCGAGGAAACCGACCGGGTGCGGGGGCTGGAAACCGGCGCCGATGATTACGTGGTGAAGCCCTATTCGGTGGTGGAGCTGATGGCGCGTCTGCGCACGCAGCTGCGGCGCACCCGGCCCGCCACGATGGGCGAGCGGCTGGTCTTCGACGACATCATTCTCGATGCCGCCGAGCACCGGGTCTTCCGCGACGGTCAGCCCCTGAAACTGGGGCCGACCGAGTTCCGGCTGCTGTCGACGCTGATGGAAAAGCCGGGCCGGGTCTGGACGCGCGATCAGCTGCTCGACCGGGTCTGGGGGCGCGACATCTATGTCGACACCCGCACCATCGACGTGCATGTCGGGCGGCTGCGCAAGGCGCTGATGGTGAATGGCGGCGCCGATCCCGTGCGCACCGTGCGCGGAACCGGCTACAGCCTCGGCTGATCAGCGGTCTTGCAAAAAGACATCGACCTCGGCGCGGGTCGGGATGGCGGCGGCCGTTCCGGCCCGCGTCACTTTCAGCGCCGAGGCCCCGGCGGCCAGCCGCAGCGCCTGCGGCGGCGTCATCCCCTCGGCCAGACCGGCGACCAGATAGCCCGCAAAGGTGTCCCCCGCCGCCGTGGTATCGACGGGCGTGACCTTGAAGGCCGGTTGTTCCTGCACAGTCTTGCCCGCCAGATCGTGCCAGACCGCCCCTTTCGCGCCATGGGTGACGCAGACTGCCTTGACCGGCAAGGCGTCCAGCGTGGTGCCGAGCGCTTCGCACAATTGCGCCGCCTCGACCGCGTTCAAAAGCAGAAGATCGAGATCGGCCAGAACCTTGCGCACCGCTTCCGCCTCGAACGGCGCGGCGGAATAGGCGACCTTGACGCCGCGGGCCTTCGCCAGCGCCACCGCCTCGAGCTGGGCCGAGGTTTCGTTCTGCATCAGCAGCCAGTCGCCCGGTGCGGCCGTTTCCATCGCGTCCTGCAGCGCCGTCAGCGGCACCGCCCGGTTCGCCCCCGGAAACAGCACGATCGAATTTTCGCCCGAGGCATCGACCATGATGATCGCATGACCCGAAGCCACCTCGACCTCGGCGACATGGGCGCAATCGACACCATCCGCCGCCAGTTCCGCCCGCATCCAGGCGCCATCGGCCCCGGTGGCGCCGATGTGGCGCACCACCGCCCCGGCCCGCGCCGCCGCCACCGACTGGTTCGCCCCCTTGCCGCCCAGCCCCCGGTCATAAGCGGTCGCGGCCAGCGTTTCCCCGGGAAGGGTCAGATGCGGCAGACGGTAAAAGTGGTCGGCGTTGATCGAGCCGAGGTTGAAGATGGTCATGGGTCTTCTCCGGGGTCTTGACCCGGGCCGAGACGCCCCGGCCCGGAGGGGTTCTCAACGTTTCAGCCCCAGACGGCTGGCCGAGAGGGCCGCCATATGCAGGATGTCGTTCACCGTCGCGCGGTTCGAGCAGATCTGCACCGAATGCTGGATGCCGGTCAGGATCGGGCCGATCACCGTCGCCCCGGCCATTTCCTGCATCAGCTTCACCGAGATCGAGGCCGAATGCCGCGCGGGCACCACAAGGATGTTCGCGGGCCCGGTCAGACGGCAGAACGGATAATGCTTCATCTGCTCGGGGTTCAGCGCGACATCGACGGCCATTTCGCCATCATATTCGAAATCGACGCCGCGTTCATCCAGGATCTGCGGCGCCACATGCATCTTCATCGCGCGCTCGGAAACGGGATAACCGAAGGTCGAGAACGAGGCGAAAGCGACGCGCGGATCGATGCCCAGACCGCGGGCGACGCGCGCCCCGGCCATGGCGATATCGGCCAGATCGTTTTCGTCGGGCCATTCATGCACCAGCGTATCGCCGATGAAGACGACCTTGCCCTTGTGCAACAGCGCGGTTATCCCCACGGCGCCGTCCGAGGGCTTGGCGTCGATCACCTTGTTGATCAGCTCGAGCACATGCGCCGATTTCCGCGTCGCGCCGGTGATCATGCCGTCGCCGTGCCCATGCACCAGCATCAGCGCGGCAAACACATGCCGGTCGCGGGTGGCCAGCTTGTGCGCGTCTTCCCGGTCCATCCCCTGCCGCTGCAGGCGGCGATAAAGGAAATCCTTGTAGGTATCCATGTGCTTGCAATTCGTCGCATTGACGATCTGCAATTCGCGGAAGGCGTCGCCGATCCCGGCCGCTTCCAGCTGTTCCTTCACATCCGAGTCGCGGCCGACGACCAGCGCCGTGCCCATGCCGCCGCGCTGATAGGCGACCGCCGCGCGCAGCACGCGCGGGTCGTCGCCCTCGGCAAAGATCATCCGCGCCTGCGCCTGACGGGCCCGGGCATGGATGCCCTGCAAGATCGCCGCCGTCGGGTCCATCCGCGCCTTCAGGCTTTGCGCATAGCCCTCCATGTCGATGATCGGACGCCGGGCGACGCCGGTATCCATCCCGGCCTTGGCCACGGCAGGCGGGATCAGATAGATCAGCCGCGGGTCAAAGGGCGTCGGAATGATGTAGTCGCGCCCGAAGGTCAGCTTGCGGCCGTAAGCCATCGCCACCTCGTCGGGCACGTCCTCTCGCGCCAGCGCCGCCAGAGCCTTGGCACAGGCGATCTTCATCTCGTCATTGATCGCGCGGGCATGAATGTCCAGCGCGCCGCGGAAGAGATAGGGGAAGCCCAGCACATTGTTGACCTGGTTCGGATAATCCGACCGCCCGGTGGCGACGATCGCATCGGGGCGGACCGAATGCGCTTCTTCCGGGGTGATTTCCGGGTCCGGGTTCGCCATCGCGAAGATCACCGGATTGTCGGCCATCGAGGCGACCATCTCGGGTGTCACCGCGCCCTTGGCCGAGACGCCCAGGAACACGTCGGCGCCCACCATCGCCTCTTCCAGCGTGCGCGCCTCGGTATTGGCCGCATGGGCCGATTTCCACTGGTTCATGCCCTCGGTGCGGCCCTGCCAGATCACGCCCTTGGTGTCGCACATGATGCAGTTGTCATGCTTGGCGCCCATGGTCTTGATCAGCTCGAGGCACGCAATCCCGGCAGCGCCCGCGCCATTCAGCACGATCTTGCAGTCTTCGATCTTCTTGCCCGAGATTTCGAGCGCGTTCAAAAGCCCCGCCGCGCAGATCACCGCCGTGCCGTGCTGGTCGTCATGGAACACCGGAATGTCCATCATCTCTTTCAGCCGCTGCTCGATGATGAAGCACTCGGGGGCCTTGATGTCCTCAAGGTTGATGCCGCCAAAGGTCGGGCCCATCAGGCTGACCGCCTTGATGATTTCTTCCGGGTCTTCGGTGGCCAGTTCGATGTCGATCGCGTTCACGTCGGCGAAGCGCTTGAACAGCACCGCCTTGCCTTCCATCACCGGCTTGCTGGCCAGCGCGCCAAGGTTGCCCAGACCGAGGATCGCCGTGCCGTTCGAAATCACCGCCACAAGGTTGCCCTTGTTGGTGTAGTCATAGGCGGTTTCGGGCCGTTCGGCGATGGCTTCGACCGGAACCGCGACGCCGGGGGAATAGGCCAGGCTCAGATCCCTCTGCGTGGTCATCGGCTTCGAGGCGACGACCTCGTATTTCCCCGGCACGGGGTCGAGGTGATAGGCCAGCGCCTCTTCGGGCGTGACGCGGTTCTTGGTGGACATGGGCCGAACTCCTCCAGTGGGCGCTTTTTCCTTATCCCCCTTGCGGCGCTGCCTCAATCGGTTTGCACGGGGGTGCGGCGTTTAATAAGTTGCGCGCGGCAGGGGGAAACCATGACAAGCGAAACCGTGACGCCGATGATGGCGCAATATCTGGCGATCAAGCAGGCGAACCCCGGGGCGCTGCTGTTTTACCGGATGGGCGATTTCTACGAGATGTTCTTTGACGATGCCGTGGCGGCGGCGGCGGCGCTGGATATCGCGCTGACGAAACGCGGCCTGCATCTGGGCGAGGACATCCCGATGTGCGGCGTGCCGATCCATGCCGCCGAGGGCTATCTTCTGACGCTGATCCGCAAGGGCTTTCGCGTGGCGATCGCCGAGCAGCTGGAAGATCCGGCCGAGGCGAAGAAACGCGGCTCGAAATCCGTGGTGCGGCGCGATGTGGTGCGGCTGGTCACGCCCGGCACGCTGACCGAGGAAAGCCTGCTGGAAGCGCGGCGGCACAACTATCTGGCCGCCTGGGCCGAGCTGCGCGACGAAGGCGCGCTCGCCTGGGCCGATATTTCCACGGGCGAGTTTCGGGTGATGCCCTGTCCGCTCTCCCGTCTTGGCCCCGAGCTGGCCCGGCTGGCCCCCCGCGAAGTGCTGGTAAGCGAGGTGAAAGAGGCCGATTGTGCTGGAATCGTCTCTGATCTGCGCGCGTCGCTGACCCCGCTCGCCCGGTCGAGTTTCGACAGTCAGGGGGCGGAAAAGCGGCTCTGCGATCTCTTCGCCGTGGGCTCGCTCGATGCTTTTGGCGCCTTTTCGCGCGCCGAAATCTCGGCGATGGGCGCGCTGGTCGATTATCTCGATCTGACGCAGCGGGGGAAACTGCCGCTTCTGGCGCGGCCGCTGCGGGAAGAGGCGGGCAGCCTGGTGCAGATCGACGCGGCGACGCGGCGCAATCTGGAGCTGACGCAGGCGCTTTCGGGCGGGCGCGAAGGCTCGCTTCTGGCCACGATCGACCGCACCGTGACGGCGGCGGGGGCGCGGCTTCTGGAACGGCGGATTTCCGCGCCCTCGCGCGATCTGGCGCAGATCCATGCGCGGCATGATGCGGTGCGTTTTCTGGCGCAACAGGGTCGATTTGCCGAAGACCTGCGCGAGGCGCTGCGCCGCTGCCCCGATATCGACCGGGCGCTGAGCCGCCTTGCGCTCGACCGCGGCGGTCCCCGCGATCTGGCGGCGATCCGCAACGGGCTGGAACAGGCGGGCCGCATCGCCGAGCGTTTGGCCGAGACCGAGGCCCCCGCGCTTCTGGCCGAGGCCGGGGCGCGGCTGCTGGGTCACGACGACCTTGTGGCGCTTCTTGATGCCGCGCTGGTGGCCGAACCGCCGCTGCTGGCCCGCGATGGCGGCTTCATCGCGCCGGGCTACGAGCCGGACCTGGACCAGACCCGGCAGCTGCGCGACGAAGGCCGCGGCGTGATCGCCCGGATGCAGGCCGATTACATCGGCGAGACGGGGATTTCGTCGCTGAAGATCAAGCACAACAACGTGCTGGGCTATTTCATCGAGACCACCTCGACACATGCGGAAAAGATGCTGGCCCCGCCGCTCTCGGCGCGCTTCATCCACCGGCAGACGACGGCCAATCAGGTCCGCTTCACCACGCTGGAGCTGAGCGAGCTGGAAACCCGGATCCTGAACGCGGGCAATCATGCGCTGGAGATCGAAAAGCGGCTCTATGACAGCCTGAAAGGCGCGATTCTGGCCGCCGCCGGGCCGATTTCCGAAACCGCGCGGGCGCTGGCCGAAATCGACCTGAACGCCGCCTTCGCCGATCTGGCCGCGGCCGAAGACTGGGTCGAACCCACCGTCGATCACAGCCACGCTTTCGAGATCGAAGGCGGCCGTCATCCGGTGGTGGAAGCCGCGCTGAAACGCCAGGGCGAGCCCTTCATTGCGAACGATTGCGCCCTGACCTCCGGGCAGACGCCTGCGATCTGGCTGCTGACGGGGCCGAACATGGCGGGCAAATCGACCTTCCTGCGGCAGAATGCGCTGATCGCGCTCTTGGCGCAGGCGGGCAGTTTCGTCCCGGCGCGGCGTGCCCATATCGGCCTTGTCAGCCAGCTTTTCAGCCGCGTCGGCGCCGCCGACGATCTGGCGCGCGGCCGGTCGACCTTCATGGTCGAGATGGTCGAAACCGCCGCCATCCTCAATCAGGCCGACGACCGGGCGCTGGTGATCCTCGATGAAATCGGCCGCGGCACGGCGACCTATGACGGGCTCTCGATCGCCTGGGCGGTGCTGGAACATCTGCACGGGGCAAACCGCTGCCGTGCGCTTTTCGCCACCCATTACCACGAAATGACCGCGCTTTCGGCGAAGCTTGACGGCGTCGAAAACGCCACCGTCTCGGTCAAGGAATGGCACGGCGAGGTGATCTTCCTGCACGAGGTGAAAAAGGGTGCGGCCGACCGCTCCTATGGCGTGCAGGTGGCGAAACTGGCGGGCCTGCCCGAAAGCGTCGTCGCCCGCGCCCGTGTCGTGCTGGAGGCGCTCGAAAAGGGCGAACGCGAGGGCGGCAAGAAACAGGCGATCATCGACGATCTGCCGCTTTTTGCACTCGCCCCGCCGCCCGCGCCCGCGGCCCCGCCCGCAAAATCCGCGGTCGAGGACCAGCTGCGCGCCCTGCATCCTGACGAGATGACGCCCCGCGAAGCGATGGACGCGCTTTACGCACTGCGCGCCCTGCTCAAGGATTGAGTTTCATCTTGCCCGAAATACCTCGGGGGTGTGGGGGCAGAGCCCCCACCCTTACGCTTTCGGCATCGAGCTGACGCCGACTTTCGCCGGGCGCAGCAGACGGTCGTGCAGCAGGAACCCGTCGTCCATCACCTGAATGATGTCGCCCGCCACCGTGCCCGGCAGCGGCGCCTCGAACATCGCTTCATGCAGCAGCGGGTCGAACTTGTCGCCCAGCTTCGGCTGGATCGCCACGATCCCGTGCCGCGCAAACACGTTCAGCAGCTCGCGCTGGGTCAGCTCGACCCCTTCGATCAGCGCCGGCGCCGCGGCGCGGACCTCGTCGCCCGCCGCATCCAGCGCGCGCTTGAGCGCATCGAACACCGGCAGCATGTCGCGCGACAGTTTCGAGCCGCCGTATTGCTCGGCCTCGCGCCGATCCCGCTCCGCCCGCTTGCGCGAGTTTTCGGCATCGGCGAGCGCCCGCATGAAGCGGTCGCGCAGCTCGTCGCGTTCGGCGCGCAGCATTTCGATCTCGTCCTGCTCGTCGCCCAGAGCCGCGGCCAGCGCCTCGTCCAGCTGCGCCTGATCCTCTGCCATTTCGTCCTTCTTCTCGGTCATCCGTTTCACCCTTTGCCCCGGCCGGCCAGCATGCGCCCGACCAGTTGCGCCGTATAATCCACGATCGGCACGATCCGCCCGTAGTTGAGCCGGGTGGGGCCGATGACCCCCACCGCGCCGATGATCTTTCGATCCGCGTTCATATAGGGAGAGACCACCAAAGAGGAACCCGAAAGTGAGAAGAGTTTGTTCTCCGACCCGATAAAAATGCGCACGCCTTCGCCGTCCTCGGTCAGATCGAGGAATTCGGCGATGTCGCGTTTGCGTTCCAGATCGTCGAAAAGCGTCCGGATCCGGTCCAGATCGCCCTCGGGCTCCAGCAGATTCGAGCGGCCCCGCACGATCAGCCGCTCCCAGGGCTCGCCCTGATCGGCCCATTGCGCCAGACCGCTTTCGACCATCTCGGCGGCCAAGGCATCCAGTTCCTGCCGCCGCGCCAGGATTTCCACGGCGATTTCGCGGCGCAGATCGGACAGCGTCTTGCCCTCCGCCAGCGCATTGAGAAAATTCGCCGCCTCGCGCATCGAGGAGGGCGTCTGCCCGGCGGGGGGGGTGAAGACGCGGTTTTCCACCTGACCATCGGCCATCACCAGCACCACCAAAGCCCGGTCGGGTGCCAGCGAGACGAATTCGATATGGCGGATCGGTGCCTCGGTCTTCGGCGCCAGCACCAGGCTTGCCCCATGCGTCAGCCCCGAGAGCGCCGAGCCCACCCGGTCGAGCAGCGAGCCCACATCGGGTTCGGCCCCGCCCACCGTGGCTTCAAGCGCGGCACGGTCGGTCGCCTGAACCTCGCTCACCTCCATGAAGCCATCGACGAACATCCGCAGCCCCAACTGCGTCGGCACCCGCCCCGCGGAGACATGCGGGCTGCCGAGCAGCCCCAGATATTCCAGATCCTGCATCACGTTGCGGATCGTCGCCGCCGAGAGCTTTTCGCTCATCATCCGGGTCAACGTGCGCGAACCGACCGGATCGCCGGATTCCAGATAGCCCTCGACCACCCGGCGAAACACTTCGCGGGAGCGGTCGTTCAAGTCCGAGATCAGCTGGTTCTGGTTCGTCATGGCCACGCTTTGCATTATTGCGGGGAAAGCTTTTCCGTCAATCGTGCCTTCGGGGTTGCATCGGGTCTTCTGCCGTTTCAAATGGGGTCAAATCCAGCGAAAGGACAGCCCATGCGCCCCTCTGGCCGCAATCTTGCCGATATCCGTTCCATTTCCATCGAAACCGGCGTGACGAAACATGCCGAAGGCTCTGTGCTGATCAAGATGGGCGACACCCATGTTCTGTGCACCGCGACGATCGAGGACAAGGCGCCCTCGTTCCTCAAGGGCTCGGGTCTGGGCTGGGTGACGGCGGAATACGGGATGCTGCCGCGCGCGACGAATTCGCGCAACCGGCGCGAGGCGGCGGCGGGCAAGCAATCGGGCCGCACGCAGGAGATCCAGCGTCTGATCGGCCGGGCTTTGCGGGCGGGGATCGACCGTTCGGCGCTGGGCGAGCGGCAGATCGTCGTTGACTGCGACGTGCTGCAGGCCGATGGCGGCACCCGTTGCGCCTCGATCACCGGCGGCTGGGTGGCGCTGCGTCTGGCGGTGAACAAGCTCTTGAAATCGGGGCTGATCGTGTCGGACCCGATCATCGACCATGTGGCGGCGATTTCCTGCGGCATCTATGCCGGGCAGCCGATCGCCGATCTGGATTATGCCGAGGACAGCGAGGCAGGTGTGGATGGCAACTTCATCCTGACCGGGCGGGGCCGTCTGGTCGAGGTGCAGATGACCGCCGAGGGCTCGACCTTCTCGCGCGAGGAGATGGGGAAATTGCTTGATCTGGCCGAGGCCGGGGTGGCGCAGCTGGTGGCGGCGCAAAAGGCTGCGGTCGCATGAGGGCTTTCACCGAAAAGCGTCTGCTGGTGGCCACCCACAACAAGGGCAAGCTGGCGGAAATGCGTGACCTTCTGGCCCCTTACGGGGTCGAGGTCGTCGGTGCGGCCGAGCTGAACCTGCCCGAACCGGCGGAAACCGAGACGACCTTTGTCGGCAATGCGCGGATCAAGGCGCATGCGGCGGCGAAAGCCACCGGCCTGCCCGCGCTGTCCGATGACAGCGGCATCGAGGTCGACGCGCTGGATGGCGCCCCGGGCGTTTACACCGCCGATTGGGCGGAGACGCCGAACGGGCGCGATTTCGGTCTGGCGATGACCCGGACCTGGGCCGAATGCGAGGCGAAGAACGCGCCCTTTCCGCGCAAGGCCCGGTTCCGCTCGACCCTGGTTCTGGCCTGGCCTGACGGGCATGACGAAGTTTTCGAGGGAAGCGCCGAGGGGCAGCTGGTCTGGCCGATGCGCGGCGCGCAGGGGCACGGCTATGATCCGATGTTCCAGCCCGAGGGGTTCGAGGTGACCTTCGCGGAAATGGACCCGGCGCAGAAGAACGAGATTTCCCACCGTGCGGATGCGTTCCGCAAATTCGTCAAGGTCATGGAGGCAAAATGACTCGCGTCAACATTTCGGGCGGCTCGCCCTACGAACCCAAGCTTGGCTATTCCCGCGCCGTGGTGCAGGGCGACTGGTGCTTTGTCGCGGGCACGACCGGCGTTGATCCGGTGACGAAGACCTTCCCCGACTCGGTGCTGGAACAGGCCCAGAACACGCTGGCGACGATCAAAACGGTGCTGGAAGGCGCGGGCTTCCGGCTCGAAAACGTCGTGCGGGCGAATTACATCATCACCGATGCCGCCTATATGGAACAGATCATCCCGGCGCTGTCGGCGACCTTTGGCGAGATCCGTCCGGCGGCGACGATGATCGTGGCCGGTCTGGTGAACCCCGCGATGAAGATCGAGATCGAAGTCACGGCCTTCAAAGGGTAGGTTTTGGGGATGACCGACGACTGGCGGCACGGGGGCTTTGGCCTTTACCTCCACTGGCCCTTTTGTGCCGCCAAATGCCCCTATTGCGACTTCAACAGCCATGTTGCGGCCGCGATCGATCACGACCGCTGGCTGCGCGCCTATCTTTCCGAAATCGACCGGATCGGCGCGCAAACGCAGGGCCGCGTGCTGAACACGGTGTTTTTCGGCGGCGGCACGCCGTCCCTGATGGCGCCCGAGACGGTGGCGGCGGTGATTGACCGGATCCGTGCCACCTGGCCCACGGCGAATGATCTGGAAATCACCCTTGAAGCCAATCCGACCAGCATCGATGCGGGCAAGTTCCGCGCCTTCGCGCAGGGGGGCGTGACGCGGCTGTCGATGGGCATGCAGGCGATGGACGATGACAGCCTGCGCCGTCTGGGCCGGATGCATACCGCGGCCGAGGGGCGGGCGGCGTTCGACATCGCCCGGGCGCATTTCCCGCGTGTCAGCTTCGATCTGATCTATGCCCGGCAGGGGCAAAGCCTGACCGATTGGGCGCGCGAATTGCGCGGGGCGCTGGCGATGGCGGTCGATCACTTCTCACTTTACCAGCTGACGATCGAGGACGGCACCGCCTTCGGGCGGCTTTTCGCGGCGGGCAAGCTGCGGGATCTGCCCGAGGACGATCTGGCCGCCGACATGTATCTGAAAACGCAGGAAATCTGTGACGCTGCCGGGTTGCCCGCCTATGAGGTCTCGAACCATGCGCGGCCGGGCGCCGAATGTCGGCACAATCTGGTTTACTGGCGCTATGGCGATTATGCCGGGATCGGCCCCGGCGCGCATGGGCGGCTGACGCTGGGCGGTGTCCGTCAGGCGACCGAGGCGCCGAAGTCGCCCGCCGACTGGCTGGACCGGGTCGAGCGTCTGGGCAATGGCGAGATGCCGCGAGAACCGCTTGAGCGGCAGGAACAGGCGACCGAATTCCTGCTTTTCGGGCTGCGACTGGCCGAGGGGAT
Organism: Rhodobacter capsulatus; assembly: GCF_003254295.1. Taxonomy (GTDB): domain Bacteria; phylum Pseudomonadota; class Alphaproteobacteria; order Rhodobacterales; family Rhodobacteraceae; genus Rhodobacter; species Rhodobacter capsulatus. The sequence continues at coordinate 199,995 of NZ_QKZO01000005.1, forward strand.
CGACCCGACCCGCTATGAACGCCTCTCGGGGCAGGCGCTGCCCGCGCAGGCCCTGGCCGATCTGGAGGCGATGGGGATGATCGCGCGCGACGCGGGGCGCATCCGCGCCACCGCAGAGGGGCGTGCAGTGCTCAATGCGGTGATTCGCGCCCTGATGCCCTGAGGCTCAAGGCTGGAAATCCCCCTCGGCCGCCAGAAGATCGGCCCAGCCCTCCGCCCCCGACATCCGCACGATCAGCTGACCGGCCGCGCCAAAGGCATCGACCGAGCCGTCGGGCCGCGCCCAGATTTCGGCCATGTGATCCATGCGCAGATGCAGCTCCAGCCCCGGATCGAGGACATTGATCCAGGGACCGGCCTCCAGCACCCGGACGATCACGCCCGAATGCCGCTCGATGCAGCCGGGGTTGCCGACCGCGAAATCCACCGGAACGGCGGTTTCGGCGGCGCGAACCATCAGCCGTTCGATCGCACCTTTGGCCAGCCGACGCGCAGACAGACGGCCTTCGCGCAGGGGGGCAATCGGGCTCAGATCCGCCCAGAGATCGGCTTCCGGATCGGTGGGCGCGGGCGTGAAGCCTTGATCTTGATCCGCCAGCCGCAGCGCAGCGACCAGCGGCGCCCAGGCCTCGGCATTCGTTTCCTCGCGCAGATGGATCTTGTGCACCGCCTCGCCCGCGGCATCGAAGATCTGGATCGAGCGCTTCGGCTCCTTCGGCCCCGCCTCGTCCAGCGCGAAGGCATGCTGCCACTTTGCGCGGAGCAGCGTCAGATCGATCGGCGGGTTGACGATCCGGGCGATCGCGCCGGGTTGATAGCGGTCATAGCAGCCGACCTTTTCCAGCACGCAGCTGTCGTTGCGGGTCAAGGCCATGACCTGACCCAGCGCGGCCAGGCCCGGCAGGATCCGGTCCGGATCGGCGGAAATCCGCGTCGCGGTGCTGCCGACGAAGGCGGCGCAAAGCGCGGCCTCGGGGATGCCAAGCCCGTCGGCGAAGTCGCGGGCATAGATCCGCGGCTTGCGGGCGCGGGCGGTGCGGATCTGCTCTGGGGTGATGGCCGTCATCGCGGTCCCTCCGGTGGGCTTCTGTCCCCGCAGAGCTAGCGCAGAGCCGGAGCGACCGAAAGGCCGGAGGTGATCAACAGGGCCGGGCGCGGCAATTCGATCCGCCCCGAAGCCGCGCGGCGCGGATCACGGGGCTTTCAGCTCCTCCATCAGCTTCTCGAAGGCCTCCCGCTCGGATTGGCTCTGGCTGATCAGCTGTTGCGCTTGCGACAACGGACCCCGCGGCACGACATCCTGCGGCTCCGCGGGCGGGGTCGTTTCCGGCGCGAAGAGTTCGACAAATCGTTTCTGCGTCTCCGACCCCTGTTGCGCGACCAGCGTCCAGTTCCCCGCGCGCCAGGCCTCGTCAAGCTGTGACTGGGTCTGCCCGGCCTCGGCGAATTCGCCTTCGGCGGTGCTGTGCTGGCCCAGCATGCTCATCGCCTCGCCGCGCAGTTTCGCGGCCTCCTCGCCGGGCAGATCGCCCAGATAGGAATAGGCCGCCGCGGCATCCCGACCGGCCAGCGCCGCCCGCGCGAGAGCCATGCGGCCCGGCGGGCTGCGCCGGGTCTCGGCGGCAAGGATGTCGCGCGCCGATTGCCAGAACCCCGCCTCCGAGAGCCGATCGGCCAGCGCGACCTGCACGTCGGCATCCAGCACGGACGGAGGGATCTGGTCGCGATGCCGGAAAAATGTCTCGATGAACCGCCCGTCATCCGGAACCCTGCCCAGCTGGGCGGCCAGATCGCTGGTCGCGGATTGCTTCAGCGCGTCGAACCGCGCCGCATCCCAGGTCGAGAGGGTCTGGAACGCCTCGTCGAACCGCGCCGTCGATCCCAGCCCGAGCACCTCGGCGCGAATCAGCCGCGCGCCGGTTTCAGAGCCACGCAGCTGCCGCCCCAAAGCGCCCGCATTGTCGACATCGGTGGCGGGAATCGCGGCCCCCAGGGACAGCTTGGTTTCGATCGAGGTGTAAAGCGCCTCTGCCGCGGCCGGGCTGCCCGAGAGCGCCAACCCGTCCAGCAGCCGTGCCGCCTCTTCCTTGCGCCCGGCATTCAGATCGATCCGGGCATCGATTTCGGCAAGCGCCCCCTTGTCGGATTTCGGCGCGCGGGCCAGCATCGAGCGGACCGTCGTTGCCACATCCGGCGCCCCCATGTCGATCAGCCGCGCGCTGAGCGCGGGGCCGACGAGGGCGCGGATATTCGGGGGCAGGGCGGAATAGGCGCGCAACAGGGCGCCGAAATTCACGTCTGCCTTGCGCGGGGGCTGGTCCGCCGCCAGCACCGCCCAAAGCGCCACCTTGCCGTCGCAGGCGGTCAGGCCCGACAGGCTTTTCTGCATCGCAGGCGGGTTTCCCTCGATGATGTCGGCCATGACCGGCAGCGGTCCGGCCTCTTCGGGGCTGATGCCGAAGCTGCGCAGGGTCGCCTTGGCTTCGGCGCCGAAGCCGAAGGCGACATAGACCCGGGCCAGTTTCAGCACCGCCTCCGGTCGGGGACGGTCGAATTCCCCGATCAGATCCTGTCGCGCGTCGGTCAATTGCTCATGCGCCGGTTTGTCGGTCTGCCAGGACAGAATGTCGAAATCCTGATCGGGCGGACAGCTGTGACCCGACTGGGAAAGCTGATGCCGGGCAAAGGCCGAGGCGGTGTCGCGATCGATCACCGTCTCCGATTGCAGCGGCAGCTCCGGCGCGGCCGCGTCCGGCGGCGCGTCGGGACCGGGCTCGGCCGCGGCTTCGGGAGCCTCCTTCGGGGCCTGCTTCGGCAATTCCATCGTGATCAGCCCTTGCGAGGCCGCGCGTCCCAGTTGGTCAAAGAGATCGCGTTCCGCCGTTCTGACCCGCGCATCCGGCAAGGCGAGCGGAGAGACGATTCGCGCCGGTGGCGGGGCGGCGGGCGCGGGATCCGCAGCCGGGGTCTGCGGCGCCGGTTTCGACCAGTAAAGATCAAGATAGCCGCGATCGGGAAGCGGCCTGAAGCTTTGCGCCGACGGCGTCTCCGGGATCGGAGGGTTCGGTTCAGGGCCATCGACGATGTCGATCACCGCCGCCCCGATCGGCAGCGGAAAGGATTCGAGACGCACCGAGGGCGATGTTGCGATGAAGACCGAGCGCGCATCCACATCGGGCGTGACCGAGAGGATGCGCGTTTTCGGGATCAGATCGAAGACCCGGGAGAGGTCGAAACGGGTTTCCTGCCCCGGGGTGGTGAGCCGGTAACCGCCCGCCACGCGTTCGGTGGTCCAGGCGGTTCCCGGCGGCAACATGAAGACCAGACGGGAGAAGGTCTCGTGCTCGCCCGAACGAACGGCGATCTGCTGCGCCGCCGCCGGGGCGCCCGCGAGCAGGATCACCCCGAGCGCAAGGATGAACCGGGTCATGCCGCCTCCGATTTCACCGCCTTGAGCGCCTCTTCGAGTTCCGAGAAACTGGGGCGGATGTGATGCGGGGTGTTCTGACGCCCGACTTCGATGCAGATGTTGGTGGCGTGATTGTGCAGGTTGGCCACCAGAACTTCGCGGATCAGCTTGTAGAAATGCGCATCCTCGTCGACGACCGCCTTGATGCGGGTGGCGAAGGGGCCCATGAAGCCATAGGCCAGAAACACGCCGAGGAAGGTGCCCACCAGCGCGCCGCCGATCATCTTGCCAAGGATTTCCGGCGGCTGGTCGATCGAGGCCATGGTCTTGATCACGCCCAGCACGGCGGCGACGATGCCGAGTGCGGGCAGGGCATCGGCGATCGACTGGATCGCGTGGCTCGAATGCAGCGCGTGGTGATAATTCGCCTCGAGCTGCTTTTCGAGCACTTCCTCGACCTGATGGGGGTCGTCATAGTTCATCGAGGCAGAGCGCATCGTGTCGCAGATCATCTCGACCGCTTCGTGATCATGCAGGATTTTCGGATATTTGCCGAAGATCGACGAATTCTCGGGCGCTTCGATATGTTCCTCGATCGCGACCGGGTTCTGTCGCGCGAGCCGGATCAGCTCGAACAGCAGGCACAGCAGGTCGCGGTAATCGGAGGGTTTCCACTTCGCGCCCTTGAAGACCTTGCCGATGTCCTTCACCGTGTGCTTGATCGAGGGCAGGTCGTTGGACAGGACGAAGGCGCCGACCGCCGCCCCGCCGATCATGATCATCTCGAATGGCAGGGCCTTGAGGATGATCCCCATCTTGCCGCCTGCGGCGACGTAGCCGCCGAACACCATTGCGAAGATGATGACGATCCCGACGATGCCTATCATTGAAGTTCTCCATGCTCTTGCCGAGACCTTGGCAGAGTTCGCTTAACAAAAGCTCTTCAAAGTCAGTTTTGCGGCGCCCCGGCATTGCGGCCGGCCATGATGACGCTGATCGTGTAGGCGACCTTCGGATCCAGGGCCGCCATCACCGCCGCAGAGGTCTCCGGCCGCATCCGCGACAGGAATCCGGCCGCAAAATCCGGGGACATCGCCGAAAACAGCGGCGCGGCTTCCTTCGGTTTCATGTTCTCGTAGACGGTCACCAGCCTGGTCACATCTTCGTCAGCCGCATTGTCCGCAATGGTCACGGTCTGCGCCAGATTCCGTTCCGCCTCGACCAGCGAGGCGAGTCGCGCCTCGATGCGCTTTTCCGCCAGGCTGATCGCCTGCGACCGGTCCGACAGCACCTTTTCGCGCTCGGCCAGCTTGCGTTCCCGGGTCTGGACCTCGGAGTAAAGCTGCATCACGCCGGGTTCGGTGACGCATTGCGCGGTTGCGGCCGCGCCGGGCGTGGCCTCGGCGCTGTCGAGCGCCAGCGCGAAGCCCGAGCCGAATCGGACCAGAGCCGAGGCGGCGAACAGCGCCGCGATCAGCACGAGGGAACCGCGGCCGATCCTTCTGCGCAGTTTCTTCGCAGCCGGTTTGGGCGTGGGCACGGGGGCCGGGCGGGGCGCTTTCATTCCGCCGCCTCCAGATCGGACGGACGCACCCGGCGGCGCAACACGCGTTGGCGTTGCGGTTCCGGTTCGGGCATGGGCGCCGCGGGCGCTGCCGGGGCCGCCGTCGGCGTGGCCGCGGCCTGCGACATCGCCATCATCAGTTCCAGCCGCTGCGCGCTCTGCTCGGCGCGTTCCGTCAGGCTGCGCAGCTGCTCCGCCGAGGTGGCCGCCGTCGCCTGCGCCCGGTTGAGCGCCTTGGTCATGTCGTCAACCTGCGCCGAGAGCACGGCGATGGCGCCGCCCATGCCGCTTTCCAGCTGGTTGAACCGCTTCAGCCTGCGGGCCAGGACCATGCAGTAGACGCTGGCCCCCAATGCGCCCAAACCCATGAGAATATCTGCGATCATCTGCATTTTTCTCTCCCTAGTTCATCACGAATTCGATCACGAGCAGGTCGTTCACCATGCCCTCGCCGACCACGATCTGGACCCGGCGCAGCATCTGCGCACGCAGCCGCAACAGCGCGGCGGGGTCTTCGAGATCGGTCACCTCGACCGCGCGCAGGAAGCCGTTCAGGACATCCATCACGCGCGGCTTGAGCAGCTCGACTTCTTTTTGTCTCGGCAGCGGCACTTCAAGCTGGGCGGAAAACCGCAGATGCCGCGCCTTGCCCTCGGTCAGCGAAATCACCATCGGATCGAGCGCGACAAAGGCGATTTGCGGCTCGGTCTTTTCGGGATGCTCTTCCTCGGCGGCAGCTTCGGCGCCGCCCGGATGCGCCGGTGCAAGGATCATGCCGGAATAGGCGGCATAGAACGCCCCCCCGCCGAGCAGGAGCATCAGCACCAGCCCGATCAGAATCGGCAGTTTCGATTTCTTCTTTGGCGCTTCTTCGCCTTCAGCTTCTGGCTCGGCCATGGCGGTCCCCGATTTCTTCGATCCATCCTGCTATACCCCTGCACCCACTAACCGATTGTTAAGGGCGATCGGAGAAAGATGCGCAGGACGACGGGGCAGAAGTCCGCTCGATGGAGGTGCGTCTTGCAGCAGTTGATGGCCTTATGGCAAGGATTGGACACGACGCGACGCGTGCTTGTGGCCGGGGCGACGATTCTGATGTTCGCGGCGATCTTGGCGCTGTCGGGCTTCGCTTCGCGGTCCGATAAGGCGCTTCTTTACGCGGGTCTGGAAGGGGCGCGCGCCGGGGAAGTGGTGACTGCGCTGGAAGCCCGCGCGGTTCCCTATGAGGTGCGCGGCGATTCGATCTATGTCGATGCCGCGCGGCGCGACGAACTGCGGATGGCGCTGGCGGGCGAGGGTCTGCCGGCGACGGGCGGGGCGGGCTATGAGCTGCTCGACGGCCTGTCGGGCTTCGGCACCACCTCGCAGATGTTCGACGCCGCCTATTGGCGCGCGAAAGAGGGCGAACTGGCCCGGACGATCGTGGCCAATCCGATGATCCGCGCGGCACGGGTGCATATTGCTGCGCCCTCGGGGCAGTCCTTCCGCAAGGAAAACCATCCGACCGCCTCCGTCACCGTGACGACGGCCTCGGGCGGGCTCTCGCCCACCCATGCCAAGGCTTTGAAATTCCTTGTGTCCTCGGCGGTGCAGGGGATGAGCCCGGATGACGTTTCGATCATCGATTCGGTGGCGGGGCTGATTTCGACCGGGGATGAGGCCTTCAACCCGGCCGCGAACGACCGCGCCGAGGAGCTGCGCCGCAATGTCGAGCGGTTGCTCGAGGCGCGGGTGGGCTATGGCAATGCGGTGGTCGAGGTCGCGGTGCAGACGGTGACCGAACGCGAGGCGATCACCGAAAAGCGGATCGAACCCGACAGCCGGGTGGCGATTTCGACCGAGACGCAGGAGCGCTCCGAGAAATCCGACGATACCAAGCCCGCCCCGGTGACGGTGGCCTCGAACCTGCCGCAGGGCGATGCCGCGAATGGCGGAAAATCGCAAAGCCAGGCCTCGGAAACTCGCGAACAGGTGAATTTCGAAGTCTCCGAGACGACCCGGGAAGTGCTGCGCAATCCGGGCGATATCAAGCGCCTGACCGTCGCGGTTCTGGTCGATGGCGTCGAGGGCAAGGATGCGAACGGGGTGACGGCGGTCACGCCGCGCACCGAGGAGGAACTGGCGGCGCTGAAGGAACTGGTGGCCTCGGCCGTGGGCTTCGACGAGAAGCGCGGCGACGTCATCACCATCCGCTCGATGGCCTTCGAACCGCTCGCCGAGACCGGCACCGAGGCGACCAGCAGCCTCTTCGCCTCGGCGCCCCTCGATACGATGCAGCTGATCAAGATCGCGGTGCTTGCCATCGTGGCGCTGATTCTCGGCCTCTTCGTGATGCGTCCGATCCTGGCGCAACGCGCGGCGGCGGCCGAGGCGGAGCGGGCGATGAACCTGCCCGGCGGCATGATCGGCTCGGATGAAGGCACCGGCCGGGCGCTGACCGGAGAGATCGCCGATGGCGACATGCCGATCGGGTCGATGAGCGTGGTCTCGGACTTCGACCTTGGCGACATGCCGATGACGATGGGCACCGGGAACTTCGGCGACATGGGCATGGGCGGCATGGGCGGCGGGTCCGACCAGGCCGGCGATCCGGTGGCACGCCTGAAGAAGCTGATCGAGGAACGTCAGGCCGAATCGGTGGAGATCCTGCGCAGCTGGATGGATGAGGCGGAGGAACGCGCATGATCCGGAACCGGGTTCAGCTGGAATCCTTCGAGGCGGACCCCGCCCCGCCGCCGCCGCCGCAGATCGAGATCGATCCCGGCGCCTTCGAGGAAGAACGTCTGGCGGCCTTTGAAAAGGGCTATGCCGCAGGTTGGGACGATGCGATCGCGGCGCAGGAGGCCGAGGGCACCAGGCTGCGCGCGGATCTGGGGCAGAACCTGCAGGAGCTGTCCTTCACCTATCACGAGGCGCGGCAGGAGATCCTGATGGCGCTGCGGCCGCTTCTGGTCGATATCGCCGCCAAGCTGCTGCCCGCGATGGCGCGGCAGACGCTGGCGCAGATGGTGGCCGAACAGCTGCAGCCGCTGGCCGAATCGGCGACCTCTGTGCCGATCACCATTCTGGCCAGCCCGCTCAGCCTGCCGGTGATCGAGGAGGTTCTGGGCAAAAGCTCCGGCCTGCCGCTTGTCTTCACGGGCGACACGACCCTTGGCGAAGGTCAGGTCTATCTCAAATTTGCCGAAACCGAGACCCGGATCGACCTCGATGGGGTGATCCGGCTGATCGCGGAAGCGATCGACACCTATTTCAGCGCCAGCCAGCAGGAGGCCGCTCATGGATGACACCCCCCCGTCCAGCAACCCGTTTTCGCAAGTTCCGATCGAAATCACCATTTCGGTGGGCAAGGCCCGGCCGCTGGTGCGCGATCTGTTGCGGATGAAGCGCGATTCGATCCTGCCGCTGGACCGTCGCGTCGAGGACCCGGTCGAGCTTTACGTCGGCGACAAGCTGATCGCCCGCGGCGAGCTGACCGAGATGGAAGGCGAATCGAACGGCCAGCTCGCCGTGCGTCTGACCGAAGTCGTCGACCTGCAGAACGGGCTCTGACATGCGCGCTCTCGCCCTTGCATTAACGTTAATTCTTTGCGCGCTGCCCGTCGGTGCGCAGGAAATCACCCTCGACATGGGCGGGAACGGCAGTCTGACGAATTCCTCGCTGATCCTGATCGCGGGGATCACGCTGCTCAGCCTCGCGCCGGGTCTGGCGATCATGGTGACCTGCTTTCCCTTCATCGTCACCGTGCTCTCGATCCTGCGCCAGGCGATGGGGCTGCAACAGTCGCCGCCGAACATGCTGATCATCAGCCTGGCGCTGTTCCTGACCTGGTTCGTGATGGAGCCGACCTTCATGGCCAGCTATCAGGCCGGGATCGAGCCGCTGATCGCGCAAAAGATCGACATCGTCACCGCCTTTGAACGCGGCGTCGAGCCGTTCCGCATCTTCATGGCGGGCCGCACCGATCCCGAGACCTTCACCCAGCTGGCCGCGATCCGCGACGGCGCCACCTACACCGGCACCGCGCGCGAGGCGCCGCTGTCGATCCTCGTGCCCTCCTTCATGCTCTCCGAGATCACCCGCGCCTTCGAGATCGGCTTTCTGGTCTTCCTGCCGTTCCTGATCATCGACCTTGTCGTCTCGGCGATCCTGATGTCGATGGGGATGATGATGGTGCCGCCCGCCGTGGTGGCCCTGCCGTTCAAGCTGGCCTTCTTCGTGGTGGCGAACGGCTGGGTTCTGCTCTCGGGGGCGCTGGTGCGCAGTTATTCCTGACGTTTGGGAAGCACCCAATTCGGGCGGATCCGGTGGCAGGTGTAGCCGTTCGGGATCCGCTCCAGATAATCCTGATGCTCCGGCTCGGCCTGCCAGAACGGCCCGGCCGGGGCGAGTTCGGTCACCACCTTGCCCGGCCAGAGGCCGGAGGCATCGACATCGGCAATCGTGTCCCGCGCGATCCGTTCCTGGTCGGCATCGGTGAAATAGATCGCCGAGCGATAGGACAGGCCGATGTCATTGCCCTGCCGGTTCGGCGTCGTCGGGTCGTGGATCTGAAAGAAGAATTCGAGCAGCCGCCGATAGCTGATCCGCGCCGGATCAAAGACGATCTCGATCGCCTCGGCATGGGTGCCATGGTTGCGGTAGGTGGCATGCGCCACGTCGCCGCCCGAATAGCCGACGCGGGTCGAGATCACCCCGGGCAGCTTGCGGATCAGATCCTGCATCCCCCAGAAGCAGCCGCCCGCCAGTATTGCCTTTTCCATCGTCTCAGCCCTCCAGGTCTGCCAGCCAGTCGCCGTAACCCTCGGCTTCCATGCGATCTTTCGGGATGAACCGCAAACTGGCCGAGTTGATGCAATAGCGCAGCCCGCCGCGGTCGCGCGGGCCATCGGGGAAGACATGGCCCAGATGGCTGTCGCCATGCATCGAGCGCACCTCGGTGCGGATCATGCCATGGCTGATATCGCGATGCTCGCTGACATGCGCGGGCACGACCGGCCGGGTGAACGAGGGCCAGCCGCAGCCGCTCTCGAACTTGTCGCGCGAGGAAAAAAGCGGCTCGCCCGAGACCACATCGACATAAAGCCCGGGTTCGGTGGTGTTCCAGAATGCCCCGGTAAAGGCGCGCTCGGTGCCGCTTTCCTGCGTCACGCGGAACTGCTCGGCCGTCAGCCGGGCCAGCGCTTCGGGGGTCTTGTGATATTTCTTGTCCATCTTTCGGCCTCCTGCGGCCCAGATGGTCCGGGTGCGCAAAAAGTCCAGCCCCCGAAGGGGTTGTTTCTTTTCACGGTCGGCAGGGAGAGTGATGGTGAGCCGTGCAGGATTCGAACCTGCGACCCGCTGATTAAAAGTCAGCTGCTCTACCAACTGAGCTAACGGCCCATCACTGCGGCGGTCTCTACTGGTCCGTGCCGGGGGGGTCAAGGGCCAAAACGCGAAAAAAATCGCGGCACTGGAAAAAACTGCAGACGGGGTGTAGAGGGCGCGCATGGACAACAGACCCCTTTCCGAACCCGGCCTGCGCTTTCTGAAGATGCACGGCCTTGGCAACGACTTCGTCGTGATCGACGCGCGCAGCGGTGAAAACCCGGTGACGCCTGCGCTGGCGCGGGCGCTGGGCGACCGGCATCGCGGCGTCGGCTTCGACCAGCTTGCGGTGATTCTGCCCGCCGAGGGCGCGGATTTCACGCTGGAATTCTGGAACTCGGATGGCTCGAAGGCGGGGGCCTGCGGCAATGCCACGCGCTGCGTCTCGGATCTGATGATGCGCGATCTGGGCAAGGATCGCGTGACGCTGATCACCGCGCGTGGCCGTCTTGCGGCGGAACGGCGCGCGGACGGGCTGGTGTCGGTGAACATGGGCGCCCCGATTCTGGAGGCCGCGGCGATTCCCGTGGCGGGGGATCCGCTGGCGCTGCCGCTGGCGGGCGATCCCGTCGCCGTGGGCATGGGCAATCCGCATTGCATCTTCTTCGTCGAGGATGCCGAGGCCGCCGATGTCTCGGGCCTTGGCCCGAAGATCGAGCATCATCCGCTGTTCCCCGAACGCACCAATGTCGAATTCGCCGCGCTGGTCGGCCCCGATCATCTGCGGATGCGGGTCTGGGAACGCGGCGCGGGCATCACGCTGGCCTGCGGCTCGGGCACCTGTGCGACGGCGGTGGCGGCGCATCTGCGCGGTCTGACCGGGCGGCGGGTGATCGTCGATGTCGATGGCGGGCGGTTAGAGATCGACTGGCGCGAAGACGGCGTTTGGATGACCGGCCCGACCGCGCTTGTCTTCGAGGCGGAACTTTCGCCTGCCTTCCTTGCCGCGTCATGAAGCCGCCGGTTTTCTCGACGCTGGGCTGCAGGCTGAATGCCTATGAGACCGAGGCGATGAAAGAGCTGGCCGCGCAGGCCGGGCTGTCGGGCGCGGTGGTGGTGAACACCTGCGCCGTGACGGCGGAGGCCGTGCGCAAGGCGAAGCAGGAGATCCGCAAGCTCGCGCGGGAAAACCCCGGCGCGGCGATCATCGTCACCGGCTGCGCCGCGCAGACCGAGCCTGAGACCTTTGCCGCGATGACCGAAGTCACCCGCGTCGTCGGCAATCATGAAAAGATGCAGCCCGAGACCTGGGCGGCGCTGGCGCCGAAAGGGGCGGATTTCATCGGCGAAACCGAGCGGGTGATGGTCGATGACATCCTTTCGGTCAAGGAAACTGCGGGCCATCTGATCGACGGCTTCGGGCGGCACCGCGCCTATGTGCAGGTGCAAAACGGCTGCGATCACCGCTGCACCTTCTGCATCATCCCGTTCGGGCGGGGCAATTCGCGATCCGTCCCCGCCGGGGTGGTGGTCGAGCAGATCAAGCGGCTGGTGGGTCGCGGCTTTGCCGAGGTGGTGCTGACCGGGGTCGATCTGACCTCCTGGGGGGGCGATCTGCCGGGGGCGCCGCGGCTTGGCGATCTGGTGATGCGGATCTTGCGGCTGGTGCCGGATCTGGCGCGGCTGCGGATATCGTCGATCGACAGCATCGAGGCGGATGACAACCTGATGCTGGCGATCGCGACCGAGCCCCGGCTGATGCCGCATCTGCATCTGTCGTTGCAGCATGGCGATGACATGATCCTGAAGCGGATGAAGCGGCGGCACCTGCGCGACGATGCGATCGCCTTTTGCGAGGAGGCGCGGCGGCTGCGCCCCGGCATCGTCTTTGGTGCCGACATCATCGCGGGGTTCCCGACCGAGACCGAAGAGATGTTCGAAAACTCGCTGCGGCTGGTCGAGGATTGCGGCCTGACCTTCCTGCATGTCTTCCCCTATTCCGCCCGCAAGGGCACGCCCGCGGCGCGGATGCCGCGGGTGGCGGGGCCGCTGATCAAGGAGCGCGCGGCACGGCTGCGCGCGGCGGGGGAGGCGGCGTTGCTGCGGCATCTGACGGCCGAGGTCGGTCAGCTGCGGCAAGTGCTGACCGAGGGGCCGCGGCTGGGCCGGACCGAATATTTCACCGAAGTGTCGTTCGACCGTGATATGCCGGAGGGCACGGTGATGCCCCTGCGCATTTCTGGTCATGACGGCGCCCGTCTGCTGGCCTGAGAGCGGGGCTCTGCCCCGCGCCCCGAGGTATTTTTGGCAAGATGAAAGCTGCGGGGCTTTTGTTTTTCGGATCGGTGGTTAGGTTGGCGTGATGCTGTGGATCGATGACACATTGGCGATTGCCGACTGGGAACTGTCGGAAAGCTTCACGCGCTCGCAGGGGCCGGGGGGGCAGAATGTCAACAAGGTCTCGACCGCGGTGGAACTGCGCTTCGAAGCCGCGCGCAGCCCGCATCTGACGCCTCCGGTGAAGGCGCGGCTGCAGCGGCTGGCGGGGCGGAAATGGACTTTGGACGGCGCCATCGTGATCCGGGCCGAGGAGACGCGCAGTCAGCTGCGCAACCGCGAGCTGGCGCGGGAACGGCTGGCCGAGATGATCCGCGCCGCGCTGGTGGCGCCAAAGCGCCGGGTGGCGACGAAGCCGACCTTGGGCAGTCAGCGGCGCCGGCTGGCGGCGAAGACGGTGCGGGGCGAGGTCAAGGCGCTGCGGGGCAGGGTGGGCGAGGATGAGTGACCTTCTGGCCCGCCGCAGGCGGCTTCTGGGGCCGAATGTGCCGACCTTTTATGAACGCCCCTTGCAGATTGTCCGGGGCGAGGGCGTCTGGCTGTTCGATGACACCGGGCAGCGCTATCTGGATTGCTACAACAACGTCGCGCATGTCGGCCATTGTCATCCGCGCGTGGTCGAAGCGATTGCGGCGCAGGCGGGTGTGCTGAACACCCACACCCGCTATCTGCATGACGGCATCCTGAATTACGGCGAACGTCTGGTGGCGAAATTCTCCCACGATCTCAGCCAGATGCTGATGACCTGCACCGGGTCCGAGGCGAATGATGTCGCGCTGCGGATGGCGCAGGCCGCGACCGGCAAGACCGGGCTGATTGCCACCGACAACACCTATCACGGCAACACCACCGCCGTTGCGCATCTCTCGACCCGGCGTCCGCCGATTGGCGGCTACCCGCCCCATATCCGCCGCGTGCCCGCGCCCGACAGTCTGGCGCCGCTGGGTGGTTCGCTGGCTGCGCAGCCGCAGGCCTTTGCCGAGGGTGTGGCCCGGGCGATTGCCGATCTGGAGGCCTCGGGCCACGGTTTCGCGGGTCTCATGCTTTGCCCGATCTTCGCCAATGAAGGCACGCCCGGCATTGGCCCCGGCTTTCTTGACCCGACCGTCGAGGTGGTGCGCAGGGCCGGGGGCCTGATTCTCTGCGACGAGGTGCAGCCGGGCTTTGGCCGGGTGGGGTCGCATTGGTGGGGGCATGATTTCCTTGGCTTTGCCCCCGATGTGGTGACGCTGGGCAAGCCGATGGGCAATGGTCATCCGGTCGCCGCGGTGATCGCGCGCCCCGAGGTGATGGCGGCCTTTCGCAATGCCTTCGGCTATTTCAACACTTTCGCGGGCAATCCCGTTTCCTGTGCCGCGGCCAATGCCGTGCTCGACGTGATCGAGGACGAGGGGCTCGTTGAAAACGCTCGCGACGTGGGGGACTACGCGCTGGGCCTTTTGCGCGGCTTGCGCCATCCGCTGATCGCCGACACCCGCGGCTTCGGCCTGTTCTTCGGCATCGAATTTGCCCGCGACGGGCAACCGGCGACAGAGTTCTGCGGCCTGGTGGTCGAGGCCGCCAAGGACGCGGGCATCCTTCTGGGCCGGGTCGGGCGCGGTCAGCATATCCTCAAGATGCGCCCGCCGATGCCGTTTTCACGCGAAAACGCCGCGCAGCTGGTCGCGACGCTCGACACGATTTTGCGAAAGATGCCCGCATGATGGAGGATGCCGCCGCCTATGAGATCGCCGCCGAGGCGCAACGCGCCTGGCTGTGCAGGGGCGCGCCCTTGCAGCTGATCTGGCGGTCGGAAAACATCGTCTTCGGCACCATCCTGCCCAGCGGCACCAAGGCGGCGCTGCGGCTGCACCGGCCCGGCTATCAGGATGCGCCCGCGATCGCCGCCGAGCTGGCGTGGTCGGCGCGGCTGTGCGATGCCGGGGTGGCGGTGGCCGAACCGATCCCCGCGGCGAACGGCGCCTGGGTGGTGCAGGCGCGCGGGCTGACCTTTTCCTGCCTGCGCTGGATCGAGGGGCGGCCGCTGGGCGAGGCGGTGGCGCCTTTGGAGAACTCTGCCGTGCTGGCGCGGGCCGGGGATTTCGGCGCGCTGATCGCCGATCTGCACAATGCCACCGATGCGGGCGCCTGCCCCGAGGCCTTTCCGCGCGCGGGCTGGGCGGCCGAGGCGCTTTTGGGCGAGACGCCGCGGCTGGGCCGGTTCTGGGAAGCGCCGATGCTGACCGCCGAGGAAGCTGCCCTGCTGCTGGCCGCGCGCGACAAGGCGCTTGCGCTGTTGCCGCTGGCCACGGATTTCGGCCTGATCCATGCCGATACCCTGCGCTCGAACGTGATGATGACCCGCGGCGGGCTGCGATTGATCGATTTCGATGACAGCGGGCCGGGCTGGCGGCTTTACGACCTCGCCTCGGCGCTGGTGCAAAGCTGGGGCGATCCGCTTCTGCCCGAACATGCCCGCCGACTGGTTGCGGGCTATCGCAGCCGCCGCGACCTGCCCGCGGATCAGCTGGCGCTTTTGCCGCTGTTCCTGGCTTTGCGCAGCTTCGTCTCCGCCGCTTGGGTCGTCACCCGCGCCCCCGACGACAGCCGCCGCCAGCGCGCCTATGCCTATCGCGCCGTGGCCCTGGCGCGGATGCTGCTGGACGACGGCAGCCCCTGGGGAGAGATCGGATGATCGGCCTGCCCCCGTTTTTGCGCAATCTGCTGGGCCACCGCCCCGAGGCGCTGCAGGTGGCGGCGATCTGTCGGCGCGGCCGCGGCAAGGAGGCCGAGGTGCTGCTGGTCTCCTCGCTCGACACCAAGCGCTGCATCGTGCCGAAGGGCTGGCCGATGCGCGGCAAGACCCTGGCCGAGGCGGCGCTGCGCGAAGCCTGGGAAGAGGCGGGGGTGCGCGGTCATGTGAATGCCGATCCGATCGGCGCCTTTCACTACACGAAGCGGCGCAAGAACGGGCTCGAGCAGCGCTGCAAGGTGCTGTGCTTCGTCGTCGATGTCGAAGGGCTGGACGACGACTATCCCGAGGCCGGGCGCCGGGCGCGACAATTCGTTTCGCCGAAGGCGGCGGCGAAACGGGTGCAAGAGCGGGAATTGAAGCAGATCCTGCGCACGTTTTCGTGATAGCCGCATTGCCTTGACGCCTCAACCGGTCTAACCCACGCGCGAACGTAACGGGCGCCTGTCACTTTTGTGACGGCGTTGCGCAGGGGAACGACCGTGGCCACACCGCCCATCAACCAGTGGAAAACCCTCGACAAGGATCTTGGCCGCATCGGCCTTCTGGAGGAGGCGACGCAATTCGTTGCCCGGCCGCTGGTGGCGCCGGGGATCGGTCTGGCCTTCATCGTGCTGGCAGGTGTCTTTGCCGCGATCCTGATGGGGGCGCAGCCGGGCGGGCTGATCGTGGTCTTCGCCGCGGCGATCGGCGCCTATATGGCGCTGAACATCGGCGCCAATGACGTCGCCAACAACATGGGACCGGCGGTCGGCGCCAATGCGCTGACGCTGGGCGGCGCGCTGATCATCGCCGCGATCTTCGAGGTCTCGGGCTCGCTGATTGCCGGGGGCGATGTGGTCAAGACCGTCTCGACCGGGATTCTGGCGCCCGATGCCGTGCCCGATGCGGCGCATTTCATCTGGGCGATGATGGCGGCGCTGCTCGCCTCGGCGCTGTGGCTGCATGTGGCGACCTGGATGGGGGCGCCGGTTTCCACCACCCATTCGATCGTCGGCGGCGTCGTCGGCGCGGGCGTGGCGGCGGCGGGTTTTGGCGCGGTGAACTGGCCTGCGATCCTGAAGATTTCCGCCAGCTGGGTGATTTCGCCGGTGCTGGGCGGGATCTTCGCGGCGCTCTTCCTTGCCTTCATCAAGACGAAGATCATCTATGTCGAGGACAAGATCACCGCGGCGCGCAAATGGGTGCCGGTGCTGATCGGCTTCATGTCCGGCACCTTCGCCGCCTATCTGGCGCTCAAGGGCCTGACGAAGATCCTCGACATCTCGCTTGGCGCGTCGCTGCTGATCGGGGTTCTGGTCGGGCTTGTCGCCTGGGGCGTTTCGGTGCCGCTGGTGCGGGCGCAATCCGAAGGCCAGGAGAACCGCAAGAAGACGCTGAAGAAGCTTTTCACCATCCCGCTGATCGTCTCGGCGGCGCTTTTGTCCTTTGCGCATGGCGCGAATGACGTGGCCAATGCGGTCGGGCCGCTGGCCGCGATCGTGCATGCGGTGCAGGACGGCACGCTGAGCGACAAGGTCGAGGTGCCGTTCTGGATCATGGCGGTCGGCGCTTTCGGCATCTCGGTCGGGCTGAGCCTGTTCGGGCCGCGGCTGATCAAGCTGGTCGGTTCGGAAATCACCAAGCTGAACGCGATGCGGGCCTATTGCGTCGCGCTGTCGGCGGCGATCACCGTCATCGTCGCCTCGTGGCTGGGGCTGCCGGTGTCTTCGACCCATATCGCGGTGGGCGGCGTCTTCGGTGTCGGCTTTTACCGCGAATGGCATGCGGAACGGCGGGCGCGGATGCTGGGCCTGCAAAAGGGCAAGGTGGTCCCGGCCGAGGAACGCTCGCGCAGGCTTCTGGTGCGGCGCTCGCATATCACCACGGTCGTCGCGGCCTGGATCATCACCGTGCCGGCCTCCGCGGTGCTCTCGGCCGGGCTTTACTGGCTGATGAACGCGCTCGACGGCTAAACGACGACCGGCGTCGAGGCCTGCATGCCGGTGTCGAACACCTGCCGATAGCGGGCGATTTCGGCGGCGGGGCCGGTGGCCTTTTCCGGGTTGTCCGACAGTTTCACTGTCGGGCGCCCGTTTGCCGCCACCGCCTTGCACACCAGGCTGAAGGGGGACAGCTCGTCCTCCGCCACCAAGCCGCGGAAATCGTTGGTCAAAAGCGTGCCCCAGCCGAAGCTGACCTTGACCCGGCCGCGGAACTGCGCATGCAGCGCCTCGATCTGCGCGACATCAAGCCCGTCGGAAAAGATCACCAGCTTCTTCGTCGGGTCCTCGCCGCGCGATTGCCACCAGGAGATCGCGGTCTCGGCGCTCTCATAGGGGTTGCCGGAATCGATCCGGATGCCGGTCCAGGCCGCCAGCCAGTCGGGCGCGCGTTGCAAAAACCCTTTCGTCCCGTAGGTGTCGGGCAGGATGATGCGCAGATTGCCGTCGTGTTCCTCGTGCCAATCCTCCAGCACGCGATAGGGCGCCTGCCGCAATTCCTCGTCGGTCTCCGACAGCGCCGCCATCACCATCGGCAGTTCATGCGCGTTCGTCCCCACCGCCTCCAGATCGCGGCGCATCGCGATCAGGCAATTCGAAGTGCCGGTGAAAGAGCCGCCCTGCGCGGCATCGCCCAGACCCTCGACCATCGCCTGCACGCACCAGTCCTGCCAAAGGAAGCCGTGCCGACGCCGGGTGCCGAAATCGGCGATCTTCAGCCCCTCGATGCGTTTCAGCCGTTCGATCTTTTCCCAGACCCGGGTCATCGCGCGGGCGTAAAGCACCTGCAATTCAAAGCGTTTCATGCCCCGCAGCACGGCGCGCGAGCGCAGCTCCATCAAGATCGCCAGCGCCGGAATTTCCCACATCATCACCTCGGGCCAGGCGCCTTCAAAGGTCAGCTCATACTGGCCGTCGCGTTTTTCCAGGTGATAGGGCGGCAGCCGGAACGCCTCGAACCATTCCATGAAATCGGGGCGGAACATCTGCCGCTTGCCGTAAAAGGTGTTGCCGCGCAGCCAGGTGCTTTCGCCGCGCGTCAGCCGCAGGCCGCGGGCGTAATCGAGCTGCTCGCGCAGCTCGCCCTCGTCGATCAGATCGGCGAGGCGGATGGATTTCGTGCGGTTGATCAGGCTGAAGGTGACCTGCGTTGCCGGCCGATGCCGGAACACCGACTGGCACATCAGGAGCTTGTAGAAATCGGTGTCGATCAGCGAGCGGATGATCGGGTCGATCTGCCAGCGGTGATTGTAGACGCGGGTGGCGATATCGACCATCTCAGGGCTCCAGCCCCACGCCCGCCGCAAGCATCTGCGCCCGCGCGGTGTCAAGCGATCCGTTCAGGTCGATGGCCCGGCAGGCGCCTTGCAGAACCCGGGTGCGGAACCCGAGCTTCGCCGCGTCGATCGCCGACCAGGCGACGCAGAAATCCAGCGCCAGCCCGACGAAGGTCAGCTCGGTGATGCCGCGCTCGCGCAGATAGCCCGCAAGGCCGGTGGGGGTGGTGTGGTCATTCTCGAAGAACGCCGAATAGCTGTCGATGGCGCGCCGAAACCCCTTGCGCAGGATCAGATCGGCATCGGTGCGCAAGGCGGGGTGGAAATCGGCGCCCCTTGTGCCCTGCACGCAATGGGCGGGCCAAAGCGTCTGCGCGCCATAGGGCATCGCGATCTGCGAGAACGGCGCCGCCCCCGCGTGGTTTTCCGCGAAAGAGGCGTGATCGGCCGGGTGCCAGTCCTGCGTCAGCACGGTGACGGGGGCTTCCGTCATCAGCGCATTGACGCGGGGGAGGATCTCGTCGCCCCCCGCCACCGCAAGCGCGCCACCCGGGCAGAAGTCGTTCTGAATGTCGATGACGATCAGCGCGTGGTGCGGTCCGGCCATGGCTTCCCCCGTTCGGTGACCCTGTCCGCCCATGCGTAGGGTGCGGGTGCGGCAGGGTCAACCACTCGTGGCAAGCCTTCGGGCCGGGCGCTAGCGTCGGGCTTACTGGCTGCAGCTCTGCGTCAGCAGGTTGCAGGTCTGCGTCACCTCGGCGCCAGCCCCCGGAAAGTCGAGGCGCGGCAAATCGAAGCTCATGCCTCCGGCCGCGGCGGCAGACGCGGTCATCGTGACAAGCGCAAGGCCAAGGAAGAAGCGTTTCATCATGGTCTCCAATCTGAACCAATCGGTTTACATGCGGTTATATGAACCGAGTCGTTCAGCTTTTCAAGGGCAAATTGAACTGGACGGTTCACATCAATCGGTTGCAAGATGCGACACAGCGTCTATGTTGGAATTATTCTAAACTGGGGCCGCCATGTTTTCCGCACTCGCCAACCGCCGCCGCTTTTCCGATCTCTCCGAACGCGAGGTTCTGGCGCTTGCCATTTCCTCCGAGGAAGACGATGCCCGGATCTACCGCAGCTTTGCCGAACGGCTGCGCGACGATTATCCCGCGACGGCGGCGGTCTTCGACGGCATGGCCGAGGAAGAAGACGGCCACCGCAAGGCGCTGATCGAGCGGCATCGGGCCCGGTTCGGCGAGGTGATCCCGCTCATCCGCCGCGAACATGTGGCGGGGTTTTATGCCCGCAAGCCGATGTGGCTTTCGGCGAACCTCTCGCTGGCCACGATCCGCGCCGAGGCCGAGGCGATGGAACGCACGGCCGAAGCCTTTTATGTCCAGGCGGCGAAAAGCACTTCGGATGCGGCGACGCGCAAGCTTCTGGGCGATCTGGCGGCGGCCGAGGCGCGGCATGAACGTCATGCCGAAAACCTGACCGAGGACAATCTGACCGGCGCGGCAAAGACCGCGGAAGACAGCTCGGCGCATCGGCAATTCGTGCTGACCTGGGTGCAGCCGGGTCTGGCGGGGCTGATGGACGGCTCTGTCTCGACGCTGGCGCCGATCTTCGCCACCGCCTTTGCGACGCAGGACACCCATACGACGCTGCTGGTGGGTCTGGCGGCCTCGGTCGGTGCGGGGATCTCGATGGGCTTCACCGAAGCCGCGCATGACGACGGGGTGATCTCGGGCCGCGGCAGCCCGCTCAAGCGCGGGCTGGCTTCGGGGGTGATGACGACGCTGGGGGGCCTTGGCCATGCGCTGCCCTATCTGATCCCGGATTTCTGGACCGCGACGGCGATCGCCATGGTGGTCGTTTTCGTCGAATTGTGGGCGATCGCCTGGATCCAGAACCGATACATGGAAACGCCCTTCTTCCGCGCCGTGCTGCAGGTGGTGGTGGGCGGCGCCTTGGTCTTTGCGGCGGGGGCGCTGATTGGCGGCGGTTGAAAGGGCGTATTTGCGCCAAGAAAAAACTGCGGGCTTTTTCTTGGCGCAAATACGCAAATCGCGTCGCTGGTGCCGATTGCCGCGGCATGTTAGCCCTGCACCATGATCGAGATCTTCCTGAAGACACTGCCGTTCTTCGCGCTGATCGGGCTGGGCTGGGCGGCGGGCCGTCTGCGCTTCTTCCCGCCCGAGGCGACGGCCTGGCTGACGAAATTCGTCTTCTACTTCGCGCTGTCGGCGATGCTGTTTCGCTTTACCGCGACGCTGCCGATTGCGGATCTGTTCGATCCCGCCTTTTTCGCCGCCTATCTGACCGCCTCGATCGCGGTCTGGGCCCTGGGCTTTGCGGTGGCGAAACTGCGCGCCCGGCCCCTGGCCGAAGCGGCGATGGAGGCCCATACCGCGATGACCGGCAACACCGGTTTTCTGGGCGTGCCAATGCTGGTCGTGCTTTTGGGGCCGAAGGCGGCGGGGCCGGTGCTGATGGTGCTGGCCGCCGACATGATCGTGTTTTCGACGCTGATCACGCTCATTGTCACCTATGCCCGCCATGGCCGCGTGGCGCTCGCGCCGCTGGCGCTGGGGCTGGCGAAGAACCCGATGATCGTTTCCATGCTGGCGGGGCTCGCCTGGGCGCTTGTGCATCTGCCGATGCCGGGGCCGCTCGAGGAATTCATGACAATCCTCGGCGGTGCCGCCACGCCCGGGGCGCTCTTTGCCATCGGCGCCTCGCTTGCCGGGCGCTCGGCCGAGAGGCTTGGTCCCGCGCTTTGGCTTTCGGCGGCGAAGCTGGTGCTGCATCCGCTGGCCGTCGCTATTGCCGCCTTCCTGATCTTCCCGGTCGAGCCCTTCGCCGCAGGTGTCATGGTCGCCGCCGCCGCGCTGCCGGTGGCGGGCAATGTCTATATCCTGGCCGCGCATTTCGGCGTCGCGCCGCAGCGCGTTTCGACCGCGATCCTGATCTCGACCGCGGTCTCCATCCTTTCCATCCCCGCCGTCATCGCATGGGTGCACACATGACAAAAGCCGTGGTTTTCGACATCGGAATGGTGCTGGTCGAATGGCACCCCGAGGCGTTTTATGATCGTCTGATCGGGCCCGAGCGCCGCCGCGCCTTCTGGGCCGAAACCGGCATCGCCGCGATGAACGAACGCCTCGATCTGGGCGCGCCCTTTGCCGAAACCGTGCGTGCCCATGCCGATCTGCACCCCGACTGGCGCGCCGAGGTGATGGCCTGGCACGACCACTGGCTTGACATGTGCACCCCGGCCATTCCCCATTCCGTGCGCCTGCTGGCCGCTTTGCGCGCCAAGGGCACGCCGGTTTTCGCGCTGTCGAATTTCGGCGTCGGCACCTTTGAAATCGCCTGCCGCGCTTACCCGTTCCTGACCAATTTCGACCGGCTCTTCGTTTCGGGCTATCTCGGTCTGATCAAGCCCGATCCGCGGTTTTATGCGGCGCTGGAGGCGGGCACGGGCTACTCCGGCGCCGATCTGCTTTTTGCCGATGACCGCCCCGAAAACATCGAAGCCGCCGCCGCGCGGGGCTGGCGGACGCATCTGTTCACCACGCCCGAGGGCTGGGCCGCAAGGCTGGTGGCCGAGGGCGTCCTGACCGAAGGAGAGGCCGCATGACCCCCGCCCTGATCGGCCCCGAGGCCGAAGCGCAGCTTGACTGGATCGGCCTGACCGAGGCTTTCCGGACCGGGCATCGCCTGCCCCGCGCCGAGGTCGCCGACAGTTTCCTCTATCGCGGCGCCGATACGCTGCTGACCCGCTCGGCGCTGATCGACGGGCTGGGCATGCTGGTGAAGGCCGCGACGATCACGCCGGGCAATGCCGGGGCGGATCTGCCCACGGTCAATGGCGGCGTGATGCTGATGGAGGACCGGACGGGGCTGCTCTCTGCCGTGCTCGATTTCGCGCTGGTGACGAAATGGAAGACGGCGGGGGACAGCCTGCTGGCGGCGCGGCTTCTGGCGCGGCCCGAGGCGCGCGAGATCCTGATCTGCGGCGCGGGCAAGGTCGCCGCCGCGATGATCGAGGCCTATCGCGCGGCTTTTCCCGCCGCCCGTTTCACGATCTGGAACCGCTCGCCAGCCGGTGCGGAGGCGCTGGCCGTGGCCACCGGCGCCCGGGTCGAGCTGAACCTTGAAACCGCGCTCGGTCAGGCCGAGATCGTTGCCGGCACGACGATGGCGAAGGCGCCCTGGCTACGCGGTGACTGGCTGCAACCGGGCACCCACATTGACCTGATCGGCGCCTTCCGCCCCGACATGCGCGAGGCTGATGACGCGACCCTGCGCCGCTCCCGCCTATTCTGCGATGCCCGCGCGACGACGCTGCATCATATCGGCGAATTCCGCGATCCGCTCGCCCGCGGCGTGATCGCCGAAACCGATGTGATCGCCGATTTCTATGACATCGCCGCGGGCCGTTTTACCCGCGAAAGCGCCGAGGAGATCACGCTGTGCAAGAACGGTGGCGGCGCGCATCTGGATCTGATGACGGCGTGCTTCATCCGCGACCGTTGGCAGGCCCGGAAAGCCTGACCGCCGCGCCTTGCCGCAAGGAAGGCTGCGTATTTGCACCAAGAAAAAACATCGGCTTTTTCTTGGCTCAAATACGCCCTTTCCGACGGTGCAACCCGCGCCTCAGGCGCGTTTCGCCACCGCGACGCCGAGCAGATCGAGCACCTTCGCTTCGATATCCGCCGCGTTCATCCGCGCGGCGGAATACATGTCCTCGGGGTTGGCGTGGTCGATGAAAGTGTCGGGCAGCACCATCGAGCGGAACTTGTAGCCGCGGTCGAAGACGCCCTCTTCCGACAGGAATTGCGCCACATGGCTGCCGAAGCCGCCGACTGCGCCTTCCTCGATGCAAATGAGCGCCTCGTGCTCGGCCACAAGCCGCAAGATCAGATCTTTGTCGAGCGGCTTCGCAAACCGGGCATCGGCCACGGTCGGCGCCATGCCGCGGGCGGCGAGCGCCTCGCGCGCTTTCAGCACTTCGGCCAGACGGGTGCCGAAGGACAGGATCGCGACCCGCGCGCCTTCGGAAATGATCCGCCCCTTGCCGATCTCGAGCGCCACGCCCTGCGAGGGCATGTCGACGCCCATCCCCTCGCCGCGGGGATAGCGGAAGGCGATCGGGCCTTCGTCATGCGCGACGGCGGTGGCGACCATATGCACCAGATCGGCCTCGTCGGCGGCGGCCATCACCACCATGCCGGGCAGGTTCGCCATGAAGCCGATGTCAAACGCCCCCGCATGGGTGGCGCCATCGGCCCCCACCAGCCCGGCGCGGTCGATGGCGAAGCGCACCGGCAGGCGCTGGATCGCCACGTCATGCACGATCTGGTCATAGCCGCGTTGCAGGAAGGTCGAATAGATCGCGCAGAAGGGTTTCATCCCCCCCGCCGCGAGCCCGGCCGAGAAGGTGACGCCATGCTGTTCGGCGATGCCGACATCGAAGCAGCGGCGGGGAAACCGCTCGGCGAAGAGGTTCAGGCCCGTACCCTCGGGCATCGCCGCCGTCACCGCGACGATCCTTTCATCGCGCGAGGCCTGATCGATCAGGCTTTCGGCAAAGACCTTGGTATAGCTGGGCGCATTCGAGGGCGCTTTCACCTGCGCGCCGGTCAGCACGTCGAAGCGGGCCGTGGCATGGCCGCGATCCGGGCGATTCTCGGCGGGGGCATAGCCCTTGCCCTTTTTCGTCAGCGCATGGATCAGCACCGGCCCCGTCGCCCGCGTCTTCAGCGTGCGGAAGAGATGCAAAAGCGTATCGAGATCATGGCCGTCGACCGGGCCGACATAGTCAAAGCCCAGTTCCTCGAACAGCGTGCCGCCAATCGCCATGCCCTTGAGCATTTCCTTGGCCCGCCGCGCGCCTTCCTGAAAGGGTTCCGGCAGAAGGCTGACGGCGCCCTTGGCCATCGCCTTCAGATCCTGCATCGGCGCCTCGGAATAAAGCCGCGTCAGGTAAGACGAGAGCGCGCCGACGGGGGGCGAGATCGACATTTCATTGTCGTTCAGGATGACGAACATCCGCTTGCCCAGATGGCCGCCGTGGTTCAAGGCCTCAAACGCCATGCCGCCGGTCATCGCGCCGTCGCCGATCACCGCGATCGCATCGCCGCATTCGGACCCCAGTTCCCGCGCCATGGTGAAGCCCAGTGCCGCGGAAATCGAGGTCGAGGAATGCCCGGCCCCGAAGGCGTCATAGGGGCTTTCGGAGCGTTTGGTGAAGCCCGAGAGCCCGCCCCTGATGCGCAGCGTGCGGATGCGGTCGCGCCGACCGGTCAGGATCTTGTGCGGGTAGCATTGGTGCCCCACGTCCCAGACGATCTTGTCGCGCGGGCAGTCGAAGACCGCATGCAGCGCCACGGTGAGTTCGACCACGCCCAGCCCCGCGCCCAGATGGCCGCCCGTCACCGACACGGCCGAGATCGTCTCGGCGCGCAGTTCATCGGCCAGTCGGTGCAGGTCGCGGTCGCTCAGCCCTTTCATGTCGGAGGGCAGACGCACGCGGTCGAGGATCGGGGTCACTGGGGGCTGGCTCATGGGGCTCGCTTCACTTGTCGCGTTCGATCACATAGCGCGCGCAGGCGCGAAGGGTAGCGGCGGCCTCGCCATAGGGCGCAAGGGCGGCTTCGGCCTCGGCGACCAGATCGGCGGCGCGGGCTTTTGCCCCCGGCAGACCCAGCAGCGAGACGAAAGTGGCCTTGTGCGCCTCGGCATCCTTGCCCAGACGCTTGCCCGCCGCTTCCTCGTCGCCTTCGACATCCAGAATGTCGTCGGCGATCTGGAAGGCCAGGCCAAGCGCCGTGGCATAGGCGGCCAGCAGTGCGCGGTCGGCGCCCGCGATGATCGCGCCGGCCTGCGCGGCAAAGGAAATCAGCGCGCCGGTCTTGCCCGCCTGCAGCCGGATGATTTCGTCAAGCGTCAGCGGCACCGCGGCGGTTTCGGCAGCAATATCAAGGGCCTGACCGTAGACCATCCCCTCGGCCCCCGAGGCCTGCGCCAGAGCGGCGACCAGCGCGACCCGGTTTTCGGCCGATCCCAGCACCGGATCGGTGCAAAGCTCAAAGGCGAGGGTCTGCAGCGCGTCGCCCGCCAGAACGGCGGTGGCCTCGTCCCATTTGCGGTGCACGGTCGGCAGGCCGCGGCGCAGATCGTCATTGTCCATGCAGGGCATGTCGTCATGGACGAGGCTGTAGGCATGCAGCGCCTCGACCGCCAGCGCCGCGGGCATCGCCTGTTCCATCGAAATCCCGTGGATCGCGGCGGATTCGATGGCAAGGAAGGCCCGCAGCCGCTTGCCGCCCTGTGCCGCATAGGCCATCGCATCGCGCAGATCACCCGCGGGCAGACGCCCGATCGCCGCCGCCATCGCCGCTTCGACGCCGTCCTGCACTTCTTTCAAACGTTCGGAAAACATCAGAGTCCTTCCACCGCAACGGTGCCCGCGGGCACCCCGCCTTCGCCCAGCAGGATCTTTTCGACCCGTTCCTCGGCTTCCTTGAGCAGCATCGCGCAGCGCTCTTTCAGCTTCGCGCCGCGTTCGGAGAGCCGGACCGACTGATCCAGCGCCACCTCGCCGCGTTCCAGCTGCGTGACCACCTGTTCCAGCGCGGCCATCGCCTGCTCGAACGTCATGCCGGAAATGTCGCTGTCGTCCATCGCGCCCTCCGCCCCTTGGATGCCGGTTCCGGATTGCCACGGGTGGCCCCGCAAATCCAGCCCCCGCAATGAAAAAGCGGGCCGAATGGCCCGCCGCGGTCGAAAAGTCGCAAAGTAAAAGGGTCGCGGGCTTGGCCTGCGACCCCCGAGATCTACGGAGATGGTCCGGTTAGGGTCTGGATCAGATCCTCCGTCCCAGCCAGGGTCTGCGACCCTTGGGGTTGCCCTCAGGCCTCGGCCCCCCTGACTGTCCCGACACCTCTCTCCAATATCACTCTAGACACTGGACCACCTCCTTTCATGCGTGTTGCCGATGAAAGGAGGGTGGCACAGATTTGGTGTATGGCAAGTTAAATTACGCAACCCTTGGCGAAAAGCGCCAGACCACCGCCCGGAAAGGCAGCAGTGCGATGACCGCAAGCGCAATTTTTACGCACCAATCGGCTGCGCCCAGCGACATCCACAGCGGCAGGGCGGGGCCGAAGCCCAGAAGCGGCAGGCTTTCATTGGCCCAGGTCACGTCATTGCCGGGTTCAAGGAAGCTCAGGGCGGCGGCAAAGGCGACGGTGAAGAAGACCATCGTGTCCAGGCTGGCGCTGATCAGGGTGGAGACCAGCGGCGCCCGCCACCAGCCGCCGCGATGGCGCAGCCGGTTGAAGATGGTCACATCGGTCAGCTGCGCGGCGAGGAAGGCGAGGCCCGAGGCCAAAGCGACGCGGAAGCTGACGAGCGGGCCGAACTCGCCGATGATCTGCGAGCCGATCAGCGAACAGATCACGCCGACGACGAAGCCCGAGACGACGACGATCCGGGCGGCGCGCGGGCCTTGCAGCCGGTTCGTCAGATCGGTGACGAGGAAGGCGAAAGGATAGGTGAACGCCCCGAGCGTCAGCCATTGGCCGTAAAGGAATTGCACGAGGATGTTCGAGGCCACGACAATCGTGGCCATGGCAAGGATGCCGGGCAGGTAGCGCATTCAGGATCACCGTTTTTACATGGTCGCGGAGACATGGCCCGCGGCATGCGGACGCGGCGGCCATACGCCCCGGGCCCTTTCGGGTCAAGGAAAACCTCAGCGGTTCAGGCGGTATTCGACGATCTGGGTGCGCTGGAAGGCGTTGAAATTGTCGTCCGCGATCATCGTCAGCCGGATCGCCCCCTGCGCGTCGCGCCAGACGGCAAGGCCTTCGAGATTGTCATGCAGGCCCGCCGTGGTCCGCAACAGCTCGGTGCCGGGGCCGATCCGGTCGCCGGTGATCTCGAAGACCAGCACCCGGCTGCGAAAGCCCAGAAGGCCCCAGAAATCGCGTTCGAGCAGATAAAAGCGGCCGTCGGGACCGAAATCCGCGCCGACCGGCAGCCAGTCGTCGTCGCGCGGGATGGCAAAGGGTTGCGTCCATTGCCCGTTGCGAAAGCGCCAGACCGGAAAGGGCGCGCTGCGGTCGCCCGAGCGTTCGGGCATCGTGTAAAGCGTTCCGTCGGCGGCGATGGCGAGCGATTCCAGCGCGCCGTTGAGCGGGAACTGCTTGAAGGCGGCGGGCCGGGGCAGGGGTTTCGCCGGGCCGCCGTCCTGCGGATAGCGCACCACCCGCGCCATCCCCTCGAAGGAGACGAAGACGCTGCCGTCAGGAGCCAGCGCCACGCCTTCGGAATCGCCGCTGAACCGGCCCAGCGCCTTGCCCTTGCTGTCGAGCAGAGGCACCGGGCCGCTGGTGGCAGTCGCCGTGACGATCCGTCCCGCATCGTCGCGCGTCAGCCTGCCGCGCCAGATCGTCGTGCGGTCCGAGACGGTGACGAAGCTTGTGCCGTCATCGGCGAAATCGATCGCCGAGAAGCCGCCGAATGCCGGATCGGGGTTGCGCCAGACAAAGGCCTGCAGGAATTCGGCGCGGTCCTGTCCGGCCTGGGCCGGCGCCAGCGGCCAAAGCGGCAGCGTCGCCAGCACCGCGGCCAGCGCAAGCCCGGCGATCACCGCGCGGAGAGGACGTTTTGACATTGCGCGGGCAGATCCGACATTACATAGGTTTTCGCGGTTTTCGGCGCCGGGCCCGAGGGTTTTTGCCGTTTCGGCGGGTGGCGCAGCTCCTCAAGATAGGTCGTCACCCACCAAGTCAGAGTCTCGTCGCAGCCGTTGCCGCCTTTCGACAGCTCGGCCACCGTGGGTTTTTGCACCTCGCACAGGCGCGCCCCGGGCGGGCATTTCAGCCGGACGTGGAAATGTTCGTTATGGCCGTAGATCGGCCGGATCTTCTGCAGCCAGGCGGTGTCGGCGCGGGTCGCCGTCGCGCACATGGCGAGCTTCGCCGCCGCCGCGACAAAGACCCGGTCCACCCGCGGGTCCGAGGCCGCCGCGCGCAACAGCGCCACATGCTGCGGCGTCCAGTTGCGGTTCACCCGGGTCTGATCCTCGGTGCGGATCGAGATCGAGGAGATCTTCTCGCGCTGCTTTTGCGACAGATCAAGCCGCGTCGCGGGCAGCATCCAGATATCGGCATCAAGCCCGATCTGATGGCTGGCGTGCCCCCCGATCATCGGACCGCCGCGCGGCTGGCTCAGATCGCCGATGTAAAGCCCCTGCCAGCCCGGCAGGGTGGCGGCAAAGGCCGAGAGATCCTGCAGATAGGCGACCAGCTCGGGCTGGCCCCAAAACCGGTTGCGCTTCAGCCGCATCGCCTGCCAGGTCGGGCCGGTTTCCGGCAGCGCCACCAGACCGGCGGCACAGCCCCGGGAATAGGCGCCGACCGGCACGGCAGCGCCTTCGGTCGGGCGGGCCTGCGCGCCGAACAGCTGCCGCGCCAGCGGCTCGGCCGTGGCGGACAGCGGGGCAAGCGCCACCAGAGCGGCGGCAAGGGCAAGGCGGATCGGCGTCATGCGCTTTCCTTTGCTTCACGCCGCGGCGTGGTCTCCTTCGGATTTGACGAAGGCTATCAGGATCAGCCCCAGAACGAAAAGCACGATGACGGGAGTGATGCCCAAAGTCTGGCTTTGCGTCATCGCCGTCACCGCCCCGATCGAGAGCGGCGCGAGGAAAGCGGTGGCCTTGCCGGTCAGCGCGTAAAGGCCGAAACATTCGGTGATCTTGGCCGGGTCGGACTGGCGCACCATCATCGTGCGCGAGGCCGATTGCAGCGCCCCGCCACCCGCGCCGATCAGCCCGCCAAGGATGTAAAAGGCGATGTCGGGCAGGGCGCTCTCGGGGGCAACCGCAAGGCCGAAGACGCTCTCGCGCGAGACGAAGACGACGCCCAGTGTCAGCAGCGCAAGGGTGATCAGGGCGAAGACGATCACCGCTTTCGGGCCGAAGCGGTCATCGGCCTTGCCGCCGAGCCAGGCAAAGGTCGCCCCGGTGATCGTGCCCAGAATGCCGAAAAGCCCGATCTGGGTGATCGACCAGTTCAGCACCCCCGCGGCATAGAGTCCGCCGAAGGTGAAGATGCCGTTCAGCCCGTCGCGGTAGAACATCGAGGACACGAGATAGGCGAAAAGGCTGGGCCGTTTCGGCAGCGATTTCAACGTGCTGCGCAGCTCGGGCCAGGCTTCGCGGGTGGCTTGTGCCACCGGCACGGCGCCGGGCACGCGCGGCTCGCGCACCCAAAGGAAAAACGGGATCATGAAGACGACATACCAAAGCGCGATCAGCGGGCTGACGATGCGGGTATCCTCGCCCGTGGCCGGATCAAGGCCGAACAGCGGCGTCAGCCCGATCAGCGTCTTGCCGGTGGAGGGGCTGGCCTGCAAGAGCGTCAGCATGACGATCAGCGACACCATCCCGCCCAGATAGCCGAAGGCCCAGCCCGAGCCCGAAACCTTGCCGATGTTGTCGCGTCCGGTCAGGTCGGGCAGCATGGCATTGGTGAAGGAGGTGGCGAATTCCATGCCGATCATGCCGATGGCAAAGGCGATCATCACCAGCCACAGATTGTAATGGCCCGGCTCTGCCGTCCAAAGGAACGCGGCGCCCGCCACATACATCAGTGAAAACAACCAGATGAAGGGCATGCGCCGGCCCGAGCGGTCGGCGATCGCGCCCAGGAAGGGCGAGGCCACCGCGATGATCAGGCCGGAAAAGCCGATGCCGAAGCCCCAGACCGTCTGCGCCGTGGTGCCGTCGCCCATCAGCCGCTGCATGAAGGGGGCGAAGATGAAAGTCAGCAAAAGCGTGTTGTAGGGCTGACTTGCCCAGTCGAAAAACCACCAGCCCCAGATGCGCTTGCGTTCGCTGATCATGTCGCCCCCCGTGTTTGGCCGGATCAAGCCCGAAACCGGGGGGCAGCGCAACATTTACCTTGTGGGCGGCATTTCGGGGGGCCAGGGGCGGGCATGATCGGCGGCGATCCAGCCCTGCACCCAGTCGGGCAGGGCGGGGCTTTCCGCGCGGTGGCCCATGTCCTCGACCACCTTTTGCGGCGGCACGATCCCGGCTTTCGAGGTGACGGCGCCGCGGATCAGGATGTGGTTGCAGCAATCGTTCCCGCGCCACATCCCCTGTTCCATGTAGAAAAAGCGCGCATCCCAGCCCAGACAGCGGGTCCGCATCTCGAAGCTTTGCAGCATGGTGATGCGCTTGCGATAGCGTGTGGTGTTGCCCGCGACGACGATGCCCCAGCGGTTGCGGATCAGGCAGGCGTTCAACCCCGTCCGTTGTGCCAGCGCGATCCGGCCCAGATCGAACAGCGTCACGATGCGGCCGTTGTTCAGATCCTGCCAGGGGTCGATGTCCCAGGGCCAGGCGCGGTGAAAGGTGGAGATCGGATCAAGGATGTCGATCCTTTCGCCGCGCGATGACAGGATCGCCTTGCCCATGCGGATGATCGGATACATGTCTGCCCCCCGTTGCCGCCCCTGTCGTGCCGCGCTGCAGCGGTTGCGTCAACAACGACCTTGCGGCAAATGCCCCGCGAGATGGCCCCCAAATGCCACGGCGGGCAGTTGCAACCCCGCCCGGCGTGGCTTACCTGTGAGACGCATCCGACGGAGGTCCGAATGAACCCTAACATGCTGCTCGACGGGGTCCATGTGGCCCTTGCCCTCGTGTTCCAGATCCTGTGGCTGGTGATCCTGGCCCAGGTGATCATGAGCTGGCTGGTCAATTTCAACGTGCTGAACCTGCGTCAGCCGATGGTCTACAAGATCTGGGATCTGCTGAACCGGATCCTGGAGCCGATCTACGCGCCGATCCGCAAGGTCCTGCCGTCGTTTCAAGGCGTCGATTTCACGCCGATGGTGGTGATCATCGCGATGATCTTCCTGCAACGGCTGCTTGGCCTCTGACCGCATGAGCCTGCCCGATCCCAGCCCCGAGGCAAGGCTTGCCTCGGTTTTCGGATTCCATGCCTTCCGACCGGGGCAGGAGGAAATCGTGCGGGCGGTTCTGGCAGGGCGCAACACCTTGGCGATCATGCCGACGGGTGGCGGGAAATCCTTGTGTTTCCAGCTGCCTGCGCTGTGCCTGCCGGGGCTGACCGTGGTCATTTCGCCGCTGATCGCGCTGATGCGCGATCAGGTGCGGTCGCTTCGCGAAGCCGGGGTCGAGGCCGGGGCGCTGACCTCGGGCAATACCGGGGAAGAGACCGAAGCGGTGTTCGAGGCGATCGACGCCGGGCGGCTGAAACTGCTTTACATCGCGCCCGAGCGGCTGGCCGGATCGGGCACGCTGGCGCTGCTGCGCCGCGCAAAGACCGGGCTGATCGCCGTTGACGAGGCGCATTGCGTGTCGCAATGGGGCCATGATTTCCGCCCCGATTACCTGCGCATCGGCGATCTGCGCCGGGCGCTTGATGTGCCGCTGGCGGCCTTTACCGCGACCGCGGACGAGGAAACCCGGGCCGAGATCGTCACCCGGCTGTTCGACGGCATCCCGCCCGCGACCTTTCTGCGCGGCTTTGACCGGCCGAACATCTCGCTGGCCTTCGAGCCCAAGGACCAGCCGCGCAAGCAGATCCTGGATTATGTCGCGGCGCGGCGCGGGCAATCGGGCATCGTCTATTGCGCCTCGCGGGCGAAGACCGAGCAGCTGGCCGCGGCGCTGATCGCGGCGGGTCATCCCGCCTGTCACTATCACGGCGGCATGGAGGCCGAGGATCGCCGCCGCGTCGAGACCCGGTTTCAGCGCGAGGACGGGCTGATCGTGGTGGCGACGGTGGCTTTCGGGATGGGCATCGACAAGCCCGACATCCGCTGGGTCGCCCATGCCGATCTGCCGAAATCGATCGAAAGCTATTATCAGGAAATCGGCCGGGCGGGCCGCGACGGGGCGCCTGCCGAGACGCTGACGCTTTATGGCGCCGATGACGTGCGCTATCGCCGCCAGCAGATCGACGAGGGGCTGGCGCCGCCCGAACGCAAGGCCGCCGACCACGGACGGCTGAATGCGCTTCTGGGTCTGGCCGAGGCGACGGGCTGTCGGCGGCAACGGCTGCTGGCCTATTTCGGCGAAACATCAGGCCCTTGCGGCAATTGCGATCTGTGCGAGACGCCGCCCGATCTGTTTGATGGCACCGAGGCGGTGCGCAAGGCGCTGTCCGCCGCGCTGCGGACGGACGAAAGCTACGGCGCCGGGCATCTGATCGAGGTTCTGCTGGGTCAGACCAACGAGCGGATCACCGCGCGCGGCCATGACCGTCTGCCGACCTTTGGCGTGGGCCGCGATCTGAGCCGGACCGAATGGCAGGCGGTGTTCCGGCAGATGCAGGGCCATGACCTGATCCGCCCCGATGCCGCGCGGCACGGCGCGCTGGTGATGACCGAGCGCGCCCGGCCGATCCTGCGCGGCGAGGAACGCATCACCCTGCGCCGCGATCTGGTGCGCAAGGCCAAGGTCAAGCATGTGCCGAAGGCGCTGGTGTCCGATGAAGATGCGCCGCTGCTTTCGGCGCTGAAGGCGAAACGGCGCGCGCTGGCCGAGGCGGCGGGTCTGCCCGCCTACATGATCTTCCCCGACCGCACCCTGATCGAGATGGCCGAGCTGCGGCCCGGCACGCTGGATCAGTTCGCGCGGGTGAGCGGGGTGGGGGCGAAGAAGCTGGAAAGCTATGGTCGCGCCTTCCTCGAGGTGATCGCGGGGGCGGGTGCGGCCGAGCCGCTGCATCCGGCGCGGATGAAGCTGGCGGGGACCGCGGCGGGCAGCCTTTATGATGCGCTCGACAGCGCGCAGCGGGCCCTGGCGCGGGGCGAGGACGGGCATGACCGGTTTTTGTCCTGCACCGCCACGATGCTGCGCCGGATCGCCGAGACGAAGCCGCGCAGCCGTGCCGATCTGGAGCGGATCGCCGGGATGGGCGCGGCGAAGCTGGACCGGTTCGCCGACACGTTCCTCGCGCTGATCGCCGAACACGGCTGATCAGATCTCCAGCCCCTCCGGCAACGCCGGGCGCGCATCCTCGGGCTGATGCGCCAGGATCCTCTCCACGATCGTGGCCTTGCGCAGCGGTTTCGTCAGATAGAAATCAAGCCCGGCGGCAAAGATCGACTCGCTGTCGCCTTCCATCGCATGCGCGGTCAGGGCGCAGATCGGCACGCGGGTGCCCTTTTCCTGCTCGTGCAGTCGGATCGTCCGGGTGGCTTCGCGCCCGTCCATCTCGGGCATGGAAATGTCCATGAAGATCAGATCGGGCTGAAAGCGGCGCCATTCCTCGACCGCTTCGAGACCATTCGCGGCAAAACGCAATTCGATGTCGAAATCCTTCACCATCTTGCCGAAGACAAGCTGGTTGGTCCGGTTGTCCTCTGCCGCCAGAATCCGCATCTGCCGTTTTTGCGGCGGCAACGCGGGCGCAGGCGGCGGGGCGGGCTCTGCGGCCTTCGGCTCGGCCGACAGCGACAATTTCTGCAACATGCGGAACAGGTCCGAGCGCAACACCGGCTTTTCGAGACAGCCGAACAGATCGCAATTGCCCTGCGCCGCATCCAGCGCCGTGCTGTCCGAGGTCAGAAGCAGGATCGGCGTGTCATGGCCCATCGCCCGCAGCCGCCGCGTCAGCTCCAGCCCGTCCAGATCGGGCATGTGGTGATCGGTCAGCACCAGATCGAAACGGGTGCCGTCATCAAGCACCTTCAGCGCCTCGGTCCCCGAGCGGCAGAGCGTCACGTCCAGCCCGTAAGTCTGCAGCTGCCGTTCCAGAATCACCCGGTTCACCAGCATGTCATCCACGACAAGCGCCGCACGCAGCGTCACCGGCGGCGTCGGCCGGTCGATCGGCACAACGGGCTCGGCGCGGGGCAGGATGACGCGGAAGCCGAAACACGAGCCCTCGCCCAGCTGGCTGTCGACCCAGACCGAGCCGCCCATCAGATGCACCAGTTGCCGGGTGATGGCGAGACCAAGCCCGGTGCCTTCGAAGCGGCGGTTCGAGGCGGCCTCGACCTGATTGAACTCGCCGAAGACATGGTCGAGATTGTCCGGAGAGATGCCGATGCCGGTATCCTCGACGGTGACATGCAGTTCGTAATGTTCGGCGTCGCGCTCGAACCCGACGACGCGGGCCAGCACATGGCCGGCATGGGTGAACTTGACCGCATTGCCGATCAGGTTGGTCAGGATCTGCCGCATCCGCCCCGGATCGGCGATGAAGCGGGTGGGCAGGAACAGGTCGTAATCGACCAGCAGCTTGACGCCCTTGTCCTTGGCCGAGGGCTGCAAGAGCACCATGATCTCATGCAGGCAGCGTTCCAGATCAAAGACTTCGGGGTAAAGCTTCAACCGCTCCGCCTCGATCTTGGAATAGTCGAGCACGTCGTTGATGATCGTCAGCAAAGCCTCGCCCGAGGAGCGGATGGTCTCGACGTAAAGCTGCTGTTCCTCGTTCAGCTCGGTCTCGCCCAGCAGTTCCGCCATCCCGACGACGCCGTTCATCGGCGTGCGGATCTCATGGCTCATGTTCGCGAGGAAGGCGGATTTCGCCCGGTTCGCCGCTTCGGCCTTGTTGCGGGCCTCCTCAAGCTCCTGCTCGCGCTCGATGATATGGGTGATGTCCTGCGCCAGACAGACCAGATCGCCATCCTCGCCCCAGCGGTCGATGAGCTTGATGTGATGGCCGCTGCGGGTGCGCAGCACGATCGGTTCGATATGTTCGCGCCGGATCCGGGCGATCATCTCATGGTGCCAGTCCAGCGGATCGCGGCCCGCCATGTCCACCATTTCATGCTTCGCGACGATCTTCAGCACGGCATCATAGGTGACGCCCGCGGTGATCGCCACCTCGCCATGAAAGAACGACAGATAGGCCCGGTTCGCCACCACCAGCCGCAGATCGCCGTCATAGACCGCAAAGCCGTCGCGGATGGTTTCAAGCGCGTCCCACAGCCGCCGCTGCGCGATCATCGCCACCGATTCCGCCCGCTGCAGGTCGCCGCGCACGCGCGAATTCTCGCCCTTGAGCGAGGCGGCCTCGGTCAAGGCCTGCTGCAGCCCGTGCCGCTGCTGCACGATCTGTTCCGAAAGCGCCCGCGCATGCAGGGCCAGTTTCTGGTTCGCCGCAAACAGCTCGCGCTTCTTTTGCTCCAGCAGGCGTTCCGCCGCCAGCCGAGCCCGCCGCTCCTGCGCCAATTTCTCTGCCAAGATGGCGTCCATTCCCGGCACCTGTCGAAAATCCTGCCGCACCATCCCAGCCTTCGGTGAAAATCTGCTTAACAGCCTTAACTTGCCGCTTCGCTGTTGAACGAAACCCGGCCGCATGAGAGCATCCCGGCATTCAGCCCGGAGGTTTCCATGCGTCTGTCCTCGGTCTTTCTTTCCTTCTGTGCAGTGATTGGCAGTTTCGGCCCTGCGATGGCGCAGGATGTCCCGCTTGTCCCCGAACGACGGCTGTCGATCGCCGAGGGGATGGACCTTGCGGGCCGGGATCTGAAGCAGATTTTCGACACCACGCTCGAGGCCTGCGAGGCCGCCTGCCTTGCTGATTCGGCCTGCGAGGCGGTGACCTTCAACGCCCGCAGCAATGCCTGTTTCCCGAAAGCCGGGGTGACGGCGATGACGCCCTATCAGGGCGCGTTTTCGGGCGTGGTGGTGGCGGCGAACAAGGGCGCCGAGGCGCGGGCCGGAACCCGGGCCGCCGATCTCGATTTTCTGGCCGAGGGCAGTCTGGCCGAGGCGACGGCGCTGGCGGCCGCGATGGGGCGGCTGCATCTGACGAATTTCACCAGCCCCGAGGAGCTGGCCACGGGGCTGAAACAGGCCCGGGCGCAGGCGAACTGGGCGCGGGCGCAGGCCTTGGAAGGGGCGATGATCGTGCTCTCCGATGCCGCCGATCAATGGACGGATTATGCGGCGCTGGGTCTGCGGCTGGAGGATTCCGAGGCGGTCGGCCGCTCGGTTTCGGCGGCGGTGAACGGCTATCTGCGCGCGGCCAGGCCCGCCGGTCAGGCCGAGGCGCTCTTCGTTCTGGCGCAGGCGCTGGAAAAGGCCGATCGCAACCGCGAGGCGCTTTCGGCGCTGCGGCTGGCGGCGACGCTGTCGGCGCGCGAGGATATCGCCGCCGCGCTGACCGAGGCCGAGGGCAAATACGGCTTCCGCATTCAGGACAACAGCGTCGAGGCCGATAGCGCAAGTCCCCGGATCTGCGCCAATTTCAACGCCGATCTGGTGAAGACCGGGGTCGATTACGCGCCCTTCGTGCAACTGCCCGAAACCGGGCTTTCGGTCGAGGCCGCGGCGAACCAGATCTGTGTCGGCGGGGTGAAACACGGGCAACGCTATGCGCTGACCTTCCGCAAGGGCCTGCCCGCCGCAACGGGCGAGACGCTGGGCAAGGATGTCACGATCACCGCCTATGTGCGTGACCGGGCGCCGTCGGTCAGCTTCCCCGGCCGGTCCTATATCCTGCCGCGCGGGGCGGACAGTGGCGTGCCGGTGCAGACGGTGAACCTCGAGGGGCTGGATCTGAAGATCCTGCGGGTGTCGGACCGCAATCTGGTGGCGGCGATGCGCGAGGATTACTTTGCCCGCTCGATGGACAGCTGGTCGGTCGATTATTTCAACAACCAATATGCCGAGGAAGTCTGGCACGGCAGCGCCGAGGTGAAGATGGAGGTCAACCGCGACATGACCACCCGTCTGCCGGTGCAGGAGGTGACCGGGCCGCTCGGCTCGGGCATCTATGTGCTGACAGCGACGGTGCCGGGGGCGGATCCCTACGAGAAACCTCCCGCGG
This sequence comes from Rhodobacter capsulatus, assembly GCF_003254295.1. Classification (GTDB taxonomy): domain Bacteria; phylum Pseudomonadota; class Alphaproteobacteria; order Rhodobacterales; family Rhodobacteraceae; genus Rhodobacter; species Rhodobacter capsulatus. The sequence goes on from NZ_QKZO01000005.1 coordinate 237,433, forward strand.
CGCAGTGGTTCATGATCTCGGATCTGGGGCTGACCAGCTATTCGGGCGCCGACGGGCTGACCGTTGCGGTGCGCGGGCTCTCGGATGCGGGCGCTTTCGAGGGCGCCGAGGTGCAGCTGGTGTCGAAGGCCAATGCGGTGATCGCGACGGCCACAACCGATGCCGAAGGCGTGGTGCATTTCGCCCCCGCGCAGGCGGCGGGCAAGGACAATGCCGCCCCGGCGCTGATCGCGGTCAGCCGCGGCGAGGATCTGGCCTATCTGTCGCTCACCGATGCGGAATTCGACCTGTCCGACCGTGGCGTCGAGGGGATGCCCCCCGCGCCTGCGATCGATGTCTTCCTGACCACCGACCGCGGCGCTTATCGCGCCGGCGAGACGGTTCATGCGACGGTTCTGGCGCGCGATTCCGCGACGCAGGCGATTGATGGCCTGCCGCTGACCGCCGTTCTGCTGCGGCCCGATGGCGTCGAATATTCCCGCGCCCTGACCGAGGATGCGGGGGCAGGCGGGCACACGATCGCCCTGCCGATCGGGGCGCAGGCGCCGCGCGGCACCTGGCGGCTGGATATCTTCGCCGATCCCAAGGGCGAGCCGCTGGCTTCGGCCAAGGTCCTTGTGGAAGATTTCCTGCCCGAACGGATCGACGCCACCCTGACCCTGCCCGAAGGCGTTCTGGCCGGGGATGACATGCCGCTGATCGGGGTTGAGGCGCGCTATCTGTTCGGCGCCCCGGGGGCCGGGCTGGGCACCGAGGGCAGCTTCGCGCTGCGCACCGCCGCGGAGGTTCCGGGCTTTGCGGGCTATGTCTTCGGCCGTCACGACACGCCGTTCGAAACGCTTTACGACAGTCTGGAGGCGGGCGAGACCGACGAGACCGGCGCGGCCGAGATCGCCGTTGCCCTGCCCGAAGCGGCGCTGACCGCCGACCGGCCGCTGGAGGCGACCTTTGCGGTGGAAGTCCGCGAAGGCTCGGGCCGTCCGATCAGCCGCGAGATCAAGCGTCTGGTGATGCCCGCGGCGCCGGTTCTGGGGATCAAGCCGCAATTCGCCGAGGGCGCCGTGCCCGAAGGCGCAGAGGCCGGGTTCGAGGTCACGACCCTGGGGCCGGATCTGCAGCCGGTGCCGATGGCGCTGCATTGGGTGGTGAACAAGATCGAGACCACCTATCAGTGGTATGCGGTCGATGGCTATTGGAACTGGGAGCCGATCACCCGGCGGTCCCGCGTGGCCGAGGGCAAGGGCGATCTGACCGCGGCCGGGCCGCTGCAGATCGCGGCCAAGGTCGATTGGGGCCAATACGAACTGGTGGTCGAGGACGAGAGCGGCGCGGTGGCCGCCAGCATGGCCTTTGACGCGGGCTGGTATGCGCCCGCCGATGTGCTGGCCAGCCCGGACCGGCTGCAGCTGGCGCTCGACAAGCCCGCCTATGCGCTGGGCGACACGGCGCATCTGCGCATCGTCGCGCCCGCAAGGGGGGTGGCGCTGGTCTCGGTCCTGTCGAACCGGGTGGTGGCGCTGCAATCGGTCGAGGTCGAGGCTGGTGAAAACAGCATTGATCTGCCGGTGACGCAGGAATGGGGGGCGGGGGCCTATGTGACGGCCTCCGTGCTGCGGCCCTTGGCCGAGGAGGCGCCGAACCGGGCCCCGAACCGGGCAATGGGTCTGGCCTATGCCACGGTCGATCCGGGCGAACGGGCGCTCAAGGCGGCCTTCGACGTGCCCGCCGCTTCCGATCCGCGCGCGGCTTTGCCGGTGGCGCTGAAGGTCGAGGGCATCAAGAAAGGCGAGACCGTTTACGCGACGATTGCAGCGGTGGATCTGGGCATTCTGAACCTGACCGGGTTCAAGGCGCCCGATCCTGCGGCGCATTACTTTGGCCAGCGGCGGCTGGGCGTCGGGCTGCGCGATGTCTACGGGCGGCTGATTGATGGCCGCAGCGGCGAGATGGGGGTGATCCGCTCGGGTGGCGATGCCGGGCGGGACATGACGCTGCAGGCGCCGCCGCCCACGGAAGAGCTGGTGGCCTATTTCTCGGGCGCGCTGACGGCGGATGAGGATGGCGTGATCCGCACCAGTTTCGACATGCCCGCCTTCAACGGCACGGTGCGGCTTTCGGCGGTGGTCTGGTCGAAGACCGGCGTCGGGCAGGCCTCTTCGGACGTGCTGGTGCGCGATCCGGTGGTGGTGACGGCTTCGGTGCCGCGGTTCCTCGCGCCCGGCGACAGCTCGCGGCTGCTTCTGGAAAACGTCCATGCCACCGGGCCTTCGGGGCGGATGGGGCTCGATGTGACCTCGGCCGGGCTGGTGCTGGGGGATCGTCCCTCGGGGCTCGATCTGGCCGATCTGGGTAAGGCGGAAATCGCCGTGCCGGTGACCGCGCCGAAAGCCGAAGGGGTGCAGGAGATCCGGGTGGCGCTGACCACGCCCGATGGCAAGCTGCTGGAAAAGGTGCTGAAAATCCCGGTGCAGGACAACAGCCCCGAGGTGGCGCGGCAATCGCGCTTTGACCTTGCGGCGGGCAAGAGCTTCACCTTTGACGCCAATGTTTTCGCGGGCTTCCTGCCCGGTTCCGCCCGCGCGACCTTGGCGGCGGGGCCGATCGCCCGCTTTGACACCCCGGCGCTGTTGCAGGCGCTCGACCACTATCCCTATGGCTGCACCGAGCAGATCACCTCGACGGCGCTGCCGCTGCTCTATCTCTCCTCGGTGGCCGAGGCGATGGAGCTGGGCACGCCCAAGGATATCGACGCGCGCATCGAGGTGGCGATTTCCAAGGTGCTGACCAATCAGGATGCCTCGGGCGCTTTCGGGCTTTGGGGGCCGATGTCGGGCGATGGCTGGCTCGATGCCTATGTTACCGACTTCCTCAGCCGCGCCCGCAAGGCCGGGCATGCGGTGCCCGACATGGCCTTCCGCAACGCGCTCGACAACCTGCGCAATCAGGTGAATTACGCGCCCGATTTCGACCGCAGCAGCAATGGCGGCGGTCGGGTTCTGGCCTATCAGCTGATGGTGCTGGCGCGGGAAGGCGCGGCCTCGATCGGCGATCTGCGCTATTTCGCCGATGTGAAGGGCGACGATTTCGCGACGCCTCTGGCGATGGCGCAGCTGGGGGCGGCGCTGGCCTCTTATGGCGATCAGACCCGGGCCGATGCGATGTTTGCCCGGGCGGCGAAATCGGTCTCGGCCTTGGGCGATGAAAAGCCGGTCTGGCGCGATGACTATGGCACCCATCTGCGCGATGCCGCGGCGGTGCTGGCGCTGGCGTCGGAATCGGGCTCGACCGCGGTCAATGCCCAGACGGTCGGCCAATCGGTGATCGCGCGTCTGGGCAGCACGCCCCTGTCGACGCAGGAGGCGAGCTGGACGCTGCTCGCCGCCCATGCGCTGATCGACCGGCCCGGGGCCGAGGGTCTGACGGTGGATGGGGCGGCGGTGACCGGCCCGCTGGTCAAGGTGATCGACGCCGAGACCGCCGGACGGTCGCTGGCGATCGCGAACACCGGCGATACCCCGCAGACCCTGACCCTGACCACGGTGGGCGTGCCTGAAGTCGCCGAAAAGGCCGATGGCAAGGGCTGGGCGATTGCGCGCAGCTATTACACGCTGGAGGGCGAGGAGGTCGATGCCACGAAGGTTGCCCAAGGCACGCGGTTGGTGACGGTGCTGGAAATCAAGCCGCTTGGTCCGCAGCAAGCGCGGTTGATGGTCAACGATCCGCTGCCCGCGGGCTTCGAGATCGACAACCCGAACCTGATCCGCGCCGGGGATCTGGCGGCGCTCGACTGGCTTACGGTCGAGGAAAACCCGCTGACGACTGAATTCCGGCAGGATCGCTTCCTCGCCGCGCTGGATTGGCAAAGCGATCAGCCGTTCCGGCTGGCCTATGTCGTGCGCGCGGTCAGCCCGGGGACGTTCGTCCATCCGGCGGCCTCGGTCGAAGACATGTATCGCCCCGAGATGCGGGCGCATGGCGAAACCGGGGTGGTGACGGTGGAATGACATCTCGCCTGCGGGCGGCGGGGGTCTTTGCCGCCGCCCTTCTTCTGCTACTCGGGGCGGGCCTGCGCGACGGGCTGGATCGCTGGATTGCCACCGCGCCGCTGCCGCCCTTGGCGGTCGATGTCGGCACCGAGGTTCTCGCCCGTGACGGCTCGATCCTGCGCGCCTTTCCGGTCGCCGACGGCCGCTGGCGGCTGGCGCCCGGCCCGGTCGATCCGGCCTATCTGACCGCGCTGGTCGCCTATGAGGACGGCCGGTTTTACCGCCATCCCGGCGTCGATCCGCTTGCCGTGTTGCGGGCCGGGGCGCAGATGATCGGGAACGGGCAGGTGGTCTCGGGCGCCTCGACGCTGACGATGCAGGTGGCGCGGCTCTTGGAGGAAGGCACGACCGGCCGACTGGATGGCAAGCTGCGGCAGGCGCGACTGGCGCTGGCGCTGGAGCGGCATCTGACCAAGGCCCAGATCCTTGATCTCTATCTGCGACTGGCGCCCTTTGGCGGCAATGTCGAAGGCGTCCGGGCGGCGTCGCTGGCCTGGTTCGGCAAGGAACCGCGGCGGCTTTCCCCGGCCGAGGCGGCGCTGCTGATCGCCCTGCCGCAATCGCCCGAAACCCGCCGCCCGGACCGGTTTCCGAAAGCCGCCAAGGCGGCGCGGGACCGGGTGCTGGATCGTCTCGCGGCCGAAGCCGTTCTGACGCCCGATGCGGCGCAGGCGGCCAAGGCCGAACCGATCCCGACCCGGCGGCGCGATTTTCCCGCGCTCGCCCCGCATCTGACCGAACGGCTTGCCGCCGCCGTTCCGCGGGGCACCCGGATCGAGACGACGATCACGCCCGGGCTGCAACGCGCGGCCGAGGCGCTGGCGGGCCGGGCGGTGGCCGGGCAGGCCGGGCAGGTCTCGGTCGCGCTTCTGGTGGCCGATCATCGCACCGGAGAGATCCGCGCTTCGGTCGGCGGCGCGGCCTGGACCGATGCGAAACGGGCGGGCTTCGTCGATCTGACGCAGGCGTCGCGCTCGCCCGGATCGACGCTGAAACCCTTCGTCTATGCGCTGGCCTTCGACGACGGTCTGGCCCATCCCGAAACCCTGATCGAGGATCGGCCGGTGGCTTTCGGCCCCTGGCGGCCGCAGAATTTCGACCGCAGCTTTCGCGGCACCGTGCCGGTGCGGCAGGCCCTGTCGCTGTCGCTCAACATTCCCGTCGTCAGCCTGACCGAGGCCCTGGGGCCGGAGCGGCTGCTTTCCGCGCTGCGCAAGGCCGGGGCCAGGGTGCTGCTGCCGAATGACGCCCCGCCCGGTCTGGCGGTCAGTCTGGGCGGGGTGGGGATCAGCTTGCAGGATCTGGTGCAGAGCTATGCGGCGTTGGCGCGGCTGGGCCGCCCCTTGCGGCTTTCGGCCGAGGCGGGCAAGGCCGGTCCGCGCGATGGCCAGCTTTTCGGGGCCGTCGCGGCCTGGCAGGTGGTGGACATCCTGTCGCGCATCCCGCCGCCGCCCGGCGCGGCGCCGAACCGGATCGCCTTCAAGACCGGCACCTCTTACGGGCATCGCGACGCGCTGGCGCTGGGGTTTGACGGTGCCCATGTCGCGGGCGTCTGGATGGGCCGCGCCGATGGCACACCCGTTCCCGGGGCCTTTGGCGGCGAGCTGGCGGCGCCGGTGCTGTTCGAGCTGTTCGACCGCATCGGCGCGACCCGCGCCCCCCTGCCGCCGCCGCCGCCTGCGACGCTGATCCTGCCCAATGCACGGCTGCCGCAACCGCTGCAGCGCTTCCGCCCGCGCGATGCCGCGTTTTCGGCGCAGGTCGCGGGCGCCCCGGAAGTGACCTTCCCGCCCGAGGGCGCCGAGATCGAGATGGCGGGGCAGGGGTTGACGGTCAAGCTGCGCGGCGGCGCGCCGCCCTTCACCTGGCTGGCGAATGGCGCGCCGCTGCTGGTGGGCAGCCGCACGCGCGAGACGGTGCTGGACCTGACCGGCCCGGGCTTCGTGTCGCTGACGGTGCTTGATGCGCAGGGGCGCAGCGACCATCGCCAGATCGTGCTGAAACCGTGACAAGGGCGTATTTTTGCCAAGAAAAAACAGCTGCTTTTTCTTGGTCCAAATACGCCCTTGCGACAGATGTCAGAGGCGCTCGATCGCCAGCGCAATCCCCTGACCGCCGCCGATGCACATGGTGATCAGGCCAAGACGGCCGCCGGTCCTGTGCAGGTGATAAAGCGTCTTCACCGTCAGGATCGCCCCCGTCGCACCGACCGGATGGCCCATCGCGATCGCGCCGCCGTTCGGGTTGACCCGCGCCGGGTCGAGGTCAAGCGCACGTGAAACAGCAAGCGCCTGCGCCGCAAAGGCCTCGTTGCTTTCGATCACGTCGAAATCGCCGACCTTGAGCCCGGTCCTTTCGCACAGCGCCCGCACCGCCGGGATCGGACCAAGGCCCATGACCTCGGGGCGCACGCCCGCCACCGCAAAACCGCGGATGCGGGCCAAGGGTTTCAGCCCGGTCGCCATCGCCGCGTCTTCGCGGGCGATCACCAGCGCCGCGGCGCCGTCATTGATGCCCGAGGCATTGCCCGCCGTCACCGAGCCGCCCTTCAGGAAGGCGGGCTTCAGCGCGGCGAGTTTCTCCAGCGTCGTCGCTTTGGGGTGTTCGTCGGTGTCGAAGATCACCGTGCCCTTGCGCGTGGCGATCTCGACGGGCACGATTTCCTCCTTGAACGCCCCCGCCGCAATCGCCGCCGCGGCGCGGATCTGGCTTTGCAGCGCGAAGGCGTCCTGATCCGCGCGCGTGACGCCGCATTCGATGGCGACGTTTTCCGCCGTCACCCCCATGTGACCGGTGCCGAAGGGGCAGGAAAGCGCCCCCAGCATCATGTCGATCACGCTGGCATCGCCCATCTTCTGGCCAAAGCGCGCGGCGGGCAGGATGTAGGGGGCGCGGCTCATCACGTCGACGCCGCCCGCCAGCGCGAAATCGCCCTCGCCCAGCATCAGCGCCTGCGCCGCCGAGATGATCGCCTGCACCCCCGAGCCGCAAAGCCGGTTCACGTTCATCGCGGGCGTTTCGACCGGCACGCCCGCCTGCACCGCGGCGACGCGGCTGACATACATGTCGCGCGGTTCGGTGTTCAGGATATGGCCCATCACCACCTGATTGATCTGTTCGGGCGCGACGCCCGCGCGTTCCAGCGCCGCCCGCGTGGCGATCGTGGCCAGATCGACGGGCGCAAGGCCCGCAAGGCTGCCGCCAAAGCCGCCGATGGCGGTCCTTGCGCCCGAAAGAATGACAATGCCGGTCATGAGCTCCCCTCCGCTGCAATGCGGAAAGGTTACCTCCGGCACCGGGGCGGGGAACAGGGCTTTGGCCTTGCGTGACGGAACGTCATTCCCTCAGAAGCCGAAGGCCCAGACCAGCCGCAGTTCCGTGCGCCCCCCCTCTCCGTCGGGATGGGTGACGATCCAATGGGTTCGCAGGCGTGGTGTCGATCGTCTCCGCATCGGGGCCCCCGGGGTGCTGTTTCGGGAATCATGCGCCGATTTGGTTAATGCGACGTTCTCAGCCCAGCGGCACCCGGCCCCGGTCGGTCAGCAGCCAGGCCTGCCGCCCCTCGATCACCGCCGCGGACAGGGGGCCGCCATACCCGGCGGAGCTGTCCAGATTGAGCCGGTTGCCGTAATGGCTGGGGACATCAAGCGCCGTATGCCCATGCACGATCAGCGCGCCGTGATCGCGGGGGTCTTCCAGAAACGGGGCGCGGATCCAGAGCAGGTCATCCTCGGTCTGCGCGGCAAGCGGCACGCCGGGGCGTATGCCCGCATGCACGAAGATCGCCGCGTCGCGGCGAAAGGAGAGCGGCAGCCCGGCCAGCCAGCCGCGATGCGCGGGCGGCACGGCGGCCAGTGCCTCGGCATGGACCTGGGCCGTGGGCCGGTTCGCCGGTTCGCGGATGCCATAGGAGGCCAGCGTCTCGGGCCCGCCCAGCCGCGGATGCATCCAGGTGTATTCGGCGCGCAGCCGCGGATCGCGGCCGAAGGGATCATCGAGGAAAATCGAGAACATCCGGTCGTGATTGCCCTTGAGCACGATCAGGTTGTCGCCCGCCGCCTGCCGGTCGAACAGATGGGTGATCACCCCCGCCGAATTCGGGCCGCGGTCGACGAGATCGCCCAGAACCACCACGGGGCTGTCGGGGGCGCCCTCGCGGGTGCGGTCGGTTTCGATCCGGTCGAAGGCGCGCATCATCAGGTCATATTGGCCGTGGATGTCGCCGATGGCATAGCTTTGCATGGTCTCTCCAACGAAAAGGCCCCCCGCGGTCGCGGAGGGCCTGGTAACGCCGTGAACCTAGGATCAGGCGATGTTGAATTCCAGCGGTTTCACCTGCTGGAAGAGGCCTGTGGCTTCCAGTTCGGACACAACCTTGGCATCCAGCGCCTCGTCGAGATAGGCGATGGCGATGGCCTCGCCGCCCGCGGCCGCGCGGCCCAGGGTGAAGTTCGCCAGGTTGACATTGTGTTCGCCCAGAAGCGTGCCAAGCTTGCCGATGATGCCGGGCAGGTCCTTGTTGGTCGTGTAGAGCATGTGGCGGCCGACTTCGGCATCGACATTGATGCCCTTGATCTGGATGAAGCGCGGCTTGCCATCCGAGAAGCAGGTGCCGGCGATCGAGCGCTCGCGCTTGTCGGTGACGACGGTGATCTTGATGTAACCGTCGAACACGCCCGACTTGTCCTGGGTCGTGGTCGACAGCTGGATCCCGCGTTCCTTGGCGATCACCGGGGCCGAGACCATGTTCACGTCCGGGTTCGAGCGGCTCATGATGCCCGCGATCACGGCGCATTCCAGCGCGCGCAGGTTCATCGTCGAGGCGGTGCCGTCATAGGTGACGTTGATCGCGGTGATCGGCTCGTCGGTCATCTGGCCGATGAAGGCGCCCAGATATTCGGCCAGCTTCACCCAGGGGCCCATGACGCGGGCTTCGTCGGCGGTCATCGAGGGCATGTTCAGCGCGTTTTCAACCGCGCCATCCAGCAGATAATTCGCCATCTGCTCGGCCACCTGCAGCGCGACGTTTTCCTGCGCTTCCGAGGTCGAGGCGCCAAGATGCGGCGTGCAGACGACGTTCGGCAGGTTGAAGAGCGGGTTCGCTTCCGCCGGTTCGACCGAGAACACGTCGAAGGCGGCGCCCGCGACATGGCCCGATTTCAGCATGTCGGCCAGCGCTTCTTCATCGACCAGACCGCCACGGGCGCAGTTGATGATCCGCACGCCGGGCTTGGTTTTCGCCAGGTTTTCGCGCGACAGGATGTTGCGCGTCGAGTCGGTCAGCGGCACGTGCAGCGTGATGAAATCGGCGCGGCGGAGCAGCTCTTCCAGCTCGACCTTGTCGACGCCCATCTTCTCGGCCTTTTCTTCCGACAGGAAGGGATCATAGGCGATGACCTTCATCTTCAGGCCCTTGGCGCGGTCGCAGACGATCCCGCCGATATTGCCCGCGCCGATCACGCCCAGCGTCTTCGCCGTCAGCTCGACGCCCATGAATTTCGACTTTTCCCATTTGCCCGCATGGGTCGAGGCCGAGGCCTCGGGGATCTGCCGCGCCACGGCGAACATCATCGCGATCGCATGTTCGGCGGTGGTGATCATGTTGCCGAACGGCGTGTTCATCACGATCACGCCTTTTTTCGACGCCGCTTCCTTGTCGACGTTGTCGACGCCGATCCCGGCGCGGCCGATCACCTTCAGGCGGGTGGCCTTTTCCAGCAGGGCGGCAGTGGCCTTGGTGGCCGAGCGGATGGCAAGGCCATCATAATTGCCGATGATCTCGGCCAGTTTTTCCTTGTCCTTGCCGAGCTTGGGCTGGAAATCCACCTCGATGCCGCGATCGCGGAAGATCTGCACGGCGGCGTCGGAGAGTTCGTCAGAGATCAGAACCTTGGGGGCCATTTCATGGGCTCCTGAAATTTCGGAAATGTGGGAAAGGATGGGCGCCGATTGCGCCCATCGCGTTTCTGAAATCAGGCTTGCGCCGCGATTTCCGCCTCGAAAGCGTAAGCAAGCCAGGGCATCAGGGCCTCGACATCGGCTTTTTCGATCGTCGAGCCGCACCAGATCCGCAGACCGGCCGGGGCATCGCGATAGGCGCCGATATCCAGCGCAACGCCTTCTTTTTCAAGGCGTTTGGCAACGGCCTTGGCAAAGGCGGCGCCGTCCTTGATGCGGGCGTCGTTGAACTTCAGGCAGACCGAGGTGGTCGAGGCCGTCGCCGGATCGTTCGCCAGATTCTCGATCCACGGATTGGCGGCGCAGAAGTCCCAGACCACTTTCGCATTGGCAGCGGCACGGTCGACAAGGCCTTTCAGCCCGCCGATGGTTTTCGCCCATTTCATCGCCACCAGGTAATCTTCGACGCAAAGCATCGAGGGGGTGTTGATGGTTTCGCCGACAAAGATGCCCTCGATCAGCTTGCCCTTGGAGGTCAGGCGGAAGATCTTCGGCAGCGGCCAGGCCGGGGTGTAGCTTTCCAGCCGTTCCACCGCCCGGGGCGACAGGATCAGCACGCCATGACCGCCTTCGCCGCCCAGCACCTTCTGCCAGGAGAAGGTGGTGACATCGAGCTTGTCCCAGGGCAGGTCCATCGCGAAGGCCGCCGAGGTGGCGTCGCAGATGGTCAGGCCTTCGCGGTCGGCCGGGATCTTGTCGCCGTTCGGCACGCGCACACCAGAGGTGGTGCCGTTCCAGGTGAAGACGACATCGGTGTTGAAATCGACCGTGGCGAAATCGACGATGTCGCCGTAACCGGCTTCCTTCACCTCGGCGTCAAGTTTCAGCTGCTTGACGACATCGGTGACCCAGCCGGAACCGAAGCTTTCCCAGGCGCACATCGTCACCTTTCGGGAGCCCAAAAGCGACCAGAGCGCCATCTCGACGGCGCCGGTGTCCGAGGCGGGAACGATGCCGATGCGGTAATCCGCCGGAACGCCCAGAATTTCGCGGGTCAGGTCGATGGCTTCTTTCAGCTTGTTCTTGCCGATGGCGGCACGGTGCGACCGGCCAAGCGGTGCATCCGAAAGCATGTCGAGGGAGAAACCGGGGATCTTCGCGCAGGGGCCCGAAGAGAAACGTGCATTCGCCGGACGGTTGGCCGGGGCAGTATTCGTCATGTCGCTATCCTTCCAGATAAACGCCCTTCGTTGGGGAAGGGTGTCCCACCGTCGCTGCTACAGGCTTTGCCCCTCTGGCACAAGATGGAAAATCACGCTAAAGCGCCGCATCGGATTTCAAAAGCGACATCCCTCCAGCCCCGGGACCCCTGATCCATGTTCATCGCCACGCTTCTCGCCGACCCGAAAGCCGCCAATCTGGAGGCGGTCACGGTCACCTCGCTGCGCAACGCCTGGGGGGGCGGAGAGGTCCGCTGGCTGGCCCCGGGCATTGCCGCCGAATTCCAGATCGACAGGATGCCGGAGAACCGCTGGCAGGTCTGGGACGATCTGCAAAAGCTCGGTTTCGATCTTGTGGTGCAGCCGGCCGAGGGGCGGAAGAAAAAGATGCTGCTGGCCGACATGGACAGCACGATGATCCAGCAGGAATGCATCGACGAGCTGGCCGATGTGGCGGGCGTGGGGGCGCAGGTGAGCGCGATCACGGCGCGGGCGATGAATGGCGAACTCGACTTTGAAGGGGCGCTGACCGAGCGTCTGGGCCTGCTGACCGGGTTGCCGGAAAGCGTGATCGGGCGGGTGATTTCGGAACGCATCACCTTCATGCCGGGCGGTCATGACCTTTTGCGGACGATGAAGGCGAACGGGGCTTACTGCGCGCTGGTGTCGGGCGGATTTACCGCTTTCACCGGCCATGTTGCTGAAACGCTTGGCTTTGACGAGAACCGGGCGAATGTTCTGGGCATCGAAAACGGAAAGCTGACCGGGGTTCCGGTGCTGCCGATTCTGGGGCGCGAAGCCAAGGTTCAAGCTTTTCTGGAAATTTCGGAAAGATTGAAACTGGCCCATTCCGAGGTGATGGCGGTGGGCGACGGCGCCAATGATCTGGGCATGTTGCAGCTGGCCGGGGCGGGGGTGGCGCTGCACGCAAAGCCCTCGGTCGCGGCGCAATGCGAGATCCGCATCAACCACGGCGATCTTTCGGCGCTGCTTTACATTCAGGGCTATGCGGTGGGCGATTTCGCCTGAAGCTGACCGCCCTGCCAGACCCGGGTCAGCTGCCAATCCTCGGTGAGATGCACCAGATCGGCGGGCAGGCCGGGGGCGATGCGTCCCCGGTTAGATCCGATCAGCGCCGCCGGGCGCGCGGTGGCCATGGTCAGCGCCTGTTCGGGTGGCAGCCCCAGAACCTTTACGCAGAATCGGATCGCCTGTGGCAGGCTCAGATCCGCCCCGGCGAGCGTGTCGTTTTCCGTCCTCAGGCTGCGGTTGGCACGATGGATGCGCTGCCCGGCCAGATCGAAGCCGGTCAGATCGGTGCCCGCAACCGCCATCGCATCACTGACCAGAAAGAGCCGCGCGCCCGCCAGCCGCAACGCCAGCCGGGCTGAGTCGGTGCAAACATGCAGGCCGTCGGCGATCAGGCCGCAGGCGAAGGGCAGCGACAGGGCGGCGCCGACAAGCCCCGGCTCGCGCGAACCAAGCTGACTCATCGCGTTGAAGAGATGCGTCACGACGCGGGCGCCCGCGTCATGGGCCGCTTGCGCCTCGGCCATGCTGCAGTCGGCATGACCCAGCGCCACCACCACCCCCGCCTCGGTCAGCCGGGCGATCTGAGCGGGCGTCACCGCAGCGGGGGCAACCGTCAGCAGCAGCGCGGGCAGACCGGCGCGGGCCTCGCAGAGCGTCAGAAGGTCGTCCTCGGTCATCGGGCGGATGTGCTGCGCCGGGTGGCAACCGGGCCGCTTCGGGTCGAGATGGGGCCCTTCGAGATGCAGGCCGAGGAACCCCGGCACCCGGCCCACCGCCGCCACCCCGGCGGCCAGAACCGCGCGGGTCTGCCGGGCCGAGGTGGTGATCAGCGTGGGCAAAAGCCCGGTCGTGCCAAGGCCCGCATGGGCGGCGCAGATCGTCGCGATCTCGGCCAGCGGGTCGTCGCCCGAGAGCATCACCCCGCCGCCGCCATTCACCTGCAGGTCGATCAGCCCGGGCGCCAGCAGGCCGCCGTCCAGGTCGATCCGCGCGCCTTCGGGCGTCTCCTGCACGGGCAGGATCGCCGCGATCCGGTCGCCCTCCAGCACCACCGCCTGTCCGTCGTGACACCGGGTCCCGTCGAACAGCCGCGCCCCGGTCAGGATCACGCGGCCCATGTTGCCGGATCCCGTGCCATCGCCATCGCGCCGTCAAGCGCCGTGCCCAAAGGCTCGGCCCGCGGCCAGTCGGTCAGCGCCAGCGTCGGACCGAGCCCGCCCAGCCAGACCACCGGCAGCGGCGGGTCGGTCTGCAACAGCCCGATCGCCGCGCGCAGCTCGGCCCGGGTCTCGGCCAGAACATGACGCGACAGCGGATCGTCAAAGGCGGCGGCCATGCGATGCACCAGAAGCGCGTGATCGGCCGGGGTCTTTTGCAGCGTGAAGGCGACCAGCCCCGGCCCGCCGCCCAGATCCGCAAGGATCGCTCGCGCCAGCGGCGAGAGCGGCGCATAGCCATCGAGCATCCGGGTGATCCGGTTCAGCATCAGCCGCCCCATCCAGGCGCCCGAGGCCTCGTCGCCCAGCCGGAAGCCCCAGCCGCCGATCGCGGTGACCTGCCCGCCCAGCTGCCGCGCAAAGACCGAGCCGGTGCCGATCGCCGCCATGATCCCGTCGCCCGTTCCCAGCGCGCCGCGCAGCGAGGTGGTCACATCCTGCACCACCTTCGCCCGGAACGGCAGCGCCGCTTCAAGCCGCGGCGCCGCGCCCGAGAGGTTCGCCCCGGCCACGCCCAGCACCGCGCGCACCTGATCAAGCGGCCGATCCCCGATCAGCCGCAGCGCCAGACCGCGCAGGCTTTCCAGCGCCGCGGCGAAATCCGTGGCGATATTTGCAGGCCCGCCCTCAGCCCGGTCCAGCTCGCGCCCCTCGGCATCGCAAAGCACCGCCCGGCAGCCGCTTCCGCCGCCATCAATCGCAAGATAGACCATGTTCGCCTCCGTTCGGCCCAAGATGCCGTGGCCCGGCGGCAGCGGCAAGGCGAAACCCGCCCGGGGCGCAACTCGGCGCTTGTCCCCGGGTCGCGGGCCTTGATAGGAAGGGCCGCCGAGCAGGGGGGGGCGATGCGACGGATCTTGATCACTCTGTGTCTGAGCCTTGCCCTGTCGGGCTGCGTCACGGCGCTGCCGTTCAAACTCGAGCTGCCCCTGCCGCAGCACAGGCCGGTCACCGGCCGGGTCACGCTGCAACAGGGCGCGATGACCCTGATGGCGCCGGACGGGTTCTGTGTCGATCCCGGCTCGACCCGCGACGGGCCCGAGGGCAGCTTCGTGCTCTGGGGCAGCTGTGCCGCGATCGGCGGCGATCCGCGCGCGCCGCGACCGGCGCAAAAGGCGCTGCTCAGCGCCACGGTCGGCCCGCTCAGCGAGGATCCGGTCGAGACTGCCTTCGAGAGCTACGAGGCCTTTTTCAAGAGCCGGGCCGGACGGGCGGCGCTGGCGCGGTCGGGCAAGGCGCGGGATGTGAAGATCCTGGCGGTGAAGCGCGAGGAGCGGCGGTTGCTTTTGAAAATCGCCGATCGCTCCGCCCCGACCACCGCGCCGGTGGACCCGGTCTACTGGCGCGAGATCATCGGGCTTGGCGGCCATGTCGCGGCGCTGTCGGTGCTGCCGCTGGCGGGCAGCGCGCTGGATGACGCGACTCAGCTGGAATTGCTTGCGGCTTTCGACGAGACCATTCATGACCTGAATTGATCGCATTTGGAGAGTGTTTGAAATGTGTTTCGCGACAGGGTTGCGGCGCGTTCGAAATGCAGTGTTTCATCTCGATTTTAAGCTTCATTTCTGCCCGGAGCCGGTGCAGAGAAACGTCTATATAACCTGTCGTTCGTATGATGGTGGCGTCCTCGGATCGCCAAGGTGACCATGTCCGGAAAGTCCAATTCACTCCTTGACCGTCTGGCGCAAGGCCGGATGCTGGCGCGCTGGGAACGGGCGGGGCGCAAGGTTTCCCTGCTTGGCCCGGCGGAGCTTGCGCAGTTGCGCGACGATGCGCAGTCGCTGCGGCGCACGCTGGACCGGGTGCTGTTTCAGGCCGAGGAGCGTCTGGCCCTGTCGGCCGCCGGCGGTGACGGGATCGAGCGCCCGCTTGGCTGCGACTGGATCTGGCGGCCGGATCTGTGGCGCGGCCCGGTGGTGCCCGCGGGGCGTGTCGGGGTCGAAAGCCGGACCGGGATCGGCGCCGATGCGACGCTGTTTCACGATTGCCGGGACAGCGACATCACGCTGCGGCAGATCCGCAACCGCCCGCCGCAGGATGCCGCGCCGTTCGGGCTGCGGCTGGATGTGTTCCGCTTCGACGGTGCGTTCCTGTCGCTGGTGCTTGATCTGCCCGAGGCGGGCGTGGCGGGGCTGAAGCGCAATCATCTGATCCGGCTTGCGATGTCGGTCGAGCTGGAACGGCCGATCGAGATTTTCTGCCGTCTGAACGTCAAGCACGGGCCGAACACCGATCAGCTGGTGCGGGAAATGCCGCTGGGCGGCGGCGCGGATTTCGTCGAATTCGATCTGGCCTATACGAAGATGAACGAAAAGCGGGTCGAGAAGGCCTGGGTCGATCTGATCTTCGAAGGGCCGCAGATGAACCAGATCCTGCTGCGGGATCTGTCCGTTGCGCGGCATCCGCGCGCCAATATCTGAGGGGGCGGGATGCTGGAAGGATCGCGGATCGCGGCAGGGCGTTGGGAAGGTCTTTGGACCGGCACGGCGGAGCCGGGCCTGAGGGTCATGCATCAGGAGCGGGAGCTGCCCGGTCTTGCCTGCGAGGCGCTGGGCGGGGGGCGCTGGCGGCTGAGCCTGCCGATCCCGGTGGAGCTGCTCTCGGATGGGGTGCAGACGTTCCTGTTGCGCGCGGGCGACGACACGGTGGGGCATTTCACCCTTGTCTCGGGCCAGCCGCTCGAGGCGGATCTGCGCGCCGAACTCGATCTGCTGCGGGCGGAACTGGATCTGCTGAAGCGGGCGTTCCGGCGCCATTGCGTCGAGACCGGCGCCTGAGACCGGCGCCTGAGGCCGGGGGCGCTGCCCGCCGAGGCAGTGCCTCGGCCCCCCGGGATATTGGAGCAAGATGAAAGGTGGATCAGAGCCGGGCGCCAAGCCTTGTGCCCTGATCGATCGCCCGTTTCGCATCCAGCTCGCCCGCGACATCAGCGCCACCGATGATGTGCGGCGTGAAGCCCTGCGCCGTCAGCGCCTCGGCCAGGATGCGCTGGCTGTCCTGACCCGAACAAAGCACCACCGTATCGGCCGCGATCAGCGTCGGGTTTTCGCGTCCGGCGCCGAAGCTGATGTGCAGGCCCTCGGGGGTGATGCGGTCATAATTCACCCCGCCGATCATCTTGACGCCCTTGGCCGCCAGCGCGGCGCGGTGAATCCATCCGGTCGTCTTGCCCAGGTGACGGCCGGGTTTTTCTGGTTTCCGTTGCAGCAGCGTTACCGCCCGCGCGGGCGGGGCGGGGGCGGGCTCGGCCAGACCGCCCGGGGTTTGCGCCGGATCGCCGACGCCCCATTCGCGCCGCCAGTCCTCGGGGTGGAGCGTCGGGCTTTCCGTCACGGTCAGGAATTCGGCGACGTCAAAGCCGATGCCGCCCGCGCCGATGACCGCGACCCGCGGCCCGGCCACGGCCTTGCCCGAGAGCAACTCGGCATAGCTGACGGCCAGCTCTTCGCCCGGAATGCCGGGGCGGCGCGGGGTGACACCGGTGGCGATCACCACCTCGTCAAAGCCGCCCAGCGACGCCACCGTCGCCTCGGTATTGAGCCGCAGGCTGACCCCCGCGCGCGACAGCATGGTGGCGAACCAGTCGGTCAGGCCGATGAATTCTTCCTTGCCCGGGATGGTGCGGGCCAGCCGCAACTGCCCGCCGATCTCGGCGTCTTTCTCGAACAGCTTCACCGCATGGCCGCGCTCGGCCGCGGCGATGGCGCAGGCCATGCCCGCGGGCCCCGCGCCGACGACGGCGATGCGTTTCGGGCTTTCGGTGGGGGTCAGCACCAGCTCGGTTTCATGGCCGGCGCGCGGATTGACGAGGCAAGAGGAAATCTTGCCCGAGAAGGTATGGTCAAGGCAGGCCTGATTGCAGCCGATGCAGGGCGCGATTTCCGCCGCGCGGCCGCTGGCGGCCTTGGCGACGAAATCGGGATCGGCCAGGAACGGCCGCGCCATCGAGATCATGTCGGCCTCTCCCGCGGCCAGGATCCCCTCCGCCACCTGGGGCGTGTTGATCCGGTTCGAGGTGATGACGGGGATGCCCACTTCGGGCCGCAGCCGCGCCGTCAGCCAGGAAAACGCCGCCCGCGGCACCGAGGTGGCGATCGTGGGCACCCGCGCCTCGTGCCAGCCGATCCCGGTGTTCAGCATCGTGGCCCCGGCCGCTTCGATGGCCTTGGCCAGAGCCACCACCTCGTCCCAGGTCGAGCCCTCGGGGACCAGATCGATCAGCGAGATGCGGAAGATCACGATGAAATCCGCCCCAACCGCGGCGCGCACGCGCTTCATCACCTCGACCGGCAGGCGCATCCGGTTTTCGTATGACCCACCCCAGTCGTCGGTGCGGCGGTTCACATGGCGGACCAGGAACTGGTTGAGGAAATAGCCCTCCGAGCCCATCACCTCGACGCCGTCATAGCCTGCTTCGCGGGCGCGGGCGGCGGCGGTGGCAATGTCCGCGATCTGCTTTTCGATGCCCTCCGCGTCCAGCTCCCGGGGCACAAAGGGCGAGATCGGCGATTTCACCGCCGAGGCAGACACACATTCCGCCCCATAGGCATAGCGGCCCGCATGCAGGATCTGCATGGCGATCCGCCCGCCCGCGTCATGCACCCGCTCCGTCACCAGCCGGTGGTTGGCGATATCCTGCGGCGTGAACAAACCGGCCGCGCCCGGAAACACCCCGCCTTCGCGGTTCGGCGCCATCCCCCCCGTCACCATCAGCCCGACGCCGCCGCGCGCCCGCGTCGCGTAGAATTCGGCCACCCGGTTCCAGTCGCCGGTCTCTTCCAGGTTGGTATGCATCGAGCCCATCAGCACGCGGTTGGGCAGCACCACATGGCCCAGATCCAGCGGCGCCAGCAGATGCGGATAATGGCTCATCACGTCCTCGCGTTTTGGCTCCGGTTTTCGGCCACCTTACAAGCGCCGCCCCCCCTGTCACGGCAAACGCGACGTCATTGTCTTCATCTTGCCCGAAATACCTCGGGGTGAGCCCGCGAGGGCGAGGGGCAGAGCCCCTTTCGCGGCGCCCCGGGCAACAATCGTTTCCCCGCCTTGATCGAAGTTTGCAATTTCCCCCGTATTGTCCCGTAAGCGTCCAAATTGCGCCCGAATTCAATCCGATGACTTGGGCAAGCGCGAAACATTCCCGATGGGTGACCGATGGACCGTCTGACCGAAATGGAAGCCTTTGCCACGGTGGTGGATCAAGGTGGCTTCACCGATGCCGCCAAGAAGATGGGGATTTCCAAATCGGCCGTGTCCAAGCATGTCTCGGCGCTGGAGGCGCGGCTGGGCGCAAGGCTGCTCAACCGCACCACGCGGCGGGTCTCGCCCACGGAAATCGGGCTCGCCTATTACGACCGCGCCCGGCGGGTGCTGAATGACGCCGGAGAGGCCGATGCGCTGGTCACCTCGATGCAGGTGGCGCCCTCGGGGCTGCTCAGGATTTCGGTCGCGACCGATTTCGGGGTGAACCTGCTGTCCCCGGTGCTGGGCGATTTTCTGCAGGCTTATCCGGAAGTCACCGTCAACATGGTGCTGAACAACCGCTATGTCGAGCTGATCTCGGAAGGGTTCGACATGGCGATCCGGGTGGGCGAGCTGGAGGACAGCACGCTCAAGGCGCGCAAGCTGACCGAGACGGCGAAACGGATGATCGCCTCGCCGCGCTATTTCGAGAAATACGGCCGGCCGACGAAAATCGACGATCTGAACGATCACAAGCTTCTGCATTATTCGAACCAGTCGAACGGCAATGTCTGGAAGATCACCGCGCCTTCGGGCGAGCGGCGGCAGGTGCGCTCTGCGGGCTGGCTGACGGTGAACGATGGCCAGTCGCTGCTGCATGCCGCGATCGCGGGGCTGGGCATCGCTTATCTGCCCAGCTTCCTTTACGCCGATGCGATGAAAAAGGGTCAGGTCGAGGAGGCGATGCCCGATCTGCCGATGGAGACGCTCGGCATCTATGCCGTCTATCCGCCGGGCCGCTTCACCCAGCCCAAGGTGCGGGCCTTCATCGATTTTCTGGCCGAGACCTTTGCCGACAAGGGCCCCGACAACTGGTAGGTTTCCGTTCCTCCCACGGTGCCCTTCCGTCCGGCGCCGTCACCTTGGGGTCGAAGCGAGCACCGCTTCGACCCTTCTGTTTTTCTCGCGCCCCTCGGGCGTCAGGTTCGAGCTCCGCGGCGCAAGCCAGCCCGCCCCCTCGGCGCTCAGCTGCCCGGCAGGCACGCCCAGCTTCTCGATCAGCCGCTTGCGCACCGCCGCGGCGCGATCCCGCGACAGCGCCACATTCGCGGCCAGCGCGCCGGAATTGTCGGTGTGACCGACCAGCGCGATCCGCGCCTCGGGCCGGGTCGCCAGATAATCGGCCAGCGCCGAAAGCGAGGCGAAATCGCCCTCGGCCAGTTGCGAGGCGCCGCTGGCAAAGACCAGATCGTCCAGCGCCACCTTGCCCGCGCGGTCGAGCGCCTTGGCCAGATCGGCGGCGGGGCTCTCGGGTTCCGGGCTGTGCTTCGGCGCGGCCAGATCATTGCCGGGCGTCGCCGGGGTGGTGTCCTCGGCCGTCATCGTCGTCAGATGCACGAAGCCCGATTCCGACGAGCGCGAGACCGTCAGCGCGATCCAGTCATTGCCGTTCTGCGCCGCCAGATAGCGGAAGTCGCCCAGATCGACATGCATCTCGGGTTCCGGGATCAGATCCAGCGCATAGCGGAAATCGAAGCCGCCGCAGGCATCGGTTTCGCATTGATACATCAGGATATAGCCCGCCGCCGCGATCTGGTCGCGCAGCGGCGCCAGGATCTGCAGCGTCGTCTGCTGATTGCCGCGCAGCCGCCAGGCGGTGTCGGACCGCGCCCCTTCCAGCCCGCTGCGCGCCATCGTGTCATTGCGCCACGGCCCGATCGGCAGCCCGTAGGAGGTGGCGGCCCGGGCCCGCTCGGCCGAGATCGCGGCGCCTTGCGGCAGGGTCAGGGCCAGCGGATCGGCCTGCGCGGGCAGGGCGGCCAGAAAAAATGCTGCGCAGAAAAATCGTCTCATCTCCGGGCCTCGCGGCGGTAATGATAGGCGCAGACGGGCTGCATCCCAAGGTCGCGATAAAGCGCCAGCGCCGCGGTGTTTGCCCGGGTGACGACAAGGCTCATGCGCTCGGCGCCCTCGGTCTCGGCCCAGCGGCAGGCCTCGGCCAGGATCGCGCGGGCGAGACCCAGGCGACGAAATTCTGGCGCGACAACAAGCGCATGCAGCATCGCGGTGCGGCTGTGGATGGCGACAAAGGCCGCCCCGGCGGCGCGGTCGCGGCTGCGGCCAAGGACGGCGGCTTTCGGCGTGCGCGCGCGGTCGAAGATCGCCTGCCGCGCCGGGCCGATGCCGTTTTCGGCCCAGATCTCGCGCGCGATGGCCAAGGGCGGCCAATGCGCAAAGGCGGTGACGGGCGGCACCTCGCGGGGCAGGGCGGCCAGATCGGCCGTCAGGATCACCACCGGATCGAAGGCCTCGAAGCCGCGGTCTGCCAGCGCGGCATCAAGGGCGTCCTCGCCGGGGCGCAGCATGAATTTCGGGTCTTGCCCAAGATCTCGCTGCGCAGCGATGGCGGCCGCGATGTCGGCGGTTTCAAACCGTTCGATCAGGCTGGCCGCACTGACCCGAGAGCCGCCGCCCCGGCCTTCGCGGATCAGGAAACCGCCTGCCTGCCGGACCGAGGCGGCGGGCCAGGTGGCGTCGATCACCTCGAACAGCGGATCGCTCATCGACCCTCCGGGAAGGCGGCCTGCAGCGCGGCAAAGGCGGCCTGCAGCGCCGCGGGATCGGTCGCGCGGACGACAAGGTTGGTGCCATATTGCCCTTCGGTGACGAAGGGATAGGAGCCGAAGGACACGGCCGGATGCGCTGCGGCCAGATCGCGCAGCGCATCGGCGATGGCGGCTTCGGCCACCATCATCTGCCAGTTGCGCGACAACAGCGGCTGCCCGCCCGAAAGCCGCGGCAAAAGTCCCGCCACCATCGCCTGAAAGATGTTCGGCACCCCCGCCATGACGTGGCAATTCGCAAGGCTGAAGCCGGGGGCGCCCGAGACCGGATTGTCGATCAGGCGGGCGCCTTCGGGAATGCGGGCCATGCGCAGCCGGGCCGCGGTGAACTCCACCCCGCGGGCGGCGTAATGGGCGGCCAAAATCGCCCGGGCATCTTCGCGCACGCCGATGCTTCGCCCGAAGGCTTCGGCCACGGCCTCGGCGGTGATGTCGTCATGCGTCGGCCCGATGCCTCCGCTGGTGAACAGATGCTCATGCGCCCCGGAAAGCTCGCGCACCGCGGCGACGATGGTCGGGTGATCGTCGGAAATCACCCGGATCTGCCGCAGATCGAAGCCCGCCTTGACCAGTTCGCCTGCCAGATGATGGGCGTTCCCCTCGCGGGTGCGGCCGGTCAGGATCTCGTCGCCAATGATCAGGATCGCGCAGCTGGGATTGGGCATGGGGCTCCTCCTTGGCCACGGTATAAGGGGCTGCGGCCTTGCGGAAAAGCCCGGGTCTGGCCAAGCCGCGTATTTGTGACTATCTAGGGGCCAGCGAACAGGAGAGTGCCCGTGAACGACGCAAGACCCCGCCTGACCAGGGATGGCATCCGCATTTACGACCGTGCCGATTTCGCGGGAATGCAGGCGGCCGGGAAGATCGCGTCGCAGATCCTGGACGAGGTCGCGCCGCTGGTGGTGCCGGGGGTGACGACCGGGGCGCTGGATGATTTCATCCGCAACCGGGTGACGGAGCTGGGCGCCGTTTCGGCGACGATCGGCTATCGCGGTTACAAGCATGCCTCCTGCATTTCGGTGAACCATGTGGTGTGCCACGGCATCCCGGGGGCCAAGGTGCTGACCGATGGCGACATCCTGAACATCGACGTGACGGTGATTCTGGACGGCTGGTTCGGCGACACTTCGCGCATGTATGTGGCGGGCACCTTGACCCGCAAGGCCGAGCGGCTGATTCAGGTCACCCATGACGCGCTGATGCTGGGGATCGAGCAGGTGAAGCCGGGCAACACCTTTGGCGACATCGGTTATGCGATCCAGGCCTATGTCGAGGCGCAGCGGATGAGCGTCGTGCGCGATTTCTGCGGTCACGGGCTGGGCCGGGTGTTCCACGCGCCGCCGAACGTGCTGCATTACGGCCGCAAGGGTGCGGGCGCGGTGCTGGAGGAAGGCATGCTCTTCACCATCGAGCCGATGGTGAACCTGGGCCGCCCGGAAACCAAGGTGCTGTCGGATGACTGGACCGCGGTCACCCGCGACAAGTCGCTCTCGGCGCAGTTCGAACATTCGGTGGGCGTGACCGCCGACGGCTGCGAGATCTTTACCCTCAGCCCGGCGAACCGGTTCCACCCGACCTGGGGCTGAGACGGCGTCGCGCTTGTGACGGGCCGGAGAGGGGGGCGCTGCCCCCGCTGCTGCGCAGCCCCCCGGGATATTTTGCCCAAGGTGAAACGGGGGCGGGTCAGTCGTATTTGCGCAGATCCTCGATCACCTTGCCGTCATTGGGCAGGCTGCCCGGGGCGACAAGCTCGATCGTGGCCTTGAGTTTCAGCGCCGCGACCACGCCCGCGGCGTAGTGCTCGGGGTCGCAGGCCTCGGTTTCGATCCGCACCGTCATTGCATCCATCTCGCCCTCGCGGGTGGCGATGACGCGGGCGCGGGTGACCTCGGGATGGGCGGCGACGAAGGCCGCGACCTGTTCGGGGCGCACGAACATGCCCTTGATCTTCGTCGTCTGATCGGCGCGGCCCATCCAGCCCTTGATGCGCAGATTGCTGCGCCCGCAGGGCGAGACCCCGGGTAGCACGGCGCTGAGATCGCCGGTGGCAAAGCGGATCAGCGGGTAATCGGGGTTGAGCGTGGTGACGACGACTTCGCCCACCTCGCCGTCGGGGACCGGATCGCCGGTGCCGGGGCGGACGATTTCGACGATCACGCCCTCGTCGACGATCATCCCCTCCAGCGCCGGGGTTTCATAGGCGATGTTGCCCAGATCGGCGGTGGCGTAGCATTGCAGGCAGGCGATGCCGCGCTCGGCATATTCCTTGCGCAGGCTCGGGAACAGCGCGCCCCCGCCGACCACGGCGCGGCTGATCGTCAGCGGCTCGTTCATTTCGGCCGCCTTGTCGAGGATGACCTTGAGGTAATCGGGCGTGCCTGCGTAAACCGTCGTGCCGATATCGACGGCGGCGCGGACCTGCAGCTCGGTCTGGCCGGTGCCCGCGGGCAGGACGGCGGCGCCGACGGCCCGGGCGCCGGATTCGAAGATCATCCCGGCCGGTGTCAGGTGATAGCCGAAGCAGTTCTGCACGATGTCGCCGGGGCCGACGCCCGCCGCATGCAGGAAGCGCCCCATCCGCCACCAGTCGGCCGAGGTTTCGCCCGGTTCATAGATCGGGCCGGGGCTTTGGAAGATATGCGCGAAGCCGCGCGCGGTGCGCGGCGTCATGCCGCCGAAAGGGGGGGATGTCTTCTGCGCGCGGCTCAGGTCGGATTTGCGCAGCACCGGCAGTTTCGCCAACGCCTCGCGCGAGGTGATCGTGGCCGCATCGACGCCGCCCAGATGCGCCGCCAGCCCCGGCGCCGAGAGCGCCCGTGCCACCGCCTGCGGCAGATCGCGGGTCAAGGCAGCGGCGCGTTCATCGGCGGAACGGGTTTCCAGAACGTCGTAATAGCGGCTCATCGCGGCGCCTTTCTGCGGCTTGTCCGAGGATTGCTGCGATGCAGAATGCTGCGCAGCAAATGTTGCAAATCAGGGGGTTGTCAAGCAAGCCAGCGCTTGCGGCGGCGGTAGGAACGCACGTCGCGGAAGCTTTTGCGGCCGTCATCCGACATGCCCAGATAGAATTCCTTCACATCCGGGTTTTCGCGCAGTTGCGCCGCCGGGCCATCCATCACCACGCGGCCGCTTTCGAGGATATAGCCGTAATGCGCATAGCGCAGCGCGACGTTGGTGTTCTGCTCGGCCAGAAGGAAGGTCACGCCCTCGCCCTCGTTCACCGCCTTGACGATTTCAAAGATCTGCTCGACCAGCTGCGGCGCCAGCCCCATCGAGGGTTCGTCGAGAAGGATCGTTTCCGGCCGCGACATCAGCGCCCGGCCCATCGCCACCATCTGTTGCTCGCCGCCCGAGGTGTAGCCCGCCTGCGATTTGCGACGTTCCTTCAGGCGGGGAAAATAGGTGTAGACCATCTCCAGATCGCGCGCGATCGCCGCCCGTCCATCCTTGCGGGTATAGGCGCCGGTGAGCAGGTTTTCCTCGACCGTCAGATGTTCGAAGCAATGCCGCCCCTCCATCACCTGGATGACGCCCTTGCGCACCAGATCGGCGGGGGACATGTCCTGCACCCGCTCGCCGCGATAAAGGATCGACCCCTTCGTCACCTCGCCGCGTTCGGAGTGCAGCAGGTTCGAGATCGCTTTCAGCGTCGTCGTCTTGCCCGCGCCATTGCCGCCCAGAAGCGCGGTGATCCCGCCCTTGGGCACCGACAGGCTGACGCCCTTCAGCACAAGGATGACGTGGTTGTAGATCACCTCGATGTTGTTCACTTCAAGGAGCGTCTCGGTTTTGGCGGCATCGAACATGGTCATCCTCCGGGGCGAAATCCCCCGGCCCGAAGGCCGGGGGCGGGACTTACTTGCAGCGCTCGGCGATGCCGGATTCCTTGGCGAAAGCGGCCGAGTCTTCGGCGATCAGCGGATCGAGCACTTCGGCATCGGCCGCGATCCACTCCGAGACGGCGGACCATTTCTTCGCCGAGGCGTCCCATTGCAGGATCATCGCCGTGCCCGGGCCGCCGTGATCGGCGCAGCTGGCGGCGATCGGCTGGGCAAAGCCCGGCAGGCCAAGATCGGTCAGACGCGCCTCGGTCAGGTTCAGGCTCTCGAAGCCGTCACGCACCTCCTCGGGTGTCACCGCCGCCTTGCCGGTCTTTTCCTGCGCGGTGCGGATCGCCTCGGAGATGATCATCGCCGCATACATCCCGCGCGAGTAAAGCACGGTGCCCAGCTGATCGCCCGCGCCCGCGGCCTTGCCCGCGTCGAAGACATGCTTCTTCAGATCGGCATAGATCGGATACTCGGCGCCGACGCCGTGGAAGCTGATCGACTTGTAGCCGTTCGCCCCCGCGCCCGCCGGGCCGACATCGTTTTCAGAGCCCGACCACCAGATCCCCATCATGTGATCCATCGGGAACTTGATGTTCACCGCTTCCTGAATCGCGACCTGGTTCATCACGCCCCAGCCATACATGATCACGTAATCGGGCTTTTCGCGGCGGATCTGCAGCCATTGCGATTTCTGCTCCTGCCCGGGCGGATCGACCGGCAGCAGCGTCAGGGTGAAGCCGTGCTTCTTCGCCAGCTCTGCCAGCGTGCGGATCGGCTCCTTGCCATAGGCGGAATTGTGATAAAGCAGCGTGATCTTCTTGCCGGTCAGATCGCCGCCCTGCTCCGCCATCATGTATTTCACCGCGACCGAGGCGCCGTCCCAGTAGTTGGCCGGATAGTTGAACACCCATTCGAACACCGCGCCATTGGCGGCCGAGGTGCGGCCATAGCCCGGGGTGTACAGCACGTGCTTGTCGGCCGTGACCTTCGGGATCAGCTGATAGGTGATCCCGGTCGAAAGCGGGTTATAGGCCAGAGCCGCCTGGCCCTTGGTGCTTTCATAGCATTCGACGCCCTTTTCGGTGTTGTAGGCGGTCTCGCATTCCGGCACCGCCACCTTTTCGCCGCCGATGCCGCCGTCGCGTTCATTCAGAAGCGTGAAGTAATCGGCGAAGCCATCGGCATAGGGGATGCCGTTCGCGGCATAGGAGCCGGTGCGATAGCTCAGGTTCGGCACCGTCAGATCGGCCAGCGCGGGGCCGGTCGTGGCCAGCATGGCCGCCGCCGCAAGGGCTGCAAAGCTCTTTTTCATACGTCTCTCCTCCCAGTAACGTATTGATTTTTCGTGGCCGGTTGCCCGGGTCTTTCCCGGCCCCTCAATGCGGGAAGGGCCAAAGTCTCAGTTTTTCCTTGGCGATGCGCCAGATCTGCGCCAGCCCGTGCGGCTCGACGATCAGGAAGACCACGATCAGCGCGCCGACGATCATCAGTTCCAGATGCGCGGCGACATCGGTCGGCCAGCCGAGGCCGCCGACCAGCACGTTTTTCAAAAACACCGGCAGCAGCACCAGGAAGGCCGCCCCGGCGAAGGAGCCGAAGATCGAGCCGAGCCCGCCGATGATCACCATGAAGAGGACGAGGAACGATTTGTTGATCCCGAAGGCCTCGCCCACCTCGGCCGCACCAAGATAGACCGAGAACAGCAGCGCTCCGGCGATGCCGATGAAGAAGGACGAGACGGCAAAGGCGGTGACCTTGGCCGAGAGCGGGTTGACCCCGATGATCTCGGCGGCGATGTCCATGTCTCGAATGGCCATCCATTTGCGCCCGACCGTGCCGCGCGTCAGATTGCGCGCCATCAGGGCGACAAGTGTCAGGATGACGAGACAGAACAGGTATTTTGCCGCCGCGCTTGTCTGGGCCCCGGTGATGAAGATGCCGAACATGGTGCGGTCGGGCGCGGTGATCTGGCCGGACGCGGAATAGTTGTAAAACCACGGCACCTTGTTGAAGAGCCAGACCAGAAAGAACTGCGCGGCCAGCGTCGCGACGGCGAGGTAGAAGCCCTTGATCCGCAAGGACGGCAGGCCGAACAGCACGCCGACGCAGGCGGTGATGCCGCCCGCCAGGATGACATGCAGGAAGATCGGCACCTCGGGGAAGGCGGTCATCAGCTTGTAGACCGCATAGGCGCCCACCGCCATGAAGCCGCCGGTGCCAAGGCTGACCTGCCCGGCATAGCCGACAAGGATGTTGAGCCCGATCGCCGCGATCGCATAGATCAGGAACGGCACGAAGACCGCATTCGCCCAGTAATCGTCGATGACGAAGGGAACGACGCCGTAAGCCACGGCCAGGGCTGCGAAATAGCCCATTCGGTCCAGACGGATCGGAAACGTCTGGCTGTCGGCGCGGTAGCTTGTCTTGAAATCGCCTGCTTCGCGGTAGAACATCAGAGCCTCCCCCCGGCGATGGTGCGGGGAAGGCTGCTGTCTGCCCCCGTCAGATGTCGCGGCGCACGCGCATCCAGGACCAGAGGCCGGCCCCGGCCCCGAAGGCCGCAAGGATCATGTTGATGGTGCGGGTCGAGGTCGGCTCGTCCGGCGGTGCGGCCAGCGCGATCCAGCCGAAGGTCAGGGCAGAGGCCCAGCCGATGGTGAAGGCGACGGAACAGGCTTTTCTGGTCATCGATATGGGGCCCCCCGTCCCCGGGCGCCTCCTCAACCGCAAGGGGCGCGTGATGCAGTGCGTGTCCCCGGCAGGAATCATCCCAGCGCGCCGGATCGCTGACAGAATGTCGCACCTTGCCCCTCCATTCAACCTTAATCTGCGTCAAAGTGTCCATTTTAGTTTACACCCTCTCGATGATCCGCTCGCCGAACAGGCCCTGCGGCCGGAACACGAGGAAGATCAGCGCCAGCACATAGGCGAACCAGTTTTCGGTGGCGCCGCCGATCATCGGACCGATGAAGAACTCGAACAGTTTCTCGCCCATGCCGATGATCAGCCCGCCGACGATGGCGCCGGGGATCGAGGTGAAGCCACCCAGCATCAGCACCGGCAGCGCCTTGAGCGCGATCAGCGAGAGCGAGAATTGCACCCCGGATTTCGAGCCCCACATGATCCCGGCGACGAGCGCGACAAAGCCCGCGATCGACCAGACGAGGATCCAGATGAAGCGCAGCGAGATGCCGACCGAAAGCGCCGCCTGATGGTCGTCGGCGACGGCGCGCAGGGCGCGGCCCTGTTTCGAATACTGGCTGAACACGGTCAGCGCCGCCACCAGCGCCACCGAGACGACGGCGGCGACGATGTCGAGATTGTCGATGAAGAAGCCATAGCCGAACCAGGCGCCGGTCAGGCTTTCCACCGTCTCGTTGATCCCCTGCGGCAGGCCGACATCCAGCGTCTTGATGTCGGCGCCCCACATCACGTCGCCGAAGCCTTCGAGGAAATAGGCCAGCCCGATCGTCGCCATGAACAGGATGATCGGCGCCTGATTGACCAGATGCTTCAGCACCAGTTTCTCGATCGCGATCGCCATGCCCACCATCACGCCGATGGTGAGCAGGATCGCCAGCACCGCGGGCACCTGCCAGCCGAAGCTTTCCAGATGGCCGCCGGTGACGGCGTTGATCAGATGCGCGAAGGGCACCTGACCGTTCTGGATGCCGACCAGCGTCAGCGCCGCGAAGAGCGCCATCACGCCTTGCGCATAGTTGAACACGCCCGAGGATTTGTAGATCAGCACGAAGCCAAGGGCGACAAGCGAATACATCACCCCGGCCATCAGCCCGTTCAGCGCCGCTTCCGAGGCATAGGTCAGTTGCTCAAGCATGGGCCACCCCCAGATAGGCGTCGATGACGTCTTGGTTGTTGCGGACTTCCTCGGGCGGGCCGTCGCCGATCTTGCGGCCATAATCCATCACCACCACCCGGTCGGACAGATCCATCACCACGCCCATGTCATGTTCGATCAGGACCGTCGTCGTGCCGAATTCGTCGTTCACATCGAGGATGAAGCGGCACATGTCCTCTTTTTCCTCGACGTTCATCCCGGCCATCGGCTCATCGAGCAGCAGGATTTTCGGCTCCGCGGCCAGCGCCCGGGCCAGCTCCACCCGCTTCTTCAACCCATAGGGCAGGCGCCCGACCGGCGTTTTTCGAATATTCTGGATTTCAAGGAAGTCGATGATCTTTTCGACTTTTTCGCGATGCTCGTCTTCCTCGGCGGCGGCCTTGCCCCACCAGAGCGCCTGGCTGAACAGGCCCGACTGCATCAGCGTCAGCCGCCCGGTCATGATGTTGTCCAGAACCGACATGCCATCGAACAGCGCGATGTTCTGGAAGGTGCGGGCAATGCCCAGCCGCGCCACCTGATAGGGGCGCATCGGGCCGCGTTTCTCGCCGCGGAACCAGACCTCGCCCTCGGTCGGCACGTAAAAGCCCGAGATCACGTTCAGCATCGAGCTTTTGCCCGCGCCGTTCGGGCCGATGATGGCGCGGATCTCGCCTTCGCGGATGTCGAAGCTGATGTCCTTGATCGCCACCACGCCGCCAAAGCGCAGCGTGATGTTGCGCAGCTCCATCAGCACCGGGCCGATCCGGCGGCCGTCGGGGGTGGTATAGCCTTCGCCCATGTCCTTCATTCCGCGGCCTCTTTCTGCAGATGCGCCTCGGGCGCGACGGTGGCATCCTCGATGCGGAGCGTGGCCCTGATCGCCCCCTTGCGTCCGTCCTCGTAGGTGACTTCGGTTTCGGTGGTGATCCTGTCCCGCCCGTCATAGAGCGCCGCGATCAGATCGGCGTATTTCTCGGCGACGACATTGCGGCGGACCTTGCGGGTGCGGGTCATCTCGCCGTCATCGGCATCGAGTTCCTTGTGCAGGATCAGGAAGCGGTGGATCTGGCAGCCCGAGAGCATCGGGTCTTGCGCGACCGAGCGGTTCACCGCGTCGATATGGTCGCGGATCATGCCGTAGACCTGGCTGTGACCGGCCAGTTCCTGATAGGACGCATAGGCGATGTTGTTGCGTTCCGCCCAGTTGCCCACCGCGTTCAGGTCGATGTTGATGAAGGCGGTGCAACGGTCGCGATCCTTGCCGAAGACCACGGCTTCCAGGATCGAGGGATAGAATTTCAGCTTGTTTTCAACGTATTTCGGCGCGAAAAGCCGCCCGTCCGCCATTTTCCCCACGTCTTTCGCGCGGTCGATGATGCGCAGATGCCCGGTGCCCGGTTCAAAGAAACCGGCGTCGCCCGTCGCCACCCAGCCTTCGGCATCCTTGGTCGAAGCTGTGCTCTCGGGATTTCTGAAATATTCGACAAAGGTTCCGGGCGAGCGGTAAAACACCTCGCCCGTCTCGCCGATCTTCACCTCGACGCCCGGGCTGGGCACCCCCACCGTATCCGCCCGCACCTGTCCGTCGGGTTGCTGGGTGATGAAGACCGAGGCCTCGGTCTGGCCGTAAAGCTGTTTCAGGTTGATGCCCATCGAGCGGTAGAACTCGAAGATCTCGGGGCCGATCGCTTCGCCCGCGGTATAGGCGACGCGGATGCGCGACAGGCCGAGCGTGTTCTTCAGCGGCGAAAAGATCGTCACCTCGCCGGTGCGATAGTCGAAGTAATCGCGCAGCGGCTGCGGATAAAGGTTCAGCAACGGGCCGCGGGCGTGGAAATGCTTGCGATGCTCCAGCGGGTGGCGCAGCCGCACCAGCGCCAGCCGCAGCGCATTTTCCACCATCGTCTCGACCGAAAAGCCGATCCCCATCGCATAGCGCCAGGCCCAGCGCCAACGCCGCCGCAAGGTGGGTTTCGAGCGTTTCACCCGATACCGCGGCATCCCGTAGGTTTCCCCGGTGGTCTTGGCGAAATCCATGAAATGCTTGAACAACCCGTGCTTCAGATCGCCCGCGTCCTCCATCCGGATCATCACGTTCGTCAGCATGGTCTCAAAGATCCGCGGCGGGGCAAAGAAATAGGTCGGGCCGATTTCGCGCAGGTCGGTCATCATCGTCGCCGGGCTTTCCGGGCAGTTCACGCAGAACCCGGCGACCATCGCCTGACCGATGGAAAAGATGAAATCGCCCACCCAGGCCATCGGCAGATAGGCCAGCACATCCTCGTCGCAGCCCAGATGGTCAAAGGCGACCGAGGCGCGGGCGGTCTCGATGATGTTGCGGTTCGACAGCACCACGCCCTTCGGCTTGCCGGTCGTGCCCGAGGTGTACAGCATCACGCAGGTGCTGTCCGCGGTCAGCTCGGCGATGCGTTTTTCCAGCTCGCCTTCATAGCGGAAATGCCCGGCTTTCCCCTCGGCCACGATATCGGCCAGATGGTTCATCCGGGAATGGTCGTATTTCCGCATGCCGCGCTTGTCGGTATACATGACATGCTGGATGTGGTGGATGCGGTCCTCGACCTCGACGACCTTGTCGACCTGTTCCTGATCGCCGCAGACGACAAACCGGGCGCCGCAGTGATCGAGCACATAGGCCATCTCCTCGGCCACCGCGTCCTGGTAAAGCGGCACCGGCACCGCGCCCACCATCTGCGCTGCCACCATCGCCCAGTAATGCGCCGGACGGTTGCGCCCGATGATGGCGACGTGATCGCCGCGCTCGACACCAAGGCTCAGGAACCCCATCGCCATGGCGCGGATTTCCACCGCCGCCTCGGCCCAGGTCCAGACCTGCCAGATGCCGAATTCCTTTTCGCGATAGGCGGGACGGCTGCCATACCTTTCGACGTTCAGCGCCAGAAGCGCCGGGATCGACTGCGCCGTCGCCCCCTGATCCTGATCTGCCATTCTTCCCCCCTGCGCCGGCGTTCCGGCGTGCGGGGCCGCGACTCTCTCCCGGCGCGACCCCCGGGATCGAAACTTGCGGTGAATAGTTTCCGGACTTTTGCCCAAATCTTGCGAATCCTTTCCGGTTGAATCCGGTGCTTGCGAAGCGCGCAGAAGGTGCTAGCGATGGGGCGGGGAGGACGGGCGATGACCGAGGATGCGCGGGCACGGCTGACGCAGGCGGGGCTCAATCTGATCGGGCAGGCGCTGTCGATCTTTGACAGCGATCTGCGGCTGGCGGTCTCGAACCGGCAGTATCAGCTGATGTTCGACCTGCCCCCGCATCTGACCGAGCCGGGTACCGGCTTTGCCGACACGATCCGCTGGCTGGCCGAGCGCGGCGATTACGGCGCCGTGGGCGAGATCGACGCCTGGGTGGCGGCACGGGTCGAGCAGGCGCGGACCTTCACCCCGCATTACATGGAGCGGCAGCGCGCCAATGGCCGGACCATCGCGGTCGAGGGCGCGCCGCTGGCCGAGGGCGGCTGGATCACCGTTTACACCGACATCACCGAGACGAAGCGGCAGGAGGCCCTGCTGCATGCCCGCTCCGAGGAATTGTCGGAACAGGTTCTGACCCATGCCGCGCAGCTGGCGGCGGCAAACCGGGAGCTGGCGGCGACGAATGCCGCGCTCGAGGAGGCGCAGCGCGAATTGCGCCGCACCGCCGCGCGGATCCGGCAGGTCACCGAGATGATGCCCGCCCATATCGCGCATATGGGCGCGGATTTCGTTTATACGTTTTCGAACCGGCGCGTCACCTCGGTGATGCCGGGCTTGCGGGATGATCCGGTCGGCCATACCGCCGCCGAGGTTTTGGGCGAGGACACGTTCCGGCGCATCCTGCCCGGGTTCGAGCGCGCCTTCGCGGGCGAGGCGAATGTGATCGAGATCACCCATGAACCCTCCGGGCGGCGGATCCGCATCGCGCTGACGCCGGATCGGGGGGCGGGCAACGGGGTGCAGGGGGTCTATATCCTGTCCACCGACGTGACCGCGGAAAGCCAGGCCCGGGCGGCGCTGGCACAGGCGTCCAAACGTGAACTGGCGGCGCAGATCACCTCGGGGATGGCGCATGATTTCGCCAATCTGCTGACGATCATCCTCGGCCTGCAGGGGCGGCTGATGCGGGTCGACGGCCTGCCGCCCGAGGGCCGCGACGCGGTGCGCGCGACGCTGTCGGCGGCGCGGCGGGGGGGGACGCTCTTGGACCGGATCGCGGCGATTTCCGGCAAGCGCGAGTTGCGGCCGCAGGCGGTGAACCTGCCCGCGCTGATCGCCGATCTGGTGACGATGGCGGCGCCGACGCTGGGCGCCGCGGTGCTGGTCGATCTTGACATCGACGGTCTGGCCGCGCCGATCGTGCTGGACCCCGGGCCGTTGCAGGACAGCCTGCTCAACCTGCTTTTGAACGCCCGCGATGCGATGGGGCCGCGCGGCGGGGCGATCCGCATTGCCGCGCATCCGGTGCGCGACACCTGGGTCGAGATCCATGTCACCGACACCGGCCCCGGCTTTTCGCCCGAGGCCCTGGCCCATGCGCTCGATCCCTTCTTCACCACCAAGGGCGGGCAGGGCTCGGGCCTGGGTCTGTCGATGGTCTATGACCAGACGAAGCTGGCGGGCGGCACGGTGCGGATCGAGAATTGCGAGCCGGGCGCCTGCGTGACCCTGCGCCTGCCGCTGCGTCTGGCGGAAACCGACGCGACGCCGATGCTGGTGCTGCTGGTCGAGGATGACCCCGACATCCGGCTTTCGGTGCGCGAGATGCTGCGCGGCCTCGGCCATTCTGTGCTGGAGGCGGGCAGCGTTGACGAGGCCGAGGCGCTTGCCGCCCTGCCGGAAATCGGGCTGGTTCTGTCCGATATCCAGCTGGCGGGTGCGGGCACCGGGATCGACCTTGCGCATCATCTCTCGGGCCGGGTGCCGATGCTGCTGATGACCTCGCTGCCGCCGGGCAGTCGGCTGCGCGCCGCCGCGCCCTGTCCGGTGTTGCAAAAACCCTTCGTCGCGGCGGAGCTGGCCGCGCTGATTGCCGGAGTGCGCCGATGACTGCCCCCCAAGCCCCGCTTGTCGCCGTTCTGGACGACGAACCCGAGATCCGCCGTATGCTGGTCGATGCGCTGGAGGAGGCCGGGTTTCGCACCAGCGCCTATGCGCGGGCGACGGAATTCGAGGCCGGGCTGAAGCGCAGCCAGCCCGATGTCTGTCTCGTGGACCTTGGCCTGCCCGACCGCGACGGTCTGGCGCTGGTGCATCGGCTGGCGCTCGAATCGGGGGCGGCGATCATCATCATCTCGGGGCGGGCACAGGTGCAGGACCGGGTGACGGGGCTGGAACTGGGCGCCGATGACTACATCATCAAGCCCTTCGATCCGGCCGAGGTGGTGGCGCGCATCCGCGCCCGCTTGCGCCGTCCGCGCTCCGAAGCCGCTCCGGCGGCGCAGGTCGCGGTCTTTGCCGGCTGGAAGGCCGCCTTCGACCGCTATGTGCTGATCGACGCGCATGGCGCCGAGACGCCCTTTTCCCATGCCGAGGGAGAGGTCTTGCGGCTGTTTCTTGAAAGCCCGAACCGGCTGATTTCGCGGGCGCAAATGCAGGAGAGCCTGGGCGGCGCGGCGGGGGAAAGTTTCGACCGGGCGATGGATGTGCGGATCTCGCGGCTGCGCACGAAGCTTTGCGAAGACCCGAAGAACCCGCGGCTGATCAAGACGATCTATGGCGCGGGCTACATCTTTCTGGGCGAGGTGCGCTGGGCGTAAACGGGTCGCACTTTACGGCGGGGCTGCGCGGCATTACCTCTGGACCCGTGAATACGGAGCGCATCATGAAACCTGCCCTTACCCTTTACCTTGCCGCCCCCCGTGGCTTTTGCGCGGGCGTCGACCGGGCTGTGAAGATCGTCGAGATGTCGCTCGAGAAATGGGGGGCGCCGGTCTATGTGCGCCACGAGATCGTGCACAACAAATTCGTGGTCGATACGCTGGCGGCCAAGGGCGCGGTTTTTGTCGAGGAGCTGGACGAATGTCCGGTCGATCGGCCGGTGATCTTTTCGGCGCATGGCGTGCCGAAGGCGGTCCCCGCCGAGGCCGAGCGGCGCAACATGATCTATGTCGATGCCACCTGCCCGCTGGTCTCCAAGGTGCATCTGGAAGCCGAACGCCACGCCGAGGACGGTCTGCAGATCGTGATGATCGGCCACCGCGGCCACCCCGAGGTGATCGGCACGATGGGGCAACTGCCCGAGGGCGAGGTGCTCTTGATCGAGACCGCAGCCGATGTGGCGACGCTTGAAGTGCGGGACCCGGAAAAACTCGCCTGGATCACCCAGACGACGCTTTCGGTCGATGACACGGCCGAGGTGGTGGCGGCGCTGCAGGCGCGGTTCCCCGCGCTCGTCGGTCCGGGCAAGGATGACATCTGCTACGCCACGACGAACCGTCAGGCGGCGGTGAAGGTTCTGGCCGAAAAGATCGAGGCGCTTCTGGTCATCGGCGCGCCGAATTCCTCGAACTCGAAGCGTCTGGTCGAGGTGGGCCGGAACGCCGGTTGCGCGGTGTCGCATCTGGTGGAACGCGCGTCCGAGATCAAATGGGAGGCGCTCGAGGGGCTGACGAAAGTGGGTCTGACCGCGGGCGCCTCGGCGCCTCAGGTGCTGGTCGACGAGGTGATCGAAGCCTTCCGCGACCGCTACGATCTGACGGTGGAGCTTGTCGAGACCGCGAAAGAGCGGATAGAGTTCAAGACCCCGCGGATTTTCCGCCACGACAATTGAGGTACCATGTCCCCCGAGTTCCTGTTCACGGCTTTCATCGTCTGTCTGGTTCCGGGAATCGGGGTCGTCTACACCTTGTCCTCGACGCTGGGGCAGGGGTTCCGCGCGGGGGTCTGGGCCTCGCTTGGCTGCACCATCGCGACGCTGGTACATCTGGCCGTCGCGCTGGGGGGCTTGGCGGCGGTGCTGCACACCTCGGCGCTGCTGTTTCAGACGATCAAATATGCGGGCGTGGCCTATCTGCTTTGGATGGCCTGGGGCACGCTGAGGGGCACCGGCGGGCTGGCGCTTGAGGCCGCGGCGCCGCAATCGGTCGGGCAGCTGGTGTGGCGCGGGATCGTGCTCAATCTGCTCAATCCGAAGCTGCCCTTGTTTTTCGTGGCCTTCCTGCCGCAATTCATGGCGGTGAATGACGGGCCTTTCGTGATGGCGGAACTGGGCGTGGTCTTTGCCGTCCTCACCTTCCTGACCTTCATCGGCTATACCGCGCTGGCGGCTTCCGGTCGGCAGGCGATCCTGAGCCGCCCCGCGGTGATGGCCTGGATGCGCCGGGCCTTCGCGGCCTCTTTCGCGGCGCTGGGCGTCCGGCTGGCCTTCGAGCGCGCCTGATGTCGGATCTTTACGCATGGACGGACGGGGCTTGCAGCGGCAACCCGGGGCCCGGGGGCTGGGGCGTGCTGATGCGCGCGATGGCGGATGGCAAGATCCTGAAACAAAAGGAGCTTTCCGGTGGCGAGGCGGATACGACCAACAACCGCATGGAGCTGATGGCGGCGATTTCGGCGCTCGAAGCCCTGACCCGTCCCACCGCGCTGACGATCACCACCGACTCGGCCTATGTGAAGAACGGCATCGAGAGCTGGATGCACGGCTGGAAGCGCAACGGCTGGAAGACCGCCGACAAGAAGCCGGTGAAGAACGTCGATCTGTGGCAGCGGCTGGATGCGGCGCAGGCGCGCCACAAGGTGGTCTGGAAATGGATCAAGGGCCATGCCGGGCACGCGGAAAACGAACGCGCCGATGAGCTGGCCCGGGCGGGCATGGCGCCTTACAAACCGGCAAAGGGCTGAGCGAAACGGTGTTTCGGGCGGATCAGGAAAAGCACCGCTTTTCCCCGCCCGTCGCCACCCCGCCTGCTGCAAGACCGCATCCCCGAGCACAACAGAGGCCAGCGTCCCGCCCCGGCGGCGCGAAAGCGCCCGCCATTGGCGGGGCGGGCGCTGGCCGAGTGCCTTTGGGCCCTCGGCGGTTTCGGGGCCGCTGTTCCGCGTGACCTCGGCGATGGCCTCGGTCAATTTAGCCCCTCACAAAAACCACGGCAGCACCAGCGGCGCCAGAAACGCCGTCAGCACCGCATTCAGCCCCATCCCGATCGAGGCGAAAGCCCCCGCCGTGTCATGCACCTGAAAGGCCCGCGCCGTGCCGATCCCATGCGCGGCCACCCCGGTCGCAAAACCGCGCGCGCGCCAGTCGGTCAGTCCCAGCCCGTTCAGCATCGGCGTCACGAAAATCGCCCCGATCATCCCGGTCAGCAGCACCAGAACCGCGGTCAGCGTCGGCTGTCCGCCCAAGGCCTCGGAAATCCCGATCGCCACCGGCGCTGTCGCCGATTTCGGCGCCAGCGTCGCCAAGAGCCCGGCCTCCGCGCCGAACATCTTCGCAATCGCCAAAGCCGAGACGATGGCCGTGAACGACCCCGCCAGCAGCGCCGCGGCAATCGGCACCACCGCCTTGCGGATCGCCTTCAGATTCGCCTGCAGCGGCACTGCCAGACAGACCGTCGCCGGACCGAGCATGAAATGAACGAATTGCGCGCCCTCGAAATACTCGCGGTAGGGCGTGCCGGTGATGCCAAGCAGCACCGCCAGAAAAATCACCGCCAGCATCACCGGATTGGCGGCCGGATTGCGCCGCGCCAGCCGATAAAGACTGTCCCCCGCCCAATAGGCAAAGAGCGTCGCCGTCAGCCACAACAGCGGCTGCGAGGCGAGGTAGGACCAGATCAGCACCGCGTCATTCATCGGGGGTGCTCCCCACCAGCTTCGCGACAAGGGTAAAGGTCACCGCGCCGACGACAATGGCGAGCAGCGTCGAGGCAACGAGCGCCACCGCCAGCGCCGGACCCTGCGCGGCAAGGGTGGGCAGATGCGCCACCACCCCGACACCGGCAGGCACGAACAAGAGCGACAGATGGCCAAGCACCCCCTGCGCCACCGGCCGGATCATCGCGCGCAGCCGCGCGCTGGCCGCAAGCGCCGCGACCATGGCCAGCATCCCCAGAACTGGCCCGGGAAGCGGCAGATGCCCCGCGCGCGAGATCACCTCGCCCGCCAATTGGAATGCCAGAATGATCGCCAGAGCCGGAACCATGCGGTATTTTCCCGATATTGGTCATAATTTAGAACCAGTTTAAGCCTGTCGCCCGGCCATGCAAGCGAAAACCCCGTGTTTCTGTGGATAAGCCCGGGGCCTCGCCGGAAGGTGAGGGGGGTGGCGTTGACTTGGCCGGTGGCAAAACCGAAACTGGCGGACCC
The DNA here is from genome assembly GCF_003254295.1 of Rhodobacter capsulatus. Lineage (GTDB taxonomy): Bacteria > Pseudomonadota > Alphaproteobacteria > Rhodobacterales > Rhodobacteraceae > Rhodobacter > Rhodobacter capsulatus. The sequence continues at coordinate 275,637 of NZ_QKZO01000005.1, forward strand.
TCGATCTGGAATCGGTGCCCCTTGCGTTTCACCCGCCTGCGACTGAACGGCTTCAAGAGCTTTGTCGACCCGACCGACCTTGTGATCCACGACGGCCTGACCGGCGTCGTGGGCCCGAACGGCTGCGGCAAGTCGAACCTGCTCGAAGCCCTGCGCTGGGTGATGGGCGAGACCCGCGCCAGCGCGATGCGCGGCGGCGGGATGGAAGATGTGATCTTTGCCGGCGCCGCCACCCGCGGCGCGCGGCATTTCGCGGAGGTCTCGCTCTCCATCGACAACAGCGAGCGGCTGGCGCCCTCGGGCTTCAACGACAATGACGTGCTGGAAATCGTGCGCCGGATCACCCGCGACGCGGGCTCTGCCTACAAGGTCAACACCAAGGACGTGCGCGCCCGTGACGTGCAGATGCTGTTCGCCGATGCCTCGACCGGGGCGCACAGCCCGGCGCTGGTGCGGCAGGGGCAGATTTCGGAACTGATCAACGCCAAGCCGAAGGCGCGGCGGCGGATTCTGGAAGAGGCCGCCGGGATCTCGGGGCTTTATCAGCGGCGGCACGAGGCGGAACTGAAACTGTCGGGCGCCGAGCAGAACCTGGCCCGCGTCGATGACGTGCTGGAGCAGCTGGGCACGCAGCTGGCCGCGCTGTCGCGGCAGGTGCGGCAGGCGGTGCGCTATCGCGAGATCGGCAATGATCTGCGCCGGGCCGAGGGGATGCTTTTGTATCGCCGCTGGCGCGAGGCCGATCTGGCCCGGGCCGAGGCGGAAAATGCGCTGCGCTCGGCGATGATGGGGGCGGCGCAGGCGGAACTGGCCTCGCGCGCCGCGGCCAAGGCGCGGGTGGCGCAGGAAGACGCCCTGCCACCCCTGCGCGAGGAGGAATCGATTGCCGGGGCGATCCTGCAACGGCTGATGCTGCAACGCGATGCGCTGTCAGATGCCGAGGCGCAGGCGGCGGCGCGGATCGACAGTCTGAAATCGCGCATCGCGCAGCTGGACCGCGACATGGAGCGCGAGGCCGGGCTGAACCGCGATGCGGGCGAAACCATTGCCCGGCTCGACTGGGAAATGGGCCAGTTGCTGAAAGCGGCTGAGGGGCACGAGGACAAGCTGGGCGCGGCCTCCGAAGCCTCGGCCGAGGCGGCGGCGGTGCTGGCCGAGCGCGAGGCGCTGTTGAGCGAGGGCACCGAGGATGTGGCGCGGCTGGCGGCGCGGCATGGCTCGGTGACGCGGCTCGTGTCGGACAATCGCGCGACGGTGGCCAAGGCCGAGGCCGAGGCGGGCCGGGCGTCCGATGCGGCCGAGACCGCGGCCGAGGCGCTGGAGCGGGCCGAGGAGGCGTTCGAAGCCGCGCAGACCGCGCAGGAAGAGGCGCAGGATCAGGCCGAAGCCGCCGAAGAGGCGCTGATCGCGGCGGATGAGGCGCGCGGGCTGGTGCAGGCGCGCGAAAGCACCGCCCGGGCTGTGCGCTCCGAGGCCGAGGGCGAGGCGGGGGCGCTGCGGGCCGAAGTGGCGGCGCTTGCGCGGCTGGTGGAGCGCGAGGCGGCGAGCGGGCATCAGCTGCTGGATCGGGTGCGGGTGAAAAGCGGTTACGAGGCGGCCTTGGGGGCGGCTTTGGCCGATGATCTGCGCGCGCCGGAGGTCGAGGCGGGGGCGCGGTCCGGCTGGGGTGTGCTGCCCGATTACGAGGCGGTGCAGCCCTTGCCCGCGGGCGTGGAGCCGCTTTCCGCCCATGTCGAAGTGCCCGCCGTGCTGCGCCGTCGCATCGCGCAGATCGGGCTGGTGACCGATGCCGCCGAGGGGGCGCGGCTGCAACCGATGCTCGCGCCCGGGCAGCGGCTGGTCTCGGCGCAGGGCGATCTGTGGCGCTGGGACGGCTTCCGCGCCGGGGCCGAGGATGCGCCGACGGCGGCAGCCTTGCGGCTGCGCCAGCTCAACCGTCTGGTGGAACTCAAGCGCGATCTCGAGGAGGTCGCGGCCCGGGCCGAGGGGGCGCGGCAGGCGCATGAGGCGCTGAGCCGGACCCTGGCCGAGGCGAGCGCTGCCGATGCCCGCGCCCGCGATGCCCGCCGCGCGGCGGATACGCGGCTGGCCGAGGCAGGGCGGGCGCTGTCGCGCGCCGAAGCGGATCGGTCGATTTCCGCGGGCAAGCTGGAAGCGGCGCGGATGGCGGTGAAACGTTACGGCGACGAGGCCGGATCGGCGCGGCTCGCCCTGGCCGAGGCCGAGGCGCAGCTGGCGGCGCTGCCCGATCTTGACGCCGCGCGCGGCGAGGTCGAGGCGATCAAGCTGACGGTGGAAGCCGCGCGGGTGACGATGCTGACCCGCCGCGCCGCGCATGACGAGATTCGCCGCGAGGGCGAGGCACGGCTGCGGCGGCGCCAGGAGATCACCAAGGAAATCTCGGGCTGGCGGCACCGGCTGGAGACGGCCGAGAAGCGATCGGCAGAACTCGCGTCGCGGCGCGAGGAGGCGGTGGGCGAGCTGGAAGATGCCGCCGCCGCGCCCGAGGAGCTGGCGGCGAAGCGCGACGAACTGAATTCGGCGATCGAGATCGCCGAGGAGCGGCGGGCAACGGCCTCGGACCGGCTGGCCGAGGCGGAGGCGACGCTGCGCCAGGCGCAGATGGCCGAGCGCGACGCCGAACGCGCCGCGGGCGAGGCGCGCGAGGGCAAGGCCCGGGCCGAGGCGCGGCTCGACGCCGCCCGCGAAACCCTGGCCCATGCCGCGGAACGCATCGCGGAGGCGATGGATCTGACGCCGCAGGCGCTTTTCGACACGCTGGGCGCCGAACCCGACAAGATGCCCGCTGCCGAAGCGCTGGAAATCGAGGTGGCGCGGCTCAAACGTGCCCGCGAGGCCTTGGGCGCCGTCAACCTGCGCGCCGAGGAGGACCTGCGCGAGGTGCAGGGCGAACATGACGGGCTGGCCAAGGAAAAGACCGATCTGGAGGAAGCGATCCGCAAGCTGCGCTCGGGCATCGCCGGGCTGAACCGCGAGGGGCGCGAGCGGCTCTTGACCGCTTTCGAACAGGTCAACGAAAGCTTCCGCACGCTCTTCACGCACCTTTTCGGCGGTGGTTCGGCCAGTCTGCAGCTCGTGGAAAGCGATGATCCGCTGGAGGCGGGCCTTGAGATCATGTGCCAGCCGCCGGGCAAGAAGCTGTCCACCCTCAGCCTGTTGTCGGGGGGCGAACAGACGCTGACCGCGATGGCGCTGATCTTTGCCGTCTTCCTTGCCAATCCGGCGCCGATCTGCGTGCTGGACGAGGTCGATGCACCCTTGGATGACGCCAACGTCACCCGGTTCTGCGACCTGCTGGATGAAATGACCCGGCGCACCGACACGCGGTTTCTGATCATCACCCACCATGCGGTGACGATGAGCCGGATGGACCGGCTGTTCGGCGTGACGATGCAGGAACAGGGCGTCAGCCAGCTGGTGTCCGTCGATCTGAAGAAGGCCGAGCAGCTGGTGGCCTGACGGGGCTTGATGCGGGCCGGACAATCGGACAATCCTTGCCGAAAGGAGGCCCCGATGATCCGTCCGCTTCTTCCCGCTGTCGTTGCCCTTTGGGCCGCGCTGCCCGCGCAGGCGCAGGTCATGGCCGACCCGGATGTGGTCGCCGCCTTCCTGCAGGACTATGGTCTGAAACCGCAGCCGGGCACCGACGATCAGGGCGATCCGATGCTCTCAAGCTCTGTCGATGACACGAAATTCGACGTCTATTTCTATGGCTGCACCAAGGCGCGTGACTGTTCCTCGGTCGCGTTTTCGGCGGCGTTCCTGACCCCGGAACCGCTGAAATACGCCATGGTGAACCGCTGGAACCAGAAGGCCCGCTTTGGCCGCGCCTATCTGGATGGCGAGGGCAATGCGGTGATCGAATATGACGTCAACCTCGACAAGGATGGGGTGGGGGGCAAGAATTTCACCGACACCATCGACATCTGGCGCAGCTTGCTGGATGACTTCCGCACGCATATCAACTGATAAGGCAAGATCCACATGACCTCCGCAATCGAAGCGCGTCTGAGCGCGCTCAACATCACGCTTCCCGACGCCCCGGCGCCCGCGGCGAATTACGTGCCCTTTGTGCGCAGCGGCACTCAGATCTTCGTTTCGGGGCAGGTCTCCGCGGGGCCCGACGGCTTCATCAAGGGCAAGCTGGGCGCCGACATGAGCGTGGAAGAGGGCGCGGCGGCCGCGCGTCGTTGCGGTCTGGCGCTGATCGCGCAGGCCCGCGCGGCGGTGGGCGATCTGGACCGGGTGAAACGGGTGGTGAAGCTGGTGGGCTTCGTCAATTCCACCGCCGATTTCACCGACCAGCCCAAGGTGGTGAATGGCTGTTCCGACCTCATGGTCGAGGTTTTCGGCGAGGCCGGTCGTCACGCGCGTTCCGCCGTCTCGGCGGCCTCGCTGCCCTTCGGCGTCGCGGTCGAGATCGAGGCGATCTTCGAGGTGGAATGATGCAGCCCCTGCCCGCGGCTTTCCTGACCCGTCCGATCGCGCATCGCGCGTTGCATGACCGTGCCGCCGGGCGGCCGGAAAACAGCCGCGCCGCGGTGCGGGCGGCGGTGGCTGCGGGCTACGCGATCGAGATCGACCTGCAGCCCTCGGCCGATGGCGTGCCGATGGTGTTTCACGATTACGACCTGCGCCGCCTGACCGGGGTTCCCGGTCGGCTGCGCGGGCTGAGCGCGGCGGAACTGGCCGAGATCCCGCTCTCGGGCGGGGACGAGGGCATTCCGACCTTGGCCGAGGTGCTGGAGATCGTCGCGGGCCGGGTGCCGCTGCTGATCGAGATCAAGGATCAGGATGGCGCGATGGGGCCCGATGTCGGCCCGCTCGAAGCCGCGACGGCGCAGGTGCTGGCGGGCTATGCCGGGCCGATCGCGGTGATGTCCTTCAACCCGCATGCGGTGGCGGCCTTTCACCGGCATGCGCCGGGGGTGCCGGTGGGGCTGACGACTTCGGCCTATACCGCCGCCGACTGGCCGCTTCTGCCCGCGAAGACGCGCGCGCATCTGGCGGGCATTCCCGATTTCGACCGGCTGGGGGCCTCCTTCATTTCGCACGAGGCGGCGGATCTGTGCGCGCCCCGGGTCGCCGCGCTGAAGGCGCAGGGCGCGGCGATCCTGTGCTGGACGATCCGTTCGCCCGAGGCCGAGGCGGAGGCGCGGAAGATCGCGCAAAACATCACCTTCGAGGGTTACGAAGCTTGACCCTTGCCCCCCGCGCCCCACCTTTGGGAAAAGGCGGGGGGAGCTCTTGGACAGCGTCGAAGTCAACGTTCTGGCAGGGATTTCCTCGGTTCCGGCGGCGGAGTGGGACGCCTGCGCCTGCCCCGAGACCGCGGAGGGCGGCCGCCCCCTCGATCCGTTCACCACGCATCGGTTCCTTGCGGCGCTGGAGGCTTCCGACTCGGTCGGGCCGGGCACGGGCTGGACGCCGCATCATCTGGTGGCACGGCACGCGGGCGCGGTGATCGCCGTCGCGCCCTTTTACCGAAAAAGCCATTCGCAGGGCGAATATGTCTTCGATCATGCCTGGGCCGAGGCCTGGCATCGGGCGGGGGGCAGTTACTATCCGAAACTGCAGGGCGCCGTGCCCTTCACCCCCGTCACAGGGCGGCGGCTTTTGTGCCGCCCGGGGCAGGAAGACATCGGGCAGGCGGCGCTGTTGCAGGCGATGGCGGAACTGACCCAGCGCGGCGGCCATTCCTCGGCGCATCTGACCTTCTGCACCGGGCAGGAAGCCGCAGCGGCCGCCTCCGCAGGCTGGCTGCACCGCACCGGCGTGCAATTCCATTGGGAGAACCGCGGCTACGGGGGATACGAGGATTTCCTCGCCACCCTCGCCTCGCGCAAGCGCAAGGCGCTGCGCAAGGAACGCGAGAAGGCGCAGGGTTTTGGCGGCACGATCCGGGCCCTGACCGGCGCGGCGATCGAGGAGCGTCACTGGGAGGCGATGTGGGCGTTTTACCTCGATACCGGGGCGCGGAAATGGGGCCGCCCCTATCTGACCCGCGCCTTCTTCGACGCGCTGCACGAGATGCGCGACGACGTTCTTCTGGTCGTCGCGGAACAGGACGGTCACGCCGTGGCCGGGGCGCTCAATTTCATCGGGCGCGATACATTATATGGCCGCTATTGGGGCTGCCTTGCGGACCATGCCTTTTTGCATTTCGAGCTGTGCTACCATCAGGCGGTCGACTGGGCGATCGCGCAGGGCTTCGCCCGGGTCGAGGCGGGCGCGCAGGGCGAACACAAGCTGGCGCGCGGCTACCTGCCGGTGGTGACGCATTCGGCGCATCACATCCCGCATCCCGGCTTTCGGCGTGCCGTGGCGGAGTATCTGGAGCAGGAACGCGCCGCCGTGGCCGAGGAGGCCGACATTCTTGCAGCGCTTGGCCCCTACCGCGATGAAGAGCGTATTTGAGCCAAGAAAAAGCAGCCCGCTTTTCCTGGTTCAAATACGCAAATCTGCGCGGGGTGCGCGCGGGCCTGCCCGCGAAAGGGGCGTATTTTTGCCAAGAAGAAGACCGGGGTTTCTTCCTGGTCCAAATACGCCCTGCGCCCCTGGGCTCAGAGCGCCGCGAGCAGGCCTTCGCCCGCCGAAAGCTCGCAAACGCCCGGGCTTTCCTCGCGGTTCAGCACTGTCACCACGCCATCTTCCACCAGCATCGCATAGCGGGCCGAGCGGTCGATCAGGCCGACGGGCGGGGCCGAAAACGCCATGCCGATCGCCTTGGTGAAGGCGGCCTCGGCATCGGCGAGCAGGGTGATCCCGGCGGCGGTGGCCCCCGTCGCCTCGCCCCAGGCGGCCATCACGAAGGGGTCGTTGACCGAGACGCAGAGGATCTCGTCCACGCCCCTGGCGTCGAATTGCGGCTTGGTGCGGATGAAGCTGGGCACATGGGCGGTGGTGCAGACGCCGGTATAGGCGCCCGGCACGGCAAAGATCACCACCTTGCGGCCCGCGGTCAATGCCGCCAGATCGACCGCCTCGGGGCCATTGGCGCCGATCTTCAGAAGCGTTGCCGCGGGAAGTTTCTCCCCAACCGTCAGTGTCATTGCGTTCTCCCTTCGCTTGGCACGGGCTGTGCATCAGGGATATAGGGGCGGGGACGGACATGACCAGAGGAAGAGCATGAGCGGCATCGTGATTGTGGGCGGCGGGCAGGCGGCGGCGTCCCTGGCGGCGAAGGCGCGGGCGCTGGGCTACGCGGGCGAGGTGACCATTCTGGGCGAGGAGCCGGTGGCGCCCTATCAGCGCCCGCCGCTCTCGAAAGCCTATCTTCTGGGCGAGATGCCGCTGGAGCGGCTGACCCTGCGCGGTGACGACTGGTATGCGGCGAACCGGGTGACGCTGCGGGTGGGCACGAAGGTCACCGGCATCGACCGCGCCGCGAAAGCCGTGCTGATCGGCGACGAGCGGTTGCCTTACGATCATCTGGCGCTGTGCACCGGGGCGGTGCCGCGGCGGCTTCCCCCCGAGATGGGCGCCGAGGGGCTTTCGGGCATCTACACGCTGCGCGATCTGGCCGACACCCAGGCGATGGCCGATGAATTCGTGCCCGGGCGCAATCTGGTCGTCGTCGGCGGCGGCTATATCGGGCTGGAAGCCGCGGCGGTGGCCTGCAAGCGGGGCTTGACCGCGAAGCTTGTCCACACCCGCGCCCGCATCCTGCGCCGGGTGGCGGGCGTCGAGACCGCCGATGCGATCCGCGCGATGCACCGGGCACATGGGGTCGAGATCCTCGAAGACATCGGCATCACTCGGGTCTTGGGCGAGGGCCGGGTGCGCGGCGTCGAACTGGCCGATGGCCGCATCCTGCCCGCCGATTTCATCGTCGTCGGCATCGGCGTCGATCCGCGCACCGATCTGGCCGAAGCGGCGGGGCTTTTGATCGACGAAGGTATCGCGGTCGATGCGCAGGGCCGCACCAGCGACCCCTGCATCTGGGCGGCGGGCGATTGCGCCGCGCTGCCGGGGCCGGAGGGGCGGATGCGCATCGAATCGGTCGGCAATGCCATAGACATGGGGGAACTCGTGGCGGAAAACATGCTGGGTGCGGGCAAGGCCTATCAACCGAAGCCGTGGTTCTGGTCGGATCAGTTTGCCTCGAAGCTGCAGATCGCGGGGCTGTGCACCGGGCATGACCGGGTGGTGACCCGCACCGCGGAGGGGCAGTCGTTCTGGTATTTCCGCGAAGGCCGGCTGATTGCGGTCGACGCGCTCGATGCGCCACGCGCCTATATGATCGGCAAGCGGCTGATCGAGGGGGGCAAGGCGGTGACGCCCGAACAGGTCGAAACGGCCAGCGATCTCAAGGCGCTGATGGCATGAGAATCATCGGCGGCGAGAAGCGGGGCCTGAAACTGGCCGAGGTGGGCGAGGGTGACATGGGCGCGCATCTGCGCCCGACCACCGACCGGGTGCGCGAAAGCATCTTCAACCTTCTGATCAACGGCACCCACGGCAATCCGATCCCGGGCGCGCGGGTGCTGGATCTGTTCGCGGGCACCGGGGCCTTGGGGCTGGAGGCTTTGTCCCGCGGCGCCGCCCGGGTGGCCTTTGTCGATGACGGCACGGCGGCGCGGGTGCTGTTGCGCAAGAATGTGGAACTGATGCGGGCGATGGGCGTGACCGACATCTGGCGGCGCGACGCCACCAACATGGGGCCCTGCCGCGGCGCCGGTTACGGGCTGGTGTTCCTGGACCCGCCCTATGGCCTGGGGCTGGGGGAAAAGGCGCTGGCCTCGTGCCTCTCGAACGGCTGGATCGCCCCCGGCGCGATGGTGGTCTGGGAGGAAAACACCGCCCCCGTCGTGCCGGAACCGCTCAGCCAGATCGACCAGCGCCGCTATGGCGAGACCATCGTCACCCTGGCCCGGATGCCCGCATGAACGTGAAAGCCGTTTTGTTCGACTGCGACGGCGTGCTGGTCGACAGCGAGCCGATGACCTTTCTGGCGCTGCAGGAAGATCTGGCGGCGCATGGGCTGGATCTGACGATCCCGCAGATGGAACGGCTGTTCCTCGGCGGCACGTTGGAGCGGGTGCAGCAGGTGGCGAACGACATGGGCGCGGGGCTGGGCCCCGGCTGGTGCGAGGATTTCTACGCCCGGCTTTACGCGATGCTACGCGACCGGGCAGAGCTGATGCCGGGGGTCGAAGCGCTGCTCGACCGGCTGGATGCGGCGGGGATCGCCTATGCCGTCGGCTCGAACGGGCGGGGCGCGAAGATGGCGGCAAGCCTTGGCCGTCATCCGGCGCTTTGGGCGCGGCTGCAAGATCGGCTGTTTTCCGGGCAGGATCTGGGCTGCCCGAAACCGGCCCCCGATCTTTATCTGCGGGCCGCGGCCTTTCTGGGCGTCGCGCCCGCAGACTGCGTCGTGATCGAGGACAGCGGCCCCGGGGCGATGGCGGCGCAGGCGGCCGGGATGCGCTGCCTTGGCTATGCGCCCCACGGCGGGGCCGAGGCCCTGATTGCGGCGGGGGCCGAGATCATCACCGATCTGCGCCAGATTCCGGAGCGCATCGGCCTTGCCTGAGGCCGGTTGCGACGGCGCGAAGGAATCGCGACCACCAAAGAAAAAGACCGCCGAGTTTCCCCAGCGGCCTTTTGAACTGCTCGAAGGCGGCCTCAGCCCTGACGGGCCTTGAAGCGCTTCTGCGTCTTGTTGATCACGTAGACGCGGCCTTTACGGCGCACGATCTGGCAATCGCGATGACGCTGCTTGAGCGAGCGGAGCGAGTTGCGGACCTTCATCGGTCTTCTCCTGTTCGCGGCGACGTGCGCCTTGAAAACGAATGCCCCCGAAGGGGCGATGAATGGTGGGCGGTACTGGGATCGAACCAGTGACCCCTACGATGTCAACGTAGTGCTCTACCGCTGAGCTAACCGCCCGGAAACTTTCGCCGTTTGCCACCGTCTTCTTTCCCGAAGCAAAGAACCTGGCCGCAACCGCGTCGGTCTGGGGGTCTATAAAAGGAGTCGTTCCGGCTTTCAAGGGCCTTTTGGCAGGAAAAGAATTCGGTGTAGTCTTTCTTGCGAAGGAGTCCCCATGGCCCAGGTTTCCGCATCGATCCAGCCCTATCGGCTGCACCTGCCCGAGAGGCTGAGTTCCGGGGTCGTCTTCGCGTCGCCGCATTCGGGCCGTTTCTACCCGGCCGACTTCACCCGTCGTGCCCAGCTTGACCTTTTGCGGCTGCGCTCCTCGGAAGATGCCTTTGTGGACAGGCTTCTGACGCAGGTGCCGCAGGCGGGGGCGACGCTGATCGAGGCGGTCTATCCGCGCGCCTTCGTCGATCTCAACCGCGCCGAGGACGAGCTGGATCCGGCGCTGATCGAGGGGGTGACCCGGGGCTCGGGCGGGGCAAGGGTGCTGACCGGGCTGGGGGTGATTCCGCGTGTCGTCGCCGGGGGCCGCGAGATTTTCCGCGGCAAGATCCCGCGCGCCGAGGCCGAGGACCGGCTGGCCCGAATCTGGCGCCCCTATCACGGCCAGCTTGCGGCGCTGTTGCAGGACCGACGCGCCCGATTCGGCCGGGCGCTGCTGTTCGATGTCCATTCCATGCCAAGCGAGGCGGCCAGCGGCGGCGGCCCCGGGCCCGAGATCGTGCTGGGCGACCGCTTCGGCGCCTCGGCCCGGGCCGAGACCAGTCTGGCCGTCGAACAGGCCTTTCGCCGCGCCGGGCTGCGGGTGGCGCGCAACAGCCCCTTTGCCGGCGCCTATGTGGCGCAGCGCTACGGCCGCCCCGCCGAGGGGGTCGAGGTGCTGCAGATCGAGATCGCCCGCGCGCTTTACATGGATGAGGAGCGGATCGAACCGCTGCCCGGGTTCGACCGTTTCGCGCAGGCGATCGGGGCGGTCTTCGTCGAGCTGGCCGATCTGATCCGCGGCGAGGCCCGGCTGGCGGCGGAGTGATCAGCCTTTGGTCAGGCCGCGGCCAAGCCGGATCGCATCGGCGCCGAATTTCGCCCGGATCGCATCCGCCGCCCGTTCCGCCGCCGCCCGCGCCGTCGCCTGCGGATCGAGCAGATCGCCCACCGGATCCTGACCGCCCGCCGGGGACAGGTCGGAATAGCCCGCGCCGATCAGCCGGAACGGCCCCGGCTCGGGCAGGATCCGCAGCAGCGCCTCGGTCGCGCGAAACAGCGTGTCGGCCAGCTGCGAGGGTTCCTCGAGCTTCACCTGACGGCTGAGCGCGGAGAAATCCGTCCGCCGCAGCTTCAATGTCGCGGTGCGGCCTTCGAGCCCCTTCGCCTTCATCCGCGCGGCGGCCTTTTCGCACATTGTCCACAGGATGTCGGCGAGCCGGTCGCGGTCGGAAATGTCGCTCTCGAAGGTGGTCTCGTGCGAGACCGACTTGATTTCGGCATCGGGGATGACCCGGCGCCGGTCGATGCCCCGCGCCAGATCGTAAAGCCGCAACCCGGTGGCGCCGAACCGGTTTTGCAGGGATTCCGGACCGGCGCGGCGGATCTCGGCCAGGCTGCGCAGCCCCGCGCGCGCCAGCGCCGCCCGCGTCGCCTCGCCCACCCCCCAGAGGATCGAGGCGGGCTTGTCGCGCAGGAATTCCGCCGTCTCGGCCTGGCCGATCACCGAAAAGCCGCGCGGTTTGTCGAGATCCGAGGCGATCTTCGCCAGAAACTTGTTGTGCGACAGCCCGACCGAGGCGGTGACGCCGATCTCGGTCTCGATCTCGCGAATCACCCGGGCGAGGCTGACGGCGGGGGCTGCATGATGCAGCCGGGCGGTGCCGGTCAGATCCAGAAACGCCTCGTCGAGCGAGAGCGGTTCGACCAGCGGCGTCAGGCTGGCGAATTTCGCCCGGATCAGGGCGGAGACCTCGGCATAGCGGTCCTTGCGCGGGCGCAGCACGACCGCCTCGGGGCAGAGCTTCAGGGCCTGAAACATCGGCATGGCGGAACGGACCCCGGCGATGCGGGCGATATAGCAGCAGGTGGTGACAACGCCGCGGGTGCCGCCACCGACGATCAGCGGCTTGTCGGTCAGGCTCGGGTCATCGAGCTTTTCGACCGAGGCGTAGAAACTGTCGCAATCGACATGGGCGACGGAAAGGGTGAACAGTTCGGGATGGCGCAGCAGGCGCGGCCGCCCGCAGCGCGGGCAGCGCGCGGGGGCGGTGTCGAAGGTGGCAAGGCAATCACGGCAAAGCGTGGGCATGATGGCGGCAGTCTAGCGCCAAGTGTCCCGGCGGGGGAGGGGGGCTCTGCCCCCCGCCCGCAAGCGGTCCCCCCCCCGGGATATTTACGCCAAGGCGAATGGGCAAAGGGTCCGTGTTTCACCTTGGTGCAAATATCCCGGGGGTGAATTTTGCCGCAGGCAAAAGAGGGGGCAGCGCCCCCCCTTTCCGGATCAGTTCAGCACGCGCGGTTCGGTCTGGATGCGCTGGCTGGCCGAGACCTTGCCGCCGACCACCAGCCCGTCGGGACCGGCGGTCACCGGAAGCGTTTCGCCGTCCTTCACCGTTCCGGCCAGGATCAGTTCGGCCAGCGGATCCTGCAGCGCCCGCTGGATCACCCGTTTCAGCGGACGGGCGCCAAAGACCGGGTCGTAGCCCTCGTCGGCGAGCCATTTCAGCGCCGCCTCGTCCAACTGCAGCGTGATCTTGCGTTGCGCCAGCCGCGTCTCCAGACGCTTGAGCTGGACCGTCACGATGCCGTCCATGTTCTCGCGCGTCAGCCGGTCGAAGATCACCATCTCGTCCAGACGGTTCAGGAATTCGGGGCGGAAATGCATCCGCACCGCCTCCATCACCTCGGCCTTGGCCTCGGCGACATCCGTGCCTTCGGGCAGGCGGCTGAGCGCCTGGCTGCCAAGGTTCGAGGTCAGCACGATCAACGTCTGCTTGAAATCGACGGTGCGGCCCTGACCATCGGTCAGCATGCCGTCGTCGAGCACTTGCAGAAGCACGTTGAAGACATCGGGATGCGCCTTTTCCACCTCGTCGAAGAGCACGACCTGATAGGGCCTGCGCCGCACGGCTTCGGTCAGCACGCCGCCTTCATCATAGCCGACATAGCCGGGGGGGGCGCCGATCAGCCGGGACACGGAATGTTTCTCCATGAATTCCGACATGTCGATCCGCACCATCGCGGCGTCGTCATCAAACAGGTAATTCGCGACCGCCTTCGTCAGTTCGGTTTTCCCCACCCCGGTCGGGCCGAGGAACAGGAACGAGCCCAAGGGCCGCCCCTCGTCGTTCAGCCCGGCGCGGGCGCGGCGCACGGCATTGGCCACCGCGGTGATCGCGGCATCCTGCCCGATCACCCGCTTGTGGAGTTCCTCCTCCATCTTCAAGAGCTTCTCGCGCTCGCCTTCGAGCATCTTCGAGGTCGGGATGCCGGTCCAGCGTTCCACCACCTCGGCGATCTGCTCGGGGCGGACGGCCTCTTCGACCATCTTGCCTTCGGCCACCGTCTCGGCCTCGGCCAGCACCTTTTCCAGCTCCGGGATGCGCCCGTATTGCAATTCGCCCGCCTTGGCGAAATTGCCCTCGCGCTTGGCCTGTTCCAGCGCCGCCCGGGCCTGATCGAGCTGCTCCTTGACGTTGCGCGACGCCTCGAGCATGTCGCGCTCGGCCTGCCATTTCGCCGTCATCTCGGCGGAGCGCTGCTGCACGTCGGCCAGATCCTTCTCGAGTTTCTCGAGACGATCCTTCGAGGCGGTGTCATCCTCGCGTTTCAGCGCCTCGGCCTCGATCTGCATCTGCAGGATCTGCCGGTCGAGCGCATCCAGTTCCTCGGGCTTGCTGTCGACTTCCATGCGCAGACGGCTTGCGGCCTCGTCGACAAGGTCGATCGCCTTGTCGGGCAGGAAACGGTCGGTGATGTAGCGATGCGACAGCGTCGCCGCCGCCACCAGTGCCGAATCGGAGATCCGCACGCCGTGGTGAAGCTCGTATTTCTCCTTGATGCCGCGCAGGATCGAGATCGTGTCCTCGACCGTCGGTTCATTCACCATCACCGGCTGGAACCGCCGCGCCAGGGCCGCGTCTTTCTCCACATATTTGCGGTATTCATCCAGCGTCGTGGCGCCGATGCAATGCAATTCGCCCCGCGCCAGCGCCGGTTTGATCAGGTTCGCCGCATCCATCGCGCCTTCGGATTTGCCCGCGCCGACCAGCGTGTGCATCTCGTCGATGAAAAGGATGATTTCCCCCGCCGCCGCCTCGATCTCCTTCAGGATCGCCTTCAGCCGTTCCTCGAATTCGCCGCGGTATTTCGCCCCGGCGATCAGCGCGCCCATGTCGAGCGCAAGGAGCTTCTTGTTGCGCAAAGATTCGGGCACGTCGCCGTTGATGATGCGCAGCGCCAGCCCCTCGGCGATGGCGGTTTTCCCCACGCCGGGTTCGCCGATCAGCACCGGGTTGTTCTTGGTGCGACGCGATAGCACCTGCATGGTGCGGCGGATTTCATCATCCCGGCCGATGATCGGGTCGATCTTGCCTTCTTCCGCCGCCGCCGTCAGGTCGCGGGCATATTTCTTCAGCGCGTCATAGCCTTGCTCGGCATTGGCGCTGTCGGCGGTGCGGCCCTTGCGGATGTCGTTGATGGCAGAGTTCAGCTTTTGCGCCGTCACCGCCCCGGCATCGAGCGCATCCTTGGCCTTGGTGTTCACCATCGCCAAAGCCATCAGCATCCGTTCCACCGGAACGAAGCTGTCCCCGGCTTTCTTCGCCAGTTTCTCGGCCTCGTCGAGCACGCGCACCAGCGCCTGTTCGACATAGACCTGCCCGTCGCCGCCCGAGACTTTCGGCAGTTTCGAGACGAACAGATCGACGCTTTCCTGCACCCGGGCGGGCTCGCCCCCGGCGCGTTTGATCAGATTGGCCGACAGCCCCTGATCGTCATCCATCAGCGCCTTCAAAAGATGTTCGGGCACCACGCGCTGGTGCCCCTCGCGCATCGCGATCGTCTGCGCCGCCTGCAGGAAGCCGCGCGACCGTTCCGTGAACTTTTCCATGTTCATCCGGTCTCTCCTTGGTCAAGCCCCCGAGGTCTTGGCGCCCACCATGGCACGCCGGTCCCGGGTCTTGCTGCAAAGGTGGTTGGGCGGAATTCCCCGTTCAAGGGGGAGGGCGGGCCCGAAGCGGGCGGGGCGGTGAAAAAATTTTCGCGGAAGCGGTCTTGGAAACCATTCGCCAAGACTTCACGTTCATCCTGAGGGTTCCAAACGCGAGGTCATCCGATGCACCATGTCGCCGTTCGCATTGCGCACCTGATCTACAACGCCGCGCTTCGTCAGTTCGAAGCGGTGGTGGAATTCTTCTCTCCCGGCCTGCCTGCGCCGATGCGGGTGCCGGTGCGGGTTCCTGCGGCCCCCGACATGGGGCATCGCCGTCTGGTGCGCGCGCTGACCCATGAAGCCCGGCGGCGCGGCGGGATCTATTGACCCAATTCGCTTGACCGCCTGCGGCATCAGGGGCAAAACCTCCGGGTTTGCACCGCTGGAGGGCTGCCATGACCGATCTTCTTGCCGCCGATGATCGCCTGATCGTCGCGATGGACGTGCCGAATGCCCTTGCCGGGCTGGAGCTGGCGAAAAAACTTGGCGACAGCGTCAGTTTCTACAAGATCGGCCTTGGCATGCTGACCGGCGGCGGGCTGGCCCTTGCCAACGAGCTGAAGGGCGAGCAGGGCAAGAAGATCTTCCTCGACATGAAGCTTTTCGACATCGGCGCCACGGTCGAGGCGGCGGTGCGCGCTCTGTCGCGCTTCGATCTGGATTTCCTGACCGTGCATGGCGACCCCCATGTGGTGACGGCGGCGAAACAGGGTGCGGCGGGCAAGGATCTGAAAATCCTTGCCGTGACCTTCCTGACCTCGCTCGACCGGGCCGATCTGGATGCCGCGCTGATCCGCGACGGCGCCCTCGCCGATCTGGTGGCCGAACGCGCCGCGCGGGCCTTTCTGGCCGGGGCGGATGGCGTGATCGCCTCGCCCCGGGAAGCGGCACGGATCCGGGCCCTGCCCGAGGCGGCGGGCAAGCTGATCGTCACCCCGGGCGTGCGCCCCGCGGGGGCGGCCCTGGGCGATCAGAAACGGGTGGAGACGCCCGCTTCGGCGCTGGCCGCCGGGGCCGATCATCTGGTCGTCGGCCGTCCGATCTGGCAGGCCGAGGACCCGCAGGCCGCGGCGCAGGCGATCCTGCGCGAGATGGCCACGGCCTGAAACCCCGGTTGTGAAAACGAAAACGGCGGCTCCGACCGGGCCGCCGTTTTCGTGCATGATGTGACGGGCGTCACTGATGGGTGGAGGCTTCCGCCGCCCCGGCCCCGTGTCCAAGACCCATCGGCTGGGCAAAGGAGAGCCAGGCCACAAGACCGACCAGACAAACGGTTACGCTAACAAGGAAGTACTTGAAGCTTTTCGCTTCTTGCGGGAAATCATCGTACATGTCTTCTCTCCTGATTTGCCACCTGCGTCTCTACGCCGCAGCCGTCGAGTCGTCCAGAACCTAGATCAATTCCAGTTCCTGAATGTGACGATTTTTCAGTTCTCGTTGATGTCGTGATCCCAGATCCGGGTCTGCCCCGCCCGGACCCCGGCCAGTTTGCGCGCGATCAGCCAGACCGCGATCGCCGCCACCGTCATCACCAGAATCAGCGCGGGCAAGCTGCCGCCGAGCCAGCCGAGCCAAAGCAGCCCGGCCACCAGAAGCGCCCCGGCGGCAAAGCCGAGCAGGAAAAAGCCGGGCAGCAGCATCTCGGCCCCGCCCATCACCGCCGCCGCCACCACCCAGACCCAGGGTTCTTGCCACCACATGATCACTTCTTCCACATCTTGAAGGCCTCGCCAAAGGCTTCAAGCGCCGAGGTGGGCAGCAGCACCGTCTGCTTGCCGGCGCCCGCCGCAACCTTGGCCACGGCGTCGACCTGTTTCAGCGCCACCTGATATTGCGCCGCCTCGATGCCGTTCTTCGCGATCGCCTCGGCGATCACCGAGGTCGCGAAAGCCTCGGCCTCGGCGGTGACGCGGATCGCCTTGGCGGCCTGTTCAGCGGCGTAAAGATCGGCATCCGCCGCCAGTTCCACCGCCCGCTTGCGGCCCTCGGCCTCCATCACCTGCGCCCGCCGCGCCCGTTCGGCGTTCAGCTGCTGCAACATCGCGGCGCGGGTGGCCTCGTCCAGATTCACATCCAGAATCTCGGTCCGGGTGACTTCAATCCCCCAGTCGTCGACGACGTTCGAAACGTTGTCGCGGATATGGGTGATCAGCTGCGACCGGTTCGACTGCACGGTGTCCAGCTCCATCTGCCCGATCTGCGAGCGCACGATCCCGGCGACGGTGGTGGCGATGGCGGCGTCGATATCGCGGATCCGGTAGACGGTCTTTTCCGGCTCGATCACCCGGTAAAAGACCGAGGTATCGACCTGCACCAGCACGTTGTCGGCGGTGATCGCATCTTGCCGCGTGGTGGGCAGTTGCCGCTCCAGCACCGAGATCTTGTGTGCGACGCGGTCAAGGAAGGGCACGATGAAGTTGATGCCGGGCCCCAGCACGGCGCGCAGGCGGCCGAACCGCTCGACCACGTGTTTTTCGGATTGCGGCACGATCCGCACGCCAAGGAAAACGCAAAGGATCAGGAACAGGGCGACGGCCAGCATGATCGCATTGCCGCCGATGAAATCGGATGGAGTGATCGGGTCCAAGGGAACCTCCCGTGTGAAACTGCCCTCAATATGGGGGCAGGTCGCGGGCGGCGGAAGGGGTTACGGCTCGGGAACCAGTTTCAGCCCGACCAGGATCGCGACGACGACGACGGCCCAGCCGCCCGGGCGGCTCATCAGCCAGATGCCGATCGCCGCAAGCGCCCAGATCAGCCGCAGGGACGCGGTGCCCGCAAAGCCGAGGAAGGGACCCCACATCTAGCGGCGGCCCCAGCGCTGCCAGGCCCAGATCAGCGCCATGGCACCGAGGACGGCGCCGACGAGCCCGGCCATCAGCCCCATGACCGAGATCAGGAACCGCAGCACAAGGCCGCCGATCAGCGCGCCGAAGATGCCAAGGGCGATGGTGGTGGGAATGTCGGTGTTCACTTTCATCAGCCGCGTCGCAAGGTAGCCTGCGGCGGTGCCGATGATCAGGAAGGTGATGATGGGCATGGGGGCCTCCCGTTCACGCCTGCCGAATATGGGGGCAGGCGGGAGGGTTGGAAAGGCCCCCCCCCGTCAGGCAAGCTGTCGCGGTTATTGCAGATCGGCGAAGGCCTGTTTCAGCCGGGTCGCCGCCTCGATCACCCGCGCCCGCGGCGTGGCGAGGTTGAAGCGCAGGAAACCGTCACCGCCGAGGCCAAAGGTGGCGCCATGGTTCGCGGCGATCTTCGCGGCCTTTTCCACCCGCGCGATGAATTCGGCCGTGCCCATGCCGGTCCCCGAGAAATCGACCCAGGCCAGATAGGTGGCCTCAAGCGGCATCGATCTGACGCCCGGGATCGTGTTCACGATCGCGTCGAAGGCCTGCCGGTTGCCCTCAAGATAGGTATTCAGCGCATCGACCCAGGCCGCGCCCTCGGGGGAATAGGCGGCGGTGGCCATGGCGATGCCGAAGCTGTTCGCCGAAATCCCCAGCGCCGCCATGGTTGCGGCAAACTGCCCCCGCAGCGCCGGATCGGCGATGATCACATTGCCCGAATGGCCGCCCGCGATGTTGAAGGTCTTGGTCGTCGCCGTCATCATCACCACCGGCTGATCGGGCGCGGCGACGGCCATCGGAACATGCTTGTGCCCGGGCATCACCAGATCATGGTGGATCTCGTCCGAGACGAGGATCAGGTTGTGGCGCTTGGCGAATTCGGCGGTGGCCTTCAGCTCGGCCTCGGTCCAGACCCGCCCGCCCGGATTGTGCGGCGAGCACAGGATCAGCATCTTCGCCGACCCGTCCATCTGCGCCTCCCAGGCGTCGAAATCCATTTCATAGCGGCCCTCGACCTGCACCAGCGGGCATTCGACCACCTTGCGCCCCGAAGCGCGGATGACCCGGGCAAAGGCGTGATAGACCGGCGTCATCAGCATGATGCCATCGCCCGGTTCGGTGAAGGCATGCAGGCACAGCGCCGTGCCGTTTACCAGCCCATGCGTGGTGAAGATCCAGTCGGGCTGCACGGTCCAGCCGTGCCGGTTCGCCATCCACCACGCAATCGCGGCCTGATAGGCGCTTTCGTCGCCCCAATAGCCGTAGACGCCCTGTTGCAGCAGCCCTTGCAACGCATCCTGCACCGCCTGCGGCGGGCGGAAATCCATGTCCGCCACCCACATCGCGATTCCCTCCTGCGGGGAAACGCCATAAAGGCTCTCCATGCAGTCCCATTTCACCGAATGGGTGCCGATGCGGTCGATGACTTCGTCGAAGTCGGGAAGGGCGGTCATGGCAGGCTCCTGGTCGTGTCGTCTTGCTGTGTCGTTCTTGATGAAAGTGATATTCCGGTCCAATGTTCCAGTGAAGATGAAATAATTGGAACTTTGTCCCGAAATTTTGCCATTTTGCAGAACGCGGCTGCGCGCAAAGGTCGCCATTGCACGACCGGCCCGCATCCAATAAAAAATGCGCATGACAACGCGCCCCATCCTGATCCATCCCGATCCCCGGCTCAAGAAGCTTTGCGACCCCGTCGCAGCGCTGGACGACACCATTCGCCAACTGGCCGACGACATGCTGGAAACCATGTATGACGCCCCCGGCGTCGGCTTGGCGGCGCCGCAGATCGGCGTCATGGCGCGCCTCTTCGTGATGGATTGCGCGAAGGAAAAGACCGGCTTCCCCGAGGCCATGGTGATGATCAATCCGGAAATCACCTGGGTCTCCGAGGAAAAGAACGTCCACGAGGAAGGCTGCCTCTCGCTGCCCGAGCAATATGCCGACGTGACCCGCCCGAAAGAGGTGCGGATGCGCTGGCTTGGCCTGGACGGGCAGATGCACGAGGAACAGTTCGACGGGCTCTGGGCGACCTGCGCGCAGCATGAGCTGGATCACCTGAACGGCAAGCTCTTCATCGATCATCTGGGCCCGCTGAAGCGGCAGATGGTCACCCGCAAGCTGGAAAAGCTGAAGCGGGAATGGGCCCGCGAGGGGCGGGGCTAGGTGGCCGTCCGTCCCTTCATCCGCTTCGACGACAAGCGGCTGCATACCGCCGCGGAGCCGGTGACCGACATCACCGACGAGATCCGCGCGATCTGGGCCGACATGGTCGACACGATGGAGGCGATGCCCGGTCAGGGGGTCGGTCTGGCGGCGCCACAGATCGGCGTGATGCTGCGGCTGGCCGTTGTCGATGCCTCGGAAGCGCGGGGGCAGGCGATCGTGATGGCGAATCCCGAGGTGTTGCATGCTTCGGGTCAGATGCGCGACCATGACGAAGCCAGCCCGAACCTGCCCGGCGTCTGGGCGACGATTTCGCGGCCGCGGGCGGTGACGGTGCGGTTCCTGAATGCGGCGGGCGAGATCGAAGAGCGCGATTTCGTCCATCTCTGGGCGACCTCGGTGCAGCACCAGATCGACCATCTGAACGGCAAGACCTATGTCGATCACCTCAGCATGTTGAAGCGCAAGATGCTGGTGGCGAAATCGGCAAAATTCGCGAAGAAAGCCTGATGCGCGTCATCTTCATGGGAACGCCCGAATTTTCGGTGCCGGTGCTGGAGGCGCTCGCCGCCCGGCACGAGGTCGTGGCCGTCTACAGCCAGCCGCCCCGGCCCGCCGGGCGCGGCAAGGCTTTGCGGCCCTCGCCAGTGCAGGCCCGGGCCGAGGCCTTGAGCCTGCCGGTCCGCCATCCCCTGAATTTCAAGGCGGCCGAGGAGCGCGCGGCCTTTGCCGATCTGAACGCCGATATCGCGGTTGTCGTCGCCTACGGGCTGATCCTGCCGCAGGCGGTGCTGGATGCGCCGAAACGCGGCTGTCTGAACATTCACGCCTCGCTTTTGCCGCGCTGGCGGGGCGCGGCGCCGATTCACCGGGCGATCCTGTCGGGCGATGCGGAAACCGGGATCTGCATCATGCAGATGGAGGCGGGGCTGGACACCGGCCCGGTGCTGTTGCGCGAAAAGCTGGCGATCGGCGCCACCGAAACGACCGGCGAATTGCATGACCGGCTGAGCGCGATGGGCGCGCGGATGATCTGCGAGACGCTTGACCGGCTCGACAGCCTGACCCCCGAGGGACAGCCCGAAACGGGCGTGACCTATGCCGCCAAGATCGACAAGGCCGAGGCGAAGATCGACTGGAGCCGCCCCGCGGCGGAACTGGTGCGGCTGGTGAACGGGCTCTCGCCCTTTCCGGGGGCCTGGTGCGAGGTGGCGGGCGAGCGGGTGAAACTGCTGCGCGCCGATCTGGTCGCCGGGGCCGGGGAACCGGGAACGGTGCTGCAGGGCTTCGACATCGCCTGCGGCGCGGGGGCGCTTCGGGTGCTGGAAGCGCAACGGGAGGGCAAGAAACCGATGCCCTCCGCGGAAATTCTCAAAGGTCTGGCGCTGCCCGCGCGGCTGTGACGTTTACGCCGGGGGCATGAAGCCGAGCGGCGTGCGATCCTCGCGTTCGAAATCGAGCGCGGGGCCATGGCGCACCGGGGTTTCGCGCTTGGTCGAGCAGATCAGCTCGAAGCCATCCACCTCGGCGGCGACGATCAGCGCGGTGGCAACGGGGCGTTCGCCGTCGAAGATCTGGACATGGCCGCGCAGATTGGTGACCTGCGCCGCATCCAGCGAAAAGCCGCCCGACCAGCGTTTCAGGATCGGCCAGACACGGCCCCCGGCATGAACGCTGAGCCGCGCCGAGCGTTTGCTGTCGCGCCGGGTCGCCTCGCGCAGGCCGGCCAGAATTTCTTTCGACAAGAACTCCATCTTACCCTCCAGCGGGCTGCCCCTCCCTGGGCAACCCTCGTGCCAAGTGTGTGATGTAAGGCGTAAAAATCAAGTGAATACCTGATGACGCCGCACTGACGTGCCGTAAACGCAACGCCCGGTTGCCCCGCGCCCCGGTGCCGATTACCCTGCGGCAAGGTCATTTCCGGAGAAGCCGATGCGATCCCCTCTTGCCCCATTGATGTTCAGCCTGTGCCTGCCCCTTGCCGCCCATGCCGAATGCGGCGGAAATTTTTCCGGCTTCGTCGCGGGGCTGAAGGCCGAGATGCAGCGCAACGGCCTGTCCGCCGCGACGGCTGATTCGTTTTTCGCGGGCGTGCGGCAGGAGGAGCGGGTGCTGAAAGCCGACCGGGCGCAGGGCGTGTTCCGGAAAAGCTTTCTGGATTTTCAGGCTTCGGTGATCTCGAAGAACCGGCTGCAGATGGGCGCGGCGATGGCGCAGAAATATGCGGGCATCTTTGATGCGGCCGAAAGCCAATACGGCGTCTCGCGTGGGGTGCTTTTGGCCTTCTGGGGGCTGGAGACCGATTTCGGCAAGGTGCAGGGCGATTTCAACACCCGCGATGCGCTGGTGACGCTGGCGCATGACTGCCGCCGCCCGGAGCTGTTCCGGCCGCAGGTTCTGGCCGCGGCCGAGCTTTACGCGCGCGGCGATTTCGACCCGGCCCGCAGCCTTGGTGCCTGGGCGGGCGAGATCGGGCAGGTGCAGATGCTGCCCGCCGACATCCTGCGCAACGGCGTCGATGGCGATGGCGACGGGCATGTGAACCTCAAGGGCTCCAGCGCCGATGCGCTGATGTCGGGGGCGAAGATGATCGCCTCGATGGGCTGGCGTCCGGGCGAGCCGTGGTTGCAGGAAATCATCGTCCCCGATCAGATGGACTGGGCGCAGACCGGGCTTGACCGCAGCCTGTCCACCGCCGATTGGGCGCGGATGGGGGTGGTGCCGCGGTCGGGGCGGTTTGCGGGCGCGCAGGGCTCGGTGCTTTTGCCGATGGGGCGCAAGGGCCCGGCCTTCATGGCCTATCCGAATTTCCGCGTGCTCTTTGAATGGAACAAGAGCTTTGTCTATGTCACCACCGCCGCCTATTTTGCGACCCGGCTGGAAGGCGCCCCCCGGATCGATCCGCGCGCGGCGGACCCGGGGCTGTCGCCCGCGCAGATGAAGGCGTTGCAGGCGCGGCTGCAGGCGCGCGGCCATGATGTCGGGCCGATCGACGGCATCCTGGGCGAAAAGACCCGCGAGGCCGTGCAGATCGAACAGGCCCGTCTGGGCCTGCCCGCCGATGCCTGGCCGACGCCCGCGCTGCTGGACCGGCTCTGATCACTCCTCGCGGAAGGCGCGGACGAAGTAATCGGTGAAAGGCCTGGTCAGATAGGCCAGCGGGCTGCGTTCGCCGGTGCGGATATAGACTTCGGCGGGCATGCCGGGCAGCAGCTGCAACGCCCCCAGCTTTTCCGCCTCGCCCGGGTTCAGCATCACCTCGGCGCGGAAATAGGACATGCGCGAGGCTTCGTCGACCAGTGCATCTGCCGAAATCTGCGTCACCTGGCCGAAAAGCTCGGGCGTCGTGCGGCTGGCAAAGGCCGGGAAGCGCAGCGCCACCGGCTGACCGATTCGCACCTCGTCGATGTTGATCGGCGAGATCTGCGCCGCCACCAGCAGCGGCCGGTCCTGCGGCACGATGTAAAGCACGGGCTCGGCCGGGCGGATCACCGCGCGCGGCGTCGTCACCGTCATCGCATAGACGATCCCGCCCACCGGCGCGCGCATGTCGAGCCGCTCGATCTGCTCGGTCAGCGACCGGCGCCGTTCGGCCAGCTCCAGCTCGCGATAGCCGATGTCGCGCAGCTCGGTTTCGGCATCCTCGCGCCGCTGCGAGGTCAGCCGCAAGGATTCCAGTTCCAGCTCGGTCACCTTGCCCTCGGCCTGGGCCTTTTGCGCCACCAGCGCGCCGACCTGACCTGCCAGATTGGCCGCCTCGCGCTGCAGCGCCAGCACCCGGCTGGCCTGGGCAAGACCCTTGTCCAGCAGCTGCTGCTGGTCGACCAGTTCCCGCGCGATCAGCGCTTCCTGTTGCTCGGTGGCGCTGCGCTGCGCCTCGATGCCGCCGATCTGCGCCCGGGTCTGGTCGCCGCGTTTCGTCACCTGATCAAGCGCCTTGCGCAGCGTCTGCGCCCGCGCCTCGAACAGCCGCCGCTGCCCCTCGACCAGCTCGGCCACATCGGGCCGGGTCTGCGCCGCCTCCAGCAGTTCGGGATGGAAACGGATCTCGGGCGCATCGGCCCGTTCCGCCTCCAGCCGCCCGCGCCGGGCCAGAAGCTCGAAGAACTGCCCCTCGACGATCGATCGTTCCGACCGCACCAGATCGCCGTCGAGCCGGATCAAGAGCTGCCCGGCGGTGACGGTATCGCCCTCGTGCACCCGGATCTCGGCGACAACGCCGCCATCGGGATGCTGCACCACCTGCCGGTGCTGATCGACCTCGATCTGTCCCGAGGCGATGACCGCCCCGGCGATCGAGGAGACCACCGACCAGAGCCCGAAGCCCCCGACCAGAACCGCCAGCGTCACATAGCCGATCAGCAGTGCCGCACGGGGCGAGATCCGCGTCTCGGGCGGGGGGGCGATGGTCGGCTCGATCCGGTGCGCCGGGGCGGGAAGGCCGGTCCCCGTCAGCGGCAGCGCGCTCGCCTCGGCGGGGGCGGGCGTCTTGCGGCTCGGGATCGCCCGGCGCAGGGCCGCCGCCGCCTCGGAGGCCTCGGCCTCGGGGCCGGAAGTCGGCTTGCGAGTCATGCCACGCCTCCCGGTCCGGCGCCGCGGCTCAGATCGGCGGCATTCTGCACCATCGCTTTCAACACCTCTTCCCGCGGACCGAAGGCCCGCCGCATCCCCGCTTCCAGCACCAGAAGCGTGTCGCATTCCGCAATCGCCGCGGGCCGGTGTGCCATGATCAGCACCGCGCCGCCCGCCGCCTTCATGCCCCGCACCGCGGTGTTGAGCGCCATCGAGCCCTCGTTGTCGAGGTTCGCGTTCGGCTCGTCGAGCACCAGCAGCACCGGGTTGCCGTAAAGCGCCCGGGCCAGCCCGACGCGCTGGATCTGCCCGCCCGAAAGCCGCCCGCCCGCCTGCGAGACCTTGGTGTCATAGCCCTCGGGCAGATCGAGGATGAGCTGATGCGCCGCCGCCCGTTTCGCGGCATCGACGATCATTTCCGGGTCGGGGGTCGGCGACAGCCGGGCGATGTTTTCCGCGATCGTGCCGTCGAACAGCGTCACCCGCTGCGGCAGATAGCCGATCAGCCCGCCCAGCACGTCGGGGTCGTAGTGATCGAGCGCCGCGCCATCAAGCCGGATCGCGCCGTTCGCTGGGCGCCAGACGCCGCAGATCGCCCGTGCCAGCGTCGATTTCCCCGCGCCGGACGGGCCGATGATGCCGAGCGCCTGCCCGGGCTCGACGCGAAAGGACACCGCCCGCAGGGTCGCGCTTTGCGTGCCCGGCGGCACCACCGTCAGCGCCTGCGCCTCGAGCAGCGCGCGCGGACGCGGCAGGGGGGTGCGCGGCGTCTCGCGCGGGATCGAGGTCAGCAGCAGCGACAGCCGCCCCCAGCCCTCGCGGGCGCGGGCGACCAGCGCCCAGCCGCCCACCGCCTGCTCGACCGGCGCGAGCGCCCGCCCCATCAGGATCGAGCCCGCCACCATCGCCCCGGCGGTCATCTCGCCCTTGAGCACGACATAGGCGCCCATGGCGAGGATCGCCGATTGCAGGAAGGCGCGGAAGGTCTTGGTGAAGGTGGAAAAGCTGCCGCCCAGATCGGTGGCGCTCAGCATCGCATCGACCGCGCGTTCGCGCGACTTGCGCCAGCGCAGGAACGAGGCCCCGCGCATCCCCAGCGCCTGCACCAGCTCCGCCTCGTCGCGCAGCTGGTCGGCCAGCCGGTCCGAGGCGATCTGCGCCCCGGTCGCGGTCTGCAGCGGTTTCGCCGTCATCGACTGGTTGAGCAGCGTCACCCCGATCAGAAGCGCCCCGCCCGCGATCGACAGGAAACCGAGATAGGGATGGAAGAGGAAGATCGCGCAGAGAAAGACCGGCACCCAGGGAATGTCGAACAGCGCCAGAAACACCGGCGAGGCCAGCAGCTTGTTGACCGCATCGAGATCGCGCAACCCGGCCATCGCCACCGGATCGTTCGGCACCATGCCGTTGCGGCGCAGCGCCGCCTCGAAGACGCGTGATTCGAGATCGGCCTGAAACCGCGCGCCCACCCGCGCCATCAGCCGCGCCCGCGCCAGATCCAGCAGCCCCATCGCCGCAAACAGGAAGACGACCAGCAGGAACAGCGCCGTCAGCGTCTCGACCGAGCGCGCGCCGAGCACGCGGTCATAGACCTGCAGCATGAAGATCGGCCCGGTCAGCATCAGCAGATTCACGAAAGCCGAAAACACGCCGACGCTCAGAAACAGACGGGCGCTGGCCGATCTTGCGGCCCGCAATTCCGCCTTGCCGGCTGCAAGTTCATCTCGTTTCATTCCGCCCTCATTGTCGCGGGACAGGATCTTCTGCCCAAATCTTGTCTGAACGCAAAAACGTTAACGCATCGAGCTCACAAAATCGCGCAGGGCGCCTTGTTTCTGCGCCTCTGTCTCCTTATTGCTTCTTGGGGTTTTACCGAAATCGAGACGGATGTCACCTGTCTTGACGCAGCGCGCCGAAGACGAGCCCCGGCCGCACCCGAGAAGACACGAGGGGTTGATGGAAAAGAGATTTGGCCTCGTCCTGATCGCAGGTCTTGCGCTTTCCGGTTGCGCCGGAGGGCCGCAGTCGGCCGAGCCCGGCGGTTTCAACGACCCGATGGAAGGCGTCAACCGCAAGGTGCACGGCTTCAACAAGGGCGTCGACACGCTGCTGTTCAAGGCCGGGCCCGGTCAGCCGCGCAGCATCGACAACGGCTTCACCCGGGCGGTGTCGCATGCCGGCGCGAACCTGTCGCTGCCCGGCAAGGTGGTCAATTCGCTGCTGCAGGGCCGTCCCGAGCCCGCGGTGAAGAACACGTTCCGCTTCGTCATCAACTCGACGATCGGTCTGGCGGGGCTGTTCGATCCGGCGGGCACCAGCTTTGCCCTGCCCGAACAGGACACCGATTTCGGCGAGACGCTGGCGGTCTGGGGCATGGGCGAGGGCGCCTATGTGGAACTGCCGGTCTACGGTCCCTCGACCGCGCGGGATGCGGTGGGACGGGTCGTCGACATCGCGATGAATCCGGTCGGCTCGGTGCTGGAAGGCGCCGATGCTACGGCCGCCTCTGCCACCCGGGTCGCGGGCAAGGTCGCCGACCGCAAACGCTTCGGGGGCGTGATCGAATCGGTGCTTTACGACAGTGCGGACAGCTATGCGCAATCGCGGCTGCTCTATCTGCAGATGCGCCGCCACCAGCTTGCAGGCAAGGAGAATGACGATGCACAGGCCTGGGACCCTTATGAAGACCCCTATGCGCAGTGATCGCCGCCATCTGCTGCTGGGCGGGGCCGCGGCCCTGGTCGCGGCCGTCGTGCTGCGCCCGGGGGCCGCGCTGGCGCTGACCGAGGATCAGGCGAAGGCGCTGATCGACAAGGCGGTGACCGACGTGAACGCCGCCATCGCCTCCGGCAAGACCGGGCAGGCGCTTTATACGATGTTCGAAGACCTCTACATGCGCTATGCTGACGTGCCGACGATCGCGCGTTCGGTTCTGGGCACGGCGTCGCGCACGGCGAGCCCGGCGCAGATGCAGGCCTTTACCCTCGCCTTCCGCGGCTATGTCTCGCGCAAATACGGCAAGCGCTTCCGCGAATTCAGCGCCACCCGCTTCGAGGTCGTCGGCGCGCGCAAGGTGAAGACCTTCATCGAGGTGAAGTCGATCGCCTACATGCCGGGCGAGGCGCCCTTCGAGGTGCTCTGGCATGTCTCGGACAAGTCGGGCAAGAACCTGTTCTTCAACATGATCATCGAAGGCGTCAACATGCTGGCGGCCGAGCGCACGGAAATCGGCGCGATGATCGACGCCCGGCGCGGCAATCTCGACCAGCTGATCGCGGATCTGAAAACCGCCCAGTAAACCGCCGGGCGGCAGAAGGAAAAGAAAAACGCGGCCCCCCGGGGCCGCGTTTTTTGGTCAGTACAGCTGGCGCAGCATCGAATCGATCGCCTCGCCAAAGGATTGCGGCCCCTGCCGCTGCGGCGCGGGCGGCGCCTGCGGCACCGGCCGGTCCGAGGTCACCAGCTGGCCATCCACCACCGGCACGCCGCCCTCGGGGATCGGATCGCCCGAGGACCAGGCCCGACCGGGATAGACATTGTTCGGATCGGGCTGGCCGCGCCATTCCTCGGGCAGGGCCATCGGCAGGGGCGTCACCGGTTGGCCTTCCTCGACCCGGACCATCACCTCGTGCCAGATCTGCGCGGGCAGACCGCCCCCCGTCACGCCCGTCAGCGGCCGGTTGTCGTCATAGCCCATCCAGACGCCCGCCACGTAATCGGCGGTGAAGCCGATGAACCAGGCATCGCGGGCGGCCTGGGTGGTGCCGGTCTTGCCCGCCACCTGTCGCCCGTCCAGCCGCGCCCGCATCCCGGTGCCCTGCTCGACGCCCTGATGCATCATCCACATCAGCTCGCGCGCGGCCTTTTCGGAAATCACCCGCTCGCCGATGCCGGTCTGGGCGCCGAAGAGCGGCTCTTGCTCGCCCTTCAGCCGCAGGTCTGTCAGCCCGTAGGGCCGCACCGAGGAGCCGCCGTTCAGGATGCCGGCATAGGCGCCGGTCATCTCGAGCAGCGTCGATTCCGACACGCCAAGCGCCAGCGCCGGCCCCGCCGCCAGATCCGAGGCGAAGCCGAAATCCGACGCGACCTTGCGCACCGCATCCAGCCCGACCGACTGGCTGACCCGCACCGTCGCGGTGTTGATCGATTTCGCCAAGGCCCGCCAGATCGGGATCGGTCCGAGAAAGTCCTTGTCGTAGTTCTTCGGCGACCACGGCCCCGAGCCGCGCACGTTGATCGTCAGCGGCGCATCCTCGACGATCGAATCCGGCGTCCAGCCCAGATCCAGCGCCGCCGCATAGACGAAGGGCTTGAAGGTCGAGCCGGTCTGCCGCTTCGCCTGGGTCGCCCGGTTGAACGCCCCCGAGACCTTGGTCTTGCGCCCGCCGACCATCGCCCGCACCGCGCCATCGGCCGACATCACCACGATCGCCGCCTCGGCGGTGGAGCCGTCCTTGACCCTGGTGTCGAAGATCGATTTCAGCGCCTCCTCGGCCGCGGTCTGGATGCGCTGATCCAGCGTCGTGCGGATCACCACATCGGCGGTGGCATTCTTGCCGAAGTAATCGGGGATGCTGTCCATCACCCAATCGGCGAAATAGCCGCCCGCCCGGGCCTGCGCCGCCTCGGAGAGCGTCGCCGGATGGGCGCGGGCGTCCTGCCATTGCGCATCGGTCAGATAGCCCTGCTCATGCATCAGCGCCAGAACCATCCCGGCCCGGTCCTGCGAGCGTTTCAGGTTCGTCGTCGGCGCATAGGTCGAGGGCGCCTTGAGCAGCCCGGCCAGCATCGCCGCCTGCTGCGGGTTCACATTCGTCGCCGAAATCCCGAAATAGCGCTGCGCCGCGGCTTCGAAACCGCGCGCCCCCGCGCCCAGATAGGCGCGGTTGAAATAGACCGTCAGGATCTCGTTCTTGGAATATTTGACCTCCATCGCCAGCGCATAGGGAATTTCCTTGATCTTGCGCTTGATCCCGCCCGAGCGGCAGTCGGTCTCGTAGTCCGCCTCGGTCTTCCAGCGTTTCGGATCATAGGCGGTGCCAAGGCACAGAAGCTTCGCCACCTGCTGGGTGATCGTCGAGCCGCCGTTGCCTTCCAGCGGGCCGCGGCCCTCGGAGAGGTTGATCGCGATCGCCGAGGCGATGCCGCGCGGGCTGACGCCGAAATGGCGGTAAAAGCGCTTGTCCTCGGTGGCGATGATCGCGTTCTTGAGGAAGGGCGAGACGTTTTCCGCGGTGGTCTGGCCGCCAAAGGTCTCGCCGCGCCAGGCGAAGACCTGGCCCGCATTGTCGATCAGCGTGACCGAGCCGCGGTTGCGGCCATCCAGCAGCGCGGTGTAATCGGGCAGCTGGCTGTAGAAGTAGAACGTCGCAAGGCCAAGGATGATGCCGACCACCGCCGTCGTGCGCCAGACCGCGCCCCAGATCACCGCGAAAAGGAAGCCGAACAGCCCCAGCACCAGCCCGGACAGGCCGCCGCCGCCCCGTCGCGGCGGTCGCGGGCTGCGGGGCTTGCGCGGCGTCTTCGGCTTGCCCGGTGGCGGCGTCTTCGCCCCGGACTGCGTCGCCTGCCGTGATGCGTAGCGCCTGTCCGCCACCAGCGGCCTTTGCCGCCCGCCTGTTCCTGCCATTTCCGCCCCGGTGCCTGCTCTGCCGCGCAACTTACACCGCCGGAAACGGGATGTGGAGACGCCTCGCGTCACGATTCGGTTTTTCGAAAGCTTAAATATAAGGCTCTGCGCACAATTTGTGCGTTCTCGGGCTGGAATCGGTTTTTCACTGCCGCGGGTTTAAGCAGCTTTTCTTGTGCGAAGCGCTTTGCCCGCGCCTTGATACACTCATAACGGTGCCCCGGGCATCGGAGCGGCTGACAATAGGAAGGGACATCACGTGAAACTCATCATTGCAGCGATCAAACCGTTCAAGCTGGAGGAGGTCCGCGAGGCGCTGACCGGCATCGGCGTGCGCGGGATGATGGTGACGGAAATCAAGGGCTTCGGCGCGCAGTCGGGGCATACGGAAATTTATCGCGGCGCCGAATATGCGGTCAATTTCGTGCCGAAGGTGAAGCTTGAAATCGTCGTCGCCGACAATCTGGCCGACGAGGTGGTCGAGACGATCCTGAAAGCGGCGAAGACCGACAAGATCGGCGACGGCAAGATCTTCGTGCTTGACGTCAATCAGGCCGTGCGGGTGCGCACCGGCGAAGCTGGCGACGAAGCGCTGTAAGAACCACAGGGGAAACAGGGACAATGAACAATCTGACCAAACTGACGGGTCTTGCGGCGGCGCTGGCCGCTGCGGCCCTGCCTGCCTTTGCGCAGGAAGCGGCCGCGCCGGTGGCGGAAGCCGTTGCCACCGTCACCGAAGCCGCGGCGCCGATCGTCGACAAGGGCGATGTCGCCTGGATGATGACCTCGACGCTGCTCGTGCTGTTCATGATCATTCCGGGCCTCGCGCTGTTCTACGGCGGTCTGGTGCGCAGCAAGAACATGCTGTCGGTGCTGATGCAGACGACGATGATCACCTCGGTGGTGATGATCGTCTGGGTGCTTTGGGGCTATTCCTTCGCCTTTGGCGGCGGCACCAACCCGTTCTGGGGCGGTCTGGGCAAGGTCTTCCTGGCCGGTGTGAATGGCGACAGCCTGGCGGCCACCTTCACCGATGGCGTGATGCTGCCGGAATATGTGTTCATCGCCTTCCAGATGACCTTCGCCGCGATCACGCCCGCGCTTTATGTCGGTGCCTTCGCCGAGCGGATGAAATTCTCGGCGGTGATCCTGTTCACCGTGCTCTGGGTCACCGTGGTCTATTTCCCGATCGCCCACATGGTCTGGGATGCCTCGGGTCTGATCTTCAACTGGGGCGCCATCGACTTTGCCGGCGGCACCGTGGTGCATATCAACGCCGGGATCACCGGTCTGATGGCGGCGATCGTTCTGGGCCCGCGCGTCGGCTTCGGCCGCGAGAACATGGCCCCGCATTCGATGACGCTGACCATGGTGGGCGCGATGATGCTCTGGGTCGGCTGGTTCGGCTTCAACGCCGGGTCCAACCTCGAGGCGACCTCGGGCGCGACGCTGGCGATGCTGAACACCTTTGTCGCCACCGCTGCCGCCGTCGTCAGCTGGTCGGCCACCGAAGCGCTGTTCCGCGGCAAGGCCTCGGGTCTGGGCGCGGCCTCGGGCATGGTCGCCGGTCTGGTGGCGATCACCCCGGCTTGCGGCACCTCGGGCCCGGTCGGTGCGATCCTGCTTGGCCTGATCGTCTCGCCGGTGTGCTACTTCTTCGTCACCAAGGTGAAGGCGATGTTCAAATACGACGACAGCCTTGACGTTTTCGGCGTGCATGGCATCGGCGGGATCGTCGGCGCGGTGATGACCGGCGTGCTGATGGCCCCCGGCTTCGGCGGCACCGGCGGCGACGATTTCTCGATCGTGTCGCAGGTGATCATCCAGATCAAGGCGGTCGTCGTGACCATCGTCTGGGCTGGCGTGGGCTCGCTTGTGCTGCTCTACATCGTCAAGGTCGTCACCGGCCTGCGCGTGGCCACCGATGACGAGCGTCAGGGCCTTGACCTGACGACCCATGGCGAAAGCGCCTACCACTCGTAAGGGCTTGCTGCGCAAGATCGAAAGGCCCGGGGTTTTCCCGGGCCTTTTGCATTCAGTCTGCGTGGGCGGGGGGCGCGCTGACCCCGGGGGGCGCGGCGACCGGGCGGCGCAAAAGGAAGGCCAGCGGCAGGGCCGCCAACGTGATCCACATCAGCGCCTCGAAATCATCGACATAGGCCACCATCGCCGCCTGCGCGGTGACGATCTGGTTCACCACCGCCCAGAACGCGCCCTCGCCATATTGCGCCGTCATCGATTGCAGCATCGCGCCCCCGGCGCCGCTCATCATCCCGCTGAAATTCGGATCATATAGCGAGATGTTGGCGACCAGCTCGGTGTGGCTGATCTGGGTGTTGCGGGTCAAAAGCAGGGTGACGATGGAAATCCCGATCGAGGAGCCGATGTTGCGCACCAGACTGAAAAGCGCCGTCGCATCGCCGCGAAACTGCGGCGCGATGGTGGCGAAAACCACGGTCGAGAGCGGCACGAAGACCAGCCCCAGCCCAAGCCCCTGCACGAAGCCCGAGACGATGATCGGCGTCGCGTTCATCTGCGGCCCGAAGCCCGTCATGATGTAAAGCGACCAGGAGGTGAACAGAAGCCCGGTGATCACCAGCTTGCGCGCATCGACGACGCGCAGGAGTTTCCCCGCCGCGATCATCATGATCATCGTGCCGACGCCCCGCGGCGCCATCACCATCCCCGTGGTGATGACGGGATAGCCAAAGAGCGCCGAGAGCATCGGCGGCAACAGCGCCAGCGAGGCCAGAAGCACGATGCCGACGATGAAGATCAGCACCAGCCCGGTGGCGAAATTGCGGTCGGCGAACATCTTCGGGTCCAGAAACGGATGCTCCACCCCCATGATCCAGATCACGAAGACCCAGAAGCCGCAAACCGAGATCGCCAGCTCGATCCAGATCTCGACCGAGTTGAACCAATCCACCTCGCCGCCGCGGTCAAGCATCAGTTGAAGCGCGCCGACGCCCAGCCCCAAGGCGGCAAAGCCGACGAAATCAAAGAGCCGGACCCGCCGCGGCATCTGCGGCAGATAGGCGGCCAGCCCCGCCAGTGCGATGATGCCCAAAGGCAGGTTGATGAAAAACACCCAGCGCCAGTTCAGCGTCTCGGTCAGATAGCCGCCCAAGGTCGGCCCGATGATCGGCCCGACCATGATCCCCGCGCCCCAGATCGCCATCGCCTGACCGTGCTTTTCGCGCGGGTTGATGTCGAGGAGGAAGGTCTGCGACAGCGGCACGATGGCGGCGCCGAAGACCCCCTGCGCCATGCGGAAGAACACCATGGATTCAAGGCTCCAGGCGATGCCGCACAGCATCGAGGTCAGCACGAACCCGGCCACCGAGGCGATGAAGACCTCTTTCCGGCCGAAGCGTTCGGACATCCAGCCCGACAGCGGCGTGACGATCGCCGAGGCGACGATGTAAGAGGTCAGCACCCAGTTGATCGTATCGGCCGAGGCGCCAAGGTCGGCCCGCATCGAGGGCAGGGCGACATTGGCGATGGTGGTGTCGAGCACCTGCATGATCGTGGCCAGCATCAAGGACGCGGTGATCAACCCGTGATGCTTGACCGGAACGGGGCCCTGCATGGCTCAGTTCCCGGCGGTCGCGGGCTGGCCCTCGACCCGCATCACCAGCGCGTCAAGGTTGGTAGCGGCCTTGGTGTCGACGGTGACGGCGGCCGAAAGCCCGGTGCGCAGGGCGGGAAGCTCGCCCGTTTCGGTCAGGCGCAGCGTGACCGGCACGCGCTGCGTGACCTTGACCCAGTTGCCGGTGGCGTTCTGCGCCGGCAGCAGCGAAAACTCCGCCCCGGTGCCCGCGCCGACGGCCGCGACCACCGCTTCGAATTCCTTGCCGGGGAAGGTGTCGAATTCCACCTCGGCCCTTTGCCCCGGGGCCATCTTGCCGATCTGGGTTTCCTTGAAATTCGCCTCGATCCAGGTGTCGCCGGTTTCGACCAGCGAAAACAGCGCCGCGCCCGCGGCGACGAACTGGCCGGGCTTGAAGCTGTCGGCCTTGGTGATCACGCCATCGACGGGGGCGCTGACCGTGGTCAGGCCCAGATTGTAGGCGGCCTTTTCGCGCGCGGTCAGCGCCGCCATCACCATCGGATGGGCATCGGTCGCGACCTGCGGATCGCCGCCCAGCGCGGCCAGCGCGGCGGCCACGCCCTGTTTCGCCGCCGCCAGACTTTCCAGCGCCGAGCTGGCATCATGCCGGGCCGCATCCAGCGCCGATTCCGTGCCCGCGCCGCGGCCGGTGATCGCCTCCTGCCGCTTCAGCTCGGATGCCAGATAATCGGCGGTGTCCTGCGCCACCTGTTCCTGCGCCTGCGCCAGATTATAGGCCGCGCGCAGCTGGGCGACCTGCAGCCGCGCCTGCGCCAGCGCCGCATCGGCCTGGGCAAGGGCGATCCGGTAGGGCTCGGGATCGACGCGGAAGAGCGGTTGCCCCGCCGTCACGCGGTCGTTGTCCTTCACGAAAACCTCGGTCACCCGGCCCGAGATGTCCGAGGCGACGGAGAGGCGCGCCTGTTGCACGGCGGCATTCTCGGTCGATTCGTAGCGGCCCGAGTCGAGCCAGACCCAGCCGCCCGCCAGCACCAGAACGACCGGCAGCGTGGCCATCAGCAGTTTCTTCGGCGATTTCTTTTGGGCTTGCATCTCAGCGGTCATGGTCGGTCTCGGTCGGTTGCGAAAGGTTGCAGATCATCCGGCGCAGCATCGCCGTCATCATCTCGGTTGCGTCGGGGGGAAGGCCCGCCAAGGCCTCGGCATAGATGCAGTCGGCGATGTGGCGGGCGGCGCCGATCTGGGCGCGGGTCTGGTCGGTGGCATGAACGATGCGGATGCGCCGGTCATTCGGATCGGGGCGGCGTTCCACCCAGCCCGCCTCGGCCATCCGGTCGACAAGGCGCGAGAGCGAAATCGGCTCGATTTCCAGAAGTTCCGCCAGCCGCGCCTGCGGCAGCGGGCCGTGCCGCATCAGATTGACCAGCAGCCGCCATTGCGCCGAGGTCAGGCCAAGCTCTGCCGCCTGGCCCTCGAACCGCTTGCGCAAGAGCCGCGTCACGTCCTGCATCAGAAAGCCGAGGCTTTCGCGGGGTATGTCACACTCGCTCATCATCCCTCCTGTGGAGATGAGCAGATATATTATAAGCGTGCTTATGATATCAAGTGACAGAACATGCAAAAGGGCGACCCCGGGGGGCCGCCCTTGCACAGTCTTTGTGCGAAATCACACCCCGGCGGCGATGATCGCCCGGGCAAGGATCGGCACGGTCTTCGCGTTCAGCCCGGCGATGTTCAGCCGCGAATCGCCGACCATGTAGATCGCATTGTCGAGGCGCATCTTTTCGACCTGCTCGGCCGACGCGCCCAGCCGCGAGAACATGCCGCGATGACGGGCGACGAAATCGAACCGGTCCGAATTCGACAGCTGCCGCAGCTCCGCCGCCAGCTGCTCGCGCAGGCCCAGCATGCCTTTACGGACCTCCTCAAGCTCGGTCATCCATTCCGCCCGCAGGGTCGGATCGGTCAGCACCATCGTCACCAGCCGCGCGCCGTGATCGGGCGAGAACGAGTAATTCTGACGGTTCAGATAGGCGAGGGTGCCCTGCGTCACTTCTTTCGAGGCTGCATCGGAGAGCACCAGCAGGCAGCCGGTGCGTTCGCGGTAGATGCCGAAATTCTTCGAGCACGACGCGGCAATCATCACCTCGGGTAGGCGCGAAGCAATGAGGCGGGTGCCCGCGGCGTCCTCTTCCAGACCATCGCCGAAGCCCTGATAGGCGAGGTCGATCATCGGCACGGCGCCCTTGGCCTCGAGCAGGTCGGCGACGGCCGCCCATTGATCGAGCGTCAGGTTCGCGCCCGTGGGGTTGTGGCAGCAGCCGTGCAGCAACACGACATCGCCCGCCTTGATCGCCTGCAGATCCTCCATCATCGCGTCGAAAGCCACCGCACGGGCGGCGCTATCGAAATAGCGATAAAGCTTGTAGTCCTGCTTCATGAAGGCGAGGATCGACAGGTGGTTCGGCCAGGTCGGGTCCGAGACCCAGACGGTGCAGCCCGGATTGGCCAGACGCGCAAGCTCGAACGCCTGACGGCAGGCGCCGGTGCCGCCCACGGTCGCAAGGCACGACAGACGATCGGCCGGATAATCCGCGCCCAGCACCATCTCCGCCATCGCGGCATGGAAGGCAGGCTCGCCCGCCAGCGCGGTGTAGGTCTTGCTGGTTTCCGTTTCCCAAAGCTGCTTTTCGGCCGATTTGATCGCCCGCATCACCGGGGTCCGGCCATCGGCGTCCTTGTAGACACCGACGCCAAGGTCGATCTTCTCCGCGCGCGGATCGGCGCGGAACTGCCCCATCAGCGCCAAGATCTTGTCGGGCGCCTGAGCTTTGAGGGAATTGAACATCATGCTTCTCCGGTTGCGACGCGCAGGTCGTTGAACATGCCCCATTCGGCCCAGGAGCCGTCATAAAGGGCGTGATTGCGGTGGCCGATGCGTTCCAGCGCCAGCACCAGCACGGCGGCGGAAACGCCCGAGCCGCAGGTGGCGATGACCGGTTTCGCAAGGTCCACGCCCGCCGCCGTGAAGACCGCGCGCAGGTCTTCGGGCGATTTCATCGTGTTCGCCTCGGTCAGCACCGCATTCCACGGCACGTTCTTCGAGCCGGGAATGTGCCCCGAGCGCAGGCCGGGCCGCGGTTCGGGATCGGTGCCGAGGAAGCGGCCACGCGGCCGGGCGTCGATGATCTCGTGATCACCGAGCTTCGAGGCATGCGCCACCTGCGTCACGTCCTTGATCAGCGCGGCCTGCCGCTGCACCGTCATGTGCCGGTCGCGCGGGATCGGCGCCATGTCCTCGGTCTCGCGGCCCTCGGCCAGCCATTTCGGCAGACCGCCATCCAGCACGGCGACATCGGTCTTGCCCATCAGCCGGAACAGCCACCAGACCCGCGGCGCAGAAAAGATGCCCAGCTGGTCATAGATCACCACCTGATGGCCGTCGCCCACGCCCATCGCCCGCATCCGGGACATGAACTTCTCGACCGGCGGCGCCATGTGCGGCAGCTCGGACCTTGTGTCGGAAATCTCGTCGATATCGAAGAACCGCGCCCCCGGAATATGGGCGCTTGCATAGCCCGCCTTCGCATCGCGTTCCATCGCAGGCAGGAACCAAGAGGCATCGAGCACCCGCAAATCCGGGTCGCGCAGATGCGCCTCGAGCCAGTCGGTGGAAACCAGTGTTTTCGGATCGTCCAAAGCCATTGCGCACCCTCCCGTCATCGCTTCGTGCTTAGACTCAGGCGCGCAGCGGGGCAAGGGCAGAGGGCCTATCCGTTCTGCTTCAAAAGCCGTTGTTTTTGCCGGTTCCAGTCGCGTTTGGCCTCGGTTTCGCGTTTGTCGGCCAGTTTCTTGCCCTTGGCGACGCCCAGCTTCAACTTCACCTTGCCGCGATCATTGAAATAAAGCGCCAGCGGCACCAGGGTCATCCCCTCGCGGCCGACCGCGGTCCAAAGCCGCGCCAGCTCCTTCTTCGAGACCAGAAGCTTGCGGTGCCGCCGCTCCTCATGGCCGAAGACGCTCGCCTGCTGATAGGCGGCGATATAGGAGTTGATCAGCCACAGCTCGCCATTCTCGATGCTGGCATAGCTTTCCGCGATGTTCGACTGTCCGGTGCGCAGCGCCTTCACCTCGGAGCCGAGCAGCATGATCCCGGCCTCGAGATCGCTCTCGATGGCATAATGGTAACGGGCCTGCCGGTTCTCGGCGATAAGCTTGGAATTGGGATCGGATTTCTGCGCCATGATCGTCCTGAGATAGGCGAGAGGCCGCGGCCTGTCCAGTGCGGCTTGGGGCGGCGCAGGCGCCGCCCCGGGTCGGTCACTGATTCTGCTGGCAGGCGACGGCGGCTTCCAGCGCGGCATGGCTATCGGTCAGGTCGATCGACATCACCTCGCCCTCCGCGTTCGACAGGCTCAGCGTCTGTTTCTGCGCGATGTCCATCAGGAAGTCGGCGCTGTCGAAACCGATGTCGAGACCGGGCAGCCCGTCCAGATGCAGGCCCTTGCCCTCGCCCTGATAGACCTGACCATCGACATCGAAGGAGATCGGATAGGTCTTGTCATCCTCGATATCGCCCCAGTCGGCATTCATCGCCATCAGATAGCCATTGCCCTGTTCCGGGTCGAAGCCGATCCGCACATCCGAGCCATCCTCGAATTCGGCATTGATCAGGCAGCCGTTGCCGATCGTCGGATCGACCAGCACATCCCAGACGCCCACCGTCCCGACCGTCACCAGATCCTGCGCCATCCCGGCCGCAGGCACCATGCACAGGGCAGCCACCATCAGGCCGCGCAAACCGCGTCTCATCATCTTCCATCTCCCTTGGGGCGGGCCCGACTGACCCGGCCTCCGGTTTCAAGCATAGAGATTCCCGCGCGCGTGCCAATCCTGCGCAACGCGCCCGTCGCCGTGCCGTCCCTGCGCGGGATTCGGGCCCCACGTGGGATTCGGCCCTCGGTTGGGGGATTCGCGCCGCGACAAGGGGGGAGGTGCGGGACGGCCCCGGAGTTTCCGGCGCGATCTGCCAACGTCCCGGCCGAGCATTTCCTGGTGTTTTGTGAGTTGGTGGCAGAAATTTTGTGGATTTTTGAAAAAGGGGGTTGCGGAGGTTGGTGGGTATCCGTAGAAGACCCCTCACCGAAGCGACGGTGGTTGCGGAAGGAAGCGGACGGAAGCGCAAGCGACTGAAAGCAAACGGAAAACTGGAGATGATACTGGCTGGATGCGCCAAGGGATTGGTGCTGACGGTTGTTTTTGTTTCCTTGCTCTTTGACATTGATGCTATCTGAAGAGATATGTGGGCGGTTTGGTCGTGCAAGCGACTGCGGACCGAGCGCGTATCGCACTCTAGGCCTTGTGCCGATGATGAGTGTTGTCAGCTTCACTGT
>NZ_QKZO01000006.1:0-18808 GCF_003254295.1 Rhodobacter capsulatus
ACACCTGCTGGAGGTGAACCGCGAAGTCAAACGCCGCGGCGCGTTTTTGCACAACATCATGCCGCTGATTTCGGCGCCCGAACATGGCACGCATTTCGGCCTGACCGGGCAGCGCGGGCCCACCGCGGCCGAGCTTCTGGCGGTGCAGGAGGCCTGCGCGGGCGGCGCCAATCTGATGAAGCACTGCCGCCAATGCCGCGCCGATGCGGTGGGCCTGCTGGGCGAAGACCGCGGTCAGGAATTCACCCTCGATCTGGTGCCCGAGGCGCCGGTCTATGACGGCGCGGCGCGCGAAACCTATCGCGACTGGGTGGGGGCCGAGCGCGAAGACCGCCGCGCCGCGGCAAAAGCCGCGCAGGAAGCGACCGAGGCGGCCTGCGCGGCGAGCTCGCCGAAGCTTCTGGTGGCGGTGACGACCCAGGGCGGCGGCCGGATCAACCAGCATTTCGGCCATGCGACCGAGTTCCAGGTCTTCGAGGTCGACGCGACCGGCGTGCGCTTCGCCTTTCACCGCCGCTGCGACAACTATTGCGTCGACGGCGGCGGCGAGGAAGACCGGCTGGAGCGCGTCATCGCGGCGCTTGACGGCATCGACACGGTTCTGGTCGCAAAGATCGGCGACTGCCCGCGCGAGGGCCTGGCCGCCGCCGGCATCACCGCCCGCGACAGCTGGGCGCAGGACTATATCGAGCCCGCCATTCTTTCGCTGTACCGCGAAAGAATGGCCCAAAAACAAGCCATTACAGCGTAAGGATCAGGCCGGGCCGATCCAGACGGCGACATCGCGCGGCGGCGCGGTGAAGGGGGCCGAGGTCACCAGAACCTGCGCCCCCGCCGCCGCATAGGCGGCGGCATTCGCGGCAGTGATGCCGCCCGCCGCCGCAACATGGCCGCGCCAGTCGGCGGGCAGCCCGGCGACGACTTCCGCCACCTGCGCGGGCGGGAATTTCTCCAGCTGCAGCACCTCGGCCCCGGCCTGCGCCGCGGCCAAAGCCTCGGCGACATCGGCCACTTCGACGACCACCTTGCGTTCGGGACAGATCGCGCGCAGCCGGGCAATCTGGCTGGCCAAAGCGTCGTCCCCACCAAAGGCGCGATGCTCGGCAAAGAGCAGGACACTGTCCGAAAGCCCGGTGCGATGCACCGTCGCGCCCCCCACAGTCACCGCCCGCAAGGACAACGCCCGCGTGCCCGGCACCGATTTGCGGGTGCAGGCCACCGTCACCGCCGGGTTCACCGCCCTCGCCGCCGCGACGATCGCCGTGGCCGAGGACGCCAGACCCGAAGCCCATTCGATCAGATTTTGCGCCACTTTCCAGCCCGCCAGCAGCGCTTCGACCTGACCGCGGGCGAAAAGCAGCATCTCGCCGCCCTCGACCTGCCGCCCCGAGGCGGTGGCGATCCAGGCCTCGGCGCCCAGAAGCTGCAGGATCCGCACGGCCTCTTCGGAACAGGCGACGGTCATGGCCCCGCGCGCCCGCATCGTCAGCTCGCCCGCCTCGGCGGCCAGCCCCAGACTGCGCGTCGTCAGATCGCCCGCGGGCACGTCTTCGCGAATGAGCGCCATCAGCGCGGTGTCGTCGATCAGGAACATCCCTTACCCTCCGGTCTGCGCAGGCGCGCTCAGCGCCATCGCCTTGAGCCGCGCCACCACCTTTTCCCCGGGCTGAAACCCGAGCAAGTCAAAGGACTTGCGCGAAACGCGGGCAAGAAGGCTCGCGCCCTCGCCCGATGCGCCCAGCGCCAGCCGCACGGTGACCTGATAGCCCGCGGCGGCCTCGGCGCCAAGGATCAGCGCGGGCAGGGCGTTCAAAATCGTGGTGTCGCTGGGCGCATGGCGGCCCAGGCTGACATCGGTCGCGGGCACGCGCAACCGCCGCCGCGTGCCGATCGGGCCAAGATTGCCCGGCACGACAATCCGCCCGCCCGGCACCTGCAGGGTGCTCAGCCCATAGGCGGGGTCAAGGGCGACCACCACCCCCTCGATCACCGCCGCCAGATCAGGACGGTGGATCAGCGGCAGGTTCGGGTCGGCCTGCATCGCGGCGATGGGGCCTGCGGCCCGGACCCGGCCCGCCTCCATCAACACCAGCGTATCGGCCAGCCGTTCGACCTCGGACAGGTCATGGCTGACAAGGATCACCGGCATCTGCAAACTCGCATGCAGCCGTTCGAGATAGGGCAGGATCTCGTCACGCGAAATCCGGTCGAGCGCGGAAAGCGGCTCGTCCATCAACAGCAGTTCCGGCTGCGACAGAAGCGCCCGGCCGATGGCGACGCGCTGCCGCTCGCCGCCCGAAAGCGTCGCGGTGGGACGGCTCAGAAGCGGCGCGATGCCCAGAAGCTGGGTGACCTCGGCTTCGGAAATCCTGAGCGGACCGCGGGCGCGTCTCAGCCCGTAGATCAGGTTTTCATGCACCGAAAGATGGGTGAAAAGGCTTGCCTCCTGAAACACATAGCCCACGGCGCGGCGATGCGGCGGGGTGATGCGGCGCCCCTCCTGCCAGGTCACGCCATTCACCGTCAGATGTCCGCCCGGCAACCGCGCCAGCCCGGCCATGCAGCGCAGCACCGTGGTCTTGCCGCAGCCCGAGGGACCAAAGAGCGCCGTCACCCCCTGCCCCGGCACGTCAAAGGCCGCATCGAGGGTGAACTCGCCCTGCCGCCCGGTGAACCGCGCCGAGATCATCGCCGGGCCCCGGTGCCGAAGCGGCGCTCGATCAGCATCATGGCGAGGATCACCACGAAAGACATCGCCAGCATGCCCCCCGCCAGCACATGCGCCTTGTCCCATTCCAGCGTCTCGACATAGTCGAAGATGGTGACCGACAGCACCTTGGTCTGCCCCGGAATGCCGCCGCCGATCATCAGGACGACGCCGAATTCGCCGACCGTATGCGCAAAGCCGAGGATGGCGCCGG
Source organism: Rhodobacter capsulatus (assembly GCF_003254295.1). Taxonomy (GTDB): domain Bacteria; phylum Pseudomonadota; class Alphaproteobacteria; order Rhodobacterales; family Rhodobacteraceae; genus Rhodobacter; species Rhodobacter capsulatus. Next base: position 2,922 of record NZ_QKZO01000006.1, read on the forward strand.
TGATCAGCCCGGGCGTCGCCTGCGGCAGGGCGACGGTGAAAAACGCGTTCAAGGGAGAGGCGCGCAGGGTCGCCGCCACCTCCATCGGGCGCGGCCCCATCGCAGCAAAGGCGTTGCGGATCGGGTTGACGACAAAGGGCAGCGAATAGACGACCGAGCCGACGACAAGCCCCGCGAAGGTGAAGGAAAGCTTGACGCCCAGAAGATCGGTCAGCGGCGAATGCGGCCCCATCGCGATCAAGAGGTAAAAGCCCAGCACCGTCGGCGGCAGCACGATCGGCAGCGAAACCAGCGTGGCGACGATCTCTTTCCAAAGACCGCCGCCCCGCGAAAGCCACCAGGCAAGGGGGGTTCCCAGAACCAGAAGCAGCACTGTCGTCACCGTCGCCAGTTTCAGCGTCAGCGCCAGTGTCGTCAGCATCTCCGCGTCGAGCAGGGTCCCCTCCATCATCTGGTCATTTGACGTCGTAACCGTATTTCCGGATCACGTCCAAGGCTTCGGGCGATTTCAGGAAGTCGAGATAGGCTTTTGCCGCCTCGTCCTCGGCGCCGGTCTTCAGCAGGACCGCATCCTGCAGGATCGGGGCGTAAAGATCGGCAGGCACCATCCAGCTTGACCCGCCCGCCTTGCCGATCACCTGCGACCAGGCGACGAAACCGACCGGGGCATTGCCCGTCGCGGCGAATTCATAGGTCTGGCTGATGCTCTTGCCGGTGACCAGCTTCGGCTCCAGCGTCTCGTAGACGCCAAGCTTCTGCATCACCTCGATCGCGGCGGCGCCATAGGGGGCGGATTTCGGATCGGCGATCGCGACATGTTCGAGATCGGTTTTCAGCACCGCGCCCGTGTCATCGACCCGGGCCGGATCGGCCGACCACAGCACCAGCTTGCCCACCGCATAGGTGAAATCACTGCCCGCGACGGCGTAGCCTTCCTCGATCGCCTTTTTCGGGCGCGCGGCATCGGCCGAAAGGAAGACCTCGAAGGGCGCGCCTTGCGTGATCTGGGTGTAGAACTGCCCCGAGGGACCGAAGGCATAGGTGACGCTATGGCCGGTCTTTTCGGTGAAAAGAGCGCCGATTTCTTTCGCCGGTTCGGTGAAATTGGCGGCGACGGCGGCGATCACCTCGCCCGCGGCGGCGGGCAGGGCAAGCCCCATCACGAGGGCAAGCGCGGTCGCGCCTGCGCGCAGGGTCTGCGGGAAATGGGTCATCTCGGTGTCCTTTCTGTCGGGGAAGAGGGCTCAGGGCATCGCCAGGATGACATGGCTGGCCTTGAACAGCGCGGTGGCGGGCACGCCGGGGGCGAGCCCCAGCGCATCGGCGCTGGTGTGGGTGATGACGGCGGTGATCGATTTGCAATTGCCCAGATCGAGGATGATCTCGCTGTTCACCGGCCCGTCGGTGCGGGCGGCGACGATGCCGGTCAGCCGGTTGCAGGCGGAAATCCGGCCCGGATCGCCCCCCGCGGCCAGCATCACGAAACTGGCCTTGATCAGTGCGAAGACCTCGACCCCCGGGGCCAGGCCCATGTCGCGGACCGAGCGTTCGGTGATCACCGCGGTCAGGCTGTGGCCGTCGGTCAGCGCCAGCTCCACCTCGGCATTGACCGCGCCAGGCGTGACGCGGGTGACGGTGCAACGCAGGGTGTTGCGGTTCGAAGTGCGCATCGTCAGGCTCCAAAGCGTGTTGAGGGCTTTTTCCGGCGCGGTGACGCCGCCTTCGAGCACGCTCAGCGCCTTGGTCAGCGCGCCTTCCAGCAGATCGAACCCGGCAATCAGCGCCCGCCCCGCCTCGGTCACGCGGGCATTGCCGCCGGTGCGGCCCCCCGGCGCGGCCTCGACCAGCGGCTGTTCGAACAGGTTGTTGAGCGTGCCGACCGCATCCCAGGCAGTCTTGTAGGACAGACCGACCTCGCGGGCGGCGGCGGCAATCGTGCCGTGACGGGCGATCGCTTCGAGCAGCCGGATCCGGTCGCCGCCCACCCGCGGCGCCCCCGCGCGTTGCAGGCTCAGGGCAGCGATGAGGGGCTGTTCGTTCATGGCAGGGTCCGAAGCGTGTCTCGTTATATAGCCATGACTAATAGCGATGGTTTTTCCGGAAGGGCAGAGCCTTGTCGGTTGCACCCGGCGCCGTTATCACCCGCATCTTCATATCCCATGCCAAGTGATGCCAAAACGGGCTGTTTTTGGAACATTGCCCGCGATTTGGGCGCTGGACGCACGGATATGCCGGTTTCGGCGCGGGGCCATAACGCGGGGCCATGAGTCGGCGGGACGCTTGCGGCAGTGGCCCCCGGGGCCGGTTTGCGCCACAATGGCGGCAACGAAGCGGGAGACGGCGAAACGGGAGGCGGCGATGACGGACGGAATGCGCGGGGCGCTGGTGCTGGAACGGACGGGCGCGCGGATGGGGGCGGAACGGGTGGCGCTGCTGGCGGCGATCGGGCGCACCGGCTCGATTTCGGCGGCGGCGCGCGAGGTCGGGCTGTCCTACAAGGCGGCCTGGGACGGGGTGCAGGCGATGAACAACCTGCTGTCCGCCCCGGTCGTCACCGCGGCGCCGGGCGGCAAGGCGGGGGGCGGCGCGGCGCTGACGCCCGCGGGCGAAAAGCTGATCGCGGCCTATGGCGCGATCGAGGAGGGCGTGGCCAAACTTTTGTCCAGTTTCGAGAAAAGCCTGAACCTTGATCCGGCCGAGGTGCTGCGGGGGCTGTCCTTGCGGACCTCGGCGCGCAATGCCTGGGCCTGCAAGGTCTGGGCGGTGGCGGCCGATGACGTGGCGGCGCAGGTGCGGATGCGGCTGGGCGAGGGGCAGGATCTGACGGCGGTGATCACCGCGCGCTCGGCGGCCGAGATGCGGCTGGCGCCGGGATCGGAGGTGCTGGCGCTGGTGAAATCGAATTTCGTCCTGCTGGCGGGGGCGGGCGTGCCGGAACGGCTGTCGGTGCGCAACCGGCTGCAGGGCCGGGTGATCGAGCGGATCGACGCCGCGCTTTCGAGCGAGATCACGCTGGATCTGGGCGGCGGAAAGACGATCACCGCGACGATCACCCGCGACAGCGCCGAGATGCTGGATCTGCACCCCGGCGTGGAGACGACGGCCCTGATCAAGTCGAGCCATGTGATCCTGGCCCTGCCCTGAGGGCGGGGCCGGCGCTTACGCGACGCGACGGAAGCGCAGATAGGTCATCAGGCCGAAGGGCGGCAGGCGGGTTTCCTCGACCAGTTTCAGCCGCGGTTCGGCCATCACCTGATCGCGCGAGAAGTCGGAATGCCAGCCCAGCGCATCGGCCATCGGCGCGGCCAGTTTCGCCGCGACGCCCCAGCCGCCCTTTTCGCGGGCGAAATGGTTGGTGATCAGCACCGTGCCGCCGACGCGGCAGACCCGCGCCATTTCCGCCATCACCCGGCGCGGCTCGGGCACCACCGACATGATGTGCAGCGCCACGACGTGATCGAAGCTTTCGTCCTCAAAGGCCAGTTCGCGCGCATCCATGATGTGCAGCCCGGCGACGTTGCGCAGCCCCTGCGCCTCGGCCCGCGCCTGCGCCTTGGCCAGCATGTCGGGCGACAGATCGATGCCGGTCACCGCGACTTTCGAGGGCTCGTAAAGATCCAGCGCCAGCCCGGTGCCGATGCCCACCTCCAGAACCGCACCGCCCGAGGCGTTCACCTCGCGCACGGCATGATGACGCCCGGCATGGGTGATCTTGCCAAAGGTTCTGTCATAGATCGGCGCCCAGCGCTTGTAGCTGCGGGCAATCGCTTCCGTGTGCATCCCGAGACCTTCCCCCGAACCCCTGTGGATCGAATCACTTTCGCCTGCACCCTGTTGCAGCGCCGGGAAAACATCAAGAATTTTGTCGTTTTTGCTTTTCAAGAAGTCGTTTTTGATCGTCCGCTCAATTAACAATCACACCCAGGCATCCGCCCCCTGCCCGACAAGTCCCAGCGCGCGGGCGCAGTCTTCGCGCTCCAGCGGGCGGCTCCAGAAAAAGCCCTGCCCGACCTCGAAGCCGAAATCGCGCATCAGCGCCGCGGTTTCCTCGGTCTCCACCCCCTCGACCACGGTGCCAAGCCCCAGCGTCCCGGCCAGCGCCTGCAGCGATTTCAGGATCGCCCGATAGCCGGGGCCGGTGTCGAGCCCGGCCACGAAGCTCTTGTCGATCTTGAGTTTCTGCACCGGATGCCGGGCCAGACAGGTGAGCGAGGCATAGCCGGTGCCGAAATCGTCCAGCACCAGCGCCACCCCGGTCGCGGTCAGCGCCTCGAAGACTTCGGTGCTTTGGGCGGCGGGGTCGATCACGATGTTCTCGGTGATCTCGATCTCGAGCAGCCGCGGCGGCAGGCCGCTTTCGGCAAGGGCGCGGGTGATCGCCGCGGGCAGGATGTCGCGGTCGAACTGGCGCGGGAAGACGTTCACCGCCACCGTCAGCGGCGCCTTGCGGTGCCGGTTCCAGATCGCGACCTGGGTGCAGGCCTCGCGCAGGACCCAGTCCCCCACCGCCAGCGACAGCTCCGAGGCGCTGAGCACCTCCATGAAGGCGCCGGGCAGAAGCAGCCCCCATTCCGGGTGACGCCAGCGCAACAGCGCCTCCAGCGCCACGATCTGCCCGCTCGCCAGATCGACCTGCGGCTGGTAGAACAGCTCGAATTCGCGCCGTTCCACCGCGGCCCGCAGGTCGCGCAACAGCCGGTGCCGGTGCTCGACCCGGTTGCGCAGGCTTTCGTCATAGCCGGTGGGGCGGTTGAACGCCGCCTTCGACGCCGCCAGCGCCAGCGCCGCATTGGCGATCAGCTCGCCCGCATGGGCGCCATGCTCCGGCGCGCAGGCATGGCCGATGCCGAATTCCAGATGCAGGGGCTGACCGCCGATCTCGAACGGCGCCCGCAGCGCCGTCATCACCCGCGTCAGCTGCGGCCCGGGGATCGCCGCCCCCGCCTCCTGCACCATCAGGAACACGAACCCGTCCTCGCCCGAGCGATAAAGCGTCACGGCCTCGGTTTCGAGCCGCTCGAGCCGGTCGGCACAGGACCGCATCAGCGCCTCGTGATGGGCGGGATCGACGGCGGCGCGGTTGCCCGCGAAGGGGTCGATCTCGACGAACAGCAGGCAGACCTGCGGCTGCGTCGGATCGGCACGGGTCAGCACCGCATCCAGATCGCTGCGCAGCGCGCGCCGGTCCGGCAGGCCGGTCAGCGGATCCTCGCCCGCCTCGCGGCTTTCGATCCGGCCGCGGCCCGGCCGTTCGAGCGGATGCAGGAAGGCGAAGACCCGTCCGGTATCGGCATCGCGTTTCAGGATGACATGCAGCGCGATCTCGGTGCCGTCGCGGCGCCGTCCGCGCACCGCGCGCATCCGCCCGATCGCCAGCGGCACCTTGCCCGCGGCAAAGGCGCGACGCAATCGCGCATGGACAGCGGCCTGCGGTTCAGGGATCAGGATTTCCAGCAGTTGGCCCAGCAGCGCCTCCGGGACATAGCCGAACAGCGCCGCGGCCGCAGCGTTCAGATAATCGATGCGGCCCTGCGCATCGATTGCGACGACGCCATCATCTGGCGCCCCGCGGGTGGGCCAGGAATAGTCCATTCTGGAGTCCGCTGCATGCTGACGGGGAGGGGCCGCCACACGTCTAAGCTGTGCACTGCTTCGTTCAGTTCCGCAAGCACGAGATTGTGTCTTTCCATAAGACGGACTGTCGCAGGTCGCGCGGTCAAAAGGGCGAAACCCTCTGGCCAGCGACGGCCTGCCACGCTAAAGGGCTGCAGTTGCGGCAAGCGGGCAAGGGTCATGGCGCGTCATCTCATCACCTCGGCGATTCCCTATATCAACGGCATCAAGCATCTGGGCAACCTTGTGGGCAGCCAGTTGCCGGCCGATCTTTACGCGCGCTATCTGCGCGGGCGCGGCCACGAGGTGATGTTCATCTGTGCGACCGACGAACACGGCACCCCGGCGGAACTGGCCGCGGCCAAGGCGGGCAAGCCCGTCGCCGCCTATTGCGCGGAAATGCATGACGTGCAGGCGGCGATCGCGGGCGGCTTCCGGCTGAGCTTCGATCACTTCGGCCGGTCTTCAAGCCCGCAGAACCGCGCCCTGACCCAGCATTTCGCCAAGGCGCTGGCCGATCAGGGGCTGATCCGCGAAGTCACCGAAAAACAGATGTATTCGGTGACCGACGGCCGCTTCCTGCCCGACCGCTACATCGAGGGCACCTGCCCGAATTGCGGCTTCGAGAGCGCCCGCGGCGATCAATGCGACAATTGCACCAAGCAGCTTGACCCGGTCGATCTGATCAACCCGCGTTCGGTGATCTCGGGCTCGACCGATCTGGAAATGCGCGAGACGAAGCATCTGTTCCTGCGCCAGTCGGCGATGAAGGACAAGCTGGCCGCCTGGATCGACAGCAAGACCGACTGGCCGGTGCTTTCGACCTCGATCGCGAAGAAATGGCTCTTTGACGGCGAGGGTCTGCAGGACCGCGGCATCACCCGCGATCTGAGCTGGGGCGTTCCGGCGCAATTTCCGGGCGCGCCCTGGGCGGGGATGGAGGGCAAGGTCTTCTATGTCTGGTTCGACGCGCCGATCGAATATATCGCGGGCACGCAGGAATGGGCCGAGAAGACCGGCGGCGACTGGGCGCGCTGGTGGCGGCTCGATCAGGGCGCGGGCGACGTGACCTATACCCAGTTCATGGGCAAGGACAACGTGCCGTTCCATACGCTGTCCTTCCCCTCGACGATCCTTGGGTCGGCCGAGCCGTGGAAGCTGGTCGATTACATCAAGTCCTTCAACTATCTGAACTATGACGGCGGCCAGTTCTCCACCTCGCGCGGGCGCGGCGTCTTCATGGATCAGGCGCTCGGCATCCTGCCTTCGGATTACTGGCGCTGGTGGCTGCTCAGCCACGCGCCCGAAAGCGCCGATGCCGAATTTACCTGGGAGAATTTCCAGGCCTCGGTGAACAAGGATCTGGCCGATGTGCTGGGCAACCTGGTCAGCCGGGTGACGAAGTTCTGCAATTCGAAATTCGGCCCCGAAATGCCCGCCGCCGTGGCGATGACCGAACGCGAAACCGCGCTGATGGCGCAGTTCCGCGACGGGCTGGCGGCTTACGAAAAGGCGATGGACGAAATTCACGTCCGCCGCGCCGCCGAGGAACTCCGCGGGCTCTGGGTGCTGGGCAACGAATATCTGCAGGCCGCCGCGCCCTGGAGCGTGGTGAAGACCGACGAGGCCGCCGCGCGCGGCATCATCGCCTTCGCGCTGCATCTGATCCGGCTTTATGCCGTGCTCTCGCGTCCCTTCATCCCGGATGCGGCGCAGGCGATCATGACGGCGCTGAACTGCGACGACTGGTCCTGGCCCGAGGATCTGGATGCCGCGCTGCGGGTTCTGCCCGCGGGCCATGCCTTTGCGGTGCCGGAGAACCTCTTCCGCAAGATCACCGACGAGGAGCGCGAAGACTGGGCGAAGCGCTTCGCCGGTCGGCGGGAGTAAGGCGGGGGGCGCTGCCCCCCGGTCCGCAAGCGGACTCCCCCCGAGGTATTTTTGGCAAGATGAAAGTCATGCCATTTCACCTTGGCTGAAATATCCTCGGGGGTGAATTCGGGCAAAGCCCGAAGAGGGGGCAGACAGCCCCCTTTTGCGCCTCCGCTCGGTCAACGCGGTCGCACGGCGGAACTGATGGTGGATCAGATCGCCTCGCTGATGGGCCGGAAGGTCTTCGACCGGCCCACCCGGATGTATTGATCACGTCGCGGGCGCGGCCCCGGCGGCGCCTTTCGACAGGAATTCGCTCAGCGCCGGATTGTCCTCGGGGGCGACGACCGGCGCCGGGGCGGGGATCATCCGGGCACGGCTGTAATGAAATTCCCGCGCGCCGAAATAGAACCCGACGATGGCGCCCAGAAGCCACCAGAGCGGCTCCGGCACCGCATTGAGCCCGACCATCCGCGCCGCGAACCCCGCCGGATCGATCATCGCATAGACGAAAAGTCCCAGCGTGCCCAAGGCCAGCATCGGCCGCGGCAACCGGTTCAAGCCGTTGACGAAACGGTCGAACAGCCCGGGCCGGGCGTATTGGAACTCGGCCCCGTGTTCGGCAAGCGCCGCCTGCCAGGCCGCCGCATCGGCCTCCAGCTTCTTCGTCGCATTCGGCGTGAAGACCTCGGCCACCGAGGTCACCGCCGTCCCGATCGCCCCCGTCGCCGCGGGCGAGCCCAGAATCGTCCCGATCAGCCCCATGTCGCCACCCGTGCCCGATGCTGTGCCGCGCTCAGATGGAAGCGGGGCGAGATGAATTCCTCGGCGCGCAGGATCCAGCCGCCCTTGGTGCCCGCCCGCGTCGTCGCATATTTGCGGCTCGCCGGGCGGCGCTCGGCCAGATCGTAGTAATAATTCCGCCGCGCGATCCCGTAGGCATCGGCGAAAAGCTGCGGCTCGCGCGCCGCCGCCGCCTGCGCCGCCGCCGCCTGCGCCGCAGCGATCGTCTGCGGCCCCAGCACGCCATCGACGGCCACCGGATGGCCCATCCGGCCCAGCAGCTCCTGCAAAAGGCGGATCGCCTGCGCGCCCGCATTCACCTGCATGTCGAAGACCGAGGCCTGCAGCGCCGCGGGCAGCTGATCCAGCTTCGGTGCCTTGAAATAATGCGTGACATAGATCTCGGCCGCCTGATCGGGGGAGATGAGCCGCAGGTCACGCGTGCTCACCACCCCGTCGCGGTTCAGATCGAGGCCAAGCCGCTGCAACGTGCCCAGCGTCACCCCGTAGTTCGTCGCCCCCCCGGGATCGGAGGGGTCGTTCACATAGCCACCCTCGCGGGCGACGATTTCCCTGGCAATCTCGTAGACAGATCTCATCCGGTCCCCCTTGGCTGAGCGCAAAGGGTGACGAAATCAGGTTAACGATCGGCAACGGGCGCGTTCAGCCCTCGGGCTGGGTCGGATCGCGATAGACGCCCTGTTCCTTCAGCGCCTCGGTCACTTCCTTGGGCATGTAGTTTTCGTCATGCTTGGCCAGGATTTCGCGCGCCACGAAGACGCCATCGACCATCGCGCCGGTGCCGACCATGCCCTTGCCCTCGCCAAAGAGGTCGGGCAGCACGCCGGTGAAGGTGACCGGCACCGAGGCGCCGCCATCAGTGACCTTGAAGGTGATCGCCTCGCCCTGCCCGCGCACCAGCGTGCCTTCCTCGACCAGACCGCCCAGACGGAACACCTCGCCCGCGGCGGGGGGTTCGGCGATGATCTGCGAGGGGGCGCGGAAGAAGTTGATGCCGTCGCGCATGCCGTAGCCGATCAGCAGGGTCGAGAGCACAAGCGCGCCCCCCGCCACCGCCAAAATCTGGATGCGCCGCGTTTTCTTCAGGTTTTTCATCGTCCTGCCCCTGCGTTACGGGAAGACCGGGGCCAGCATCAGCCCCAGGGTTTCGGGCAGGCCGAGCATCAGGTTGGCGTTCTGGATCGCCTGCCCCGAAGAGCCCTTGGTGAGGTTGTCGAGCGCCACGGTGACGACCGCGCGGCCCGGCAGCCGGTCGCCGATCACGCCCAGATGGACGAAATTCGACCCGGCGATCGAGCGCGTCGAGGCCAGCTGGCCAAAGGGCAGCACCTCGAGGAACACTTCGTGTTCATAGCGCGCGGCCAGCGCGGCATGGATGTCTTCGGGGGTGCCGCGGACATAGACGGTGGCCAGAATGCCGCGGTTGAAGGGCATCAGATGCGGCGTGAACTGCACCCGCACCGGCCGCCCGGCGGCCTTGGAAAACTCCTGATCGAATTCGCCCAGATGCCGGTGCTTGCCCCCCGCCGAATAGGGCATGGTGCCGCCCGCCAGCTCCGCATGCAAAAGGTTTTCCTTCAGCGCGCGCCCGGCGCCGGAAACCCCCGCCTTCAGGTCGATGACGATTTCATCAAGATCGATCACCCCCGCCTCGATCAGCGGACGGATCGCATATTGCCCGGCCGCCGCGTTGCAGCCGGTGCCCGCGCAAAGCCGCGCCGTCTTCAGCTCGTCGCGGTAGAATTCGGTCAGCCCGTAGACCGCCTCGGCCTGCAGATCCATCGCCGCATGCGGCTTGCCATACCATTTTTCGTATTCGGCGGCATCGCGCAGCCGGAAATCGGCGGAAAGGTCCACCACCTTCAGATCGCGCGGCAGCTCGGCAATCACCGCCTGCGAGGTCGCATGCGGCAGCGCGCAGAAGGCCAGATCGATGGCGGAAAAATCGATCTCCTCGATCTTCACCAGATCGGGCAGACCCATATGGCGCAGATGCGGAAAGACATCGCCCATGCGCATCCCGGCCTTTCGGTCGCCCGACAGCGCCGTGATCTCCATTTCGGGATGGGTCGCGATGATCCGGGCAAGCTCGGCGCCGGTATAGCCCGAAGCCCCGAGGATGGCGATTTTCTGGGTCATTGTCGTCTCCGCAATTGTCGCCCCGTCCTGCCTCAGGCTAAGGTGCCACGCAAGCAAAGTTTGCGCGAGGGTTTCATGGCGAAGGCGTGGCATTACGCATGGGCGGGCAAGAGCGAAGGCCCGGTGGACGAATTGGTGATCCGCGATCTGATCCGGGCCGGACGGGTCAAGGCCGACACGCTGGTCTGGTCCGGGGGGATGGCCAATTGGGACCGCGCAGACCGGCATTTCGCCTTTGCGCCGCAGCCCCTCGCCCCCGCCGCGCCGCCCGCCGGACCGCCCGCGATGCCGGGCGCGGCTTACCCGGGCGCGGGCTATCCGGGCGCCGGGTCCCATGGCGCGGGCGCTTCGGGCGCCGCGCCCGCGCGCAGCTTCATCGAGGCGATCAAGGTCTGCTTCCAGAAATATGTCACCTTCCGTGGCCGGGCGAGCCGCTCGGAATATTGGTGGTTCTTCCTGTTCTGCCTGCTCCTCGGCTTCGTCGGCGGCATTCTGGAGACGACGATGGGCCGCGACGGCGCGGTGCTGAGCGGCCTTGTCTCGCTGGCGACCTTTCTGCCCTCGCTCTCGGTGACGGTGCGGCGGCTGCATGACACCGACCGCTCGGGCTGGTGGGTCGGCGGCTTCTATCTGGCGCTGATCCCGGCGGGTCTGATGATCGGCCTGCTCGGCGTCGCGACCCAGGCCGCGGGCGGCACGCCCGAAGCGGCCGCCCTTGCCGTTTTCGGGCTGATGTCGCTGCTGAGCCTCGCCTACATGATCGCGATGTTCGTCTTCATGTGTTCGCGCGGCACGCCGGGGCCGAACCGCTTCGGCTGAGCCTCAGGCGGCCTCGAAGCTGATCCGGTGGCGCAGGAACTGCGTCGCATGCATCGAGACCGAGGCCGCATCGCCGGTGGTCAGGAATTTCGACACCTTGCCCGCCCCCAGGAATTCGGGCTTGCGGGTCAGATAATCGGCCAGGCTTTCGGCCACCAGATTGGCCTGGCTGTAAACCTTGACCTGCGGCCCCAAAGCCTCCTGAAAGGTCTTTTGCATCAAGGGGTAATGGGTGCAGCCCAGGATCGCCGCCTCGGGATGCGGCATCCGGCGCTTGAGCGCCTCGACATGCGAACGCACCAGCGCCTCGGCCAGGATCTCATCCCCCGCCTCGATCGCATCGACGACGCCGCCGCAGGGCTGCGCCTCGACATCGACGCCGATGGCGCGATAGGCGAGTTCGCGCTGAAACGCGCGCGAGGCCACAGTGGCGGGCGTCGCAAACAGCGCCACATGTTTCACCGCCACTTCCCGCGGCGGAGAGTTGTCGCCCCATTGCCGTTCGGTCAGCGCCTCGATCAAGGGCACGAAGACACCCAGCACCCGCTTGTCCTTCGGGATCCAGTGTTCCTGCATCTTCTTCAGCGCCGCAGCCGAGGCCGTGTTGCAGGCCAGAATCACCAGATCGCAGCCCTCGTCCCACAGCCGTTCGACGCCCTTGCAGGTCAGGTTGTAGATGTCGTCGGGGGTGCGCACGCCATAGGGCGCATGGGCATTGTCACCGTAATAGACAAAGGCCACCTCGGGCAGCCGCTTCGAGACCGCCTCATAGACCGTCAGACCGCCCAGCCCACTGTCGAAAACTCCAACTGCCATGCCTGCCTCTCCACCCGTTTGCGCCTGAACCGCGCTTTCCTTGGTTCTAAGCCTCTCGGAGGCGGAAATAAACGCCTATTGCGCGAGTTGGCCCTCCCGCAACCTCTGCATGGATGCACAAAAGCGCCTGTAACAACAAAGTTTACGCGCTAACAGTGAATTTGACCGAAAGCCATTTGTGAAGAGACGGCGTTTTAGGTATGCAGCCGATGCAGAACAGGTATGAACAGGTGGCGTCGTGCAGGGCATGGACTGGGACAAGTTGCGCATCTTCCACGCGGTGGCGGATGCCGGGTCGTTGACCCATGCGGGCGATGCGCTGCACCTGTCGCAATCGGCGGTCAGCCGACAGATCCGGGCGCTGGAAGAATCGCTTGGCACCACCCTCTTTCACCGTCACGCCCGCGGCCTGATCCTGACCGAACAGGGCGAATTGCTGTTCGACGCCACCTCGACGATGGCGAAAAAGCTGGATGCCGCCGCCGCGCGGATCCGCGACAGCGAGGAAGAGGTCTTCGGCGAGCTGAAGGTGACCTCCACCGTGGGCTTTGGCACGATGTGGCTGGCGCCGCGGCTGGTCAAGCTTTACGACCGCTACCCCGACCTGAAAATCGACCTGATGCTGGAAGAGCGGGTGCTGGACCTGCCGATGCGCGAAGCCGATGTGGCGATCCGGATGAAGGAACCGGCCCAGGCCGATCTGATCCGCAAGCGGCTGATCAACATCCGGATGCGGCTTTATGCGACGCCCGAATACATCGCCCGCGCCGGCCGCCCCGAGCGGATCGAGGAGATGTCGAAGCACCGGCTGATCTGCCAGAACCCCGCCACGCCGCAGGTGCAGGCGGGCGCGCATCTGACCCAGAGCGTGATGGCGCATGGCGTGCCCTCGACGCTGATGGTAAACAATTATTTCGGCGTGCTGCAGGGCGTCCTGAACCATATCGGCGTCGGCGTGCTGCCCGATTATCTGACCGCCGATTTCCCGCATCTGGAACGCGTCCTGCCCGCGGTCGAGTCGGTCGAAGTGCCGGTCTTTCTGGCCTATCCCGAGGAACTGCGCTCCTCGCGCCGGGTCAATGCCTTCCGCGATTTCGTGCAGGAAGAGATCCTCGCCTATCGCCGCGCGCAGACGGGCGAGGCGGCCGTCGAGTGAGCCCGGCAGGCCTGCAACTGCGAAGCGACCCCAGACATTCGTGCAACGCATAGCAGCCATGCTGCACCCGCAGCATGATTCTCCTTGAACCGTTCTTATTCTGCCCATAAATCAGGCTCCGAAGGCGATGAGTTGCGGAAACGCGCATCACCTTCTACCTCCCTGTTGGACTAAGGCCGAGCTTGTCTCGGCCCTTTTTTTATTCTGCGGCAGGGTGTCGTTTTGGATCGGGGGCATGTCGCTTCGCCGCGCCGTCGCCCCCCCCCCCTTCGTGCATCGGCGCGTGCATCGGCGCCACGCCGCGCGGGCAAAAACCTTGCGCAAGCCCTGCTCTCCCCTTCCCCGACCGGCGCCGATGTTCTAAGGGAAGCCAAAGCCGATGCCGGAGGAGCCGATGACCGAGCCGCAGATCACCCCCGACCTGATTGCCGCCCATGGGCTGAAACCGGATGAGTATCAGCGCATCCTCGAGATCATCGGCCGCGCGCCGAGCTTCACCGAGCTGGGCATCTTCTCGGCGATGTGGAACGAGCATTGCTCCTACAAGTCGTCCAAGGTCTGGCTGCGCACGCTGCACACCACCGGCCCGCAGGTGATCTGCGGCCCCGGCGAAAACGCGGGCGTCGTCGATATCGGCGACGGGCAGGCGATCATCTTCAAGATGGAAAGCCACAACCACCCCAGCTACATCGAACCGCATCAGGGCGCGGCGACGGGCGTCGGCGGCATCCTGCGCGATGTCTTCACCATGGGCGCGCGGCCGATCGCGGCGATGGACAGCCTGTCCTTCGGCGTGCCGAGCCATCCGAAAACCCCGCATCTGGTCAAGGGCGTGGTCGAGGGCGTGGGCGGCTACGGCAACTGCTTCGGCGTGCCCAATGTCGGCGGCGAAGTGCGCTTTCACCACAGCTACAACGGCAACTGCCTGGTGAATGCTTTTGCCGCGGGCCTGGCACAAACCGACAACATCTTTTATTGCGCCGCCTCGGGCGTCGGCATGCCGGTCGTCTATCTGGGTGCCAAGACCGGTCGCGATGGCGTCGGCGGCGCCACCATGGCCTCGGCGGAATTCGACGACACGATCGAGGAGAAACGCCCGACCGTGCAAGTCGGCGACCCCTTCACCGAGAAATGCCTGATGGAAGCCTGCATGGAGCTGATGCAGACCGATGCCGTCATCTCGATCCAGGACATGGGCGCCGCGGGCCTGACCTGTTCGGCGGTGGAGATGGGCGACAAGGGGGGCCTGGGCATCAAGCTGACCCTGGATGCCGTGCCGCAGCGCGAAAAGAACATGACCGCCTATGAGATGATGCTTTCTGAGAGTCAGGAACGCATGCTCATGGTGCTGAAGCCCGAAAAAGAGGCCGAGGCGCGGGCGATCTTTGAAAAATGGGATCTGGATTTCGCCATCGTCGGCGAGACGATTGCCGAGGACCGCTTCCTGATCCTGCACAAGGGCGAGGTGAAGGCCGATCTGCCGCTGTCGAAACTGTCTTCGGCGGCGCCGGAATACAACCGGCCCTGGGTGGAAACGCCGCCCGCCGAACCGCTGGGTCAGCTGCCCGAAATCACTCCGATTGCCGCGCTGAAAGCGCTGATCGGCGCGCCGAACTATGCGGCGAAAAACTGGGTGTTCGAGCAATATGACACGCAGGTGATGGGCGACACCGTGCGCCGTCCGGGTCTGGGCGCCGGGGTGGTGCGGATCCATGGCACCGACAAGGCGTTGGCCTTCACCTCCGACGTGACGCCGCGTTACGTGAAAGCCAACCCGTTCGAGGGCGGCAAGCAGGCGGTGGCGGAAGCCTATCGCAACCTGTCCGCCGTCGGCGCCCTGCCCTTGGCCACCACCGACAACATGAACTTCGGCAACCCGGAAAAGCCCGAGATCATGGGCCAGTTCGTCGGCGCGATCAAAGGCATCAGCGAAGCCTGCAAGGCGCTCGATTTCCCGATCGTCTCGGGCAACGTCTCGCTTTACAACGAAACCGACGGTTCGGGCATCCTGCCGACGCCGACGATCGGCGCCGTGGGCCTGCTGAAATCGCTCGACGATCTGATCGGCGGGCTGCCGGAAGCGGGCGACATCGCGCTGGTGATCGGCGTCACCCATGGCCATCTGGGGCAATCGGCGCTGGCTGCCGAGGCTTTCGGAATCGAAGCGGGCGACGCGCCGCCGGTCGATCTGGCCGATGAACGCAAGCATGGCGAATTCATCCGCGCCAATGGCCGGGTGCTGAAAGCCGCCGCCGATCTGACCGATGGCGGTCTGGCGCTGGCGGCCTTCGAGATGGCCGAGGCCGCCGGGATCGGCGTGCAGCTTGACAGCGGCGACATCGCGCAGCTGTTCGGCGAGGATCAGGCCCGCTACCTTGTCGCCTGTGACGAGGCCGGGGCCGAGGCGCTGGAAGCCGCGGCGCAGGCGGCCGGGGTGCCGCTCGACCGTGTCGGCATCTTCGGCGGCGACACCGTTGCCCTTGGCGCCGACACCGCGCCGCTGGCGGACCTCAGCACGCTTTACCGCACCGCCTTTGCCGCCGCCGTCGAAGGCTGAACACCTGCGCTTCGGGGGCCGTCGCCGACGCCCCCCGAAGCTCGCGGCATCTGACGCCCCCCCCCCCCCCCCCCCCCCCCCCCCCCCCCCCCCCCCCCCCCCCCCCCCCCC
>NZ_QKZO01000006.1:18818-263245 GCF_003254295.1 Rhodobacter capsulatus
CCGCCCCCCCCCCCCCCCCCCCGACAACCGACCATCGCAGCGGCCTGCGCCGCGCGGCGTCTCTTGGCACGGCCGCCCGGCGCTTGGCCCTTGTCGCCTCTCGCAGCGCGACCTAGATTGATCCCAGAACAAGGAGTTGCCCATGCCGATGGAAGCCAGTGACATCGAAGCCCTGATCCGCGCCGGGTTTCCCGATGCGAAGATCACCATCACCGACCTTGCCGGGGACGGCAACCATTGGGGGGCCGAGGTGATCGACGCCTCGTTCAAGGGGCTGAACCGGGTGCAGCAGCAACGCGCCGTCCTTGCCACGCTGAAAGGCGCGATGGACGGGCCGAATGCGCCGCTGCATGCCCTTGCCCTGACCACCAAGGCCGAATGAGCCGCGGTTCACGTTTCGCAGAAAGGACCCCTCCCATGACCGCACTCGACCAGATCAAGGCCGACATCGCCGGAAACGACGTCATCCTTTACATGAAGGGCACGAAGGACATGCCGCAATGCGGGTTTTCCAGCCGCGTCGCGGGCGTGCTGAACTACCTTGGCGTGACCTACAAGGACGTCAACGTGCTGGCCGATGCCGACGTGCGTCAGGGCATCAAGGAGTATTCCGACTGGCCGACGATCCCGCAGCTTTACGTCAAGGGCGACTTCGTCGGCGGCTGTGACATCGTCACCGAAATGATGCTCTCGGGCGAACTCGACAAGCTTTTCGACGACAAGGGCATCACCTATGACAAGGGCCGCGCCGACCAGATCCGCGCCGCCAACGCCTGAGACGCCGCCCCCGATCCCGAAAGCCCCGCCTCGGCGGGGCTTTTCATTTTTCGGAACATTCAGAGTCTTGCGAAAAACGGGTCGATATCCCAATAGGCCAGCAGATGGTCGGCCCGGTCGCAGTCCATGCCCAGAAGCTGCATCGCATGCACATCCATGCTGACCAGCGCCGCCAGCCGATAGCCCTGCATCGCCGCCTCGCGCGCGGGGCTGCCTTCCGCAAAGGAGCTTTCGATCGCAGAGGCCGCCGAGACCAGCGTGAAGCCCAGTTCCAGCGGCGGCTCCTCGGGCCAGCGATCGACCATGTCGCGCACCAGACCGCGCCAGGAGTCGTCCGCCCGCAGCAGCCGTTCGATGGCAAATGCCACCCGTTCCTCGATTCGCAACGCCAACATCGTCATGATCACCTCAAATGTCGCCAGAATGCGCAAAACGGCTCTTGCCGCAACGATTTCCCGCCGGTTTTGCGAAGTTTCGGCACGTCAGAGTGAATCAACGCCGAATTCTGCGCCTTTGCCGGTCATTGAAGCCCGGGTCGGCAACCGCTAGCCTGCAAGAACGCAACCACAGGCCCGCCATGACCGATCCCCAGCTTCGCAACCCCGGCTTCCCCCTTGACCGCAGCTGGTTCGAGGAGATCGCCGTCAACACCCCCGCCGCCGAAGCCCGCGCCGCGCATCTGGGGAGCAGCCGGTCGCTGAAGAGGCAATGGCAGGCGGCCTGGCTGGTGAATGCGGTCCGCTGCATGGATCTGACAACGCTTGCGGGCGACGATACCGAGGCACGGGTGGCGCGGCTTTGCGCCAAGGCGCGGGCGCCGCTGGCCGATCACATCCTGGCGGGGCTCGGGCTGGAACGTCTGAGCACGGGCGCCGTCTGTGTCTATCCGACGATGGTGGCGGCGGCGGTCAGGGCCTTGCGGGGCACGGATATTCGCGTGGCCTCGGTGGCGACGGGCTTTCCGGCCGGGCTGATGCCGCTGCCCCTGCGACTGGCCGAGATCCGTTACGCGGTCGAGGAAGGCGCGGCGGAAATCGACATCGTGATTTCGCGCGCGCTGGTGCTGCGGGGCGATTGGGCGCAGCTTCATGACGAGATCGCCGCGATGCGCGCGGCCTGCGGCGCGGCACATCTGAAGGCGATTCTGGCGACGGGCGATCTGCAGACGCTGTCGAATGTCTACAAGGCCGCGATGGTGGCGATGCAGGCGGGGGCGGATTTCATCAAGACTTCCACCGGCAAGGAGGCGGTGAACGCCACCCTGCCGGTGTCGTTGGTGATGGCGCGCGCGCTGCGCGACTTTGGCGCGCGGACCGGGGTGAAGATCGGCTTCAAGCCCGCGGGCGGGATGAAGACCGCCAGGGACGCGCTGAACTGGCAGATCCTGATGAGGGAGGAGCTGGGCACCGACTGGCTCCGGCCCGACCTGTTCCGTCTGGGCGCCTCCTCGATGCTGGGCGACATCGAACGCCAGCTCGAAACCCATGTCACCGGCCGCTATGCCGCCAGCCACCGCCACGCGCTTGCCTGAGGGAAAGATGCCTTCCGTGAAAGAGATCCTGACGACGATGGACTATGGCCCCGCCCCCGAAGCCTCGGGCGAGGTGAGGGGCTGGCTGCAGGCCCGCGGCCGCTTTGGCCATCTGATCGGCGGGGCGATGACGCCGCCCGGCACGGTCGTCGCGGTGCAAAACCCGGCTACGGGCGAGACCCTGGCCGAGGTGACACGGGGAAGCGAGGCCGAAGTGGGGGCCGCCGTTGCCGCCGCCCGCGCCGCCGCCCCCGGCTGGGCGGCGCTGTCGGGGCATGAGCGGGCGAAATGGCTTTATGCCATCGCCCGGACCCTGCAGAAACGCGAGGCGTTTTTTAGAATTCTGGAGGTTCTGGATACTGGAAAGCCGATCCGCGAGACCCGCGATTTCGACCTTCCGCTGGCGATCCGGCATGTCTACCACCACGCCGGCTGGGCGGAATTATGCGCTGACGAATTTCCCGGCCTTGTACCCCTGGGCACCGTCGCGGCGATCCTGCCCGCGCAGGCGCCCCTTCTGATGCTGGCCGCGAAGGTCGCCCCGGCGCTGGCCGCAGGCAATACCGTGGTGCTGAAACCGGCCGAGGCAACACCGCTCTCGGCGCTCGCCTTTGCCGAGATCTGCCTTGAAATCGGCCTGCCCGCGGGGGTTTTGAACATCGTCACCGGCGACGGGGCAACCGGCGCCGCCCTTGCGGCAAGCCCGGTCGACAAGATCACCTTCACCGGCACGACCGAGGTCGGCCGCACCCTGCGCGCCGCCACGGCGGGCACGGGCAAGGCGCTGACGCTGGAGCTGGGCGGCAAGTCGCCCGTCCTCGTCTTTGCCGATGCCGATCTGGATGCCGCCATCGAAGGCGTCGTCGCCGCGGCCTGGACCCATCAGGGGCAGATCTGTGCCACCGGACCGCGGATCTTCGTCGCCGAGGCCGTGGCCGAGACCTTCACCGCCCGCCTGCTGACCCGGCTGCAGAAACTGCGGCTTGGCGATCCGCTCGACAAATGCACCGATCTGGGGGCGGTCGTCTCGCCCGCGCGGCGGACGCATCTGCACGCGCTTGTGGCAAAGGGCGTCGCCGAGGGCGCGCGGCTGATCACGGCGGACATCCCCCTGCCCGCCCGCGGCACCTTCTGCGCCCCGGGCCTGCTGATCGACGCATCCCCCGCAAACCCCTGTGTGACCGAGGATCTCTTCGGCCCCATCGCCACGCTGACCAGCTTCCGCACCCCCGCGGAGGCGGTCGAACTGGCCAATTCGACGCGCTCTGGTCTGGCGGCCTCGGTCTGGACCGAAAACCTGACGCTGGCGCAGGATGTGGCGGCGAAACTGGCGACCGGGACGGTCTGGATCAACTGCCACGCCCTGATTGATGCCGCCGCGCCCTTTGGCGGCAGGCGTGACAGCGGCTTTGGCCGCAGCGGCGGGCGCGAGGGGCTGCGCGCCCAGCTCCGCCACCCCGCGACGACCCCGGTGCCAGAGGCCCCCGCCCCGGATTTCAACCCCGCGCCCTGCCCCGAAGCCGCCGCAGCGCAGCCGATCGACCGCACCGCGAAGCTTTACATCGGCGGCGCCCAGAAACGCCCCGAGGGCGGGCAAAGCTGGCGCGTCACGCATCAGGGCCGCGAGATCGGCCTTGCGCCCCTTGGCGGGCGCAAGGACATCCGCAACGCGGTCGAGGCGGCGCACAGGGCGGCGGGCTGGTCGAAGCTGACCGGGCATGTCCGCGCGCAGGTGCTTTACTTCCTGGCCGAGAACCTCGCGCTGCGCACCGCGGAATTCGAGACGCGTCTGGCCGAGACCGGCCATGATCCCTCCGAGGTCGGTCAGACGATCCGGCTGGCCTTCCGCGCCGCCGCGCTGGCCGACAAGATCGAAGGCGCGGTGATCCAGACGAAATCGCAGCTGCTGACCCTGACCCGGCCCGAGCCCTGGGGCGTTCTGGGCATCGCCTGCGCCAACCGCCAACCGCTGCTGGGGCTGGCCGCGCTGGTGCTGCCCGCGATCGCGGCGGGCAACCGCGTGGTGGCGATCCCGGCGATGGCGCAGCCGCTTGTGGCGGCCGATTTCGCGCAGGTGCTGGACACGTCGGACGTGCCGGGCGGCGTGGTGAACCTGATCTCGGGCCCGCGCGACGATCTGGCGAAGGTGCTGGCGGGCCATGACGATGTGGCGGCGCTCTGGTATGCGGGCAGCCCGGACGGCGCCGCAATGGTGGAACGCGAAAGTGCCGCCAGCCTGAAGGCGACCTGGTGCCCGACGCTGCGCGACTGGGCGGCGCAGGAGATGCGCGAAACCCTGGAACAGGCGACGCAGACGAAAACCATCTGGGTGCCCTACGGCTTCTGAACGGAAAAACCGCGCCCGGGACCCGGACGCGGTTTCCTGCCTCTTGCCCGAAACACCCCGGGATGAGATGGGGGGCAGCGCCCCGCCTTGATCACTTCTTCCCGGTCAGATCGTCGAACATGCCCCGGGCCTTGTCGACGCCCGATTCGGCGCGGTCGGTCACATCCTCGATCGCATCGGCGACATCGCCCAGCACCGGGTCGATCGCATTGCGGCGGAACTGGATCCACAGCGCCCGCACCGTCAGGATCGCCATCGTGAGCAGCGTGAGGAAGATGATGTTGAACCACGGAACGATCGAGACCTCGGGCCCGTCCACGGGCTTGATCGAGACCGCATTCGGGAAGATCGAGAACAGCTCGCTGCGCCAGCCGTAATAGGTCATCACCCCCCATTTCGGCGCCTCGCCCGTCGACTGCAGATCGGCGGCCCGGGTCGACAGGTTCGCGGTGTCGAATTTGAAATAGGGCGGCCAGCCCCAGCCCGTGTCCTCGTTGCGATAGACGACCGGCTTGCCCTCGGGCGTCACCGCCGAGATGAACTGCACGTCATAGCTCGTCTGCGTGCCGGACTTCACCTTCGGCCCCGACCAGAAGATGCTGGTCCAGCCGCTCGGATCCTGCCGTTCCTGATAGATATTGACCACCCGCACGACTTCGTGCCGGGGCAGGGTGTAGTGCAGGAAGCTGCCGAAGATCACCGCGATCAGCAGCCAGAAAGTCCATTTGACGTATCCCATGCGCACCTCTCAGTTGGCGAAAAAGACGAGTGACCCGACGATCGCGAAGGGCAGCAGCATCACCAGACGCAACATGCGCTGCGGCAGGCTGTTTTCCCATGCGGCCATTCCGCTCTTTAGATAGGCATCGAAATCCAACGCATCACCCGCGCCCTCGTTCCATGCCGCCTCGAGCGCTTCACGTTTTCGCGACGCCATCGACAATCGCAACACCCAATACCCCGAAATCGCCATAACGGCGAGCAACACCAGCAATCTGCCAAATCCGATCATTCTTCGTCCCCGACCAGTCCGAACATGTGACAGGACCGCGGACAAGACACCACGTTCCCGAACAGCCCGACCCGTCCGGCATGCGCACTGCCTGCGCCCAAATGCGAACCGAGATCCGCTTCGACCCTTTGGTCAGGAAAACTCACAAATCCGTCAGCGACCAGATGCAGCGATGCCGCAGGGGGAAAATCCGCCCGCGAGTTGCGCGATCCACACGACGGACGGGGGCGCTGCCCCCTCGGCCTGCGGCCTCACCCCCGGGATATTTGCCCAAGGTGAAATGCGCCCCTGTATCTTGCCGCAAATATCCCGGGGGTGCATTTCGGCGCAGCCGAAAGAGGAGGCCGCGCCTCCCGCCCGGGCCGCCTCAATCGAGGCGGAACACCTTGTCGCGCGCGGTCTCGCCCCGGATCAGGGTCAGCCGCGATTTCGCCACGCCAAGGCTTTTCGCCAGCAGTTTCAGCACCGCCGCATTGGCCTTGCCGCCCTCGGGCACGACCGTCACATAGGCGCGCAGGCCATCTTCCGCCACGACGATCTCGTTGCGCGAGGCCTTGGGGGTCACGCGCAGCGCGATTTCGGCGCCCGGTTGCGCAAGATGGCTCAGATCATCCCTCATGCCCCCTTCTACCGCGCCCGGCCCGCCGGGCAAGGCCCGTCCTTGCAATCCTAGACGCGACCGCCGATATCTTGCGCAGACAGGAGATGCGCGATGGAGATTCCCCCCGGCACCGTCAACCCCGCCCGGCGCGACGCCGCGGCCCTCACCTTCCTTGCCAGCCGCCGCTCGCGGCCGCCGAAGCTGCTCGCCGCCCCGGCGCCCGACCGCGCCGCGCTGCGCGAGATCCTGACCATCGCCGCGCGCGTGCCCGATCACGGCAAGCTGGAACCCTGGCGCTTTGTCGTTCTGGAAAAGCCGGCGCTTGAACGGCTGGCGGACGAGGCCGCGGTTTTTGCCGCCACCCATCTTCTGCCCGAGGAGATCGCCGCCAAGGGCGTGTCGCAATTCGCGCAAAGCCCGCTTTGCGTCGCGCTGATCGCCGTGCCCCGGCCCACCGAGAAAGTGCCCGCGATCGAGCAGACCCTGTCGGTCGGCGCCGCGGGGATGCAGCTTCTGAATGCCGCGCTGGCGGCGGGCTGGGGGGCTTCCTGGCTGACCGGCTGGGTGGCGCATGATCTGCGCTTTGCCGCCCCGGCATTGGGTCTGGCCGAGGGCGAATGGGTCGCGGGGCTGATCCATATCGGCACCGAGACGGCGCCGCCGCCCGAACGCCCCCGCCCCGATCTGGACACTCTCCTCACATGGGTGAACGCATGATCTTCGACATCTTCCTGCGCGGCTGGGCCGATCTGGCCCGCCCCGGCGCATTGAAAGTTCTTCTCAAGGGCATCGGCCTTGCCATCCTTCTGCTGCTCGTCGTCTGGTTCGGCCTCTTCGAATTGATCGGCTGGTTCGTCCCCGACACGATCACCCTGCCCTTCTTCGGCGAAATCGGCTGGATCGACCCGGCGCTGTCGATCGCCTCGATCGGGGTGATGCTGATCGCCTCGGTCTTCCTGATGGTGCCGGTGGCCTCGATCTTCACCGGCTTCTTCCTCGACGAGGTGGCCGAGCTGGTCGAGCGCCATCATTACCCCGGCCTGCCGCCGGTGCGCCGCCTGAGCCTGTCGGAAACGCTGGGCGACAGTCTGCGGTTTTTCGGCGTCGTGCTGGGGGCGAACCTTGTGGCGCTGATCGTCTATCTGTTTGTCGGGCCCTTCGCGCCTGTCGTCTTCTTCGCGCTGAACGGCTATCTGCTTGGCCGCGAATATTTCCAGATGGCGGCGGTGCGGCGCATGAGCCGGGCCGAGGCGAAGGCGCTTTATGCGGACAACAAGGGCACGATCTGGGCCTCGGGGGCGCTGATGGCGCTGCCGCTGACGGTGCCGGTGCTGAACCTGGCCGTGCCGGTGGTGGGCGCTGCGGCCTTCACCCATCTGTTTCACCGGCTGGCGCAGCGATAACCGCGCCAGCCGAAAGCCTTACACCTGTTCCAGCTCGATCAGGCAGCCGTTGAAATCCTTCGGATGCAGGAAGAGCACGGGCTTGCCATGCGCGCCGATCTTCGGCTCGCCGGTGCCCAGCACCCGGGCGCCCTCGGCCTTGAGCTTGTCGCGCGCGGCAAGGATATCCTCGACCTCGAAGCACATGTGATGGATCCCGCCCGAGGGATTCTTGTCCAGAAAGCCCTGAATCGGGCTGTTTTCACCAAGAGGGTAAAGAAGCTCGATCTTCGTGTTGGGCAGTTCGATGAAGACCACGGTCACGCCGTGGTCGGGCTCGTCCTGCGGCGGATTCACTTTTGCGCCAAGCGTGTTGGCATATTGCGCCGACGCCGCCGCAAGATCCGGCACGGCGATGGCGACATGGTTCAGACGTCCGATCATGGTGGGCCTCCCTTTGCTTTTCCCCGCATAGGGGGGCGAAAACCGCGATGCAAGCGCGGCTTTCGCTGTTTGCGTTAACCCCACGTTAGGCAAATGCATCGTTAACTCATGGAACCGCAATTCCTCTGCCAGGGTGGCGCCATGACCGACGATCTGAACTCTTTCCTTGCCTGCCGACCCGCCACCGCGGAACGCCCGTTGCTGGGCTTGACCCTGCTTCTGGTCGAAGACAGCCGCTTCGCCTCGGAGGCCGTGCGGCTTTTGTGCCTGCGTTCGGGGGCGCGGATCCGCCGGGCGGATTGCCTGCGCTCGGCGCATCGGCATCTGGCCACCTACCGCCCGAACGTGGTGGTGGTGGACATGGGCCTGCCCGACGGCTCGGGCGCCGATCTGATCCGCCATATCAAGGCGGGCGGTCCCGGCAGCCCCGCGGTGATCGGGCTTTCGGGCGATCCCGGCATGATGGCCGACGCGATGGCGGCGGGGGCGGATGCCTTCATGGAAAAACCGCTCGATTCGCTGGTGGCCTTCCAGGCCCGGGTGCTGTCGGTCCTGCCGCCCGACGTTCGCCCGGCCGGGGTGCGGCCGATGAATGACGACAAGGTCTCGCCCGATCCGCTGGCGCTGCGCGACGATCTGAACCATGTGGCCGAGGTTCTGGCCGCCGGTCCCGATGGCGCAGTGCTGGGCTATGTGGCGCAATTCCTCGCCGGGGTGGCACGCTCGGCGCATGACGGCGATCTTGAATCGGCGGCCACCGCTTTGGGCGGCAAGACCGCGCCGACCCCTGCGGCGATCTCGCGGCTGACCGGGATCGTGCAGGCCCGCCTTGCCGCAGCTTCGGGGTTCTGAGACCCCGCGCCCCGGGGTGATCTGGACAAGAGCGTATTTGGACCAAGAAAAAACCCGCGGCTTTTCCTGGCTCAAATACGCAAAGCCTTACTGCCCAGCCAGCACCGGATCCGAGGTGACGCGCACCAGCCGCGTCAAGTCGGAGAGGCGCTCGATCTGATGCCCCTTGGCATCGAAATTCGAAGGCGACAGCCAGGCCTCATAGGCCTCCTGCAGGCCCGGCCAATCCTTGTCGGTGGCGGCAAACCAGGCGGTGTCGCGGTTGCGCCCCTTGACGATCGCCGCTTGTCGAAAGATGCCCTCATAGCTCAGCCCCAGCCGTTCGGCGGCCCGGCGCGACGGGATGTTGAGCGCGTCGCATTTCCATTCGAACCGCCGATAGCCCGCCCGGAAGGCCCAGGACATCATCAGGATCATCGCCTCGGTCGCCGCGGTCGAGCGTGAGAGCCTGCGCGACAGGTTGATGTGCCCCAGCTCGATCACCCCCATGTCTGGCGTGATTCGCAGATAGGACATCACCCCGGAGGCCAGCCCCGTCTCTTTCTCCACCACCGCATAGAACAGCGGATCGTGCGAGGCCGCCATGTCGCCGACCCAGCGGATATAGCCCGCCTCGGAGGGGAAAGGCCCATAGGGCAGGTAATCCCAGATCGCGTCGTCTTCACTGTTGGCCCGAAACAGCGCATCGGCGTGGCGTTCCTCCAGCCGCTCCAGGCGGCAGGCCCGGCCGTCGATCACCTTGGCATCGGGAAACCGCGGCGCCGCCCAGCCGGTCACCGCCTCACCAAATCGTTTCATCTTCACCCTCCCGTTTCGGATCAGGCTAACCGCCCGGGCGCGAGGGCGCAATTGCCGTGCAAAGGCGCCAATCTTTCCCGATTCCCGCCGCAATCCGGCGGGATCCTGCGAGGTGATCCCCTGCCAGAGGTCCGCGATGAAAGCCAAAGCCCTGCATTATCTGACCGACAAGCGCCTGATCGACGCGGCGCATTGGACCAGCTTCAGCCTTGGCGCGGCAAGTCTGGCGGTCGCCGTGGGCGGCACCGCCTGGACCGCCTTCTTCGCCTGAGTCACGCCAGAAAACGCGGGTCGGCCCCCATCTCGAGCCCCGGAAAGATCGCGCGTTCCAGCGCGTCGCGCGGCGTGCCGAAAAGCCCCGCCAGCGCCCAGGCGGCATAGGCGCGGCTGTCGGCCGTCGGCATAAGGTCGCGCCCGGCATACAGATCGGCCTCGGCCAGACCCGGCCAGCGGCCATAGACCTTGCCGCCCTTCAGCGCGCCCCCCGCCATCACCATCGCGCCGCCGGTGCCGTGATCGGTTCCCGCACTGCCGTTTTGTCGCGCCGTGCGGCCGAATTCCGTCATCGCCAGCACCAGCGTTTCCCCCCAGACCGGGCCCAGCTCCGTCTTCAGCGTCGTCAGCGCCGCCGCCAGCTGCTCGGCCGGACGGCGCAACGCATTGGCCTGACTGCGATGCGTGTCCCAGCCGGTCAGCGAAAAGGCGGCGATCCGCGCCGCGCCGCGCAGCCGTTCCGCGGCAAAGGCCGCCAGAGGATCGCGGCCGGGCACTTTCACCCCCTCGGGTTTTGCCGGGCGCCGCCGCGGCGCGGGGGCAGAATCGTCCCCGTCCATCTGCGCCTCGGGCGCGGTCATCCGCAGCGCATCTTCCGCGGCATCGCGAAACAGCGGGTCGTCGTGATAGATCGATTCGAGCAGCCGCC
The DNA here is from genome assembly GCF_003254295.1 of Rhodobacter capsulatus. Lineage (GTDB taxonomy): Bacteria > Pseudomonadota > Alphaproteobacteria > Rhodobacterales > Rhodobacteraceae > Rhodobacter > Rhodobacter capsulatus. The sequence continues at coordinate 29,485 of NZ_QKZO01000006.1, forward strand.
GCCCCTGCGACGACAGGCCCAGCCAGGCCTCAGGCGTCCAGGACATCGTCGGCGCCGCCCCGGACAAGATGCGCAACTCCTCCTCGCCGACCGAATAGGCGGTCTCGGCCGTGGCCCCGGGCAGGGTCTGCAGCAGCCGGTTCAGCCAGCCGTCGCGGATCCGCGACACCGGCACATCCATGCCGGTCCCGGCTTCCAGCATGTCCTGACCGTCGAAATGGCTGCGCTTGTCGCGATAGGGGGTGGAGACGGCCTGGGCGAAGCCCAGCTCGCCCGCCGCCCACATCGGCATCAGCTTCGGCACCAGCAGCGGATGCAGCCCGAAGAACCCGTCCAGATCCGCCGCCCCCGCCGCAGGACCGATGGCGAAACCGGGGCGCAGCTGCGCCAGCATCGGATCGCCATGGGGCTGCACGATATCCAGCCCGTCCATGCCGCCGCGCAGGATGATCACAACGAGCCGCCGATCCCCCGGCACGGCGGCAAAGGTGACCGCGTTCATCAGCGGATGCGCCGCCGCCGAACACCCGGCCAGGAGCGCGCCTTTCAACAAGAAACGCCGTGTCAGCATCGGTTCATCTCCTTGTGAATTCGACGGAAGCCAGCACCAGCGCCACCGCTTCGGCCCGGGTTTCCGCCCGCGGCACCGCCTGCGCCAGCGCGGGCGACAGCCGCGGCCCCAGCGCCGCTTCGGCAAAGGCCGTCGGATCCGCAAGCCGCAGCCCCAGCAGGGTCTGCACCCGCATCGCCCAGTTGATCCGCGCCGCCAGCTGCTGCGCCGAGATCCATTCGGCCTCCGCCTCGGGCCAGCCATCGGGACCGTCGGTGACCAGCCAGGATTGCCCCATCGCCCGCATCGGCGCGAGCGCCAGGGCGCGGATCATGCGCTCGTCCCAGGCCATCACCGCCGCCCCGTCCAGACCCAGCGCCCGCAAGCCGGTGGCGACATGATCAAAGGGCTGGCGGACCTTGGCGAATTGCGGCCGCAGTGCCGCCGGATGCGTCAGCAGCACCCGATAGACCGGCATCAATTCGCCCCCGGCCGCGGCATAGGCCTCGGCCATCGCGTTCACCAGCGCCGGATCGGGATCGGGGGCGACGAAATGCACCGCCAGTTTCCAGGCCAGATGCCGCGCGGTGTCGGGGTGCAGCGCCAACGCATCCAGCACGGCGTGAATGTCTTCCAGCCGCGCCGGATCGCCACCGTAGCTTTTTCCCAGAACCGTTTCGGCCCCCGGCTCGGCCAGATTCGGCGCAAAGGTGAAATCCTCGCCCGAATCCGCCTGCATCCCGGTGAACAGCTCGGCCAGCTGCCGCACATCCGCCTGGCTGTAGCGGCCGCCCACGCCCAGCGTGTGCAGCTCCATCACCTCGCGGGCCAGGTTCTCGTTCAGCCCGCGCCCGGGACGCTTTTGCGCGCGCCGCGAATTCGGACCGATCGAAAAGGTCTGATCCAGATAGATCAGCATCATCGGATGGGTTTCGGCCACCCGCAGCAAGGTCTTGAAATTGCCGGTGATATGGGGCCGCAGCGCCTCGCCGTGGGCGCAGGACAGACCGACATCCTGCCGCCGCTTCGCCAGAACGGTGAAATGGTCGCGCCAGAACGCCCAGAGTCTTTCGCGAAAGCCGTCCGGCGCCTCGACCGCGCGGGCCAGCGACAGCTGCAGATTGTCGCGCAAGAGCCCCGCCATGTGCTGCTTTTTCGCGGTCAGCGCCGCTTCGGCGGCCTCGGCCTCGGCCGGGCTGGCGTTTCGGGTCGCCTTGCGCGCCTCCTGAAAGGCCCGGCCTTCGGCCAGCGCCTGTTCGGTGGTCATCCCCGGCCAGCGGGCGGCCAGATCATCGGGGCCGGCAAGCGTCGCCAGCATCGTCTCGGCATCGGCGGGACCGGGGGCGGGACCGGGCTTGCCCGGCGCGGGGCCGAAACCGAAGCGCACCTGCGCCAGTTGCGAAAACTCCATCCTGCCCTCCCGCCCAGACGTCCGCGAGAGAGGATACGCAGAAACGAAAGGATGCCGTCGTCACCTTCGGCATCCTTCCGCTCACGCTTGCGTGAAGATCACGCCTCTTTCGGCAGCACCCGCAGCCGCAATTCGCGCAGCTGTTCGTTCATCGGCTCCGAAGGCGCGCCCATCATCAGGTCTTCGGCGCGCTGGTTCATCGGGAACATGATGACTTCGCGGATGTTCGCGGTATCGGCGAGAAGCATCACGATCCGGTCGATGCCCGCCGCGCAGCCGCCGTGGGGCGGGGCGCCATAGCGGAAGGCCTTGACCATGCCGCCGAAGCGTTTCTCGACCTCTTCCTTCGGGTAGCCCGCCAGCTCGAAGGCCTTGAACATGATGTCCGGGCGGTGGTTGCGGATGCCGCCCGAGACCAGCTCATAGCCGTTGCAGGCGAGGTCATATTGATAGGCATAGACCTTGAGCGGGTCGCCCATCAGCGCCTCGAGCCCGCCTTGCGGCATCGAGAACGGGTTGTGGGAGAAGTCGATCTTGCCTTCGTCAGTCTTCTCGTACATCGGGAAATCGACGATCCAGGCAAAGCGGAACGTGTCGGTCTCGGTCAGGCCCAGCTCGCGGCCGATTTCGTTCCGGGCCTTGCCCGCGACGGATTCGAACTGCTCGGCCTTGCCGCCCAGGAAGAAGACGGCATCGCCTTCGTTCAGCGAAAGCTGCGTGCGGATCGCTTCGGTGCGCTCGGCGCCCAACGCCTTGGCGATCGGACCGGCGGCTTCCATCGACCCGTCTTCGGCCTTGCGCCAGAATATATAGCCCATGCCCGGCAGACCGTTCGCCTGCGCGAAAGCGTTCATCCGGTCGCAGAACTTGCGCGAACCGCCGGTGGGCGCGGGGATCGCCCGAACCTCGGTACCGTCGTTTTCCAGAAGTTTCGCGAAAATCGCAAAGCCGGAATCTTTGAAGTGTTCCGACACATCCGCCATCTTGATCGGGTTGCGCAGGTCGGGCTTGTCCGAGCCATACCACAGCAGCGCGTCGCGATAGGCGATCAGCGGCCAGTTCGGATCGACCTTTTTGCCTTTTCCGAATTCCTCGAAAAGACCCTGAATGACCGGCTGCACCGCGGCGAAGACGTCTTCCTGCTTCACGAAGCTCATCTCGATGTCGAGCTGATAGAAGTCGGTCGGGCTACGGTCGGCGCGCGGGTCTTCGTCACGGAAGCAGGGCGCGATCTGGAAGTAGCGGTCAAAGCCCGCCACCATGATCAGCTGCTTGAACTGCTGCGGCGCCTGCGGCAGGGCATAGAACTTGCCCGGATGCAGCCGCGAGGGCACCAGGAAGTCGCGCGCCCCTTCGGGCGAAGATGCGGTGATGATCGGCGTCTGGAATTCGGTGAAGCCGCGGTCCCACATCCGGTTGCGAAGCGACCGCACCACATTCGAGCGCAGCATCATGTTCTGATGCAGGCTGTCGCGGCGCAGATCGAGGAAGCGATAGGTCAGCCGGGTTTCTTCCGGGTATTCCGGCTCGCCAAAGACCTGCACCGGCAGATCGCCCTCGACCGGGCCCAGAACTTCGATCTCTTTGGCGTAAACTTCGATCTCGCCGGTCGGGATCTTGGCGTTGATCAGGCTGGCGTCGCGCAGCTTCACCTTGCCGTCGATGCGGATCACCCATTCGGCGCGGACCTTTTCCAGCGCCGCAAAGGCCGGGCTGTCGCCGTCGCACAGGATCTGCGTGATGCCGTAATGGTCGCGCAGGTCGAGGAACAGGACACCGCCGTGATCTCGCACCCGATGCACCCAGCCGGACAGACGAACTTCCTCACCCGCATTCGCGGCGCTGAGGGCGGCGCAGGTATGGCTGCGATAGGCGTGCATCACTCTCCCCTTTCCCGGGCTTGTCGTATCGACGCCCGATCAACCGCGAAGGCCGGGCAAAGTCAAGCCACCCCGCCCGCGGCCGCGGTCAAATCCGTCTGCCGCGCATGGAATGACGCTTGCGCCGCGCCGTGACCTGACTATAACCCCCATCAATTTGCGCACCGGACCCCCACGGCCCGGTGCCTCTTGCCGCGCCATGCCATGAAGGGGTCCCCCATGCCGAAGAGAACCGACATCCAGTCCATCCTCATCATCGGCGCGGGCCCCATCATCATCGGGCAGGCCTGCGAATTCGACTATTCCGGCGCCCAGGCCTGCAAGGCTTTGCGCGAGGAAGGCTACCGGGTCATTCTGGTGAACTCGAACCCCGCGACGATCATGACCGACCCGGAAATGGCCGATGCGACCTATATCGAGCCGATCACCCCCGAGGTCGTGGCGAAGATCATCGAAAAGGAACGCCCCGACGCGCTGTTGCCGACGATGGGCGGGCAGACCGGCCTCAATACCTCGCTGGCGCTCGCCGACATGGGCGTGCTGGAGAAATTCGGCGTCGAGCTGATCGGCGCCAACCGTCAGGCCATCGAAATGGCCGAAGACCGCAAGCTTTTCCGCGAGGCGATGGACCGGATCGGGCTGGAAAACCCGAAAGCCACGATCATCGCCGCGCCGAAGCTGGAAAACGGCAAATACGACATTTCCGCGGGCGTGCGGCAGGCGCTGATCGATCTGGAACATATCGGCCTGCCGGCGATCATCCGTCCGGCCTTCACCCTTGGCGGCACCGGCGGCGGCGTCGCCTACAACCGCGACGACTACGAGGCCATCGTGCGCTCGGGCCTCGATGCCTCGCCGGTGGCGCAGGTGCTGATTGATGAATCGCTTCTGGGCTGGAAAGAATACGAGATGGAGGTGGTGCGCGACAAAGCCGACAACGCCATCATCGTCTGCTCCATCGAAAACATCGACCCGATGGGCGTGCATACGGGCGATTCCATCACCGTCGCCCCGGCGCTGACGCTGACCGACAAGGAATACCAGATCATGCGCAACGGCTCGATTGCCGTGCTGCGCGAGATCGGCGTCGAGACCGGCGGCTCGAACGTGCAATGGGCGATCAACCCGGCCGACGGCCGCATGGTGGTGATCGAGATGAACCCGCGGGTGTCGCGCTCGTCCGCGCTGGCGTCGAAAGCCACCGGCTTCCCGATCGCGAAGATCGCGGCGAAACTGGCCGTGGGCTACACGCTCGATGAACTCGACAACGACATCACCAAGGTCACGCCGGCGTCGTTCGAACCTACCATCGATTATGTCGTGACGAAGATCCCGCGCTTCGCGTTCGAGAAATTCCCCGGCTCGAAAGCCGAGCTGACCACCGCGATGAAATCGGTGGGCGAAGCGATGGCGATTGGCCGGACCTTCCACGAATCGGTGCAAAAGGCGCTGGCCTCGATGGAAACCGGCCTGACCGGCTTTGACGAAATCGCCATCGAGGGCGCACCCGACAAGGCCGCGGTGATCAAGGCGATTTCCCGCCAGACCCCGGACCGGATGCGGCTGATTGCACAGGCGATGCGCCACGGGCTGACCGACGCCGAAATCGTCACCGCCACGGCCTTCGATCCGTGGTTCCTCGCCCGCATCCGCGAGATCGTCGAGGCCGAGGCCGCGATCCGCAAGAACGGCCTGCCGCTTGATGAAAAGGGCCTGCGCAAGCTGAAGATGATGGGCTTCACCGATGCGCGTCTGGCGAAGCTGACCGGCCGCGACGAGGGCCAGGTCCGCCGCGCGCGGCGCAATCTGGGCGTCACCGCCGTCTTCAAGCGCATCGACACCTGCGCCGCCGAATTCGAGGCGCAGACCCCCTACATGTATTCGACCTACGAAGTCCCGGCGATGGGCGATGTCGAATGCGAGGCCCGGCCCAGCGACCGCAAGAAGGTCGTCATCCTCGGCGGCGGCCCGAACCGGATCGGTCAGGGGATCGAGTTCGACTATTGCTGCTGCCATGCCTGCTTCGCGCTGACGAAGGCGGGTTATGAAACCATCATGATCAACTGCAACCCGGAAACGGTGTCGACCGATTATGACACCTCGGACCGGCTCTATTTCGAGCCGCTGACGCTGGAACATGTGCTGGAAATCCTGCGCGTCGAGCAGGACAACGGCACGTTGCACGGGGTGATCGTGCAATTCGGCGGCCAGACGCCCTTGAAACTGGCCAATGCTTTGGAAGCCGAAGGCATCCCGATCCTGGGCACCACCCCCGACGCCATCGACCTGGCCGAAGACCGCGAGCGCTTCCAGCACCTGCTCAACGATCTGGAGCTGAAGCAGCCGGTCAACGGCATCGCCGCGACCGAGGCGCAAGCCTTTGAAATCGCGGGCCGTGTCGGCTATCCGCTGGTCATTCGCCCGTCCTATGTTCTGGGCGGGCGCGCGATGGAAATCGTCCGCGACACCGAGCATCTGAAACGCTACATCACCACCGCCGTCACCGTCTCGGGCGACAGCCCGGTGCTGCTCGACAGCTATCTTTCGGGCGCGATCGAGGTGGATGTCGATGCGCTTTCGGACGGCAAGACCGTCCATGTCGCCGGGATCATGCAGCATATCGAGGAAGCGGGCGTCCATTCGGGCGACAGTGCCTGCTCGCTGCCGCCCTATTCGCTCTCGGCCGAGACCGTGGCGGAGCTGAAGGCGCAGACCGAGAAGATGGCTTTGGCGCTGGGCGTCGTCGGGTTGATGAACGTGCAATTCGCGATCAAGGACGGGGTGATCTATGTGCTGGAGGTCAACCCGCGCGCCAGCCGCACCGTGCCTTTCGTGGCGAAGGCCACCGATTCGGCCATTGCCTCGATCGCGGCGCGGCTGATGGCGGGCGAGCCGATGGCGAACTTCCCGCAGCGCGCCGCCTATCCCGAAGGCGTGGGACCGGAGACCCCCCTGCCCTTCGCCGATCCGATGACGCTGGCCGATCCGAACACGCCGTGGTTCTCGGTCAAGGAAGCCGTGCTGCCCTTCGCCCGCTTCCCGGGCGTCGATACGCTTCTGGGGCCGGAAATGCGCTCGACCGGCGAGGTCATGGGCTGGGACCGCAACTTCCCGCGCGCCTTCCTCAAGGCGCAGATGGGCGCGGGCACGCATCTGCCGGAAACCGGCCGGGTGTTCCTGTCGATCAAGGATGCCGACAAGTCGGACGATCTGGCCGCAGCCGCGCGCGATCTGATCGCGATGGGCTTTACGCTGGTTGCCACCCGCGGCACGGGGGCATGGCTGAAGGAAAAGGGCGTCGAGGCCGAAGCGGTGAACAAGGTCTACGAGGGCCGTCCGAACATCGTCGATCGCCTCAAGAACGGCGATATCGCGCTGGTCTTCAACACCACCGATGGCAACCAATCGGTATCGGACAGCCGCGAAATCCGCGCCGTCGCGCTTTATGACAAGATCCCCTATTTCACCACCGCCGCCGCCTCCATCGCCGCCGTCGCCGCGATGAAGAGCCGCGCCGAGGGCGAAATCTCGGTCCGGCCGCTGCAGGCGTGACCTATCCATATTTTAACGAGAAGAATAAGGCGCCCCAACGGGCGCCTTATTGATTTGATCGCGATTTGTTCGCGGCAAAGCAAGTTATCCACATGAACAAATGAGAGAATTTCTTGAAATCATGTATAATATCAGTTGATATCCACAATATATTGGCCTAGAATCAACATAGACGCGGCTTGGTGCGAAACGCGCCATATATGGTTCCGACTGGACTCGCTCGCGGATTCCCCTTATCGTTAACAGTGTCGGGCAGCCTGCCTGATTCTGTGATATCGAAATCGTGGGAGGTTGCCCCTAAGCAGGACCGTGAATCAAAAAGACCGACCATAGGGTCGGCCTTCTCGAAAACAAAAGCGGACGAAACCGCCATGAGTCTCTGGTTGCGCTTTGTTTCTAAGCCTTCGTCCGCTCCAATGCAATCAATTCCTCAAGCTAAGGAGCGAGGAAAATGGCGAACTATTATCTCAACACGAACCAGCAGCCCAATGGGGACTATGAGGTTCATACTGGCAGCTGTCTGTGGCTCCCTGCTCAAAGCAATCGGGAGTATTTGGGGGACTTCTCTCACTGCAGTTATGCGATATCCGAGGCCAAGCGGCGTCATCCGAGCTGGAATCGCATCAATGGCTGCAAACATTGCTGCCCCGGCTGTCATGTGAGCTGAGAGGACCGCAATGGCGACCAATCCCCCGAAAGGTGACAATCACCGTAACGGTGCCGTCAAGGATCGTTCTCAAACCCAGACTCCTTCTGGACACTGGGTCAAGCGCGACACCGAAACCGGCCGGTTCCTGGACGTCAAAACCTCTGACAAGACGCCTTTCAAGGGCGTCCGCAAGGAGAAGTGATCCCTCGCGGCGCGTCACAAGCGCGCCGCATTTTCTCAAAGGAACGGCACCAACGGCACGCTGTCGCCGCAAGCCGCCAGAGCCAGCAGAAGTCCAAGCATCCAAACCTGTTTCATCGCGCCCTCCTTGGCTGTCCTCAGCCTAAGCCCGGGGCAAGCCGCGATGCAATCTCCCTTTTCAACCGGCCTGCCCGCCACTAACCTGCCGCCATGCAGACCGATTTCCTCATTCTTGGCGGCGGCATCGCGGGGCTTTCCGCGGCCGCCCATCTCGCGCCTCTCGGCAGCCTGACCCTGCTCGAGGCCGAGGCCGATCTGGCCTATCACGCCTCGGGGCGCTCGGCCGCGCTTTATGAACCGCGCTATGGCAATCCGGTCGTGGTGGCGCTCTCGCTCGCCTCGCAGGGCTTTTACGAAGGCTCCGGGCTGCTGACCCCGCGCGGGCTGATGGTGGTGGATGATGCCGCGCATGAGGCCCGGTTTCGCGACCATCTTCAGCATTTTCAACTGGATGCGCTGACAATCCCCGCGGCGCAGGCGCTCTGGCCGATCCTGAACCCCGCGACGGTGGCCTTTGCGGGCTATGCCGACCGGGCGAAGGACATCGACACCGACGCGCTTTTGGCCCGCTACACCCGCGAGGCCAAGGCGGCCGGGGCGACGATCCGCACCCGGTCCCGCGCCACCCGGATCACCCGCCTGCCCGCGGGCTGGGAGGTCGAGGCCGGGGGCGTCGTCTTCACCGCAAAGATCGTGATCAATGCCGCGGGCGCCTGGGCCGATCAGCTCGCCGCGCTGGCCGGGGTGAAGACCCTCGGCATCACGCCGCTGCGCCGCTCGATGGCGCGCATCCCCGCCCCCGAGGGACTGGATGTCCGCAGCTGGCCGATGGTGATCGGCGGGGGCGAGGACTGGTACATGAAGCCCGACGCCGGGGCACTGATCGTCTCGCCCGCCGACGAGGACCCGGTGGAGCCGCAGGACGCCTGGGCCGATGACATGGTTCTGGCCGAGGGGCTGGCGCGCTATGAGGAGGCGGTGACCGCCCCGGTGACCCGGCTTCTGGCGAATTGGGCCGGGCTGCGCAGCTTTGCGCCGGACCGTGCGCCGGTGATCGGCTTTGACACCGCCGCGCCCGGCTTTTTCTGGCTTGCCGGTCAGGGCGGCTACGGCTTCCAGCTGGCGCCTGCGGCGGCCGAGCTGGTCGCAGATCTGATCGCGGGCCGCCAACCCGCGCTTGACCGCGCGCTTCTGTCCGCGCTCGCCCCGTCGCGTTTCGATTGACATTCCAAACTATGAATATATCTAGGTCTCAAATAAGGAGGCCCAGATGAGCTACAAGACGAAGATCGAAACGATGCGCGGCGAGCTGCGGGTGATGCGCAAAGTCATCCCCGAGGCGATGCGCGGCTTTGGCGAGATGGAAAAGGCCATCACCGAGAACGGGGTGATGGACAAGCGGCAAAAGGAATGGATCGCGCTGGCCATGGGCATCGCGCAGCGCTGCGAACCCTGCATCGGCTTTCACATCGGCGCGATGATGCGCGCGGGCGGCACCCGCGAAGAGCTGGCCGACATCTGCGCGGTGGCGATCCAGATGGGCGGCGGCCCGGCGATGATGTATGCGGCGCATGCCCTTGCCTGCTGGGACGAACTCGCCGCCGAGCAACCGGGCCCCACCACCGCCTGAGCGTCGCAAATTTCCGCCAGCCCGGCCACGCCCCCGTGACAGCGGGGGCGTTTTGCGTCACCCTTGGGGCAAATCAGACCAGCACGGGCAGAGGCAGGCATGCGGATTTCCACGATCCTTTTCACCACGGCGCTTTGCGCGCTGGTTCTTGGCTGTGGCGGCCGACCGGATTCCGGCCCGGTGAAGGGGCGGCTCGAGACCCCCGGCAGGCTTGATCCCGCCGATCACCGCGCCCCGGGCCTGCCTGCGGGCTTCGGCGACACCGATCCGCATGAATGGCAGGGCATCACGCCTGCGCATTATGCGGTGCACGGGCTTGACGCCGCGCGCTATCAGGGCGCGATCGACTGGGCGGCGGCGCGGCGGGCGGGGGTGTCCTTTGCCTGGCTCAAGGCGACCGAGGGCGGCGACCGCGTCGATCCGGGCTTCGATCTGAACGCCAGCGCGGCGCGGGCGGCGGGGGTGCCGGTCGGCGGCTATCACTTCTTCTATTTCTGCCGCCCGGCCTCGGAACAGGCGGCCTGGTTCATCCGCAACATTCCGAAACGGCAGGGCGATCTGCCGCCGGTGCTCGACATCGAATGGAACCCCGATTCGCCCAGCTGCAAGGCCCGCCCCGATGCCGCCACGGTGCGATCGGAAATGCGGACCTTCCTGAGCCTGCTGGAACGCCATTACGGCACCCGGCCCGTCGTCTATACCACACCGGATTTCTACAAGGACAACGATCTGGGCAGCTTGTCTGGGGTGGATTTCTGGCTGCGCGCGGTGACGGCGCATCCCTCCGAACGCTACCCGGGCGAGCGCTGGACCTTCTGGCAATATACCGGCACCGGCGTCGTGCCCGGCGTCGGCGGCATCGTCGACATCAACGCCTTTGCGGGCTCGCGCGGGGCCTGGGAAAGCTGGCTCGCCGCCCGCACCCAGCGCTGAAGCGAAAAAGGGGGCGCTGCCCCCCGTCCCTGCGGGACTCCCCCCGGGATATTTGGCCCAAGGTGAAACGCACCGGGCTTTTTCTTGGCCCAAATACGCCCTTGCGACGGTAGCCCCGACGCGAAAGGGCCGGGGTTTCCCCCGGCCCGCCTGTTTCAGCCATCCTTGCGGATGCGGGCGTTCGTCGGATCATGCGGGCTGTCCTCGGTGACGACCGCATCCCATTCCTTCAACTGGATCTTCACCTTCAGCTTCGTGCCGACCTCGGCCAGATCGGGGCGGACATAGCCCATGCCGATCTGCTTGCCGAAGGCCACCGACCAGCCGCCCGAGGTCAGACGACCGACTTTTTCGCCGTTGTGGATCAGCGCTTCCTTGCCCCAAGGGTCGGAGTCCGACGGCCCGTCGATCAGCAGCGTCACGCATTTCGCGCGAATGCCGGTCGAAAGCATCGCCTGCTTGCCGCGGAACTCCTTGGACAGGTCGATGAAGCGATCCAGCCCGGCTTCCATCGGCGTCGCATCCCGGCCCAATTCGTTGCCGAAGGCGCGGTAGCTCTTCTCCTGCCGCAGCCAGTTCTGCGCCCGGGCGCCGACCGGTTTCAGCCCGTGTTTCGGCCCGACCGACCAGATCAGATCCCAGAGGTAGCGGCCGAATTCGATCGGGTAATGCAGTTCCCAGCCAAGTTCGCCCGTATAGGCGACGCGGATCGCGCGGACCGGGCACATGCCCAGTTCGATGGTGCGACAGCTGAGCCAGGGGAAGCGCTTGTTGCCCAGAACGGTGTCCGGCGCCGCATCCTTGACGATCTCGGACAGGATCGCGCGGGCATTCGGACCCGCCAGCGCATAGACGCCCCATTGCGTGGTGACATCGTGGATGTCGATATGACCACCGCCCGAAGCCATGAAGTCATCGGCAGATTTCTGCAGGAAGTCATAATCATAGGCCGTCCAGGCCCCGGCCGAGATCAGGTAGTATTCATTCTCGGCCAGACGAACGATCGTATATTCCGTCCGCGTCGTGCCCGCATCGGTCAGCGCATAGGTCAGGTTGATGCGCCCCACCGCGGGCAGCTTGTTGCAGGTGAAATGGTCGAGGAAGGCCGTCGCGCCGGGGCCACGCAGCAGATGCTTGGTGAAGGCCGAGGCGTCGATGATCCCCGCGGTGTCGCGGATCGCTTGCGCTTCCGCGACCGCATGGGGCCACCAGGCGCCGCGGCGGAAGCTGCGGGAATTGTGATCGAAATCCGGGGCCGCATCGAGCGGGCCATAGTAGTTCGGCCGCTCCCAGCCGTTCACCTGCCCCATCTGCGCGCCAAGCGCGAGCTGCCGGTCATAGGCGGGCGCGGTGCGCAGCGGGCGGCAGGCTTCGCGTTCTTCATCCGGGTGATGCAGGATGAAGACGTGATCGTAGCATTCCTCGTTCTTGCGCGCGGCATATTCGGTGGTCATCCAGCTGCCGTAACGCTTGGGATCAAGGCTGGCCATGTCGATCTCGGCCTCGCCCTCGACCATCATCTGCGCCAGATAATAGCCGGTGCCGCCCGCCGCCGTGATGCCGAAACTGAAGCCTTCCGCCAGCCACATGTTGCGCAGACCGGGCGCGGGGCCGACCAGCGGGTTGCCATCGGGCGTGTAGCAGATCGGGCCGTTGAAATCGTCTTTCAGACCCACGGTTTCCGAGGACGGCAGCCGGTGGATCATCGACATGTATTCCGCCTCGATCCGTTCCAGATCAAGCGGGAAAAGATCGGCGCGGAAGGTCTCCGGCACGTCATAGAGGAACCGGGCCGGGGCGCCCTTTTCATAGGGGCCCAAAATCCAGCCGCCGCGTTCCTCGCGCACATACCATTTCGCATCGGCATCGCGCAGCACCGGATGTTCCGGGTTCGACTTGCGCCATTCCTGCAGCATCGGATCGGGCTCGGTGACGATGAACTGGTGCTCGACCGGAATCGCCGGGATCTTGATGCCCAGAAGCCGGGCGGTGCGCTGCGCGTGGTTGCCCGTCGCGGTGACGACATGTTCGGCATGCACCTCGATCAGCTCGCCCGAGCCAACCAGGTTGCCGCCCTTTTCGACCATCTTTTCCAGCGTCACGATCCATTCGGAGCCGGTCCATTTGTAGCCGTTCACCTGCAGCTTGCGGACAATGTCCACGCCGCGCTGCCGGGCGCCCTTGGCCATCGCCTGGGTCACGTCGGCCGGGTTGATGTAGCCGTCCTGCGGGTGGAACAGCGCCCCCTTCAGGTCGTCGGTGCGCACCAGCGGCCAGCGTTCGGCAATCTGCGCGGGCGTCAGGAATTCGTGATAGACGCCCGCGGTCTCGGCCACGCTCGAATAGAGCATGTATTCGTCCATCCGCTCCTGCGTCTGCGCCATGCGCAGGTTGCCGCAGACCGAAAAGCCCGCGTTCAGGCCCGTCTCGGCCTCCAGCTGCTTGTAAAGATCAACCGAATATTTGTGGATATGCGTCGTCGCATAGCTCATGTTGAAAAGCGGCAGCAGACCGGCCGCATGCCAGGTCGAGCCCGAGGTCAGCTCGTCCCGCTCGACAAGCATCGTCTCCCAGCCCGCCTTGGCCAGGTGATAGGCAATCGAACAGCCAACGGCACCGCCGCCGACGACAAGGGCTTTGACATGGGTCTTCATCGGACACTCCTGAAGCGTTTCCCCCGTTGTCGCAGGTTGGCGAAGCTTCGGGCAAGCGTCGCCGACATTTGATGGCAAAAAACGACATGCCCCCCTCGCGCTGCCGCAAGTTTACCATTTGGTGAGCTTTTCCATGATCTGCGACGCCTTCGGGTGTAAGGTTGCACGGAATTTGTGGTCCGAGGCTGTCATGTCGCTTGTTGCTTCCGTCTCTGCCGTCTCTCCTGTCACTGCCGTCTCGGGCGGGTCTTCCCGCGCGGCCGCGTCGCAACCCGCCGCCAGCAGCGGCGGCACCAGCGCGGTCCCCGCAGCCGCGGGCGGCAGCAGCGCCCCTTCCCGCAAGCTGATGGGCCAGGTCATCGAGGCCTCGCTGGCGGGCCCGGTGACACGAGCCAAAAGCCAGGACACGACCCCGCAAAGCGGGCTGCGCGACGTCTCGAAAGAGGCGCGGCAGATGCCTGAAAACCCCGCCTCCGACCGGATGAAGCGCGAAATCGCCAGCACCGAGACCCAGCCCGCGGGGGCCGTCTATTCCGTCAAGAAGATCGCGGCGGAAGCGGCCAGCGAAATGAAGGTCCGCGAGCCGACGCCGGTCGAGGTGCTCAAGGAGCAGCAGGCGGGCGGCAAGCCCGGCGGCAGCGTCGAAGAGATGAACGCGCTGATCGAACAGACCTCGCCGCTGGCGCAAAAGGTCGATCTGTCGCAGACCCGTGTCGACATCAGCAAGCAGGATGACGCCCTGCGGCAGATGAGCGAGCAGGCTCTGGCCGAGGGGCGCGCCCGCCGCGGCACCAGCCTGATCGACAAGCCCTCAGCGCAGGAACAGATGCAAAGCCAGCAGAAAGCCGCGCAGGCGCGCGAGGGCGCCTACTCGACGATGTCGCTGACCGCCGTCAGCCCCGACCGCCAGAATGGCCGCGCCGTCCGGCTGACGATGTGACCGCGACCAGCCGCCCGCGATGCGACAGCAGCATGTGAAAAGGGCGGCCCCGCGGCCGCCCTTTCGCTTACAGCAAGCCGGGCACGACCAAATCCGGCGGCCGATGGCCATCGGCAAAGGTCTTGATGTTCAAGATCACCTTTTCGCCCATCTCGATCCGGCCCTCGCGCGTGGCCGAGCCCATATGCGGCAGCGCCACCACATTGGGCAGCTCGCGCAGCGCCGGGTTGATGTTGGCGCCGTGTTCATAGACATCAAGCCCCGCCCCGGCCACCTCACCGGCCTTCAGCGCCCGCACCAGCGCGTTTTCGTCGATCACCTCCCCGCGTGAGGTGTTCACGATCACCACCGAAGGTTTCATCAGCTTCAGCCGCCGCGCGTTGAGCAGATGGAAGGTCGAGGGCGTGTGCGGGCAGTTCACCGAAATCACGTCCATCCGCGCCACCATCTGGTCAAGACTGTCCCAGAAAGTCGCCTTCAGATCGGCCTCGGTCTCGGGGCGCAGCTGGCGCCGGTTGTGGTAATGGATCTCCATCCCGAAGGCGGCGGCGCGGCGCGCGACCGCCTGACCGATCCGGCCCATGCCGATGATGCCCAGCCGCCTGCCACCGATCCGCCCGCCCAGATTCGCCATCGGCGCGAAGCCCTGCCAGTCGCCGCGCGCCATCCCGGCCAGCCCCTCGGGGATGCGCCGGGTGACGGCCAGGATCAGCGACATCACCATGTCGGCGGTGTCCTCGGTCACCACGCCCGGAGTATTGGCCACCAGCACATTGCGCGAGCGCGCCGAGGCGACATCGATGTGATCCACCCCGGCGCCGAAATTCGCGATCAGGCGCAAGCGGTTGCCTGCCCCGGCTAGCATGTTGGCATCGATGTGGTCGGTCAGCGTCGGCACCAGCACGTCGGCCCGCTGCATCGCCGCCACCAACTCCTCGCGGGTCATCTTGTCGTCGCTCTCCCGCAGGGTGACCTCGAAGAGTTCCTTCATCCGCGTCTCGACCACCTCGGGCAACCGTCGCGTCACGACAACACTCAGTCGCGGTGCGGGCATGGTTGTCTCTCCTCTCTTCCAAACTTGTCTGCTTGCGTGCAAATTGACCGTCAAAGGGGCAAGTTACAAGGCCCGGAGAGAGCAGAAATGACGATTTTTGGCGTGTTAGCGCAATTTTGTTGCGCGCGCGATCGTGAACAACACCTGTCGCCCAGGCTGGCGGGGCTGATTCTGGCCGCGGTACTGGGGTTTGGCACGCTGCCTGCGCCCGCGCAGGAGGTGGATGACAGCCCGACCCCCACCGACGAGGCGGTGGCGCAGGCGCTGGCCGCGCAAAGCGGCCGCGGTCCGGTGACGAACCTGCCCTTGCCGCGCTATGTCTCGCTCAAGGGCTCCGAGGGCAATGCGCGGCGCGGCCCCTCGCTGTCGCACCGCATCGACTGGGTCTTCACCCATCCCGGCATGCCCCTGCGGGTCACCGCGGAATTCGGCCATTGGCGCCGGGTCGAAGACCGCGACGGCGCGGGCGGCTGGGTGCATTACGCGCTTTTGTCGGGCGTGCGCACGGTGATCGTCGAGGATGACATGACCGAGCTGCATGCCCGCGCCGATGCGAAATCGGCGGTGGTGGCGCTGGCCGAGATGGGGGCGGTGGCCCAGCTGGAAAACTGCACCCCGGACTGGTGCGAGATCAGCGCCGAGGAGGCCGACGGCTGGGTGCCGAAAACGGCGATCTGGGGTGTGGACGCGGATGAAATCCGTGACTGAGGCGGCCAGATCGGTTAGGGACAGGGCCCGCATCCCAGCCCCGAGTCGTTCATGCCCTATGATGCCGCTTCGCAGAAACTGAATCTCTCGGCCGGGCTCGCCTCGGTCGGCGTTGCCGCGGTGCTGGTCGTGCTGAAGCTCTGGGCGCTTTGGGCGACCGGGGCGCTGTCGATCGCCGCCTCGCTGGCCGATTCGGCGATGGATCTTTTCGTCTCGGCGGCGGGTCTGGCGGCGATCATCTATGCGGCGCGGCCCGCCGATGACGATCACACCTTCGGGCACAGCGCGATCGAGGATCTGGTCTCGCTCGGTCAGGCGATCTTTGTCGCGGCCTCGGGCGGGCTGATCCTCTGGGTCTCGACCGAGCGGCTCATGTCGCCTTCGGTGCCGCTCGCCGCCGAGGGCGCGGGGATCGCGGTGATGGCGGTTTCCGCCGGGCTGACGGCGGCGCTGGTGCTGTGGCAACGCCGCGTGGCGCGGATGACCGGCAACAAGGTCGTGGCGGCCGACATGCTGCATTACGTCGGCGACCTGCTGCCAACGCTGGGCGCGATTCTGGCGCTGGGTCTTTCGGCCCGGTTCGGCTGGTCGCGCGCCGACAGCGTAATCGCGATTTTCGCCGCCGCCCTGATGCTGCGCGGCGCGTTGCAGATCGGCCTTGCCAGCTGGCACGCGCTGATGGACCGCGCCGCCCCCGCCGATGTGGTGCAGGGCATCGCCGAGATCGCGGCGGTCTCGCCCGGCGTGCGCGGCTTTCACGACCTGCGCACCCGCACCGCGGGCGCGCGCATCTTCGTGCAGCTGCATATCGAACTGGATGGCGCGCAGTCGCTCGAGGCCGCCCATGCGATCGCCCGCAACCTGAAACGCGCCATCCGCGAGGCCTATCCGCAGGCCGATGTGATCATCCACATGGATGTCTGGCAAGGCTAGCCAAGGCGGGGGGCGCTGCCCCCCGGCCTCCTGCGGAGGCTCCCCCCGGGATATTTGTCCCAAGGTGAAAGCAAAGCCCGGGCTCCCTTTCACCTTGGCGAAAATATCCCACGGGGGTGCGGGGGTGTGAAACCCCCGCCTCCGCCGGTCGGATCCGGTCCCTCAGGCCTCCAGAAGGCCCCGCCCCTTCAGCAGCGCCTCGACCCCCGGGGTTTGGCCCCGGAAGGCCAGCCAGGCGGCATCGGCGGGCACCGACCCGCCCACCGACAGGATGCAGCGTTCCAGCCGCTCCGCCGTGGCGGGGTCGAAAGCGTCGCCGGTTTCCTCGAAAGCCGCGAAGGCGTCGGCATCCATCACCTCGGACCACATGTAGCTGTAATAGCCCGCGGAATAGCCGTCGCCGCTGAAGACATGGCCGAAATGCGGCGTCGCATGGCGCATGCGGATCGCCTTCGGCATCCCGATCCCGGCCAGAACCTGCGCCTGCAGCGCCATCGGATCGGCGGGGGCCGCGCCTTCGTGAAAGGCCAGATCGACCAGCGCCGAGGCGACGAATTCCACCGTCAGGAAGCCCTGATCGTAGGTCGCGGCGGCGAGCAGCTTGTCGCGCAGGGCTTTCGGCATCGGCGCGCCGGTCTGCCAGTGCCTTGCGTGACGTTCCAGCACCTCGGGCACTTCCAGCCAATGTTCGTAAAGCTGGCTCGGCAGTTCCACGAAATCGCGCGCGACAGAGGTGCCCGAGACGAATTGATAGGTCACATCGGAGAGCATCTGATGCAGCGCATGACCGAATTCGTGAAACAGCGTGCGCGCGTCGTCATAGGACAACAGGCAGGGATCGCCCTTGGCGAAGTTGCACACATTGACCACGATCGGCCGCGTCTCGCCGCCCAGCTTCTTTTGCGACCGCATCGCCGAGCACCAGGCGCCAGAGCGTTTCGAGGGCCGCGCGAAATAATCGCCCAGAAACACCGCGATATGGCGCCCCTTGCGGCTGACCTCCCAGCCGCGCACGTCC
The DNA here is from genome assembly GCF_003254295.1 of Rhodobacter capsulatus. GTDB lineage: Bacteria > Pseudomonadota > Alphaproteobacteria > Rhodobacterales > Rhodobacteraceae > Rhodobacter > Rhodobacter capsulatus. The sequence goes on from NZ_QKZO01000006.1 coordinate 47,658, forward strand.
GGGTGATAGAACGGCCCCTCGATCGGGCGGAAGTCGAGCCCGAAAAGCCGGTGCGCGGTGTCGAACATCGCCGCCAGCATGGCGTCGAGCGAGAGATAGGGTTTCAGCGCCGTCTCGTCGAAATCATGCTCGGCGACGCGTCGCTTTTCGGAATAATAGCGCCAGTCCCAGGCCTCCAGATCGCCATTGAGGCCGTCGTCATGCATCATCGCCGTCAGTTTCGCCGCATCGGCCTCGGCGGCGGCCTTGGCGGGCGTCCAGACCCGCATCAAGAGATCGCGGACCGTGGCGGGGGTCTTCGCCATCTCGGGGTCAAGCTTGTAGGCGGCGAAACTCTCATAGCCCAGAAGCTTCGCCCGTTCCTCGCGCAGGTTCAGGATTTCCGCCGCGATCAGCCGGTTGTCGGTCGCCCCGCCATTCGCCCCGCGCGCGCCCCAGGCCTCATAGGCCAGCTCGCGCAGATCGCGGCGGGGGGAAAATTGCAAAAACGGCACGATCAGCGAGCGGTTCAGCGTCAGCACCGGACCCGCCTGCCCGCGCTCCTCTCCCGCCGCCTTCGCGGCGGCCACGACGAAATCGGGCAGGCCCTGCAACTCGTCTTCGGCGAGCGGCCGGAACCAGTCGCGTTCATCCGCCAGCAGGTTTTGCGAAAAGGCGGTCGAGAGCACCGCCAGCCGTTCCTTGATCTCGGTCATCCGCTCGGCATCGGCGCCCGCAAGCGCCGCGCCGGAGCGCACGAACATCTGGTGATAAAGCTCCAGCACCCGGGCCTGTTCCGGGCTCAGATCCAGACTGTCGCGGGCGGCCCAGAGCGTCTCGATCCGGGCAAACAGCGGCCGGTTCATCGTCACTTCCGAGGCAAAGGCCGCTATCTTCGGCGCCAGATCGCGCATCAGCGCCTCGCGCGCGGGGGTGCTGTCGGCGCCCGCCAGATTGTAGAACACCCCCGACACCCGGTCGAGCAGGCCTTCGGCCAGTTCCAGCGCCTCGATGGTGTTGGCGAAGCTGAGCGGTTCCGGGTTGGCCGCGATGGCCGCGATCGTCGCGCGCGCCTCGGTCAGGGCCTGATCGAAGGCGGGGCCGAAATCGGCGTCGGTGATCGCGGCGAAATCGGGAAGGGCGAAGGGGCCGATGCCCTCGGCCAGAAGCGGGTTGGTCATGCGTGCACTCCTTTGGCCCGAAGCTAGGCTGCGCGGGCGCAAAGGAAAAGGGGCGATGCCCGCGGCACCGCCCCCTTTCGCGTGATCCGGGCGCTCAGGCGGCCTGCGCCGCCGTGCCCGCACCAAAGCGGGCGTAGAAGCTGTCGCCCTTGGCCGCGATGTCGCGCAGCAGCGCCGGGGTCTCGAAACGGGCGCCGTATTGGGCGGCAAGCGCGTCGCAGATCTCGACCGCGCGGGCCGCACCCAGGATGTCAAGCCAGGCGAAGGGGCCGCCCGACCAGGGCGCGAAACCCCAGCCGAGGATCGCGCCGACATCGCCTTCGCGGATGTCGGTCAGGACGCCCTGTTCAAAGGCGCGCACGGCCTCCAGCACCTGCACCATCAAGAGACGATGCTGCACATGGGTCAGCTCGGGTTGCGCCGCGGCGCGCGGATACTGCGCCGCCAGCCCCTCCCACATGCCGCCGCGCTTGCCCTCGGGATAGGCGTAGAACCCGGCATTGGCTTTCTTGCCCAGCCGCCCCTGTTCCGCCATCCAGAACACCACGTCATCCACCGCGCTGTCGGGATAGGCGTCACCCATCGCGGCCTTCGTCGCCTTGGCGATCTTCACCCCCAGATCGATCGAGGTCTCGTCGACCAGTTGCAGCGGCCCCAGCGGCATACCGACCAGCTTTGCGGCGTTTTCCACCAGGACCGGGTTCACCCCCTCGGCCACCATGCGGATGCCCTCGTTGATATAGGGGATGATGCAGCGGTTGGCGTAGAAGAAGCGCGCGTCATTGACGACAATGGGGGTCTTGCGGATGGCGCGGACGAAATCGAGCGCCTTCGCCACGGCCACTTCGCCGGTGTCCTTGCCCTTGATGATCTCGACCAGCATCATCTTGTCGACCGGGCTGAAGAAATGGATACCGATGAAGTTTTCCGGTCGTTTCGAGGCCTTGGCCAGACCCGAGATCGGCAGGGTCGAGGTGTTGGTGGCAAAGATCGCGGTCTCGGGGATCACCGCTTCGGCTTTCGCCGTCACCTCGGCCTTGACCTTCGGATCCTCGAACACGGCCTCCACGACCAGATCGCAGCCCGCCAGCGCCGCATAATCGGTGGTGGCGGTGATGCGGCCCAGAACCTCGGCCTTCTTCTCTTCCGTCACCTTGCGGCGTTGGATGCCCTTGTCGAGGATGCCGGTCGCATAGGCCTTGCCGCGCTCGGCAGCTTCTTGCGTGCTGTCGATCAGCACGACCTCGATGCCCGCATTGGCCGACACATAGGCAATGCCCGCCCCCATCATCCCCGCGCCCAGAACGCCCAGTTTCTTCACCGACTGATCGGCGACCTTGGGCCGGTTCGCGCCTTTTTCCAGCGCCTCCTTGTTGATGAAAAGCGAGCGGATCATCGCCGTCGAGGAGGGGTTAATCAGCACCTTGGTGAACCAGCGCGCCTCGATCCGCAGCGCCTGATCAAAGGGCACCAGCGCCCCTTCATAGACCGCGCTCAGCAGCGCCTTGGCGGCCGGATAGACCCCCAGGGTCTTGGCCGAAACCATGGCGCTGGCGCCGACATAGGTCATGAAGCCCGCCGGATGATAGGGCGCGCCGCCGGGCATCTTGTAGCCCTTGGCATCCCAGGGCTTGACCAGATCGGCCTCGGTCGCCTTCAAGACCCAGTCGCGCGCGGCGGCCATCGGATCGGCGCAAACCTCGTCGATGATCCCCGCGGCCTTGGCAGCCTTGGGATCGGAAAGCTTGCCTTCGAGCAGGAACGGCGCCGCCATCATCGCGCCCATCTTGCGCACCAGCCGCGTCGTGCCGCCCGCGCCGGGGAAGATGCCGACCATGATCTCGGGCAGGCCGATCTTCGCCTTCGGGTTCTCGGCGGCGAAGATGCGGTGGCACGAAAGCGGCAGCTCGAGCCCGATGCCCAGGGCTGTGCCCGGCAGGACGCAGGCGATCGGCTTGCCCCCCTTCAGCGTCTTCGGGTCCATCCCGGCGCGCTCGATCTTGCGCAGCACGGCATGCATCTGCATCACGCCCGCAAAGATCGCCTCCGCTCCGCCTTCGCGCATCTTGGCGATGACGTTCAGATCCATGCCGCCGGCGAAATCCTTCTTGCCGCTGGTCAGCACGATGCCCTTGCAGGCCGGATCGGCCAGACAGCCGTCGACCAGCGCACTGAGCTGGGCAAAGCCCTCGAGGCTCATCACGTTCATCGACTTGCCGGGCACGTCCCAGGTGAGGATGGCGACGCCATCGGCGCCCAGATCACAGGTGAAATCGGTCATGGTTTCCTCCCTCAGACCCGTTCGATGATGGTGGCCGCGCCCATGCCGGACGCGATGCACAGCGTCGCAAGGCCGGTGGACAGGTCACGCCGTTCCAGCTCATCAAGCAGCGTGCCGATGATGATCGCCCCCGTCGCGCCCAAGGGATGGCCCAAGGCCATCGCGCCGCCGTTCACGTTGACCTTGTCCTGACTGACGTCAAAAGCCTGCATGAAGCGCAGGACGACGGCGGCAAAGGCCTCGTTCACCTCGAAGAGGTCGATGTCGGAAATCGACATGCCGCTGTCGCGCAGGATCTTTTCGGTGACAGGCACCGGGCCGGTCAGCATGATCGTCGGATCGGTGCCGATCTTCGCCGTCGCGCGAATGCGGGCGCGCGGTTTCAGCCCATGCGCCTGCCCGAAGTCCTTCGAACCGATCAGCACGGCCGCCGCGCCATCGACGATGCCCGAGGAATTGCCCGCATGGTGGATATGCTCGATGCGCTCCAGATGCGGATATTTCAGCATCGCCACCTTGTCGAAGCCGGGCATCACCTCGCCCATGTCCTTGAAGGCGGGCTTGAGTTTCGCCAGATCCTCCATCGTCGTGCCGGGGCGCAGATATTCGTCGCGCTCCAGGATCACCAGCCCGTTCTGATCGCGCACCGGCACGATGGATTTCGCAAACCGGTTCTCGGCCCAGGCCTCGGCGGCGCGGCGCTGGCTTTCGACCGCCAGGGCATCGGCCATCCCGCGGCTGAACCCGTATTCGGTGGCGATGATATCGGCCGAAATCCCCTGCGGCACGAAACAGGTCTTCATCGCAAGCGAGGGATCGACGGCGATTGCCGCCCCGTCCGAGCCCATGGCGACGCGGCTCATCATCTCGACCCCGCCCGCGATATAGGCCGCGCCCGCCCCCGCTTTGACCTGATTGGCGGCAAGGTTCACCGCTTCCATGCCGCTGGCGCAAAAGCGGTTGATCGAAAGGCCCGGGATCGATTCATGAAGCCCCGAGAGCAGCACCGCCGAGCGCGCCAGACAGCCGCCCTGCTCGCCCACCTGCGTGACATTGCCCCAGATCACATCCTCGACCGCGGGACCCGTCAGGCCGTTGCGTTCCGCCACCGCATCCAGAAGCCGCGCCGACAGCGCGACCGAGGTGACTTCATGCAGGCTGCCGTCAGCGCGCCCCTTGCCCCGCGGCGTCCGGCAGGCGTCATAGATATAGGCTTCGGTCATCGATCCTCCTCTGCCCGGACGAGGCCGGGCCTGCTCCCGTCGCGGAAAGCCCCGCGTCGGCAACCATATTGCAACGAATTGACGTGCGCGTAAGTAGCCTGGCGACAAAGTGGCGCAACGTCACGAAAGGCCCGCAGAGGAGAGGTCGCAAAGGGCGTATTTGCGCCAGGAAAAGCCCAAGCCAAGGTGCGCCCCGGCTGACGGAGGTCACTCAAGCCTCTCGGGAAGATCATTCCCCGCGCCGGGGCGGCTTTTCCTTGGACGGTCATCGGCTCGCCAGCCTGTACCGTGCGACCAGAGTGCCGCGCCTTGGTTAACAAAACCTTACGCGCCAGCTTTTTCTTGGCCCAAATACGCCCTTGCCGAGACCGGCCCCCAGCGCGCCCTCAGGCCTTGCGATCTTCAAGTTCCGCCTTGAACAGCCGCAGCCGCACCGCAAGATTTTCATGATGCGTGACCGAATTGAAATGCTCGAAGAGGAAGCACAAAGCCTCGTCCGGGCTCAGCCCGGCTTCCGCGGCGAAGCGGTGCAGCACGCGATAGGCGTCATTCGTCATCGAGACCGGAAAGCGGCGCGTCAGGCGCAGGCGTTTGGGCATGGGCGGGTCCTTCTTGCCCCCGCAGCCTAAGCCGAGGCCGCCCCGAAGGCCAGAGCCCCGGCCCCCCCGCCGTGATCTTGTGCCGCAGCCGCCGCGGATTGATCGCGGCCGCGCTCTGGCGCTCAATCGCCGCGGGAAACAGGGCCACCGGCCCGGGGAGGAAGAGATGGTCGTGAAATTCTTTGGCGGCGAGACCGTGCCGCTGGAAATGCACAAGGTGCGGGTGGTGCAAAAGCTCACCCTCGCGCCGATCGAGGACCGCTTGGCGGCGATCGCCATGGCGGGCAACAACACCTTCCTGCTGCAAAACCGCGACATTTTCATGGACATGCTGACCGACAGCGGCGTGAACGCGATGTCCGACCGGCAGGTGGCGGCGATGATGGTCGCCGATGACAGCTATGCCGGATCCGCCACCTACGAGAAATTCGCGGCCAAGCTGGTCGAGCTGTTCGGGATGGACTTCATCCTGCCCACCCATCAGGGCCGCGCCTGCGAAAACATCCTCTCCCAGGTGCTGGTGAAGCCGGGCACGATCGTGCCGATGAACTACCATTTCACCACCACCAAGGCGCATATCGTGCTCAACGGCGGCTCGGTCGAGGAAATCCCCCATGACCGCGGCCTCGAGGTCACCTCGACCCATCCGTTCAAGGGCGACATGGACATCGCCAAGCTTGAGGCGCTGGTCACCAGCCATGGCGCGGACAAGATCGCCTTCGTGCGGATGGAGGCGGGGACGAACCTGATCGGCGGGCAGCCGATCTCGATCGCCAACCTGCGCGAGATCCGCGCCGCCTGCGACAAGCACGGGATGCTCTTCGTCCTGGATGCCTCGCTGCTGGCCGACAACCTGTGGTTCAACAAGACCCGCGAGGAGAGCTGCAAGGATCTGAGCATCGCCGCGATCACCCGGCAGATCGCCGATCTGTGCGACGTGATCTATTTCTCGGCCCGCAAGCTGGGCTGTGCGCGGGGCGGCGCCATCTGCATCCGGTCCGAGGAGCTTTACCGCAAGATGCGGGTGCTGGTGCCGCTTTACGAGGGCTTTTTGACCTATGGCGGCATGTCGGTGCGCGAAATCGAGGCGCTGACCGTGGGGCTTGAGGAAACCATGGACGTGGACATGATTTCGCAAGGGCCGCTCTTCATCGACTACATGGTGCGCGAACTCGACAAGCGCGGCGTGCCGGTGATCACCCCGCCCGGGGGGCTGGGCTGCCATATCGACGTGATGCGCTTCCTGCCGCATATCCCGCAGTCGCAATATCCCGCCGGGGCCCTCGCCTCGGCGCTGTTCATCGCCAGCGGAATCCGGGGCATGGAACGCGGCTCGCTGTCCGAGCAACGCAACCCGGACGGGACGGAAGTCTATTCCAACATGGAACTGCTGCGCCTCGCGATGCCGCGCCGCGTCTTCACGCTGTCTCAGGTCAAATATGCCATCGACCGGATCGACTGGCTCTATCAGAACCGTGATCTGGTGGGCGGGCTGGTCTTTGTCGAGGAACCGGAAATCCTGCGCTTCTTCTACGGGCGGCTCGATCCGGTGGGCGACTGGCAGCAGAAACTGGCGGCGAAGTTCCGCGCCGATTTCGGCGACAGCCTGTAAGGCCGAAAGGTCGGGGCCTGCGGGCCCCGATCCCCCATCACCCGATCTTCAGTCAAAAGTGCCGGTGACGCGGCCCAGAAGCATGAAGGCGCGGGCGGTGCGGGTTTCGGCCAGTTCCGCGACCTCCTGATCGCTGGCGTTCTGCTCGAATTCGGTGAAGGTGCGGTCGAACTGGCGCAGGAAATGATGCGCCGCGTCGCGAAAGATCGTGTCGGCGCGCATCCGCCCCGAGGTCAGCGCCAGGGACGAGCGATCCCGCACCCCGCCCAAGGCGGCGATCTCGCGGCCGCGCTCGCCCTTGGCGAAGCGGCGCCACAACTCGGGCCGGGCCCGGTCGGGCTTCAGATCGTCCATGTAGATGCCGTCCTGCGCCAGCAGGTTCAGCACATCCTGCGCCGCGCGCAGCAATTTCGCCATCGTCCGGTCTTCCAGCGCCCGGCGCAGGGCGCGGAAGCCCTCCTTGTCCTCGGCATTGTCGGGGAACTGCATGGCGCGGATGAAATCGGCCACCGAGACCGGCGGCTTGAAGTCCTCGGCAGGCGTGCCGAGCGCCAGCCGGGGCTGGTCATCGACCGGGGCCGCGGATTTCGGCACCGCCAAAGCCGCCTTGCGGTCGGCCGGGGGCTGCATCGCCGCATGGTCGCGCCGCGTCGAAAACGTTGCCAGCGCCGATTCCGCCTGCCGCGCCGCGATCGCCACCTCGTCGAGCTTTTTCTCCAGCGCCTGACCGCCGCGCAGCTGGCTCTGGTTCATCCAGGCCGAGCGCATCGCCTCCAGCGCGACCTTCAGCGCCTGCGCTTCGGCGCGCATCTCCTGCGCGGTGCGGGCGGTGACGGCGGCGATCCAGATCATCACCACCGGCAGCACGACGCCCACCACCGCCATCACCAGCGAGGCGGCATTCGGCCCCGTCGCCCCGTCCGCGGGCAGCAACAGCCAGACGGCGCCGACCAGCGCCAGCCAAAGCGCGGTCAGCCCGCCCGCCACCCATTCGGTGCGGCGCGACGGCACGTCCGGTTGCGGCACGGGCGACCATGGCACCGCACCGCCTTCGGAGGTCTTGCGCTCGGACTGGGGCTCGCCCATCTCGTCACCTTTGTACAGATCCGCTTACAGGAAACGGACCGACAGGATCTCGTAACTGCGCTGCCCGCCCGGGGTGCGGACCTCGACGCTGTCGCCTTCATCCTTGCCGATCAGCGCGCGCGCCAGCGGCGACTTGATGTTCAGAAGACCGCGTTCCAGATCGGCCTCGTGCTCGCCGACGATCTGATAGGTGCGCTCTTCCTCGGTGTCCTCGTCGACCAGCGTCACCGTGGCCCCGAACTTGATCGAGCCCGACAGCTTCACCGTGTCGATCACCTCGGCGCGGCTCAGAACCGATTCGAGTTCCTTGATCCGGCCCTCGACGAAGCTCTGTTTTTCGCGGGCGGCGTGATACTCGGCGTTTTCGGACAGATCGCCATGCTCGCGGGCTTCGGCAATCGCCTTGATCACGGCGGGCCGTTCCACGGACTTCAGCGTCTTCAGTTCCTCGTCGAGCACGTCGTAGCCGGCGCGCGTCATCGGTATCTTTTCCATGGCGGTCTTGACCTGTGCTGGCTGCCAATTCTTCTTCTTAGTCCTGTGAGGTAAATCCGCCAAGCGGGTCCGGTGTCAAGGGTGGCGGGGCGTTTTCCGCCGACCGGGTGCCGCATCCGGGCGCGCGTGTCTTTTCTGCAGATGCGAAACATTGTTGCGTCGCGGCGCTGCGTAACAATTGCTTCATGTTCCCATTCGCGTTACCACGACGCCGGAACGCGCTGCAGCTGCCTGAACGAAGGAGCCCCCAGATGGCCGAGATCGAACGCGAGTCGATGGAATACGATGTGGTGATCGTGGGGGCCGGTCCTTCGGGGTTGTCTGCGGCGATCCGGCTCAAGCAGATCGATCCGGATCTGAACGTGGTCGTGCTGGAAAAGGGCTCCGAGGTCGGCGCGCATATCCTTTCGGGCGCGGTTCTGGACCCGCGGGGCCTCAACAAGCTCATTCCGGACTGGAAAGACCGGGGCGCACCGATCAGGACGCCGGTCAAGGAAGACAATTTCTTCCTGCTCTCGGCCGCCGGGCAGACCCGCATCCCGAACTGGCCGATGCCGAAGCTGATGTCGAATCACGGCAATTACATCGTCTCGATGGCGAATGTCTGCCGCTGGCTGGCCGAACAGGCCGAGGCGCTGGGGGTCGAGATCTTCCCGGGCATGTCGTGCTCGGAACTGGTCTGGGACAAGGACGCCGAGGGCAAAACCCGCGTTGCCGGGGTCGTCGCGGGGGAAATGGGGCTTTCCGCCGATGGCACGCCCGGCCCGAACTACGAGCCCGGGATGGAACTGCGCGGCAAATATGTCTTCCTCGCCGAAGGGGTGCGCGGGTCGCTCTCCAAACAGCTGATCGAGCGTTACAATCTTTCCGATGGCAAATGCCCGCAGAAATTCGGCATCGGCATGAAGGAAATCTGGGAGATCGACCCGAAAAAGCACCGCGAGGGCACGGTTTCGCACACGATGGGCTGGCCGCTGGATCACAATGCGGGCGGCGGGTCCTTCATCTATCACATTGAAAACAATCAGGTGTATATCGGGCTTGTGGTGCACCTGAACTACCAGAACCCCTATCTCTACCCCTATATGGAATTCCAGCGCTTCAAGCATCACCCGATGGTGGCGCAGCTGCTGGAGGGCGGCAAGCGCGTGGCTTACGGCGCGCGGGCGATTTCCGAGGGCGGCTGGCAGTCGATCCCGAAACTGACCGTGCCGGGGGCGGCGCTTCTGGGCTGCTCGGCAGGCTTCGTGAACGTGCCGCGGATCAAGGGCAACCACAATGCGATGCTCTCGGGCATTGCCGCCGCCGAGGCCGCCGCGAAGGCGATCAAGGCCGGACGCGCAGGCGACGAGCTGGTGGATTACGAGGCCGATGTCCGCTCGGGCGCGATCGCCAAGGATCTGATCCCGGTGCGCAACGTCAAGCCGATGTGGTCCTGGTGGGGGATCTGGGCCTCGATGTTCCTTGGCGGGCTCGACATGTGGACGAATTCACTGCTGGGCTTTTCCTTCTTCGGCACGCTCAAGCACAAGAAGACCGACGCCGCCCATACCGGGCTGGCGAAGGATTTCGCGCCGATTGACTATCCGAAACCCGATGGCAAGATCAGCTTCGACCGGCTGACCAATGTCAGCTTCGCCTTTACCAACCACGAGGAAAGCCAGCCCTGCCACCTGCGGCTGAAGGATGCCTCGATCCCGCTGACGGTGAACCTGCGCGACTATGCGGAACCGGCGCAGCGTTACTGCCCGGCGGGGGTTTACGAGGTGCTGGGCGAGGGCGATCAGGCGAAGTTCCAGATCAACTTCCAGAACTGCGTGCATTGCAAGACCTGCGACATCAAGGATCCGTCGCAGAACATCACCTGGACCACGCCGCAGGGCGGCGACGGGCCGAACTACCCCAATATGTGAGTCTTGCGCGTCACATCGGCGTGTTGCGGGGGGGGCTTTCGCCGCCCCCGATTGCTTTGCACGATGGGCCTCGCTACCTTTTGGGCCAGCCCGATCAAAAGGACCCATCCGTGCCCTTCCTTTCCCGACTTTCGCCTGTTCTCTGCCTTGCCACGGCGCTTGGCCTTGGCCTGGCCCTGCCCGCGACCGCGGTCCGGTCCGAGGATGCGGGCGCCTATCTGGCCGCGCAGGCGGCGGCGACGGACAGCAATTACGCCGCGGCGGCGACCTATTATCAACGCCTTCTGGCCGACGATCCCACCGATGAGCGGGTGCAGGAGGGGCTGCTGGTCAGCCTTCTGTCACTGGGCGACATGGCTGCGGCCCGCGATCTGGCGGCGCAGATGGTCACCGCCAAGCAGCCCTCGCAGGTGGCGGTGCTGGTGATGCTGGCCGAGGCGGCGCATTCGGGCGATTTCGCCGCCGGGGAGGCGCTTTTGGACCGCGGCGGCGATGCCGGTCAGCTGGTGGGCGGGCTTTACAAGGCCTGGGCGCTGGCGGGCGCGGGCAAGATGTCCGAGGCGATGGAGAGCTTTGGCGCGCTGGGCAAGATGGACGGGCTCGAAGGCTTTGCCGCCTATCACCGCGCGCTCGCCGCGGCGCTGGTCGGCGATCACGAGGGCGCCGAGAAGATCTTTTCGGGCAAATATGCCGATTACTTCAACGGCACCCGGCGCGGCATTCTGGCCCATGCGCAGGTGCTCTCGCAGCTGGAACGCGATGGAGATGCGGTGGCGCTGATCGATCAGGCCTATGGCGACACCGCCCCGCCCGAGATCGCCGCGATCCGCAAGCAGCTGGCGGCCGGGGAAACCCTGCCCTTCACCCGGATCGGGTCCGCCCGCGATGGCGTGGCGGAGGTGTTCCAGTCCGTCGCGCTGGCGCTGAGCGCGGATTCACTGCCCGGTTTCGCGCTGATCCATGCCCGGCTGGCGCTGTGGCTGCGCCCCGACGATGTCGATGCCGCGCTGCTGATCGCCGACATCCTGGAATCGCAGGAACAATATGATCTGGCGATCGCCGCCTATGCCGAGATCGGCCCGGACAATCCCGCCTTCTATGCCGCCGAACTGGGCCGGGCGCAGGCGATGGTCTCGGCCGGGCAATCCGATGCGGCGATCGGCGTGCTCGAAGCGCTCTCCCGCAGCCATCCCGCCCTGCCCAATGCCTGGTCCTCGCTTGGCGACACGCTGCGCCGCGAGGAACGCTACGCCGAGGCCGCCACCGCCTATGACAAGGCGATCGCGCTGACCGGCACGCCGCGCCCGGCCGACTGGAGCCTGTGGTATTCGCGCGCCATCGCGCAGGAACGCTCGGGGCAGTGGGACAAGGCCGAAAAGGGCTTCCGCCAGGCGCTGAAACTCTCGCCCGATCAGCCGATAGTGCTGAATTATCTGGGCTATTCCTATGTCGAGAAGCGCCAGAACCTGAAAGAGGCGCTCAAGATGATCGAAAAGGCCGTCGCCGGGCGACCCGATGACGGCTATATCACCGACAGTCTGGGCTGGGCCTATTACCGGCTGGGCCGCTATGACGAGGCGGTGGTGCAGATGGAAAAGGCGGTCGAGCTGACCCCGGCCGATCCGCTGCTGAACGACCATCTGGGCGATGTCTACTGGGCAGTCGGACGCCAGCGCGAGGCGGAATTCCAGTGGCGTCGGGCGCTCAATCTGGGGCCCTCGCCCGATCTTGACCCCAACCGCGTCCGCCGCAAGCTTGAAGTCGGACTGGATGCCGTGCTGAAGGAGGAAGGTGCCGCGCCGCTGCACCCGGACCATGCGCAGAATTGACGTTTTCGCCCCGGCCAAGGTCAATCTGGCCCTGCATGTCACCGGCCAGCGCGCCGATGGCTATCATCTGCTTGACAGTCTGGTCGCCTTTTCGCCGGTGGGCGACGGGCTGACGCTGGCACCGGCCGCAGGGCTGGGGTTGAAGGTCGGCGGCCCCGAAGGCGCGGCCGTGCCCGAGGGACCGGAAAACCTGGTGCTGAAGGCGGCGGCGCTGTTTGGCGTGGGCGCGGCGGTGGGGCTGGAGAAATGCCTGCCCGCAGCTTCGGGGATCGGCGGCGGCTCGTCGGATGCGGCGGCGGCCTTGCGCGGCATGGCGGCACTGACCGGCCAGCCCCTGCCCGATGCGGGCGCGGTGCTGAAGCTTGGCGCCGATGTGCCGATGTGTCTGGACCCGCGCCCGGCCCGCACCCGCGGCATCGGCGAGGATCTGACCCCGGTTGCCCTGCCCGCCCTGCCCGCGGTTCTGGTCAATCCGCGCGTCGAAGTGCCCACGCCCTCGGTCTTCAAGGCGCTGAGCCGCAAGGACAATCCCCCCCTGCCCGAGATCCCGGCCTTTGCGGATGCGGGCGCCTGCATCGCCTGGCTGGCCAGCCAGCGCAACGATCTGCAGGCCCCCGCCGTGGCGCAGGCCCCGGTGATCGCCGAGGTTCTGGCGGTGCTTTCCGCCCTGCCCGGCTGCCAACTGGCGCGGATGTCGGGATCGGGGGCGACCTGCTTTGGCCTGTTCGGCACCGAGGCCGAGGCCGCAGCAGCGCAGGCCGCCCTTGCCGCAAGCCATCCGGGCTGGTGGAGCGCGCATGGCAGCCTTGGCGATCAGGCGCAGAAAGCCGCGCCGCAGCTCAGGTGAGCGCGGCGATCAGCCCGAGATAGCTCAGCAGCGTGCCCACCAGCACCAGGCCGAAGGGGAATTTCCGATGCCCCCAGCTGGCCCAGTCGGGCGTCGCGGCGCGCACCGCCGGAATCGCGCGGGCGAGGCGATGCAGGGCGAAGGCCAGGATCAGACAGGCCTGCAGCAGCAGCACCGCCAGGATCACCCGGCCCGGATCGGCGGAAAAGAACGGCGCGCTGGCGGCGGCGAATTTCACATCGCCCATACCCACGCCCAGCGCGATGTTCAGCACAAGGCCGATGCCCAGAACCACCGGCAGATGCAGCCAGCGCCAGGCCCAGACCTCGAGCGGCAGCACCAGAACGCCGACGACGGCAAAGACCGCGATCAGCGAAAGCACCGCGGCATTGCGGATCTTCATGTATTTCAGATCGGTATAGCTTACCCAGGCGCAGATCGGCAGCACGGCGACGAACAGCGCCAGGGCCGATTGCGACACGCTCAGTCCCAGCATCTCAGCCCCGCCTGCCCCCGGCATCCAGCGCTTCAAGCGCCCGTGCCGCTTCCTCGAAATAGACCGGCGACGTGTCGACCGCGTCCTGCAAAAGCCCCTTGCCGATCGTCACATCGCCCTGCTTGATCGCCGACAGCGCCGCCGTATACAGCAGCTTCGCCCGTTCGGTCTGGGTCATGTCGACCACCGGCAGATCGTATTTGTGCTGCGCCGCCCGCGCCATCACCAGATTGTTCTTGGTGGTGAACGAGGTGGAATCATAGCTCAGCGCCTCGGAGAACAGCGTCTCGGCGCCCTTGGCATCGCCGCGCGTCAGCTTGGAAAAGCCCCAGTTGTTCAACACCCCCGAGGGCCGCGTCGTCAGCCCCGCGGCGGTCTCGTAGAAACTGTCGGCCTTCTTCCAGTTCTTCTCGCTGTCGGCGACCATCGCTTCAAGCTTGTAGCGTTCAAAGGTTTCGTGCGTCGGCGGAATGGTGTTCAGCGTCGCCTTGGCGGCTTCCCACTTGCCCGCCCGGATCTGCGCATCGGCCAGCGCCACCTTGTCGTCATTGCCGCCGCCCGGCATGGCGATGATCCGCGTCCAGACGCCGATCGCGGCTTCGGCCTGACCGGCCCGCACCATCGACTTGCCCAGACCCCTTTGCAGGTCGATCCGCTCGGGGTGTTCGTTCGTCGCGCGGGTGAAATAGGCCACCGCCTCGCGCGGGTCGCCCACCGTCAGCATGATGTCGGACAGGTTCGTCGCATCGACCGCATTGACCGTGTCGAGCGCCTTGTCGACCTCGGCCTTGTCGCGGCCCATGCAGCCGGCAAGCGTGAAGGAACAGCCCGCAAGGAGCACAAGGATGATCGGGTGGCGCATGGTGCTGCGTCCTCTTGCTCGTGCCTCACTGCTCGGTCAGCAGAAGGTATTCTCCAACCCCCCGCCGCACCAGTTTGAACGGTCGGTCCGTCGGCGGATCATAGGCGGGTTTCTGTTTCTTTGCGAGGGCCAGGCGCAGGTTTTGCCGGATCGCGTCGGATTCGCCACTGTCGAGCCCATAGGCGATCTGGAACACCCGCGCGGCCTCGGCGGCCTTGCCCTGTTCCATCAGCACGACGCCCAGATTGTTCCAGGCGGGCACGAAGCGTTCGTCCTTTTCGGTGGCGCGGCGCAGGATCTGTTCGGCCTGCCCCAGACGGCCCAGCTTCAGATCGGCCGAGCCGATCGCGGACAGGACATCGACTGTCGCCCCCTGCTCGCCCGCGGCGCGGTAATAGGCCTTCAGAGCCAGTTCGTATTCGCCCGCCGCCATCAGCCGATGCCCGACGATCAGCCCGTCAACGCCCTCGCCCTCGGCCGCGCCAGGGGCAAAGGGGCTGCCCTTCGACGCGCCAAGGCCGCCCGGCATGCAGGCGGCCAGAAGGCACAGCGACAGCGCGGCAAGCGGCGCGAAACGGGTCGGGCGCATGGATCACATCTTAGGGACTGCCACCGATGGCGGCGAAGTTTTCCATCATATCATGGACCGAGGGGCCGACAAGGATGATGAGCAGCGGCGGCACGGTGAAAAGCATCGTGCCCAGCGTCATCTTGGTCGGGATCTTGTTCGCCGCTTCCTCGGCGCGCATGATCCGCTTGTCGCGCATGTCGGCGGCGTAAAGCCGCAGCGCCTCGGCGATCGAGGTGCCGAATTGCTGGCTCTGGATCATCACGGTGACGAAGGAGGCGACATCGGACACGCCCGAACGCTCGGCAAAGGCGCGCAGCACGGTGGGCTTGTCCAGACCGGCCTTGATCTCGTGGGCGACGGTTTCGAATTCCTCGGCCAGCGCGGGGTAGGAATTGGCGAGTTCCTTCGACACCCGGATGATGCCCTGATCGAGCGATTGCCCCGCCTCGACGCAGACCAGAAGCATGTCGAGCGCATCGGGAAAGCCGTCCTGGATTTCCTGGGTGCGGGCGGCGACGCGCTGGTTCACCCAGCGGCGCGGCGCGTAATAGCCGCCGACCGCCGGGCCAAGGATCGCCGCGATCGCATTGGTCGATTCCAGCGGGATTTCATGTCCGGCATTGTAGGACAGCACATAAAGCACGCCGAGGCCCAGCAACGAGATCGCCAGCGCGAATTGCACGGCGTGGAAATGGCGCACCGCATGCGGGCCGCGATAGCCCGCCTTGTGCAGCCATTTCCGGCTTTCGGACATTTCTTCCTTGCTTTGCGGCTCCAGAAATCCCGCGAATTTCTGCAGCTTGTCGGGGCCACCGCTGTTGCGCAGCTTTTGCGCCTTTTTCGTCGTCGCCTGCGCCGCTCCGGCGGTCCCGTTGCCCGCCGCGATGCTTTTGCGCAGCTTGTCGAGCGGGTCTTCGCGTTTCGACACAAGCGCGGGCAGGGCCGCCAGCACCAGAACGGCGCCCAGGGCCGCAATGGCAATGACCGGGCCCATCGGACCCAGCCAGGCGGTCAGCATCTCGGTGATCGCTTGTGCGGACATCCCTGCCTCCTCAGACCTTGATCGTGGTCATGACCTTCATGAACAGCACATTCGCCGCCAGAAGCGCGAAGACGATCAGCGCGGCCGGAACGAAGGAGGGCGTGTCCTTGACGTTGTCATAGTAATCGGGCGCGACCACCTGGATCACCACCAGCACGGCGACCGGAAAACCCGACAGGAAAATACCCGACCATTTCGGCTCGGCGGTGATGGCGCGGACGCGGCGGAACAGCCGGAACCGCGAGCGGATCACCTTGGCCAGACCTTCCAGCACCTCGGCCAGGTTGCCGCCCGAGGTCTGCTGGATCGACACCGCCACGGCCAGAAAGCGCAGATCCTGCATGTCGAGCCGTTCGGCCAGATCGCGCAGGCAATCCACCACATTGCGGCCATAGGCGGCCTCGTCGGCGATGATGCCGAATTCGGTGCCCAGCGGATCGGGAATTTCCCGCGCCACCGCCTGGATCGCCGAGGCTAGCGGGTGGCCGACACGCAGGCTGCGCACCATCAGCTCGACCGCGTCGGGCAGCTGATCCTCGGCCAGTTTCAGCCGCTTGCCGGCCTTGCCATGGACCCAGAAATAGACCCCGCCGACGCCCATCCCCACCGCCAGAGCCGCCCGCACCGGGGTCGAGGCCTGGGTGCCCAGCGTCAGGCCCAGAAAGGCGACGAAGCTGACCAGCGCCATCACGCCGATCAGCGCCATCGGCGAAAAGGCGATATTGGCCTTTTGCGCCTTGGAGGCGAGCAGGGAATAAAGCGGAATGCCCTGTGCCTTCGAATGCTGCGTCGCCTCCTTGCGGAGCTGTTCCAGCACCTGTTCGCGCCGCTGCCCCTTGTCGAGCATCTCCAGCCGCCGGTTCACCCGGTTGTTGAGCGAGATCGACTTGCCGAAGACCAGCAGATAGATGCCCTCGACGATCAGAAGCACGGCGACGAAGATCAGGCCATAGATGATCGGCGTGGCGGAAATGATCATGGGCTTTGCTCTCCGTCAGTCCTGAACCGGTTCGTAGATCGAGGCGGGCAGGTCGTAGCCCCATTGCCGGAAGCGCTCCGAATAATGGCTGCGCACGCCGGTGGCGGTGAAGCGGCCGATGATCTTGCCATCGGGCGCAAGGCCAAGCCGTTCGTAGCGGAAGATTTCCTGCATCGAGATCACGTCGCCTTCCATCCCGGTGATCTCGGTGATCGAGACCATCCGCCGCGAGCCGTCTTGCAGGCGGCTTGCCTGCACGATCAGGTTGACCGCGCTGGCGATCTGGCTGCGCACGGCTTTCAGCGGCATTTCGATGCCCGCCATCGCGACCATGTTTTCCAGCCGCGAGATGCCGTCACGGGCGTTGTTGGCGTGGATCGTCGTCATCGAACCGTCATGGCCGGTGTTCATCGCCTGCAGCATGTCGATGACTTCCTCGCCGCGGGTTTCGCCGACGATGATCCGGTCGGGCCGCATCCGCAGCGCGTTCCTCAAACAGTCGCGCTGCGTCACCGCGCCCTTGCCCTCGACGTTCGGCGGGCGGCTTTCCATCCGGCCGACATGGGTCTGTTGCAGCTGCAATTCGGCCGTGTCTTCGATCGTCAGGATGCGTTCGGAGTTGTCGATGAAACTCGACAGCGCATTCAGCGTCGTGGTCTTCCCCGACCCCGTGCCCCCCGACACGATCACATTGAGCCGCGTCGCCACGGCGGCCTGCAAGTAGGCCGCCATCTCCTCGGTGAAGGCGCCGAAGCGGACCAGATCATCGATCGCCAGCTTGTCCTTCTTGAATTTCCGGATCGAGACGAGCGAGCCATCGACCGCGACCGGCGGCACCATCGCGTTGAACCGCGAGCCATCGGCCAGACGGGCGTCGACATAGGGGTTTGATTCATCGACGCGACGACCGACCGCCGAGACGATCTTGTCGATGATCCGCAGCAGGTGCTTTTCATCCTTGAAGGTGACATCCGACAGCTGCAGCTTGCCGAAGCGTTCGACAAAGATCTGATTGGGCCCGTTCACCAGGATGTCGGAGACGGTCTCGTCCTTCAAAAGCGGCTCGAGCGGGCCAAGGCCCATCACCTCGTCGTAAAGTTCCTGATGCAGGCTCAGCCGTTCGGCGGCGTTCAGCACCACCGACATCTCGGTCATCGCCTCGCCCGAGATCGCCGCGATCTCGGCTTTCAGCTCCGTTTCCGAGGCATGTTCCAGCGCGGAAAGGTTCAGGTTTTCCAAAAGCCGCTTGTGCAGCTCGACCTTGAGCTCGCCCATGCGCTCCTTGCGCTTGCGGTCCTTGTCGGCGGCCGCCGCCTGCGCCGAGGCCGGCGCCCCGGGCATCATCCGGCGCTGCACCCCGGGCTTCGGCGTCTCGGGCGTGGCGGCGATCGGCAGCTGCGGCACCGGGGCGGCGGCGGCGGGCCGGACGGTCCCGGCGGGCGCGGCAGCGGCGGATTTCTTGTAACGCGAGAACATGACGGTCTCCGGGGTCCGCTCAGGCCGTGGCGGCTTCGGCGGCGCGGTTCAACTCGGCGATGGATTGGGCGAGTTTCTGGATTTCCTTGCGCAGCGGCGCCTTGGCCGCCGACAGCGCCAGCGGCAGGCCGTGGTCATTGGCCTGGGTGACGATCCGGCCGCAATCGGAGAGCAAAAGCTCGATACCGATATCCAGGCTTTCGGCCAGCCGCTTCACCCGCGACTTGCCCGACAGATCGGTGAATTTCGGCGCCCGGTTCAGCACGAAGCGCAGCTTCTCGATCGGCAGGTTTTCCGCCTTCAGCGCCCGGATCATCCGCAGCGTGTTCTGCGCCGAACGCATGTCAAGCTCCATCACCGCGAAGTAAAGATGCGCCTGGCTCAGCACGGTTTCGGTCCAGCTGACGACGGTGGTCGGCATGTCGATCACCACGAAGTCGAAATTCGACCGCGCCATCTCGATGATGCGGGAAATATCCTCGGCGGTGACGATGTCGAGCGGCAGCATTTCCGACGGCGCGGTCAGCACATGCAGCCGGTCGTTGAAGGTCAGAAGCGCCTGATTGAAGCTTTCGGCGTCCATATGCGCGGTGTCCTGCAGCATCTCGAACACCAGATCGCGGCGCGGCAGGTCCAGATAGGTCGAGGCGGAGCCGAATTGCAGGTCGAAATCGAGCAGGCAGACCCGCGGCGCCGGCGCCGGGGATTTCTTCGAGGCCTCGGGCGTGGCCAGTTCCCAGGCCAGGTTCACGGCAAAGGTCGTCGCCCCCACCCCGCCCGACAGGCCATGCACCGGCAACACGACGCCATCGCGCCCGCCCGCGGCCTTGAAGGCGGGCGGGGCCGCGGCGGCGGCGGGCAGCTCGGGCGGCAGATCGGACTGGCCCAGCCGCTCGATCGCCTCGTGCAGGGCGCCTTCGGGCAGCGGATAGGGCACGAAATCATCGGCGCCCAGACGCAAGAGCTGGTGCAGGGCGATCGGGCTGACCTCCTCGGCGATCAGGATGACGCGGATGCCCTTTTCCTTGGCGGTGCCGATGATGCCGGAAATCCGCGCGAGGTTGTTTTCATCTTCGTTGTCGACCGCGATGGCGATGAATTCGAGCAGTTCGGAATCCGGCTGGTTGAGGAAGACCGCCGCATCCTCGAAGGTCAGATCGCCCCAGCTTTCGCCCAGCTCGGCTTCCATGTCCTCGATCAGCAGGTCGAAATTCGAGACGTCCCGCGAGACCGTACAGGCCACGATCGGCGCCGGTTCCGGAGAAAGACTTGCTGCTGCACTCATTGCCTCGGTCCTTTGTTACGCATTTCGCGACCGGGACCGGGCAAGCCTGCGTCCGGCACAGCCGCGAAAGGGGCACGACTCGGGGACGTGCCATTTCCTGCCCGTTAAGGGTCGCGGCCAATCAGGGCAACATTTGGGCCGGATTGTTCCAATTGTGGGGTATTTGGCGACGATCCAAGAAACAGGCGGGCCTTGTTGCCAAAGCCCGCCCGGAACGAAAGATCTGCGCAGCGCTTATTGCGGGGCGCCACCGCCGCCGCCACCGCCGCCGCTGCCGTTGCTCTGGCCGGTCGACAGCGTGACGATGCTGACCGGCATGGCCGAGGCGACATATTGCCGGAACACCAGTTCCGCATATTGGCCATCCAGATATTGCGGTGTGCGCTTGACCAACCCCGAAACCTCGGTGACGGTGCGGCGGTTCTGCACATTCGGACCCGGGTCATAGACCAGCGGCTGCGTCTTGCCATAGGATACGACCGCTTCCAGCCGGGACCGGGAAATCCCCTGCCCGGTCAGGAAGGCGACGACGGCGCGGGCGCGGCGCAGGCCCAGCGCCTTGTTGTAGGCATCCGAGCCGACAAGATCGGTATGGCCATAGACGCGGAATTTCACCTCGGGGAATTGCCGGATCCAGTTCGCCTGCTGCACGAGCGCCGCCTGCGCCGTGCCGTCGAGCCGATCCGAGTTGAAGGCGAAATTGACGGTATTGGGCACGTCCTGGGCGAATTTGCGCGTCAGGCTGACGGCGAAATCGCGTTGCCCGGTCATCATCAGGGTGTTGTTCATCGTGGCATTGCCGAAGCCGCCGGTTTCATACTGGCTGCCCAGTTCGGCACCGCTGCACCCGGCCAGCGCCAGCGCGCCCGCGACGATCACCCCATAGCGCATCCTCTGGACCCCCAGCTGCATCCCGTCACTCCATCACATAGCCGTAGGAGCCGGAAAAATCCTGCCGCGCCACTTCGCCCGCGGCGCCGCCCTCGGTCTTGCCGCGCAGGAACAGCTCGGATTCGCTGGGCAGCCGGATCCGGTCGGTCGGCAGCGCCAGCGCCTCGCCATGCGTCGGCGTGACCAGATGCGGCGTGATGATGATGACAAGTTCGGATTGCTTGCGTTCGAACGCGGTCGAGCGGAACAGCGCGCCCAGCACCGGCACATCGCCCAGCCACGGGATCTGCGTGTTCAGATCGTTGAAATCGTCCTGCAGCAGCCCGGCGATGGCAAAGCTTTCGCCGTCGCGCATCTCGACCGTGGTCGAGGTCTCGCGGCGCTTGAAGGCGTTCACCGTGGTGCCGTTGTTCGACATCGTCACCGAGGTGTCGATGGCGGAAACGGCGGCGGCGATTTCGAGGTTGATCAGATCGCCGTCGACGACGCGCGGGATGAACGACATCTCGACGCCGAACGGCTTGTATTCGATCGACACGCCATCGTCGTCCACCACCGGGATCGGATATTCGCCGCCCGCCAGGAACTTGGCCTGCTGCCCCGACAGCGCGGTCAGGTTCGGTTCGGCGAGGGTGCGCACCATCCCCTTGCTTTCCAGCGCTTCCAGCAGGACGCCGAATTCCATGTTGCCGACGGTGAAGCCAAGGCCCAGCGCGCCCTGGGTGTTGGGGGAAATCGGCATCGTGCCCTTGTCGAAGGCATTGCCCACCGCATCGGTCGCGGTGAAATTGCCGGTGCCGGTGACGACGCCGGTCTGGGCGCTGCCGCCGCCCACCGTGCCGCGCATCGCCAGCGACGAGGCGAGATTCTTCGACACCGAGCGCTGCATCTCGGCGAAGCGGACTTTCAGCATCACCTGCTGCGTGCCGCCGACATTCATCAGGTTCGACACCCGGTCGCCTGCGTAGCGGCGCGCCAGATCCAGCGCGCGATCCAGTTTCGCCGCCGACGACACGGTGCCCGACAGCACGATGCCGTCATTGGCGGTGCGAACCTCGATAGTCTCGCCGGGCAGGATCTGTTTCAGCCGTTCCTTGAATTCCGCGATGTCGGGGGTGACCTGCACTTCGACATTCGACAAAAGCGTGCCGTCGGCGCCCAGAATCGTCATCGTCGTGCGGCCGGGCACCTTGCCCAGAACATAGATCGTCTTGTCGGACAGCGTGGTGACATCGGCGATGCCTGGATTGGCGATCGACAGTTCCGAGAACGGCTGATCGCTTTCCACCACCACGGCGCGGTTCATCGGCACCGCCAGCGGCGTGCTGCCCGTGCCCGAGACGATGCGCAGCGTCTCGGCGGCAACCGGCAGGGACACGGCCGTCGCCAGCGCGGCACCCAGCGCGCAAGCCCCGAGGAAACTCTTCATTTTCATGGTGACCCTGCCTCTCCGATCACGCTGCTGCCGCCGGATCTGCGCCCGGTATGCGGTGATTTTCACCCGTCTGGCGCAGACAATGCCCGAGTGTTGATTTTTTTGCAAGAATCAACCGGTTTGGCGGCCCATTTCCTGCCGCGCCAGCCCCCGGCCGTGGCCGCAGCGGCGAGGCTCACTCCTTGCAGGGGATCGGCATCTCGACCACGTCGGTGCCCTTGCGCATCTTGATGGTGCAGACCCGCTCGGCCTCGACCTTGACCGCCTCCTGCGCCTGAATGCCCAGAAGCTTGTTGCGGTCGATCTCGATCGCGCCCAGATCGGCGGTGTTCTGCATCCCCACAAGCGACAGCGTCAGCTCTCCGGTGCCCTGCGCCAGGGTCAGCGAGGCGACCTGTTCGGGCGTCACCTCGGCGGTGACCGTGGTGGCCAGCTGGGTTTCCTCGGCGCGATCGGCATCGGCGCTCTGGTCGATGGCGATCAGCCGCAGGTTGGTGTCGATCAGCTTCGTCACCCGCTCGCCGTTCACCTCGCCCGACCAATAGACATCGACCCGGTCGCCCGGCCGCAGAAAGCCCGAAACCCCGGTGGTGGCATTGACCGAAATGGTGAAGGCGCGCATGTTCGGCGACAGGCTGGCGGTGATCCCGGCATCGACACCGGGGGCGGTGATCTTGTTGCCCAGGATCGCCTCATAGGCGTCATAGGCCCGCAAGGCCGCGCGCGGACGGGTCTCGCCGCCGGGGAAGACCGAGGCGGCCCGCGCCTCTTCGGGGGCATCCTGGGGCGTCGCGACGCTGTGGAAGATGCCCGCGGGCAGATGGCCCACCTGCATCTTGATCACGCCCAGATCGGCGGCGGTGAAGCGTTCGCCATAGGCCAGCGGGCGGCGCAGCACCACCACGTCGACCAGCTGCGGCGCATTGCGCCGTTCGGCCACCAGCATGTCCCGTTCGGCCTGGAACTGCGAGATCTGCTGCTGCGCCATGTAGACCGCAAGACCGGCAAGGGCGACACCCAGCACCAGCACCAAAGCGACAATCATACGCATCCGCGCCCCCTTTTCCTTTTCGGACCGAACCCTCGGTCACTGCCCAGACACCATCCGACCCGGCAACGCGCAGGCGCCGCCCTCCGCGGATCAGAAGGCGACCTTCACCGACTGCGTGTCCAGAAAATCTCCGACATTGCGGGCGACACTGCCGGAATTGCTCCAGATCAGCGCGCCCGCAACCATGCCCAGCGACACCACGGCCGCGGTCAGCACCACCCAGTCGACGGTGATCGCCCCCTCTTCGTCACGGCAGACCCCGGACCAGACGGCCGACAAAAGTCCTTCTCGCATTTCGGTGTTCCCTTCTGCACTGGGCAATTCTGCGCCATTCTGGCGCCGCAAGGCGGCACAATTGGGGCGGATCGGCGCATTTTTTTCGACGAATCCGCCGCCCAATGCGCAAGATCAGCCCGAAACAGGCGAAGGGCCGCCCGAAGGCGGCCCTTGCGATCGATCCCGAGGGGAGATCAGAACGTGCTCTTGACTTCGGCTGTGTCGAGGTAGGTGCCGACTTTTTCGGTCAGAACTTGGGTCTTGCCGCGCACCAGCGTCAGGGCGGCAGCGCCCAGGCCGACGACGGCGGCGGTCAGCACGACCCAGTCAACGGTCACGGCGCCATCTTCTTCGGTGCGGATCTTGCGGGCGAGTTTGAAGAATTTCATCGGGTCTCTCCTTCGGTTCGGGTTGCTCCGCGCTGCTGCCGGGCTTCGTTGCATCCAGCCTCGCGGTATGGGCTCTTTCTGGCGGTGAATCGTGACCTGATTGGGGCGGAAGCGGTATATCTTCGCGGCAAGGCCGAAACCCCACCGAAGTTAATGCAATCTTAACCATTTTCGCGGCATCGACACGGGTTTGTCCCGCGGCGAAAGAATCGGATCGACGCCCGGCGGCTGGCCCTTTCGCGGCCGCGGCGCCCGCCGCGCAAGCCTTCGTGCAACAGGTCGGGGGGAATCTTGCCCCGGTCAGGCACGGATATCGCGTTTTTCTTGGTTTTCCGCCCGGTTTCGGGAATAGTGACCGCAACCGGCCCCGCCGGACAAAAGGTCCAAAACCGGATCACCAGAGCAGGATTGCGCACATGCGCCGGATAATCGTCGTCAGTCTCGCCCTGAGCGCGACCGTTGCGGTCGTGCCCGCCCTTGCCGAAATCGGCCCGAAATCGCCGACCGTGCATCATTTCGAGCCCCGCCGCGTGCTGCCGCCGAAAGCCGGGCAGACGCGGTTCCTGACGATCCAGATCAACCCCGAGGAACAGGCGGCCGCCCTGGCCGCCCAGGCGGCCAAACCCTTCGCGCCGCTGACCGCGACCCCGCCCCCCGCCTCCGGAACGGGGGCGGGAACGGGCCGGACGGCGGATGGCGGCGCGGCCTCCTATGCCTGGTTCTGGAAGGCGGTCTCGCCGACGCTTTCGGATCGGGCGGGGCGGTTCCAGCAGGCGATCGACGCGCTGAGCATGGGCCCGGGCGGGCAGGCGGTGCGGGCGCCGCGTCTGGCCAGCCTGCAGGCGATCGCGCAGACGCATGGCCGCGACATCCTTGCCGCGACGATCGGCACCGAGGTTTCACCGGCGCTGGTGCTGGCGGTGATCTCGACGGAATCGGGCGGGCAGGCCGATGCCGTCTCGCGCTCGGGGGCGGTCGGGCTGATGCAGCTCATTCCGGCGACGGCCACCCGCTTTGCCGTCTCCGACAGCCGCGACCCGAGCCAGAACATCAAGGGCGGCGTCGCCTATCTGAACTGGCTGATGAAGGAATTCGACCGCGATCCGCTGATGGTGATCGCCGCCTACAATGCCGGGGAAAACGCGGTGAAAGGCAATGGCGGCGTGCCGCCCTATGCCGAAACGCGCGATTATGTGCCCAAGGTGCTGGCGGCCTGGCAGGTGGCGCGGGGGCTGTGCCTCAGCCCGCCCGAACTGGTCACCGACGGCTGCGTCTTCGCCTCGAAGGGATGACGATGAGCAATGACAAACCGCTGGTGCTGGATGTCGACGGCACCTTTCTGAGCACCGATCTGCTTCATGAAAGCTTCTGGGCCGGTCTTGGCCGCGCGCCGCTGCGCACGTTGCGGATCACGGCGACGCGGTTTCGCGACCGCGCCCGGATGAAGGCCGAGCTGGCCGCGCTGGGGCCTTTGCGCACCGATCTGATGCCGGTCGCCCCCGCCGTGGCCGAGGTGGTGATCGGCGCGCTGAACGAGGGCCGCGAGGTCTGTCTGGCCTCGGCCTCGGATCAGCGGCTGGTGGCGCAGCTGGCGGCCGATCACGGGCTCTCCGAGCGGATCTTCGCCTCGGACGGGCGGCGGAACCTGAAGGGCGCCGCCAAGGCCGGGGCGCTGGTGCGGACCTTCGGGCCGCGCGGCTTCGTCTATGCGGGCAACGAGGCCTGCGACATGGCGGTCTGGGAACAGGCGGAAACCGCGGTGGTGGTGGGCCGGCTGCCCGAGGCCGCCGCCCTGCCCGCGCGCGGCATCGGCGTGGTGACCCTGCCCGGCGGCTGGAGCGCGGCGGCGCTGTTCAAGGCGCTGCGGCCGCATCAATGGGTGAAGAACCTGCTGCTGCTGTTGCCGATGATCGCGGCGCATCGTTTCGACGCCGCCACGCTGCTGCCGATCCTGCTCGGGATGGTGGCGTTTTCGCTGGCCGCCTCGGCGATCTACATCGTCAATGACCTGCTCGATCTCGAGGCCGACCGGCTGCATCCGTCGAAATGCCGCCGCCCCTTCGCCTGCGGCGCGGTGCCGATCAAGGTGGGGATGATCGCCTGCGCCGGGCTGGCGCTGACGGCGCTGGGCCTTGCGGCGGCGCTGAACGCGGGGTTCCTCGGCATCCTTGTGCTTTATATCGCGATGTCGCTTACCTATTCGCTGAAGCTCAAACGGATGCGCTGGATCGACATCACCACGCTGGCGGCGCTTTACACGCTGCGCGTGATCGCCGGAGCCGCGGCGGGGGCGGTCGATGTCTCGATCTACATGCTGATCTTCCTCTTCCCGATCTTCCTCAGCCTCGGCTGCGTGAAGCGGCTGACGGAACTGACCCTTGCCACGGAAAACGAGCCCCTGCCCGGCCGCGGCTATGGCCGCCCGGACCGCGGCGATCTGCTCAATGTCGCGGCGATCGGCGTCGTGGGAGCGCTGGTGGTCTTCTTTCTCTATTCGATCTCGGATCAGGCGCGGCGGCTTTACCCCGACACCTGGCTTTTGTGGCTGGCGATGCTGCCGATGGGGGGGTGGCTGGTGCGCATGGTGGCGCTCGGCTGGTTCGGCAAGCAGGATCACGACCCGATCGTCTTCGCGCTGCGCGACAAGTTCGGACTCGGCATCCTGATGATGACGCTGAGCCTGATGTTCTGGGCGGCGGGCCTTTGGGCGCAATGGTTCGGGATGGGCGGCTGATCCGGCTGCAGCGGCGGGGGTTTCACACCCCCGCACCCCCGTGGGATATTTGGGCCAAGGTGAAAACAGAGCCTTCAGCCCTTTCACCTTGGTGAAAATATCCCGGGGGGTGAATTGCCGAAGGCAAGAGGGGGGCAGAGCCCCCCTTCTTCTTATCCGATTATCCGAGTTCGGCCAGACGCTTCAGCGCCGCGCCGATCTTCGCCGCCTCTTCCGCGCGCGCGGCGAGGTTTTCGCGGGCTTCCTCGATCACCTCTTCGGCGGCATTCGCCACGAATTTCGGGTTGGCAAACCGCGCCTTCAGCCCGGCCGCTTCCTTCTCGACCTTGGCGAGCGCCTTTTCCAGCCGGGCCTTTTCGGTGCCTACATCGATCACGCCTTCGAGCGGCAGGCCAAAGAGCGCCCCCGCCGCCGGGATCGAGATCGAGCCCTTGGCGACCGTGCCTTCGGTGATCGCTTCAAGCCGCGCCATGCGCAGGATCAGCGCCTCGTTGCGCGCCAGCGCCGCGCGGGCCTGGGGCTCGGCCTCGGCCAGCACCATCGGCAGCTTCAGCGCCACGGGCACGCCCATCTGCGCGCGCGATGACCGGATTTCCTCGATCAGCGCGATCACCCAGTTCATTTCCCGATCCGCCTCGGTGTCGATCAGCTCGGCGCCATAACTCGGCCAGTCGCCATGCACGAGCATCTTCGCGCGGGTGCCGGTCAGGCCCCAAAGCTCCTCGGTGATGAAGGGCATGATCGGATGCAGCAGGATGTAGCACTGATCGAGCACCCAGCGCATCGTTTCCCGGGTTTCCGCCGCGTGTTCGCCATCGAAAAGCGGTTTCGAGAATTCCACATACCAGTCGCAGACCTTGCCCCAGACGAAGGCATAAAGCGCATTCGCGGCATCGTTGAAGCGGTAGCTTGCGAAGGCCGCATCGACCTCGGCCCGGACCTTGGCGGTTTCGCCGATGATCCAGCGGTTCACCGTTTGCGTGGGCGCAGGAATGCCCGCGACTTCGGCCTCGAACACCCCGTTCATTTCCGCGAACCGGGTGGCGTTCCACAGTTTCGTGCCAAAATTGCGATAGCCCGCGATGCGGTCTTTCGACAGTTTCAGCACCCCGCCGATAGCGGCCATCGCGGCATTGGTGAAGCGCAGCGCATCGGCGCCGTATTCGTCGATGATTTCCAGCGGGTCGATCACGTTGCCCGCGGTCTTCGACATCTTCTTGCCCTTCTCGTCGCGGACAAGCTGGTGCAGGTAGACGGTGTGGAAGGGGATTTCCCCGGTCACGGCCAGCTGCATCATCATCATCCGGGCGACCCAGAAGAACAGGATGTCAAAGCCCGTCACCAGAACATCGGTGGGGAAATACTTGCGCATTTCCTCGGTGTCTTCGGGCCAGCCAAGGGTGCCGATCGGCCAGAGCCCCGAGGAGAACCAGGTGTCGAGCACGTCGGGGTCACGGCGAAGGCCGACTTGCACGCTATTGAGATAGCCACCGCCGGAGCATTTGTTTGGACCGTAGAAACGCTGGCCTTTCCCATCGCCGAAGAAGATTGAGTTGCTTTCCAACACTTCATCAGCATCGCGATAGTAGGATTTCGCTTTGCGGACGACATCAGCGAAAGAGGCGGCGCAGAACGGATGAAGTTCGTCAAAATCGAGGGCGTCTGGCCCATCGAATTTGACCGACTTGCCTTCCTTAAGTTTCGGCCCATACCACACCGGGATCTGGTGCCCCCACCAGAGCTGGCGCGAGATGCACCAGGGCTCGATATTTTCCAGCCAGTGGTAATAGGTCTTCTCGCCCGCCTCGGGCATGATCTTGGTCTTGCCGCTCCGCACGGCGTCGAGCGCCGGGCCGACGACCTTTTCTGCGTCCACATACCATTGATCGGTCAGCATCGGCTCGATCACGACTTTCGACCGGTCGCCAAAGGGCTGCATGATCGGCTTCGATTCCACATAGGGGATCAGGTCGGGCTCGCCTTCCTCGCCCGCCTTCGGATTGGCGATCATCACCGCCAGACCCTCGGCGTTGATCTCCTCGACCACGATCTTGCGGGCCTCCATCCGGTCAAGGCCGCGCAGGTTCTCGGGGATCAGGTTCAGCGTGTCGACCTCGGCCTCGGTGAAGGGGGCGCCCTTGGAAATCTCCATCGCCCGGCGGGCGCAGGTTTCGTAATCCGCCCCGTCGGCGCGCATCTTCGCGCGGGTGTCCATCAGCCGATACATCGGCAGGCCCGCGCGCTTGGCCACCTGATAGTCGTTGAAATCATGCGCGCCGGTGATCTTCACCGCGCCGGAGCCGAAGGTCGGATCGGGATATTCGTCGGTGATGATCGGGATCAGACGCCGGTGTTCCTTCGGCCCCACCGGAATTTCGCACAGCTTGCCGACGATGGCCGCATAGCGTTCGTCACTGGGATGCACCGCCACCGCACCATCGCCCAGCATGGTTTCCGGCCGCGTCGTGGCGATGGAAATGTAATCGCGCGTCTCGCGCAGGGTCACATTCCCCTCGGCGTCCTTTTCCACATATTCATAGGTTTCCCCACCGGCCAGCGGATATTTGAAGTGCCACATGTGACCGGCCACTTCGATATTCTCGACCTCCAGATCGGAAATCGCGGTCTCGAAATGGGGGTCCCAGTTCACCAGCCGCTTGCCGCGATAGATCAGCCCCTTGTTGTACAGATCGACAAAGACCTTGATCACCGCGTCATGGAAATTGCCCTCCTCGCCCGCGGGGGCATTGGGCGCCCCCGACATGGTGAAGGCGTTGCGCGACCAGTCACAGGAGGAGCCCAGCCGTTTCAGCTGGTTGATGATGGTCGAGCCGTATTTGCCCTTCCATTCCCAGACCTTTTTCAGGAATTCGTCGCGCCCCAGTTCCGCGCGCGAGGGTTGCTGGGTCTTGGCCAGTTCCTTTTCCACCATCAGCTGGGTGGCGATGCCCGCATGGTCCTGCCCCGGCTGCCAGAGCGTGTCGAAGCCGCGCATCCGGTGCCAGCGGATCAGGATATCCTGCACCGTGTTGTTGAAGGCATGGCCGACGTGCAGCGCGCCGGTGACGTTCGGCGGCGGGATCATGATGCAGAAGGTCTCCGGGCGCGAGGCATTCGCCCCGGCCTTGAAGGCGCCCGCCTGTTCCCATTTCGCATAAAGCCGCGGCTCGGCTTCGCGCGCGTCGAAGGTCTTTTCCATGCTCATCGGTTCTGTCCTTTCAGGGCTTGAGGCTGTTTAGCGCGCAGCCCCCGCAAGGAAAAGCCTCTGAGATGTCTTGCCCTAGCGATTGGGGCCGACCACCGCGAAATGCGCGCCCTGCGGATCGCGGCAGGCGGCGACATAGGCCGGGCCGGGAACCTCGGTGGGGCCATGCAGCACGGTGCCGCCCGCCGCGGTGATGACCTCGAGCGTTTTCGAGACCGAGGTGACGCCGAAATAGGGCAGCCAGGTCGGACAGGGCGCCTGCCCCTGCCCCATCATGCCGCCGATCTGCGCGCCGCGATGGGCAAAGACGTGGTAACCCCCGGCCGGGCCCATGTCGACATGCATGTCGGGCCGCCAGTCGAAGAGCTTGCGATAGGTTTCCAGCGCCGCTTTCGGATCGGGGGTCATCAGCTCGATCCAGGCGCCATGGCCCGGCGCCCGCGGGTTCCAGGCCCCGCCCGGCGGCGGCGGATCCATCGGCAAGGGCGTGAGAATGCCGAAAACCGCGCCCTGCGGATCGGCCAGAATGGCAAAGCGCCCGGTGCCGGGAATGTCGGCCGGGGCCTTCAACACCTGCCCGCCCAGATCGCGCAGCTGCGCCGCCGTCGCGTCGCAATCCCTTGCCGCCAGATACAGCGTCCAGTTCGGCGGCGTCCCCTCGGTGCAGTCCTTGAGCGCCATCAGCCCGGCCACCAAGTCGGCGCCCGACCGGGCAAGGCGGTAATCGAAGCCCTCCATCCCGGCATCGCCCCAGTCCCAGCCGAAGACCCCGGCGTAGAAGTCCTGTGCCGCGTCGGGATCGGCCACCATCCCCTCGAACCAGATCGGAACACCGTGAAAGGACATGAAACCTCCGGATGAAAAGACACCTCAGCCTAGCACGATTCGAATGACAGCCCTGCGTCCTGCTTTCACCTTGGCGCAAAATATCCCACGGGGGTGCGGGGGTGTGAAACCCCCGCTCCGCAACCGGCCGCTCAGACCGCCCGGTCAAGCTTCGTGCTCAGATGGATCAGGCTTTCGGAACTGCGCACCCCCTGCATCTCGCCGATCTGGTCCAGAACCACATCCAGCTGCGCCGTCGAATTCGCCGCCACCTGCAGCAAAAGATCGATCCGCCCCGAGGTGGTCGAGATCCGCTCGACCTCGGGGATCGACTTCAACCGGGTCAGGATGCCCGCCTGCGCGCGCGGTTCCACCATCAGCAAAACGGTGGCCCGCAGCCGCCCCGCCCGGGCCGCTTCGCCCAGCTTGACGGTGTAGCCCGCGATCACGCCCGAGGTCTCCAGCCGCTCCAGCCGGGCCTGAATCGTCGAGCGCGCCACCTTCAGTCGGCGCGACAGCGTCGCCACCGAAATCCGGGCGTCGCCCGACAGCAGCCCCACGATTGCCGTATCAAGTTCGTCCATTGTGCAACACTTGCAGATTGACCGATGCTTTCGTCATTATAACGATAGATCGCCGCATTTCTACTCTTTTGATCGGTGAAAATGTGCCTCATATCGCGCAACATGAGAGAGCAGGAAAAGGGCGGCTCATACGCACCTGGCCTGGGTTTGGTCGAAACGCGTCGTAAGCGTCTCCCCACCCGTAACATAGCCGGGGCAAGAGGTGGCTGCGTTCTATTGGCGAGGAGAAGCCGATGGGACTTTCCAAAACTATTTGGACTCAACCGTCCGAAATCATCCGGACGAAACAACCCGATCATCCGGTGCTGGTGTTCTCGCCCACCGCGTTGCAGGCGACCGCGCGGCGGTTCCTGAAGGGCTTTCCGGGCGTCGTCACCTATGCGGTGAAGTCGAACCCGGATGAAATGGTGATCCAGAACCTTGTCGCCGCGGGCGTCAAGGGATTCGACGTCGCCTCGCCCTTCGAGATCGACCTCATTCGTCGTCTCGCACCCGGTGCCGCGCTGCATTACCACAACCCGGTGCGCGGCCGCGAGGAAATCGCCCATGCGGTGCGGGCGGGGGTGAAGACCTGGTCGGTCGATTCGCGCAGCGAGCTTGAAAAGCTGATCGCGCTGGTGCCCACCGAGGGCTGCGAAATCTCGGTGCGCTTCAAGCTGCCGGTGCAGGGCGCGGCCTACAACTTCGGCGCCAAATTCGGCGCCACCGCGGATCTGGCGGCGGAGCTTTTGCGCCGCGCCGCGGAAGCCGGGTTCATCCCCTCGCTCACCTTCCATCCGGGCACGCAATGCACCGATCCGGCGGCGTGGGAGGCCTATATCCTCGTCGCTTCGGAAATCTGTGCCACCGCGGGGGTGCAGGCGCATCGGTTGAACGTCGGCGGCGGCTTCCCGAACCATCGCAAGATGGGCCCGGCGCCGGTGCTGGAAGACATCTTCGCGCTGATCGACCGCGCCACCACCGAGGCTTTCGGCTCGGACCGTCCGATTCTGGTCTGCGAACCCGGCCGCGGTCTGGTGGGCGACGCCTTCACCCATATCACCAAGGTCAAGGCGCTGCGCGACGACACGCATGTGTTCCTGAACGACGGCGTCTATGGCGGTCTGGCGGAACTGCCGCTGATCGGCAACATCGAGCGGATCGAGGTCTGGTCACCCGAGGGGTTCGAACGCGGCGGCGACATGGTCGAGCGCATCGTCTTCGGCCCGACCTGCGATTCGGTCGACCGTCTGCCGGGCGACGTCGCCCTGCCGAGCGAACTGACCGAGGGCGATTACGTGGTGTTCCACGGCATGGGCGCCTATTGCTCGGCCACCAACACCCGCTTCAACGGCTTCGGGCAGATGGAAATCGTCACCGCGCTGTCGCTGAAAGGCTGACCCGAAAGCAACAGACGCCGAGATCCGCGACACTTTGGCGCCTGCGTAATTGAGGATTAACGGCCTTGCCCTAGGTTCGGGGTGAGGCCGTTGAGATTCAGGGCCGCAGACGATGGGGTCGCGTCATGGTCGGACTGTTTCATCGCGTGATCGGGAAATGGCGGCAAAGCAAGGCCGGCTCGGCGCGCGTCGATGCAGGTCCGCCGCCGCGGCCCGCGCGCGGATCCGTCGACCATGTGGTGCTGCTCGATGGCACGCTCGGCTCGCTGTCGCAGGCGCATCTGACCTCGATCGGGATGATCTACCGCTTTTTGCGCCGCTCCTCGCCGCGGGCCTCGGTCTATTACGGCAAGGGTCTGCAATATCGCGAATGGCGCGATCTCAAGGATATCTGGCTGGGCTGGGGGGTCGAGGCGCAGATCCTGCGCGCCTATGGCTGGCTGGCGATGCGCTATCGCCCGGGCGACCGGATCTTCCTGATCGGCTATTCGCGCGGGGCCTTTGCGGCGCGCTCGCTCGCGGGGCTGATCGACCGCGTTGGTCTGCTGCGCAAGGATGCCGCGACCGAACGCAATGTCGAACAGGCCTGGCGGCATTACCGTGCCGAAGTCTCGCCCGTGGCCTTTCGCGATGCGCTCTGTCACCCCACCGCGCCGATCGAGATGGTGGGGGTGTTCGATACCGTGGCGGCGCTGGGCGTGCGGCTGCCGCTGTTCTGGACGATGAGCGCGGATCGGGTGCGGTTTCACGATCACCGGCTGGGCCGGTCGGTCCGGCACGGGTTTCAGGCGCTGGCGCTGCATGAAACGCGGCCGGTGCTGTCGCCGCTGCTGTGGAACAGCAACGGCACCGGCGCGGCGCGGATCGAGCAGGTCTGGTTTCGCGGCTGCCATGCCGATGTGGGCGGGCAGCTGGCCGATTACGATGCGGCGCGGCCCTTGTCGAACATCCCCCTCGTCTGGATGCTGGAGCAGGCCGAGGGTCTTGGTCTGGCGCTGCCGCAGGGCTGGCGGGGGGACTTTCCCTGCGATCCCGCCGCCCCCTCGGTCGGCAGCTGGGGCGGCTGGGGCAAGCTTTACATCATGCGCCAGCCGCGCCGGGTCGGCATGGACGGGTCGGAGCGGCTGCACGAGTCGGTGCGCAAGCGCAAACTGGAATGGTGGATCCGCGTCGGCACCGGGTTGAAACGCCGCGGCCCGAAACCGGAACTGGCGCTGGTGCCGTTTCAGCCCGAGGCCCCCATGATCAGACAGGTCGCCGTGCCAAGGGCATAGGTCTTGCCGTCAACGACGCCGACGATCTCGCCCCGCGCGACGCCCGTTGACCGCCCGACATGCTCGACCCGGCCCAGGGCGCGGACCTCGGTCCCCGGCGGGATCGCCCGCAGCATGTTGACCTTGTACTCCGTCGTCGTCTGATACTGCCCGCGTTTGAGCCCGGTGATCACCGCACAGGTCAGCGCCGTATCCAGCAACACCCCATACCAGCCGCCATGCACGCCGCCAAAGGCATTGGTGTGCTCGTGCCCCGGCGTGCCCGTCACCTCGACCAGACCGGGTTCGACCCGGGTCACCTGATAGTTGCAGCCGCGCGCAAAAGTGGTCGTGGGCACCTGCCCCGCCAGCATCGCCTGCATGAACTCAAGGCCGGTCATCGCCTGCACTTCGGCCAGCGTCAGGAAATCCGCGGGCCCCGCGGCATATTTCGGTTCGGTCATCACGCTCTCCCTTTGCGCCAGCGTGACGCAGGGGAAGAAAACGGAAAAGGGGGCCGAAGCCCCCCGCAAAAGTTCCGTCACGTCACGGCTCAAACGCCTGCCCGGGAAGCGCAAAACCGGTTCCCACTTTTGCGCGGCAGGCTTGTCAGGCGACGTTTTCCAGCACCACATCCGGGTTCACGCCCAGCGCATGGCAGACGTCACGGGTCATCTGCGGCCGGTTCAGCGTGTAGAAATGCAGATCCTCCACCCCGCCCGCGATCAGATTGTCGCACAGTTCCGTGCACAGCGCCGTGGCCAGAAGTTGCTCGCGGTCATCGCGGATCGCATGATCGAAGGCCTCTTCGACCCAGGCCGGGATCGAGGTGCCGCAGCGCTGCGCAAAGCCCTTGGCGCCTTTCCACGACTGGATCGGCAGGATGCCCGGGATGATCTTGGCGGTGACCCCTTCCTTCACGCAGGCGTCGCGGAAGCGAAAGAAGGTCTCGGCTTCAAAGAAGAATTGCGTGATCGCCGAGGTCGCCCCCGCCTCGCATTTGCGTTTCAGCCAGCGCACGTCGGCAAGCGTCTCGGCGGCTTCCGGATGCGGTTCCGGATAGGCGCCGCAGCGCAGCGTGAAGCGGCCGTCCCGCGCCAGCCATTCGATGAGGTCCACCGAGGAGGCGAACCCGTCCGGATGCGGCGTGAAGCGGGCGGCGCCTTTCGGCGGATCGCCGCGCAGCGCGACGATCTCGGTCACGCCGACCTCGGCGTAAGCGTCGATGATCTCTTGCGTTTCGGCTTTCGTCGCATCGACGCAGGTCAGATGCGCGGCGACATTGAGCCTGTAATTCTTGTGGATCGCCGCCACGGCTTCGTGGGTCAGCTTGCGCGTGGTGCCACCCGCGCCATAGGTGACCGAGACGAACCCGGGCTTGAGCGGCGCCAGAACCTGCGCCGTCTCCCACAGCCGGAACGAGGCGTCGAGCGTCTGCGGCGGGAAGAATTCAAAGCTGACGTGCGGCGTGGTCATCGGGGGCATCCTTTTTGTGTTGCCCCCTTGTCGCCGATTCTGCGATGTGAGACAAATTCATAATCTTCAAGAAGGTGATGAGGCGCGACTCATAATGCACATCGAGTTTCGGCACCTGCGCACGATCAAGGCGATTCACGATGCAGGCGGCCTCGCGAAGGCGGCCGATATTCTGCACATCACGCAATCGGCGCTGTCGCATCAGGTCAAGGGGCTGGAGGATCAGGCGGGGGTCGAGCTTTTTGCGCGTCGCTCCAAGCCCTTGCGCCTGTCCGCGGCGGGGCTGAAGCTGCTGCGTCTGGCCGAGCGCATCCTGCCCGAGATCGACGCGACCGAGGCGGAATTCGCCGCGATCCGGCAGGGCCGCGCCGGCCGGCTGCATATCGCCATCGAATGCCACGCCTGTTTCGAATGGCTTTTCCCGGTGCTGGAAGCCTTTCGCCGGGTCTGGCCGGAGATCGACATCGACATTCGCCCGGGCCTCGCCTTCACCGCATTGCAGGCGCTGGCGCGCGAAGATGTCGATCTGGTGATCTCCTCCGACCCCGAGCGGATCGAGGGCATCACCTTCAACCCGCTTTTCGACTATTCGCCCACCTTCATCGCCGCGGCCAGCAGCCCGCTGGCCGTGAAACCCTTTGTCGAGGCCCGGGATTTCACCGATCAGACGCTTTTGACCTATCCGATCGACCGGGCGCGGTCGGATGTGTTCTCGCTCTTGCTGACCCCCGCGAAAGTGGAACCGAAAGCGCATCGGCAGGTGGAGCTGACGACCGTCATCCTGATGCTGGTCGCCTCGGGGCGCGGGGTTGCAGTGCTGCCCGACTGGGTGCTGCGCGAGGTGAAATATCAGCCCGATTACGTGACGAAGCGGGTGACGGAAGCGGGCCTGACGAAGCGGCTTTATGCCGCCACGCGCGAGGAAGACGTGACCGCCCCCTATATGGCGCATTTCCTGCGCCTCGCACGGACCGAGCCGGTGAAGCTGCAACGGGCATAAGCGCCGTCACGCAAGGGTGATGTAACCGTCACAAAGTTGCGCGTGACGGCCCCTCGGCCCCGGCGTTAGATCGCGGCTTCAGTCCGAGGACCTCCGATGACCGCCATTCCCCAGCCGCGCGCCGCGCAAGCGACCGTGTTCCCGATCCTTCTGGCCGTGTCCGCCTGTCACATGCTCAATGATGTGATGCAGTCGATGCTGTCGTCGATCTATCCGATCCTGAAGGCGGATTTCGCGCTGCAATACTGGCAGATCGGGCTTTTGACGCTGGCGTTTCAGGGCACGGCCTCGCTGTTGCAACCGGCGATCGGAATTTACACCGACGCCAAGCCGCAGCCCTGGTCGCTGCCGCTGGCGTCGTGCTGCACCTTTCTGGGCGTGATGGGGCTGGCCTTTGCGCCCAGCTATCCGGCGCTGATCGCGGCGGCGATGCTGGTCGGGCTTGGCTCGGCGATCTTTCACCCCGAATCGAGCCGCGTCGCCCGCGTCGCCTCGGGCGGGCGGTTCGGCCTGGCGCAATCGGTGTTTCAGGTCGGCGGCAATTTCGGCACCTCGATCGGCCCGCTGCTGGCGGCTTTCGTCGTGCTGCCCTTCGGCCGCCCCTCGGTCGCGATCTTTGCCGGGCTCGCCGTGCTCTCGGGGATCGTGCTGACGCAGGTCAGCCGCTGGTATGCCGACCATCTGGCCGCGCGGGCGAAAAAGCTGGTGGACAAGACCCTGCCGCTGTCGAAGGGACGGACCATCGCCGCGATCTCGGTTCTGGTGATCCTGACCTTTTCGAAGAACGCCTATATGGCGTCCTTGCATTCCTATTACACCTTTTACCTGATCGAGAGCTTCGGCGTCGACACCCGCACGGCGCAGCTGATGCTGTTCCTGTTCCTTGGCTCGGTGGCCGCCGGAACCGTGCTGGGCGGGCCGGTCGCCGACCGTTTCGGGCCGATGGTGGTGATCTGGATCTCGATCCTCGGCGTGCTGCCCTTCACCCTCGCCTTGCCGCATGTGGGGCTTGTCGCCTCGGGCGTGCTGACGGTCTGCATCGGGCTGATCCTCGCCTCGGCCTTTTCCGCCATCGTCGTTCTGGCGCAAGAGCTTTTGCCCGGCCGCGTCGGCATGGTCGCCGGGATCTTCTTTGGCCTTTCCTTCGGCATGGGCGGCATCGCCGCGGCGGGTCTGGGGCTGATGGCCGACCATTGGGGCATCCGCACCGTCTATCTGATCTGCTCGGCCCTGCCGGTCATGGGCGTGCTGACCGTGTTCCTGCCGAAACGCGCCGATTTGATCCGCGGCTGACCTCTTGGAATCTTCACCTCTGCCGTGTAAGGCAGGCGCTTGAACCGAAGGAGCCCCCCCGATGCAAGGCAGTGCCAACCTCAACCTGATGATCAAGGCCGCGCGCAAGGCGGGGCGGGCTCTGGTGAAGGACTTCCGCGAGGTCGAGAACCTGCAGGTCTCCTCCAAGGGGCCGGGGGACTTCGTGTCGAAAGCCGACCGCGAGGCCGAACGGATCATCAAGGAAGAGCTGCGCGGCGCGCGTCCGACCTATGGCTGGCTGGGCGAGGAAACCGGCGAGGAAGCGGGCGAAGACCCGACCCGGCGCTGGATCGTCGATCCGCTTGATGGCACCACGAACTTCCTGCACGGCCTGCCGCATTGGGCGGTGTCGATCGCGCTCGAACACAAGGGCGAGGTCGTCGCGGGCGTTGTCTTCGACGCGGCCAAGGACGAACTTTACTATGCGGAAAAGGGCCTTGGCGCCTTCATGAACGAAAGCCGGCTGCGCGTGTCGGGGCGGCGCCACATGATCGAGGCGCTGTTTGCGACCGGCGTGCCCTTTGGCGGCCGCTCGACCCTGCCCGCGACGCTGCAGGATCTGGCCCGGCTGATGCCGGTCTGCGCGGGCGTGCGCCGCTTCGGCTCGGCGGCGCTTGACCTCGCCTATGTCGCCTCGGGCCGCTATGACGGCTATTGGGAACGCGGCATCAACGCCTGGGACATGGCCGCCGGTCTGATTCTGGTCAAGGAAGCGGGCGGCTTCGTCGGCCCGGTGCGCGCCGACCGCGGCATTTTCGAAAGCGGCACGGTGATCGCGGGCAACGGCGAGCTGTTCGAGCCGCTGTGCAAGATCATCCGCGAGGTGAACTGACCGGGGCGAAGCGGGAACGCAAAGCGAACATGGCGCTGCGCGTTCACCGCTTGTTCACCCCGTTGTGACAGGGTGCTTGCATCACCAGAAGGGGATGCACCATGCTTCACGACGCTGCCTGGACACTTGCCGAGGATATTTTCGGCGCCGCCCGCCCTGCCCGGGCGCTTTACCCGCTCGAATCGGCGATGGACGATCTTGGCCGCGCCGCCCGCGACATCGCCTTCGCCGAAACCGCCGATGTGATCGCGCTGCACCGGATCACCGTGCTGCGCGACATGATCGAGGCCTGCCGGACCGAAATCGCCCGGAGCCAGGATCCGAAAGTGGCGCTGGAGCTGGCTGCGGCGATCGATGGCCTGGGCGAAGAGCTGTCGTCCTTCGAGGAAACCCTGCCGCTGGAACGCGCCTTTCGCGCCGATCAGCGCGACCATGCCGTGGCCCGCATCGAAGCGGCGCAATCGCGGCTGCGCACGTTCATCGAAACCGCCGGGATGAAGCCCGACCTGTTCGATCCGGCCCTGACCCGGGAGGAGGCGGTCGAACTCGCGATGGCCGCGCTGGAACGCAGCCCGGCGCAGATCATCGCCGCCGCCCGGCGCGAGGCCGAGGCCCGTCAGGCCGGGGCGCCGATCCCGATGCCCGAGGGCTCGCCCTTCCATTTCACCCAGCCCGAGGGCTGGATGGCCTGGCTTGCCGCAAGGATCGCCGAACGGGTCGGCCGCGGCATGACGGCCAGCCCGTCTCAGGGCTGAGCGCGTTCGGGCACCAGCAGACCGCGCTGCACGGCGGGGCGGTCAAGGAACCGCTCGAGCCAGGCGGGCACGTGGCGCAGATCCTCCCAGCCGACCAGATCGGTCACCTTGTAATGCACGTTCAGCCCGCGCAGCCAGGGACAGATCGCGATATCGGCGATGGAATAGTCGCCCGCGATCCAGTCGCGCCCCGCCATCACGCCATCGAGCACCCGCAAGAGCCGCGCCACCTCGGCGCGGTAGCGCTCTTTCGGGCGGGGATCCTCGATTTCCTTGCCGGCATAGGCGTGGAAATAGCCCAGCTGCCCGAACATCGGCCCAATGCCGCCGATCTGGAACATCAGCCATTGCAGCACCTGATAGCGCTGCGCCTTGGGCAGGAATTGCCCTGATTTCTCGGCCAGATAGATCAGGATCGCCGCGCTTTCGAACAACGCGAGCGGCTTGCCCCCCGGCCCGTTCGGATCCAGAATCGCCGGGATCTTGTTGTTCGGGTTGAGCGAGAGAAACTCGGGCGTCATCTGGTCCTGCCTGTCGAAACTGACCAGATGCGGCTCGTAGGGCAGCCCGGTCTCCTCCAGCAGGATCGAGACCTTGACGCCATTCGGCGTGGGCAGGGAATAAAGCTGGATCACCTCGGGACGGGTGGCGGGCCAGCGCCGGGTGATCGGGAAAAGCGAAAGATCGGTCATGGGGGCCTCCTGCCGATCAGACTGCCCGAAATCCGCCCGCGCGCAAGGGCCGCCACGAACAGCCCCTGTTCCGGCCTGCACGCCGGAACAGGGAATGTCTTACAGCTTCAGCGCCGTCACCGGGTCGATCGCCGTCAACCCCTGCGCCGCGCCGACCGGGGCACAGGTGATCCGGCCCGCATGGATATTGAGCCCGGCCAGC
The DNA here is from genome assembly GCF_003254295.1 of Rhodobacter capsulatus. Taxonomy (GTDB): domain Bacteria; phylum Pseudomonadota; class Alphaproteobacteria; order Rhodobacterales; family Rhodobacteraceae; genus Rhodobacter; species Rhodobacter capsulatus. The sequence continues at coordinate 87,707 of NZ_QKZO01000006.1, forward strand.
AGATGCGGGTCATCACCGCAAGCCTGCCGCCAGCCCTTGTTCGCCAGCGCCAGCAGGAAGGGCAGCGTCGCATTGCCCAGCGCGAGCGTCGAGGTCCGGGCCACGGCGCCGGGCATGTTCGCCACGCAATAGTGAAGGATGCCATCGACTTCGTAGATCGGATCCTGATGCGTCGTGGCATGCGAGGTCTCAAAGCAGCCGCCCTGATCGATCGCCACATCGACCAGCACCGCGCCCGGCTTCATCGTCTTCAGCATCGCGCGACTGACCAGCTTCGGCGCCGCCGCCCCCGGCACCAGCACCGCGCCAATCACCATGTCGGCGTCCCGGATCAGCTCCGCCGTGGCGGCGCGGTCGGAATATTGCGTCGTCAGCCGCCCCATGAAGACATCGTCCAGATAGCTCAGCCGCGGGATCGAGCGGTCGAGCACCGTCACATGCGCCCCCATCCCGGTCGCCACCCGCGCGGCGGCCGTGCCGACGACGCCGCCGCCGATGATCACCACATTGGCCGGACGCACCCCGGGCACGCCGCCCATCAGCACGCCGCGCCCGCCATTGGCCTTTTGCAGCGCCCAAGCGCCGACCTGCGGCGCCAACCGCCCCGCCACCTCGGACATCGGCGCCAGAAGTGGCAGCCCGCCGATGCGGTCGGTCACCGTCTCATAGGCGATGCAGGTGGCGCCGGATCTGAGCAGATCGGCGGTCTGTTCCGGATCGGGCGCCAGATGCAGATAGGTGAACAGCACCTGCCCGGGGCGCAGCTGCGCCCGCTCGGCGGCCTGCGGCTCCTTCACCTTCACCACCATCTCGGCCTCGGCCCAGATCGTCGCGGCATCGGCCGCGATCCCCGCCCCGGCGGCGACATAATCGGCATCGGCAAAGCCCGCGCCCAGCCCCGCCCCGGTCTCGATCAACACCGCATGCCCCTGCGCCACCGCCTCCTGCGCCGCCGCCGGGGTCATGCCGACCCGGAATTCCTGTGCCTTGATCTCTTTCACGCATCCGATCTTCATGGCGTTCCTCCCTGCCATTTCTGCCCCCACTCTGCGCCTGCTGGCATGAAAAATGCGTTCAAATATGCTTGCAAAACACCCGTTTCCGCGCGCATATCTTCCGCAGATCCGGAAAACCTTCGAAGAAACTTGCGCGCCCATGACCCTTGACGCCACAGATCGCCGCATCCTGACCGTGTTGCAAAAACAGGGCCGCATCTCGAATGCGGAGCTGTCCGAGCGGGTCAACCTCTCGGCCTCGGCCTGTCACCGCCGGGTGCAGCGGCTCGAGGAGGAGGGGTACATACGGGATTACGTCGCGCTGCTTGATGCCCGCCGTCTGGGCCGCCCGACCACCGTCTTTGTCGAGATCACGCTTTCAGGCCAGGCCGACGAGGTGCTGGAAGCCTTCGAGCGCGAGGTGAAAAAGATCCCCGACGTGCTCGAATGCCATCTGATGGCGGGCTCGGCCGATTATCTGCTCAAGGTCGTGGCCGAGGATACCGAGGATTTCGCCCGCATCCACCGCTCGAAACTGGCGCGGCTGCCCGGGGTGCAGGGGATGCAAAGCTCTTTCGCGCTGCGCACCGTCTTCAAGACCACCGCACTGCCGATCTGAGCCCGAAAACGCCTGAAAATCGGTTGTTAAGAGCTTGCGTCTAGGCTTTCGGGGCGGAGGCTCCGAATGCGACTCGAATTTCTGGTTCTGTCTCTCTCGATCACGATCGCCCCGGCGGCGGCGCTGCTGGATGCAAAGGCATCGGGCGCGGGCCCCTGGGTCATGGTCGTGCCGCCCTGGCGCAGCGCCGATCTGGTCGCGGCACAGGCGGGCGCCCGCCTGATCGGCCCGACCGAGGCGCCTCTCGGACATATGGTCGCCGCGACGGACCCGGGCGCCGCGCGGCGCCTGACGGAGGCGGGGGCCTGGGCCGTCGTCGATGCCGCCGCCGTTGCCCAATTTTGTGGAGTGTACTGACATGCAGATCCCCGCAGCGGAGCAGAAGAAGATCCCGATGCGGCTGCGGCTGTTTCTGATCGCGACGCTCGGCTGTGCCGTGCTGGTCACCGGCGTCGCGCTTCTGGTCGGCACGGCTGCCGTCACGGCCCCGGTGATCGCCTGGATTTTCGTGGCGGTGGCGGGGCTTGGTGCCCTGCGCGGCGACACCACGAGCGGCCGCGCGCTGGTCGCGCAGGGGCTTGTGGGGCAGGCGATCGCCTTCACCGCGGCGCTCTCCGGGCACCCCTGGCAGATCGACAGCCACATGATCTATTTCGCCGTTCTCGCCGCACTGGCGGCGATGGTCGATGTTCGGGTGCTGCTGATCTCGGCCGCGACGATCGCGCTGCATCACCTGGCGCTCAGCGTTCTCGTGCCCAGCCTCGTCTATCCCAGCACGGAGCCTTGGCCGAACATCCTGCGCACCCTGTTCCACGGCGCGGTGGTGGTGGCGGAAACCGCGGTGCTGATCACCAGCGTGATCTATCGCCAACGGATGGAAACCTCGCTCTCCACGCAACTCGAGAGCGTGCAGCAGATGTCGCAAAGCGCCGAGGCGGCGCAACGCCGCGCCGAGGCAGCGGCGGCGCAGGCCGAAACCCGCCGCCACGAGTCCGAAAAGGTGGCGCAAGACGCCGAGCTGCTGCGTGCCGAGGCCGAGGAAACCGCCCGCGCCGCCGCCGAGGCGAATGCCCGCGCGATGGAGGCTTCGGCCCGTCTTTCCGACGAACGCAACGCCCATGCCGCGCGGCAGGAAGCGGTCGTCACCTGCCTGCGCGACGTGCTGCGGGCCTTGTCGAACGGCGATCTGACCGTGCGGCTGGCCCGGATCGAGGGCGGCGATTACGGCTCGCTCAGCGAAGATTTCAACGCCGCCGTGATCCAGCTGGCACAGGCGATCGGGGTGGCGCTCTCCTGTTCCGAGGAAATCACCGCGCAGATTGCCGACATCACCTCGGAGTCGGAAAACCTGTCTTCCCGCACCGAACGGCAAGCGCATGCGCTGGCCAATACCGCCGCGGCGATGAACGAATTGTCCAGTTCGGTGGGCTCGGCGGCGCAGATGGCGACTGCGGCCGCGCAGGCGGCCCAGGCGGCGGAAAAGATGGCGCGCGACAGCACCCATGTCGTCAACGCCTCGATCCAGGCGATGGGCGAGATCGAACAAAGCTCGCATCAGATCGCCTCGATCACCTCGGTCATCGACGACATCGCCTTCCAGACCAACCTGCTGGCGCTGAATGCCGGGGTCGAGGCCGCCCGCGCGGGCGAGGCCGGGCGCGGCTTTGCCGTCGTCGCCTCGGAGGTGCGCGATCTGGCGCAGCGCTCCTCCGCCTCGGCGCGCGAGATTTCGACCCTGATCCAGTCGTCGGAACGGCAGGTGAAGACCGGGGTGGATCTGGTCAATCAGATGGTGACCACGCTCGACAGCATCGTGTCGGCGGTGGAGAACATCTCCGCCCGGGTCGCCGAAATCGCCCGCTCGGCCGAGGAACAGTCGCGGGCGCTGACCGAGATCAACGGCTCGGTCGAGCAGCTGGACGCGGTGACGCAACAGAACGTCGCGATGTTCGAGGAGACGACGGCGGCAAGCCGGGTGCTTTCGGGCATGTCGGCGCAGTTGCGCGCGGCGATGGTGCTGTTCCGCACCGACTCGATGGCGACGCCGCAGCACCGGGCGGCCTGAGCCCCCCCAAAAAACCAGAAACCCCCGTTGGCAGGGCCACGGGGGTTCGCGGTGCGGGCAAGCCCGCCAGCGTTATCAAACGCCTCTTAAAGTGCGCCTTCGCGCTGAGCTTTCTTCCGCGCCAGTTTACGGGCACGGCGAACGGCTTCAGCTTTCTCGCGCGCTTTCTTCACGGACGGCTTTTCGAAATGCTGCTTGAGCTTCATTTCGCGAAAAACCCCCTCGCGCTGAAGTTTTTTCTTCAGGGCACGAAGCGCTTGTTCGACGTTGTTGTCGCGAACGCTGACCTGCATGTGGTGTCACCACCTTCCTAAGTTTGAGTTGCATCAGTTTGCAGGAAGCGGCCATATAGCAAAGGTCTGGACATTTGTCCACCGCTGCCGCGCAAGGGAAAAGCAATGAAAAACGACCATTTGGAGGCATCGCGCCTGCGGGCCGAGCTGCTCGAGGCAATCACCCCGCATGTGCCTTTCGATGGCTGGTCCGATCCGGCCTTTGCGGCGGCGGTGACCGATATCGGCGTCGATCCGACGCTGGCGCGTCTGGTCTGCCCGCGCGGCGCCATCGATCTGGCCGCAGACTATCACCGCGGCGCCGACCGGGCTTTGGCCGAGGCGTTGAAAGCGCAGGAGTTTCAGGGGCTTCGGTTCCGCGACAAGGTGGCGGCGGCGGTGAAGCTGCGGATCGGTCTGGTCGATGCCGAACTCGTGCGCCGCGCCAGTTCCGCCTTTGCCCTGCCGCAGAACATGGCCTTGGGCGGGCGCCTTGTCTGGGAAACCGCCGATACGATCTGGCTTGGCCTTGGCGACGAAAGCCGCGATTACAACTGGTATTCCAAGCGCCTGACGCTTTCGGGCGTGTTTTCGGCGACGGTGCTGTTCTGGATCGGCGACGAAAGCCCCGATCACGCCGACACCTGGGCCTTCCTTGATCACCGGATCGAAAACGTGCTGCAGTTCGAAAAACTCAAGGGCGGGCTTTTGCGCCTGCCCGGCCTGCGCGGTTTCCTTGATACGATTCGCGCGCCGGAACCGATGGCGGCACCGGGCAGTCTGTCGCCGCGGGGGGACAGGCCGTGAACGCCCTGCCGCAAGCGATGCGCTGCATCGAGATCACCGCCCCCGGCGGCCCCGAGATGCTGAAACTTGCCAGCCGCGCCGTGCCGGTGCCGGGTCCGGGCGAGATCCTGATCGAGATCGCCTTTGCCGGGGTGAACCGCCCCGATGCGCTGCAACGCGCGGGCGCCTACAAGGCCCCTCCGGGTGCCTCCGACCTGCCCGGGCTCGAATGTTCGGGCCATGTCGCGGCGCTTGGCCCCGGGGTCTCGGGCTGGGCGGTCGGCGATCCGGTCTGCGCGCTGCTGCCCGGCGGCGGCTATGCCGACTATGCCACCTGCCCCGCCACCCATGCCCTGCCCGTCCCCGCGGGGATCAGCCTGCGTGACGCCGCCTGCCTGCCCGAGACCTGCTTCACCGTCTGGTCCACCGTGGTGATGCGCGGCGGCCTGACCGCGGGCGAGCGCTTCCTTGTGCACGGCGGCTCCTCGGGCATCGGCACGACGGCGATCCAGATCGCCCGCGCGCTCGGCGCCCGGGTCTGGGCCACCGCGGGCAGCGCGGAAAAATGCGCCGCCTGCGACAGCCTCGGCGCCACCGCGATCAACTACCGCGAGACCGATTTCGCCGAGATCCTGCGCGCCGAAGGGGGCGCGGACCTCATCCTCGACATGGTGGGGGGCAGCTATATCGCCCGCAATATCAAGGCTCTGGCCGATGACGGACGGCTGGTCTTCATCGCCTTCCTCGAAGGCCCGAAGGCCGAGATCAACTTCGCCCAGGTGATGCTGCGCCGCCTGACCCTCACCGGCGCGACGCTGCGCCCGCAATCGGACACCGCCAAGGCCGAGATCGCAAGGCAGCTGCGCGCCCATGTCTGGCCGATGATCGAGGCGGGCAAGGTGAAGGTGGTGCACGACAGCAGCTTCGCGCTGGAAGAGGCCGCCGCCGCCCATGCGCGGATGGAGACCAGCGCCCATATCGGCAAGATCGTGCTGCGCCTGTCCTGAAAACGCCGGCTGGAAAGGGCGTATTTGCACCAGGAAAAAGCCCTGCCGTTTTTTCTTGGTTCAAATACGCCCTTTCGCCCGCTTATCGCACGCGCTCCATCAGCGCATCGGGCTTGCGGCAATCGCGCCGCACATCCGCCCCGCAGGGCCGCGGCAGCAAGTCCTTCGTCAGGCAGATCCGCAGCTCGTCGATCCGCTCGCCCGCGCAGGTCACCCTCACCCCCTCGGGCGAAAGCCCCGGATTGGCCGCCAGAAACGCCGCTTCCACAGCCGCGGCCGGCAGCCGGACATCCTGCGCAAGCTCTTGAAACGGAACGGGAATGGCGACGCTTTCATAGGCCTGCCGCGCCCGGGCGTAATAGTCCGCCGCCGCAAGGCCGGAACAGCGGCCGTGCTTCTTCCATTGATGCCAGGCCGCGCCATCCGAGCCCATGATATCCGCCATCGCCGCCGTTTGCGCCCGCGAGGGATCGCGCGAAGCGCTGCGACAGTCGCTCGGCCAGCCCGCCTCGAACTGCGGCCAAAGCCCGTGCAGAACGAAACTGGCACCGCTGCCCGGCTCGCATTGCCGGGCGTCCCGGTCCCGGCCCTCGGTCGCGCACCAGCCGGGCGACCAGCTCAGCGCGAGGACGTAATAATCGAACCTCCCCGCCCGCTCGCCTTCGGCAAAGGCGCCCGACGCGAGCAGAACTGCGGCACAAATGGCGAAAAGCCTCATTTTCTCTTTCCTCCGCAGCCATTCGGCCCTATATAAACCGGCAATTCCCCACCAGAAATGGACCGCGGCCGGGGGGAACCGGGCCGCAGCCGGTTTCTCGGCCCGGGAGAGATATGTGTAGAGGATCGCTCCGATGACGAACAAGCCCCTGATGGCGAAGGCCACCGCCGTTTGGCTCGTGGACAATACGACCCTGACCTTCAAACAGATCGCCGATTTCTGCGGCATGCACGAACTGGAAGTGCAGGGGATTGCCGACGGCGACGTGGCGGTTGGCGTCAAAGGCTTCGATCCGGTCGGCTCGAACCAGCTCGACCCGCGCGAGATCGAGAAGGGCGAGAAAGACCCGGCCTACAAGCTGCGGCTGAAATTCAACGCCGCCGCCCTGGGCGAGGACAAGCGCCGCGGCCCGCGCTACACGCCGCTGTCGAAGCGGCAGGACCGGCCGAATGCGATCCTCTGGCTGGTCAAGTTCCACCCGGAACTGGCCGATGCGCAGATCGCCCGCCTGGTCGGCACGACGAAACCCACGATCGCCTCGATCCGCGAGCGCACGCATTGGAACATCGGCTCGATGACGGCGATCGACCCGGTGGCGCTCGGCCTGTGCCGTCAGTCGGAACTGGATGGCGAAGTGCAGAAGGCCGCGAAGAAACGCGCCGCCGAGGGCGTGATGAGCGATGACGAGCGCCGCAAACTGGTCTCGACCGAGCAGAGCCTCGGCATGACCACCGAACCGCGCCTGCCGGGCAGCGGCATCGAGGGCTTCGGCCTCGCCCCGCGCGAGGAAGAAGCGGAGGATCCGAAAGACTTCTCGGATGCCGACAGCTTCTTCAACCTGCCGCATGACGACGAGGACGAGGACGAAGACGACAGCCACGATCCGCGCCGCTGATCGTCCCGCCGTTTCAAAGAAAGGGGCCCTTCCGGTGACGGCAGGGCCCTTTTTCAATCCTGAAGCGGCAACCGCGCGTGTTTCATCTTGCCACAAATACCTCGGGGGTCCGGGGGCGGAGCCCCCGGCGGGTCGCCTCGGGCGCAAGCCCGAGGCGAAATCCTGCGCGGCTCAGAACTGATCGACCGACAGCCCCATCACGGTCTCCGAGCCGCTTTCGATCCGCGCCAGATGCAACCCGCAGGCGGGCAGGTGCCGCGCCATGTAATAGCGCCCGGTGGTGATCTTCGCCTCGTAGAAGGCCCGGTCCGACGCCCCGCCCTCCAGCGCCGCATGTGCCGCCGCCGCCATCCGCGTCCACATCAGGCCAAGGCAGACATGCCCCATCAGATGCATGAAGTCATAGCTGCCCGAAAGCGCCGCATCCGGGTTCTTCGCCGCATTCTGCAGGAAGAACATCCCCGCCGCCTGCATCTGTTTTGACGCCGCCTTCAGCGGATCGGTGAAAGGCTTCATCCGGTCGTCGCCGTCATGCGCCTTGCACTCGGCCTTGACCATCTCGAAGAAGCCCATCAGCGGCTTGCCGCCCTCGGCCGCCAGCTTGCGCCCGACAAGGTCCAGCGCCTGCACCCCGTTCGCGCCCTCGTAGATCATGGTGATCCGGGCATCGCGGACGAACTGGCTCATGCCCTGTTCCTCGATATAGCCATGCCCGCCCCAGACCTGTTGCGCCTGAACGCAGGCCTCGAAGCCCTTGTCGGTCAAAAAGCCCTTGATCACCGGCGTCATCAGCGAGATCAGCCCCTCGGCCTCGGCATCTTTCAGCCCATGCGCGCGGTCGATCAGCGTCGCGCCCCAGAAGGTGAAGGCCCGCGCGCCTTCAAGGAAGCTCTTCTGATCCATCAGCGCGCGGCGGATGTCGGGATGCACGATCAAGGGATCGGCCGGACCGGCGGGATTTGCGACGCCGGTCACGGCGCGCCCCTGCAGCCGGTCCTTGGCATAGGCCAGCGCGGCCTGATAGGCGGCCTCGGCCACCGCATAGCCCTGCAGACCCACGCCCAGACGCGCCTCGTTCATCATCGTGAACATCGCGCGCATGCCCTTGTGCAGATCGCCCAAGAGATAGCCCGTGGCGCCGTCATAATTCATCACGCAGGTGGCCGAGCCGTGAATGCCCATCTTGTGCTCGACCTTGCCGACGCTCACCGCATTGCGCGCGCCCAAGCTGCCATCCGCATTCACCAGCACCTTCGGCACGATGAAGAGCGAAATCCCCTTCGTCCCCTCGCCACCGCCCGGCGCTTTCGCCAGCACCAGATGGATGATGTTCTCGGCCAGATCGTGATCGCCCGCCGAGATGAAGATCTTCGTGCCAGTGATCTTGTAAGACCCGTCCGCCTGCGGCTCGGCCTTGGTGCGCAACAGCCCCAGATCGGTGCCGCAATGCGGCTCGGTCAGGTTCATCGTGCCGGTCCAGTCGCAGGCCACCATCTTCGGCAGATAGGTCGCCTTCTGCGCCTCGGTGCCATGCGCCTCGATCGCCGAGACCGCGCCATGCGTCAGGCCCTGATACATGTTGAAGGCCATGTTGGCGGAAACGAACATCTCGCCCACGGCGCAGTTGATCACATAGGGCATCCCCTGGCCGCCATACTCGGGGTTGCAATCGAGCGCGGTCCAGCCGCCTTCCTTCATCGCGGCGAAAGCCTTGTCAAAGCCCGCAGGCACGCGCACGGCGCCGTTTTCCAGCTTGCAGCCCTCGTGGTCGCCCACCGCATTCAAGGGCGCCAGCACCTCGGAGGCGACCTTGCCCGCGGCATCCAGCACGGCCTCGGTGAAATCGCGTTCCAGATCGGCATAGCCGGGCACATCCTGCCCGGAGATCTTCAGAAGCTCGTGCAGCACAAACTGCATGTCGCGGATATTTGCGGTATAGTTCGGCATGGTCCTCTCCCTTGTCCGGTCTGCCGGGGGCGGGGATCACTCGGCCATGCCGGCAAACCTCTCCTCGCCCCAGGCGATCTGCGCCGCCAACTCCCCGATCGCCAGATCAAGTTCGTCGCGCTGACGCTCCATCTCCCTCAGCCGCTGACGCGCCAGTTTCAGCGTCTCGGCCATCTGCGTCTTCTGCTGGTCCCCCATGTCATAAAGGTCCAGCAGCTGACGAATATCCTCAAGGCTGAAGCCGAAGCGCTTGCCGCGCAGGATCAGTTTCAGCCGCGCCCGGTCGCGCCGGGTGAACAGCCGTTTCTGCCCCTCGCGCAGCGGAAACAGCAGCTCCTTCGCCTCGTAGAACCGCAAGGTGCGGGGCGTCACCTCGAACGCATCGCACATCTCGCGGATCGTCATCATGTCGTCACTCATCCTGCCGCCCCCTTTGTCCCTTTGCGTAACGTAAGGCGGCAGATCAAGCTTGCACCACCACATTACAAGTTTGGTTGACGCTTGCGTCACTGTAACGTCGCGTCACGGTGACGTTGACGTAATGTCAGACCGAACAGCCCGGAAAAATGCAAAAGCCGGTCCCCGCCAAGGGCGGGCAAAGCGCGCGCACAGAGTGAAAAAGGCCCCGCGCGGGGGCCGATTCGAGGCTCAGTCGGTCAGGATGCGGGCCACATCGTCGCGCAGCGCCCGCAGGTCGGTGACCGCGGCCTGCAGCTCCTCGAGCTGCTTGCCCAGCACGCCCAGCTGCCGGTCGGCCAGTTCGATCCAGGCGCGGTTCTGCGCCTCGGTGCCCTGATGGTCATAGATCAGAAGCCACTGCCGCAGCTCTTCCAGACTGAAGCCGAAGCGGCGCCCGCGCAGGATCAGCGTCATCCGCGCCACTTCGCGCGGGCCATAATAGCGTGCCCTGCCCTCCTTTTGCGGCGAGAGCAGCTCGATATATTCGTAATAGCGCAGCGTCCGCGGCGTGACGTCGAAACGCGCGCACATTTCCTTGAAGCTCAGCACCTCTGCCATGGCTTGCTCCCCCTCCGCGGCGAAGCTAACGCGCGGTTGACGCAGCATCAACCTCTCTTGCGCGGCCTGTGACTTGCCTTGATCGCAACGTCACGGCATCGTGGCCAAAACCGGAGGGCACATGGACGAGGCAAAGCTGAAACAGGCGCGGCACTTCATCGAGGCGATCCCGCATGCCCATGCCCTGGGGATGCGGCTTGACGCGATCGGCGGCGGCGCGGCGGAACTGTCGATGGACTGGCGCGAGGATCTGGTGGGCGATCCGCGCACCGGGGTCATTCATGGCGGCGCGGTCTCGGCGCTTTTGGACACCTGCTGCGGCGCGGCGGTGATGAGCCACCCCGAGGCGCCCGCGGGCACCGCCACCATCGATCTGCGCATCGATTACATGCGCGCCGCGACGCCGCGCCAGCGCATCACCGCCCGGGCCGAGGTCTATCACATCACCCGCACCGTGGCCTTCCTGCGCGCGACCGCCCATGACGAGGAAGCGGGCCTGCCCGTCGCCTCGGCCACCGGCGCCTTCACCGTCGAACGTCCGAAAGGGGGGGCGCAATGAGCCGTCCGAAACCCGAACCCGTGCATCTGGTCAAGGGCCGCCGCGATGCCGCCCTGCGCGCGCTGGTCTCGGGCGTGCCCTATATCCGCTTTCTCGGCATCAGCTTCGACCGCCGCGGCGACGAGCTGACGGCGGTCCTGCCCTATGACGACAAGCTGATCGGCAACCCGTTCATTCCGGCGATTCACGGCGGGGTGACGGCGGCCTTCCTTGAAGTGTCGGCGATCATGGAACTGTCCTGGACCCTGCTTTGGGAAGACATGGAGGCCGGACGGATCGATCTTTCCGCCGCCGATCCGGTCCTGCCGCGGCTGCCGAAGACGATCGATTTCACCGTGGATTACCTGCGCTCCGGCCTGCCGCGCGATGCCTATGCGCGGGCGCGGGTGAACCGCTCCGGGCGGCGCTACGCCAGCGTTCATGTCGAGGCCTGGCAGGACAACCGCGCGAAACTTTTCGCCCAGGCGACGGGGCATTTCCTGATGCCGGACCGGGAGGAATGACCGAGATCACGCACGGCCGGGTGCTGCGCATCGCGGCCCCGATCGTGATTTCGAATGCGACCGTGCCGCTTCTGGGCGCGGTCGATACGGCGGTGGTGGGCCAGATCGGACAGGCCGCGCCGATCGGCGCCGTCGGTCTTGGCGCGGTGGTGCTGGCCTCGGTCTACTGGATCTTCGGCTTCCTGCGCATGGGCACCACCGGCCTTGTCGCCCAGGCCAAGGGCGAGGGCGACAGTCTGGAAGTCTCGGCCGGGCTGATCCGCGCCGTGGGGATCGGGCTTGCCGCGGGGCTTTGCCTGATCGCGCTGCAGGCGCCGATGCTCTGGGCCGCCTTTCAGATCGCCCCCGCCTCGGCCGAGGTCGAGACGCTTGCGCGCGATTACCTGTCGATCCGGATCTGGGGGGCGCCCGCGACGATCTCGCTTTACGCCTTCACCGGTTGGCTGATCGCGCTTGAGCGCACCCGCGCCGTGCTGGTGCTGCAACTCGTGATGAACGGGCTGAACGTCGGGCTGGATCTGTGGTTCGTGCTCGGCCTTGGCTGGGGCGTGAAGGGGGTGGCGGCGGCCACCTTGATCGCGGAGCTTTCGGGGCTGGTTCTGGCGCTCTGGCTTGCCCGCGCGGCGCTTGTGCCCGGGCTGAGCCGGGCGGTGATCCTCGCCACCGCGCCGCTGAAACAGATGGCACGGGTCAATACCGACATCATGATCCGCTCGGTGATCCTGCAGGGCAGCTTCACCGCCTTCCTGTTTCTGGGCGCGGGTCAGGGCGATGTGAAACTGGCGGCCAATCAGGTTCTGCTGCAGTTTCTGCAAATCACCGCTTACGCGCTCGATGGCTTCGCCTTTGCGGCGGAAAGTCTGGTGGGCCAGGCGGTCGGCGCGCGCGCGCCCCGCAGCCTGCGCCGCGCCGCCGTGGTCGCCGCGCAATGGGGGGTGGCGGGCGCGGCGCTGCTCTCTGCCGCGTTCCTGATCTTCGGCGGTGCGATCATCGACACGATGACCACCGCCCCCGAGGTGCGCGACACCGCCCGCGCCTATCTGCCCTGGATCGGGCTGGCGCCGCTTCTGGGCATTGCCGCCTGGATGTTCGACGGCATCTTCATCGGCGCGACGCTGACGCGCGAGATGCGCAATGCGATGCTCGTCTCGGTGGCGATCTACATCGCCGCGCTTTGCGCCCTGATCCCGGCCTTCGGCAATCACGGGCTCTGGGCGGCGCTGATGGTTCTGAACCTCGCCCGCGGGATAACGATGGCGCGGCTTTACCCGCGGGCCGAGGCGAAGGCCGCACCGGCGCAGGGGGGCGCTGCCCCCCTCTGAGCTGCGGTCATTCACCCCCCGAGGTATTTCAGGCAAGATGAAGCCCAGCCCTTTCATCTTGCCCGAAATACCTCGGGGGTGCGGGGGCAGAGCCCCCGCCCTGGCCGTTTACCGCGAGCGGATCATCCCCATGATTTCGAGCGTCTTTTGCAAGATCGGCTGGGCGATGGCATCGGCCTTTTCCGCGCCCTGCCCCAGGATCCGGTCGATCTCGGCCGGGTCGTTCATCAACCGGCTCATCTCGGTCGAGATCGGTTCGAGCTTCGACACCGCCAGATCGGCCAGCGCCGGTTTGAACACCCCGAAGCCCTGCCCGGCATATTCGGCCACCACCTCGGCGGGGGTCTTGTCGGCCAGCGCCGCATAGATGTTCACCAGGTTGCGCGCCTCGGCCCGGCCCTCGAGGCCTTCAAGGCTCTCGGGCAGCGGCTCGGGATCGGTCACCGCCTTGCGGAACTTCTTCGCGATCGTGTCGGCATCGTCGGTCAGGTTGATCCGGCTGGCATCGGACGGATCCGATTTCGACATCTTCTTGCTGCCATCGCGCAGGCTCATCACCCGCGTCGCCACGCCTTCGATCAACGGCAGGGGCGCCGGGAAGAAATCGACGCCGTAATCATGGTTGAACTTCGCGGCGATGTCGCGGGTCAGCTCCACATGCTGCTTTTGATCCTCGCCCACCGGCACCATCGTCGCGTGATAAAGCAGGATGTCGGCCGCCATCAGCGACGGATAGGCGAACAGCCCCAGCGACTGCTTTTCGGCGTTCTTGCCCGCCTTGTCCTTCCACTGCGTCATGCGGTTCATCCAGCCCATCCGCGCGACACAGTTCAAAAGCCAGCCCAGTTCCGCATGGCCCGAAACCTGGCTTTGGTTGAACAGCACCGACCGCGCCGGGTCGATGCCCGAGGCAATGAAGGCCGCCGCCGCCTCGCGGGTCTGTTTTTTCAGCGCCTCGGGATCTTGCCAGACGGTGATCGCATGCAGGTCCACCAGGCAATAAATCGTCTCGATGCCCTCGTCCTGCTTTTCGGCGAAGCGCTTGAGCGCGCCCAGATAATTGCCCAGCGTCAGATTGCCCGAGGGCTGGATGCCGGAAAAGATCCGCGGCGTGAACTTGGCGTTGATCTCTTCGGGGGTAGGTTGCGACTGTTCGGACATCTGGGCGCTCCGGGCTGGAAATTCGGATGTCTTGCGCTTATCGCTAAAGGGCGCGGGGCGTCAATGACACCCCCAAAGGAGGGACAATGCACCACGGCCATGACGAGCAACCGCTGAACCCGCTTCCCCCCGTGGTCTGGCTGCTGGCAGCCCCGATCATCGTGACGGAAATCCTGTTCGCGCTGGGGGGCACCGGCGCCCTGGGGCCGCAGGCGATGGGCTGGCGGCTGGCGATCCTGGGCCAGCTTGGCTTCGATCCGGTTGGCTTTCGCCAGATGGCCGAGATCGGGCTCTGGTCGGTGCCGGATCTGGCACGGCTCGTCAGCTATGCCTTTGTCCATCTGAGCCTGACCCATGCGGCCATGGTCGTGGTCTTCGTGCTGGCGATCGGCAAATTCGTCGGCGAGGTGTTTCCGGGCTGGGCCGTCGCGGCGGTGTTTCTGGGATCGACCGTGATCGGCGCGCTGGTCTATGCGCTGATGCCCTTCACCCAGATGATGCTGATCGGCGGCTATCCGGGCGCCTACGGGCTGATCGGCGCCTTCACCTGGGTCTTGTGGATGCGGCTTGGCCCCGGCAACCCGGTGCGGATGCGGGCGTTTTCGCTGATCGGGATGCTGGCGGGGATTCAGCTCCTCTTTGGGGCGCTGTTCGGCATCGGGCCGGACTGGATCGCGGAATTTTCCGGCTTCGGCGCCGGGTTCGTGATCAGCTTCTTCGTCGCCCCGGGGGGCTGGAGCCACCTGTTGCGCAAGCTGCGCAAGCGCTGATCAGCCGCGGCGGCGGCGCAGCATCGCCTTCAGCTCGCCAAAGCCATAGGCCCCGATCAGCGCGCCCAGCGCGAAGTAAAGCGCGATCCCCGACCCGCACAGAAGGCCCAGCGCCCCCCAGCGCGCCCCGCCCGGCTGCGCCAGCTGCGGCGCAAGCCAGTCGGCGGCAAACCAAAGCTGCACGCCCATCACGCCCGAGACCAGCGCGATCCGCCACAGCCTGCGCCAGAACCTTGCATCGGGGCGGGCGGCCGCGCCCATCTTGCGTGCCCCCCACCAGAGCTGGCCGACCATCACCCAGCCCGAAACCGTGGTCGCCAGGGCAGCGGCGACAAAGCCCATCACCGGCATCATGCCGATGGCGAAAGCGGCGTTCACCACCATCGAGACCAGCGCATAGTGGAACGGACGGCGGGTATCCTCACGCGCGTAGTAAAGCGGTTGCAGCACCTTGTGCAGCACGAAGGCGGGCAGACCAAGGCCATAGGCGGCCAGCACAAGGGCCGTCGCCGTGGTATCCTCGGGGGCCCAGGCGCCGCGATCATAAAGCACCGAGACCAGCGGCGTCGCGATGACGACCAGCGCCACCGCCGCGGGCAGGGTGAGGAACAGCGCGAATTCCGCCCCGCGGGAAAAGCTGTTGCGGGCCAGATCATCTTCGCCCGCACGCAGATGGCGCGACAGCACCGGCAAAAGCACCGTGCCGATGGCGATGCCGACGACGCCCAGCGGCAGCTGGTAAAGCCGGTCGGCGTAGCTCAGCCAGGCCACCGCGCCCTCGGTGAAGGACGCCACCTGCCGCCCGACGATCAGGTTCACCTGCACCACGCCGCCCGCCAGAACCGCGGGGCCCGCGATGATCAAAAGCCGCTTCAAATCGGGCGAAAACCGCGGGATGCCCGGCAGCAGCGTGTAGCCCAGCCTGTGCGCCGAGATCCAGGTGAGGGCGAATTGCGCGACGCCGGTGATCGGCACCGTCCAGGCCAGCGTCAGCCCCATGTCCCAGCCCGCGTAATCCGCAAGCGCTATCGCCAGGATGAAGATGACATTCATCAGCACCGGCACCAGCGAGGCCTCGGTGAAGCGGCCGAACGCGTTCAAGACGCCCGAGAGCAGCGCCACCAGCGAGATGAAGAGGATGTAGGAAAAGCCGATCTGGCCATACAGCACCGCCAGATCGAAGCGCGCATCGCCCGCAAAGCCCGAGGCCATCGCCCAGACCAGCCAGGGCATCGCCAGCGTGCCGATCAGGGTAAAGAGCAGCAAGACCGCCGTCAGCCCCTTGAAGGCGTCTTTCGCGAAGCCCAGCGCATCCTCGCCGCCCTCGAGCTTTTTCGCGAACATCGGCACGAAGGCCATGTTGAAGGCGCCCTCGGCGAAGAAGCGGCGGAACATGTTGGGCAGGGAAAAGGCGACCAGAAAGGCCTCGGCCACCGGGCCGGAGCCGAGATAGGCCGCCATCATCATGTCGCGGGCAAAGCCCAAAAGCCGCGAGCCGAAAGTCCAGCCGCCCACGGTCAGAAAGCCGCGGACCAGTCGAATGGGTTTCATGCCTGCCCCGCCCGTTCGGCGCCGCGGGTGATCGCATCGCGCAGCCGTTTTTCCAGCGACTCCTGCCGCTGCCCCGAATGCAGCTTCAGGCCGAACATGTCCTTGACGTAGAAGGTGTCGACCACCTGCGCGCCATAGGTCGCGATCACGGCCGAGGCGATATAGATGTTCGACGAGGCCAGCGCCCGGGTCAGATCATAAAGCAGCCCCGGCCGGTCGCGGGTGTCGACCTCGACGATCGTGTAGATGTCGGAGCCCTCGTTGTCGAAGGTGATATGGGTCGGAAAGCGGAATTCGCGTTCGCGCTTCTTGATCTTGTCGCGATCCTTGAGCGCATCACGCGCCACCACCTCGCCCTTCAGCGTCTTTTCGATCATGCCTCGCAGCCGCGGCAGTTTCGTGGCCTCGTAGGGGTGGCCCTCGCTGTCCTGCACCCAGAAGACGGCAGTCGCATAGCCGTCCTTCGAGGTATAGGTTCGGGCATCGACCACGTTCGCGCCGACCAGCGCCAGAGCCCCCGCCAGCCGCGAAAAGATCCCCGGGTGATCGGACAGCGCAAAGGCCGCCCGGGTGGCGTCATGGTCCAGATCGGGGTCAAGGTCGATGCGGATTTCATCATCGCCAAGGCCGCGCAGCATCTCGGCGAAGATCGCATGGGTGCCGGTGGTCAGCCCCTGCCAATAGGGGTCGTAATGGCGGCCCAATTCGGCGCGGATGTCGCGCGGATCCCAGCCGGTCAGCGCCTCGCGCAGCGCCTTTTTCGCCGCGTCCGAGCGCTGCTCGCGGTTCACCGCCTCAAGCCCGTGTTCCAGCGCCCGGCTGGTGTCGGAATAAAGCCGGCGCAGCAGCGTCGCCTTCCAGTTGTTCCAGACATTCGGGCCGACACCGCGGATATCGCAGACGGTCAGCACCGTCAGCAGATCCAGCCGCTTGCGCGTCTTCACCTGCTTGGCGAAATCGCGGATCGTGCGCGGGTCGGAGAGATCGCGTTTCTGCGCCACGTCCGACATCAAAAGGTGATGGCGGATCAGCCATTCGACCGTCTCGCAGTCCTCGGGCGAAAGCCCCAGCCGCGGCGCCACCTTGCGGGCGATCTGCGCGCCGAGGATCGAATGATCCTCGGGCCGCCCCTTGCCGATGTCATGCAGCAAAAGCGCCACATAAAGCACGCGCCGGTTCACCCCCTCGTCGAGGATATGCGACGAAAGCGGCAATTCCTCGTTCAGCTCGCGCCGCTCGATCTGCGCCAGCGTCGAGATGCACTGGATCGTATGCTCGTCCACCGTATAGCTGTGATACATGTTGAACTGCATCATCGCCACGATCGGCTCGAATTCCGGGATATAGGCGGCCAGCAGACCCAGCTCGTTCATCCGCCGCAGCACCCGTTCCGGGTTGCCATGCTTGAGCAGCAGATCGAGGAAGATATGCGCGGCCTCGCGGCTCTCGCGCAGCTGGTCGTCGATCCGGTCCAGATTGGCCGCGATCAGCCGCATCGCATCGGGATGCAGCAGCATGTTGGTGCGCAAGGCCTCCTCGAAGATGCGCAGGAAGTTCAGCGGATCGGCCAGAAAGGCCCGGGTATCGGCGACGTTGACGCGGGAAATATCGTCAAAGAACGGCGCTTTCAGCGGTTTCTTGCGGCGGAACAGCCGCTTGAGCACCGGCGCCGGTTTCGCATGCTGCGCCTCGAGCACGGTGAGGAAGACCCGCGTCAGTTCCCCCACCCGCGTCGCATGGCGGAAGTAGTGCTGCATGAAGACCTCGACGCCGCGACGGCCCGCGGCATCGGCAAAGCCCATGCGCCGGGCCACCTCGACCTGGGCATCGAAGGACAGCTGATCCGAGGCGCGGTTGGCGATCAGATGCAGATGGCAGCGCACCGCCCAGAGGAAATCCTCGGCCTCCTGAAAGACCGCATATTCCTCGGCGGTGAAGACCCCAAGGCCGACCAGATCGGCGGTGTCGTTGACCCCGTGCAGATATTTCGCGATCCAGTACAGCGTCTGCAGATCGCGCAGGCCGCCCTTGCCTTCCTTGACATTGGGTTCGAGCACATAGCGCTGCCCGCCCTGACGGCGGTGGCGTTCCGACCGCTCGGCCAGTTTCGCCTCGATGAATTCGGGGCCGGTGCCCTTGAACAGATCGTTGCGCAGCGTCTGGTTCAGCCGCTCGGCCAGCGCCGCATCGCCGTCAAGATAGCGGTTTTCCAAAAGCGCGGTGCGGATGGTGATATCCTCGCGGCCAAGGCGGATGCAGTCCTCGACCGTGCGCGAGGAATGGCCGACCTTCAGCTTCAGATCCCAGAGCATGTAAAGCATGCTCTCGATCACGCTTTCCGCCCAGGGGGTGATCTTCCAGGGCGTCAGGAACAGCAGGTCGACATCGGAAAAGGGCGCCATCTCGGCGCGGCCGTAACCGCCGACAGCAAGGACCGAGAGCCCCTCGGCGGCGGTCGGCGCCTGCAGCGGGTGCAGCCGGGTGGTGGCGACGTGAAAGACGGCGCGGACAAGCCCGTCGGTCATCGCGGCATAGGCGGCGACGGTCTCTCCGGCCTTGCGCGGATGGGTGCCGAAATCGGCGATGATGCGCGGCAGGGCGGCCTCGCGCTCGGCCAGAAGGAAGCGGACCGTCTCGGCGCGGATGTTGCGGGCGTCGGCGTCCTGCAGGCCGGCATCCAGCCGCGCGGTCAGGGCGGGCAAGTCGAAAAGCAGAGGCGCCCCGGGCTCGGCCGGGGCGGGGATGGCGCTGTCGCTCACGTGCGTCTCATGATGCTTGGGGCCTTTCGGCGGCGGGTTTCGGCGGCGGGAAGGCCGGGATCAATACCCGGCCATGCCGAAGGAACGGGGGGCGGCGTCGATCACCACGGCCTGACCGTTGCGGATTTCGGCGACGGCAAGGCCGCGCTCGTTGCTGCCGTCGGGGCGCAGCCGGAAGATGCCGTTGACGCCGACGAAGCCCGAGGGCTGGGTCAGCGCGGCCCGGCCAAGCGCATCGGGACGGCCCGATTTCACCAGCGCACCGATCGCGGCGATGCCGTCATAGGCGAGCCCCGCGATCGGATGCGGCGCGGTGCCGAAGGCGGTCTCGTAACGTTCCTTGAAGCGGCTGTTCAGGTTCGGATCGGGCAGCGCGAACCAGCCGCCCTGCAGCCCGGGCAGCGCCAGCGTCGCCGAGGGAATGTCCCAGCGCGTCAGGCCGATGAACTTGATCTGACCGGGGTTGACGCCGTTGTCGGGCAGCATCTGCGCCAGAAGCGGCAGCGCCCCCGCGGTATCGGCGGTCAGGAAGATCGCGTCGACGCCGCCCGCCTTGACCCGGCCCGCAATCGTCGGCATCGCCTCGATGATGCCCTGCTGCGAGAACGGATAGGAGGCGATGCCCGCCACCGCCGCGCCGGACCGGGCGACGGCTGATTGCACCGCGCCCGCGCCGATCGTGCCCGCCGGGGTCTGGTCATGCACGATCAGGATGCTGCGCTTGCCCTGGGCGCTGGCGAATTGGGCCAGCCGGTTCGCGGTATTGGGGAAGGTCGGCCCGAGCACGAAGACATTGCCGCCCGCGATATCGGTGTTGTTGGAGAACGAGAGCACGCTGACGCCGCGGCTGGCGACGGCGAGGCCCGCGGCATTGGCGGATTCGGCAAAGACCGGGCCGAGGATGATCTTCGCGCCCTCGTCGACGGCCTTCGTGGCCATCGCCGCCGCCTGTTCGGGGCCTGCGCCGGTGTTGTAGACGCGCAGGTCGATCTTCACGCCGTTGAGATCGGAGATCGCCAGCTGTGCCGCCTGCTTGAGCGAGGCGGCAAGGGTCTCGTCGCCGGTATTGCCCGAGCCCGCGGGCACCAGAAGCGCCACCGGAACGGCAGTCCCGGCCTCGACGCTGGGCCCGTTGCCGGTGCCGGGGACCGGCTGGCAGGCCGCGACAAGCAGGGCCGAGACCAGGGTGACGCAGATCAGCAGGGGGTTGCGGGGGGTGCGCAAAGCAGCGAACATGACAGCGGCCTCCGTTGCGGCGGGGGGAATTGGGCGAACCGTAAGCGTTTCGCCGCGTGAAGTAAACTTGACTCGGAAACGGTAGGCGGATCGATGACAGAGCCTGACGATGACCTCGGCCCGCCGGTGACGCCGCTCGAGGAATACGGGCCCGCAGGCCGCAAGCCCGCGCCGGGGCTGCATTTCGTCTCGACCCCGATCGGCGCGGCGCGGGACATCACCCTGCGCGGCCTCGACATCCTGCGCGAGGCCGAGGTGCTCGCGGCCGAAGACACAAGGACGCTGCGCCATCTGATGGACATTCACGGCATCCCGCTGGCCGGTCGGCCGCTGGTCGCCTATCACGATCACAACGGCGAAGCGGTGCGGCCCCGTCTGCTCGCCGCGCTGGCCGAGGGCAAGGCGGTGGCCTATGCCTCGGAAGCGGGCACGCCGCTGGTGGCGGATCCGGGCTTTCAGCTCGGCCGCGCCGCGATCGCCGCGGGTCATCGCGTTTTTGCCGCCCCCGGACCTTCGGCGGTGCTGGCCGCGCTGACCGTTTCCGGCCTGCCCTCGGACCGGTTCCTGTTTGCGGGCTTCCCGCCGAACACCGCGCAGGCACGGCGCAAGTGGATCGCGGAATTCGCACAGGTCCCGGCGACGCTTGTTTTCTATGAATCGCCCAAGCGCGTTAAGGAAATGTTAACCGATCTGGCCTCAGAATTAGGGGCTGATCGGGAAGCGGTGCTGTGCCGCGAACTGACCAAGCGATTCGAGGAGATCCGGCGCGGAACCCTCTCGGATCTGGTGGCAAGCTGCGCCGATACGCCGATCAAGGGCGAGATCGTCGTTCTGGTCGATCGCTCCCGGGCGCCGCGGTTTGGCCCCGAAGATGTCGAAGCCGCGCTGCGGGATCGTCTGCAGCGCCTGAGCGTGAAAGACGCGGCAGCGGAAGTGGCCGAGATGCTGGGTCTGCCCCGGCGCGAGGTCTATCAGCGCGCGTTGGCAATGGAGAGGGACTGATGGGCGGAGCACTGGCCTATCATGCGGGACTTGCGGCCGAACATCAGGTGGCGGCGCTCTATCGACGCGGCGGGGGCCGGATCGCAGCCGAGCGTTGGCGTGGCCGCTACGGCGGCGAGATCGACCTGATCGCCCGCGAGGATGACAAGGTGATCTTCATCGAGGTGAAGAAAGCCGACACCCATGCCCGGGCGGTCGAACGGATCAGCCGCAGGCAGCTGGAGCGGATCTGCCTCTCGGCCGAGGAATTCGTTGCGGGTGCGCCCGATTGCGCCAATCTCGACATGCGTTTCGACGTCGCCCTCGTCGATGCGGCCGGGCGGATCGAAATCCTGCAAAACGCCTACATGTTCGACTAGCGAGATTGCATCGCGGCAGTCCGCAAGGCATCAAGGAGGCAACGAAAGGGGGCGTCATGGCCTTGAGAGTTGCATTCCAGATGGACCCGATTGCGGCCATCAACATCGACGGCGACAGCACGTTCCGCATTGCGCTCGAGGCGCAGGCGCGCGGTCACGCGCTGTTCTATTATACGCCCGACCGGCTGATCTATCGGCAAGGTCGGGTGCTGGCGCGGGGCTGGCCGCTCAGCGTGCGGCGCGAACAGGACAATCATTTCACCCTGGGCGCCGAGGTCGAAGTCGACCTGGCCGAGATGGATGTGGTCTGGCTGCGGCAGGATCCGCCCTTCGACATGGGCTATATCACCACGACTCATCTGCTCGACCGCATCCATCCGAGAACGCTGGTCGTCAACGATCCGTTCTGGGTGCGCAATTACCCCGAGAAGCTGCTCGTGCTCGATTTCCCCGACCTGACGCCGCCCACGCTGATCGCCCGCGATCTGGCGGTGATTCGCGATTTCAAGGCCGAGCATGGCGACGTCATCCTGAAACCGCTTTACGGCAATGGCGGCGCGGGGGTGTTCCGGCTTGACCCGAACGACCGCAATCTTGCCTCGCTGCACGAGCTTTTTACCTCGATCAACCGCGAACCGATGATCGTGCAGAAATACGTTCCGGCCGTGGTCAAGGGCGACAAGCGCATCATTCTGGTCGATGGCGAGCCCGTGGGCGCGATCAACCGCGTGCCGGCCGCGGGCGAGACGCGCTCGAACATGCATGTGGGCGGCCGCCCCGAGCCCACGCAACTCACGGACCGCGAACGGGAAATCTGCGCCGCCATCGGCCCGACCCTGCGCGAGAAGGGACAGATCTTCGTCGGCATCGACGTGATCGGCGACTGGCTGACCGAGATCAACGTGACCTCGCCCACCGGGATTCAGGAGCTGGAACGCTTCGACGGCACCAATGTCGCCGAGAAGATCTGGCAGGTGATCGAGGCGAAGCGGGGTCTGTGATGAGCCTGCGCGCGCGGATGCTGACGCTTGGCCTGCGGCTTTTCACCAAGCCGCGGCTGGCGAAGATGACCGATCCGGCCGAGCTGCGCGACGCGATGGAGCGCTTCACCCGCATCGCGCTGCGCCCCGCGCCGGGCAGCGTGGCGATGCCGCTTGATCTTGCCGGGCGGTCGGCGCTCTCGATCCGGGCGGGTCGCCCGCGCGAGGGCGCGGTGGTGGTGCATTTCCATGGCGGCGTCTTCCTTGCGGGCAGCCCGCAGACACATCTGCCGATGCTGTCGCGGCTGGCGAAACTGGCCGGGGTCATGGTGATCGCCCCCAGCTACAGCCTGGCGCCCGAGCACCCGTTTCCGGCCGCGCTGCGGGATGCCGAAGCCGCCTGGGAGGCGCTTTTGGTGCAGGGATACCAGCCTGAAAACATGGTGCTTTCGGGCGACAGCGCCGGGGCCGCGCTGGCCTTTGCGCTGCTGTCCAAGCTTTGCGCGAGGGGCACGCCGCCCGCCGCGGCCTTTGCCTTTTCGCCCTGGTTCGACCTGACGGGGGCCTCGCCCTCGGTACACGAAAACGCCGCCTCCGACCCGATGCTGGCCGGGCATCGTCTGCCGGAAGCGGCGCAATTCTACCTGCAGGGCCATCCCGCCGACGACCCCGAGGCCTCGCCGATCTTTGCCGCCTTCCCGGGCTGTCCGCCGGTGCTGCTGCAGACCTCCGAGACCGAAATCCTGAGCGATGACGCGCTGCGGATGGAGGAAAAGCTGCGCCGGGCCGGGGCCGAGGTGATGGTGCAGCTTTGGCCCGGCGTGCCGCATGCCTGGCAGATGCTGGACGGGCTGATCCCCGAGGCGCGGGACGCCCTGCGCGATGCCGCCCGCTTCGTCACCCGCGCCCTTACCGCGCCGCCGCAAAGGTCAGACGGTAGCTGACCGCTTCGGCCAGATGCGGCGCGCGGACCAGATCCGATCCGTCCAGATCGGCCACCGTCCGCGCCGTGCGCAAGACGCGATGATAGCCGCGCGCGGTCAGCCCGAAGCGGGCCGCGACCTTGCCAAGCAGGTCACGCCCCTCGGCATCCGGCGCGGCGATCTCGTCCAGCACCACGCCCTCGGCCTCGGCATTCACCCGGATCTGCGGATGCGCGGCAAAGCGGCGGGTCTGGATCTCGCGCGCCGCCGCCACCCGCGCCGCCACCGCAGCAGAACTGTCGCCCGCCGCGGGCAGATCCAGCTCGCGCCAATCGACCGCGGGCACCTCGATGCGCAGATCGAAGCGGTCCATCAGCGGCCCGGAAATCCGGCCCAGATACTCGGCGCCGCATTGCGGCACCCGCGAACAGGCCCGCGCCGGATCGCCCAGATAGCCGCAGCGACAGGGGTTGGCCGCCGCCACCAGCAGAAACCGGCAGGGGTAGCGCACATGTGCATTCGCCCGGGCCACGACGACCTCGCCGGTTTCGATCGGCTGGCGCAGGGTTTCCAGCACCGGGCGGGGAAATTCCGGAAATTCGTCCAGAAACAGCACGCCGTTATGGGCGAGGCTCACTTCGCCCGGCCTTGCGCCGCGCCCGCCGCCGATCATCGCCGCCATCGAGGCCGTGTGATGCGGTTCGCGAAACGGCCGCGCGCGGGAAATGCCGCCTTCGGACAAAAGCCCCGAGAGCGAATGCACCATCGAGGTTTCAAGAGCTTCCAGCGCCGACAAGGGCGGCAGGATGCCGGGCAGCCGCGCCGCCAGCATCGACTTGCCCGAGCCGGGCGGCCCCGCCATGAACAGATGATGCCGCCCGGCGGCGGCGATCTCCAGCGCCCGTTTCGCCCGTTCCTGCCCCTTGACGTCACGCAGATCGCGGGTGGCGGGCGGCGTGTCCACCTCGCCCGGGCGCGCGGGGGCCAGCGGCTGTTGCCCGGTCAGATGGCGAAGCGCCTCGGTCAGGGTTGCAGGGGCGAAAACCTGCGTCGCACCGACCCAGGCGGCCTCGGCGCCGCAGGGTCTGGGGCACATCAGCGCGCAATCCTCGGCCGCCGCCGCCATCGCCGCGGGCAGCGCGCCGACCACCGACACGATCCGGCCATCCAGCGCCAGTTCCCCGATCGAGACGAGGGTTTCCACCTCTTCTTTCGGCACGATCTCGATCGCGGCCAAAAGCGCAATCGCGATCGGCAGGTCGAAATGCGAGCCCTCCTTGGGCAGATCGGCGGGCGACAGATTGACCGTGATCCGCCGCATCGGCAGCGCGATCGAGAGCGCCGCCAGCGCCGCGCGCACCCGGTCGCGGGCCTCGGACACCGCCTTGTCGGGCAGGCCGACGATGGAAAACGACGGCATCCCGGCGGCAAGGGCGCATTGCACCTCGACGATGCGCGCCTCGACGCCTTCGAAAGCCACCGTATAAGTTCTTGCCACCATGCCCATTCTCCGCCCGGCTGCACAGTAGCCTAGATCCGGGCGGGATGGGTTAACGGATCACTGGGCCCCGGGCCAGGGCCGGGTCGGCCAGTCGCGCTTGTAAAACGGCTGGTCGGGGCCTTCGGACAGGCCCTCGGCCCGCCAGGCGCGGAAATCGGCATCGGCGAGCCAGGTCGCCACATAGTCCGCGGCCTGAGCCCCGACGAGCAGGTTGTAGCCCGCGATCCGCGCCGCCACCGGGGCGAAGAAGGCATCGGCCAGCGACCAGCGCCCGAAAAGCCACGGCCCCCCGGCGCCAAACCGGCCCCGCGCCAGCGACCAGAGCGACTCGATCCGCGCCAGATCGGCCAGAACCGCTTCGGGGGGCTCGCAGGTCTCGTAACTGACCCGCAGGTTCATCGGGCAATGGCTGCGCAGCGCGCCGAAGCCCGCATGCATTTCCGAGGCCAGCCAGCGCGCCATCGCGCGGGCGTCGGCATCCTCGGGCCACAGCCCGGCCTCGGGGTGCCGCTCGGCGATCGTCTCGGCAATCGCCAGCGTCTCGCCGATCACCAGACCCGAGGGCAGCCGCAGCGCAGGCGCCAGAACCGCAGGCGCGAATTCCGACAAAAGCCGTTTGAAATCATCGCTGTAAAGCCGCCCCGAGACGGTCTTCACCGGCACGCCGGCTTTCGCGAACACCAGCCAGCCGCGCAGCGACCAGCTGGAATAGGACCGATCCCCGATCGCAAGTTCATACCCCATTCCGACCTCCCTTTTGCGCCGGAATGCTAGTCCGCGGCGGCTCTTGTGCAATGGTTAATCCTGCACAGTGATTTTTTTGTGATGCACCGTGCAACTTGGAGACATTCCAGATCGTTTCTGTCAGTGTAGGTGCAGTGAGCACGCCTAACAGCGGGTTGGGAGACCCGGGGAGACTGACATGGCACTCGATGGAATGACCGACGACACGCTTCCGCGGCAAGCTATGCGGGCGGAATATCTGGACGCCGAGACCGAGGCCGCGCTGGCCCGTGCCTGGCGCGATCACCGCGACGAGGCGGCCCTGCACCGCCTTGTCAGCGCCTATATGCGGTTGGCGATTTCGATGGCCTCGAAATTCCGCCGCTACGGGGCGCCGATGAACGACCTTATCCAAGAGGCGTCGCTGGGCCTGATGAAAGCCGCCGACAAGTTCGACCCCGATCGCGGCGTGCGGTTTTCGACCTATGCGGTCTGGTGGATCAAGGCCTCGATCCAGGAATTCGTGATGCGCAACTGGTCGATGGTGCGCACGGGGTCGACCTCGTCGCAAAAGGCGCTGTTCTTCAATCTCAAGCGCGTTCAGGCGCAGATCCAGCGCGAGGCCGAGGCCGAGGGGGTGGTTCTGGACAGCGCGCAGCTGCGCCAAAAGGTGGCGATCTCGATCGGCGTTTCCATGGCCGATGTCGAGATGATGGAGGGGCGGCTTTCGGGGTCTGACCTGTCGCTGAATGCGCCGCAATCTTCCGACGAGGACGGCCGCGAATGGGTCGATACGCTGGAGGACGAGGGCGGCAGCCCCGAGGCGCGCGTGACCGAGGCGCATGACGGCGCGAAGATGCGCGACTGGCTGGGTCAGGCGATGGGGCAGCTGTCGGCGCGCGAACGCTATATCGTGTCGCAACGCCGCCTGATCGACGAGCCGCGGACGCTGGAAAGCCTGGGCGAGGAATTGGGCCTGTCGAAGGAACGGATCCGGCAGCTCGAGGCGCAGGCCTTCGGCAAGATGCGCAAATCGCTGGAAAGCCGCTCGGAAGAGGTGATAGGCTTCTTCGCATGAGGATTTCCGCCGTTCTTGTTGCCCTGTCGCTGGCGGCTCCGGTCGCGGCCGACGAAATCTCGGCCGCCGACCTGCCCGCACGGATCATCGCCGCCGCGCCGCAAATCGCAGTTCTGGGCGAGGTGCATGACAATGCCGCGCATCACCTTGCCCAAGCCGCCGCGGTGGCGGCCTTGCAGCCCAAGGCGCTGGTCTTCGAAATGCTCGACCCGGCTCAGGCGGCGAAGGTGACCCCCGATCTGATCGCCACGCCCGACAAGCTGGCCGAGGTTCTGGGCTGGGAAGCGTCCGGCTGGCCAGATTTCGCGATCTATGCACCGATCTTTGCCGCCACCCCCACGGCGCGGATCTATGGCGCCGCCCTGCCCCGCGATCAGGTGCGCCGCGCGATGAAGGAACCCCTGGCGCAGGTCTTCCCCGAGGCGGCGCGGTTCGGCATCGACGCCCCCTATCCCGCGGAACTGCAGGCGCGGCTGGAAGCCGAGACCCAGGCCGATCACTGCAACGCCCTGCCGGTCGAGATGCTGCCCGGAATGGTGGCGGCGCAGCGGCTGCGCGATGGCGCCTTTGCGCAGACGACCCTGCAAGCGCTGGCGGACACGGGCGGGCCGGTGGCGGTGATCACCGGCTCGGGTCATGCGCGGGCCGACCGCGCCGTGCCTGCGCTGATCGCAAAAGCCGAGCCGGGGGTGAAACTGCTGTCGCTGGGTCAGCTGGAACGCCCGGCCGCGGGCGATCAGCCCTTCGATCTGTGGATCGTCACCGATCCCGCGCCCCGCGAAGACCCCTGCAAGGCCTTCCAGTAACTTGCGCGATGGGCCCTGCCGCCCTACAGCTTGGCAAAACCGGAGGGGCGCATGGCAAAACGGATTCTGCTGATCATCGGCGGCGGCATCGCGGCGGTGAAAGCGCCGGAACTGATCCGGCTCTTGCGCGGCGCGGGCTTTGCCGTGACGCCTGTTCTGACGAAAGCCGGGGCGGAATTCGCCACGCCGCTCTCGGTCTCCTCGCTGGCGGGCGAGGCCGCGCATACGGCGCTTTTCGATCTGACGCAGGAAGCCGAGATCGGCCATATTCAGCTCAGCCGCGCGGCCGATCTGGTGGTGGTGGCGCCTGCGACCGCCGATCTGATGGCGAAGATGGCGGCGGGGCTGGCGGGCGATCTGGCCTCGACGCTGCTTCTGGCGACGGACAAGCGGGTGCTGATCGCGCCCTCGATGAATGTGCGGATGTGGCAGCATCCGGCGACGCAGCGGAACCTGAAGCAGCTACAGGCCGATGGCGTTCTGACTGTCGGCCCGAACGCGGGCGACATGGCCTGTGGTGAATACGGAATGGGCCGGATGGCGGAACCGGCCGAGATTCTGGCCGCGATTCACTCCGCTCTGGCGGATGGGCCCTTGAAGGGGCGGCATGTGCTGGTGACCTCGGGCCCGACGCATGAGCCGATCGACCCGGTGCGCTACATCGCCAACCGCTCCTCGGGGGCGCAGGGCACGGCGCTGGCGGCGGCGCTGCGCGATCTGGGCGCCGATGTCACCTTTGTCACCGGCCCGGCTTCGGTGCCGCCGCCCGAGGGGGTGAAGGTGGTGCAGGTCGAAACCGCGCGCGAGATGCTGGCCGCGGTGCAGGCCGCCCTGCCCGCCGAGGCGGCGATCTTTGCCGCGGCCGTCGCCGATTGGCGGGTGGCGAATGCGAGCCTGCAGAAGATGAAGAAGGACGGCGCGGGTCAGGCCCCCGCGCTGAGTTTTGCCGAGAATCCGGATATTCTGGCGAGCGTCGCGCAGATGGCGACGGGGCGGCCGAAACTGGTCGTGGGCTTTGCCGCCGAGACCGAGAATGTGACGGCTCATGCGACGGCGAAACGCGCCCGCAAGGGCTGCGACTGGATCGTGGCGAATGACGTCAGCCCGGCCACCGGCATCATGGGTGGCAGCGAAAACGCGGTGACGATCCTCGACGACGGCGGCGCCGAGACCTGGGACCGGATGAGCAAGGACGCGGTCGCCCGCAGGTTGGCGGCACGCATCGCCACCGCGCTCACCGCGGGCTGACAGGGCGAAAGGGCGTATTTGCGCCAAGAAAAAGCAGCGGGTTTTTTCTTGGTCCAAATACGCGAAAGCAAACGGAAGGGGCAGGCATGACGCCGATCATCAAGGTGCTGCGCGAGGACTGGGCCGACCCGGAGGTGGCGCTGCCCGCTTACGAAACCCATGGCGCCGCCGGGGCGGACATTCGCGCCAACCTGCCGCCCGAGATCCGCGCGGCCGGGCTGGTGCTGGCGCCGATGGGCCGCGCGATCGTGCCGACCGGGCTGCGCGTCGCCATCCCTGACGGGTTCGAGATGCAGATCCGGCCGCGCTCCGGGCTGGCCTTCAAGCACGGGCTGGGCATGCCGAACGCGCCCGGCACGATCGACAGCGATTATCGCGGGCCGCTGGGTGTGCTGATGATCAATTTCGGCGCCGAGGCCTATACGATCCGCCATGGCGAGCGGGTGGCGCAGGCGGTCATCGCCCCCGTCGTGCAGGCGCGCTACGAGGTCGCCGCGGATCTGGGCGAGACCGCGCGCGGTGCGGGCGGTTTTGGGTCCACCGGCAAGGGCTGAGCGATGGCCGGGCTGATCCTTCTGGTCGTGATCGCCGCGCTGGGCTGGAAGTTGCGCGCCCCCGCCGGGCTGGTCTGGGGCACGCTCGCGATCCTTTGGGGCGCCTTCGTGCTGGTGCATGGGCTCTTTCCCGACCCCGGCCATCCGTTGCCCGCGCTGATCGGCGGCTCTCTGCCCGGCTGGATCGGCCTTGGCGTTGTGGCCGCGCTGGTGCAGGCCTATCGCTGGGCGCTGGCGCGGCTGCGCGCCCGCGCGGTTGTGCCCGAAGCGCCCATCGAGGGTCCGTTTTCCAAGGCCGAACTGGGGCGCTATTCCCGCCATCTGCTTTTGCGCGAGATCGGCGGCACCGGGCAGCGGCGGCTGAAATCGGCGCGGGTGCTGGTGGTGGGGGCGGGCGGGCTTGGATCGCCCGCGCTGCTTTACCTGAGCGCCGCGGGCGTCGGCACGCTGGGCGTAATCGACCATGACGCGGTCTCCAATTCGAACCTGCAGCGGCAGGTGCTTTACCGCGATGATGACATCGGCAAGCCGAAGGTCTTCGCCGCCGAGGCTGCTCTGACCGCGCTGAACCCCTTCATCACCGTCAAGCCCTATCACCGCCGCCTGACCGAAGACATCGCCGCGGAGCTGATCGCGGAGTATGATCTGGTGCTGGATGGCTGCGACGATTTCGAGACCCGGCAGCTGGTCAACCGCGCCTGTGTCACGGCGGGCAAGCCGCTGATTTCGGCCGCGATCTCGCAATGGGAGGGCCAGATCAGCCTGTACCACCCTGCCAGCGGCGGCCCCTGTCTGGCCTGCCTGTTCCCCCATGCCCCCGCCCCCGGCCTTGCCCCCAGCTGCGCCGAGGGCGGTGTGATGGCGGCCCTGCCCGGCATTCTGGGCACGATGATGGCGGCCGAGGCGATCAAGGAGATCACCGGGGCAGGCACCCCCCTGCGCGGCAAGCTGCAGCTGATCGACGCGCTGCATGGCGAAAACCGCACCATCGCGGTTTGCCGCGATCCCGCCTGCCCGGTCTGCGGCGGCTGAGACTGGACAGGCCCCGCCCCCGGGAATAGCTTTGACCGACCCCTCAACCGGAGCGTTCCGATGAAACTGCCCCTTGTTGCCGCCGCCCTGCTGGCCGCCGCCCCTGCCCTGGCCGAACTGCCCGATCTGGCGGGCCGCGCCGTCACCGTGGTGACCGAGGACGCCTATCCGCCGCTGCAATTCGTCGATGCCGCGGGCGCCCATGTCGGCTGGGAATATGATGCCATGGCCGAGATGGCGAAGCGGCTGCACCTGACCGTCGCCTATGAACATTCGAGCTGGGATGCGATGATCCCGGGGGTGTCCGCCGGGCAATATGACATCGGCATGACCGGCATCACCATCCGCGACGACCGCAAGACCGCGGTGGATTTTTCCGATCCCTACATGCGGTCGGAAATGATCATGCTGGTGCGCGGCGACGAGACCCGCTTCAGCGATGGCAAGAGTTTCGCCGCCAATCCCGGTCTGCTGATGGCGGCGCAACCGGGCACGACGCCGTTTTACGTCGGCGTCTATGAGCTGCTGGACGGCAACGAGGCCAATCCGCGGATCAAGATGTTCGAGACCTTCGGCGCGGGGGTCGAGGCGCTGCGCGGCGGCGATGTCGATCTTGTGCTGACCGATTCCACCGCGGGCGAGGGCTATGCCAGGGCCTCGGACGGCGCCTTGAAGATCGTCGGCGAGAAACTGGGCGCCGAGGATTTCGGCTTCATCTTCCCGAAGGGCTCCGATCTGGTGGCGCCGGTCAATGCCGCCATCGCCGAGATGAAGGCCGATGGCACGATCGCGGCGCTGAACAGAAAATGGTTCCTTGACTACAAGATGGGGGAATGAGTTCCGCCCCTGACCGCGATTTTCCCTGGTGGCTGGTGGCGCTCGGCGTCGCCGCCTTGGGGGTGGGCGGGGCGGTCGCCGCCGATCCGCTGCATGCGAAGATCTTCGCCACCCTGTCAAAGGGCATCGGCGTCACGGTTTTCGTGACGCTTGTGGCCTTTCTGGGCGCGCTGGTGCTGGGGCTGTTGCTCGCCGTCGCCTCGCTGTCGCGCCATCTGATCTGGCGGCAGCTGGCGCGGTTTTACACCGAAGTGATCCGCGGCGTGCCGATCATCGTTTTGCTGCTTTACGTCGCCTTCGCGCTGGTGCCCGCGCTGGTCGCGGGCTGGAATGCGCTGGGGCTGCCCGAGGTCTCGGTGCGGGATTTTCCGCTTTTGGCCCGGGCGGTGCTGGCGCTGATCCTGGCCTATGCCGCCTTTCTGGCCGAGGTGTTCCGCGCCGGGCTGATCTCGGTCGAGCGCGGCCAGATCGAGGCGGCCAAGGCGCTGGGTCTGGGCGGCTGGCTGCGGTTCCGGCTGATCGTCTTTCCGCAGGCCTTCCGCACCGTGCTGCCGCCCTTGGGCAATGATTTCGTGGCGATGGTGAAGGACAGCTCGCTGGTGTCAGTGCTGGGCGTCGCCGATATCACCCAGCTCGGCAAGGTCACCGCGGCGGGGAATTTCCGCTATCTCGAGACCTATAACGTCGTCGCGCTGATCTATCTGGCGATGACCGTCACCCTGTCGCTGCTTCTGCGCAAGCTTGAAGCGCATCTGCGGCAGCGCGGTGCCCCCGAGCGGGACTGAGCCGAACGCGACTGGGCCGCTCAGAACGCATAGCCGAAGCGGGCGATATCGGCGGCGGCGATCCTTGCCACCTGTTCGGCGGTTCTGTCGTCGTAATAAAAGCGCCAATCCGCCCGCCGGTCCGAGGCATTGGCGCGGGCGAGCGGAAACAGCCGAAAGCCCAGATGCGCCTCAAGCGCGGCGCCGTCTTCCTCAAGGTGTTCCAGCCGCAAAAAGGCGGTGGCGGCCTCGGTCCCGTCCGCCAGCCGCAGGTAGCTGCCATAGGGCGTTGCCGCGATCGAGGCGGCGGTCTGCGGATGGCTCACGAAACCCGCGAAATCCAGCCCCTGCGCCAAGGTCACCGCCGGATGGGCAAAGCTTTGCACGCGCAGCCAGTGGTAATAGCTTACCATCCGATCCCAGGGGTTGCGCACCAGCGCAAAGGTGAACCACGCCCGCGCCTGCGCTTCGGTGTAAAGCCCGATCCCCTCGGCCAGCGTCGCATGTTTCCAAAGCCGCCCCGCCGTCGTCACCCCTGCAAGCCGCGCCCTGCGCCGCCGCGCCTTGGGCGTGTCGCCCACCAGAATGTCATCGGCCCTGGCGCGGGCCTCCAGCGCCAGCGCCAGCGCCGTGCCCCCGGTCTTCGGGATATGGACAAAGATGAAGCGGCGGCCCGGGGAAACGATCATGCGGGCAGATTAGCGCCCGCGCGCGACAATCGCGAGCCCCGCCAGCCAGATCAGCCCCATCCCCGCCCATTCGCGCAGACCGGGCACCTCGTCCCAAAGCAGAAAGCCCCAAAGCGCCGCGGCGGGCAGCACGACATATTCGAAGACGGCGGCGCGGGTGGCATCGGTCAGCTGATAGCCCCGGACCATCAGGCTGACCGCCACAAGCGAGCCCAGCGCCTGCGCGAAGACCCAAAACAGCACCGTGCCCGAGGGCAGCGCGGGCCCGCGCAGGATGAAGGTCAGGGGCCCCTCGCCCGCCATCGGAAACAACGCGAGCAGCAAAAGCCCGCCCCCGCCCAGCAGCCCCAGCATGGCAAAGAACCCGGCGGTCAGCGTCACCGCCCCCTCGCCCGGGCACCAGCGCTGCGTGGCGATATTGCCCAGCGCATAAAGCGCGCCGCCCAGCACCGGGATCGCCGCGGCGGGGCCGATCCGCGCCGCTTCGGGGCCAAGGACGAGCAGGATGCCCGCAAAGCCCACCGCCACGGCGAGGATGCGGACCAGACCGATGCGCTCGCCATAGACGAAGCGGGTGATCAGCAAAACGAAGATCGGCGCGGTGAAAAGCCCCGCCGCCACCTGCGGCACCGGCAGAAAACCAAGGCTGCCGAAGTAGCACAGCATCGCCACCCCATGCACGACCGAGCGCGCGGCGACGGCGCGAAAGTTGCGCGGCCGCAGATCCAGCCGGAACAGCGGCACCGAAGCCAAAAGCAGCCCCGCCACCATCAGCGAGCGCGTCAGATGGAACTGCCACAGCCCGATTTCCGAGGCGATGACGCGCACGTAATTGTCGGTGAAGCCGATGATCAGCGCATAGGCCGATATCGCCGCCGCGGCCTGCGCGGTGTGGTTCTTGTCCGTCATTGCGGCAGCTCCCTGTCCCTGCCCTTGGTGTGACGGCCCGGCCCCGGCTTGGCGCGTCCAATCCCGACATCGCGGGCGACAATCGGTCTGAAAACGACGGTTCGGGCTGCGGCCGGGCGACGAATCACGCAATTGACCCCGGGGCCCCTTTCGCTATTCTTTGCGCAAACGGGTCCGAAGGCCCCCCAGCCATAGTCGAAGCGAAGATGACCGCGCTGCCGCAATATGAAATGCTGACCGCGCAGGGCCTGTGGCGGGACACGCCGCAGGCGCAGCGGCGGCTGGTGCTGCTGTCGCTTGGCGATGCGACGCTGGTGATCCGCGACAATCTTTCCGACCGGGCGGTGGCGCATTGGTCGCTGGCCGCGTTGATCCGGCGCAATCCGGGGGCGAAACCTGCGGTTTACGGCGCCTCGGAGGAACCGGGCGAAGAGCTTGAAATCGGCGACGAGCTGATGGTCGAGGCGATCGAGAAAGTGCAGGCGGTGATCGAAGCCCGGCGCCCGCATCCGGGGCGGCTGCGGCGGATCGGCTGGAGCCTGTCGCTGGTGGCGCTGGCGCTGGGCGGCCTGTTGTGGCTGCCGGGCGCGCTGGTCGATCAGGCGGCCCGGGTCGTGCCGACCGCCAAGCGCACCGACATCGGCCGGATCGTGCTGCGCGACATGGAACGCACGACCGGCGTCGCCTGCCATTCGACCGAGGGCGATGCCGCGCTGGAGGCGCTGGCGGCGCGGTTGCAGGGCATTTCCGAAATCGCGGTGCTGCCGCGCGGGTTGACCGGGGCGCGGATCCTGCCCGGCGGGGTGGTGGCGCTGGGCACCGACACGCTGACCGGCCCCGACACGCCCGAGGTGGCGGCGGGGGCGATCCTTTCGGCGCAGCAGGCGCAGGCGGCGGAAAACCCGCTGCATGCGGCGCTGGCCTGGGCGGGCAGCGGCGCGGCGCTGACGCTGCTGACCACCGGCGATCTGCCCGCGGACCGGCTGCGCGGCTATGGCGCGGTGGTGCTGTCGCATCCGCCCGCAATCGCCCATGGCGAGGCGCAGACGGAAACCCTGCTCGAAGCCTTTCGCGCGACGGGCGTGTCCTCGACCCCCTATGCCTATGCGATCGACCCGACCGGCGAGGCGGCGCTGGGTCTGATCGAGGCGGATCCGTTCCGCGGCGCCCCCGCGCCCGAGCCGGTGCTGGCCGATGATCAATGGCTGGCGCTGAAGGATATCTGTTCCTGACACGCAAAGGGGCGGCCCGGCGGACCACCCCCGAACTCTGCTCCGAACGCGGCGCAGGCCCCGCTCAGCGCAGGATCACTTCGGCAAAGCCCGCAGTGCGCACCGTGGCCAGCGCCTGCCGCGCATCGGCGAAGGGACCGGCCAGAACCACCGTCAGACCGCGCCGGGTCTGCGCCGAGGACACCGGCAGCCCGGCCGCGGCCAGACGCGCCTTGGCGGCGGCGGCATTTCCGGCAACCGCGAAGCTGCCCACCTGCACATAGCGGGGCGCGGCGGGGGCTGCGGCCTCGGGCGCGGATTTCGACGACACCCGCATCGGGGTGCTCGCCCCGGGCGAAAGCGCGGGGGCGGAGACGTGAACCGGCGCGGCCGGAACGATGCGCCGATGCTCGGGGGTGCGTTCGGTCACCCGCCGCGACGGCACCTGGTTCGTCCAGAGCACGCCCTGTTCGGCATCGCCCATCGCCGTGCGCGGACCGCGGAAGGGATTGAGCCGCCCGTCCTCGAAGGCGGGGGCATAGCCGGTCGGCCCGACCGAGGTTTCCACCGTGATCGGTGCCAGCGTGCTGTGCCCCGAAGGCGCGCGCAGCACCACCGGCCCGACGGATGTCCCGCTTGACCCCGGCCGCGCGGTCATCGGCGCGACGCCGCCGCCCAGCGCATAGGGGCTGGCGGCGGCATAGGCCTGTTGCGGGGTGCCGGTGCCGGGCGGAACCGGCATGGCGGCGCCATA
Source organism: Rhodobacter capsulatus (assembly GCF_003254295.1). Lineage (GTDB taxonomy): Bacteria > Pseudomonadota > Alphaproteobacteria > Rhodobacterales > Rhodobacteraceae > Rhodobacter > Rhodobacter capsulatus. The sequence continues at coordinate 123,259 of NZ_QKZO01000006.1, forward strand.
GCCCGCGCCGCCGATCATCGGCGCCGAGGAGGTCACGACCAGACCGGGCACGGCCGCGGCATTGATGAAACCGACCGGGTTTTCGGCGGCGCCACCGCAGCGCACGACAGAGCGGCCATCCGACAGGATGTAGCGCTGCGCCGCGGCCATGCCCGCGGGACAGGCGGTTGCAGCGGCCGCCACCGTCTCGGTGCCGGTGATCCGGACCGGAACCGGAAGGGTGTTGTGATAGCGCACGCTGCCCCGGCCCGGGGTCGCGGTGGCCATCGCGGTCACCGGGGCCACCGTGCCGCCGTTCAGCGCATAGGGCGAGACATAGTCCGACCGCGACGGCGCCGCGACCGCGACGGGCGGCGTGACCGGGCTTTGCGGCGCGGCGGCCACCCGGACCGGCGCGGCGGGCAGGGGGTTCGGGGCGGCCGCGCCAAGACCGATGCGCGGCGGCGTCGCGGTGGTGGCGATGGTCTCCATCGGCTTGCCCACGAAGGGCGTCGGCGCAAAGGGCGATTGGGCGGGCCGGGCCGCGGGCGCGGGGGGCGGAGCAGGCGCGGCGGCCACCGCCACCGGCGGCGCGGATTTGGCCGGGGCCGTCGCGGTCTCGGCCACCGGTGCGCCCTGCGGCAGGCTGGGCTGGTAGCCGCAAAGCTGCTTCTTCGACCGATCGACCCGCGGCACCCAGGTCACCGTGCCGCCATAGCCCGCGCGCACGAAAACGCAGCCCGCGCTGTCGACATATTGCCGCCCCTTGTAGGAGGGGGGCGGCACATCGGCCGGGCCGTTGACATCCATCTCTGCCAGGGCGGCCGAACCGCCCATCGCGGCCGCGACCGCCGTCGCCGCCACCCACCAACCATACCGCCGCATGTCATCCCCCGATGATCTTTCGGAAAAACTGCAGCACAATTGTTGCAGAGTAAAGGAAAATCGGCCGCAGCCCCCGACGCGATCCCGGCGCTATTTGGTGCCGAACATCCGGTCGCCCGCATCTCCCAGACCCGGCACGATATAGCCGTGATCGTCCAGATGGCTGTCGATCGAGGCGGTGACGATCGGCACGTCGGGATGCGCCGCCCGCATCCGCGCGACCCCCTCGGGCGCGGCCAAGAGGCACAGGAAGCGGATGTTCTTCGCGCCCTTGTCCTTCATCAGCTGCACCGCCGCGGCCGAGCTGTTCCCCGTCGCCAGCATCGGATCGACGACGATCACCATCCGGTCTTCCAGTTCCGCGGGCACCTTGCAGTAATATTGCACCGGCTGCAGCGTGTCCGGGTCGCGGTACAGCCCGACGAAACCGACCCGCGCCGCCGGGATCAGCTCCAGGATGCCATCAAGAAGCCCGTTCCCCGCCCGCAGGATCGAGATCAGCGCCAGTTTCTTGCCCTCAAGAATCGGCGCCTCCATCTCGCACAGCGGCGTGTCGATCCGCTTCGTCGTCAGGTCCAGCCCGCGCGTCACCTCATAGGCCAGAAGCAGGCTGATTTCGCGCAGAAGCTGGCGGAAGGAGGCGGTGGAGGTGTCCTTTTCCCGCATCAGCGTCAGCTTGTGCTGCACCAGCGGGTGATCGACGACGGTGACCTGTTGATCCATGGTCTGTCCTTTCAAAGAAAACTGCGGCCGGGCCCTTGCGGGGCCACGCCCAGATGCGCCGCGACCGACGCGCCGATGTCGGCATAGGCGAGCAACCCCACCGGGCGCAAGCCAAGCCCGTGACCCAGCACCGGCACGCGTTCGCGGGTGTGATCGGTGCCCGACCAGGTCGGGTCATTGCCGTGATCGGCGGTGAAAAGCGCCAGATCGCCCGGACGCAGGGTCGGCAGGAAGCGGCCCAGACAGGCGTCGAACCATTCGAGCGCGCGGGCATAGCCCGAGATGTCGCGCCGATGCCCCCAGAGGCTGTCGAATTCGACGAAATTGGCAAAGGTCAGGCTGCCCTCTTCCGCGTCGGAACCCAACCGGATCAGATGCTCCATCAGATCGGCGTCATTCTTGCCCTTGTGCAGATGGGTGATGCCGCGATGGGAAAAGATGTCGCCGATCTTGCCGATGGCATGGGTGGTGCGGCCCGCGCCCGCGACCCAATCGAGCAGCGTGGGCGCGGGAGGGGCAATGGCGAAATCGCGCCGGTTCGGTGTGCGGATGAAGGCGCCGGGCGGGCCGGTGAAGGGACGCGCGATAACGCGGCCCACCTTCATCGCATGCAGCCTTGGCGCGACATCACGGCACAGCTGCAAGAGCCGCTCAAGCCCGAAGCTTTCTTCATGCGCGGCGATCTGGAACACAGAGTCAGCCGAGGTGTAGCAGATCGGCCAGCCCGTGCGCAGATGCTCCGCCCCGAGCGCCTCGATGATCGCCGTGCCGGGGGCATGGCAATTGCCCAAAATCCCCGCGGTGCCCGCGGCCTTGGCGACAAACTCCACCAGATCGGGCGGGAAACTGTCTTGCGTTTCAAGGAAATAATGCCAGTCCCAGGGCACCGGAACGCCCGCCAGTTCCCAATGGCCCGAGGGCGTGTCCTTGCCGCGCGAAACTTCCGTCGCCGCGCCCCAAAGGCCCTTCGGCACGGCGCAAAGCCCGGCCGGGCGCGTGCCGCTGGCCAGCTCCACCGCCGCCGAAAGGCCCATCGCATCCAGATGCGGCAGCTTGAGCGGACCGGACCGCCCCGCCTCGGCCCGGCCCGCGGCGCAGGCCTCGGCGATATGGGCCAGCGTGTTCGCCCCGGTGTCCGGACGCCCCTCGTTGAAAAACGATCCCGCATCCGGGGCGCCGCCGATGCCGACGGAATCCATCACGATCAGAAAGGCACGTGCCATCACAGCTCCTCCGGTCCGATCCGGCAATGGATCAGCGGCGGTTCCTCGGGCGGGTCGTCGGAGAGCTGATAGGCGGCCAGAACCGCCGCCACCGCCCGATCCGCCCGGGCCTGATCGGGGGCATGAACCAGCGCCAGGGCCTCGCCGCGGGTCATTTCCGCGCCGATCATCGCCTGCCCCGTCAGCCCGACCGAGGGGTTGATCCGGTCCGTGCCCACCAGCCGCCCGCCGCCCAGCCGCACCACCGCCTCGCCCAAAGCCCGCCCGTTCACCCGCGCGACAAAGCCCGCCCGCGGCGCGGGCACCGGCACGATCAGCGGCGCGGCGGGCAGCCGGTCGGGGTAGCGTTCGACGAAATCGACCGGCCCGCCCAAGGCCGCCACCATCCGCCCGAAGATCTCGGCCGCCCGGCCGCTTTCGATCGCGGCATCGATCAGCGCGGCGCCATCATCCAGGCTTTCCGCCCTGCCCGCCAGCATCAGCACCTCGCCGCCCAGCGCGGCGGTCACATCCCACAGCGCCTCGTTCACCGCAGAGCCGGTCAAAGTCTCCATCACCTCCAGCACTTCCAGCGCATTGCCCGCCGATTGCCCCAAGCTCTGGTTCATGTCGGTCATCAGGGCCGAGGTTCTGACCCCCGCGTCATTCGCCGTCTTCACCAGACTTTCGGCCAAGGCGCGGGCGTCTTCGACCGTCGCCATGAAAGCCCCCGAGCCGACCTTGACATCCAGCACCAGCGCATCAAGCCCGACCGCCAGTTTCTTCGACAGGATCGAGGCGGTGATCAGGTCGATGCTTTCGACGGTGCCGGAAATATCGCGGATGCCGTAAAGCCGCTTGTCGGCGGGGGCGATTTCCTCGGTCGCGCCGATGATGGCGCAGCCGACCTCGGCCACGACCTTGCGCAGCATCTCGACACCGGGCAGCGATTTGTACCCCGGAATCGCTTCCATCTTGTCCAGCGTGCCGCCGGTATGGCCAAGCCCCCGCCCGGAAATCATCGGCACATAGACGCCACAGGCCGCCAGGGCCGGGGCCAGCAGCAAGGACACGGAATCGCCGATGCCGCCCGTGGAATGCTTGTCGACCACCGGGCCGGGCAGATCCCAACGCACCACCTGCCCCGAGTCCCGCATCGCCCGTGTCAGCGCCACCCGACCGCCGGGCCCGATGCCACGGCACAGAACCGCCATCGCGAAAGCCCCGGCCTGCGCATCGGACACCGTGCCATCGGCCAATCCGCGCGCAAACCACGCGGCCGCCTCGGGCGAAAGCCCGGCGCCGTCACGCACCGCCATGATGATCGACCGGGCGTCCATCAGACATTGTCCATGTGATGCGCGTCGAACCGACCGGGCAGCAGATCGCCGATCGTAGTATCCAGCCGCGCCCCCGCCGTGGTTGCCAGCGTCACCGGCACGTGCGCCCGCCCGAACTCGGCCAGTTTCTGCCGACAGCCGCCGCAGGGCGGCACCGGGGACGGACTGTCGGCGATCACCGCGACCTCGATCAGCTCGGTCTCGCCCGCCGCCACCATCGCGGCAATGGCGCCCGCCTCGGCGCAGGTGCCCTCGGGGTAGGCCACGTTTTCCACGTTCACGCCGCGATAAACGGTGCCCGAGGCCCCGCGCACCGCCGCCCCCACCTTGAATTTCGAATAGGGCGCATAGGCATTTTCGCGCACCTCGCGCGCGGCATCGAGCAGGGACATGTCCGCCTCCGGCATGGGTTTCGACCGATCCTGCGCCGCGCCGGGCGGCAGCGCAAGGGGGTGGGCTGCTTGCGCTATCAACGCTTTCCGGCGATCTGGAATTGGTTTAAGACTGAACCATCTTCAGGGAGAGGCTCATGACCGACGAACGTCACCCGCCCGCGCGCCATCCGGCGCTGGATTACCACGAATATCCGAAGCCCGGAAAGCTCGAAATCCGCGCCACCAAGCCCCTGGCGAACGGGCTTGACCTGAGCCGCGCCTATTCGCCGGGCGTGGCCGAAGCCTGCCTTGAAATCAAGGCCGATGCCAGCACCGCGGCGCGCTATACCGCCCGGGGCAATCTGGTCGCCGTGGTGACGAACGGCACCGCCGTGCTGGGGCTGGGCAATATCGGGCCGCTCGCCGCCAAGCCGGTGATGGAGGGCAAGGCGGTCCTGTTCAAGAAATTCGCCAATATCGACGCTTTCGACATCGAGGTGAACCAGCCCGATCCCGAAAAGCTGGCCGATCTGGTCTGCGCGCTGGAACCCAGTTTCGGCGCGATCAATCTTGAGGACATCAAGGCCCCCGATTGTTTCATCGTCGAGCGGCTCTGCCGCGAACGGATGAAGATCCCGGTCTTTCACGACGACCAGCACGGCACGGCGATTGTGGTGGGCGCCGCGGCGACGAACGCCTTGCGCATCGCGGGCAAGCGGTTCGAGGAGATCAAGATCGTCTCGACCGGCGGCGGCGCGGCGGGGATCGCCTGTCTGAACATGCTGGTGAAACTGGGGGTGCGGCGCGAAAACATCTGGCTGTGCGACATTCACGGCCTCGTTTATCAGGGCCGCGAGGTCGACATGAACCCGCTCAAGGCCGCTTACGCGCAGCCGACGACGAAGCGGACACTCGATGACGTGATCGAGGGGGCGGACATGTTCCTGGGCCTCTCCGGTCCGGGCGTGCTGACCCCCGATCATGTGGCGCGGATGGCACCCGGGCCGATCGTCTTCGCGCTGGCCAATCCGACGCCGGAAATCCTGCCCGACGCCGTGCGATCGGTCGCGCCCGAGGCGATCATCGCCACCGGTCGCAGCGATTTTCCCAATCAGGTCAACAACGTCCTGTGTTTCCCCTTCATCTTCCGGGGGGCATTGGATGTCGGCGCCACGACGATCAATGACGAGATGCAGATCGCCTGCATCGAGGGGATCGCCGCGCTGGCCCGCGCCACAACCGCCGCCGAGGCCGCCGCCGCCTATCGGGGCGAGAAGCTGACCTTCGGCCCGGAGTATCTGATCCCGAAACCCTTCGACCCGCGCCTGATCGCCACCGTCTCGACCGCCGTCGCCAGGGCCGCGATGGAGACCGGCGTCGCCACCCGGCCGCTTGCGGACATCGACGACTACCGGCGCAAGCTGGAAGGCTCGGTCGTGCGTTCGTCGCTCTTGATGCGGCCGGTCTTCGAGGCTGCCGCCACCGCGGCCCGCCGCGTCGTCTTTGCCGAGGGCGAGGATGAGCGGGTGTTGCGCGCGGCCCAGGCGATGATCGAGGAAACCACGGTCAAGCCGATCCTGATCGGCCGCCCCGAGGTGATCGAGCGGCGGGCGGAACGGGCGGGGCTGTCGCTGGTGCCCGGCCGCGATTTCGAGGTGGTGAACCCCGAACACGACGCCCGCTATCGCAGCTATTGGGAGACCTATTTCGGCCTGATGGCGCGGCGCGGCGTGACGCCCGATCTGGCGCGGGCGATCTTGCGCACCAACACCACCGCCATCGGCGCGATCATGGTGCATCAGGGCGATGCCGACAGCCTGATCTGCGGCACGTTCGGGCAATATCTGTGGCACCTGAACTATGTCCGGCAGGTGCTGGCGCGGGGCGGGCTGCATCCGGTCGGCGCGCTCAGCCTGATGATCCTCGAAGACGGGCCGCTGTTCATCGCCGATACCCATGTGCATCACGAACCGACGCCCGAGGAGATCACCACGACGGTGATGGCGGCGGCGCGGCACGTGCGCCGCTTCGGTCTGGCGCCGAAGGTTGCCTTGTGCTCGCACAGCCAGTTCGGCAACCTTGACACCGACTCGGGGCGGCGGATGCGCGCGGCGCTGGAGCGGCTCGATGCCCGCGAACCGGATTTCGTCTACGAGGGCGAGATGCATATCGACGCCGCGCTGGAGCCGCAGATTCGCGCCCGGCTCTTGCCCGAATCGCGGCTGGAGGGCGCGGCGAATGTGCTGGTCTTTGCCAATACCGACGCCGCTTCGGGGGTGCGCAACATTCTGAAGGCAAAGGCGAACGGTCTGGAGGTCGGGCCGATTCTGATGGGGATGGGGAACCGGGCGCATATCGTGACCCCCTCGATCACCACGCGCGGGCTTCTGAACGTGGCCGTGCTGGCCGGAACCCCGGTGGCCGCCTACGGCTGAACCTGCAAAGTGAAGCAAATTTGCAAAACGCGCTTCGCTTTCCCCGCCTCCTTCAAAAACGCAAGCCATTTGCAAAAGTTTGCGGCGGAATTCCCGCCGCATTCTGCAAATTTTCGGGCCAACCGTGCAGCTGCGGCGGTAACATTCTTGCACAAACCTTTCCGCCTGCGTAACAAGCTTGCAAGTTTGGAGGAGGAATACCATGGGATACAAGGAAGTCTATTCCGCGTGGCAGGCGGACCCGGAAGGGTTCTGGATGGATGCGGCCAAGGGCATCGACTGGGTGCAAAGCCCCTCCAAGGCCTATTTCGAGCAGGGTCCGGCCGGGGAATGGTTCGCCGATGCGATGGTGAACACCTGCTACAACGCGGTGGACCGTCACGTTCTGGCCGGTCGCGGCGATCAGATCGCGATCATGCACGAAAGCCCGATCACCCATGCGACCAAGGGCATCACCTACAAGGAGCTGCAGGCACGTGTGTCCAGCCTCGCGGGCGCGCTGCGGATGCGCGGCGTCGAAAAGGGCGACCGCGTCATCATCTACATGCCGATGATCCCCGAGGCGCTGGAAGCGATGCTGGCCTGCGCCCGTCTGGGCGCGATCCACTCGGTCGTTTTTGGCGGCTTCGCGGCGCATGAACTTGCGGTGCGGATCGACGACTGCACCCCCAAGGCGATCATCGCGGCCTCCTGCGGGCTCGAACCCGGCCGCGTCGTGCATTACAAGCCGCTCCTGGATGCCGCCATCGACCAGGCCAGCCACAAGCCCGAATTCTGCGTCGTCTTCCAGCGCGAACAAGAGGTTGCAAAGCTGGTCGAGGGCCGCGACTTCAGCTGGCACGGCTTTCAATATGGCGTGAAACCGGCCGAATGCGTGCCGGTCGAGGGCAGCCACCCGGCCTATATCCTTTACACCTCGGGCACCACGGGCGCGCCCAAGGGCGTCGTGCGTCCGACCGCGGGGCATCTGGTGGCGCTGAACTGGTCGATGAAGGCGATCTACAACATCGAGGCCGGGGACCGGTTCTGGGCCGCCTCGGACGTGGGTTGGGTCGTCGGCCACAGCTATATCTGCTATGCGCCGCTGCTGGCTGGCGCCACCACCGTCGTCTTCGAGGGCAAGCCCGTGGGCACGCCGCATCCGGGCGTGTTCTGGCGGATCATCCAGAACCACCGCATCAAGTCGTTCTTCACCGCCCCCACCGCGCTGCGGGCGATCCGCCGCGAGGATCCGAACGGCGAATATATCAAGCGCTACAAGCTGCACGAGATGCAGGCGCTGTTCCTGGCGGGCGAACGCGCCGACCCGGAGACGGTGAAATGGGCACAGGAACATCTGGGCGTGCCGGTGATCGACCACTGGTGGCAGACCGAAACCGGCTGGGCGATTGCGGGCAACCCGCTCGGCATCGAACTTCTGCCGGTCAAGGTCGGCTCGCCGACGAAGCCGATGCCGGGCTATGACGTGCAGGTGCTGGACGAGGGCGGCCATCCGGTGGCCCCGGGCACGCTGGGCGCCATCGCGATCAAGCTGCCCCTGCCGCCCGGCACGCTGCCGACGCTGTGGAATGCCGATGACCGCTTCAAGAAAAGCTACCTGTCGCATTTCCCGGGGTATTATGAAACCGGCGACGCGGGCTATATCGACGAAGACGGCTATGTCTATATCATGGCGCGGACCGATGACGTGATCAACGTCGCGGGCCACCGGCTCTCGACCGGGGCGATGGAAGAGGTTCTGGCCTCGCACAAGGATGTCGCCGAATGCGCCGTGATCGGCGTGGCCGACGAACTCAAGGGCCAGCTGCCGATGGGTTTCCTGTGCCTGACCAAGGGCTGCAGCCGCCCGCATGCCGAGGTGATCAAGGAATGCGTGCGGCTGGTGCGCGACCAGATCGGCCCGGTGGCGGCCTTCAAGCTGGCGGTCGTCGTCGACCGCCTGCCGAAGACGCGCTCGGGCAAGATCCTGCGCGGCACGATGGCGAAGATCGCCGACGGGCTCGAGTACAAGATGCCCGCCACGATCGACGATCCGGCGATTCTCGACGAGATCACCGCGGCGCTGCAAGCGATCGGCTACCCCGAAAAAGCGGCCTGATTTCCGCCCGGCGGGGCCCCCAGCGTGCGGGGCCCCGTTGAAATTCTTGTAAAACGTGTGTTTCCCAGCTTCTTTACCGTGCCCCGCAGTCTCGGGACTTGATTTGCGAACGCCGGGCGGGAAGATGGGCCGGTCGGGGTATCGTCATGAATGAAATTGGTCTGCCCTCCGATGCCGTCCGCCGCGACGCCTCGGACAACAAGGCTCAGATTGCCCGCATCATGCTGCTTGGGCATGATCTGCGCGCGGCTGTTTCCGACATTCTGGGCGGGCTGCATCTTCTGGCCGACGAGGATCTGAGCCCCGGCATGCGGCTGCAATTCGAACGGATGCGCGCCGCGGGCGACGACATGGCCCGGCTGATCGAGGAAGGCTTCGAGATCGTCACCGATCAGGCCGTGGGGCCGCTGCGCCAGACCGTGCAGCTGGCGCGGCTGCTTTATGATCTGGAAATGCGCTGGACCGGGCGGGCGCAGGAAAAGGGCCTCGGCTTTCACGTCGCCATGGCCCCCGACGTGCCGGTGCTGGTGCGGCTCGACCGGATCGCGCTGGAACGGGTTCTGTCAAACATGCTGTCGAATGCGGTGAAATACACCGATCAGGGCGCGGTGCGGCTGGCGCTGACGGTCGAGGCCGATACCCGGCTTCTGTTTTCCGTGCTCGATGACGGGCCGGGCTTCGATCCGGATCTGCGCGGGCGGCTGTTCCGGCAGGGGGCGCGGGGCGAGGTTCCGGGCAAGGCGGGCAACGGGCTCGGTCTGTTCATCTCGCGCGACATGGCGCGACGGCTCGAGGGCCGGATCGAGGTCTCGAACCGGGCCGAGGGCGGTGCCTGCGTGGCGCTGTCCTTGCCGCTTGCGGGGCTGATGCCGCCCGAGATGGCGATCGACACCCCCCTGCCCGATCTGGGCCGGATGCGGGTTCTGGTGGCCGAGGACAGCGCGCTCAATCAGGCGGTTCTGGGGCACATGCTTTCGGCGATGGGGGCGCATTGCGACAGTGCCGCCGACGGGGTCGAGGCGCTCGAGATGCTCGACAACGGCAGCTACGATCTGGCGGTGATCGATGCCGAGATGCCGCGGCTGTCCGGGCTCGATCTGATCCGCACCCTGCGCGCCAGCGGCGGGCGGCACAGCGCGATTCCGGTCGTGGTCTGCACCGCCTACGTGCTGCGCGCCAACCGCGAGGCGATCGTCGCCGCCGGGGCGGATGCGATCGTCTCGAAGCCGATGACGGCGATCGAACCGCTGGCCGAGGCGATCACCCAGGCGCTGGAACGGCATGATGGCGACGGCCACCGGCCCTGCCCGCCGATCGTCGACGAGGCGGTGTTCGAAGCGCTTCTGGGCATCGCCGGTCCGGACGCGGCACAGGAATTGCTGAGCCGGCTGATCGCCGATCTGAGCCGGGTCGAACGCGGTCTGGTGGCAGGGCTCTCGGCGCCCAATCTGGAGCTGGTGCGGGCCGACAGCCATGTGCTCCTGTCGGTGGCGGGCGCAGTGGGCGCGCTGCGGCTGCAGGAGCTGGCCGAGGAACTTTGCGCCGCCGCCCGCCGCGCAGACACCGTGGCGATGCAGCTGATCGGGCGCGCGGTGCTGACGCAGATCGACCGGCTGATCGCCTATGCCGGGCGCCGCCAGCGCCAGTTCGAAAAGGTCGGCGCATGAACCTGCCGCTGCCGATGCCTGACGGGCCCGACATCCTGCTGGTCGAGGACACCGCCTCGATGCGGACGATCTATGAATCGCATCTGCGCCGCGCGGGCTATCGCACGGTTTCGGCGGGCACCGCGGCCGAGGGGCTGGAGATGTTCCGAGTGCATCCGATCTCGGTGGTGCTGCTCGATCTGATGCTGCCCGACCGCGACGGGCTCGACCTGCTGGTCGATCTGCTGCAGATGCGGCCCGAGACCTCGGTCGTCGTGGTCGCGGCCGAACGCTCGACCGACCGGACGGTGACGGCGATCCGCAGGGGCGCGCTGGATTATCTGGTCAAGCCGGTGACGGAATCGCGGCTGATGGAGGCGGTCGAGGCGGCGCGGCGGGCAGCAAACCTCGCCCATCCGCCGCATTCCGCCGCCGCCCGGGCGCCGCTGCCCGATTTCATCGGCCAGTCCGCGCCGATGCACGAGGTCTATGACCGGATCCGCGCCGCCGCCCGCTCGATGGCGCCGGTCTGCATCTGCGGCGAAAGCGGCACCGGCAAGGAGCTGGCGGCGCTGGCGATCCACCGGCTCTCGGCGCGGGCGCAGGGGCCGTTCGTCACCCTTGATTGCGGCGCGATCCCGCCCGACCGGATGGAATCCGAACTGTTCGGCCATCGCCGCGGCGCCTTTGTCGGCGCCTTGTCGGACCGGCCGGGCGCGGCGGAACTGGCCGATGGCGGCACGCTGTTTCTGGATGCGGTGGGCGAGCTGAACCCGACCCTGCAGCCGCGTCTGCTGCGTTTCCTGCAGACCGGGCTTGTGCATCCGCTGGGCGCCGAAGCCGCGCGGCGGGTGAACTTGCGCATCCTCTCGGCCTCGACCCTGCCGCTGGCAGAGGCGGTGACGATGGGGCAACTGCGCGAGGATCTGTTCTACCGGCTGCAGGTGGTCGGGCTGCAGATGCCGCCGCTGCGCCGCCGCGGCGAGGATATCGTGCCCTTGGCCGAAACCTTCCTGGCCCGTTTCGCCGCGATCGAGGGGCGCAGCTTCACCCGGATCTCGCCCGAGGCGATGAGCCTGTTGCGCGCCTATTCCTGGCCCGGCAACGTGCGGGAATTGTCGAATGTGCTGCGCGCGGCGACGGTGCTGCACGAAGGCGAGGAGCTGACCGCGGCGATGCTGCCGCCCGAGCTGGCCGGTCCGGCCCCGGCCGTTTCGGGCGCGGGCCGAACGACCGTCCCCGACCTCTCCGGCCTGACCCTCGCCGAGGTCGAACGCGCCGCGATCGAGGCGGCGCTGGCCCGCAATGACGGCGCCGTGCAAAGGGCCGCCGCCGATCTGGGCGTCGCACCCTCGACGCTTTATCGCAAGCTGGAAAGCTGGCGCACCGATTAGGCGAATTGCTCCCGCATCAGCCGTTCTTCAAGCCCGTGGCCGGGATCGAACAGGATGCGATGCGTGATCGTCGGCTCCGAGCGGATCTCGACCCAGAGCACCGGCTTGAACGAGCGGCTGTCGGCATCGGCCATCACCGGGCGCTTCGCCGCTTCCAGAATGTCAAAGCGCACCGTGGCGGAACTGGGCAGGATCGCGCCCTGCCAGCGCCGCGGCCGGAACGGCGCAATCGCGGTCAGCGCCAGCACATCCGAGCCGATGGGCAGGATCGGCCCATGCGCGGAATAATTGTAGGCGGTCGATCCGGCAGGCGTCGCGACGATGGCGCCATCCGAGATCAGCTCCTCCATCCGCACCCGGCCATTCACCGAGATCCGCAGCTTCGCCGCCTGCGGACCGGCGCGCAGAAGCGAGACCTCGTTGATCGCCAGTTCCTCGCGGATCACCCCGTCGGCGGTCTTCGCCCGCATCGCGAGCGGGTTGATCAGCGCCTCTTCCGCCGCGGCAAGCCGCTCGGGCAGATCGAAGACGCGGTAATCGTTCATCATGAAGCCGACCGAGCCGCGGTTCATCCCGTAAACCGGCAGCCCCGATCCGGCATGCAGGCAGTGCAGCATCATGCCGTCGCCGCCCAGCGCCACGATCACATCAGCCTCGACCAGCGGCGCCTGACCGTAGCGGGCGGCAAGATCTTCCAGCGCCTCCTGGGCGCTGTCGGCCTGCGAGGCCGCGAAATGGATCTTCTCGGGTCGGTTCACGGCCTGCCTCCGGTTCCCCTTGGTGTGACAAGCCGGGGCCGGAATGACAAGCCCGTTTCCGGCCACCCCGGCTTCCGCAGGCCGCGGGTGACGCGCCAAATTGCCCGTTTGTCGCTTTGGGCGCTTTCGGGGCGGGGAATTCTGCGATAAACGGACCACGACCTTTGCCTTTGGAGTTGCCCATGACCGATCAACGCGACGCCGGGTTCTTTACCGAGACCCTTTCCAGCCGTGACCCCGCGCTTTTCGCCGCCATCCGTGGCGAGCTTGGCCGCCAGCGCGACGAGATCGAGCTGATCGCTTCGGAAAACATCGTCTCTGCCGCGGTGATGGAAGCGCAGGGCTCGGTGATGACGAACAAATATGCCGAGGGCTATTCGGGCAAACGCTACTATGGCGGCTGCCAGTTCGTCGATATCGCCGAAGATCTGGCGATCGCGCGGGCCTGCGAGCTGTTCGGCTGTTCTTTCGCCAACGTGCAACCGAATTCGGGCAGCCAGGCGAACCAGGGCGTGTTCACCGCGCTGCTGAAACCGGGTGACACCATCCTGGGCATGAACCTCGCCTCGGGCGGGCACCTGACCCATGGCGCGGCGCCGAACCAGTCGGGCAAATGGTTCAACGCCGTGCAATATGGCGTGCGTCAGCAGGATTGCCGGATCGACTACGAAGAGGTCGCCCGTCTGGCGAAAGAGCATAATCCGAAGCTGATCATCGCCGGGGGCTCGGCGATTCCGCGGCAAATCGATTTCGCGAAATTCCGCGAGATCGCCGACAGCGTCGGCGCGTATCTGATGGTGGACATGGCGCATTTTGCGGGTCTTGTGGCCGGGGGCGCGCATCCCTCGCCCTTCCCGCATGCCGATATCGCCACCACCACCACGCACAAGACGCTGCGCGGTCCGCGCGGCGGCATGATCCTGACCAACAACGAAGAGATCGCGAAAAAGATCAATTCGGCGATCTTCCCGGGGATTCAGGGCGGGCCGCTGATGCATGTGATCGCCGCCAAGGCCGTCGCCTTCGGCGAGGCGCTGCGCCCCGAATTCAAGGTCTATGCGCAGCAGGTCATCACCAACGCGCAGGCGCTGGCCGACGAGCTGATGAAGGGCGGTCTTGATATCGTCACCGGCGGCACCGATACGCATGTCATGCTGGTCGACCTGCGCCCGAAAGGGGTGAAGGGCAACGCCACCGACAAGGCCCTGGGCCGCGCCCATATCACCTGCAACAAGAACGGCATCCCGTTCGACCCGGAAAAGCCGACCGTGACCTCGGGCATCCGTCTGGGCACGCCCGCGGGCACCACCCGCGGCTTCAAGGAAGAGGAATTCCGCCAGATCGCCCGGATGATCATCAAGGTCGTCGACGGGCTGGCCGCGAATGGCGAAGAGGGCAATGACGCCGTCGAAGCCGAAGTGCGGGCGGAAGTCTCGGCGCTTTGCGCGAAATTCCCGCTTTATCCGGCGCTTTGATCGACTCATCAGATCGGAAGGGCCCCCGGTTTCGGGGGCCTTTTTCATTGTCCGGGCGCCGTCTGCGCGCTAGATCCGGGCCATGCTGAGTTTCACCGCCCATGGCCCCGATACCGCCCTGCCCCCGCTCCTGATTGCCCCGGGTCTTTTCGGCTCGGGCCGGAACTGGGGCGTGATTGCGAAACGGCTGTCTGCCGGGCGGCGCGTGCTGGCGCTGGACATGCGCAATCACGGCGATAGTTTCTGGGCTGACAGCCACACCTACCCCGACCTTGCTGCAGATCTGGCCGCGGTGATCGAGGCCGAGGGCCGCGCCTGCGACGTGATGGGCCATTCGATGGGCGGCAAGGCGGCGATGATGCTGGCCCTGACCCGGCCGGGTCTCGTTGCGCGGCTGGTGGTGGCCGACATGGCCCCGGTGGCTTACGGCCACGCCGCGGCGCATGGCGGGCTGATCGCGGCGATGCAGGCGATGAAGCTCGATGATCTGACGACGCGCAGCGAGGCCGACCGCCGTCTTTCGGAAACGGTGCAAGACCCCGGCACCCGGGCCTTTTTGCTGCAATCGTTGGAATTGCGCGACGGGCCGGTGCGCTGGAAGTTCAACCTTGCGGCGCTGGCGGCGAACCTTTCGGCGATCCTCGACTGGCCCGAGCCCCTGCCCGCGGATGCCAAGCCCTTCAATGGCCCGGCGCTGTTTCTTTATGGCACGGCGTCAAGCTATGTCCGCCCGGAAAGCCACGCAAAAATCCGCGCGCTGTTCCCGCACGCGGATCTGCAATCTGTCGAAGGCGCGGGCCATTGGCTGCATGCCGAACGCCCGCGCGAGGTGGAAGCGGCCGTGGAAAGCTTCCTTGGCCGCTAGGACCGCTTATTCGGCCTTCATCATCCGGCGGATGATGCCGTTCTTCAGCACGAACTGACCCTTCACCGCACCGGCGACATGGATCAGGATCAAGAGCAGCAGCACAAGCTTCAGCACATTGTGCACGCCCGCCGCCGGGCCGATCAGACCGAACCAGGCGGTGGCGCCGCTGACCACCATCAGCGCCAGCACCAGATACATCGTGTGCTGCACGCCCGAGGCGACCTTGTTCATCACCGGGCTGCCCGAATCAAGCGCCGCAGGCGCGCCGTGGCGCAGGCGCAGCACCAGACGCCAGATCACCAGCGCACAGATCGTCAGGCCGGTCATGACGTGAAAGACCACGGCCGGGTTGAAGGGGGTGGGCTCGTTCGACATCCATTTGCCGAAGGCCTCGGCGATGTTCTCGCCCAGCAGGAATTGCGGAATGATCAGAACGGCAACCGCCCAGTGCAGCAGGATCTGGGTGCGGCTGTATCCTTGGGAAACGGGCATGGGGACCTCCTGGCGGGTTTCCGGAAATGAAACGGGGCAGGAAAGGCTTGCACAGCCCACCCTGCCCCGCAAGCGGATAGATCAGCGCAGGGGCAGTGCCTTCCCAGCGCCGCGCCTCGCCCGATCTGTCCGGGTCAGGCGTCGTTGATCTTGCCCGCCACGATCCAGGCGACGGGCAGCGCGGCGACAAAGCCGATCACGGCGGCATAGATCATCGTTTTCATGTCATACATGTTCATCGTCAGCGCCACGACGATGAGGACGCCGGCCACGGTCGGGCCGACAAGGGCGTAGATGATGCCAAAAAGGCGGGTCATGGGATCCTCCGGTGCAGCGCGTTTCATGCAAAGGAAGATATGTTTGCAGATGACCCCGCCTTGATCTGCGTCACGCCCGGACGCGGCGAAACGCCGCATCCGTGACCATTGCATCAAGGGCAATCCAGCTGGAACCGCGCCTCGCCGGTGTCGCCGGGCAGCGAGGGCGAGCGGTAGATCCCGGCGGCAGGTCCGGTGACCCTGCAGCCCGAGGCCTGTTCGGCCGCGACGGTCATCAACCCCGGCACCACCCCGCGCGCGGCGCGCGGCAGATAGCCCAGCCGGATCACCTCGGCATTTTCGCCTTTCACCAGAACCGCGAAGCGAATGCCCTGCAGCGTGACATCGTGCCGGGTGGCGTCAAAAAACGGCGGCGCGGGCGAGGCGCCGCAGCCCGAAAGCAGCAGCGCCCAAAGCAGCGTCCCGCACAGCCACGACGCCGGAAGCTGCCGCGGCGTCGCGACGGGACCGGAGGCGGACTCGACAGGCAGGCGGGGGGCAATCGGATCGGACAGCATCGCAACCTCCGGGCGGGGCGGGCGGACGGCACGGGGCGAGCTTGGCGCATTCTGGTTAATCAAGCGTTAAAGTGACCCGTTGGGGCAGATTTTTACCCCCGCGGCGGGGCGATCCGCGCCGCTTTCGGGCGAAACCGGGGCGGCGGGGCAACTGTGCGGAATTGCAGGAATCCGGTGGCTTGTCTTTCGGCTTTTCGCACCACATGTTGAGCCCGGAAATCTTCCGCTCCGAACCTGTCCGAGCGGGGATGCGTGGCTTTGCGTCGCGCCTGTTCACGTCCCGACTGCGGAGCCGCCCATGATCAAACGTCTGCTCATCGCCATTGTCGCCCTTGTCATCGTGGCGGGGGGGATCATCGGCTACAACCTGTTTGTCGGCAAGATGATCGCCGGCATCTTTGCCAACATGAAGGCCCCGCCCGTCGCCGTCTCGGTGACGAAGGTGGTCGCGGCCGACTGGCAGCCGGGGCTGGAAGCCATCGGCACCGCCGCCGCCGTGCAGGGCACCGATCTGGCCACCGAAGCCGCGGGCATCGTGCGCGAGATCCGCTTTGCCGCCAATGACCGCATCGAAAAGGGTCAGGCGCTGGTGCAGATCGACGACCGGCAGGAACGCGCCGATCTGGACGCGGCACGGGCGGCGGAAACGCTGGCCGAAACCGCGCTGACCCGGGCCAAGGAGTTGCGGCTGAAGGGGGTCTCGGCGAGCTCGGCGCTCGATGAAGCGGAGGCCGCGGCGATCGAGGCCCGCGCCACCGTGGCGAAACTGGAAGCGACGCTCTCGACCAAGCAGCTGACCGCGCCCTTTGCCGGCACGATCGGGATTCCGCAGATCGAGATCGGGTCTTATGTGACGCCGGGCACCGGCTTTGCGACGCTGCAGGACCGCTCGCGGATGCGGGTCGATTTCACCCTGACCGAAAGCGAGGCCGCGCTGGTCACGCCCGGCATGTCGGTCACCGTGACCTCGGAAGTCGGCGATGTCTCGGCCGAGGGCAAGATCACCGGCATCGAGCCGAAGATCGACCCGAATTCGCGGCTGGTGACCCTGCGCGCCGATGTGCCGAACGAGGGCGACAAGCTGACGCCCGGCCAGTTCCTGCGGGTGCGGGTGGCGCTGCCAGTGGAAAAGGACGTGATCGCCCTGCCGCAGACGGTGGTGTCCTCGAGCCTTTACGGCGACAGCGTCTTTGTTGTGCGCGAGGAAAAGGCCGAGGGAGAAAAGGCCGGGGGATCGGACACGACCAGTCTGCAGGCGCGGCAGGTCTTCATCAAGGTCGGCCGCCATTTCGACGACAAGGTCGAGATCCGCACCGGGCTGCAATCGGGCGATCTGGTGGTGAACGCGGGGCAGAACAAGCTGTCCTCGGGCGCGACGGTCACGATCGACAATTCGCAATCGCTGCCCGGCATGGGCGGGAACTGAGGGACGCGGGATGCATTTTTCCGAACTCTTCATCCGCCGCCCCGTCCTGTCGATGGTGCTGGGCGCCTTCATGCTGCTGTTGGGCTTTCAGGCCTTCATGAGCCTGCCGGTGCGGCAATATCCGAAGGTGGACGAGACCGTCGTCACCATCACAACCACCTATCCCGGCGCCGCCCCCGAGCTGATCCAGGGCTTCATCACTGCGCCGATCTCGGCCGCCGTCGCCACGACGGAAAACATCGATTACGTGACCTCGACCTCGATGCCCTCGGTGTCGCAGGTCTCGGTCAACATGAAGCTGGGCGCCGATCCCGACACCGCCCTGACCGAGGTTCTGTCCAAGGTGCAGCAGGTGCGCGGCCAGCTGCCCTCCGAGGCCGAGGATCCGGTGATCGTCAAGGGCACCGGCCAGACCTTCGCGCTGATGTATCTGGCGGCGCAGAACCCGAACATGACGACCGAGCAGCTGACCGAATATCTGGAACGCGTCGTGCGGCCGCGGATGTCGACGATTTCGGGCGTGGCCGAGATCGAGGTGATCGGCGCGGCGAATTACGCGATGCGGGTCTGGCTTGACCCGATGAAGCTGGCGGCGCGCGGGGTGACGGCGTCGGAAGTGCTGGCGGCGATCAAGGCCTCGAACTATCTGGCCGCGCCCGGCAAGACCGAAAACGATTATGTCGCGAAGTCGATCACGCTGAAATCGACGCTGCAGACCCCCGAGGCCTTCGGCGCGCTGCCGATCCGGGCCGAGGGCGATGCGGTGGTGCGGCTGCGCGATGTGGCGGGGGTGGAACTCGCCTCGGATGACAGCGGCGAGATCGTCACCTTCAACGGCACGCGGGGCACTTTCATCGGCCTGTCGCAGACGCCCTCGGCCAACCCGCTCGATACCGCCGCCGCGGTGCGCGCGGAGCTGCCGAAGATCGCCGACACCCTGCCCGAGGGGATGACGATCGAGATGGTCTATGACACGACCGAACAGATCTCCGCCTCGATCACCGAGGTGTTCAAGACCATCGCCGAGGCGGTCGCCATCGTCGTCGTGGTGATCTTGCTCTTCCTTGGCTCGATCCGCTCGGTGGCGATGCCGATCGTCACCATTCCGCTCTCGCTGGTCGGCGTGATGGCGGTGCTGCTGGCGCTTGGCTATTCGATCAACCTTCTGACCCTGCTCGCCATGGTGCTGGCGATCGGGCTGGTCGTCGATGACGCCATCGTCGTGGTCGAGAACATCCACCGCCACATCGAGGAGGGGATGAAACCGATCCCCGCCGCCGTGCAGGGGATGAAGGAGATCACCGGCGCCGTCGTCGCGATGACGATCACGCTGGCCGCCGTGCTGGCACCGCTCGCCTTTACCGGCGGCGTGACGGGGGCGCTTTTTCGCGAATTCGCCTTCACCCTTGCGGGCTCGGTGATCCTGTCGGGGGTGATCGCGCTGACGATCACGCCGATGATGTCGGGCCGGATCCTGAAAGAGGGCCACGCCACCGGCTTTGCCGCCTTCGTCGACCGCACCTTCGACCGGTTCGCCGGGTTTTACGAACGCCGCGTGGCGGGGTCGCTGAAATACCGGCCGGTGACGCTGCTGGTGGTCGTGGTGCTGGTGGGCACGATGGGCTTCATGTTCCAGCGCACCGCGACCGAACTGGCCCCCGACGAGGATCAGGGCGCGGTGATCGCCATGGTGCAGGCGCCGCGCTATGCCACGGCCGATTACACCGCGCATTACATCGACCGGCTGGGGCAGGCGACCAAGGACATCTCCGAAGTCCGCACCGCCTTTTCGATCGCCGGTTTCGGCGGCTCGGACAGCATGGGGATCTATATCTGGGCGCTCGACAAATGGGCGGACCGCGAGCGCTCGCAGGAACAGGTGCAAAAGGACATTCAGGCCGCGATCGACGCCTCGACCGGCATGGAGGGCTTCGCCTTTGCCCCCCCCACCCTGCCGGGCGCGGGCGGCGGCCTGCCGATTTCGGTGGTGGTGCAGTCGATCTACGGGGCGGACCGGGTCGCCGAAGTGGCCGAGGAAATCCGGCAAAAGGCGCAGGCGACGCACAAGTTCATCTTCGTGCAGAATTCGCTGAGCTTCGACGCGCCCGAGGTCCGGGTGACGATCGACCGCGACCGGGCGGCGGCGCTGAACGTGCCGATCTCGGACATCGGGGCGACGCTGGGCCTTCTGGTCGGCGGCGGCTCGGTGGCGCAGTTCGACCGCGATTCCAACAGCTATGACATCATCTTGCAGGTGCCCAAGGAGTATCGCGGCACTCCCGAGGATCTGGGCCGCTATTTCGTCCGCGCGGCGAGCGGCGAGATGGTGCCGCTGTCTTCCGTTGTGAAGATCGACACCGGCTCGATGGCCTCGAAGGTGGAGCAGTTCAACCAGCTGAATTCGGCGACGATTTCGGCGCTGCCGATCCCCGGGCAATCCTCGGGCGACGGGCTGGCGGCGATCATCCAGATCGCCAACGAGGTGATGCCCGAGGGGTTCTTCCTTGATTATTCCGGCCAGTCGCGGCTGGAACAGACCCAGGGCAACACGCTGATGATCGCCTTTGCCGCCGCGGTGCTGGTGATCTATCTGGTGCTGGCCGCGCAATTCGAGAGCTTCCGCGACCCGTTCATCATCCTGATGTCGGTGCCGCTGACGATCTTCGGCGCGATTCTGCCGCTGAACCTCGGGTTGGGCACGCTGAACATCTATTCTCAGGTGGGGATGATCACGCTGATCGGGCTGATCACCAAGCACGGCATCCTGATGGTGGAATTCGCCAACCAGCAGCGCGAGCATCACGGGCTGAACCGGCAGGACGCCATCGTGCTGGCGGCCAAGACCCGGCTGCGGCCGATCCTGATGACCACCGCCGCGATGGCGCTGGCGGTGGTGCCGCTGGTGATCGCCGATGGCGCGGGGGCGGCGGCGCGCGAGGCGATGGGGATCGTGATGTTCTCGGGCCTGTTGATCGGGACGATGTTCACGCTCTTCGTCGTGCCGATGTTCTACACCTTCATCGCACCCTCGGATGCGGCGATGAAGGCGGCGGAAGAGAAACGGCTGGCGGCGGGCTGAGCCTGCCGCATCTTTGGCCGCGGCCCGTGACGCGGCCATGCGCCGGACATCTGCAGCAACTCCCGCCGGGGCCCAAAGGCCCCCGGCCAGCGCCCGCCCCGCCCATGGCGGGCGCTTGTCGCCCGCCGGGCCGGGCGCCGGCCTCTGTCGTGCCTGAGGAAACGGTCGCGGCATCTGCGCGGCGCTGACGGGCGGGGAAAAGCGGTGCTTTTCCTGATCCGCCCGAAACACGGCACTCTGCCGCCACTTGCCAGCCGCCCTGCCCTTTGGCATGCTTGCCCTGAGCCGTGGCGATGGCGTCGCCACCGGGCATGGCCCGATGCTTGCGGGGTTCCCCTGCTTACGTCCTGAACGCCGGGATCTTTCGGGGTCCCACGGGCCCAAAGGACAGATCATGCAACGACCCGAATTCTACAGCTGCGAAAACGGCCCCAAGGCGGTGCTGCCGTTTGAGGCCGCCGAATACGAGGCCCGTCTGGCGGGCCTGCGCGACATCATGGAGCTGCACTCCCTTGATGCGGTGCTGCTGACCTCGATGCACAACATCGCCTATTACTCGGGCTTCCTTTACTGCAGCTTCGGCCGCCCCTACGGGCTGGTGGTGACGCGGGACCGATCCGTGGTGATCTCGGCCGGGATCGATGCGGGCCAGCCCTGGCGGCGCAGCCATGGCGAAAGCCTGACCTATACCGACTGGGCGCGCGACAATTACTGGCGCGCCGTCGTCCATGTGATCGGCACGGGCAAGGCGGTGGGCTGCGAGGCCGACCACCTGACGATGCTGAACGCGGAAAAGTTCAGCCACTTCCTGAAACCGAAGCGCGGATTGGACATCGCGCCCGCGACGATGACGCAACGGATGGTGAAATCCGAGGCCGAGATCGCGCTGATCACCCACGGCGCCGCCGTCGCCGATGTCGGCGGCTATGCGATCCGCGACACGATCAAGGAAGGCCTGCGCGAGATCGACGTGGCGATGGCAGGCCGCGACGCGATGGAGGCGGAAATCGCGAAGCGCTTCCCCGAGGCCGAATACCGCGACAGCTGGGTCTGGTTCCAGTCCGGGCTGAACACCGACGGCGCGCACAACCCGGTGACGGGGCGGGTGCTGCAACGCGGTGACATCCTGTCGCTGAACTGCTTCCCGATGATCTCGGGCTATTACACCGCGCTCGAACGCACGATGTTCCTGGGCGAAGTCGACCCGGCCAGCCTGAGGATCTGGGAGGCGAACGTCGCCGCGCATGACTACGGCATGTCGCTGCTGGTGCCGGGCGCCGTCTGCTCCGAGGTGACGCAGAAGATCAACGCCTTCTTCGCCGAGCGCGACCTGCTGCAATATCGCACCTTCGGCTATGGCCATTCCTTCGGCGTGCTGTCGCATTACTACGGCCGCGAGGCGGGGCTGGAACTGCGCGAGGACATCGACACCGTTCTGGAACCCGGCATGGTGATTTCGATGGAGCCGATGCTGACCCTGCCCGCAGGCATGCCCGGCGCGGGCGGCTACCGCGAACACGACATTCTGGTGATCGGCGAGACCGGCGCCGAGGACATCACGAAATATCCCTATGGCCCCGGCTTCAACCTGGTCGGATAAGATCGGCGGGGGCGGCAGGCGCCGCCCCTTTCGCCACAGAGAGCGGAAATGTCACGGTTTTCGCGATCACAACCACGCGAGGGCTTGACCTTGGGGCGGCCCCACCCCCTGATCGACGCTCATACGCTCCGCTGACGCGGGGATTCGCTCATTTCACGACAGGTGCTGCCCCGTGTCCCGTCTTCCGCTTGCCTTCCGTGTCCCGCTTGCGGGCTGTCTCGCCGTTGCGCTGCTGGCGGGCTGCGCCGCCGATCCCAAGGCCGCGAATGCGCCCTCGCTGCGGGGGGTGCCGCCCGAATATCAGGCCCGCCCCGATGGCGAGCGCGTCGTGCCCGCGGTAAACCCGGTCTATCTGACCGAACGCAACCGCCGCCGCTGGGTCGACTATGCCGGTTCCGAGGGCAAGGACACGATCATCATCGACCCCTATGCGCGGGTGCTTTACCACGTCGTCGAACCGGGCAAGGCGATGCGCTTCGGCATTGCCGTCGGCAAGGCGGGCCGGGGTTTTTCCGGCGCGGCGGTGGTCGGGCGGAAGGAAGAATACCCGTCCTGGCAACCCACCGCGCGGATGGTCCGCGCCGATCCGGCGCTTTACGGGCCGCTGGCGGGCGGGCTTTCGGGCGGGCTCGACAACCCGCTTGGTGCGCGGGCGCTGTATCTCTATCGCAACGGCCGCGACACCTATTACCGCATCCATGGCACGATGGACCCGAGCTCGATCGGCAAGGCCACCTCGGCGGGCTGCATCCGGCTGTTCAACCAGGACATCATCGACATGTTCGACGAAGCGCCGCTGGGAACAAGGGTCAAGGTCCGCAGCCTCGCCGAAAGCCTGGAGCTGGAAGGGCCGATGCATGAGCTGCACACCGGCTATGTCGTGCCCGAGGCAGAGGTGGCGCTGATTGCCGCCGATGACGCCGCCTGGGCCGCCGGTCAGATCACCGATCCGGCGGTGCTGGAAGCGCAGCAGCATGCCGCCGCGGTCGCGGCCGCGCGGAAGGCCGGGGCCGGAAACTGACCGGACGGGCCGAAACCCGGCCCCGGGCGGGCCGGTCACGCGGGCCCGGGCGGCCGGGGCTCTGCCCCGGACCCCGGGATATTTGCCCCAAGGTGAAACAGGCGCGACGGCCCGGCTTGCGGCTGCGGCGGATGCTGCATCGCGGCGTTGTCACTTTGCATTTACCGAATGGAACGGCTAGGAAGCGGGCAAGGGAGAGGGAGACAAGCATGAGCGCGACCGCAAGCCTGAAACGGCTGATGCCTTCGGATATTCTGGCGCTGAAGGGCAAGGCGCCGGTGGTGGTGCTGACCGCCTATACGACGCCCGTCGCGCGGCTGGCCGATCCGGCCTGCGACGTGCTGCTGGTGGGCGATTCGGTGGGGATGGTGCTGCATGGCCTGCCCTCGACGCTGGGCGTGACGATGGAGATGATGATCCTGCACGGCCGGGCGGTGATGCGCGGCGCGGATCGGGCGCTGGTCGCGATCGACATGCCCTTTGGCAGCTACGAGGAAGGGCCGGAGCAGGCCTTCCGCAATGCGGCGCGGCTGATGGCGGAAACCGGCGCGGGCGCGGTGAAGCTGGAAGGCGGCGTGCACATGGCCGAGACCATCGCCTTTCTGGTGGCGCGCGGCATCCCGGTGATGGCGCATATCGGGCTGACGCCGCAATCGGTGAACACGCTTGGCGGCTACAAGGTGCAGGGCCGCGGCGCGGATGGTGACCGGCTCAAGGCCGATGCGCTGGCAGTGACCGAAGCCGGGGCGTTTTCGGTGGTGCTGGAAAAGGTGCCGGCGGAACTGGCGGGCGAGATTTCGGCGATGATCGCGATTCCGACGATCGGCATCGGCGCCGGGGTCGATTGCGACGGTCAGGTGCTGGTGATCGACGACATGCTGGGGCTGTTCACCGATTTCCGGCCGAAATTCGTCAAGCGCTATGCGGAACTGGGCCGCACCGCCGCCGAGGCCGTGGCCGCCTATGCCGCCGAAGTCCGCAGCCGGGCCTTTCCCGCCCCGGAATATTCCTTCTTCGACGAGGTGAAGAAATGACGCAAGTGATCCGCACCTCGGCCGAACTGCGCGAGAAGGTGGCGACCTGGAAGCGCTCGGGGATGCTGGTGGGCGTCGTGCCGACGATGGGGGCGCTGCATGACGGCCACATGAGCCTGGTGCGCGAGGCCCGCAAACACTCCGACCGGGTGATCGTGACGGTCTTCGTCAACCCGATGCAGTTCAACAACAAGGACGATCTGGAGAAATATCCGCGCGACGAGGATCACGATCTGGCGCTGCTCGAGGCCGAGGGGGCGGATGTGCTTTTTGCCCCGGGCGTGCACGAGGTCTATCCGGACGGTTTCGCCACCGTGGTCGCCGTCTCGGGCGTGTCGGAGCCGCTGGAAGGCGCCTTCCGCCCCGGCCATTTCGAAGGCGTGGCGACGGTGGTGTCGAAGCTTTTCGGCATGACCCAGGCGGGCCGCGCCTTCTTTGGCGAGAAGGACTGGCAGCAGGTGCAGGTGGTCAAGCGCATGGTCGAGGATCTGAACGTGCCGATCCGCGTCATCCCCTGCCCCACCATCCGCGAGGAAGACGGTCTGGCGATGTCCTCGCGCAATGTGCGGCTGAACCCGGAGCAGCGCGCCGTGGCGCCGCGGCTGCATGCGGAAATGCAGGCGGCGGCGGCGGCGATCCGCGCCGGGGCCCCGGTGGCCGCGACGCTGCAGGCGACAAAGGCCGCGATCAGCGCCGCGGGCTTCGGCAGCTGGGATTATCTTGAGCTGCGCAGCGCCGAGGGGCTGCGGCCGATGACCGAGCTGTCGGAACCGGCGCGGATGCTGGCCGCGGTTTACCTCGGCGATGTGCGGCTGATCGACAATATCGCCGTGTGACAAAGGCCGGGGGCGCTGCCCCCGGACCCCCGGCGTATTTGCACCAAGAAAAAGACCATGGCTTTTCCTGGTCCAAATACGCCCTTGCGCGGGCGGGGCCGGGATCAGGCCTGGGGCTTTGACTGCAACCGATAGACCCCCTCGGGCAGGTCGAGGGCGGCGGCAAGTTCGCGCAGCTGCGCATGCGAGAACACCACGCGCACCACCGTATCGGTGGTCTCGTCGAGTTGCTCGACCACCACGCAATCCTCGAAGGACTGGATGGTGATGTCTTCCTGCAGATAGTCGCGGGGATCGTCCCCCTCGTCGACGAGGGTGATCACGGTGGCGTCGAATTCGTGCTCGATGGTGAACATGTGGGCATGCTAGCGCGGCGGGCGAAGCACGAAAAGGGCAAACATTTCGGTGATCTGGCCGAAGGTGATTGCACCCGCGGGCAGCCCCGTTACTATCGCGTCACAGTTTGTTCCGGGCCTGCGATCCATGCCGCGCCGCTTCCTTGTCGTTCTTGCCCTGCCGCTGGCGCTGGCCGCCTGCGACACCCCGCATTCCGGGATGAATGGCGCATCGCTGCCGCGCCCGAAGCCGCCGGTGGTGACGGTGGAAACCGGCCCCGATGCGCGGACGGCAGCGGCGAATTTCCTCGCCGTGGCGCAGGACATGGAGCCGCGGATCGAAAGCGAATGTCTGGCGCGCTCGCACGGGCGGCGCAATTGCGACTATCAGGTGATGGTCGATGAACGCCCCGAGCCGCAGCCGAACGCCTTTCAGACGCTGGATGACCGCGGCCGTCCGATCGTCGCCTTCAACCTCGCGCTGATCGCCGAGGCCCGCAACCGCGACGAGCTGGCCTTTGTCATGGGCCACGAGGCGGCGCATTACATTCTGGGGCATCTGGAGCAGAAAAGCTCGGATGCCTCCAAGGGTGCGCTGATTCTGGGGGCCTTGGCGGCGGCCTCGGGGGCGGATGCCGATGGCGTCGCGCAGGCGCGCGATTTCGGCGCGGAAATGGGCGCGCGGGCCTATTCCAAGGATTACGAATTGCAGGCCGATGCGCTGGGCACGGTGATCGCCTGGAACGCGGGCTACGACCCGGAACGCGGGGCGCTGTTCTTTACCCGGCTGCCCGATCCCGGGCACAGCTTTCTGGGCACCCATCCGGCGAATGGCGAGCGCATCGCAGTGGTGCACCGGGTCACCGCGGCGCTGCGCAAGGGCACGTTCCGCGGTTTCTGATCCGCAATCTGCCCAATTCCCCGGCATATCCGCCGGCGCGAGCGGCAACACCCCGCCCCTCGCGCAAAGATTGATCTGAATCATGGCAATTCAGCCGCCGCGGCGGATGCTTCCTGCGATGCTGCCCGGAACAAGGAATGGCTTATGCACGGACGGAAGACCCTCAATCGGCATGCTGCCCTGATGAACCGCATGGCGCAGGCGCTTGGCGTCAATCTGACCGAGATGATGCTGCAAGGGAAGCTGGGCGGTGACGACTGGCGCGAGGCGGTGGTGCGCTGTTCCGATTGCCCGGAGCCGACCGACTGCCTGCACTGGCTGTCGGAGCATGACGAGGAGAGCGGGCGCGCGAAGCCCGCGGCCGAGGCGCCGGACTATTGCACCAATCGCGAGATGATGGCCCGGCTGCGGGCGGCGCTGGCCGCGGATCAGGTTCTTGCAGACGCCGAAGGAGAGAAATGATGGGCATTCAGGGCAATATCGATCTGTATTTCTGGATTGCCCGCGGCATGGGACGGCGGTTGGGGGTGAACATCACCGAGGCGATGCACGAGGGGCTGCTGACACAGGCGGATTTCGCGCAGATGATCAACCGCTGCCGCTGCTGCGCCGGGTCGGAAGGCTGTCTGGCCTATCTGTCGGAACATTCCGAGGAACGCGGCTCGGCCCCGGACTGGTGCGGCAACGGCAACCTGCTGCGCGAAATCCGCGCGATGGGCTGAGCCGCGCGCCGCGGCGTCTCAGCCCTGCAGCCCGGCGAGATAGGCGGTGACCGCCGGGCGGACGGTCTGCACGCCGCTTGCACGCGCGGCATCGATCACCGCTTTCAGCTCGGTCAGATCGGCCCGGCGCAACAGATGCTTGACCGGCCCGATCGAGGCCGGGCGCATCGACAGCTTGCGGATGCCCAGCGCCGCGAAGGTCATCGCCTCGATCGGGCGGCCCGCATCCTCGCCGCAGAAACTGAGCGCGGTGTCACTGGCGGTGCAGCGGCCGATGATCTGCTCGATGAAGCCCAGGAAGCTGACATCCAGCGTGTCGTAGCGCCGCCGCACGCGTTCGTTTTCGCGGTCGGCGGCAAAGAAGAACTGCTTCAGGTCGTTGCCGCCGATCGAGATGAAATCGCAGCCGGCAAAGAAACTGTCGGGCGCAAAGGCGAGCGAGGGCGTTTCCAGCATCGCCCCCACCCGCAGATCCGAGGGCACCGGACGGCCCAAGGTCGCCTCGCGGTCGATTTCGCGCAGCAGCGTGGCTTTCGCCGCGTCGAATTCGTCGGGCGTGGCGACAAAGGGGAACATGACCGAGAGCGGCCGCCCCTCGGAGGCGCGGATCAGCGCCTGCAACTGCATCCGCAGCACGCCGGGCTTGTCAAGGCCGAGCCGGATCGCCCGCCAGCCCATCGCCGGGTTCGGCTCCTCCTGCGGCTTCATGTAGGGCAGCACCTTGTCCGAGCCGATGTCGAGGGTGCGGAACTGCACCTTGGCGCCCTGCGCCGCATCGATCACCCGCTTGTAAAGCGCCGCCAATTCCCCCCGCCGCGGCACGCGCGAGCGGATCAGGAATTGCAATTCGGTGCGAAACAGCCCGACGCCATCGGCGCCCGAGCCCTTGAGCGAGGGCAGATCCGCCATCAGCCCGGCGTTCATCATCAGGCTGACCCGGTTGCCCGCCCGATCCACCGCTGGTTGGTTGCGCAGATCGGCATAGCGTTTCTGCGCCTCGGCCTGCATCGCGATCTTGTCGCGGAAGGCGGCGGCCACGGTTTCCTCGGGGCGCAGGTGCACGATGCCCTGATCGCCGTCGACCAGAATCGGATCGCCGTTCAGCGCCTCGTTGGTGAGCCGCGCGGCATGGATCACCAGCGGTATCGCCAGCGCCCGGGCGACGATGGCGGCATGGCTGCCGACCGAGCCCTCCTCCAGCACCACCCCCTTGAGCTTGCGGCCGTAATCCAGCAATTCGGCCGGGCCGATGTTGCGCGCCACAAGCACCGGGTTTTCCGGCAGTTCGGCGCCGGTGTCCTTGCCCTGCCCGGTCAGAAGCCGCAACAGCCGGTTCGACAGGTCATCCAGATCGTGCAGACGTTCGCGCAGATAAGCATCGGTGGATTGTTCCAGCCGCGCCCGCGCCGTCGATTGCTCCTTTTCCACCGCGGCTTCGGCGGACAGGCCAAGGTCGATGTCCTCGCTCATCCGCCGCACCCAGCCGCGCGAATGGGCCAGCATCTTGTAGGCTTCCAGAACCTGCCGCTGTTCCTTGTCCATGCTGGCCGAGCCGATCAGCATGTCGTCGATCTGCGCCTGCAGCGTCGAGACCGCCTCGTCGAGCCGGGCCTTTTCCGCATCCGGGTCGTCACCGACCGGGTTCGTCACCACGACGCGGGGTTCATGCAGCCAGACCCGGCCCTCGGCCGCGCCCTCTTGGCCCGTCGAGCCGCGGAACATCACCGGGAAGCGATGCGCCGCGCCGATGCCGCCCTGATCGCCGGTAAAGGCGCCGAGTTCGGTCATTTCCGCCAGCACCATCGCGACGACTTCGAGCCCGTAGACCTCGTCATCCGAGAACAGCCGCGCCTCGCGCGATTGCACGACCAGCACGCCCAGCTTTTCGCCGACGCGCTGGATCGGCACGCCAAGGAAGCTGGAATAAATTTCCTCGCCGGTTTCCGGCATGTAGCGGAAACCGGGCTCGGCGGGGGCATTGGCGGTATTGGCGGGCTGGCCGGTGCGGGCGACGCGGCCCACCAGACCCTCGCCCAGCCGCATCCGGGTCTTGTGCACCGCCTCGGGGTTCAGACCCTCGGTGGCGCAAAGCTCCAGCGTTTCCGGGTCGCGGAACAGATAGATCGAGCAGACCTGCGTCCGCATCGAATGGGCGATCAGATGGGTGATCCGGTCGAGCCGGTCCTGTCCGTCGCCGGGGGTGGCCAAAGTATCGCGCAACCGGCGCAACAGCGTGCGGCTGTCACTTTCGCTGCGATCCACCATGGCCTGAGCGCCCCCGTTTCTAGAGGCCTGAACCGCGTGTCAGGCCTTCTCCAACTCGAATGCATCATGGAGGGCCTGCACGGCCAGTTCCATATATTTCCGATCGATCAGCACGGAAATCTTGATCTCCGAGGTCGAGATGACCTTGATGTTGATGTTTTCGGCGGCCAGCGCTTCAAAGGTGCGCGCGGCGACGCCGACCTGCGAGCGCATGCCGATGCCGACGACCGAGACCTTGGCGACATCGGTGTCGATGATCAGCTCGTCATATTTGATCTTGCCCGCGGTCTTGGCATCTTCGAGCGCCTTTTGCGCCCGCGCGACCTGATTGATCGGGCAGGAGAAGGTCATGTCGGTGACGGCGCCCGGATGGTTGTCGTCATAATCCTTTTCCGAGATGTTCTGCACGATCATGTCGACATTGACCCCCGCTTCCGAGAGCGGCCCGAAGATCGCCTGCGCGACGCCCGGACGGTCTTCGATGGTGAAGAGGGTGATCTTGGCCTCGTCGCGCGAATAGGCGACCCCCGAGACGACTTTCGATTCCATGATTTCATCCTCCCCGCAGACAAGGGTTCCTGAAGTTTCGTCGGTGTCCTCGAAGGAGGACAGCACCCGCAGCCGCACGCCAAAGCGCATCGCCAGCTCGACCGAGCGCGTTTGCAGCACCTTGGCGCCAAGGCTGGCGAGTTCGAGCATTTCCTCGAAGGCGATCTTGTCAAGCTTGCGCGCCTTCGAGCTGATCCGCGGATCAGTGGTGTAGACGCCATCGACATCGGTGTAGATGTCGCAACGCTCGGCGGCGAAGGCGGCGGCAAAGGCCACCGCGGTCGTGTCCGAGCCGCCCCGGCCCAGCGTGGTGATGCGGTTTTCGGCCGACAGGCCCTGGAAACCGGCAACGACCGCGACCTTCATCCCTTCGGCGAATTTCGCGTCGATATTCTCGCGCGGGATCGATTTGAACCGGGCCGAGCCATGCGCCGAGGTGGTGTTGATCGGCACCTGCCAGCCCTGCCAGCTGCGCGCCGGGATGCCCATTTCCTGCAGCCGCAGCGCCATCAGACCGGCGGTGACATTCTCGCCCGAAGCCACGACGGCATCGTATTCGCGGGCATCATAAAGGGGCGATGTGCCCTCGACCCAGCCGACAAGCTCGTTCGTCTTGCCCGACATCGCCGAGACGATCACGATGACATCGTAGCCACGGTCGACCTCGCGCTTCACCTTGGCCGCCGCATTCGCGATGCGGTCGAGGTCCGCCACCGAGGTGCCGCCGAATTTCATCACGAGAAGCGGCATCTTCCCCCCCAATTCTGGTCCGGACCCTGTGTCCGGCGTCGCGCTTCTGCTATCGGAAGGGGGCGAAGCTTGCAAGGGTTTGCCTGCGGCGAAACGCCTGCGGGGGCCGTCATGGCCCCGTCATTCCCCTGTCATGCGGGCCGGGCAAGCTTGCCCCGATCAGGGCAGGAGGACGTGATGAGTCTCGATGAGGTTGAATACCGCGAAAGGCGGGCGCAGGCGCGTGGGCTGCAACGGGCGCTGGAGGCGTTGCGCGACGATCTGGTGCGGCGGTCGGATGCGACGATGGAGGGCTGGGAGGGGCTGGTGCGGCGGCCGGAATTCCTGCCCTCGGCGCGCAATCTGGCCGATTATCTGGCGTTGCGGCGCGGCGATCTGGTGCCGTTTCAGGCGCCCTTGGCCTCGCTTGGCCTCTCCTCGCTCGGCCGGGCCGAGGCGCATGTGCGCCCCTCGATCGATGCGGTTCTGGCGTCCTTGGCGATGATCGGCGGCGAGGGGATCGCAAGCTATCCGACGGTGGAGACCTTTGCCGCGGGCCCGGCGCGTCTGGCGGCGCGGCGCGATGCGCTCTTTGGCGCCCGGCGCGAGGCGCCGCGCTCGCGGGTGATGGTGACGCTGCCGACCGAGGCGGCGGTGAACCCCGATCTGGTCGGCGGGCTGATCGCGGCCGGGGCGGATTGCGTGCGGATCAATTGCGCCCATGACAACCCCGATGTCTGGGCGGCGATGATCGGTCAGGTCCGCCATGCGGCGATGAAGGCCGGGCGGCGGGTGCCGGTGCAGATGGACATCGAAGGCCCGAAACTGCGGGTCGAGGCGCTTTCGGAAAGCGTCGAGGAGACCGGGCGGCTGTTCGAGGGCGATCGGTTCGAAGTGGTCGAGACGCTCGGCCATGACGCCGATCTGCCGCAGGTGCGGCTTTCGCATCCGGCGCTGATGGAGGCGATGGCCGAGGGCGGCGCGATCTGGATCAACGACGGCAAGCTGCGGGCGAAGATCCTCAAGGTGCGGCCCGGCAAGGTGCTGGCCGAGGTGACCTCAACCCCCTCGAAGGGCGCGAAGATCAAGGTCGAAAAGGGGGTGAACCTGCCCGGCGTCGATCTGCGCGTGCCCGCGCTGACCGAGGCGGATCTGGGTCATCTCGATTTCGTGCTGGGCCATGCCGACATTCTGGGCTTTTCCTTCGTGCAGACCGGCACCGATCTGCGGGCGCTCTTTGCGGAACTCGATGCGCGTTCCGATGGCGGCACCGCGCGCGACTGGCCGGCGCTGATGCTGAAGATCGAGACGCCGCTGGCGCTGCGCAACCTGCCCGCGCTGATCGTCGAGGCGGGCGGACGGGTGCCGGTGGGCGCGATGATCGCGCGCGGCGATCTGGCGGTGGAGATCGGCTTCGAGCGGCTGAGCGAGATTCAGGAGGAAGTCCTGTGGCTGTGCGAAGCGGCCGAGGTTCCCGTCGTCTGGGCGACGCAGGTGCTGGAAGGCATGGTCAAGGAAGGACAAGCCAGCCGGGCCGAGATGACGGACGCCGCGATGAGCCAGCGCGCCGAATGCGTGATGCTGAACAAGGGCCCGCATCTTGTGCAGGCGGTGACGTTCCTCCGCGATGTGTTGATGCGGATGGACCGGCACACCTCGAAGAAATCGCCCCGGCTGGGGGCGCTGGGGCTCTGGCACGACCTGTGACCCGATGATCTGGCCGAGGCCCTGCGACACATCCGCCCCCTGACCGCCGAGGGCCCAAAGGCACTCGGTGAGCCGCCCGCCCCGCCATCGGCGGGCGCTTTCGCGCCGCCGATGGCGGGACGCTGGCCTCTGTTGCGCGGGACACACCGGTCCCGCCACGGCGCGGCCGCAAGCGGGCGGGGAAAGGCGGCGCCTTTCCTTCTCCGCCCGCCCCCACCGTCTCACACGTCCTTCATCAGTCGCAGCGCATCGTAGATCGCCGCATGGGTGTTGCGCGCAGCGACCGCATCGCCGATCCGCAGCAACCGGAACCGCCCCTCGGGGTTCGCCACCACGGCTTGCGGCTGGCCCGTCGCCAGGGCCTCGTAATCGACGCTGCCCTGGTTCGACGAAAGCGGTTTCAGCGCGAAATAAAGCGCGTCCAGCGGCCTTGTGCCGTGGTTCACCACCACCTGATCGACCTCGCGCCCCCGCGTCACCGGGCCGTAATCGCTGCCCAGAACCGCCTGCAACCGGTTGCCCGCGCGCGTGACCGAGACCAGCCGCCAGGTCACGGTGAAGGTCGTATCCCGCCCCTGCAGCGCCCGCATGTAGGGCACAAGGTTCATCGCCATCACCTCGGGCGCAAAGGCGCGGTCGGGGGTGACGATCTCCACCTTCGCGCCGCTGGCCGAGATCAGATCGGCCGCCATCAGCCCGGCATGATCGCCCGCATCGTCAAAGACCAGCACCTCGCGCCCGGGCTTCACCGCGCCCGAAAGAATGTCCCAGGTCGACACGACCAGATCATTGCCCGCGCTCAAAACCTCGGTATGCGGCAGGCCGCCCGTGGCGATCACCACCTCCTCGGGAGCGGTGGCCAGCACGTCCTCAGCCTCGGCGAAGCTGTTGAAATGAAAGCGCACCCCGCGCTTGAGACATTGCTGATAGCGCCAGTCGGTGATCGCCGCCATCTCGCGCCGCCGCGGATCAAGCGCGGTCAGCCGCACCTGCCCGCCGGGCTGATCGGCGGCCTCGAGGACGGTGACCGCATGGCCGCGTTCCGCCGCGACCCGGGCGGCTTCCAGCCCCCCCGGCCCGGCACCGACAATGGTGACGCGTTTTTTCGTCAAAGCGGGCAGGATCACCTGCGGCTCGGTCAATTCGCGCCCCGTGGCGGGGTTGTGCAGGCACAGCGCCATGCCGCCCTGATAGATCCGGTCAAGGCAGTAATTCGCGCCGACACAGGGGCGGATATCGTCCTCGCGCCCCGCGATCAGCTTCGCCACCAGATGCGGATCGGCCAGATGCGCGCGGGTCATGCCCACCATGTCAAGCTTGCCGCTGGCGATCGCATGCCGCGCCGTCGCGATATCGGGGATCTTCGCGGCATGAAAGGTCGGAAAGCCGGTCGCGGCCCGGATCTCGCCCGCGAAATCCAGATGCGGCGCGTTGCGCATGCCCTGAATCGGGATCAGATCGGTCAGCCCCGGGTCGGTGTCGATATGGCCGCGCACGACGTTCAGGAAATCCACCAGCCCGGAGTCGCGCAGTTTTTTCGACAGCACCAGCCCCTCGGCCCTGTCCATGCCGCCGGGCAGACCCTGATCGCCGGTATAGCGCAGCCCGACGATGAAATCCGGCCCGCAGCGGTGCCGGATCGCGCCCAGAACCTCCATCGTGAAGCGCAGCCGGTTTTCCAGCGACCCGCCGTAGGGGGCGTCGAGATCATTCGTCAGCGGCGACCAGAATTGTTCGAGCAGATGGCCATAGGCCTCCAGCTCGATGCCATCGACGCCCGCGGCCTTCATCCGCTCGGCCGCATCGGCGAAATCGCCCTTGATCCGGTCGAGATCCCACTCTTCGGCCCGCTTCGGAAAGGCCCGATGCGCCGCCTCGCGTTCATGGCTGGGCGCCACCACCGGCAGCCAGTCGGCCTTGTCCCAGCGGGTGCGACGGCCAAGGTGGCTCAGCTGAATCATCACCGCCGCGCCGTGGTCGTGGCATTCCTCGAC
Source organism: Rhodobacter capsulatus (assembly GCF_003254295.1). Lineage (GTDB taxonomy): Bacteria > Pseudomonadota > Alphaproteobacteria > Rhodobacterales > Rhodobacteraceae > Rhodobacter > Rhodobacter capsulatus. Next base: position 157,961 of record NZ_QKZO01000006.1, read on the forward strand.
CAGTTGGCGCATCCAGCCCACCACCTCGTCCTTCCACGCGAGGATATTGTTGAAGACCGGCGGGCTGTCGCGGGAAATCGAGGCCGAGCCCGCCGTCATCGTCAGCGCCACCCCGGCCCGCGCCCGTTCGACATGATAGGCGCGGTAGCGCTCCTTCGGCATGCCGTCCTCGGCATAGGCGGGCTCATGCGCGGTGATCAGGATGCGGTTGCGCAAAGTCAGGTGGCGCAGCTGGTAAGGCTGCAAGAGCGGGTCGTTCGACATCGGGGCCTCCGGGGTTCCTGCGGGCAGGATTTGCGAAATGTTCACACATGTCAAGTTTGCAATCACGCCTGAACATTTTCTTGAGCCCGGGCGCGGCCCGGGCTAGGGTCGGGGGATGACGGAGACGAAAGACAGCGGTTGGCGCGGCTCGCGCGAGGGGTGGCTGGAAGCCGCCTGCGACGCCCTGATCGAGGGCGGCGTCGCGGCGGTGAAGATCTTGGCCCTGGCGAAGAAACTCGGCCTGTCGCGGACATCGTTTTACTGGTTCTTCCCCGACCGCGAGGATCTTCTGGCCGCGCTGCGGGACCGCTGGCGGGCGGTGACGACCGAGGTTCTGCTTTCCGCGACAAATGCTTATGCCGAAACCGAGACCGAGGCGATGCTGAACCTGCTGGCCTGTTTCCTGTCGGAAAGGTTCGATCCGCGCTTTGAATTCGCGCTGCGCAGCTGGGGCTTTTCCGATCCTGCGGTGGCGGCGGATCTGCACGCGGCCGATGCCGAACGGCTGGCGGCGCTGGTCGCGCTGCTGCGGCGCTGGGGCCATGCGCCGGACGATGCCGACGTCCGGGCGCGGACGATCTATCTGGTGCAGATCGGCTATATCTCGATGCAGACGCGCGAAAGCCTGGACACGCGGCTGGCGCGGATCGCGCATTATGTCGAGGTCTATACCGGCAAGCCGCCAAGCGCGGCGGAACTGGCGCGGTTCGAAGCGGGGCTGAGGGCGGGCGGATAGAAACGCCTTCCCCGGCCCGGCCAAGCGCAATCCGGCAGGGCCGGGGCTGGCGGGCTGACCCGCCAGCGCCTCAGAACGGAATCACCGCCCCGTCATAGCTTTCGAAACAGCCCGAATTGGTCAGGTTGAGCGCGTCGAACCGCGTCGTCAGCCCGGACACCGATTGCGCCACGGTGATCTCGGCCTGCGGCCCGCCCATGTCGGTCTTCACCCAGCCGGGGTGATAGATGCCGACCGCGATCCCCTCGGGGCGCAGATCGGTGGCCAGGTTGCGGCCCAGGTTCAGCACCGCCGCCTTCGACGCGCGATAGATGTAGCTGCCGCCGGGCGCGCGGGCATCCGAGCCCATCGCCGAGGACAGGATCGCCACCTTGCCATGCGCCGCGCGCAGGTTCGGCAACAGCGCCTGGATCGTCAGGAACACGCCCATGACGTTGGTCGAGAAACTGCGCGCCCAAAGCATCGGCGCATAGCCGTTTTCCAGCGACTGCCCCAGATCGGCATAGACCCCGGCATTGCAGACCAGAAGCCCGATCGGCAGCCCGTTCAGCCGCCGCGCCAATTCCCTGACGCTCTCGGGCTGGGTGACGTCGAGCGGCAGCAGATCGCCCTCGGGATTGCGCGCGGTGCCGAAGGCCGCGGTGTCGGTGTGGCGGTAATGGGCCAGAAGCGCGGCGCCGATGCCGCGGTTCGCCCCGGTGATGAGAACTGTCATGGTCGCCTCCTGTCCGGCCATCATGGCCAGCCTTCAGGCAAGCGCAAGGACCTGAATCAATTCCGCGACCTTTTGGGCAAAAAGGGCAGCGGCATCACGGGGATACCATCATCCAGAAGCGCCTTGGCCTCATCAAGCCGGGCCTCGCCATGGATCGCGCGTTCGGGCATGGCGCCCTCATGCATCGCGCGGGCTTCCGCGACGAAATTGACGCCGACATAATCGGAATTGGCCTCGACCGCCTGACGCATCGCGGCAAAGGCCTCCTCGATGCCGGTCTGCGGCGCGCTCAGCGGCGCCTCCGCCCCGGCCCCGGCTCTGGCCTCGGGCGCGGCCGCGGCGGCGGCCTTGCGCGCCGGGCGCACGGCGGGCGCCATCAGCGCCTTGTCGACCGTGGTCGAGCCGCAGATGGTGCAACTGACCATGCCGCGCGCCTGCAGCGCCTCATAGGCCGCAGCCGAGGCGAACCAGCTGTCGAAGCTGTGCTCCTTGTCGCATTTCAGGGTGTAGCGGATCATCGTCGGGCCCGTTTCGAAGGCTCACATCTGACAGGCTCGGCCCGGAAATTGCAAGCGCCGTCGCAAAACCCCGAAGCCCCGCAACCGCGGCGACACCTCCCCCTTCATCTTGCCCAAAATATCCCGGGGGGTCGTCCATTGGGGCGCCATCAGTTCAAGACCCGATGGACGACGGGCGGAGCCCCCGGCGGGTCGCCTCGGGCGCAAGCCCGAGGCGAAATCCGCAGCGCCCTCAGATCGACAGACAGATGTATTTCAGTTCCAGATAATCCTCGACGCCGTGATGGCTGCCCTCGCGACCCAGGCCCGATTGCTTGACCCCGCCAAAGGGCGCCACCTCGGTCGAGATGATCCCGGTGTTCACGCCGACGATGCCGTATTCCAGCCCCTCCTGCACCCGGGTGATCCGGCCGACGTCGCGGGCATAGAAATAGGAGGCCAGACCGAAGATCGTGGCATTGGCCTTTTCGATCACCTCCGCCTCGGTCTCGAATTTGAACAAGGGCGCGACCGGGCCGAAGGTTTCTTCGGTCGCGACTTTCATCTCCTGCGTGACGCCGGTGACGACGGTCGGCTGGAAGAAGGTGCCGCCCAGTTCGTGCCGCGCGCCGCCGGTGACGATGGTGCCGCCGCCCGCCACCACATCGGCGATATGGTCCTCGACCTTTTCGACTGCCTCGGCCGAGATCAGCGGCCCGGTGGTCACGCCGTCTTTCAGCCCGTCACCCACGGTCAGCTTGCGCACCGCCGCCGCCAGCTTCCCGGCAAAGGCATCATAAACCCCCGCCTGCACATAGATCCGGTTCGCGCAGACGCAGGTCTGGCCGTTGTTGCGGAACTTCGACATCATCGCGCCCTCGACCGCCGCATCCAGATCGGCGTCGTCGAAGACGATGAAGGGCGCGTTGCCGCCCAGCTCCATCGAGCATTTCATCACCTGTTCCGCCGCCTGCCGCATCAGGATGCGGCCGACCTCGGTCGAGCCGGTGAAGGTCAGCTTCCGCACCGCATGATTTTCGCAAAATTCCTTGCCGATGTCGGAGGCGCGCGAGGAGGTGATGACCGAAAGGATCCCCTTCGGCAGACCGGCGCGCTCGCCCAGAAGCGCCATCGCCAGCGCCGAAAGCGGGGTTTCCGACGCCGGACGGCAGACAAAGCCGCAGCCCACCGCGATCGCCGGACCGGCCTTGCGCGCGATCATCGCATTCGGGAAGTTCCAGGGCGTGATCGACCCCACCACCCCGATCGGCTGTTTCAGCACGGTGATGCGCTTGTCGCGCATGTGTCCCGGGATCGTCTCGCCGTAGATGCGCTTGGCTTCCTCGCCGAACCATTCGATGAACGACGCGCCATAGGCGATCTCGCCGCGGGCCTCGGGCAGGGGCTTACCCATTTCGGCGGTCAGGATCAGCGCCAGATCCTCCTGGTTCGCCATCATCAGCTCGAACCATTTGCGCATCACCGCGGCGCGTTCCTTGCCGGTGCGGGCGGCCCAGTCCTTCATCGCGACCTCGGCGGCCCTGATGGCGCGGGCGGTCTCCTCCCGGCTCAGATCGGGCACGGTGCAGATCACGTCGCCGCGGGCCGGGTTCGTCACCGCGAAGGTCTTGCCGTCCTCGGCATCGACCCACTCCCCGGCGACAAGCGCCCGGGTGCACAGAAGGCTCGGATCCTTGAGCAGCGATTTCAGATTGGTGGCGGTGTCGAGCATGGCGCATCTCATGGTTTGAGGGATATGAGAGGGAAGCACGGGGCGGCGCGGATGTAAATTGGCCGCCGTGGAAAGAAAGGGTGAGGAAGTGACCGATCTGGACGATGCCTATGCCAATATGCCTTACATCCCGGGGGGCGCCGACTATCCGGCCCGCTGGGCCAGGGCCGCAGCCGATTATCGCGACGAGGCGATGATGGTGCAGGTGGGCTATGGCCCCGGGGTGCGGCGGCAGATCGACCTGTTTTTGCCGATGGGCGGGCAGAAGGGGCTGATCATCTTCGTGCATGGCGGCTACTGGATGAAGTTTTCCCCGCAGGATTTCTCGCATCTGGCCAAGGGCGCGGTCGAGGCGGGCTGGGTGGTGGCGATGCCCGGCTATGATCTGGCGCCCGGGATGCGGATCGAGCAGATCACCGCGCTGATCGCGATGGCGGTGGCGGAACTGGCGCGCCGCTTCAGCGGGCCGATCCGGCTGGTCGGCCATTCGGCGGGGGGGCATCTGGTGGCGCGGATGCTGGCGCCGGGGATGCTGCCTGACGAGGTGGCGAAGCGGATCGAAAAGGTGGTGCCGATCTCGCCGGTGTCGGATCTGGCGCCGCTTCTGCGGACCTCGATGAACGAGACCCTGCGACTGGATGCGGCCGAAGCCGCGCGCGAAAGCCCGGTGCATCAGCCGGTGCCCGGGGTGCCGGTGCATGTCTGGGTCGGCGCGGAGGAGCGTCCGGTCTTCCTCGAGCAGGCGCGGGGGCTGGCCGAGGCCTGGGCCTGTCCGCTGACGATCGAGCCGGGGCGGCACCATTTCGACGTGATCGAGGGGCTGGAAGCCGAAAGCCCGCTGCTGGCTGCCCTGATCGGCTAGGGGGGCGCTGCCCCCCAGACCCCCCGGGATATTTGCGGCAAGATGAAAGGGATCAGCGCAGGTCTTGCCAGCAGGGTTGCAGATCGCCCGGATGGGGCGTGGCGGCGAAGACCGCGCGGGCGATGGCGCGGGCAAGGCAGGCGCTGGCGGCATGGCCAAGCTGGAACGGATCGGTGATCGGGTCCGTCAGCGGCTTGGCGCCCGTGGCCGCGGCAAAGACCAGATCGCCATCAAGCGGCGTGTGGCTGGGCACCAGCGCGCGGGCCATGCCGTCATGCGCCGCGACGGCCAGCCGATGCGCCTGTGCCTTGCTCAGCGCCGCATCGGTGGCGACGATGGCGATGGTCGTGGCCTCGCCCATGCGTTTCATCGGCAGCGGCTCGGCCGAGGCCGGAGAGAGGGGCGCGGGGCCGAGGCCACCGAATTCGGCGCCCAATTCCCAAGGCGCGGCCCAGAAATGCCGCGTCTCGCCCACGGTGGCCGAGCCGAGCGCATTCACCGCCACCAGCGCGCCGACGGTGAAACCGCTGTCGAGCACCGCCGAGGCCGAGCCGAGCCCGCCTTTGAGCCGGCCCGTCAGCGCGCCGAAACCCGCGCCCGCGCTGCCGATGGCGAAATCTTCCGCCGCCGCGGCAAGGGCGGCGCGGCCCAGCCCCGCATAGGGGTTTTCCGCCCAGTCCTTGTCGCCGCCGTTCAGAAGATCGAACAGGATCGCCGCGGGCACGATCGGCACAAGCGCCGGGCCGACGGCAAAGCCGCGCCCCATCGCCCGCAGCCCCGCCATCACCCCCGACGCCGCGTCCAGACCAAAGGCCGAGCCACCCGAAAGCACCAGCGCATCGACGCTTTCCACCAGCTTGTCGGGGGCAAGCAGGTCGGTTTCCCGCGTGCCCGGGGCGCCCCCCATCACATGTACGGCGGCGGTGAAGGGACGCTCCGCCGTCAGCACGGTGACGCCCGAACGCAGCGCCGCGTCATGGGCCGTGCCGACCCGCAGCCCGGCGACATCGGTGATCAGATTGCGCGGTCCGGGTTTCATGCGCGGCCCTCCCTTTGGCTTTCCTTTGGTCCCGACGATCACCACGGTCCCGCCCCCCGCCCGAGGCGAGAGGCGCCCGGGCCGCATCACAAGGGCCGCTCCATCGCCACGGCGGTACGATAGCCGAAGATCGCCGCCGTCAGCCAGCGATCGACACGGCCCGTCACCGCAAAGCCGAGACGGTGGTAAAGCGCCTTTGCCCGCAGGTTTTCATCCACCACGTCAAGCCGCAGCACGCGGTAGCCGCGGGCCTGCGCCTCGGCACAAAGCGCCTCGATCAGCGCCGCGCCGAGCCCTCTGCCCCGCATCGGCTCGGTCACCGCGAAACCGTCGACGCAAAGCGTGCCCTGCGCCAGATCCTGCGCCAGCGCCTGCAGGGCCAGGCCGCGCCAGAACCCGCCGAACCGGCCATAGACCGCCCGCAGATCGGCGCGGTCACCGCCGACAAAGGCGCCGTCGCGGGTGCGAAAGCCGATCACCCCCAGCACATGGCCGCGCGCATCCACCGCCGCGATCATGTGGGCGGGGTCGATCACCCGCTCGATGAAGGCCATCGCCTTGACCTCGGGCCCCATCACCCGGCCCAGCTTCGCCCCGAAGGCGCGCCAGTAAAGCGCCGCCGCCTCGGCCCGCTGATCCGCCGTCAGCCCCTGAAGAAGCCGAACCTTCATGCCCCCGCCCCCGGTCCGAGAATTGCGCCCGATACAATCGCCCGCTTGGTGCCTTGCGGGGCTGCCCCTAGAACTCGCGCATCCCTTCCCCTCAGACAAGCCCCGCCAGACAAGCCCCCCGGGAAAAGCCTCGATGACCGCCCCAAGCCCCCTGTCCTCCGCCTATTGGCGCGGCTGCCGCCAAGGTCTGCCCTTCGTCCTGGTGATCCTGCCCTTCGGCCTGCTGTTCGGCGTCGCGGGCACCGAGGCCGGGCTGTCGCTGGCCGAGGTGATGGGCTTTTCGATCCTGGTGATCGCCGGGGCCTCGCAATTCACCGCGGTGCAGCTGATGACCGATCACGCCAGCACGGTGATGGTGATCCTGGCTTCGCTGGCGGTAAACCTGCGGATGGCGATGTATTCCGCCTCGCTGGCGCCGCATCTGGGAGCGGCGCCAAGCTGGGCCCGGGCGCTGGTGGCCTATTTCATGGTCGATCAGGTCTTTGCGCTGGCCAATGCCGAGTATGAGCGCGCGCCGAAACAGAGCCTGGCCGAAAAGCTTGCCTATTACGCCGGGGCCTGCACGCCGGTCTGTCCGCTCTGGTATGTCGCCACGCTGGCCGGGGCCTGGCTGGGCAAGGCGATCCCGCCCGCCTTCGCGCTGGATTTCGCGGTGCCGGTGACATTCCTTGCGATGATCGCGCCGATGCTGCGGTCGCTGCCGCATCTGGTCGCCGCGGCGGTCTCGATCGTGATGGCGCTGGCGTTTTCGGTCCTGCCCGCGGGCACCGGGCTGATCCTGGCCGCGCTTTGCGCGATGGCGGCGGGGGCGCAGACCGAGCTTTGGCTGATCCGCCGGAGGGCCGCGCAATGACCGTTGCAGAGCTTTACGGCAGCCCGACGATCTGGCTGATCATCCTGGCGCTGGGCATCGGCACTTTCGTGCTGCGCTATTCCTTTCTGGGCTGGATCGGCAACCGGCCGCTGCCCGAATGGGCGTTGCGGCATCTGCGCTATACCGCCGTCGCGGTGCTGCCCGGCCTTGTCGCGCCGCTTGTCCTTTGGCCTGCGGCGACGGACGGCCAGCCCGATCCGGCGCGGCTGATCGCGGCCGGGGCGACGCTGGCCGTGGGGCTGGCCAGCCGCAACACCTTGGCCGCGATCCTCGGCGGCCTGACGTCGCTTTATCTGGCGCTCTGGCTTTTGGGCTGAGCCCGGTCACTCGGACTTGCCGAACCCCGTGCCATGCCGCACCGGCGCCTGCTGGATCATCAGCACGCCGGAATTGTCGTCGGGATCATTGTCGAAATGATCCTCGGTCACCACGCCCGGCAACTGCCCGAAGGCCTTCGAGAGCTTCAAGGGCGAGCTGGTCGCCGGGATGCTTTCAAAGCCCGGGATCGACCGCAGCACCGAGGAGGTGTCATTGGCGCACATCATTTTCGCCACCGCGCCGTTCGACTGCACCCGCGCCAGAAGCGCCGCGGCCTGCTGCGGGGTCACGGCCAGGCGCTGTTCGCGCACATACCAGGATTCGCGGGCGTGATAATCGATGTAGAACTTGTACATCCGCTCGGTGATGCCGAAATCGACATCGTTCCGTTCCGGCACCGAGGGGTGATACCAGGTCCCGGCCGGGTCGAAGATCACCCGCTCCTGCCCGTCGATCATCAGCGCCGAATGGCCGCCCGCCCCGGTATTGGTGGAAATCACCGTGAACAGCGTCACCGAGGGCGGATTGCCGGTCGAAAACCGCGCGGCCTGCACCGCCTCGTCCGGGGCCCATTTCGGTTCGGCACAGGCGGCCAGCGCAAGCGGCAGGACCAGACAGGAAAGAAGGCGGCGCATCCGGGGACCCCTCGGCGGCAGGAAATGAACGTCGAAAGGGGGTTAAGCACGCCCCGCGGGCAGGGGCAACCGGCCGCGCGGACCACGGGCGCGTTTTCCCGAAAAGTGTCTATTCGGCGCCACGGGCCTCAGGCGGACCAGAGCCAGACGCCGTCGCGGGCCTGCCGGGTGATCTCGCCGCGCAGGAACAGGTGGTTGAGATGCGCCACCGCCTCGACCAGCGCCATGCCATATTCCGCCTCGCCGACCGGCCGCTTGAACAGCACCGGGAAACAGTCGGTGGCGCTGCGCGGGGCCTCGGCCAGAACCGCGCGCAAGCGGGCGAGCGCGCCCTCGTGGTTCTCGATCATCTGGTGCAGGCGCAGCGGCAGGCCAAGAAAGGGCAGCTTGTGACCGGGCAGGATCAGCTGATCTTCGCGCGCCAGCGGCTGGAAGGCACGGCAGGCGGCCAGCCAGTCGGCCACCGGATCGGCGAGCGGCTCGGTCGCATAGGCGCCCAGATTTGCGGAAATCCCGGGCAGAAGCTGATCGCCGCCGAGGATCAGCCCGTCGTCCTCGCTCCAGAGCGTGGCGTGATCGGGCGCATGGCCCTGGCCGATCCGCACCCGCCAGCGCCGCCCGGCGGCGTGGATCAGATCGCCCTCGACCATGTTGCGAAAGCCAAGCGGCAGCGGATGCACGCAATCGGCAAAGTTGAAGGGCCGTTCCTGCGCCCGCCGCGCCAACAGGTCGGGGTCCATCCCCGCGGCTTTCCAGAAGGCCAGCGTTTCGGGCACCGGCAGGGGCTGTTCATCCAGCATCAGCATGCGGGCAAAAAGCCAGCTCGTCCGCGTCGTCCAAAGCTCGGCACCGCGGGCCTGCAGCCAGCCCGCCAGACCGATGTGATCGGGGTGGTAATGGGTGACGATGACGCGCGTGACCGGCTTGCCCGCCAGCGGCCCATCCAGCGCCTGTTGCAAGGCCGCGCGGCAGGCGCGGCTGTCGATGCCGGGATCAACGAGCGTCCAGCCGTCGCCGTCATCCAGCGCGTAAGCATTGACGTGATCAAGCGCCATCGGCAGCGGCAGGCGCAGCCAAAGCACGCCCTCGGCGACCTCCAGGGGCTCGCCGAAGGCGGGGGCGGTTTCAAAGGGGAAGCTCAGACCGGATCGTTGTTTCATGCCCCAAGGTCTTCGGGGGAAAGCGCGAAAAGGTCAACCGCCCCCGCCCGTGCCGCCGCCAAAGCCGCCTCGGCCTGCGGCAGAAGACGGCGGATGTAGACGGCTGCCAGCTTCTGATGCGCGCCCCCTTCGAGCGCCGCGCGCAGGTGGTAATGCGCCCCAAGCACCCGCGCAAAGGCACGCAGGTAAGGCACGGCCCCGGCGAAACGGTCCTGCGTGCCCTGGGCGATCATCCATTCCGTCTGCTCGCGCAGGGTCTCGGCCGATTGCCAGACCGCCTCGGCCAGATCGGGCAAAGCCTCGCGCGCGGCTTTCGCGGCATCCTCGATTTCCTGCAGCAGACGGAACGCGGCCCGGCCGTCATCGGCCATCTTGCGCCCGACAAGGTCCATCGCCTGAATGCCGTTCGTGCCCTCATAGATCGCCGTCACCCGCACGTCGCGGCAATATTGCGCCGCGCCGGTCTGTTCGATGAAGCCCATGCCGCCATGCACCTGCACGCCCTGTTCGGCCACCCAGATCCCGGTATCGGTGCCGTAAGCCTTGGCGATCGGCGTCAAAAGCGCGGCGCGGGCCAGCCAATGCTCCTCGCCCGTCGCCCGCCCCATGTCGAGCGCGACGGCACAGGCAAGCGCGATCGCGCGCGCGGCAAAGATCTCGGCGCGCATCTCGGCCAGCATCCGGCGCACATCGGCATGCTGGATGATCGGCGAGAACTGCACCCGCTCCTGCGCATAACTCAGCGCCTGCTGGAACGCCGCTTCCGCCACGCCGATCCCCTGCACGCCGACCGCCAGACGGGCGTTGTTCATCATCGTGAACATCGCCGCCATGCCCTTGCCGGGTTCGCCCACCATCCAGCCCTTGGCGCCGTCAAAGCTCATCACGCAGGTGGGCGAGCCATGCAGGCCCATCTTGTGTTCGAGCGACACCACCCCCAGCGTGTTCGCCACCCCGGGCTTGCCCGCCGCGTCGGGGATATATTTCGGCACCATGAAGAGGCTGATCCCCTTGGTGCCGGGCGCCGCATCGGGCAGCCGCGCCAGCACCAGATGGCAGATGTTCTCGGTCACATCGGAATCACCCCAGGAGATGAAGATCTTCTGCCCGGTGATCGCATAGGTGCCATCGCCCAAAGGCTCCGCCCGGCTGCGCAGCGCGCCGACATCCGAGCCCGCCTGCGGCTCGGTCAGGTTCATCGTCCCCGACCATTCGCCCGAAATCAGCTTCGGAATGTAAAGCGCCTTGATCTCCTCGCTGGCGTGGTGTTCCAGCGCCTCGATCTGGCCCTGCGTCAGCAGCGGATTGAGCTGCAGCGCCAGATTGGCCCCCGACATCATGTCGTTCACCGCCACGCAGATCGTCTGCGGAAGGCCCATGCCGCCATAGTCATGCGGCGCGGCGACAGCGATCCAGCCGCCCTCGGCGATCTGCTGATACGCTTCCCTGAACCCGGGCGAGCTCCGCACGACGCCGTTTTCCAGCCGCGCCGGATGCAGGTCGCCCGCGCGCAAAAGCGGCGCCATCACCTCGTCGCAGAGCTTTCCGGCCTCGGTCAGCACGGCTTCCACCGTCTCGGGCGTGGCCTCGGCAAAGCGTTCGGTCGCCGCCACCGGGGCCAGCGGCACCACCTTGTCAAGGATGAAGCGGATATCGGCAACGGGCGAGCGATAGGCCATGACGGTCTCCTGTGGCGCGCTTGGCAAACGGGGCCGGGGCGCGTATGCGTGGGGCAAATTCGGGTCGGTTTCGGGGAAAGGTTACCGCAAGGGAAGCCCCCGTCCACCGCAACGCAGCGTCACGAGGGTGGGATGCAGGAAATGACCGAACGTCTTGGGACGGATGCCGCGGGGCTGGCCCGCGCGGCCGCGCTTTTGCGGGCAGGTCAGCTGGTCGCCTTCCCGACCGAGACGGTCTATGGCCTGGGCGGTGATGCGCGTCAGGGGGCGGCCGTCGCGGCGATCTATGCCGCCAAGGGCCGCCCGCAGTTCAACCCCTTGATCGTGCATGTGGCCGACATGGCGATGGCCGAACAGGTCGCGATCTTCTCGGATCAGGCCCGCGATCTCGCTGCCCGGTTCTGGCCCGGCCCGCTGACGCTGGTTCTGCCCGCGCGCCCCGAGGCCGGGATCTCCGATCTGGTCACCGCCGGGCTGGCCACGGTGGCGGTGCGGATGCCCGCGCATCCCGTGGCGCGGGCGCTGCTTGCGGCCTTTGGCGGGCCGCTCGCGGCGCCCTCGGCCAACCCGTCCGGCAAGGTCAGCCCGACCGAGGCGGATCACGTGCTCGAGGGGCTCTCGGGCCGGATCGCGGCGGTGGTCGATGGCGGCGCCTGTGCGGTGGGGGTCGAATCGACCATCCTCGGCCTGGAGCCGCCGACGCTCTTGCGCCCCGGCGGGGTCGATGTCGAAACGCTGGAAAAGGCTCTGGGCCAGCCGCTCGCCTTTGGCGGCGATGCGGTCAAGCCGAACGCGCCCGGCCAGCTGGTCTCGCATTACGCCCCCGGTGCGGCGGTGCGGCTTGAGGCGACCGAGAAGCGCCCGGGCGAGATCTACCTTGGCTTCGGCCCCGGCCCCGCGGCCGATCTGACACTCTCGGCGACGGCCAATCCGGTCGAGGCGGCGACGAAGCTTTTCGCGATGCTGCGGGTGGCCGACAAGCTCGCCACCGCGCGCGGCGCCACCACCATCGCCATCGCGCCGATCCCGGAAACCGGGCTTGGCCGCGCGATCAACGACCGGCTGCGCCGCGCCGCCGCCCCGCGGGGATAGGGGGCGCTGCCCCCTCTTTTGGCTGCGCCAAAATTCACCCCCGGGATATTTGAGGCAAGATGAACCAAAACCCGGATTGGCTTTCATCTTGCCTCAAATATCCCGGGGGGAGTCCGCAGGACGGGGGGCAGCGCCCCCCAGCCCGGCCTCAGGCGTGGCCCGCCGCGGCGGAAAGCGTGCGCGGATCGATCCCCATCGTGCCCAGCGCGCGCGTCCATTTCGTCGCGTGATCGCCATCCAGCGCCAGCGCCGCATTGCCCTCGGCCACCAGCCAGCCGTTGTCGAGGATTTCCCGCTCGATCTGCCCCGGCCCCCAGCCCGCATAGCCCAGCGCCAGAATCGCCCGCGAGGGCCCCCGCCCGGCGGCGATCTCTTCCAGAATGTCGCGCGTCGCCGTCATCGCCAGCCCCTCGCCCACCGGCATCGTCGCAGCGAACCAGTCGGCCGAATGCAGGACAAACCCGCGCCCGGTCTCCACCGGGCCGCCAAAGAACAGCGGCGCCGAGCCGCGGTCCGAGGCGGTCACGGCAATCCCGAGCTGATCCAGCAGATCCTCCATCGGCGGTTTCGGCAGCGGCTTGTTGACGATGATCCCCATCGCCCCCTCGGCCGAATGCGAGCACATCGCCACCACCGAATGCTCGAACCGCGGATCGCCCATGCCCGGCATCGCGATCAGAAGTTTGCCGCTCAGATCCATGCCGCTCTCCCGCGCCTGCCCTGCCCCTTTGTCAAAGGTGGTCCCGCTCGGCGTTGCAATCAAGCCCCGGCGACGCCCTGTCCGCATTCTCCTGTCGCGTTTGTGACTTGGCCGATCCCGGAGCCGCGGCTATCGCAGGATCATGCGACTGCCCATTTTCGCCCTTGTCCTGTGCCAGAGCCTTGCCGTCGCCGCCGCGGCCGAGGACGTCCCGCCTTTGGGAGAGGGGCTTTTGTCCGCCGCGCTGTTGCCGGGCTGGCAGGAAAGGGACGGCAGCCGCATCGCCGCGATCCGCATTGTCCTTGCCCCGGGCTGGAAGACCTATTGGCGCGTGCCGGGCGATGTCGGCGTGCCGCCGCAGTTCGATTTCTCCGCCTCGGGCAATGTCGCGGCGCTGCAGTTGATCTGGCCCGCCCCCGAGGTTTTCGAAAGCGACGGGATGAACACCGTCGGCTATCACGACACGCTGGTGCTGCCGTTGCAGATCACCCCGAAGGCGCCCGAGGCGCCGGTCTCGCTGACCGCCAGCCTGGATTTCGGCATCTGCGACGAGGTCTGCGTGCCGGTCAGCGTCGCCTTGACGAAAGACCTGTCCGGCCCCGGCGCCGAAGATCCCGAAATCGCGGCGGCGATGGCGGCCGCCCCGCGCCCCGCGCCCGGGCTGGCCCGCTGCACCCTGACCCCCATTCGCGACGGCGTCCGCGTCGCCGCCCGGATCGACCTGCCGCAAGCGGCGGGGGAAACCGCGCTTTTCGAGCTGCGCTCGCGGCCGATGTGGGTTTCGGACCCCGAGATCGACCGGCAGGGCGCGGCGCTTCTGGCCAGCGTCGATTTCGTGCCCGAGGACGCGCAGCCCTTCGATCTGGACCGCAAGGATCTGCGCATCACGGTGGTCAGCCACGGCGATGCGGTCGAGATCGACGGCTGCCCGGCGCCCTGACCCGGCCCCTAGAGCGCGTTCAGCTTCGCGCGCAATTCGAGCAGATCGGCCCAGACCAGCCGCTTGTTGATCGGCGTGCGCAACAGATTGGCCGGATGCAGCGTCGGCAGGGTGGGGCGGCCAAAGGCCGTAGCCCAGGTGCCACGCAGCCGGGTGATGCCGCGCGCATTCAGCGCCGCCGCGCAGGCGGTATTGCCCATCAGAACGATCAGATCGGGATCGACCAGCTCGACATGCCGGGCCAGAAACGGCCCCATCATCGCGATTTCCGCGGGCTCCGGCTCGCGGTTGCCGGGCGGCCGCCAGGGCATGACATTGGTGATATAGACCGCCGTCGCCGGATCGGGCGAGCCGCGATCCAGCCCCACCGCCGCCAGCATCCGATCAAGCAGCTGACCGGCGCGGCCGACAAAGGGCTTGCCCTGCGCGTCTTCATCCTTGCCCGGGGCCTCGCCGATCAGCATCACCCGGGCTTTCGGGTTGCCATCCGAAAAGACCGTGTTGCGGGCGCCGAGTTTCAGCGGGCAATGCGGAAAGCCGAGGATCGCCTCGCGCAGATCCTCAAGCGTCATCGCCCGCGCGGCAAGCCCGCGGGCCACCGCCACCGGATCGACGGTGTCGACCGGCACCAACACCGGCGCGGGGCGCGGCGCGCGGGTCTCGGTGGCGGGCGGGGGGGCCGGCGCGGGTTCGGGGGTCACAAGCGCGTAGCGGTTCACCGGTTCATCGCCCACCGGATCGGTGGCGCCAAGCTCGATCAGCCACTCGAAAGCGGCAAGGGCGGCATCGTAGCTGATCTCGGGGCCGGGGCGAGTCTCCATGGCTTTCCATCGCATGCCCCGACACGGGGGTAAAGCCGCTGGACGCAGCCCCCCCCATTTGCCATAAGCGGCCCGACAACATCGGAGGACGTCATGGCTTTTCGCGCCCGCCATCTTCTGGGGATCGAGCATCTCTCGCCGGAAGACATCCGTTCCGTTCTTGATCTTGCAGACAGCTATGTCGATCTGAACCGCCGCACCGTGAAGCGCACCGATGCGCTGGCGGGGCTGACGCAGATCAACATGTTCTTCGAGAATTCGACGCGGACGCAATCCAGTTTCGAGCTGGCCGGAAAGCGGCTGGGCGCCGATGTGATGAACATGTCGATGCAGACCTCGAGCGTGAAAAAGGGCGAGACCCTGATCGACACCGCGCTGACCTTGAACGCGATGCATCCCGATCTGCTGGTGGTGCGGCATCCCTCGTCTGGCGCCGTCGATCTTCTGGCGCAGAAGGTGAATTGCGCGGTGATCAACGCGGGCGACGGGCGGCACGAGCACCCGACGCAGGCGCTTCTGGATGCCTTGACGATCCGGCGTGCCAAGGGCCGGATCCAGCGGCTGACGGTGGCGATTTGCGGCGATGTCGCGCACAGCCGGGTGGCGCGGTCGAACCTGCTGTTGCTGGGCAAGATGGAAAACCGGGTGCGGCTGGTCGGGCCGCCGACGCTGATGCCCGCGGGCTTTGGCGATATCGGCGCCGAGATTTGCGACGACATGCGCGAAGGGCTGCGCGATGCCGATGTGGTGATGATGCTGCGGCTGCAAAAGGAGCGGATGGACGGCGGGTTCATCCCGTCGGAACGCGAATATTTCCACCGCTACGGGCTCGATGCCGAAAAGCTCGCCTATGCGAAACCCGATGCGATCGTGATGCATCCGGGGCCGATGAACCGCGGCGTGGAGATCGACGGCACGATCGCCGATGACATCAACCGTTCGGTGATTCAGGAGCAGGTCGAGATGGGCGTCGCGGTGCGGATGGCGGTGATGGATCTGCTGGCGCAGAACCTGCGCGCCGAACGCGGCCGCGCCGCGCTGGAGGCGGCGCATGTCTGAGATGAAACGCGATTCCGTCCTCAACTATCGCCCCGGAACCGACAGCGAATTGCCGCTGGAACCCGGCGAGAAGGTCTCTCAGGTGTTCCTGCCCGATCTGCGCCGCTACTGGATGGACCATCTGGTGCTGGGCGGGCTGGGGGCAGTGCTGGTCTCGGCGGTGCTGGTCTGGCTGGGCAAGACCGAGCAGATCCCGGTGGCGATCCTCGCGATCCTGATCGGCATGGCGGCGCGGGCGGCGTGGTTCCGATCCGAGGCCTTCGCGCGGCGCTGGCAGCTGACCGACCGCCGCCTGATCGGGCCGCAGGGCAAGCAGGCGATGCTGCTGGAAATCGAGAGGGTGCGCTCGCTGATCGGCGATGTGCAGATCGTGACGAAATCGGGCGACAAGCATCTGATCCGGCATCTGGCCGAAGCCGCGCCGGTCGTCGCGGCGATCGAAGCGGCCAAGTCCCGCCGGGCCCGGGAGGTGCGATGAGACCGCCGCGCCCCACCCCGCGGGGGGCGGAGCCGCCGCTGCCGCCATCCGAACGGGCCCTGACCGAGGTCCCGCATGATCCGACCGCGGTCCCCGAAGGCTGGGAGGGCGTGATGGTCCCGGGCGAACGCATTCTGTGGCAGGGCCATCCGTTGCGCCGGATCGGCTGGAAACACCTTGCTCCGGCGCTGCTGGCGGGGGGGGGGCTGGTCGTTGCGGGGGCGGTGCTTTCGGACTTGACGGGCGGGGTGCTGATCGCGGCGGGCCTTGGCCTTGCCGCAGCAGCCCTTTGGGCCGAACGGCTGCAACGCACCGGAACCGCCTTTACCCTGTCGACGCGGGCCGCCTATATCGCGCGGCGCCATCCGCTGAGGGGGCGACAGCTCGACATCCATCCGATCACCGCCGAGATGCCCTTGCGGCTTGTGGGCGGCGACAAGACGGGCGGCGTGATCTTTGCCAGCCGCTTGCGCGGCACGAAAACTCAGGAGATCGGCTTTCAGGGCATCCTCGATGCGCCCGAAGTCTTTGCGATCTTGCGAAACGCCCGGGAGGCGCTGCGATGACCCTTTTCTTCGAAAACGCCCGGCTGATCGACCCCGAAGCGGGCACCGAGACGCTGGGCAATCTGGTGGTGGATGGCGGCATCATCGCCGCGATCGGGCAGATGCAGGCCCCCGCGGATGCCCGGGTGATCGACTGCGGCGGCAAATGCCTGGCGCCCGGGATCGTCGATATCGGCGTGAAGATCGGCGAGCCGGGGGAACGCCACAAGGAAAGCTTCCGCACCGCCGGGCTGGCGGCCGCGCGCGGCGGCGTCACCACGATCATCGCCCGTCCCGACACCAGCCCCGCCATCGACACGCCCGAGACACTGGAATTCGTCACCCGCCGCGCCGCCGAGGCGCCGGTCCGCATCCGTCACATGGCGGCCTTGACCAAGGGCCGCGCGGGCCGCGAAATGACCGAGATCGGCTTTCTGATGGATGCGGGCGCCATCGCCTTCACCGACACCGATCACGTCTGCGCCGATACCAAGGTTCTGAGCCGCGCCTTCACCTATGCCCGCAGTCTGGGGGCGCTGGTGCTGTGCCACCCGCAGGAGCCGGGGCTGTCGAAAGGCGCCGCCGTCACCTCGGGCAAGTTCGCGTCCCTGCGCGGCCTGCCCGCGGTCAGCCCGATGGCGGAACGGATGGGGCTCGATCGCGATCTGGCCTTGGTCGAGATGACCGGGGTGCGCTATCACGCCGATCAGATCACCACCGCCCGCGCCCTGCCCGCGCTGGCGCGCGCCAAGGCCGACGGGCTGCCGGTGACGGCGGGGATCTCGGTGCATCACCTGACGCTGAACGAATTCGATGTCGGCCATTACCGCACCTTCTTCAAGCTGACGCCGCCGCTTCGGTCCGAAGACGACCGTCTGGCGATGGTGCAGGCGCTGGCCGAGGGCGTGATCGACATTCTCTGTTCGATGCACACCCCGGCCGACGAGGAATCAAAACGCCTGCCCTATGAGGAGGCGGCAGCCGGTGCGGTCGGGCTGGAAACGCTGCTGCCCGCGGCGCTGCGGCTTTATCACGCAGGAAGCATCGACCTGCCGGGGCTCTTTGCGGCGCTTGCGCTCAACCCGGCGCGGCTGATGGGGCTGCCGCAGGGCCGTCTTTGCGAGGGAAGTCCGGCCGATCTGGTGCTGTTCGACCCGGAGGCGCCCTTTGTGCTGGATCGCTTCACGCTGGCGTCGAAATCGAAGAACACGCCTTTTGACGGCGCCAGGCTGACGGGCAAGGTGCTTGCCACTTTCGTCGGCGGGGTGCAGGTTCACGGGCAGGCATAACAAGAACGGACGGGGGCAAGGATGGCGGATCTGCATGCGGGGGCAATGCTGCTTCTGGCGGTGGCGGGGCTTGGCTACCTGCTGGGCTCGGTGCCGTTTGGCGTGGTGATCACCAAGGCGTTCGGTCTGGGCGATCTGCGTCAGATCGGCTCGGGCAATATCGGCGCGACGAATGTGCTGCGCACCGGCAACAAGGCGGCGGCGGCGGCGACGCTGATCCTCGATGGCGCCAAGGGGGCGGTGGCGGTGCTGATCGCCCGCGCGCTTCTGGAGGGCAACGACACCGCGGCGGTGGTCGCGGGGGGCGCGGCTTTCATCGGGCATCTTTACCCGGTCTGGCTGAAGTTCAAGGGCGGCAAGGGGGTTGCGACCTTTCTTGGCACGCTGATTGCGCTGGACTGGCTTTTGGGTCTTGGCGCCTGCGGCACATGGCTGATCGCGGCGGCGGTCGGGCGGATTTCCTCGCTTTCGGCGCTGGTGGCAGCGGCGGGGGCGGTGCCGCTGGCCTTCGTGCTGGGCGATCAGGCCTATATGCCGGTAACTGCGCTGATGGCGGTGCTGATCTTCGTGCGGCACCGCGCCAATATCGAGCGGATCCTGGCAGGCACCGAACCGAAGATCGGCAAGAAGGCGTAACGCCTTCGGCCGGGTTCCCGGCTGTCCCGGTCGCTCAGCCGTCCCGGTCCCTCAGCTGTCCTTGTGATCGCGCAGGAAGGGCAGCGCCTTGCGGAAATAATCCCAGCCGGTGATCGCGGTCAGCACCGCGGCCACCCAGATCAGCACCAGACCGACGTGATTGGCCAGATCGGCCAGCGAGGCGAAATTCGGCAGATCCCCCTCGCCCGCGCGGGGCGCGCGGCCGGTTTCCAGATAATCCAGCCCGGTGCCAAGGAACAGGATGGCAATCGCCACCATCTGCGCCGTGGTCTTCCATTTCGCCAGTTTCGTGACCTTGAGCTTGCCCGCATCGGCGCCAATGAATTCGCGCAGGCCCGAGACAAAGACTTCACGGAACAGGATCACCGTCGCGGGCAGAATGAGCCAGGGGTTCATGCCGGAATAGCCGGTGATCACCACCAGCGCGATCACCACCATCGCCTTGTCGGCAATCGGGTCGAGCATGGCGCCGAACTTGCTTTCCTGTTTCCAGGCCCGCGCCAGATAGCCGTCGAACCAGTCGGTGATGGCGGCGCCGATGAACAGCGTCAGGGCGAACCAATCCGCCCAGGGACGGGCGAAATACAGGAACATCACCGCGACGCCGGGGGCGGCGATCAGGCGCAAAACGGTCAGCGTATTGGGCAGGTTCCATCTCATGCCCGCACCCTAGCCCCGGGCGTGTGCAAGGGAAAGGGGGTGCGACACTCAGCTTGCGGGGTCGGCGTAATCGTGAACGCCGCCCTGCCAGTCGGTGACGCGCCACAGGCCCGGCCGGGCCCCCGGGGCGAGATGATCCGCGGTGATCGGCACCTTGCCGAAGCCCCCCGGGATATCAAGCACATAGGTCGGGATCGCCGCGCCGCTCAAATGCCCGCGCAGCCCGGCCATCAGCGCGCGGCCCGCCACGATCGTGGTGCGGAAATGGCCGGTGCCCTGGGCCAGGTCGCAATGATGCAGGTAATAGGGTTTCACCCGGCAGTCCTGCAGCGCGCGGAAAAGATCGCGCAGCGCATCGTGGCTGTCGTTCACGCCTTTGAGCAGCACCGATTGCGACAGAAGCGGCACGCCCGCCTCGACCAGCCGCGCAAGCGCCGCGCGGGCGGGCGCGGTCAGCTCCTGCGCGTGGTTCGTGTGCACCACCACCCAGACCGCGGGGCGTTGCGCGCGCAAAAGCGCGACCAGCGCGGGGGTGATCCGCTCGGGCGCCACCACCGGCACGCGGGAATGAAAGCGCAAGGTGGTGAGGTGCGGAATGGCCGAAAGCCGGGTCAGCACGTCTTCGAGCCTGCGGGGCGAGAGCGTCAGCGGATCGCCGCCGGTCAGGATGATTTCCCGCAAGCCGCGGGTCGCGGCGATGTAATCGAGCGCCTGTTCCAGATCGCCTTCGGGCAGCGGCCCGGTCTCGCCCACGGTTTCGCGGCGGAAGCAGAAGCGGCAATAGACGTCGCAGGTCTTGGTAATGTGCAAGATCGCCCGATCGGGGTAGCGATGCGTCAGCCCGGGCGCGGGGGAATGCACGGCATCGCCGATCGGATCGGCGCGCTCCTCGGGCCGGGTGATCAGTTCCGCCGCGGTGGGCACGAATTGCGCCGCCACCGGATCCGCGGGCGCGGTAATCGCCGCGCGCATCGCGGGGGTGACGCGGATGCGGAAATGCCCCGCCACCTGCGCCAAGGCGGGCATGTCTGCGGGCGTCACCAGACCCTCGGTCAGAAGGTCTTCGGGGCGGGTCAGGGCGGTGGTCACGGGCGCGGTCATGGGGGCGGGCGCTACGCCGGGGCCGCCCTTCCGTCAACCCCGATCGTTGAAGAAGTTCCAGATCGTCTCGGCCGTGGCGGCAGAAATCCCCGGAACTTCCATCAGATCGTTTTGCCCGGCGCGGGACACCGCCTTGGCCGAGCCGAAATGCGCCAGCAGCGCGCGTTTGCGCGTCGCCCCGATGCCGGGGATCTCATCGAGCGGATTGGCCATCGTGGCTTTCGCCCGCTTCGCCCGATGCGCGCCGATCGCCCAGCGGTGGGCCTCGTCGCGCAGCCGCTGGATGTAGTAAAGCACCGGATCCTGCCGCGGCAGCGCCATCGGACGATGGCCGATGCGGTGGAATTCCTCCTTGCCCAGATCGCGGTCGATGCCCTTCGCCACGCCGACCATCGCGATGTCCTGCACCCCCAGCGCGACCATGATTTCATGCACCGCCGAGACCTGCCCCGCGCCGCCGTCGATCAGCAAAAGATCGGGCCAGAGATCGGTCTTGCGCTCGGGATCCTCGCGCAGAAGCCGCTCGAAGCGGCGGGTCAGAACCTCCTTCATCATGCCGAAATCGTCGCCCGGGGTCAGATCCTCGCCCTTGATGTTGAACTTGCGGTAAGACGATTTCATCAGCCCCTCGGGCCCCGCGACGATCATGCCCCCCACCGCATGGGCGCCCTGAATATGCGAGTTGTCGTAAACCTCGATCCGCGCGGGCGGCTTTTCCAGCCCGAAGGCCTGCGCCACCCCCTGCAGCAATTTCGCCTGCGCCGCCGATTCCGACATCTTGCGGCCCAGACTTTCGCGCGCGTTGCGCAGCGCGTTTTCAACCAGTTCCGCCTTTTCGCCGCGCTTCGGCACGGCCAATTCCACCTTGCGCCCGGCGCGGGTGGAGAGCAGATCGACCATCAGATCGGCATCCTCGATCTCATGCGACAGCAGGATCGTCTTCGGCGGTTCTTTCGCATCGTAGAACTGCGCCAGAAAGGCCTCCAGCACCTCGGCCTCCTCGGCGCCAGCGCCGGTGCGCGGGTAGAAATCGTGGTTGCCCCAGCTTTGATGCGCGCGGATGAAAAAGACCTGCACGCAGGCTTGGCCCCCTTCCAGATGCACCGCGACCACATCGGCCTCGGCCACGCTGCGCGGGTTGATGCCCTGACTTTGCTGCACCGTCGTCAAGGCGCCGATCCGGTCGCGCAGCGCCGCCGCGCGCTCATATTCCATCGCCTCCGAGGCCGCGCTCATCTCGGCCGCCAGCTCCTGCTGGATGCTTGAGGATTTCCCCTCCAGGAACCTTTGCGCGTCAGCCACCGTGCGGCGGTAGTCGTCTTCGCTGATCTTGCCCACGCAGGGGCCGGAACAGCGCTTGATCTGATATTGCAGACAAGCCCGGGTGCGCGACGAAAACATCGCATCCGAACAGTTGCGCAGCTGAAACGCCCGTTCCAGATGGTTGAGCGTGCGATTGACCGCCGAGGCACTGGCGAAGGGCCCGAAATAGGCGCCCTTGACGTTGCGCGCGCCGCGATGCTTGCGGATCATCGGAAACGGGTGATCCCCGGCGATCAGGATATAGGGAAAGCTCTTGTCGTCGCGCAAGAGCACGTTGTAGCGCGGCTTGAGCTGCTTGATCAGGTTTTGCTCCAAAAGCAGCGCCTCGGTTTCCGTGCGCGTGGTCAGGAACATCATGTGGGTGGTTTCGGAAATCATCCGCGCGATCCGGCCAGAATGGCCGGTGGTGCGCGCATAATTCGACACACGCGCCTTCAGGTTGCGCGCCTTGCCGACGTAAAGCA
The DNA here is from genome assembly GCF_003254295.1 of Rhodobacter capsulatus. Taxonomy (GTDB): domain Bacteria; phylum Pseudomonadota; class Alphaproteobacteria; order Rhodobacterales; family Rhodobacteraceae; genus Rhodobacter; species Rhodobacter capsulatus. Next base: position 180,272 of record NZ_QKZO01000006.1, read on the forward strand.
CCTCCTGCGCCGCATTGAGCATGCGATAGACGCCCGGAGATCCGTCAAGACGGCTGACGTAATCCGCGATCAGCGCATGGCCTTTCAACCGCAGACCCTGCTGCGTCGCGGCATCATCGGGAAGATCAAATCCGTCCGTCATTCTGGCCCTCTGATTCTCTGTCCGGGTTGCAACCATGCTTCGCCAAATTCAAGGGGAAAGCTTTCCACCGTTTCTGTGGATAAGTTCGTGGGAAAGATTTGGGGATCTGCAGATTTCCCTTGAATCAAGCCCCTTTCACAAGGTTGATTAAAAAATGGGCAGACTTGCAAGGCATTGATTTTGATCGGAAATTATTTTCATCAAAAGCAAGCCCCTGAAAGGATTGAGAGAATTGTAACCCTTTGTTTACACTTGCGCGAAACGTGGACAACTTGCCGCTGAGGAACACGCCAGCCCCCCCGTTTCAGCCCCGGAAAGGTTGGGGATGCGTTAACGGCGAGCCACGACATTTACCACTTGCCCGGTCAGCGCAGGCCCCTGCACGATCAGCCTCAACGCCTGCGCCAAGGCCTGCGGCAGGAGCGGCGGCCCCGGATGCTGCGTCGCGGCAGTCCAGGCCGCCTGCCAGGGCGCAGGCGGCGGACGGCGCGGTGCAAGATGGAGCGCATTCACCCGCAACTGCGGCGCATGGGCCAAGGCGGCCCGCGCCAGCGTGCCCTGCAGAACCGCCGCCTGCCCCGCGGGCAGCAGCCAGACTACCTGACCGCTGGCGATCCGGTCGGCGCCTGCCCGCCCGGCCTCGGGACGGCTTGCGGCGAAATCGGCGATCCGCGCCAAGGCTTGCGCCGGATCCCCGGCCCCAAGCAGCAGCACCGAGGCGTCGGTCTGCACCGGCACCAGATCACAAAGCGCCAGCGCCTCGGTCAGCGGCGCGGCAAGGGCGGGCGGAATGTCAGTCAGCAACGCCCGCATCGTCACGCCTTTCCGCAGGGACAAGGCCCCGCCCCGATCCGCGGCCTGCCACACTGCTTGCAGGTCTTGCGCAAGAGCAGCGGCGGCTTGCGGCCCGGCAGGCGCAACCGGCCGAAAAAGGCCAGCCCGACCATCACCAGCACGAAAAGGATCGCGGCCTTGATCAGCATGTCAGCGCCCGACCCGTGCCCAAAGCGCCCGTTCCTCGGCGGCCTCCAGCACCGAAACGGCGGCCTCGGCGGCGATCCCGGCCCCGAAGCGGCGCAGCCAGGACCGGCGTTGGCCATAGGGCACCAGCTTCACCTTGTCGCCATAAAGCGCGCGCAGTTTCGGCCCCGGATGCGCCAGCCCGTCGATCAGCCCGGTGTCAAGCGCCTGCGCCCCGGTCCAGATCTCGCCGGTGAACAGATCCGCCCCGGCAGCCAGTTTCGCGCCCCGCCGGTCGGTCACCCAGGCCTTGAACGCCCGGTGCATGTCTTCCAGAAGCCGGGTCAGCCGCGCCACATCCTCGAGCTTTTCCGGCCGGAACGGGTCAAGGAAACTTTTCGAGCAGCCCGCCGTATGCACCCGCCGCTCGACCCCGTAGCGGCCGATCAGATCGGCAAAGCCGAAGCCCGACGAAATCACCCCGATCGAGCCAACGATCGAGGTGGCATCGGCCCAGATGTCATCGGCGGCGCAGGCCAGCCAATAGCCGCCCGAGGCCGCCACATCCTCGACGAAGGCATGGACGGGCAGGCCGGTCTCCACCGCCAAAGCCCGGATCCGCGCCGCGATCAGCGAGGATTGCACCGGCGAGCCGCCGGGGGAATTGATGATCAGCGCCACCGCCACCGGCTTGCCCTTGCGGAAGGCGCGCTCCAGCGTCTCGGCCAGCGCGGCATCCGACAGGCCCTGCGCCCCGGGACGGCTGAGGCCGATGGCGCCCTGCAGCCGGACGACGGCCACGCGCAGCGGGCGGTTGAAGAACGGGGCGGGAAGGAAGCGGGTGATGTCCATGCCCCCGATGTAGGCGCGGGCGCGGCGGCAGGCAAGCGGGCGGCGGCGAAATCCGCCGTTACCGCTCGGCCTGCAGACGCTCGATATAGGCGCGCAATTCCTCGGCCTCGTGGCGGGCGTCGCGCAGACCGTCCATCGCCGCGCGCAGCTCCGCCTCGGTCTGGTTGATCTGGTTCGTCAGCTCCGCCTCGCGGCTTTCGACATAGGCCACGGCCTGATCGCGCTGCTCCTCGGCCTCATGCAGCGCCTGCGCCATCTGTTCCAGCTCGCCCATGTCGGCCGCGGTGACCCGGGTCAGCCGGTGGATCAGCCAGGAGGCGAACCAGCCCAGGCAGAAGGCCAGAAACAGGATGATCGCCGTGGCGATGACGAATTCGGTTCTGTTCATCTGCGGCTCTCCTCAGTTGTCCCGCCCGCCCAGTTTCTTCGGGCGCGGTTTCGGGCGGCCGGGCGATTGCGCGGCGGGGTTGACCGGAATGACGGGGACCGCCTCGGCGCCATCTGTCGTCGCGGCCTCCGTCATTGGCGCTTCCGGCGTCGGGGCTTCCGGGGCGGCCACGCCGGGCGCAGAGGCCGCCGGAGCAGGGGCCGCCGGAAGTTGCGTCTCGGGCGGGTTCGGCATCGGCTCGCCCTGCGCGTCTTCCATCGGGGCGGCGCCTGCGATGGCGCTTTCATCCAGCACCAGATCGGGCACCGCCTCGATCGGCGCGACGGGCGCGGGCTTCGGCGGTTCCGGCGCCGTCACCGGCAGATCGATCTGCCCGGCCCCGCCCACCGGCTTGGCATCAAGCAGCACGAATTCGATGCGCCGGTTCGCCTCGCGGCCCTTGTCGGTGTCATTCTCGGCGATGGGCTGGCTTTCGCCATAGCCCTTGGGGGTCAGGTTGCGCGTCAGCACCCGGCGCGCGGAAAGCGCGGTGATCACCGCTTCGGCCCGGGCCTGCGACAGCTTGCGGTTGCCCTCGTCGCTGCCCTGGCTGTCGGTGTGACCCGCCACTTCCATGCGGAAATCCTGACATTGCGCCATCGCCTTGGCCAACGCGTCAAGCTTCGGCCCGTCCTCGGGCTTGATCGTCGCCGAACTGGGCTCAAACCCGATCTTGTCGCGCGCCAGCACCCCGTTCAGCCGCGCGACGCATTCGTTGCCATCGGGCAGCGCCAGCGTTGGATCCAGCCGGCGGTCATATTTCACCGAAAGCGCGATCGGCGCCGCCTCGCCCAGCCGCCGGGCAAACAGCCGCGCCGCCTTGTCCGAGGCCTGCCGGTCGCCGGTCACGCCGGTCAGCCGCACCAGATCGGGCGTCACCGTCACCGCGCCGTCATGCATAAGCCGCAGCGCCTCGAGCGCGGTCAGCGTGCGCAGCGGCCAGCCCTCGGGCAGGCCGGTATCGACCCGCGTCGCGCCGTAAACCGATGTCGCGCCGAATTGCGCATGGGCAAAGCTTTCCAGCGCCGCGCGCGAGCGGTCCGAGGTGACGCGGCCGCGCAGCTCCACCTGCCCATCCTCGCGCAAAAGCGCCGAGAATTCGGGCACGGCATCCTTCGCCTCGGCCTTCTTCGCCAGCTCGGCCTTGAGCGAGAACACATCGGGCAGGTTCGATTCGAGATCGCCCACCACCCGGTCATAGATCGCCGGATCGGTCGTGTCGGCCGCCACCAGCGCGATATCGGCATCGGAAAAGGTCAGCGTGCCGCCACCCAGCTGCGCCAGCGCGGCCAGACCCATCGTCACCGCCTCGGCCCATTGCGGCGAGGGCACGCCCATGCCGACGGTGCAATCCAGCTCGCCCTTGGCGCCCGCCTTGCGCGCCGCCGCGATGATCCGCCCCGCGGCGCGGTCGGTATCGGCGGAACAGGCGTCGAAACGGGCGCCCTCGGCATCGATCAGGAAGCGCAGCGTGAAGGGGGTGATCACCGGGCGCGGCGCGGAAATCTTGGCGTCCAGCCGGATCTCGGTCGGGCGGCGCCGGTTCAGCAGCGCCTCGGCCTCGGCCTTCTGTTCGGGGCTGTCGGTGATCGCCTCGACGCCGACCTTGCCGGGCAGGATCGAGACCTTGGCGCGGGGCAGTTCCGTCAGCGCCGCGATGCCGAAATCCAGCGCCGATTTCCAGCCGCCCGGCACCGGATAATCGGCGCTTTCGAGCATGTCGGTGACCGCCCCCTCGCCCGCGATTTTCGTCAGCCGCTCGAGCAGCGCCTTGCGGTCGGTGCCCGAGGGCACGAGCCCGATCAGCGAGATCCCCTCGTCATTGCGCAGCATCTGCAGCGAAAAATCGGGGGGCGCGATCGCCTTTTGCACCTCGGCATCGGTGTTGTCGACGATGCGGGAACTGTCGACCACGGTCGAAACCAGGGTGACGGCGCGGAACCGCGCCGCCTCGGAGGGGGCGGTGCCGAGCAAGATCACCTGCAGCCCGTCGGTTTCGACCTGCACCCAGGAATGGCTGGCGGTTTCCAGCGCCAGCTTCACCGCCTTGCGCGAGCGCTGCTCGATGATCGTGGCCGAGCCACCCGCGATGAAGGCCGAAAGCACAAGGGCGCCGACGAAAGCCGTCGTCGTCAGGAGGGTGATGCGGCCACGCATGGGGATGTCGTTCCTCGCCTTGGGTTCGCCCCGTCTTAAGGGGCGCCCCCCTGGCGATCAATCACAGGATTGCGGCACCGGCAAGAAACAGCGCAGCCAACAGCCCGGTATCGCGGCTTTTACGAAAGAGCATCAGGCAGGTGTCGGCATCGTCGATGTCAAGCTTGCGCATCTGCCAGAGCATGTGCCAGCCCATCGCCCAGGGCGCGCAAAGACCGAGCGCCAGCACCGCCGGATTGCCCAGCGGCAACAGCGCCAGCAGCACCGCCGCCGCCATCAGAACGACGGTCAGAACCAGAAACAGCCCCAGCCAGCGGCTCGTGTTGGCGCCAAACAGCCGCGCCGTCGATTTCACCCCGATCAGCGCATCGTCTTCCTTGTCCTGATGCGCGTAGATCGTGTCGTAAAACAGCGTCCAGGCGATCCCCGAGGTAAAAAGAAGCACCGGCGCAAGGTCCAGACTGCCCTTGTGCGCGACCCAACCGAGCAGCGCCCCCCAGTTGAAAGCGATGCCCAGAAAGGCTTGCGGCCACCAGGTGAAGCGCTTGGCAAAGGGATAGACCGCGGCCGGGACAAGGGCCAGAACGCCCATGCCGATGGCCGCCCAGTTGAAGCTGAACAGGATCGCCGCCGCCAGCGCCGTCTGCGCCACCATCCAGCCCATCGCCTGTCTCAGCGTCACCTGACCGGAGGGAATCGGGCGCGAGCGTGTCCGCGCGACCTGGCCGTCGAAATCGCGGTCGGTGATGTCGTTCCAGGTGCAGCCTGCGCCGCGCATCAGGAAGGCGCCAAGGCCGCAGCCCAGCGCCAGCCACAGATCGACCACGCGCAGCCCGTCGGTCGCCGCGGCCAGCGCGATCGACCACCAGCAGGGCAAGAGCAAAAGCCAGGTGCCGATCGGACGATCGGCCCGGGCAAGCCGCAGATAGGGGCGGCTGAAAGCGGGGGCGGTATGGTCCACCCAGTTGCCGCGATAGGCGTCGGCCACCTGTCCCGTCACCTGAGCCTCTGGCATTTCGGTTTTGCCGGTCATAAGTTTCGCCTCATGGAACGCGCCAAGATACGACTCTGTGTTACTCACCCGCTCTCGCCGGGGCAAGCCGTGCCCCTGACCGCCGATCAGGCGAATTATCTCTTTGCGGTGATGCGGCTTGGCCCGAGCGACCGGGTCGCGCTGTTCAACGGGCAGGACGGCGAATGGACGGCCGAGGTGGTCGAGGGGACGAAACGGGCGGGCGTGCTGCGCTGTCTGGGCCTTGCCGCGCCGCAGCTGAACCCGCCCGACCTGTGGCTGCTCTTCGCGCCGATCAAGAAGGAACGCACCGATTTCATCGTCGAGAAAGCGGCGGAGCTCGGTTGCGCGAAAATCCTGCCGGTGCAGACGGAATTCACCAATGCCGCGCGGATCAAACAGGACCGGCTGCAGGCGCATGCTTTGGAAGCGGCCGAGCAATGTCTGGGCACTTATGTTCCCGAAGTCAGTGACTTGCAGACTTTGCAGAAAATTCTGAAATCCTGGAACCCGGCGCGGCGCATTCTTTGGGGCGACGAATCGCTGGTCGGTCCGGCGCAGACTTTGGCCGGTCTTGCCCCCGGCCCCTGGGCGATTCTGGTCGGCCCCGAGGGCGGCTTTTCCGAGACCGAGCGACGGCAGCTGCGCGGCCTGCCCTTTGTCACGCCGGTGTCGCTTGGGCCGCGCATCCTGCGCGCCGATACCGCCGCCTGTGCGGCGATCACGCTTTGGCAATCGGCCCTGGGGGACTGGCGGTGATCCGACCCGAGCTGCGCGCGCATCTGACACGGCAGCGCGAAGCTTATGTCGCAGGTCTGACGCTCGCCGCGAGCCTCTGGGTCGCGACGCGTGGCGGCTGGTTTCTGGCGGCTCTGGGGCTGTGCCTTGCCGCCCTTGCCGCGGGCTGGCTGGTGCTGGCCCTGCGCCGCGCCCGCTTTGCCCGGCCCGTCTCCGATCCGGGCGTGGTCGAGCTGGACGAAGGCCGGATCGGCTATTGGGGCACCGGCGGGGGGATGCTGGGCGGCACCATGGCGCTGGAGGACCTTGTCGAAATCCGCCTGCTGCTGCTGAAAGACAGCCAGTTCTGGCGGCTCAAAAGCCGCGACGGGCAGGCGCTGCTGGTGCCGGTGGCCGCGGCCGGCTCGGAAAAGCTCTTTGACGCCTTTGCCGGTCTGCCCGGCATCGACATGGGCGCACTGGCCGCCGCGCTGGATCGGCGCATCAGCGCACAAAGCCTGTGGCGCCGTCCCGGCTGAGGCGGCTTGACTTGGCGGCGCGGAAGAACCACCTGTTGTCTCCCAAAGGAAAGAGAGGGTCCGATGTCCATTCCCCAGCAGGGCGGCGGCCCGATCGAAGATTTTGCCCAGCTTGCCGAATACCTGGCCTCGGGCGAGAAGCCGAAAAGCGACTGGCGCATCGGCACCGAGCACGAGAAATTCGGCTATTGCAAGGATGTGCTCAAGCCCCTGCCCTATGACGGGCCGCGTTCGATCCGGGCGATGCTGGAGGGGCTGCAACAGGTCTTCGGCTGGGAGCCGGTGCTGGAGGGCGGCAACATCATCGGGCTGACCCGCAATGGCGCCAATGTCAGCCTGGAACCCGGCGGGCAGCTGGAACTGTCGGGCGCGCCCCTGGAAACCCTGCACCAGACCTGCGAAGAGGTGAACGAACACCTGACCGAGGTGCACCGGATCGCCGACCGGATCGGGGCGAAGTTCATCGGCCTTGGCGCGGCGCCGGAATGGACCGCCGAGGAAATGCCGATGATGCCGAAGGGGCGCTATCGGCTGATGAACAGCTACATGGACCAGGTCGGCACCATGGGGAAAACCATGATGTATCGGACCTGCACCGTGCAGGTGAACCTCGACTTTTCCTCCGAGGCCGACATGGTGAAGAAGATGCGCGTGGCGCTGGCGCTGCAGCCGGTGGCAACCGCGCTTTTCGCCAATTCGCCCTTCCTTGACGGCAAGCCGAACGAGATGAAATCCTGGCGGGCGAATATCTGGCAAAACCTCGATCCGGCGCGGACCGGCATGCTGCCCTTCTTCTTCGAAGACGGCATGGGCTATGAACGTTACGTCGATTACGTCCTCGATGTGCCGATGTATTTCGTCTACCGCGACGGGCAGTATATCAATGCTTTGGGGCAGAGCTTCCGCGATTTCCTGAAGGGCGAATTGCCCGCCCTGCCCGGCGAGAAACCGACGCTGTCGGACTGGGCCGACCATCTGACCACCGTCTTCCCCGAGGCGCGGGTGAAGAAATACATCGAGATGCGCGGCGCCGATGGTGGCCCGTGGCGGCGTCTTTGCGCCCTGCCCGCGCTCTGGGTCGGGCTGATGTATGATCAGGGCGCGCTTGATGCCGCCTGGGATCTGGTCAAGGACTGGGACGCCGAGACCCGCGACGGGCTGCGCATCGCATCGGCGAAACACGCCCTGCAAGCGGACTGCAATGGCGTGAAGATGCACGATCTGGCGCGCGAAGTGGTGGCGATCTCGAAGGCCGGTCTTGCGGCGCGCAAGATCCCCGGTGCGGGCGGGCTGATCCCGGACGAGACCTATTTCCTCAACGCGCTCGAAGAAAGCATCGACACCGGCCGCGTTCCGGCCGATGAACTGCTCGAGAAATACCACGGCGCCTGGAAGGGCGATCTGAGCCGCATCTACGGCGAATACAGCTACTGAGACAGGCGCTTCAGGGCCTTCTTTTCACCTTGGCTCAAATATCCTGCGGGGTGAGACAGGATCGAAAAGCCTTCCAGTGGAAGGCTTTCCTGTCGAACGGGCCGCCAGTGGCGGCCCTTGGGGGGTGCAAACCCCCCGCTTCCTTCCGCGGTTCGAAGCGCCTCAGAGGTTGTCCTCGACCCGGAACCCCGCCGGGATCGCATCGACACCGTCGAGCACCAGATCGGCCATCACCTGCGCCACCTTGGGCGCCATGCCGAAGCCGATCTTGAAGCCGCCATTGACGATGAAATGCCCCTCGCGCCCCGGCCAGGCGCCGAGCATCGGCGAGCGCGAGACCGAGCGCGGCCGCACATTCGCCCAGCGCTCGATCACCTCGGCCCCCGCCAGCGCGGGCACCAGCGCGCGGGCCCGCTCCAGCACCGCCTCCAGCTGGTCATCGGTCGACGTCGGGTCGGTATAGCTGCGCTCGGCGGTCGAGCCGACGCCGACGGTGCCATTCGCATGCGGCACCACCAGCACGCCATCGGCAAAGATCTGCGGCACCGGGCCGGGATCGAGCTTCAGGATCGCCGACTGCCCCTTGACGCCATTGCCGACTTCCTTGCCGAAAGCCGCCGACAGCTCGACCAGCCCCGCAAGCCCGGTCGCATGCAGCACGATGCCCTCATCGGCCGCGTCGCCAAAGACGATCTCTCCGCCCAAAGCCTCGATCGCCGCGGCCAAAGCCGCCGCCGCGCCGCGCGGCGAGGCCCGGCCCGAGAGCGTGTCGTGAATGACAAGCCCCGTCGGCGTCACCGGCGCGAAGGCGCCAAATTCATTCACCGGGGCGATGCGCCAAAGATAATCCGCCCCCCAATTCGCCGCCGCATCCTTGGCCCGCAGCTCGGCCAGCGTCACCGCCGCCGGATCGGCGAGCGGCTGCAACCGCCCGATCCGCGCAAAGCCCGGATCCTTGCCGCCGACCTCTTTCACCCCCGCCCAGAAGGCCTCGGACATCACCAGACTGTCGAACTGGAACTGCTTCTTTGGGTTCCACTGATCGGGCACATGCGGCGAAAGCATGCCCACCGTGCCGCCCGACGAGCCCGCGCCGATCCGATCCCGCTCGATCAGCCGCACCTTTGCCCCGCGCCGCGCCAGCTCATAGGCGCAGGCCAGACCGAAAACCCCGCCACCGCGCACCGTCACCCGATCTGCTCTTGCCATCGCTTGCCCCTTTCGCCACTCTCGCGTCACATCCCCACAGGCACTATCCCCGATGACCTCCCCAGACCAGAGCCCGGCCGCGCTTGCGTGGCGCGACGGATCGACGCCCGTTTCGACCCGTTTCGACGACCCCTATTTCAGCCTGACCGGAGGGCTGGCCGAAACCCGGCATGTGTTTCTGGCGGGCAACGACCTGCCCGCGCGCGCGCGCCCCGGCTTTCACGTCGCCGAACTGGGCTTCGGCACCGGGCTGAACCTTCTGGCGCTGGCGCTTGCCACCGACCAGCCGATCCGCTTCACCAGCTTCGAGGCCTTCCCGATGTCGGCCTCGGAAATGGCCCGCGCCCATACCGCCTTTCCCGACATCGAACCCGTTGCCGAACCGCTGATTGCTGCAATGCAGCATGGGCGGACGCAGTTTTCGCTGCGCAGCATTTCCGTCACGCTGATCCTGGGCGATGTCCGGCAAACCCTGCCGAACTGGACGGAACAGGCCGACGCCTGGTTCCTTGACGGCTTTTCGCCCGCGAAAAACCCCGAAATGTGGGGCGAAGATCTGATGGCCGAGGTCGGGCGACACACCGCGCCCGGCGGCACCTTCGCCACCTACACCGCCGCGGGCTTCGTGCGCCGAGGTCTTGCGGCGGCGGGCTTCACCGTCACCCGCGCCCCGGGCCATGCCGGCAAACGCCACATGAGCCGCGGCGTAAAAGCATGAGAGCCGCGCAGAACATCGGCCGCGGCATCTGGCTGATGGTGGCGGTCACGCTCATCTTCGCCATTCAGGACGGGATCTCGCGCCATCTCTCGGGCGCCTACAACGTCTATATGGTGGTGACGATCCGCTACTGGTTCTTCGCGCTCTTCACCCTGACCCTCGCCGCGCGCTCCCCGGGCGGGCTGCTTGCGGCGCTCGCGACGCAACAGCCGCTCGTGCAGACGATCCGCGCGCTGCTTCTGGTGCTTGAGATCGTGATCGTCATTCAGGCCTTCGTCCACCTCGGCCTGATCGAGACCCATGCGGTCTTTGCCGCCTATCCGCTTCTGGTCGCGGCCCTGTCGGGTCCGGTGCTGGGCGAGACCGTCGGCTGGCGGCGCTGGACGGCGATCGGCATCGGCTTTGCGGGCATCCTGATCATCCTGCAACCCGGCTACGGCGTCTTCCGCCCCGAGGCGATGATCCCGCTGTTCGGCGCCCTGCTGTTCGCGCTTTATTCGCTGCTGACCCGCTTCGCGGCGAAAAAAGACCCGGCCTCGGTGTCGTTCTACTGGACGGGGCTGATCGGCGCGCTGGTGATGACGCCCTTGGGCCTGATCTTCTGGCAACCGATGATCGCCAGTGACTGGCTCTGGATGGGGGCGCTCTGCCTCACCGCCGTCACCGCGCATTTCCTGCTCATTCAGGCCTATGAAATCGCCGAGGCCTCGGCGATCCAGCCCTTCGCCTATCTGCAGCTGGTCTGGGTTTCGGGGATCGGCATCTGGGCCTTTGGCGACATTCTGCGCCCCAATGTCGCCCTTGGCGCCGCCGTGGTGGTCTGCGCGGGGCTCTTCACGCTCTGGCGCGCGCGGGCCAAGGCGGAAACCCCCTGATCTTTTTCTTGGCGCAAATACGCCACGGGGGTGCGGGGGTGTGAAACCCCCGCCCTGTCTCACCAGGCCCCGCGCAATTCGTCGGTGAACCGCACCGCCCCCGCATCCGGCCGCCCCAGTCGCGCGCGATAGACAGGCAGGCTTTCCGCCACCCGCATCACATAGGTCCGCGTCTCGGCAAAGGGGATCATCTCCACCCAGTCGACGACATCGACCGAAGGCGCGCGCGGATCGCCGCGCTCGGTGATCCAGCGCCGCGGTCGCCCCGGACCGGCGTTGTAGCCCGCCGCCACCAGCACCGGCGAGGTGCCGAATTCCTCCTGCAGCTTCGCCAGATATTCCGACCCCAGCCGCACGTTGTAAGACGGATCCGAGGTCAGCCGCCGCAATTCGTAAGGCTCGCCCAGCTTCTTCGCCATCATCTTCGCGGTCTCAGGCATCAGCTGCATCATCCCCCGCGCGCCGACCGGGCTGACGACGACGGGATCAAACTCGCTTTCCCGCCGCGCGATCGACAGTGCCAGCTCCTCGGGCACGACCAGCCCCGCGGGGTTCAGATCGGGCAGCGGATAATAGGCCCGCGTCAACACTACCCCCTCGTTCGCAGCCCGCTTGGCCAGAAGCAGCATCAGATGCGCGTCGTGCCATTCCTCGGCCAACCGCGCGAGGGGGGCGATCTGCTCGGGCGGCAGGCTTTCTTCCAGATGCAACAGGAAGCGTTCCGCCAGATCCCGCGCGCCTGCCGCCTGCAACAGCTGCGCCGCCTGAAACACCGGATCCTGCACGAAGGGCGCCGCCCGCCAGTCGGGCAGCGCGGGCGGGGCGGCAAAGGCGGGGTCCAGCGGCGCGCCGATCCGTTCGGCGCAGAGCAGCCCGTAATAGGCGGTCTGCCACTGCGCGCCCTCGACCCAGGCCTGATCGGCCTCGGCGACCCGGCCGATCGCCTCCAGCGCCCGGCCGCGCCAATAGGCGGCGCGGGATTTCGAAATCGGCGTGCTGACCGCGGCCTCCAGCGCCTCGAAATGTTCAAGCGCCGTGGGCGCATCGCCCAGCTTCAACGCCGCGAACCCGGCCAGCCATTCCAGATCGCCCCAATCGGCATCGTTCGAAGGCAACCGATGCCGCGCCGCGATCTTGTAGGCAAGCCGGGCATCGCCTTGCCGCAGGAAGAACCGCGCCAGCTGGCCGCGGACCTCGGACCAAAGCTTCGGATCGCCGAGGCCCTCCGGGCTTTTCGAAAACTGGAGCACGATCTCGGCCGCGCCCACTTCCAGATCGTTGCGCCAACGCCAGACCGCCCGGTCACGCGCCAGCCCGGCCGATCCCGCCATCCGCTCCGGCACCGCCTGCAAAAGCTTGTCCACCCCCTCGGCCCGCGCCTGCAGCGCGATCCGCGCCTCGGCCACCGCCTTCGTGCCCGGGGTGACCAGCGGCAGCATCGCCCGCGCCCGCGCCAGACGGCCCTGATCCAGCGCCGCCTGCATCCGCCCGCCGTGGAAGGGGGCGACCAGATCGGCGTGACGGGCCAGAAACGCCGCCTGTTCCTCGGGCGTCAGGTCCAGGCTGCGCCAGGCCGCCTCGGCCACGGCGGCGGCCTTGTCGGGCTGGCCCATCGCCTGGCGCGCCGCGATCAGCGCCAGCGCGCCGGTGCCGGTCTGCGGCGCGCCATCGCCGAAATAGGCCACGGTCTCGACCGGATTGGCGCGGGCCAGCTGCGCCTCGCCCTGCTTGCGCAACAGCTCCATCCCCGGCCAATCGGCCCGCCGGGCGGCGAAATCGGCGTAATCGGCGAAACTGCCCTCGCCCGCGCGCAGCCGTTGCCATTCGATCAGATCGAAGGCCAGCGGACCGGCCAGCCGGGCCTCGGCCGCGGCTTGATCCCAGTCGGTTTTCGCCGCCGCCGCCAGCGCGCGCGTCAGGGAAACGGGGTCGTCGGCCCGCCCGGCAGGGGGCAGAAACACCACGGAAACCGCCAGCAAAGCGGCAAGGGAAAGAGGTTTGATCATGGGCCTGTGCATGCGTTTTCAACAGGCTGCGCGCAAGCCGTGATCGTTGCAATTCACAAGTTGGCAAGACCGAAAGCCTCGCCTATGGTCCGCGCGACTTTCACCCAGGCGAATCCGCCTCAAGCTCAGGAGCGTGTCATGTTCAAAGGGTCCTTCCCCGCACTCGTCACGCCGTTTTCAAACGGCGCCGTCGATTGGGACACGCTCAAGAAGCTTGTGAACTGGCACATCGACCAGGGCAGCCACGGCCTTGTGCCGGTCGGCACCACCGGCGAAAGCCCGACGCTGAGCCACGAAGAACATAACGAAGTCGTGCGCGTCGTGGTGGAAACCGCAGCGAAACGCGTGCCGGTGATCGCGGGGGCGGGCTCGAACGCCACCGCCGAGGGGATCGAGCTGATCCGCCATGCCGAGGCGAACGGCGCCGATGCGGCGCTGGTCGTGACGCCCTATTACAACAAGCCGACGCAGCGGGGCATGGTGGCGCATTTCACCGCGATGCATGACGCCTGCGCCCTGCCGATCATCATCTACAACATTCCCGGCCGTTCGGTCGTGGACATGATGCCCGAGACGATGGGGCAACTGGCGCAGCTGCCGCGGATCGTCGGCGTCAAGGATGCGACCGGCGATCTGAGCCGCGTCGCGAAGCAGCGCATGACCTGCGGCGCCGATTTCCTGCAGCTTTCGGGCGAGGATGCGACGGCGGTGGGTTTCAACGCCATGGGCGGCGTCGGCTGCATTTCGGTCACGGCGAACGTGGCGCCGAAGCTTTGCGCCGAGATGCAGGAAGCGACGCTGCGCGGCGATTACGCGAAGGCGCTCGACTATCAGGATCTGCTGCTGCCGCTGCATATCGCGATCTTCCTCGAACCGGGCGTGGCCGGGGCGAAATATGCGATGTCGAAACTGGGGCTTTGCAGCCCCGAGGTGCGGCTGCCGCTGACCGAACTGACCGACACCACCAAGGCGGCGCTTGACGCGGCGATGAAACACGCCGGGCTGATCTGAGGTCGTCCTTGATAGCGACGGAAGCGGGGGGCGCTGCCCCCCGTCTTGCTTTCAGCAAGCCTCCCCCCGGGATATTTCCGCCAAGGTGAAAGCAGCCCCGGTGCCCTTTTCACCTTGGTGCAAATATCCCGGGGGTCTGGGGGCAGCGCCCCCAGCCTGTCAGACCCAGCCTGTCAGACGTTGTGCAGATAAAGCGCGTAATCCACATCCGCGATCCAGCGGGCGACGCGGCCGTGTTCCGCCGCCTTGATCGCGGTGAAGGTGCGGTGCATGTCTTCGCCCAGCGCCTCTTTCAGGAACTCCGACGCGGTGGCCGCCTCGATCGCCTCGCGCCAGTCGCGCGGGATTTGCAGCGCGTCATCGCCCGCATAGCCGTTGCCGGTCGTTTCCGGGCCGGGGTCGATGCGATGCTTCAGCCCGTGGCGGATCCCCGCCAGAATCGTCGCCGCGACCAGATAGGGGTTGGCATCGACGCCCGAGGGCCGATGCTCGATTCGCCGCGCCTTGATGTCGCCCGCCGGGATCCGCAGCGCCACCGAGCGGTTGTTCACCCCCCAGCTGGGCGAGACCGGCGCATAGCTTTGGCCGACGAAGCGGCGCCAGGAATTGCCGTGCGGGGCAAAGACCAGCATCGATTCGCCCATCGTTTGCCGCAACCCGCCGATGGCGTGGCGGATGGTGTCGGTCCATTGGCCCTCCACCTCCTCGGCGAAGATGTTCCGGCCGGTTTCGTCACAGAGGCTGACGTGGAAATGCATCCCCGAGCCCGCGTATTTCTCGATCGGTTTCGCCATGAAACAGGCCACGACACCATGTCGGCGCGCCTGCAGCCGGACGATGCGTTTGAGCCGCACCAGATCATCGGCGGCCTGCATGACGTCGGTGCGATAATGCAGCGTGAGTTCATATTGCCCCGGCGCATATTCGGAAATCACCGTCTCGGCCTTGATCCCCATCGCCTCGGCGGCGCGGTAGATGTCACTGAACAGGGGCTCCATCCCGTGCAGGTGATCGACCGAATAGACCTCGGTCCAGTCACTGCGCCGCCCGTCCAGAACCGCCGCCGCGGGGCGCACGCCCTGCGCGGTGTCGGGATCGAGCAGGAAGAATTCCAACTCGAACGCGCCCGCCGGATGAAGCCCCTCGTCGGCCATCGCCTGCACCTGGCGGGCCAGCGCATGGCGCGGGTCCGAGGTCATTTCAGCGCCATCGAGATGATACATGCTCATCAGCACCTCGCCGCGCGGCGGGTTGGTGCCGTGCAGCGCCTTCAGCGTGCCGGGAATGGGCCAGGCGCGCAGATCGCCATCGCCCTGATCCCAGATCAGGCCGGTTTCGTGCACGTCTTCGCCCACGATATCAAGGCCAAGGATGGAAATCGGCAGGTGCCGCCCGCCCTTGTAAAGCCCGATCAGCTCGTGGCGGCGGATGATCTTGCCGCGGCCGATGCCGTTCGCATCGTGCAGCACGATATCAAAGGCCTCGATCTCGGGATGGGCGGCAAGGAAGTCTTCGGCTTCGTGCAGGGTGGAGCCGGTGGGCGAATGGGTCATGTCAGGTCTCGAGCAATTGGGCCGTCACGGCGTCAAAGGCGGCGATCAGGCGGTCGATCTGCACGCGCGTCGTGGCGGGCGAGATCAGCATCATGTTGTGGAACGGCGCGATCAGGCAGCCGCGGTTCAGAAGGCCGATGTGCAGCGCGGCTTCCAGCGCGGGGGCATGGGCCCGGGCGGCGTCAAAGCCATTGCGCAGGGGCCCGGGGGCGCAGATGAACTCGACCCGGGCGCCGACGCGGACGACATGCCACGGCAGCTTGCGGCGCTTCACCGCCTTCGACAGGCCAACGCATAGACGCGCTGCGCCCGCCTCCATCCGGGCGTAATTTGCGGGCGTCATCACCTGCGAGAGCGTGGCGACAAGGGCCGCGAATTGCAGCGGGTTGGCCGACAGCGTCGTACCCATGCCGCTGTGCCCCGCAGGGCGGGTGGCGTCATAGGCGGCGAAACGATCCGCCAGCTCGGGGGTCAGGCCCCAGACCGCGGTGGGCACGCCGCCCGCGACGCATTTGCCGACCACGAAGATATCCGGGCGCAGGCCATGCACACGGGTATAGCCGCCCAGGCCCGAGGAAATCGTGTGGGTTTCATCGAGGATCAGCACCGCGCCGTAGCGGCTGGCCAGATCGCGCAGCCCGTCGTGAAAGCCCGGTGCGGGCAGGACCATGCAGGAATTGGTCATCACCGGCTCGGTCAGGATCGCGGCGACATCACCCGCCGCCAGCGCCTGTTCCACCGCGGCCAGATCGTTGAAGGGCACGGCGACGGCGACGAGCGACAGATCCTCGACCTGGCCCACAAGCCCCGGGCGGGCCACGGTTTTTTCGCCCTCAAGGCAGACCATCGCATCATCCACCGTGCCGTGATAGCAGCCGTCGAAGACCAGCACCTTCGGCCGTCCGGTCACCGCCCGGGCGACGCGCAGGGCAAAGCGGTTGGCATCGGTCGCGGTCGTCGCCACCTGCCAGCGCATCGACCCGAAAACCTCGGACAGCAGCTGACCGGCCTGCAACGCCGCCGTCGTGGGCAGCATGTAAGTGAGCCCCGCGCCGGCCTGCGCGCGGATGGCGCGCGCGACGGGCGCAGGCGAATGGCCGAACATGGACCCCGTGTCGCCCAGACAGAAATCGTCGATCCGGTGACCGTCCAGATCCTCGATCAGCGCGCCTTTCGCCGCCGCCACCAGCATCGGAAAGGGCTGCGGCCAGTCGCGCATCCAGTGCATCGGCACGCCCGCGAGCCAGGGCTCCGCCCCCGCCTGAAGCGCCGCGCGCGTGCGCGGACGGGCCGCGGCATAGGCCTCGGCTTCGCGTGCCGCAAAGGCGGCGATACGGGCTGCGGCAATGCCGCCGATACGGGTTTCGGACATGACTCCCTCCGGGCGCACCTGACCATGCCCGAAGCGCCAAGGCAACGCCCGGGCTGCAGCCATTTCGACGCGCGTCCATGCATGGAACACATATGTTGCCACCGCTGCGCGCAAAGCAAAAGGCCCGGGACGCGCGTCCCGGGCCTTGTTTTGCCGCAGGGGCGATCAGTGCGGCCGGACCGCCACTTCGAAGAGATGCGCGTTCAGCAGCAGATGCACGCCGATCGCGGCGAAATAGCCCAGCGCGATCGCCCAGGTCCATTTCAGATGCCCCGAGAACGAATAATGCCCCCGCGCCTGCCCCATCAGCGCCACCCCGGCCGCCGAGCCGATCGACAGAAGCGAGCCGCCGACGCCGCAGGTGAGCGTGATCAGAAGCCATTGCCCGTGGCTCATGTCGGGCTCCATCGTCAGCACCGCAAACATCAGCGGGATGTTGTCGACCACCGCCGACATCATGCCAAGGATGGTGTTGGCCGCGGTCGCGCCAAGCCCGTCGTAAAGCGCCACCGACAGCATGTCGAGATAGCCCAGAACCCCCAGCCCGCCGACGGCAAAGATGATCCCGAAGAAGAACAGCAGCGTGTCCCATTCCACCCGCTCGAACTGCTTGAAACTGTCCAGAACCAGCTCGGTGTTGTGCTGGCGCCGGCCGTTGCGGGTCAGGAAATAGGAATAGATCTGCAGATAGCCCAGCCCCAGCATCATCCCCATCGCCGGGGGCAGATGCAGGAAGTTCTTGAAGCTGATCGCAGAGCCGATGGTCAGCCCGAACAGCACGATCACCATCGCCCCGCCGGGTTTCATCCTTGCGTTGTCCGCGGTCCGGGGGGGGATCTCGTTCGGGATCGCAAGGGACATGATCGCCGCGGGCACCAGCCAGTTCACCAGCGAAGGCAGGAACAGCACGAAGAATTCGAAGAACTCGATCACGCCCTTTTGCCAGACCATCAGCGTGGTGATGTCGCCAAAGGGGGTGAAGGCGCCCCCGGCATTGGCCGCAACCACGATCGAGATGCAGCCGATCATCACGAATTTCGGCGCCGCACGCCCGACCGCGACCACCACCGTTCCCATCACCAGCGCCGTCGTCAGGTTGTCAAGAATGCCCGAGAGGAAGAAGGCGATGATCCCGGTCAGCCAGAACAGCTTGCGATAGCTCAGCCCCATGCCCACCAGTTTCGCCCGCAGCGCGTCGAAGACCCGGCGCTCCTCGAGCGTGTTGACATAGGTGATCGCGACCAGCAGGAACAGGAACAGCTCGCCATATTCCTCGACGATATGGGTGGCCTTTTCATGCGCCAGATCGGAAAGACCGGCGCGGGCATAGGCGATACCGATCAGCATCCAGATCAGCCCGGCCGCCAGCATCACCGGCTTCGACTTGCGCATGTGGGTGGTCTCTTCCATCACCACAAGCGCATAGGCGCCAAGGAAGATCATCACCGACAGAATGCCGAAGATGCTTCCGGTCAGATCGAGTTGTTCCATGGTTCCTCCGGCTGTTTGCACCGGTTTATCCAGCCTGCCCCGGTGTCACAAGAGCGCCGTCGCCGTCGGTCGCAGGCTGGCACGCAGGCTGGCACGCAGACTGCGGCCCAAGGCGCAAGAGCCGGGCCGAGCGGCCGCGACTCACCCCCCGCCCGGGGCGGGACTGCCGCTCTTTGCAGCTGCGGAAAAACCGGCCGAAAGCCGCTAAAACATGTATCGAAATCGGGAAAATCCGCTTGGCCCGCGCAGAATGCGCAACTTCGTGACGGATGCGCGGAAACTTGCGCAACTTTGCGCCAAAACCGGCGGGACAGCGCCCATTTGACACATCTGTTACGCAAACTCTCTTGCCAGTTTTTAAGCACTGTGGCTATAGAAACGGCAAACGGGGGCGCCCCTGAGCGGCCTCTGGAACTATCTGACTTTGCATAGAAAACAGATGCCCTCCAGCCGGAACAAAGCCTCCATGATGATGACCCGCCGCCACCTTCTGGTGACGCTCTCCTCGGCTGCGATCCTTGCCGGGACGGGGGCCGTGCCGCGCAGTGCCCATGCGCAGGAAACCACCCCGCCCGCGCCGATCGACGTGCCCGCTGCGCCGCCGCAAAAACCTTTTAGCTTCGACACGCTCGCCGAAGAGATGCGCGCGCGGGCCGGTGCCGGTCCCGATGCGCCGATGGTGCTGCCCGACAGCTTCCTCAACCAGCTCACCTATGATCTGTACCGGCTGATCCGCTTCGATCCGGCCAAGGCGCGGTTTGCCGATGTCGAACGGACGCATTTCCAGCTGCATGCCTTCCACATGGGCTGGCTGTTCAAGGAACCGGTGCTGCTGAACGAGGTGATCGGCGGGCAGACCCTGCCGATGGGCTTCGACACTGACGATTTCATCTATGAGCGCGAAAGCCGCGACAAGGTTCCGCTGCATGTGGCGCTGCCGGGCGTTGCGGGCTTCCGCCTGCACACGCCGCTCAACCGCCCCGATGTCTTCGACGAGCTGGTGGCGTTTCAGGGCGCGTCGTATTTCCGCGCCCTTGGCCGCAACTCGGCCTATGGCCTCTCGGCGCGCGGCCTTGCGGTGAACACCGGCCTGTCAGTGGCCGAGGAATTCCCGCGCTTCACCCGCTTCTGGATTCAGCGCCCCGAGCCGGGCGGCGAGACGATCACGATCTGGGCGGCGCTGGAAAGCGCCTCGCTGACCGGCGCCTATCAGTTCGTCATCCGCCCCGGCTTCGAGACGGTGATGGATGTGACGGCGCGGCTCTTCTTCCGCGCCGACGTGCAGCAGCTGGGCATCGCGCCGCTCACCTCGATGTTCCTGTTCTCGGAACGCAACCGCAAGGATTTCGACGATTACCGGCCCAAGGTGCATGACAGCGACGGGCTGGGCATCGTGCGCGCCGATGGCGACATCCTGTGGCGGCCGCTGGCGAACCCGTCGCGGCTGGCCTCGTCCTATTTCTCGGAAACCGCGCCGAAGTCCTTTGGACTTTACCAGCGCGACCGCGAATTCGACCATTATCAGGACGATGCCGCGCATTACGAAAAGCGCCCCTCCTGCGTGGTCGAGCCGATCGGCGACTGGGGCAAGGGCGTGATCCGTCTGGTCGAGATCCCGTCGGATCTGGAAGTGAACGACAACATCGTCGCTTTCTGGATTCCCGACGCGCCGGCGAAAGCGGGCGAAAGCCGCGAATTCAGCTACCGGCTGCGCTGGGGCGATCTGGAATTCGAGGATTTCGACGACCGCGCCCATGTCAAGGAAACCCGCACCGGCGAGGGTGGGGTTTCGGGCGTGCAGAATACCGATGGCACGCGCAAATTCGTCATCGACTTCGTCGGCGGGCTGATGGACAGCCTTGGCCATGACGAGGCCGAGAACCTGAGCATCGTCGCCAATGCCTGGAACGGCGAGATCGTGACGAAAGTGCTGTCCCGCAACACCACCGACGGAATCTGGCGTCTTGTCATGGATGTGAAGCCGACCGGGGGTGAC
Organism: Rhodobacter capsulatus; assembly: GCF_003254295.1. Classification (GTDB taxonomy): domain Bacteria; phylum Pseudomonadota; class Alphaproteobacteria; order Rhodobacterales; family Rhodobacteraceae; genus Rhodobacter; species Rhodobacter capsulatus. The sequence continues at coordinate 200,743 of NZ_QKZO01000006.1, forward strand.
ACTGTCGAACTGGCTGCCCATATCGCTGGATATGGTCGCAAGCTGACCGAAACCTGGCTCTATCAATGGATCCACGCATGACCGCGCATACCTCCTCTCTCACTGCGCTCGCGTCCGAAGCCGTCCTCACGCCCGATGCGCTGATTGCCGGGCCCTGTGCCCTGCCGGTGGCGCCGATGGCGATGCCGCATCAGGTGATCGAACCGCAAAGCGGGCTGATCCGACGTCTGCTGACCGGTCTGCACCTGCAGGCCGCGCATGTCGGCACCGGCCACTGAGATCATGGCGCGCTCGCTCGCATCGCTCGCAGGGCTTTACGCCCTGCGTTTTCTTGCCATCGCCTTCAGCCTGATCGCGGGGATTGGCGCCTTCATCCTGTTCCTGCAGTTCGGCTCGGTCGACGGGATCGACGCGCTCGATGTGACGCGGGCAGTCTTGATCCTGATCTCGACGCAATGGCTGGCGCTTGGCGCCACCGTCGCGATGATCGGCCTGCCGAGCCGCGCCCGGCCGCCGAAATACGACGCGACCGCGCCGATCAAGGGCAGCACCGTGGTGCTGGTGCCGGTCTATAACGAAGATCCGCTGGTGACATTCGCCCGGATCGCCGCGATGGATGCCTCGCTGGCGGCCACGGGCGATGCGGCTTCGGTGCATTTCGCCGTTCTGTCCGACACCCGCAATGACCTGATCGCCGCGCGCGAGAAGCTGATCTTTGCGCGCCTCGTGGCGGAACGCAACGCGGTCGGCCGCTTCTTCTATCGCCGTCGCGAGCAGAACACCGGCAAGAAAGCGGGCAATATCGAGGATTTCATCACCCGCTCGGGCGGGGCCTATGATTATGCCGTGATCCTTGACGCCGACAGTCTGATGGAAGGCGAGACCATCTTGCAGATGATCCGCCGGATGGAGGCCGAGCCGCGTCTGGGCCTGTTGCAGACCCTGCCCAAGGTGATCCGCGCGCGGTCCCGCTTTGGCCGGGCGATGCAATTCGCCGCCGCCTTCTTCTCGCCCGTCTTCGCCCGGGGTCTGGCCATGGTGCAGGGCGAAACCGGCCCGTTCTGGGGCCATAATGCGATCGTGCGCACCCGCGCCTTTGCCGAAAGCTGCGGCCTGCCCGCGCTGAAGGGCAAGCCGCCCTTTGGCGGCCATGTCATGAGCCATGATTACGTCGAAGCCGCGCTGCTGGCGCGCGCGGGCTGGATCGTGCGGCTCGATGACGATCTGGGCGGCAGCTACGAGGAAGGCCCGGAAAACATCGTCGATCACGCCAAACGCGACCGGCGCTGGTGTCAGGGCAACCTGCAGCACAGCCGGATCATCGGCGCGCCGGGGCTGCGGCTGTGGTCGCGCTTCGTCTTCTCGCAAGGGATCATGGCTTATATCGCGCCCTTGTTCTGGGTCGGCTTCATCCTGGCCTCGATCGCCGCGCCGCTGCTGGCGCCGCCGCCGGATTACTTCCCGACCCCCTACTGGCCGATTCCCTATTTCCCGCCGTCCGAAGCCTCCAAGGCGATCAGCCTTGCCATCGGTATCTTCGGCCTGCTGTTCCTGCCCAAGGTGCTGATCGCCACGCGGATGGCGCTGACGGGTGCGGCAAAAGGTTTCGGGGGGGCGGCGCTCGGCTTTGCCTCGACGCTCTCGGAACTGGCGCTGTCCTCGATCACCGCGCCGGTTCTGCTGATGTATTCGACGCGCTCGGTGCTGCAGGTGGTGATGGGCCGCGATGGTGGCTGGCCCACCAACAACCGCGGCGACGGCACGCTCAGCCTCAAGGACAGCTTCGCCGCCTCGCATTGGATCGTCACCATCGGCCTTGTCGGCCTTATGACGACGTGGTTTTTCGCCCCCGGCCTGCTGCTCTGGCTCTTGCCCGTCGGCCTGCCGATGGTGTTTTCGCCGCTGATCCTGTCCTGGTCTTCGCGGCCCTCGCGGTCGCGACTGATGGGGGTTCCCAGCGAATATGCGAAACCCGCCGTGGTGAAACTTCATGACGAAGTGCTCAATCGCTGGGCACTTGACGCCGAGACCGAACAGGAACAAGACGCGCGACAACCGAAGAAAGAGTTGTCCGCGCATCATGGCTGATCACCCCCACGTGCCGCTTGCAGGCGGCGCCCGCGACCCCCGGCTGGATTTCTTCCGGGGCGTCAGCCTCGTGATGATCTACATGAACCACGTGCCGGGGACGTTCTACGAGAACCTGACCTCGCGCAATTACGGCCTGTCCGACGCGGCCGAGGGCTTCGTCTTCATGTCGGGCTGTGCCGCGGCGCTGGCTTACGGGCCGAAGCTCAAGGACGGGCTGAACTGGCCCAGCATCCGCAAATGCTGGGGCCGGGCTTGGCTGCTCTACTTGGTGCATATCTTCATCTCGGCCTGGGCGATCGCGATTGCCGCCGGGGCGACGCTGTGGTTCGGCGGCGGCGAGATGCTGAAACACAACGCCTTCGGCCCGCTGACCGAGACCCCGCTTGCCTTCCTCGTCGGCATCGCGACGCTGGGGCACCAGCTGGGCTATGTGAACATCCTGCCGATGTATGCGGTGCTGCTGCTCTGGGCGCCGTTCCTGATCCGGTTGGGACAGCGAAAACCGATGGGGCTTTTGGCCTTCACCATCGGGCTTTGGGCACTCGCGGGCTGGTTCGGGCTCGATCTGCCGAATTATCCGTTTGATGGCGGCTGGTTCTTCAACCCGTTCTCGTGGCAGCTCCTGTTTTCGCTGGGCATCCTGACCGGGCTGTTCCTGCGCCGGGGCGAGCGTTTCGTGCCGATCTGGAAGGCGCTGATCGTGCCCGCGGTGATCTGGCTTGTGTTCTGCGCATTCTGGGCGCAATCGCCCGATCTGCAGGCGCAGTTCGGCCATGTGATCTGGACGATCCTGCAATATGACGTGCCCCGCTTCCTCGTCGATTTCGACAAGACCTATGTCTCGGGGCCGCGGCTGACGCATTTCCTGGCGGTGGCTTATATCCTGTCGCTGCCCTGGCTGGTGCCGTCGATCGCCGCCTCGCGGGTGATGAAGCCGATCCGCACCATGGGCAAGCAGGGGCTGCAGGTCTTTGCGCTGGGGACCGTGCTGGCGATCTTTTCTCAGGCGGTGAAGACCTCGCATCCGGGCGGGTTCTGGCAGGATACCGTGCTGATCCTGGGCGGGCTGGGGCTGCAATGGGCCCTTGCCGCCGTGCGCGAACATATCAAGCCGCATCCGACCGCGCCGAAGGCCGCGACCGCCTGAGGCGTCCCCCTGCCATGACCGAGGCCATCGCCGAGGTCACGCGGCACGTCAGCCCCCTGACCGCCGAGGGCCAAAAGGCACTCGGCCAGCGCCCGCCCCGCCCATGGCGGGCGCTTCTCGCCCGCCGGGGCGGGACGCTGGCCTCTCGTGGTGATCGCGACAAGCGGTCTTGTCATTGCGGGGCGCTTGCGGGCGGGGAAAGGCCGTGCCTTTCCTGTTCCGCCCGAGCAAACCGGATCAGACCCCCGGGTCCAGCCGCACGGCGGCCGCGCGCAGGGCCTTGAGCGCCGCCTGCACCTTCGGCGTGCGGTGCAGATCGACATGGGTCACCAGCCAGAACGGGCTGTCCCAGTCCGGCATCGGCGCCACCACCTCGACCAGCCGCGGAATCGCCCGGCCCTGCAGCACCGGCAGGAAGCCAAGACCCAGGCCCGCCTCGATCGCCGCCTGCTGCGAGGCCATCTCGTTCGCCATGAAGACCATCGCCTCGGGCGGCACCTGCCCCGCCAGCCAGCGGAAGAACGGCGCCCGGTTCTCGCGGCTGTCAGGCCCGACGAAGCGATGCCCCGCCAGATCCTGCGCCCCCTTCGGCCGCCCGTGCCGCTCGATATAGTCCGGCGCCGCATAAAGCGCGGTGCGGTTCACGCCAAGCTGGCTGACCACATTGTCGGGCTCGGTCGGCCGGGCCCCGGCGCGGATCGCCACATGCGCCTCGCCATATTCCAGCCGGAAGACCCGCGGATCGGTGATGTAGCGCAGCACCAAGGCCGGATGCGCCCGCATCAGTTCCGCCATCGCGGGCATCACCAGCGCGGCCAAGGCGGGCAGCGAGGTGATGATCAGCTCGCCCCGCATCTCCTCGCCCGCCCCGGCAATCCGCGCGGCCAGCTGCGCAAACTGATCTTCGGTCGCCTGACCGACGGCAAGCAACTGCTGCCCCGCCTCGGTCGGCGTGTATCCCCGCGGATGGCGTTGAAACAGTTTCGTGCCAAGACGCGTTTCAAGCGCATCGACATGGCGGATGACGGTGGCGTGATGCACCCCCAGAACCTCCGCAGCCCCTGACACCGTTCCCATCCGGGCAACCTGATAGGCGGTCCGGATCTCGTCCCAGTTCTCGAAGCGCATTTGTGCACCCATGAACAAATATGCTTGAAGCATGTGTATTTTGTTTGGATATGCAATTACGCACTTCGCCGCGGGCAGGCAAGAGCCGGGTGTTGCCCCGGCTTGCCCGCCGCTTGACGTTGACTCCCCCGGGGTTTTCGCGTAGTGCACCCCAGATTCCCCGGAGGTTCGGTTCCTCCGGTCCTTGCGGGTGCAAGGATCGCCACCAGTCAGCGCGTTGCGCCCACTGGTGCGCTTGTCGTTGATCGGCCGCAATCGCGGCGCAGGAGGGCACGATGTTCGAGTCTCTTTCCGAACGCCTTGGCGGGGTGTTCGAGCGGCTGACGAAACAGGGCGCGCTGACGGCCGAAGACGTCAAGGTGGCGATGCGCGAAGTGCGCACCGCCCTTCTGGAAGCCGATGTCTCGCTGCCCGTGGTCCGCGAATTCGTGAAGAAGGTCGAGGCCAAGGCCACCGGCGCGCAGGTGACGAAATCGATCACGCCGGGTCAGCAGGTCGTCAAGATCGTCCATGACGAGATCGTCGCCATGCTGTCGGGCGAGGATGCGGCGGACGCGCTGAAGATCGACAACCCGCCCGCGCCGATCCTGATGGTCGGTCTGCAGGGCGGCGGCAAGACCACCACCACCGCGAAACTGGCCCGCCGTCTGAAAGAGCGCGAGAAGAAACGCGTCCTGATGGCGTCGCTCGACATCTACCGCCCGGCCGCGATGGAGCAGCTGGCGATTCTCGGCACGCAGATCGGCGTTGACACGCTGCCGATCGTGGCGGGCGAAACCGCTGTGCAGATCGCCAAACGCGCCAAGACCCAGGCCGCGATGGGCGGTTATGACGTTTACCTGCTCGACACCGCGGGTCGTCTGCACATCGACGAAACCCTGATGGGCGAGGTGCAGCAGGTCCGCGACGCGGTCTCGCCGCGCGAGACGCTGCTGGTCGTCGACGGTCTGACCGGTCAGGTCGCGGTCGAGGTGGCGCAGGAATTCGACGACAAGATCGGCATCACCGGCGTCGTGCTGACCCGGATGGACGGCGACGGCCGCGGCGGGGCTGCGCTTTCGATGCGCGCCACCACCGGCAAGCCGATTCGCTTCGTCGGCCTTGGCGAAAAGATGGATGCGCTCGAAACCTTCGAGGCGTCGCGGATCGCGGGCCGCATCCTCGGCATGGGCGACATCGTCTCGCTGGTCGAACGGGCGCAGGAAGTCTTTGAGAAGGAACAGGCCGAGCGCATGATGCGCCGGTTCCAGAAGGGTCTGTTCAACCTCAACGACATGAAATCCCAGCTCGAGCAGATGCAGAAGATGGGCGGCATGCAGGGCGTGATGAGCATGATGCCCGGCATGGGCAAGATGGCGAAACAGGCCGAGGAAGCCGGGTTCGACGATCGCACCATCCGCCGTCAGATCGCGATGATCAATTCGATGACGAAAAAGGAACGCGCCCATCCCGAGCTGTTGCAGGCCAGCCGCAAGCGCCGCATCGCCGCGGGGGCGGGCGTCGATGTCGCCGATCTGAACAAGCTTCTGAAGATGCACCGGCAGATGGCCGACACGATGAAGAAGCTGGGCGGGATGAAGGGCGGCATGCTCAAGCAGGCGATGGCCGCGATGCAGGGCAAGTTCGGCGGCCTGCCCGGCAAGGACGAGATCGACCCGGCGAAGATGGAAGAAGCCGCCAAGGCGATGGCCTCGATGAAGGGTCTGCCGGGGGCGATGCCGGGGCTGGGCGGGCTGAAACTGCCGCCGGGCCTTGCGGGGCTGAACATGGGCAAGAAGAAGTAACATGGTCGCCCTTTCCCCCACGCCGGTGATCGAGACCTCGCGTCTGGTGCTGCGCGCGCCCGGCGGCCGGGATTTCGCTGCCTGGCGGAAGTTCTTCCTGTCCGACCGCAGCCGCTTCATCCGCACCGCCGAGCCCGACGAGGCGCTGGCCTGGCGGGCCTGGTCGGGGGTGATCGGCCATTGGGTGATGCGCGGCTGGGGCAGCTTCGTCGTCACCACCCATGACAGCGATGCGGCCCTTGGCATGACCGGCCCCTGGGCGCCGATCAACTGGCCGGAATATGAGATCGGCTGGACGCTCTGGTCGGAGGACCACGAGGGCAAGGGCCTGATGACCGAGGCGGCGAAAGCCACGCTTGATCACGCCTTTTGCAGGCTGAAATGGTCGACCGCGGTCAGCTATATCGACCCGGATAACGCCCGCTCGATCCGGCTGGCCGAACGTCTGGGCGCCGTGCTTGACCCCGAGGCGCGGCGCGTCGAGGACAAGCCCGTGCTGGTTTACCGCCACCGCAAACCGGAGGATCTGGCATGAGCGATGCCACCGCCCGCGCCGCCGAAGTGCTGCGCGAACACCGCGCCTCGATCGACCGGCTGGATGCGATCATCGTCTACACGCTGGCCGAACGGTTCAAGCGCACCCAGGCGGTGGGCAAGCTCAAGGCCGAACATGACCTGCCGCCCTCTGACCCCGCACGCGAGGCGCAGCAGATCGAGCGCCTGCAACAACTGGCGACCGAGGCCGATCTCGACCCCGAATTCGCCCGCAAATTCCTGTCTTTCGTGATTTCGGAAGTGATCCGGCATCACACGTCGTTCCAGAAATGATGGGTTCGCAAGACCCGCTCACAGCCATCTGAAGGAGAAATAGCATGGCCATGAAAATCCGTCTCGCCCGTGGCGGTTCCAAGAAACGTCCGCATTACGCGATCGTCGCGTCCGATTCGCGCATGCCGCGTGACGGCCGCTTCCTGGAAAAGCTGGGCACCTACAACCCGCTTCTGGCCAAGGACAGCGAAGACCGCGTCAAGATGAACATGGAGCGCGTGCAATACTGGCTGGCGCAAGGCGCGCAGCCGACCGACCGCGTCGCCCGCTTCCTTGAAGCGGCCGGTGCGATGCCGAAAGCCGAGCGCGCCAACATGAAAAAGGCCGAGCCGGGCGCGAAAGCCAAGAAACGCGCCGAGGAAAAAGCCGCCAAGGCCGCCAAGACCGAAGAATAATCTTCGCTCTCCCGATTTCGGGGTTTCATGCGGGCCGGGCAGCGATGTCCGGCCTGCCGTCTTCCGGAGGGATCATGTCGAAAACCGATCGTGTCTGCGTCGGCGCCATCGCCGGGGGCTTCGGCGTCAAGGGCGAGGTGCGGCTGAAAAGCTTTTGCGCCGAACCCACCGACATCGCCGCCTATGGCCCGCTGTTTTCCGAGGACGGCGCCCGCAGCTTCACCGTCAGGCTGACCCGTCCGGTCACCGGCGGTCTGGGCGCGCGGCTCTCGGGCATCAATACCAAGGAAGAGGCCGATGCGCTGAAAGGCGCGACGCTCTGGGCGGATCGGGACCGCCTGCCGCATCTGCCCGATGACGAATTCTACCATGCCGATCTGATCGGTCTGCCGGTGCATGACACCGGCGGCGTGCTGATCGGCACCGTCCGCGCCGTGCTGGATTTCGGCGCAGGCGACATCCTTGAGGTGCATGTGCCCGGGCGCAAGACAACGCTGATGCTGCCCTTCACCCGCGCCGTGGTGCCCACCGTCGATCTGACCGCGGGGCGGATCATCGCCGACCCGCCCGAGGAACTGGACTGATGCAGGTCTTCCTGCATCTTGGGCTGCACAAGACCGGGACCTCCTCGGCACAGCTTTTTCTGCAGGAAAACCGCGAACTTATCTGGCCGCGGGCGGCCTTGGTGCTGCCCGGTCGGATCCGCGCCGTGGAAGGGGCGGTCTTTGCGCATCACTATGACCGCGACGGCGGCTCGCTGGCCGCGATCACCGCGGCGATGCGGGCGTTTCTGGGCACGATGGCACTGGGGCCGAAACGGCGGATCCTGATCTCGTCGGAAAACCTGCTCGGCCCGATGCCGCGGGGGCTGACGCCTGCCCCCTACCCCGATGCGGCGGCGATCATCCGCGCGCTGATTGCCGGGTTCGACCGTTTCGACTGGCCGGTGCAGGTGACGCCCTATCTCTCCATCCGCGCACAGGGGCCCTGGGTCGAGAGCCTCTGGGCGCATCAGATCCGCAAGGCGCAGCCGATCCCCTTCATCGAGGATCTGGAAAGCTTCCGCAGCCGGATGAACCGGGTGACGCAGGCGGAACAGATCGATATCCTGCGCCGCGATCTGGCGGGGATACGGCTGGTGACGCAGGATGTCGCGGGGTTTGACGGCCTGCCCTTTGGCGCCGGGCAGCCGTTTCTCGATTTTCTGGGCCTGACGGCCGCGCAGCGCGCGGCCTTCCAACCGGTCTTTCGCCGCAATGTCGCGCCGCCGCGCGCGGTGACAGAGGCGCTGCTGCAGTTGAACCGGCAGGGTCTGGACGAGGAGGCGCTGGCGGCGGCAAAACGGGCGCTTCTGGCCGCGGCGGGCCTTGAGCAAACAAGCGAGAAGGACGAGGCATGAGCGATCCCGAAGACATCCCGCCGCCGCCGCGCAAGGGCGCGCTGAAGCTGACGACGGCGGAGCTGGTCGAGGCCGAGACGCCCGAGGTCGCGCCTGCGCGCTCGCACGGGCGGCGGGCGGTGGTGACCGCACTGTCGGGCAAGGTGACGCCGCGCGATCTGATGGCGGAGGTCGAGACCGTCGCGGGGGTCTGGACGGCGAAGATCGTGACGCTCTTCCCCGAGGCTTTTCCGGGCGTTCTGGGGCTGAGCCTGACCGGCAAGGCGCAGGACGCCGGGCTGTGGCGGCTCGAAACCATCGACCTGCGGCCCTTTGGTCTGGGCAAACATCGCAACGTCGATGACACGCCCGCGGGCGGCGGCGCGGGAATGGTGCTGCGCGCCGATGTGGTGGCGGCGGCGCTCGATCATGCGGCCACGGGCACGCCTGCCAGCCGCGCCGACTGGCCGGTGCTTTACATGTCGCCCCGCGGCAAGCCCTTCACGCAAGGCCATGCGCGGCGGCTGGCCGCGGCGCAAGGCGTGACGATCCTGTGCGGGCGGTTCGAGGGCGTGGATGAGCGGGTGCTGGAAGCCTATGGCGTCGAAGAGGTCTCGATCGGCGATTTCGTTCTGACCGGCGGCGAGATCGCGGCGCAGGTGGTGATCGACGCCACGGTGCGGCTGCGCGAGGGGGTCTTGGGCAATGCCGAAAGCGCCAGCGAGGAAAGCCATTCGAACGGGCTTCTGGAGCATCCGCAATACACCCGCCCCGCGGACTGGCAGGGTCGCGCCATCCCCGAGGTGCTGATGTCGGGCAATCACAAGAAGATCGCCGAATGGCGCCGGGCGCAGAGCGAAGCTTTGACGCGGGAGCGGCGGCCGGATCTGTGGGAGAAGTTCGGCAAGTGATTTCGCCTCGGCTTCGCCGAGGCGACCCGCCGGGGGCTCCGCCCCCGGACCCCCGAGGTATTTGAGGCAAGATGAAGTAGCCCGCCATTGTCCCTCCGGTTGGGGCCGCATAGTCTTGGGCGGTGGCAAGGAGGGATTTCCGATGGCCGTCCCCGGATCAAAGGCAGAGTTGATGAGCGCGATTGCGACAAGCTTCGACAAGCTGATGCAGGAGTGCGCGAGGGTTCCGCCGGAGCGGGCGCGAGAGCTGTCGATGGCAGGCCATGTTGCCGGATCGGTGATGTCTCCGGCGGATCTGCTGAGCTATCTGATCGGCTGGAACGAGCTTGTTCTGAAATGGCTCGACCGGGATGACCGCGGCGAAGCGGTCGATTTTCCCGAAACCGGCTTTCAATGGAATCAACTCGGCGCTCTGGCGCAGAAATTCTACCGTGATCATCACGCCTTGGACTGGTCGGAGCTGCTGGAACGCCTCTCCATGGCGCAGGCCGGACTGACGCGCGCGGTGGCGGCGCGGTCGGAGGACGAGCTTTACGGGCAGCCGTGGTATGGCAAATGGACGAAAGGCCGGATGATCCAGTTCAACTCGGCCTCACCTTACGCCAATGCGCGCGGGCGGCTGCGCCGCTGGCTGAAGGAGATGACATGAGCGGCCGCGCCCCACTTCCCCCTTGATCCGCAGCCGGTTTCCCCGTATGCCGCGCGGGTCCGGGCCGGAATCGGCTCTCGGACCCTTTTCCTTTGCCTGCGGCGGTCTTCTTCGACCACAGCACGGGGCCGGGACGGGGCTTGAACAGGACGAACGATCCTCCGGCGGGCGCCCCTCACAGCAGGCGCGGACCCGAGCGAAGACCGGAGCTCTCGGGCGGCGACACCTTTGCGGGAAAACCGCAAGCAACGAAAGGATTTGCGATGAACCTGATCGCGCAACTCGAGGCGGAACAGATCGCCGCCCTCGGCAAGACCATCCCCGACTTCAAGGCTGGCGACACCGTGCGCGTCGGCTACAAGGTGACCGAAGGCACCCGCTCGCGCGTGCAGATGTATGAAGGCGTCTGCATCGCCCGCAAGGGCGGCTCGACCATCGCCGCCTCGTTCACCGTGCGCAAGATCTCGTTCGGCGAAGGCGTGGAACGCGTGTTCCCGCTCTACTCGACCAACATCGACAGCATCGAAGTGGTGCGTCGCGGTCGCGTCCGTCGTGCGAAACTCTACTACCTGCGTTCGCGTCGCGGCAAATCGGCTCGGATCGCCGAAGTCACCAACTACAAAGCCAAAGCCGAATAAGGAGCGGGACGATGAAAGCCGATACCCACCCGAATTACCACCTCATCACCGTCAAGATGACCGACGGCTCCGAATATCTGACCAAGTCCACCTGGGGCAAGGAAGGCGACACGATGGCGCTCGACATCGATCCGCTGGCGCACCCGGCCTGGACCGGCGGTTCGGCCAAGCTGATGGACACCGGCGGCCGCGTGTCGAAGTTCAAGAACAAATACGCCGGTCTGGGCTTCTGAGCTGCCGCGTGACTGTTGCAAAAGGGCGCCTTCGGGCGCCCTTTTGTTTGCGTGGCACCACCGCGACATGCCCGAGGGGGCTCCGCCCCCGCCGAGGCGATGCCTCGGCCCCCCGGGATATTTGTCCCACGGTGAAAGGGCACGGCGCAAGCCCGCCTGCGACCCAGGCCCGCCACGGCACCCGCTTTTCCTTGGCAAAATACGCTGGGGGGTGCGGGGGGCGAAGCCCCCCGCGGGTCGCCTCGGCGTCAGCCGAGGCGAAACACCCTGGCGACCGGTCAAAGGCTTTGCGCCTCCCCCCTTGCACCTGCGCGCTTCCTTCGGTAGCCGGAGCGTCCTATAAACGCGCGGGCCGTCGGAGGGCCGCAAGACGGGGTGGATTCGTGGCGCATATCATCGTTGTCGGCAATGAAAAGGGCGGCTCGGGCAAATCCACCACCTGCATGCATGTGGCCACGGCTCTGGCGCGCATGGGCAAGACGGTCGGCGCGCTCGATCTCGACCTGCGGCAGCGCAGCTTCGGCCGCTATGTCGAGAACCGGCTGGCCTTCCTGGCGCGCGAGGGGCTGGACCTGCCCTCGCCCGAATACCGCGAACTGCCCGAGGCCGATGCCGCGACGCTTGCGCCCGGCGAAAACCCCTATGACCACAGGCTGTCCTCGGTGGTGGCCGAGCTGGATCCGGTCTGCGATTTCGTGGTGATCGACTGCCCCGGCTCGCATACCCGGCTCAGCCAGGTGGCGCATTCGCTGGCCGATACGCTGATCACGCCGCTCAATGACAGTTTCATCGACTTCGACCTGCTGGCCCGGATCGACCCCGAGACCTCCAAGGTCACCGGCCCCTCGATCTATTCGGAAATGGTCTGGTCGGCGCGGCAGCTGCGGGCGCGGGCGGGGCTGAAGCCGATCGACTGGCTGGTGCTGCGCAACCGGATGAGCTCGCAGCAGGCGCATAACAAGCGCAAGGTCGGCGAGGCGCTGGAGCAGCTGTCGAAACGCATCGGCTTCCGCGTCGCGCCCGGATTTTCGGAACGGGTGATCTTCCGCGAGCTGTTCCCGCGCGGCATGACGCTGCTCGATCTGCGCGATCTGGGCGTCGAGAACCTGAACATCTCGAACATCGCGGCGCGGCAGGAACTACGCGACCTCGTGCGCGATCTGAACCTGCCCGGCGTGACGATCGATTTCTGATCAGAGGGCGCGGCGCGGAGCCACGAAGCGGAAGGGCGAGAGCGGCCCGTGCAGCCGCCCCGGCGCAACCCCTTCGGCCAGCATCGACAGGCGGGTCGCAACGACCGCATCTTCGGACGACCGCCATTTCGCGATCAGCGCCAGGAGCTTGCGTGCCATGTGGGTCTCCATTCCGGTTGGCCCGCCCGGTCTGGCCCGCCATTGCGGCCAAAGCGTGACTCAAGAAGGGAGAGAGCGGGGCGTTTGCCGGCCCGGCCGCCGGAGGATCATGCGCACGATCCCGTGATCGGCGCCACGGCCCGGCGTCGGTGCCGATGACAAACGCCGGAAACCGCTATCTCCTGCGTAAGACCTCTGATTGCCATGACGGCGTCGATTGGACCGGGACCGATGCGAAAAAGACACCTGATTGCCCTCTCCCTCGTGCTGATGCTGGCGGCGGCCGGGGGGGCGGTCTGGACCTTTGGCACCGCCGAAGAGCCAAAGGCGCCGCTGACCGCCACCGCCGCCCGCGCCGATCTGTCAAAGACGGTTCTGGCCTCGGGCACGATCGAGGCGGCGCAGCTGGTCTCGGTCGGCGCGCAGGTCTCGGGGCAGCTGCAGACGCTGGCCGTGGCGCTTGGCGACCGGGTGCAAAAGGGCGATCTGATCGCCCAGATCGACAGCTCCGACCAGCGTGCCGATGTCGCCCGCGCCGAGGCCGCGCTGAAGCAGCTGCAGGCGCAGATCAAGGCCAAGCAGGCCGCGATCCGGGTGGCGGAACTGTCGCTGACCCGGCAGACGACGCTGAATTCCAAGGCGCTGAGTTCCGACGAGACCCGCGAAACCGCCGAGGCCACGCTGGATGTGGCGAAGGCGGAACTCGAGGGGCTCAAGGCGCAGCTGGACGAGGCGCAGGTGACGCTGACCTCCTCGCAGACCGAGCTGGCGCGGACGCAGATTTCGGCGCCGATCTCGGGGACGGTGGTGGCGATCGTGTCCGAGGAAGGCACGACGCTGAACGCCAACACCTCCAGCCCGACGATCGTGAAGCTGGCCGAACTGGACCGGATGGTGGTCAAAGCCGAGATTTCCGAAGCCGATGTGGTGGCGGTGAAACCGGGGCAAGCGGCGGAATTCACGCTGAATTCCTCGCTGACGAAAGCCTTTTCCGCGACGCTGCGGGCACTGGAACCGGCCCCCGCCAGCATCGAGACCTCGGACACGATCGATACCGACGAGGCGATCTATTACAACGCGCTCCTTGATGTCGCGAACCCCGAGGGCATCTTGCGCATCGGCATGTCGGCCGAGGTGACGATCACGCTGGATGCCCGCAAGAACGTGCTGACGGTGCCGGTGACGACGCTGCCGCGGGTGTCGGGCGGCAAGGCCGAGGTGGCGGTCTACGACCCGGCGACCGGGCAAAGCACGCCGCGGCAGATCGGCATCGGCATGATGACCGACACGCTCGCCGAGGTGACCTCGGGGCTGACCGAGGGCGAAGCGGTCGTGCTGCCCTCGATCTCGGCGGCGAATTCCGACACCGGGCGCCGCAACCGGCCGCCGATGATGGGGTTCTGAGATGGAGGCGCCGATCATTCGCCTGCGCGGCATCGGCAAGGATTACGTCATCGGCGACGAGGCGGTCTCTGTCCTGCGCGGCATCGATCTGGACATCTGGCGCGGCGATTACGTCGCCATCATCGGCGCTTCCGGCTCCGGCAAATCGACGCTGATGAACCTGATCGGCTGCCTCGATCATCCGACGCGCGGCAGCTATGCCTATGACGGGCAGGATGTGAGCGGGCTTGACAATGACGCGCTGGCAAAGCTGCGCCGCGAGCATTTCGGCTTCATCTTTCAGCGATATCAGCTGCTTGGCTCGCTTTCGGCGGTGGGCAACGTGGAGATCCCGGCGATTTATGCGGGCACCGAGGCGGGCAGCCGCCAGCCCCGCGCCGAGGCGCTGCTGACCCGGCTCGGCCTTGGCAACCGGCTGAACAATCGCCCGTCGCAGCTTTCGGGCGGGCAGCAGCAGCGGGTGTCCGTCGCGCGTGCGCTGATGAACGGCGGCGAGGTGATCCTGGCCGACGAACCCACCGGCGCGCTCGACAGCGTCTCGGGCACCGAGCTTCTGCACCTGTTTGACGACCTGCACCGGCGCGGCCATACGATCGTCGTCATCACCCACGATCCCGACGTCGCCGCCCGGGCCAGCCGGATCATCCAGATCCGCGATGGCGCGATCCTTTCGGACAGCCGCCCCGGCCCGCCCGAGACCGCGGCGGCGGCGCTGGACCGCCCGGCGGTCGCGCGCAGCGGCCCCGGCGCCTTTGTCGGGCGCCTTGGCGAAGCCGCGCGGATGGCGGTCAAGGCCCTTGCCGCGCATCGGCTGCGCAGCTTTCTGACCATGCTTGGCATCATCATCGGCATCGCCTCGGTGGTGTCGGTGGTGGCGCTGGGCAAGGGATCGCAGGAAAAGGTGCTTTCGGGCATTTCCGCCTTGGGCACCAACACCATCACCATCCGCCCCGGCACCGGCTTTGGCGACCGCATGGCCAGCCGCATCCGCACCCTTGTCGTGGCCGATGCGGTGGCGCTGGCGGCGCAGCCCTTCACCGCCTCGGTCAGCCCCGAAATCAGCACGCAGAAATCCGCGACCTTGGGCGCCACCACCACCTCGGTTTCGCTGCGCGGGGTCTCGGCGGGCTATTTCGACGTCGGCGGCTTCACCCTGCGCGAGGGGATGCTGATCGATCAGGCGATGATCGAGGCCCGGGCGCAGGTGGCCGTTCTGGATGCCGAAGCCACCAAGGCCTTCTTTCCGCAGGGCGGTTCGGTGCTGGGCAAGACCATCCTGATCGGCAAGGTGCCGCTGCGCATCATCGGCCGGGTCGAGGCGACCAGTTCCGGCTTCGGCCCGACGCAGGTGCGCGTCTTCACCCCCTTCACCACCGCTGCGGTCCGCATCACCGGCTCGAACACGATCAATTCGATCGCGGTGAAAGTGGCCGATACGGTGAGCATGGCCGATGCCGAGGGGCAGATTTCCGCGCTGATCGAGCAACGCCACGGCAAGAAGGACTTCTTCCTGCAAAACGCCGACACGATCCGCAACACGATCACCCAGACGACGCAGACGATGACCATTCTGGTCGCCGCCATCGCACTGATCTCGCTGGTGGTGGGCGGCATCGGGGTGATGAACATCATGCTGGTGTCGGTCACCGAACGCACCGCGGAAATCGGCGTGCGGGTGGCGGTCGGCGCGCGGCGGTCCGACATCGTGGCGCAATTCCTGATCGAGGCGGTGCTGATCTGTCTTCTGGGCGGGCTTCTGGGCGTGGCTTTGGCCATGGCGGCGGGGCAGGTCTTCAACACTTTCCAAAGCACGATGAAACTGTCGTTCTCGGTCCCGGTGGCGGCGCTGGCCTTCCTGTGCTCAAGCCTGATCGGGGTCAGTTTCGGCTTCCTGCCCGCCCGCGCCGCAGCCCGGCTTGACCCTGTCGAGGCACTCGCAAGGGACTGAGAAGACGCGGCGAATTGGCCCGGCCCCGAAATCGGACTGGCGCAGGTTTTGATCTTTGCGCAGGATGACTGACGCAACGGCAGGCGCCGTCGCGTCCAAGGCGGCCGCCCCTCACCCAGGCCGCCACAGCCAAGGAACAGGTCATGGAAACCGATCGCGAGGCCCATATCGCCTTTCTGGAGACGGTCCACCCCTACGACAGCCTGCCGCGCGAGGAGCTGGAAACCGTCGCCAGCGCCTTTCGCCGGATGGAGTTTCGCCCGGGCTCGCTGATCTATGTCTATCAAACGCCCATCGGCGGGCTTTATCTGGTGAAACAGGGCGCGGTCGAAATCACCGATGGCAATGGCGGGCTTGTGTCGCAGCTCGGTCCGCGCAATTCCTTTGGCGAACGCGGCATCCTGCGCGACGGGCTGGCGGCGACGCAGGCGAAGGCCAGCGAACAGACGATCTGCCTTGTGCTGCCCACCCCCACCTTCAAGCGGCTGATCGAGACCTATCCGGCCTTTGAACGCTTCTTCAACCGCAAGCGCGGCGAGAAGGTCTCGACTGATATCGCGACACAGAAGGTCGCCGATCTGGTGGCGCGCAAGCCGCTGTCCTGCGCGCCCGAGACGACGGTTCTGATGGCGGCGCGGATGATGCGCGACGCGCATGTCTCCTCGCTGGGCGTCGTCGACCCGGGCGAGACGCTTCTGGGCATCGTCACGCAGCGCGATCTGTCGAACAAGGTGCTGGCCGATGGCCTGCCACCTGATACGGCCGTGGCGGCGGTGATGACGGCGGCGCCGGTCAGCCTGCCGCCCAGCGCGCTTGGATCGGACATCCTGCATATCATGCTTGAACGCCGCATCGGCCATCTGCCGATCACCGAGGCGGGGCGTTTCGTCGGCATGATCACGCAAACGGATCTGACGCGGTTTCAGGCCGTATCCTCGGCCATGCTGATCCGCGACGTGGTTTCCGCCGAGACACTGGCCGAGATGACGGCGGTGACCGGGCGCATCCCGCAGCTGCTGGTGCAGCTGGTGGGCGGGCATCACGGCCCGGATGTGGTGACGCGGCTGATCACCGACATTGCCGATGCGGTGACGCGGCGTCTTCTGGTGATGGCGGAACGCCAGCTGGGGGCGCCGCCGGTGCCCTATCTGTGGCTCGCCTGCGGCTCTCAGGGGCGGCAGGAGCAGAGCGGCATTTCGGATCAGGACAATTGCCTGATCCTCGATGACCGGGTGACGGCGGCCGACATGGATTATTTCCGCGCGCTGGCGCAGATCGTCTGCGACGGGCTTGATGCCTGCGGCTATGCGCATTGCCCGGGCGAGATGATGGCGACCAACCCGCGCTGGCGTCAGCCCTTGCGGGTCTGGCGCGATTATTTCGCGGGCTGGATTTCGCGGCCCGACCCCGAGGCGCAGATGCTGGCCTCGGTGATGTTCGACCTGCGCCCGATCGGCGGCGGCGGCATCGCGATGTTCGAGGATCTGCGCGCCGAAACCCTGGCGATGGCGGCGCAAAATTCGGTCTTCGTCATGCACATGACGGCGGCGGCGCTGAAGCATACGCCGCCCCTCGGGCTCATTCGCAGCTTCGCCACGATCCGCTCGGGCGAGCATCGGAACCACATCGACATGAAGATGAACGGGGTGGTGCCGGTGGTGGATCTGGCCCGGATCTATGCGCTGCAAGGGCGGCTGGTGCCGTCAAACACCCGCGCCCGGCTGAAGGCCGCCGAAGAGGCCGGGGTGGTCTCGGCCACGGGCGCCCGCGATCTGATCGAGGCCTATGATCTGATCGCGACGATGCGGCTGGAAAATCAGGCGCTGCTGATCAAATCCGGGCGGGCGGCGGACAATTTCCTCGCCCCCTCGGACCTCAGCGATCTGGAACGCTCGCATCTGCGCGATGCGTTCGTCGTGGTGCGGACGATGCAATCAGCCATCGGCCACGGCCGCGCGGCGGTCAGCTGAACGGGGGCTGCAGACCGGGGGGCAGCTGAGGGGAGACCCCCTCAGCGTTTCTTCATCGCATCGAGCAGCGCCGCGCCAAAGCCGCCGGTGGCCTGGCTCGTTTTCGGGCTGGCCGACATCGGCTGGCGTCCCTTCGGGCCCTTTTGCGCCTCGGGGCCACGGGCGGCGCGGTCCTCGCGCGCCGCAGCGCCGCCATCCTTGCGCATCGTCAGCGCGATGCGTTTGCGCGGCACATCGACCTCGGTCACCCGGACCTTGACCACATCGCCCGCCTTCACCACCTCATGCGGGTCTTTCACGAAACGGTCGGCGAGCTGGCTGATATGGACCAGCCCGTCCTGATGCACGCCGATATCGACAAAGGCGCCAAAGGCCGCAACGTTCGTCACCGTGCCCTCAAGCTGCATCCCGGGCCTCAAGTCCTTGATATCCTCGACGCCCTCGGCAAAGGTCGCGGTGACGAAGCTGGGCCGCGGGTCACGGCCGGGTTTTTCGAGTTCCGCCAGAATGTCGCGCACCGTCGGCAGGCCGAATTTCTCGGTGACGAACTCCTGCGGGCGCAGTTTCGCCAGCGCCGCACTGTCGCCCATCAGCGCGCGGATATCGCGGCCACAGGATTTCACGATGGCACGGGCGACATCATAGGCTTCGGGGTGGACCGAGGAGGCATCGAGCGGCTCGGCCCCGTCGGTGATGCGCAAAAAGCCCGCGCATTGCTCGAACGCCCGCGGCCCGAGGCGGGACACTTTCAGCAATTCCTTGCGGCTCTTGAAGGCGCCATTGGCATCGCGATGCGCGACGATCGCCTCGGCCAGACCCGGCCCGAGGCCCGAGATATGCGCCAGGAGCGGCGCCGAGGCGGTGTTGAGATCGACGCCCACCGCGTTCACCGCATCCTCGACGACGCCTTCCAGCGCCCGGCCCAGCTTCGACTGATCGACGTCATGCTGATACTGGCCGACGCCGATGGATTTCGGCTCGATCTTCACCAGTTCCGCCAAGGGGTCCTGCAACCGCCGCGCAATCGAGACCGCGCCGCGCAGCGACACATCCAGATCGGGGAATTCCTTCGCGGCGAGTTCGGAGGCCGAATAGACCGAGGCCCCGGCCTCGGACACGACAACCTTGGTCGGCGCCTTCACCGAAGCGGGCAGCAGCTTCAGCGTTTCCGCCACCAGCCGTTCCGATTCGCGGCTGGCCGTGCCGTTGCCGATGGCAATGAGGTCAACCTTGTGCGCGGTGATCAGCCGGATCAGCGCCGCCTGCGTGCCGCGCAGATCGGATTTCGGCGGGAAGGGATAGACGGTCTCGGTGGCCAGCACCTTGCCCGTCGCATCAACGACCGCGACCTTGCAGCCGGTGCGGATGCCGGGATCGAGCCCCAGAGTCGTCTTCGCCCCCGCCGGGGCGGCCAGCAGCAGATCCTTGAGATTGCGGGAGAAAACCTTGATCGCCTCGTCCTGCGCCCGACCGCGCATGTCCGAGAGCAGATCAAGCATCATCGACAGGCTCAGCTTCACCCGCCAGGTCCAGCCCGCCACGCCGCGCAACCACGCATCCCCCGGCGCCTGGGTCTTGGCGTCCAAGGCCGCGGCCACCATCGCCTCGGCCCGGGCGACGCCCTCTTCGTCGGGGGCGATATCCAGCGTCAGCACGCCTTCATTCGAGCCGCGCAGCATGGCCAGCGCCCGGTGGCTGGGCACATCGGCCCAGCGCTCGCGGTGATCGAAATAGTCCGAGAATTTCGCGCCCTTCTCGGCCTGCCCCTCCACCAGCTTCGCGGAGATCACGGCCTCGCGCGCCAGAAATTCGCGCAAGGACCCCAGCAGCGCGGCGTTTTCCACCAGCCCTTCGGCGACGATCTCCCGCGCGCCGGTCAACGCCTCCTTCACCGTCGCGACGGCTTCGGAAAGATACCCCTCGGCCAGCTTTTCCGGCACCGCGCGACGGTCGGCCAAGATCGCCTCGACCAGCGGCCCAAGGCCGTTTTCCCGCGCGATCATCGCTTTCGTCCGCCGCTTCGGCTTGTAGGGCAGATACAGGTCCTCGAGTTCCGCCTTGGTCTCGGCCCGCGCCAGCGCCAGCGCGAGGTCATCCGTCATCTTGCCCTGTTCGGTGATCGAGGCGACAATCGCCGCCCGCCGCGCCTCACGTTCGCGCAGATAATCGAGCCGTTCCGCCAGCTTGCGCAGCTGCGTGTCATCCAGCCCCCCGGTCACCTCCTTGCGGTAGCGCGCGACGAAGGGCACGGTCGCGCCTTCATCAAGCAGCCCCACCGCGGCGGTGACCTGCGCGGGGGTCGCGGCGATTTCCTCGGCGATGGTGCGGGCAATGCGGGTGGCGGTGTCCATGGGGTCCTCCGTTCGGCCGGAAGCGTGATGTAGCCGCCCCGCCGCGACGGGGCAAGTCTTGACACCGCCGCCCGGCCGCGTCCCATTGCGCAAAAGGAGTCCGTCATGACCGAATTTTGCCCCCGCCTCGAAGAGCGCCTGTGCCGTTACGCCGCCGTCGACACCCAAAGCGACGAGGAAAGCCCGTCCTCGCCTTCGACGGCGATTCAGCTGAACCTTGCCCGGATGCTGGCCGAGGAGCTGACCCGGATCGGTGCCGCCGAGGTGGTGGTGACCGATTATGGCGCCGTTCTGGCCAGCGTGCCCGCAACCGCCGAAGGGCCGGTGATCGGCATGCTCGCCCATATGGACACCGCCCCCGCCTATCACGCCGCGGGCGTGAAACCGCGGGTCATTCGCGGCTACAACGGCGGCGAGATCACCTACCCGGACGCCCCCGGTCTGGTGAATTCGCCCGCCGCCAACCCCTATCTGGGCGAGAAGCTGGGCCATGACCTGATCACCGCCTCCGGGCTGACGCTGCTTGGCGCCGATGACAAGGCGGGGGTGGCGATCCTGATGACGCTGGCCGAGCATCTGATCGCCAACCCGCAGATTCCGCATGGAAAACTGCGCCTCGCCTTCACCCCGGACGAGGAAATCGGCCGCGGCGTCGATGCCCGCTTGCCCGCGGATCTGGGCGCCGATTTCGCCTATACGCTTGATGGTGGCGCGGTGAGCGAGATCGAATATGAAAGCTTCTCGGCCGATGGCGCCAAGGTGAAGGTCAAGGGCGTCTCGACCCATCCGGGCACTGCCAAGGGCAAGATGGTGAATGCGCTCCATCTGGCCGCAAAGATCATCGAGATGCTGCCGCAGGCGACGCAGACCCCCGAGGTGGTGGACGGGCGCGAGGGCTTCTGGCACATCACCACCATGGCGGGCACCGCGGCCGAGGTGGAGTTCTCGATCATCCTGCGCGATTTCGAGCTGGAGGGTCTGGCCGCGCGGGACAAGCTTTTGCAGCAGGTCTGCGCCGCGGTGGCGGCCACCGAGCCGCGGGCCGAGATCACCTGCACGATCAAGCCGCAATATCGCAACATGCGCTATTGGCTGGAAAAGGACATGACCCCGGTGGAGCTTGCCCGCGACGCCTGCAAGGCCGAGGGGATCGCGCCGCTGTCCGTGCCGATCCGCGGCGGCACCGACGGGTCACGGCTGACGGAAATGGGCGTGCCCTGCCCGAATATCTTCACCGGCATGCAGGACATCCACGGGCCGCTCGAATGGGTCTCGGTGCAGGACATGGACAAGGCGACGCAGGTCTGTCTGCGGCTGGTGCAGCTGGCCGCAAAGCCCGTGTGACAGCCTGCCGCAGGGCGGATCGAGCCTTTCGACCTATGGCCGCGACGAAAGTTGCGGCCATAGGCGTTTTACGCCTGTCCCCTCTCAGGCACCCGGGCCCGATCCTGCAAGGATGCCCCCGGCCCCACAGAAAGCAATGTCATGAACGATCTTTTCAACCGCTACGCCACGCCCTTCATCACCGGGCTGTTCCTGGTCTCGCTGATCTCCGGTGTCGCGCTCTTTTTCCATGTCGGGCAATCGACCTTCCACGAAATGCACGAAATCCTGTCGATGGTGCTGATCGTTCCCTTCGCGCTGCATGTCTGGAAGAACTGGCGCTCGGTCACGAATTACATCAAGCGCGCGCCGATGTGGATCGCGCTCGTCGTGTCGCTGCTGATCTCGATCCCCTTCGCGATCCCCTCGGGCGAGGGCCGCTCGGGCCCGCCGCAATTCGCGCTGGCGCGGGCAGTGATGCAGGGCAAGATTGCCGATGTGGCGCCGGTCTTCGGCACCGATGGCGCGACGCTCGCTGCGAAACTGAGCGCAGCCGGGCTGAACGTGACCGGGCCGGATCAGACGCTGGCCGCCGTCGGCACCGCCTCGGGCAAACCGACCGAAGCCGTCGCCGCGGCGCTGCTGGCCGCCACGGCGCAATAAGTTCGGGTGAACCTGCGACAGGGGCCCTTCGGGGCCCCTTTTGGCATCAGGACAGCCAAAGCCGGATCAGCGCCGCCTCGGGCGTTTCGCGACCGCCGTTTTCAACCCCCGCCGCCCAAAGCGCCGCCCCCGCCGCATAGGCGCCGGGCGCCAGCCCGCCCGCCTCGCATTGGCTGACCGCACGCAGCCGCTTGCCCGCGGCCACGGCATCCCGCAGCGCCGACAGGATCGCCGGATCGCTCATCACCGTGCCCGCGCCGAAAACCCGCAGCACCGCGCCATCGAGCGCCTGCAGCATCGCCGCCAAAGCCGCGCCGGGCAGCCCGGGCGAGAGCGTCAGCACCGCCAGCCGCCGCGCCGGATCGAAGCGGCGGGTTTTCGGCGCGGGCGCGTGATCCTGCGGCTGGGAGCGAAAGGCGTCGCGGGCATGGCTGTCGTGCTTGACCAGCCCCGCCGCCGCCATCAGCCGCCCGTCGAAGGCCAGATCGACGCCCATCCCGGGCGCATGGGCGGCCGCAAGCGCCAGATCCAGGTTGCGCTCGGCATCACCCCCCTGTCCCAGGGGCTGCATCGATCCGCACAGGACCACCCGGCCAGCCCGGCCCGCCAGCGCCTGCGCCAGAGCGGCCCCGGTGAAAGCCATGGTGTCGGTGCCATGCGTGACCAGCGCGGGCACCCCGGGATGGGCGTCGAGCGCATCGAGAATCGCATTCCAGTCGGCGGGCCCGATGTCGGCACTGTCGCGCAAGGGATTGAAGACATGGGTGCGCAACATCGCGCCGACGGGCAGGCGCTCGGCCAGAGCCGCCTCGACCAGCCCGGGCTTCGGCGCCAGACCCAGCGGCCCGGGGGCCATGCCGATCGTGCCGCCGGTATGGATCAGAAGAAGGGTCATCGGTCTCTCCCAAAGCCGCGCCTTCTTTGCGCCATAGGGCGCAGGCCCCGGCCGGGCAATAAAAAACACGCCCGAAGGCGTGGCTTTCACAGTCGAAGAGGAAGTGGCGGACCCGGAGCGATTCGAACGCCCGACCCTCAGATTCGTAGTCTGATGCTCTATCCAGCTGAGCTACGGGTCCGTCGTGGGGGGCGATGTAGCCCCGCAGGAAAACCTTTGCAAGCCCGAAAACGCGGAGATCGAAAGATTTCTTTCCGCCCCCCGGATTTCCCCCGGTTTTCGGGGCATCGCTCAGACCGCGGCCTCGTCGCCCGCCAGCAGCAGCGGCCGCGGCAGGTGCAGCCGGAATTCGGTGCCGGTCTCGTCGCTGCGCTCAAGGTCCAGCCGTCCGCCGTGGCCGCGCACCAGTTCCGCCGAAATCGCCAGACCCAGCCCGGTGCCGCCCTTCTTCACCCCGCCCGAAAACGGCTGGAACAGCCGCTCGCGCGCCTTCAGGGGCAGGCCCGGCCCGGTGTCCTGCACCCGGATCCACCAGCTCTCGGCCTCGTCGCCCGCGCCGATCTCGATCGTGCCGGGCTTGCCCGTCGCCTCGATCGCCTGCCGCGCATTGCGGGCGAGGTTCGAGAGCACCCGGTAAAGCTGCTCGCGGTCGGCATGGATCTCGAAGCCCGGCGGCACGTCGGACAGGAAGTCGACCGCCGCGGTCAGACCCTGTTCGCCCTCGATCACCTCGGCCACCAGACCGGCCAGATCAAAGGGTTCCAGCCGCGGCGGCGGTTCCTCGGCGCGGCCAAAGGCCAATGTCGTCTCGCACAGGTTGATCGCGCGGCCGATCGAGCCCATCAGCTTCGGCGCCGCCCGCTGCACCGCCGGATCGTCCGAGCCCTCCATCCGGTCGGCAAACAGCTGCGCCGTGGTCAGGATGTTGCGCAGATCGTGGCTGATCTTGGCGACCGCCTGACCCAGCTGCGCCAGACGTTCCTTTTGCCGCAAGGCCGCCGTGAGCTGATGCTGCATCGAGGCCAGCGCCTCCTCGGCCACCCGCAGCTCCTCGATCCGGGCCTGCGGCCGGATGATCGTGCGGGCATCCTCGGGCGCGGCGGCATAGGCGGCCATATGCGCAACGACGCGCTTGATCGGCACCACCATCAGACGCCGCACGAGGAAGAACAGCAAAAACGCCGTCACCACCGAGACCACCGCCGACAGCGACAGAAGCCGCAGCCCCGATTCGATCATCGCCAGCCGCATCGGCTGGGTGGCCAGCGTCACCTCGATCACCAGGCCGCCCTTTTGCACCGGATCGCCGATCACCCGGATCACGTGATTCTGCGGATCGGCCAGCACCGCCAGCGCATCGCGGACCAGATTGACGAAGGGCTCCTCGCGCAGGTCATAGGTGGCGGTGATCGGCTGCGGGATCGGCGAGGACAGCACAAGCTGGCGCACCGCATCGCGGCGCAGAACGACGTTGTAGACCCCGGCATTGTCGAGCAGCTCCTGCTCGAGATCCGGTTCGATCATCATGTCGGTGGTCAAAAGCGCAAGCGAGGCGATCTGCGCCCGTTCCAATCGGGTCTGCAGATAATCCTCGCGGAAATTTGCCAGCCCCGGCAACAGGATCAGCACCTCGGCCAACACGACGAAGACCGTCGTGAGCACAAGAAACCGCCCGGAAAGCGTGTTGACCTTCATCCTGTCCCGATCGGCGGCGACCCGCCCGGGGGTCCTTCCGCCCCCCCTTTGTCGCTTCGGCATTTTTCAGGAATACCAAAGCCTTTTGCATCTACATAGGGGGCTCTTGACGGCAGCGGAAGGGCGCAAACGCCGCGCAGGCGCGGGAGGCGCAAAAAACCCGCGCGGGTGAATTGACTTGTGCAAAGGATGCCCCTAAAGACCGGGCTTCAATTGCAGGGCGGCCGAATCCGGCAGGAGTTCAGCTGCCCCCCCGACAAGACAACCGGAGTATCCGCGATGAAACGCACTTTCCAGCCGTCGAACCTCGTTCGCGCCCGCCGTCACGGCTTCCGCGCCCGCATGGCGACCAAAGGCGGCCGCAAGGTTCTGAACGCCCGTCGCGCCCGCGGCCGCAAGGTTCTGTCGGCGTAAGGTTGACGGCCTGACCGCATGACACCGCCGGAGGCGCCCGCAACTGGCCCAGAGGGTCGGGATCCGGGAAGCCTCCCGGCGGTTTCCACATTTGTGGCGCCTGCGATCACCATTCTGCGCAAACGCGCCGATTTCCTGCGTACCGCCTCGGCGCAGCGGATGAGCGCGCCCGGCTTCCTGTTGCAGGCGCGCAAGCGCGGCGAAGGCGACACCGCCCCCGCAGATCTGATCCGCATCGGCTTCACCTGTTCGAAGAAGCTCGGCAATGCCGTGGCCCGCAACCGCGCCAAGCGCCGGCTGCGCGAGGTGGCGCGGCTGGGCCTGCCCGCGCTTGGCCAACCCGGTTGGGACTATGTCCTTGTCGGCCGCCCCGAAGCCACCGCCACCCGAGACTTCGCTGCCCTTCAGGCCGATCTGGTCCGCGCCATCACCGACATTCACGCCGGGCGCAGCCTGAAGCCGCGCCCCTTGGGCGAGGTGCCAAAGGGCCGGAGACGGGGCAAATGAGCCCGCTCGCCTTTCTGATCTCCCTGCCCGTGCGCGGCTACCGGCTGCTGCTGTCCCCCTGGGTCGGCCATGGCTGCCGCTATCAGCCGACCTGTTCCGCCTATGCGATGGAGGCGCTGGAACGGCACGGCGCGCTCAAGGGTGCCTGGCTGGCGGCGAAACGGGTTACCTCGTGCCACCCTTGGGGCGGGCATGGTTACGACCCGGTGCCGGGCGCCGATCCGGCCTTCGACGCGACGCGGCACAAGGATCACGACCATGCTTGACGAGGATGAGACCGGCCTGCCGCCGCTGCTGACGGGGGCGCCGTCTTCCACCGAATTCAAGAAGTTGCGCAAGCGCATCCTGCGCGAGACCCGCACGGCGATCGAGACCTATGGCATGGTCAAGCCCGGTGATCGCTGGCTGGTCTGCCTCTCGGGCGGCAAGGACAGCTACACGCTGCTCGCCGCGCTCGTCGAGCTGAAATGGCGCGGCCTGCTGCCGGTCGATCTGCTCGCCTGCAACCTCGATCAGGGCCAGCCCGGCTTTCCCGCCACCGTCCTGCCCGACTTCCTGACCCGGATGCAGGTGCCGCATCGGATCGAGTTTCAGGACACCTATTCGGTGGTCAAGGACAAGATCCCCGAGGGCCAGACCACCTGCAGCCTGTGTTCGCGGTTGCGGCGCGGCAATCTTTACCGCATCGCCCGCGAAGAGGGCTGTTCCTCGGTCGTGCTTGGCCATCACCGCGACGACATCCTTGAAACCTTCTTCATGAACCTCTTTCACGGCGGGCGGCTGGCGACGATGCCGCCGCGGCTGCTGAACGAGGAAGGCGATCTTTTCGTCTGTCGGCCGCTCGCCTTCGTCGCCGAGGCGGATTGCGAAAAATTCGCCCGCGGCATGGGCTATCCGATCATCCCCTGCAATCTCTGCGGCTCGCAGGAGGGGCTGCAACGGGTGCAGGTCAAGCAGATCCTCGATGCCTGGGAGGCCCGCAGCCCCGGCCGCCGTCAGGTGATGTTCCGGTCGCTGATGAATGTCCGCCCCTCGCATCTGTGCGACCCGGGCCTGTTCGACTTCGCCGCGCTGCTGCGGGCCGAGGCGCCGATTGCTGCGGATTTTAACGAAAACATGCCGAATTTGCGCCAAGGTTATTAACCAATCCCTGACGAAACCTGCCTAGGGTCATCCCCGATGCGAGGGGCATGCCCCTTTGGACCGGGACGAGGGCGAAAATGGTCAAATCCGCACGGAAGGGCAAGAAAACCGGGGCGAAACGCAAGGGGCCGATTCTCTTGCGCCGGGACATGGTGGCCTTTCTGCCCGCCGCCTCGCTGGCCGGGCTGTGGTTCGGGCTGGAAGGGATGACGCTGATCGGCGTCACCGCCCTGATCGTCGCCTGGATGAGCCGCCCGCTGGCGATCCCCGAGGAGAGCGAGGACGAGGGCGAGGCCCTGCGGGCGCTGCCGCAACGTGCCGATGCCGAAGAGATGATGCAGGCCGCGGCGCAGGATGCGCAGGCGGCGGGCAAGGGCACGGCCTGTCTGGTGATCGGCATCGACGATCCGGCGGCGGTGTCGCGGCAGATGTCGCGCGCAGAGTTCGAGGACTTCCTGCAGGCCTTCGCCACGCGCCTGCGCGGCGTGCTGCGCAACACCGACCGAATCGCCCTGATCGAGACCGGCCGCTACGCGGTGATGCTCGCCCCGACGCACAGGCCCGATCTGGAAAGCATGATCCAGCTGGCGGGGCGGTTGCAGCTGGCCTGCGACGCGCCCTATTCGATCAGCGGGCGCAGCGTGAACATCACCACCCATGTCGGGTTCTGCCTGATGACCCGTGCCCCCGAACCGACCGGGCGGGCGATCCTGACCGCGGCCGAAAGCGCCGCCGAGGAGGCCGCGCGCCATGGTCCGGGCAGCATCCGGGCCTATGCGCCCGACTTGCCGGGCTTCGCCCGGGCAAGGGACGCGCGAAGCCCGGACATCACCCCCGCGCTCGAGGAAGGCCGCATCGTCGCTTATTTCCAGCCGCAGATCAGCACCGATACCGGGACGATCTCGGGGATGCAGGCGGTGCCGCGCTGGCTTGACCGGGATCGCGGCATCCTCGGCGAGGCCGAGATCCTGCCCGCCGTCACCGCGAACGGGCTGCAGGCGCGTCTGGCCGAAGTGATGCTGTTTCAATGTTTCGGCGCGCTGCGCGACTGGGACAAGCTGCCTGCGGGGCCGGGCATGGTGAGCCTGCCGATCGGGCTTGAGCATGTCACCGATCCGAAGATGTTCGACCGGCTGAAATGGGAATTCGACCGCTTCGACATGGCGCCGCAGCGGGTCTGTCTGGTCCTGCACCGCGACGTCACCGCGCGGCTCGACGACGAGGTGGTGATGCGCAACATCTCGCATTGCGCGAAGATGGGCTGCCGGATCGAGCTGGCCGGATTCGGCACCGGGCCGATCTCGGTCTCGGCGATCCGCCGCACCGGCGCGGAACGGATCCGCATCCACCGCTCTTTCGTGACCAATCTCGAACGCGACCCGGAACAGCAACGTCTGGTCTCGGCGATCATCTCCTTTGCCGCCGGGCTCGGGCTCGAGACCCTGGCCGAAGGCGTGGCGACGATCGGCGAACATGCGATGCTGGCGCAGCTCGGCTGCCATCATGTGCAGGGCAAGGCGATCTCGGCGCCGTTGCCGCTGGATGAATGCGCCGGATGGATGGGACGCCACGCGGCGCGGCTGGCCTCGATCCCGCGGCCGGATCTGCGCCGCGGCGCCTGACCCCGCCCCCGCCCGTCTGCGCCGCCAGTCTACGCAGCGAGGCCGGACCCCGGCGCCGTGCCGCTGCGGCATAAGGCGGGAATCGACGCTTGCGACAGGCTGCCGCGCGAAACCGCTTGACCTTTGGTCGCCCCTTCTGTTGAACCGGGCCGACTCCGGATCGGCAGGGGAAATGCACGCCCATGGACAATCAAAACAGGAACCTCATCCTTGCGACGGTGCTTTCGGCACTGGTGATCGTCGTCTGGACCGTCTTCTTCCCGCCGCCGAAACCGACCGCTTCGGACCCGGCCGTGGCGGAGCAGACTGCGCTCCCGGCGCCGACCGCGGCCCCTCTGGCCACGGCCGCGCCTGCGGTCGAGCCCGCGCCCGAGGCGCCGCGCGTCACCATCGACACGCCCGCGCTGACCGGCTCGATCTCGCTGCTTGGCGCGCGGTTCGATGACCTCTCGCTCAAGCATTATCACGAGAAACTCGACCCGGCCTCGCCGCTTGTCCGCCTGCTGGCGCCGGTCGGCAGCAGCGACCTGAATGCCGCCAAGCCCTATTACGTGGTGCAGGGCTGGTCGGCGCTGGCCGGTGTGACCGCCGCGCAGGTGCCCGGGCCGAAGACGCTCTGGACCGCGCCCGAAGGCGCGAAGCTGACGCCCGAGACCCCGCTGGTCCTGACCTGGGACAATGGCGCCGGGCTGACCTTCACCCGCACCATCGCGGTCGATCCGCAATATCTGTTCACCGTGACCGATGCGGTGACGAATACCGGCGCCGCGCCGGTCAGCATCGCGCCCTGGGGCATCATCGCCCGGCACGGCATTCCGGCGGGGAACCGCGTCTATGTGCTGCACGAAGGCGCGGTGCGGATGACCAACGGCGAGCTGCAGGAAATCAAATACAAGAAGATCACCGATCTTGACGCCATCGCGGGCGAGGGTCAGGCCGATGTGCGCAGCGCCGATACGGGCGGATGGGCCGGGTTCACCGACAAATACTGGATGACCACGCTCATTCCGGAAACCGCGCGCTTCACCTCGGTGGTGAAATACGTCCCCTCGGCCGATCTTTACCAGACCGAGACCCGCCAGCCCGCCGTCGAGATCGCCGCCGGGGCCAGCACCTCGGTCACGATGCGGCTTTTCGCGGGCGCGAAGGAATGGGAACCGATCGCGCAATATCAAAACGACCCCGGCATGTTCGACCGGCTGTTCGGCGACAAGATCGACCCGACGCAGCCGCAGATCACCCGTTTCGTCGATTCGATCGACTGGGGCTGGTATTACTTCCTGACGAAACCGATGTTCCGGCTGCTGCACTGGCTGCATGCGGTGCTGGGCAACATGGGCTGGGCGATCATCGCGCTGACCGTGATCATCAAGCTGATCGTCTTCCCGCTGGCGCGGACCTCCTACATCTCGATGGCGAAGATGAAGGAAATCCAGCCGATGATGGAGGCGCTGAAAGAGCGCACCAAGGATGACAAGCAGGCGCTGCAGCGCGGCATGATGGAGCTTTACAAGCGCGAGAAGATCAACCCCGCCGCGGGCTGCCTGCCGATCCTGCTGCAGATCCCGATCTTCTTCGCGCTCTACAAGGTGATCTACGTCACGATCGAGCTCTATCACGCGCCCTGGATCGGCTGGATCAAGGACCTCTCGGCCCCCGATCCGTCCTCGATCCTGAACCTGTTCGGCCTGTTGCCCTATGCGACGCCGGAACCTGGTTCGCTGCTGTTCATCTTCAGCCTCGGCGTGCTGCCGATCCTGCTCGGCATCTCGATGTGGTTCCAGCAAAAGCTGAACCCGGCCCCGACCGATCCGAGCCAGGCGGCGATCTTCGCCTGGATGCCCTGGATCTTCATGTTCATGCTGGGCGGCTTCGCCTCGGGCCTGGTGCTCTACTGGATCGCCAACAACGTGATCACCTTCGCGCAGCAATATTCGATCATGTCGCTGCACGGCAAACGGCCTGACCTGTTCGGCAACATCATCGCCGGGTTCCGCAAGAAGACCGCGGAAGAACCGCCGAAGAAATGACCGGACGGCTGACCCATATCGTCCGGCATCCGATCAAATCGATCGGCCATGAGGACATCGAAAGCGCGCCCCTGATGCAGGGGCGCGTTCTGCCTTTTGACCGGGTCTGGGCGGTCTCGCATCAGGCGGCGAAATTCGACAGCCCGCTGCGGGACTGGGCGCGCAAGCAGAACTTCCTGCGCGGCGTCGCGGGCCCGAAGCTGATGGCCGTCACGGCGCAGATGCTGGAAGACGGGCAGATCACGCTGACCCATCCCGAGCACCCCGCCCTGACCGTCGATCCCGACCGGGCCGAGGATCAGGCGCGGCTGATCGACTGGCTGCGCCCGCTCTGGCCCGAAAGCCGCCCGGCGCCGCGCGCGGTCGAACGTGTCGAAGGTGTCGCGCTTTCCGACATGGCAGACCCCTATGTTTCGCTGCTCTCGCTCTCCTCGCTCGGAGCACTTGGTCAGGCCGCCGGGCAAGAGATCTCGCGGCATCGCTTTCGCGGCAATCTCTGGGTCGAGGGCTGGGCGCCCTGGGCCGAGCGGGATCTGCCGGGCAAGCGGCTGCGCCTTGGCGCGGCCGTGCTCGAGGTGGCAATGCCGATCACCCGCTGCCGGGCCACCTGCACCGATCCGGCCACCGGCACGGAAGATCTTGAAATGCTGGACCTGCTCGACCGCCTGAACGGCGACTGGCATTTCGGCTGTTATGCAACGGTGATCGAAGGCGGCACCATCACCCTTGGCGACCCTGTGGAGGTGCTTTGATGCAGATGCAATTCACGCTGGCCCCGGAGCCGGAACAAGAGGCGCGCGAACGCGGCCGGCTGCTGTTCGCGGCGCAGGTCGAGTTTCTCAAGGGCGTCGTCGCGATGACGGGCCTGCCGCCCGCCGACCGGATCGAGGTCTGTTTCGCGGGCCGCTCGAACGTGGGGAAATCCTCGCTGATCAATGCCTTGACCGGGCGCAAGAACCTCGCCCGCGCCTCGAACACGCCGGGCCGGACGCAGGAGATCAACTTCTTCAGCACCGAGGGCGGCCCCTATCTGGTCGACCTGCCCGGCTACGGCTTTGCCGAAGCGCCGGTGGCGATCGTGAAGAAGTGGCAGGCGCTTTTGAAATCCTACCTCTCGGGCCGCGCCACCCTGCGCCGCGCCTTCGTCCTGATCGACGCGCGCCACGGGGTGAAGGCGGTGGACGAGGAAATCCTGCAACTCCTCGACCGCTCCGCCGTGACCTTTCAGGCGGTGCTGACCAAGGCCGACAAGATTTCCAAGGCCGAGCTGGAGCGGGTGATCGAACAGGTCAAGGGGGCGCTTGCCAAACACCCGGCCGCCTATCCCGAGATCGTCGTCACCTCCTCGGAAAAGGGCGAGGGCATCGAGACGCTCCGCGCGATCATCGCCACGCTGGCCTAGGGGGCGCTGCCCCCGTCCCTGCGGGACACCCCCGGGATATTTGCGCCAAGGTGAATGCCCTTTCACCTTGGCCGAAATATCCCGGGGGGAGGCAAAGCCGGGGGGCAGAGCCCCCCTCCCCCGCCGGTCAGACGTGCTGGCCCGCGTTCACCTCGATTTCCGTGCCGGTGACATAGCTCGAGGCATCCGAGCACAGGAACCAGATCACGTCGGCCACTTCGCGCGGCTGGCCGAGGCGGCGCAGCGGCAGGGTCTCGACGATCTTTTCGGTGCCGGGCGAGAGGATCGAGGTCTCGATCTCGCCGGGGGCGATCGCATTGACCCGCACCCCCATCGGCCCGAAATCATGCGCCATTTCCCGCGTCAGCGCCTTCAGCGCGGCTTTCGAGGTCGAATAGGCCGCGCCCGCAAAGGGATGCACGCGCGAGCCCGCGATCGAGGTGACGTTGACCACCGCCCCCTTCGCCGCCGACAATTCGTCCTTCAGCCCGCGGGCGAGCACGATCGAGGCGAAGAAATTCACATGGAACACCTGCCCCCAGGTCCGCAGGTCGGTGTCGATGGTGTTGAGTCGCGCGCCCCCCTCCCCCTTCGGCGAAATCCCGGCGTTGTTCACCAGCGCATGCAGCTTGCCGTCAAGCCGCGACTTGATCTCGTCGATGGCCCGGATCGTCGCATTAGGATCGCCCAGATCGAGCTGGATGTGATCTTCACGCCCGCCGCCCCAGGGGCATTGCTCGGGGAAGGGCTGGCGCGAGCAGGTGATGATCCGCCAGCCCTCGCGTGCGAAGCGCTTCACCGTGGCATGGCCGATCCCGCGGCTTGCCCCTGTCAACAGCATTACCTTGCGTCCATCCATGCCCGTTCTCCTGCTTTTCCCCTTCGATGTAATCACCCCGGCGGCATTGGCAATGCCCTTGGCAGGGGGCGCGATTGGTTCTAACACTTTCCCGACTTCCCCGAGGGCCCCTGATGAGAAAACAGACGATGGACCGTGACTGGATCGCCACCGCGAAAACGCTTTCCGAAGCGCTTCCCTATCTGCAACGCTACACCGGCGCGGTCGTCGTGGTGAAATTCGGCGGCAATGCCATGGGCGACGACGAGGCGATGGCGGAATTCGCCCGCGACGTCGTTCTGATGAAGCAGGTCGGCATGAACCCCGTGGTGGTGCATGGCGGCGGGCCGATGATCAACGAGATGCTCGCCAAGCTTGGCATCAAATCCGACTGGGTCCGCGGCAAGCGCGTCACCGACAAGGCCACGGTCGAGGTGGTCGAGATGATCCTCTCGGGTCTGGTGAACAAGCGCATCGTGCAGGCGATCAACGATCAGGGCGGCCGCGCCGTGGGGATTTCCGGCAAGGACGACGATCTGATGGTCTGCGAGGCGGATGATCCCGAACTCGGTTTCGTCGGCCGCCCGGTGGAGATGAACGTGCAGATCGTGCGCGACCTTTACGGCGCGGGGCTCATTCCGGTCATCGCCCCGGTGGCGACGGGCGTGAACGACAACGAGACCTTCAACGTCAACGGCGACACCGCCGCGGGCGCCATCGCGGGCGCGCTGCAGGCCGACCGGCTGCTTTTGCTGACCGACGTGGCGGGCGTGAAGAACAAGGCGGGCGAGGTCATCACCCAGATGAGCCCCGAAGAGGTCCATGCGCTGATCGACGATGGCACGATCTCGGGCGGCATGATCCCGAAGGTGGAAACCGCGCTGAAGGCGGTCAAGGAAGGCGTGCGCGCCGTGGTCATCCTCGATGGCCGAGTGCCGAACGCCTGCCTGCTGGAGCTGTTCACCGAACACGGGGCGGGCTCGATGATCCGCTCGACGACGACGCGGGTGACGCCGCACCGCCGGTGAGCCTGCCGCAGGCCCTGACCGAGGCGCTGGCCGCGGCGCATCTGTTCGTGGCGGGCATGGCCGCCGCGAGCGCCGAAACGATCCTGCTTCTGTCCCCCGACGAACCGGGCTTCTGGGACCATGTGACGGCAGAGCCGGAATTTGCCGATGGCCGCCCCGATCCGCTCGACCGCTGGTCGAAACGGGTGATCGGGGCCTTGGCCACGACCTTCGGCGGACGCGCGATCTTTCCCTCGGACGGGCCGCCCTACCCGCCGTTCTTCGCCTGGGCGACCGAGTCGCAGCAGGCCTTTCCCTCGCCGGTTCAGATGCTTGCGCATGAGCGGATGGGGCTTTGGACCTCGTTTCGGGGGGCTCTGGCGCTGCCGGAACAGCTTCCCCTGCCCCCTGCGTCAAAACACCCCTGTTCGGGCTGCGCGGCGCCCTGCACCACCGCCTGCCCCTGCGGCGCCCTGTCGGCAAAGGGCTATGACGTCCCCGCCTGCCATGCGTTCCTTAACACCGGGGAAGGGGAAAACTGCCTTTCCGGCGGATGTCTTGTCCGGCGCTCTTGCCCCCCGGGTCAAAGCTATGGCAGGCTGGAGGCTCAATCCGCTTGGCACATGAGGCACTTCCACAGATGACCCCCACCGGACACCGTCGCCTGATCCTCACCCGCCATGCGAAATCGAGCTGGGACGATCCCCTGATGGCCGATGCCGACCGCCCGCTGAACGCGCGCGGACGCGCCGCGGCGCATGAGCTGGGCGATTTCCTCGCCTCGCGCGGGCTTGAACCAGAGGAGGTGCTGTGCTCCCCCGCCACCCGCACCCGCGAGACCTGGGACGGCGTCGCCTCGGCGGTGATCGAGACCCGGCCCGAGGTGCGCTTCATCGACAGCCTTTATCAAGCCACGCCCGAGACGCTGCTCGCCGTGCTGAAGACCGCCACGGCGCCCAGCGTGATGCTGATCGCGCATAACCCGGGCATCGCCGATTTCGCCGCATCGCTGCCGTCGCGGCCGAATTACGACCCGGATTTCCGCAAATATCCGACCTGCGCCACGCTGATCGTCGATTTTCAGATCGACGACTGGTCGCAAGTCGCCCCCGGTCAGGGCTCGATGCTCGACTTCTTCCTTCCGGCCAGCCGCGGCAAATAAGAAGGGCAGCCCTGCGGCCGCCCTTTCATCTTGCCCGAAATACCTCGGGGGTGTGGGGGCAGCGCCCCCACCCTTCAGTGCCCCAGGATCTGGCTGAGGAATTGCTTCGTCCGCTCCGATTGCGGGTTGTGGAAGAAGTCATGCGGGTTGTTCTGCTCGACGATCTGCCCGTCGGCCATGAAGATCACCCGGTTCGCCACCGCCTGGGCAAAGCCCATCTCATGGGTGACGCACAGCATCGTCATGCCTTCCTCGGCCAGCTGGATCATCGTATCCAGCACTTCCTTGATCATCTCGGGATCGAGCGCCGAGGTCGGCTCGTCAAACAGCATGATCTTCGGCTTCATGCAGAGCGAGCGCGCGATCGCCACCCGCTGCTGCTGCCCGCCCGACAGCTGGCCGGGGTATTTCTGCGCCTGTTCCGGGATCTTCACCTTTTCGAGGTAATACATCGCGGTTTCCTCGGCCTCGCGCCTGGGCACCTTGCGCACCCAAATGGGCGCCAGCGTCAGGTTCTCTAAAATCGTCAGATGCGGGAACAGGTTGAAGTGCTGGAACACCATCCCGACTTCCGACCGGACCTTGTCGATGTTCTTCAGATCCGAGGTCAGTTCGATGCCGTCGACGATGATCTTGCCGGACTGGTGTTCCTCCAGCCGGTTGATGCAGCGGATCATCGTCGATTTCCCCGAGCCCGAGGGCCCGGCGATCACGATGCGCTCGCCGCGATGCACCGTCAGGTTGATGTCGCGCAACACGTGGAACTGGCCGTACCACTTGTTCATCTGGCTGATCTGGATCGCGATCTCGTCGCTCACCTGCATGTGGCTGCGGTCGACCGCGTGGTCATAGCTGGGCTCTGACATGAGCGCCTCCTTAACGGTGGTCACGCTTCAGCTTGCGCTCGAGATACATCGAGTAGCGCGACATGCTGAAGTTGAAGAGGAAGAAGATGACGGCGACGAAGATATAGGGTTCCCAATAGGTGCCCTTCCACGCCATGTCCGAGCGCACGACGTTCGAAATGCCCTTGAGCGGGTCGAAGAGCCCGACAAAGGCCACCAGCGTCGTATCCTTGAACAGCCCGATGAACGAGGAGACGATCCCCGGGATCGAGATCTTCAGCGCCTGCGGCATGATGATCAGCCGTTGCGCCTGCCAGTAATCAAGGCCAAGCGCGTCGGCGGCTTCATATTGGCCGCGCGGCAGCGCCGCCAGACCGCCCCGGATCACCTCGGCGATATAGGCCGCGGCGAAAAGGGTCACGAGGATGACGACGCGCAAGATCAGATCGAAGCTGGTCCCCGGCGGCAGGAAGTACTGAAGCAGCAGCGAAGCGGTGAAAAGGAGCGTGATCAAGGGCACGCCGCGGACGAATTCGATCACGCCCACCGAGAGCGATTTCACGATCAGCATGTCGGATTGCCGCCCCAGCGCCAAGAGGATGCCCAGGGGCAACGAGAGAACGATGGCGGAAACCCCGATCACCAGCGCCAGCAGGAAGCCGCCGAACTGGTCGCTGTCGACCTCGGAGAGGGCGAAGGGCAGAGCCGATTGCAGCGCCGCCTCGATCGGCGCGGCGGCGTAAAGCCAGAACAGCGCCGCCGCGACAAGACCCACCCCGGCCGAGACCGGCACGCCCAGTTTCGGCGCCAGCGCAGTGAACAGCAGGCCAAGGATCACGAAGCCCGCCAGCACCGCCACCGGCCCCCAGATCGGCCCGCCCCACAGCAGCCAGAAGGCCACGAGCGGGTAAAGCAGCGCGCCCCAAAGGAGCTTGCGCGGCAGCGCGTCGAACAGCACCGGCGCCAGGGCAAGGAACAGCCCGGCAAAGGTCACGAACAGCCGCCAGTATTGATCGACCGGGTAAAAGCCGAACAGGAACTGGTTCCAGCGCACCCGGATGACCGCCCAGCAGGCGCCGGTGGCTTCGGGGCCATGGGCGGCGGCGATGATCGCGCGGCATTCGCTCAGCGAATTGGCGTTCCAGACGCCGTGCAACAGCCAGGGCGCCGCCGCCTGCACCAGCCAGACCGTCGCCAACACGCCAAGGATCGTCAGCGCGGTGTTGAGCGGCCCCGAGAACAGGTTCTCGCGCATCCATTTGATCGCCCCCACCTGCGACACGGGGGCGGGTTTCGGCGCCAGCATCTCGGTGCGCACGAATGAGGTCTCGCTCATCTCACCGCTCCTTCAGCTTGATCGATTTGTTGTAGAGGTTCATCAGGCTCGAAATCGTCAGGCTGATGGTCAGATAGATCCCCATCATCAGCATCATGCATTCCAGCTCGCGGCCGGTCTGGTTCAGCGTGATGCCGCCCAAAGTGCCGCGCAGGTCCATGTAGCTGACCGCGATGGCCAGCGACGAGTTCTTCGTCAGGTTCAGGAATTGCGAGATCAGGGGCGGCACGATCACCCGAAGCGCCTGCGGCAGGATGACAAGGCTCATCGTGCGGCCCGGCCGCAGACCCAGCGCATAAGCGGCCTCGGTCTGGCCCTTCGAGATCGCCTGAATTCCCGCCCGCACGATTTCCGCGATGAAGGCCGCGGTGTAAAGCGTCAGCGCGATCAGCAACGCAGTGAAGGAATGCAGCATCTGGAAGCCGCCGGTGAAGTCGAATCTGGTGATCTGCGGATAATCCAGATGGAAGCCGAGACCGTAGAGCAGCGCCGAAATCGGCGCGAAGAGGATCAGCAGGCTTGGCCACCAGGTCGTGGGGCGGGTGCCGGTCGCCTCCTGCACCGCCTTGGCGCGGGCGATGAAGCGCCGCCAGCCCCAGAAGGAGGCCGACATCACCGCGAGGATCGCCAGCGCGTTCAGGCTGACGGGCAGGTTCCAACCGATATCGACCACGCCCAGCGAATGATCGAAAGCGGGGGCGGGCAGGTTGGTGCCGCGGTTCGTCACCGCCACCGAGTCAAAGAACCACATCGAGGCCTTGGGCTCCTCGCCCGCGGCCTTCATCGCCTCGGTCAGGCGGAAATCCTTCGGCACCGGCCGGGTCTCTGCCAGGATCGTGCCCATGAGCAAGATCCACAAAAGCAGCGGAATGTTGCGGAAGGTCTCGACATAGACCGTCATGATCCGCGCCACGAGCCAGTTCTGCGACAGCCGCAGCACGCCGATGATCGTGCCAAGCACCGTCGCCAGGATGCAGCCCAGAAAGGACACCAGAAGCGTGTTCAACAGCCCGATGACCAGCGCCCGCAAATGGGTGTCGTCGTTCGAATAGGGGATCAGCGTCTGCGCCAGGTCATAGCCCGCCCGCGTCCAAAGGAAGGAAAAGTTGAAGTCCTTGCCCTTCGCCTCGAGGTTCACATAGGCGTTGTTGAGCAGCCAGACGAGACCGGCCAGAAACAGCAGAAGCACCACGATCTGGATGGTGATCGAGCGGAACCGCGTGTCGTAAATGAGCATCGAGAGCCGAAAGCCAGCTTTCGGCGGGTCACTTGCAAGTGCCATGGTTTTCCCCTGTCCGGTCTGCCCCGCGGCTTTGCGCCGACTGCGTTCGGGACTTGTGCCCCGACAGACCGTCCTTGAAATGCAAAATGCGGCCGGGGCTTGGCCCGGCCGCATCGAAAGACTGGATCAGCGGAACGGCGGGGCGTACATCAGCCCGCCCTGCGTCCATTGCGCGTTCAGGCCGCGCGCCAGACCGATCGAGGTCGAGGCGCCGATATTGGCCTCGAAGACCTCGCCGTAGTTGCCCGAGGCCAGGATCGCGCGCTTGGCGAAATCGTTGTCGAGACCGATCTTCTTGCCCATGTCGCCTTCGAGGCCGAGCAGGCGGCGGATTTCCGGGTTCTGCGTCGTGGCGGCCACTTCTTCCAGGTTCGCCTTGGTCACGCCGTATTCCTCGGCGGCGACGAGCGCGTAGAAGCTCCAGCGGACGATGTCGCCCCAGTTGTTGTCGCCATGGCGCACGACCGGGCCGAGCGGTTCCTTCGAAATGATCTCGGGCAGGATCACGATATCGGCGGCATTGGGCAGCGTCGCGCGCGACGAGGCCAGGCCCGAAGCGTCGGTGGTGTAGCTGTCGCAGGCGCCGGCGGCGAATTTCTGCTGGCCTTCCGCGTCATCGGCGATGTTCACCGGCGTATAGGTCATGTTGTTCGCCTTGAAGAAATCGGCGAGGTTCATCTCGGTGGTGGTGCCGGTCTGCACGCAGATCGTCGCGCCATCAAGTTCCTTGGCCGAGCTGACGCCGAGCGACTTGTTCACCATGAAGCCCTGACCGTCGTAGTAGTTGACGGCGACGAAATCGAGCGCCAGCTCGGTATCGCGCGAGAAGGTCCAGGTCGAGTTGCGCACCAGCACGTCGACCTCGCCCGAGGCCAGCGCGGTGAAGCGGGTCTCGCCGGTCAGCGGCACGTATTTCACTTTCATCGGATCGCCCAGCACCGCCGCCGCGACGGCCTTGCAGACCGCGACGTCAAAGCCCTGATAGACCCCGTTGGCATCCGGCGCGGCGAACCCGGTCAGGCCGGGGTTCGAGCCGCAGATCAGCTGGCCGCGGGCCTTGACGTCATCCAGCGTCGAGGCCGAAGCAGCGCCCGCCACGAGGGCGGCCAGCGCGACCGAGCCGAAGAATACGGATTTTTTCATGTTTACCTCTTCCTGAGTTGCCGCCGTTGCGACGGTGAGTCTGCCCTTGACGGGTCTGCAAGTTCTGTGCCGATCTTCACCGGCAGAGGAAGTTTGCGCAAATACCCCGGAATTGGTCAAGCGGTCTGAGCAATCTTCAAGGTCGAAACCGCCCATTCGCCGGGCAAATGCCCGTCTCGCAGGCATCCGGCAGATCGCAAAGGCGTGCAGCTCGGGGTTTCAGGCGGTATGCCGCAGTATCCAGAATCGTCCGGCATGGATCAGCGCTTCGCGCTTCAGCGCGGCCATCTCGGC
This sequence comes from Rhodobacter capsulatus, assembly GCF_003254295.1. Lineage (GTDB taxonomy): Bacteria > Pseudomonadota > Alphaproteobacteria > Rhodobacterales > Rhodobacteraceae > Rhodobacter > Rhodobacter capsulatus. The sequence goes on from NZ_QKZO01000006.1 coordinate 240,551, forward strand.
GGCTTCCTCGTCCGCGCCCCATTGCGCGATCTGCCAGTCCTCGTCGATGCGCGAGAGCCGCCAGGCCTCCTCGGCGGCGATCTCGCCCTCGGCGACGGCAAGGCCGAGCACCAGCGAGCCGGTGATGCCGACCAGATCATGCAAAGCCGCCAGTTCCCAGATGTCGCAAGCGGCAACCCGCTCGGCCAGCGCCCGCTGTGCCTGTTCGGGTTGCGCGACGGGCAGCACCCCCGCCGTCACGATCAGCCGCGCCTGATAGCGGCGCTCGGCCCAGTCCAGCCAGCGGTCCCAGGCCGCGGCCTGCTGCGCCACCAGCTCCTCGGGCGTCTTCGCGCGGTAGCACAAAAGATCGGTCTCGCCATAGGCCGCGACCAGCTCGGCCACCTCGGCCTGTTGCGCCCGCACCTTGTCGAGCGCGGCATTGGCCGAGCGCGTCACCGGCATCGTCGTCGGATCGATCTTTTCGCCCTGCGCCTGCCATTCGGCGGCCACGGCCTCGGCCATCGCCCGGGTCGGCAGAACCAGCGCCGCCTTGGCCGGGGTCTTCACCGCGCGCCCGTCGAGCTTGACCGTGAAGCCATCCTCGCAAACCTCGACCCCTGCCGCGTTCCAGAACCGTTTCGCGCTCCAGCCACTCATGCGAACCCCTCCTGCAAAGCCCGTTCCAGCTCCGAAAAACTCTCGACGATCCGCCCGGCCCCGGCCTGTTCCAGATCCGAAACAGGGTGATAGCCCCAGCTGACGCCGATCGTCGCCACGCCTGCGGCGCGGCCCATCTCGATGTCGAAGGTGGTGTCGCCGATCATCACCGCGTCTTTCGCCTCCACCCCGGCGACGCGCAGCGCCGCAAGCACCATCGCGGGATGCGGTTTCGACGGATGGTCATCGGCGACCTGCGCCGAGGTGAAAAGCCCCTCAAGCCCGTGATGGGCGATCAGCGCATTCACGCCGCGCCGCGACTTGCCGGTGGCGATGGCCAAAAGCAGGTCCTCGCGCCCGGCCAGATGCAAAAGGCACTCCTTAGCGCCCGGGTAAAGCGGCGCGGGCGCGGCGGCGCGGGTGGTGAAATAGCTGGACTTGTAGGCCGCCACCAGAGCCGCCTGCGTCGCCGCATCGGTTGCGGGGGCCAGCTCCGCCATCGCCACGGGCAGCGACAGGCCGACGATCGACAGCACGTCGCCCCGCGGCGGCAGCGGCAGGCCGAGGGTGCCGAACGCCTCGGTCATCGCGGCCAGGATATGCGCCTGACTGTCGCTCAGCGTGCCGTCGACGTCGAAGATCGCCAGTTTCATCGAGCATCCTCGAACGGGTCAAGCGGCGCTTCGCCCTCGATCCAGCCCAGCGTCTTCCAGGTCCGCAGCATGTGATCGGGCAGGGGCGCGGTCAGGGTGACGCGTTTTTTCGTGATCGGATGATCAAAGGAAATCGTGCGCGCATGCAGATGCAGCTTGCGCGAGATCTCGCCACCCAGCTGCGAGCCCCAGCCGTCGCCCAGATTTTCCTGCCCCGAGCCGCCATATTTGCCATCGCCGACGATCGGATGACCCAGTTCCGCCATATGCGCGCGCAGCTGGTGCGTGCGGCCGGTGATCGGCACAAGCCCGACCCAGCTGACGCGCGAGCCCAGCCCGTCGATCACCGCGAAATCGGTGGTGGCGCGTTTCGCATCGGGCGTCGCATCGACCTTGGACGGATGGATGCAGAGCATCTTTTCGCCCTCGCCGCCGCGGCCATGGCCGGGGGCCTTCACCAGACCATAGCGAATCGTGCCCTTCTTCGGGCTGGGCACGCCCGCCACCGCCGCCCAATAGATCTTGCGGGTGGTCTTCAGCCGGAACGATTCGGAGAGCGCCCGGGCAACGCGGTCGGTGCGCGCAATCAGCAGCACCCCCGACGTGTCCTTGTCGAGCCGGTGCACCATCTTCGGCCGGTCCTTGTAGCCGAACTTGAGCGCATCGAGCAGCCCATCGACATGCCGGTCGCCCTGCCCCGAGCCGCCCTGCGAGGGCAGCCCCGCAGGCTTGTTCAGCGCGATGATATGTTCATCCTTCCACAGCACCGCGGCCTGGATCATCTTCTCATCGTCGCGCGAAATCTGCGTCGCCTCGCGCCGCGCCTCGGAGCGGCTTTCGGGGGCCTTCGCGCCCGCCTCGGGCAGCGGCGGCACGCGCACTTCCATGCCGGGCCCGATCCGGTCCGAGGCCTTGACCCGCCCGCCATCCACCCGCAACTGCCCGGTGCGGCACATCTTTTCCACCGCGCCCTGGGTCAGCACCGGGAATTTCTTCTTCAGCCAACGGTCGAGACGGCTTTCGCCCTCGTCCTCGGTCACCTTGATCAGTTGCACCGAACTCATGCGAAAACCCCCCGTGCGAACGCCATGCCCGCGAAAAGTGCTGCCAGACCCAGACCGACCGAGCCCAGCACATAGACCGCCGCCGTTCCAACTTCGCCGGTCTCGACCAGCTTCGCCGCATCCAGCGAAAAGGCGGAAAAGGTGGTGAAGCCGCCGAGGATGCCGGTCATCAGGAACGGCGCGAAGCGATTGCCGCCTTTCATCGCCAGCACCACGACCAGCACGCCCATGGCAAAGCTGCCAAGGACATTCACCGTCATCGTGGCATAGGGAAAGCCGTGGCCCATAAGCCGCGGCAAGGTGATGTTGACGATATAGCGCAGCGCGGAGCCAAGGGCACCGCCAAGCGCGACGAAAAACAGGGTCTGGATCATCCGGCCTCCTTTGCCCCCCGCGCCGCCAATGTCAACTGCCGCGCTTTTCGCGCAGCTTCGCGAACCAGTCGACGCGCTTCTTCAGCTCGCGTTCAAAGCCACGCTCGACCGGAGTGTAGAAGACCGGCCGTTTCATCCCGTCGGGGAAATAATGCTGCCCCGAAAAGCCGTCTTCGGCATCGTGGTCGTATTGGTAGCCCGAGCCGAAGCCCTGTTCCTCCATCAGCCGGGTGGGCGCATTCAGGATATGTTTGGGCGGCGGGGCGGAGCCGGTCTTGCGGGCGGCGTCGCGCGCGGCCTTGTAGGCGACATAGCCCGCGTTCGATTTCGGCGCGAGCGCAAGATAAATGACCGCCTGCGCCAGGGCCAGTTCGCCCTCGGGAGAGCCCAGCCGTTCATAGGTCTCCCAGGCATGCAGGCAGAGCGTCTGCGCCTGCGGATCGGCCAGCGCGATATCCTCGACCGCCATCCGGGTCAGGCGGCGGGCGATGAAACGCGGATCCTCGCCGCCTTCGAGCATCCGGCAATACCAGTAGAGCGCAGCATCCGGGTCCGATCCGCGGACGGATTTGTGCAAGGCCGAAATCAGGTTGTAATGGCCGTCGCCCGATTTGTCGTAATTCGCCGCCCGCCGCATCAACCGCGACGACAGCGCCTCGGTATCAAGCGGCGCCGGGAGCTTCCAGGCCATCACCTGCTCGATCAGATTGAGCGCCGCGCGGCCATCGCCATCGGCCATTTCCAGAAGCGCCTCGCGCGCCGGGGCCTTCAAGGGCAGGGCCTTGCCCATCGCCTGTTCCGCCCGCTGCGCCAGCCGTTCCAGATCCGCCAGCGACAGCCGTTCCAGAACGATCACCTGCGCCCGCGACAGAAGCGCGGCGTTCAGCTCGAAACTGGGGTTCTCGGTGGTGGCGCCGACCAGAAGGATCGTGCCATCCTCCATATGCGGCAGGAAACTGTCCTGCTGCGCCTTGTTGAAGCGGTGGATTTCATCGACGAACAGCAGCGTGCCCCGCCCCTGCCCCATCCGCAGCTTCGCTGCCTCGAAGACCTTGCGCAGCTCGGGCACGCCGGAAAAGATCGCCGAGATCTGCACGAAGGCGCGGTCGCTCTCATGCGCCAGCAGCCGGGCAATCGTCGTCTTGCCGACGCCGGGCGGCCCCCAGAGGATGAGCGAGCCGAGCGAGCCCGCCGCCAGCATCGCGCCCAAAGGCCCCTCGGGGCCAAGCACATGGGTCTGGCCGATCACCTCGGACAGATGCTGCGGGCGGATGCGGTCGGCCAGCGGCCGCGGGGCCTCGGCCCCCTTGGGCGTGGATGTGTCGAACAGATCGGGCATGGCGGCCCCACCCTAGCCCCGCCTGCTTCGCGGCGGAAGGGGCGATTGGCGGGGCCGCCACCGGGCTTTACCCGCGGATCAGTGCAGCTTCGCCATCAGGTCAATCGAAACGCATTGGTAATCGCCGTCGCCGATGAACATCACCGGCCCGATCGCCTGCGCGACCAGCCCGCAGCGGCGATACCAGCGCGGCCAGCTTGCCGCGCTGATCGCCAGAAGCCGCGTCGCGCCCTGATCGCGGGCCGAGCGCACCATCGCCTCGACCAGCTGGAAATGCACCTTGCGGCGATCCTGCATCGGGATCTCATGCGAGACGAACACGCGCGAGCTTTCCCAGACCTGCGGATCGACAGGTGCGGGGTCCCAAAGCAGCTCTTGCGGGATCGATCCGCCCAAAGTGCCCTTCTGGGCATCGCGAATCATGTAGCTGTAAATGCCGCAACGCGCGGTGGAGGGGGTCAACCGGACCCCGGCGTGGACCTGACCATCGTCATGCACCGCGATCCAGCGGCTTTGCGGCGTGTCATACTGGTCGAATTCCATGCCAAGAGCCTCGGGAAGCTCCCAGCGGTTCTGCACGATGAAACTTTGCCGCCTTGCGCGAAAGATATTGGCGAAAAGCTCGCCGTGGTTGTGCATGTTGGCAAAGGAAAGTGTGGTGGTCTGCATCGGTCTACTCCGGGTTGGAAAACGGCCCGGAAGTGACCGCTGCGAGGACCTACAGCAGCCGGTACTCCTTCGCTCTTTGGATTGCTTCGGCCGTGGTTCTGGCCATCAGGCGTTCGCGCGCCGACAGAAGCCGCGCCTTGAACGCAGACTGCGTGATGCCAAGCTTCGCAGCAGCAGCAGCATGTCGATCCCCGGCAGCGATGCACCGCAGGGCCTCGATCTGGGCCTTGGTCAGGCCCTCCGGCGGCTGCGCCAAGTCATGCAGACGCCGGATCTGTTGCGAGATCAGATCGATCTCGTCGTCCCGGAACTCGCGGTCCCGCAGGGTGAAAGAGGCAATCGTACGCGAGGTGACCGGACCGCAGGACACCGTCACCCCGTAGTTGAGCCCGAATCGCCGCGCCTCGCCCAGAATGTTGAACGGGTCCGGCAAGGTGAATTCGCTCCACCGGCAGGCGCCCTCCTCGGAGAAGCCCCAGGCGATCGTCGGATCGCGCAGGGCATAGGCCTGCCGGGTGTAGTGATCTGTCCAAGCTTCGGGATAGGTCTGGAATTGCATGATCGGCGCGGCAAAACGGATATGCAGACCGATGAAATATCCATCCGTCGCGACGCGACCGATTTCCCGCAGACACTTGTTGATTTCGGTGTGAATGGACATGTCTTTTTAGACAGGTGCTACAGGAAAAGATCAACCGGGAATTGCTGCCCTGCGCGGGCTTTTGCTGCAATCCGCGGTGCTCGAAGCAGGATTCTGCTTTCATTCTACCGCGGGTTGCGCGCTTCCGGCAAAAGAAAACCCGCCGTTTCGGGCGGGTTTCCGTCTTCCCTTGCGGAAAGCTTATTCGTCGGCCGCTTCGAAAGCCGCTTCACGGGCCTTGTCAGCCGCGCCCTTCGCCGAGACATCGCGCTCGACGAATTCGATGAAAGCCATCGGCGCCATGTCGCCATAGCGGAACCCGGCTTTCAGGACGCGGGTGTAGCCGCCCTGACGGTCCTTGTAGCGGGGCCCGAGCACTTCGAAAAGCTTGGCCACGTCCTTGTCCTGCTTCAGCATCGCCGCCGCCTGACGACGGGCGTGCAGATCGCCGCGCTTGGCCAGCGTGATCAGCTTTTCGATGATCGGACGCAGTTCCTTGGCTTTCGGCAGGGTGGTCTTGATCTGCTCGTGTTCGATCAGCGAGCCGCACATGTTGGCGAACAGCGCCTTGCGGTGTTCGTGGGTGCGGTTCAGACGGCGGTAGCCGCGAGCGTGACGCATGGGTCTCTCCTTAGCGTATTTTACTTTGTGTTGCGCCCCGTGCGTGCGGGGGGCTTCGTTGGGGCATCATGCCCAGGGTTCCCCGGCAGTCCGGGCATTGCCGGGGGGCGTCGCCGCCCCCCGAAAGATCAGAACTGGTCTTCGAAGCGCTTCGCCAGATCTTCGATGTTCTCCGGCGGCCAATCCTCGACTTCCATGCCGAGGTGCAGCCCCATCGAGGAGAGCACTTCCTTGATCTCGTTGAGCGACTTGCGGCCGAAGTTCGGGGTGCGCAGCATCTCGGCTTCGGTTTTCTGGATCAGATCGCCGATGTAAACGATGTTGTCGTTCTTCAGGCAGTTCGCCGACCGGACCGACAGTTCCAGCTCGTCCACCTTCTTCAGCAGCAGCGGGTTGAACTCGAGCCCGTCGTCGGCATCGGTCTTCGAGGCCGATTCCGGCTCTTCGAAGTTCACGAAGATCGACAGCTGGTCCTGCAGAATGCGGGCGGCATAGGCCACCGCGTCCTCGGGCGTCAGCGAGCCGTCGGTTTCGATCTTCATCGTCAGCTTGTCATAGTCGAGCACCTGGCCCTCGCGGGTCGGTTGCACGTCATAGGCGACCTTCTTCACCGGCGAATAGATCGCATCGATCGGGATCAGCCCGATCGGCGCATCTTCCGGACGGTTCTTGTCGGCGGCCACATAGCCCTTGCCGGTGTTCACGGTCAGCTCCATGAACACGTCGGCGCCGTCGTCGAGGTGGCAGATCACGTGATCCTTGTTCAGGACCTCGATGCCCATCGATTCCGAGATGTCGGCGCCGGTCACGACGCGCGGCCCCTTGGCCGAGATCGACAGGCGTTTCGGCCCCTCGACGTCCATCTTGAGCGAAATGCCCTTGAGGTTCAGGATGATGTCGGTGACGTCTTCCCGCACGCCCGCGACCGAGGAAAACTCGTGCAGCACGTTGTCGATCTGCACCGAGGTGATAGCGGCCCCTTGCAGGGAGCTCATCAGCACGCGGCGCAGCGCGTTGCCCAGCGTCAGACCGAAGCCGCGTTCCAGCGGCTCCGCGATGACGGTGGCTTGCCGTTGCGGATCATTGCCCGCCTTGATTTCAAGCTGCGTCGGCTTGATCAACTCGGCCCAATTCTTGTGGATCATGCGCTCTGCCTCCATTCTTGTTCCGGACCCATGTCCCTTGCCCGGAACGCCCGAGGAAAAAACGAAACTGACCGGGCCGCGCGGAAACACCCCGCACGGCCCGGCTTAATACAGATACTCAGACGCGGCGGCGCTTGGGCGGACGGCAGCCATTGTGGGCGATCGGCGTCACATCCCGGATCGAGGTGATGTTGAGACCGACCGCGGCCAGCGCGCGCAGCGCCGATTCGCGGCCCGAACCCGGGCCCTGCACTTCGACGTCCACGGTTTTCAGGCCGTGTTCCTGCGCCTTGCGGGCAGCGTCTTCGGCGGCCATCTGCGCGGCATAGGGGGTCGATTTGCGCGAGCCCTTGAAGCCCATCGTGCCCGAGGACGACCACGAAATGGCATTGCCCTGCACGTCGGAAATCAGGATCTTGGTGTTGTTGAACGACGAGTTCACATGCACCACACCAGCGGCGATGTTCTTGCGTTCCTTGCGTTTGACGCGAGTCTTGTCACGAGCCATGTGCTACCCCTCCCCTTATTTCTTCTTGCCGGCGATCGGTTTCGCCGGGCCCTTGCGGGTGCGGGCGTTGGTGTGGGTGCGCTGGCCGCGAACCGGCAGGTTCTTGCGGTGACGCAGGCCACGGTAGCAACCAAGGTCCATCAGACGCTTGATGTTCATCGAAACTTCACGGCGCAGGTCACCTTCGACGGTGAAATGCGCGTCGATGTATTCGCGGATGGCGAGCACTTCGGCGTCGGTCAGTTCGTTCACCCGGCGGGCTTCGGCGATGCCGACGGCGTCCACGATCTGTTTCGCGAACAGCGGGCCGATCCCGTGGATGTATTGAAGAGCGATCGGGACGCGTTTCCCGGTCGGAATGTTGACGCCAGCAATACGTGCCAAAGCGTGCTTCCTTTCGTTGCGGTTCCGTCGTGCCAGAACCTTTTTTCACAACTTGTCCGAAAAAGTTTCTTCCGGACGGCTTAACGCCCGAACCTCCGGCATCCGGAGATTCGGGCGATTCTCATGCGAGACACCGCGACCTAGAGGGTATTTTCGCGCAGGTCAAGCCGTAACCGCCTCAGCCCTGCTGATCAAGAATGGCCGCGACCGAGGCCGCAACCTCGTCGATCTCCGCCAGACCATCGACGCCGAACAGATCGCCCGCGTGATAGTAATAGCCGATCAGCGGCGAGGTCTTCTTGTAATATTCCATCAGCCGGATCCGCAGGCTGTCGGCATTGTCGTCGGCGCGGCGGCGCAGGTCGGTCGAGCCGCAGGCGTCGCAAGTGCCCGCAACCTTCACCGGCTTCGTCGTGTCATGATAGACCTCGCCGCACTTGCCGCAGGTGTAGCGCCCGGAGATCCGGTCCACCAGCGCCTCGTCGTCGACGCGCATCTCGATCACCGCATCCAGCTTCTGGCCGATCTTCGCCAGCAGCCGCCCCAGCGCATCCGCCTGCGGCAGGGTGCGCGGGAAACCGTCGAAGATGAAGCCTTTGGCGTGACCCGAGGAGAGTTTCTCCTCGATCAGGCCGATGACGATTTCATCCGTCACCAGCTCGCCGCGGTCCATCACCTCGGCGACCTTCTTGCCCATTTCGGTGCCCGAGGTCTTGGCCTCGCGCAGCATGTCGCCGGTGGACAGCTGCACCATGCCGCGGTCCTCGACCAGCTTGCGGGCCTGGGTGCCCTTGCCTGCGCCGGGCGGTCCCAGCAGGATGATATTGGCCATGCTTTCCTCCCTCAGCGCCGCGTGGGCGCCTTCTTCGTGGCCGATTTGCGTTTGCCGCGCAGCTGAGACCGCTCGATGAGCCCCTCGTATTGATGCGCCAGAAGATGCGACTGAACCTGGTTGATCGTGTCCATCGTCACCGAGACCACGATCAGCACCGAAGTCCCGCCGAAGTAGAACGGAACGCCCAGCTCCGTCTGCAGGATCGTGGGCAGCAGGCAGACCAGCGCCAGATAGCCTGACCCGAGCACCAGAATCCGGGCCACGACATAATCAAGGTAATCCTCGGTCTTCTTGCCGGGACGGATGCCCGGAATGAAGCCGCCCTGATTCTTCAGGTTGTCCGCCACTTCGTCGGATTTGAAGGCGACGTTCGCGGTGTAGAAATAGGCGAAGAAGACGATCATCCCGGCGTAGAAGGCGAGATAAAGCGGTTGCCCCGGGCCGAAATAGGCCAGGATCGTCGACATGATCGGGCCGGTGTTGTCGCCCGAGAAGGTCGAGATCGTGGTGGGCAGCAGCAGCAACGACGAGGCGAAGATCGCCGGGATCACACCCGCCGGGTTGACCTTGATCGGCAGATGCGAGGAGCTGCCGTCATAGATCTTCATGCCGACCTGACGGCGCGGATATTGAATGTGGATCTTGCGCAGCGCCCGTTCCATGAAGACGACGAAGGCAATGACCGCCACCATCATCACCAGCACGCCGATGGTGACGGGGATCGAGCTGTTGCCCGCCACCCGGCCCTGCGCGAAGAACGAGGCCGCCGCCGCCGGAATTTCCGCGACGATGCCGACGAAAATGATCAGCGAGACGCCGTTGCCGATGCCGCGCGCGGTGATCTGCTCGCCCAGCCACATCAGGAACATCGTGCCGCCGACCAGCGTCACCACGACCGAGACGATGAAGAACAGATGCGGCACCGCATCGGTGGCCATGCCGCCGCTGTACAGGCTGGTGGCCAGACCCCAGGCCTGGAAGGTCGCCAGCGCCACCGTCGAATAGCGGGTGATCTGGTTGATCTTCTTGCGGCCCTGCTCGCCTTCCTTCTTCATCTGTTCCAGCGCGGGCACCAGCGCCGTCATCAGCTGCACGATGATCGAGGCCGAGATATAGGGCATGATGCCAAGCGCGAAGACGCCCATCCGCCCCAGCGCGCCACCGGTGAACATCGACAGCATGCCGCCGATCCCCTGCGAGGCCCGTTCCATGAAGTCGCGCAGCGCGTCGGCGTCGATGCCGGGCACCGGAATGTAGGTGCCGAGCCGGTAGATGATCAGCAGCCCGATGGTGAAGAAGATGCGCGCCCTGAGATCGCTGGCCTTGCTAAAGGCCGACCAGCTCAGGTTCGCCGCCATTTGCTCTGCAGCAGATGCCATGCCCGTCTCTTTCATGCGAGAAGCGCCGCCAGACCGTTCCCCGGTCGGCGGCGCCTGGAAAACTGTTGCCTATGTAAGCGGGCCTTGGCCCGTTCACAACCGATTATTCGGCAGCGGCCGCAGCAACGGTCAGCGTGCCACCGGCTTTCGCGACGGCTTCAACGGCCGCAGCCGAGGCGCCGGTCACGATCAGCGTGACCTTGGTGGTGATGTCGCCCTTGGCGAGCACGCGGATGCCGTCGCGCTTGCGCGAGGTCAGGCCCGCGGCCACAAGCACGTCATCGGTGATCGGCGCCGAGGCGTCGAGCTTGCCGAGGCCGATGAATTTCTCGATCAGGCCGAGGTTGACGACGGCGAAGGCCTTGCGGTTCGGCTTGTTGAAGCCGCGCTTCGGCAGACGCCGGTAGAGCGGCATCTGACCGCCTTCGTAGCCGCCGATGGCGACGCCCGAACGCGATTTCTGACCTTTGATACCACGGCCAGCGGTTTTGCCCTTGCCCGAACCCGGACCACGCGCAACGCGTTTGGATTTCTTGGCGGCACCCGCGTTGTCGCGGATTTCGTGAAGTTTCATGTCGCTTCTCCTTTGCCGGAAGATGCCCCCGGAAGCGAAACCGGAGCACACACGGCGTTTGTTGTTGATTCTGTGGCTGGGCCACCGGGGGCGTATAGATGGGAGCGGCCAACGTTACAAGACGCTAACCGCCGCTCCCTTTGTCAAATGCTGCTTAAGCCCTTACGACGATCTCGATCTGGGCGGGCTCTACACCCAAGGCCCTCGCCAACAATGTCTTGGCCATTGCAATCGTCATGGCCTCGCGCGGACCTTCATCATCAGCATCTTGCACCACGGGATTGGAACGGTCCTCCAACTCGTCACTCGCTCCACCAGCAACCCTACCAAGGCTTACACGACTGAAAAACCACTCGAAACGAGACTGAGCACCCTTCCGCCCCACTATGAAACGTCCACAGCCAGACGCCTCCAGCTTTTTGGCCAACTCTACGGCAGCCGGGCGCGAAATTTCCAACTTGCTTTCAAGCCGATCAATCGTGGTCTCAACGGCATCGCGCTGCAAGCTCCCGACCCAATCGAACAATTGCCGGGCAACAGCGTCGTCACGATACAGCCGACGCACGCTAACGATCACTCCACTTTCAATTTCGTCATTCATAAAAAAACTCCTTATACATCAGCGAATCACGTTCGCGGCATCCTTATAGCATGCAAAAGGCGGCCCTGTCAAGCTTTATGAGTCCTTATATCAGTTTTGGACCCCTTATGTAAATACGACGCCATCATTGATGGTCCTTAAGTGCAAATTTAATCGACGCCAATACTTTTAACGCGTGACACATAAAAAAAGCCCCGCAAAAAAACTGCGGGGCAACACAAGTTTCCGAATTCGAACTCACTCCTCCTCGAAGAACCCCCAGCCGTCGGCGATAAACCCGTAGATCGCCGCCATCAGGGTCAGCTTTTCTTCCTCGGCCCAAAGGTTTTCAAAGCTCAGCACCACCGGCCCGGTGGTGATCTCAAGGCAATCCTCGTCGTCCTCGTCATCGGCCTCATACCATTCGACCGTGTAGCCCGCGGCCTCGGCGGCCTCGGTGAACCCGTCCCAATCGGCCTTCGGCTCGTCGGTCACGAACTGGAAGTTGATGCAGGCCTTCTCGGGCAGCGCTTCCATCGACTGGATTTCGCGAAACACCTGTTCGGTTTCCGCCTTCTGCTGTTTCAGGTCCATGATCGACTCCTTGGTTTTCCGACCGTCCTAAACGAAAAACGCCCCGGGGGATACCCGGGGCGTTTTCAATTCTTCCGAAGGACGCTCAGCCGCGCTCTTCGATGATCTTCACCAGGTGAGCGATCTTGTTCACCATGCCACGGACGGCCGGAGTGTCTTCCAGCTCACGGGTGCGGCGGATCTTGTTCAGGCCGAGACCTTTCAGGGTCGCGGTCTGGATGGCCGGACGACGGGCGGCCGAGGCCACCTGTTGCACGACGATGGTTTTCTTCGCCATCTTTCACACTCCTCAGGCTTCGGCCGACGCGTCAGCGGCGGTCTTCGGCAGGATGTCGGCCACTTTCTTGCCACGACGCGCCGCGACGTTGCGGGGCGAGGCTTCCAGTTTCAGACCGTCGATGGTGGCGCGGATCATGTTGTAGGGGTTTTGCGAGCCCAGCGACTTCGCGACCACGTCCTGAACGCCCAGCATCTCGAAGACAGCGCGCATCGGACCACCGGCGATGATCCCGGTCCCGGCCGGAGCCGTCCGCATCACCACCTTGCCAGCGCCGTGACGGCCTTCGATGTCATGGTGCAGGGTGCGGCCATCGCGCAGCGGCACGCGAACGAGCGAGCGTTTCGCCTGTTCGGTCGCCTTGCGGATCGCTTCCGGCACTTCCTTGGCCTTGCCCTTGCCGAAGCCGACGCGGCCCCGCTGGTCACCGACCACGACGAGCGCGGCGAAGCCGAAGCGTTTCCCACCCTTCACGGTTTTCGACACGCGGTTGATCGCAACCAGACGATCGGCGAATTCCGGGGTCTCTTCGCGCTCGGCGCGACGCTCCCGGCGGTTTTCACGTTCTGCCATCAGGCATTCCTTTCGTGAATGGCGTGGGTCCACGCCGTTATACCAATCCAGGTGGGCGGCCCCAAAGGGACCGCCCCCGGATCATCGGGAGGGCTGCACAGCCCCCCACCAGGCTCAGAACTTCAGACCGCCTTCGCGGGCTGCGTCGGCCAGAGCCTTGATCTTCCCGTGAAACAGGAAGCCGCCACGGTCGAAGTAGCAAGTTTCGACCCCGGCTTTTTTCGCCCGTTCGGCGATCGCGGCACCGATTTTCGAAGCCGCTTCGACGTTGTTCTTGCCAACGAGGCCGAACTCTTTTTCCAGAGTCGACGCCGCAGCAATCGTCACGCCTTTGACATCGTCGATCAGCTGGACGCTGATGTTCTTCGACGAGCGATGCACCGACAGACGGGCGCGGCCATTGGCCATCGCCTTCAGTTTGTTCCGGACGCGCAAGCGGCGTTTGAGGAACAGCTCTCTCTTCTTGTTCGCCATTGTTCTCGCGCCCCTTACTTCTTCTTGCCTTCCTTGCGGAAGATGAACTCGCCCTTGTAGCGGATGCCTTTGCCCTTGTAGGGCTCGGGCTTGCGCCACTCGCGGATGTTCGCGGCCACCTGGCCGACCTGTTGCTGGTCGATGCCTTCGATGGTGATCTCGGTCTGCTTCGGGGTGGCGATGGTCACGCCAGCGGGCACCTCGAAGTTGACTTCATGCGAATAACCAAGCGAGAGCTTCAGAACATTGCCCTGCATCGCGGCGCGGTAACCCACGCCTTGAATTTCAAGCTCTTTCTTGAAGCCGGTGGAGACGCCGATGGCGAGGTTCTCGACCATCGACCGCACCATGCCCCATTGCTGGCGGGCACGTTTCGAGGTGCCGCGCGGGGTCACGGTGACGGTCGAGCCGTCAAGAGCAACCGTCACGTCGTCGGTGGCGGTGAAGCTGCGGGTGCCTTTCGGCCCCTTCACTTCGATGGTCTGACCCGAGAGCGTCGCGCTGACGCCGTTGGGCAATTCGACCGGTTTCTTGCCGATACGAGACATGCTTCCCTCCTTAGAACACGGTGCAGAGCACTTCACCGCCAACATTGGCAGTGCGTGCGGCCGCGTCCGTCATGACGCCTTTCGGCGTGGAGACGATCGAAACACCGAGGCCGTTGCGGACCGACGGGATTTCCTTGACCGAAGCATAGACCCGGCGGCCCGGCTTCGACACGCGATGGATTTCGCGGATCACCGGGGTGCCTTCGAAGTACTTCAGGCTGATCTCGAGCTCCGGATGACCGTCGGTCGAGGTCGTTTTCTCATAGCCACGGATGTAGCCTTCCGACGCAAGCACATCGAGCACCCAGGCGCGCAGTTTCGACGCCGGGGTTTTCACGGTGGACTTGCCGCGCAGTTGCGCGTTGCGGATGCGGGTCAGCATATCGCCGAGGGGATCGTTCATGGACATTCCCGGTCTCCCTTACCAGCTCGACTTCACCATGCCGGGGATCTGGCCGAACGAGGCCAGGTCACGCAGCATGATCCGCGAGAGTTTGAGCTTACGGTAGTAAGCATGGGGACGGCCGGTCAGTTGGCAACGGTTGTGCAGACGCACGGCCGACGAGTTGCGGGGGAGTTCCGCCAGTTTCAGAGTCGCCTTGAAGCGCTCTTCCATCGGGCGGGACTGATCTTCGATGATCGCCTTGAGCGAGGCGCGCTTGTTGGCGAATTGCTTCACCAGCTTGGCGCGCTTCACTTCGCGTTCAACCATGGATTTCTTGGCCATAAATTCTCTCCGCGATCAGGCGTTGAAAGGCATGTTGAAGGCTTTCAACAGCGCCTTCGCTTCGGCATCGACGTCGGTCGAGGTGCAGATGATGATGTCCATCCCCAGCACTTCGTCGACCTTGTCGAAATCGATCTCCGGGAACACGATATGTTCCTTGAGACCCATCGCAAAGTTGCCGCGGCCATCGAACGACGGTTTCACACCGCGGAAGTCGCGCACGCGCGGCAGGGCGATGTTGATCAGACGGTCGAGGAATTCATACATCCGGTCACCGCGCAGGGTCACCTTGCAGCCCAGCGGCATCTCTTCACGGACGCGGAACCCGGCGATCGAGTTCTTGGCCTTGGTGATGACAGCCTTCTGACCGGCGATGAGCGTCAGCTCCTCGGCGGCTTGCTTGACTTTCTTGGTGTCCTTGACGGCTTCGCCGACGCCCATGTTCAGAACGACTTTTTCGATCTTGGGGATCTGCATGTCGTTCTTGTAGCCGAACTGCTCTTTCATCGCAGCGCGGATCGAGGCGGCATAGAGCGCCTTCAGACGCGGGGTATAGGTGGCTTGGTCGAGCATCAGATCGCCTCCCCGGTGGTCTTGGCAAAACGGACCTTGCTGCCATCGGCTTCGATGCGGAAGCCGACGCGGGTCGCCTTGCCGTTCGCGTCGATCAGCGAGAGGTTCGACAGGTCGATCGGCATCGCCTTCGGCGTGCGGCCGCCCTGAGCGGTCGCGGTCTGGCGCTGATGGCGGATCGCCATGTTCACGCCGTCGACGATCGCCTTGTTGTCCTTGGGCATGACAGCGGTGATTTCACCTTGCTTGCCCTTGTCCTTGCCGGTGAGCACGACGACCTTGTCGCCCTTGCGGAGTTTCGCAGCCATCACAGCACCTCCGGCGCGAGCGAGATGATCTTCATGAAGTTCTTCGCGCGCAGTTCGCGAACGACCGGCCCGAAGATACGGGTGCCGACCGGTTCGCCCTGGTTGTTCAGGATGACGGCGGCGTTGCGGTCGAAGCGGATGGCGGTACCATCTTCGCGACGGACTTCCTTGGCGGTGCGAACGACGACGGCCTTGCGGACGTCCCCCTTCTTCACGCGGCCTTTCGGAATCGCCTCCTTGACCGACACCACGATGATGTCGCCCACGGATGCGTAACGGCGGTGCGAACCGCCCAGAACCTTGATGCACTGAACTCGGCGAGCGCCGGAGTTGTCAGCGACATCCAGATTGGTCTGCATCTGGATCATGTTGTTACTCCCGACCTTTGGGAACGCCTATGCAGGTAGACGTCCCAGGGTTTCGATGAACTGTGCGTTCATCGCCGGGCCTGATTGCTCAGGCCTCGACGACGACCGTCCAGCGTTTCGTCTTCGAGATCGGCGCGCATTCCTCGATGCGGACGCTGTCGCCGGTCTTGAATTGGTTCAGCGCGTCATGCGCGCGGTATTTCTTCGATTTCCGCACCGTTTTTTGCAGCAGCGGATGCTTGAAGCGGCGCTCCACGAGGACAGTGATCGTCTGATCGTTCTTGTCCGAGGTCACGACCCCTTGAAGGATACGTTTGGGCATCGGAAGTCTCCTTACTTCGCGGCTTCAGCAGCTTTTTGGGTCAGCACCGTTTTGACACGGGCGACGTCACGACGGACGGCGCGCATGCGGGCGGTGTTTTCCAGCTGGTTGGTGGCGGCCTGGAAGCGGAGGTTGAAGGCTTCCTTTTTCAGCGCGACAAGCGCGTCGCGAAGCTCGTCAGGCGTCTTCGCCTTGAGATCTTGGGCTTTCATCCCAGGGTTCCTTGTCTGGCACCGGAAGGCCCCGCTTGGGTGCGTGATGCACACTTGGGGTGACCCGTGGTCCGGTGGGTTATGTCAGCCACGGCCGATTCCCGAAGGGACCGGCGCGCGGATGCCGCTGCCTACAGGAAAGCGCCCCGCGGGGCAAGCCCCGAATGCGGGCGGGCCTCAGCGCGGATCGGCAAACAGCGCCATGAGCGGGGCGATGGCGCGAAAGTCGCGCTTGTGCCGCAGCGGCCGGGTAAGCCACGCCACCATCTTCAAAGCCGGGCGCAAGAGCCGCATCCGCCGCACCGCCGCGGGCCAGATCCCCTTGGTGTCGGCGGCGCGATACGCGTCACGCGCGGCCAGCACCGCGGCATCGATCCGGCCGGTCTCGGCGCAAAGATCGAAGAAGAAGATCAGCAGATCCCAGACATGGCCGCCGGGCGTGTTGTGGCGCGGACGGTATTTCTCCAGATCGATGAAGGTGATCTGCCCGTCCTTCCAGCAGATGTCGCACAGGTTCGGCCGGCCGTGGCTGTGGCCCGCCCCGTGCAGCCGCGCCAATGACGTCGCCGCGGTCACCAGCGCCGTGCGAACCTCGGGCGCCTCGGACCCGCTCGCGCGCAGAAGACTGCGCAAGGTCGGCCCGGCATCGGCCAGAACGAAATGATCGGGCCCCTCGGCCAGCACCTTCGGAAACGGCAGATGCGCATCCTGCAGGCTCAGATAGGCCCGGCGTTCCGCCTCGAACAGCCGCCGCGGGTCGCCCTTTTGCAGCCGCAGCCGCAGCCCGACCCGTTCGACGCGCTTCACCCATCCGGCTTGCCCGGACACGACGGTTCTTTCGATACGCCCCGCAGACATCTTCCCTCCAGGCCAGGGACCCAGCATCCGGCAAGCGCCCTCCTCCTGCAAGGGCGGTCTGTCATCCGACTGTCACATTGCAGCGAGCGGCAAAGCAAAACCCCCGCCATTTCGGGCGGGGGTTTCGATATTGAACCGGGGAAGACCTTACCAGTCTTCGCGGGCCACGATGCGGGTCATCACCGGCAGCTTGTTCGCGCCAAGGCGCAGGGCCTCGCGGGCGATCGCATCCGGCACGCCGTCGATCTCGAACATGATGCGGCCCGGTTTCACCTTGCACGCCCAGTAATCGACCGAGCCTTTGCCTTTACCCATCCGAACCTCGGTGGGTTTCGACGAGACCGGCACATCCGGGAACACGCGGATCCAGACACGGCCCTGACGCTTCATGTGGCGGGTGATCGCGCGGCGGGCCGCTTCGATCTGACGCGCCGTCACACGCTCCGGTTCGGTCGCCTTGAGGGCGAACGAGCCGAAGTTCAGGTTGAAGCCGCCTTTGGCCTCGCCGTGGATGCGGCCCTTGTGCTGTTTGCGGAATTTCGTCCGTTTCGGTTGCAGCATTTCAAGTCACTCCTCAGCGAGCGTCGCGGTCGCGACGCGGACCGCGCGGAGCCGGGCCGTCTTGGGCTTCGGCGGCCTTGCGGTCACGGGCCTGCGGATCATGTTCCATGATCTCGCCTTTGAAGATCCAGACCTTGACGCCGATGATCCCGTAGGGGGTCATGGCCTCGTCCAGCGCGTAGTCGATGTCGGCACGCAGGGTGTGCAGCGGCACGCGGCCTTCACGGTACCATTCGGTCCGGGCGATCTCGGCGCCACCAAGGCGGCCCGAGACGTTGACCCGGATACCAAGGGCACCCATCCGCATCGCGTTCTGCACGGCGCGTTTCATCGCCCGGCGGAACGAGACCCGACGCTCGAGCTGCTGGCAGATCGACTCGGCCACCAGCTGCGAATCGAGTTCCGGCTTGCGGACTTCGACGATGTTCAGGTGCAGTTCCGAAGCGGTGAAATTCGCCAGCTTCTTGCGCAGGGTCTCGATATCGGCGCCTTTTTTGCCGATGATGACACCCGGACGCGCGGCGTGGATCGTGACGCGGCACTTCTTGTGCGGACGCTCGATGATCACGCGGGCGATGCCGGCTTGCTTCGCCTCTTCATGGATGAACTCGCGCATGCGCAGGTCTTCCAGAAGCAGGTTGCCGTAGTCTTTCGATTCGGCGAACCAGCGGCTGTCCCAGGTACGGTTGACCTGAAGACGCATCCCGATGGGGTTGACCTTCTGACCCATTACGCGCGCTCCTCGACCTGACGCACCTTGATGGTGATTTCCGAAAACGGCTTCATGATCTTGCCGAACCGGCCACGCGCCCGCGGACGGCCACGCTTCATCACGAGGTTCTTGCCGACCCAGGCTTCGACAACCACCAGGTTGTCGACGTCAAGGCCGTGGTTGTTTTCGGCGTTCGCGATCGCCGATTGCAGGCATTTGCGCACGTCCTCGGCGATCCGCTTCTTCGAGAAGGTCAGATCGGCCAGAGCCTTCTCGACCTTCTTGCCACGGATCAGCGCGGCGACGAGGTTCAGTTTCTGCGGCGAGGTTCGCAGCATCTTCGCTTTCGCGAAGGCTTCGTTGTCCGCCACGCGGCGCGGATTTTGTTCCTTACCCATGGCGATTACTTCCTCTTCGCTTTCTTGTCGGCGGCGTGACCGTAGTAGGTCCGAGTCGGCGAATATTCACCGAACTTCTGCCCGATCATTTCCTCGGTGACGTTCACCGGGATATGTTTCTGGCCGTTGTAGACGCCAAAGGTGAGGCCGACGAACTGCGGCAGGATGGTGGACCGACGCGACCAGATCTTGATGACGTCCGATTTGCCCGAAGCCCGAGCCTTTTCCGCTTTCTTGAGCAGATAGGCATCGACGAAGGGGCCTTTCCAGAGAGAACGTGCCATAGGTTAGCGACCCTTCTTCTTGGCGTGACGCGACCGCAGGATATACTTGTCGGTCTGCTTGTTCGACCGGGTCTTCTTGCCCTTGGTGTCCTTGCCCCACGGCGTCACCGGGGTCCGGCCACCCGAGGTCCGGCCTTCACCACCACCATGCGGGTGATCGATCGGGTTCATCGCAACACCGCGAACGGTCGGGCGGATGCCCATGTGGCGACGACGCCCGGCTTTCCCGAGGTTCTGGTTGCTGTGGTCGGCGTTCGACACGGCACCGATGGTCGCCATGCATTCCTGACGCACAAGACGCAGCTCGCCCGACGACAGGCGGATCTGGGCATAGCCCCCGTCCCGGCCGACGAATTGGGCGTAGGTCCCGGCCGCGCGCGCCAGCTGGCCGCCCTTGCCCGGTTTCAGCTCGACGTTGTGCACGATCGTGCCGATCGGCATGCCCGAGAAGGGCATCGCGTTGCCCGGCTTGATGTCCTGCTTCAGGCCGGCGATGACGGTGTCACCCACGGCAAGGCGCTGCGGCGCGAGGATGTAGGCCAGTTCGCCGTCGGTGTATTTCACCAGCGCGATGAAGGCGGTGCGGTTCGGGTCATATTCGATCCGTTCGACCGTGGCGGCGACGTCGAATTTGCGACGTTTGAAGTCGACGATCCGGTAGAGACGCTTCGCGCCGCCACCCTTGTGCCACATCGTGATGCGTCCGGTGTTGTTCCGGCCGCCCGTTTTCGTCAGACCCTCGGTGAGGGCTTTGACGGGGCGACCTTTCCAAAGCTCCGAACGGTCGATCAGAACCAGTCCACGCTGGCCAGGCGTCGTCGGCTTATACGACTTGAGTGCCATGCTCTCTGTCTTCCGTTGCTTTGGACCTGTCAGGTCCGTTTCGTATGGGGCGCCGTAGCTCCCCGCTCACGTTTTCAGTCGCCTGAAAAGCAAAACTCTGCGGGCCGGGAAGTCCCCGGCCCGAGAGATTCGTGCGGCTTCTATCAGAGGCCGGTCGAGACGTCGATGGTGTTTCCGGCCTCGAGCGTCACATAGGCTTTCTTCACGTCCGAGCGCACGCCGGGGCGGCCCTTGAAACGCTTGGTCTTGCCTTTGGTGATGGTGGTGTTGACCGCCTTCACCTTGACGCCGAAGAGCGCTTCCACGGCTTCCTTGATGGCGGGTTTGGTCGCCGTCTTGGTCACCTGGAAGACGACCGCACCAGCCTCGGAGGCCATGGTGGCCTTCTCGGTGATGATCGGCTTCACGATCACGTCGTAATGTTCGGGTTTCGCGCTCATTTCAGGCGAGCCTCCAGAGCTTCGACACCCGCTTTCGTGATCACGAGCGTGTCACGCTTCAGGATGTCATAGACGTTGGCGCCCATGGTCGGCAGCACGTCGATGCCGTCGAGGTTGCGCGCCGCCAGAGCGAAGTTCTCGTTGACCGAGGCGCCGTCGATGACCAGGACCTTTTTCCAGCCCAGTTCCTTCGCGGCTTTCGCCAGAAGGGCGGTTTTCGCTTCGGCCATGTCGGCCGCTTCGATCACCACGAGATGGCCCGATTTCGCCTTGGCCGAGAGCGCATGGCGCAGGCCGAGGGCACGGAACTTCTTGGTCAGGTCATGGGCGTGCGACCGCGGGGTCGGGCCCTTGTAGACGCCACCGTGACGGAAGATCGGCGCCTTTTTCGACCCGTGACGCGCGCCACCGGTGCCTTTTTGGCGATAGATCTTCTTCGTCGAGTAGCTGACCTCCGACTTGCCCAGCGTCGAGTGGGTGCCAGCCTGCGACTTCGCACGCTGCCAGCGCACGACGCGGTGCAGGATGTCGGCACGCGGCTCGAGGCCGAACAGCGCTTCGTCCAGCTCGATCGAGCCGGCGGTGCCGCCGTCAAGCTTGATCACATCGAGTTTCATGCTTCACCCCCTTCGACCGAGACTTGTTCGGCCGGAGCGCTCGCGCCTTTCAGCGCGGCGGGCAGCGGCAGATCGGCCGGAGCGGCTTTCTTCACCGCGTCCTTGATCGTCACCCAGCCGCCCTTGGCGCCCGGAACCGACCCTTTGACCATGATCAGGCCACGGGCGGCATCGGTGCGCACGACTTGCAGGTTCTGCGTGGTGACACGCACGGCACCCAGATGGCCAGCCATCTTCTTGCCCTTGAACACCTTGCCCGGATCCTGGCACTGACCCGTCGAGCCGTGCGAGCGGTGCGAGACCGACACGCCGTGCGAGGCGCGCAGACCACCGAAGTTGTGACGCTTCATCGCACCGGCAAAGCCCTTGCCGATCGAGGTGCCGGCGATGTCGACATGCTGACCGGCAAGGTAATGCTCGGCCGAGATCTCGGCGCCGATTTCGATCAGGTTTTCGGGCGAAACGCGGAATTCCGCCAGCTTGCGCTTCGGCGCCACATTCGCTTTCGCGAAATGGCCACGCATCGCGGCGGTGGTGCGCTTGGCTTTCGCCTCGCCCGCACCCAGTTGCACCGCGGTATAGCCGTCGGTGTCAACGGTGCGCTGCGCGACAACCTGCAGGTTGTCCAGCAGCAGCACGGTCACCGGAACCTGCTTGCCGTCTTCGAGGAACAGCCGGGTCATGCCCAGCTTCTTGGCGATAACACCAGAACGCATGTGCCCGCTCCTCAGACTTTGATCTCGACGTCCACGCCAGCCGCGAGGTCGAGCTTCATCAGCGCGTCCACGGTTTGCGGGGTCGGATCGACGATGTCGAGAAGACGCTTGTGCGTGCGGATTTCCCACTGGTCGCGCGACTTCTTGTCGATGTGCGGACCACGGAGCACCGTGAATTTCTCGATTTTGTTGGGCAACGGGATCGGCCCGCGGACCTGTGCACCCGTACGCTTCGCGGTGTTCACGATTTCCTGGGTGCTGGCATCCAGCACGCGGTAATCGAACGCCTTGAGCCGGATGCGAATGTTTTGACCAGACATGCAGTCTTCCCTTTTCGCAGGGCTTTCAAGTTGAGAGGCAGACACCGCCGAATGCGACGCCTGCATCGAACCGTAATCTTGGCAGATCAGGCCGTGGCCCTACGGGAGCCCCCCGAGTCTGTCAAGTGCAAAAGGAGCGCCCGCGGGCGCTCCTTCCGATTTCGTTCAAAAAGACCGGCAGGTCTTACTTGAGGATCTTCGACACGACGCCGGCGCCGACGGTGCGGCCGCCTTCGCGGATCGCGAAGCGCAGCTTTTCTTCCATCGCGATCGGCGCGATCAGCTCGACTTCGAACTTCAGGTTGTCGCCCGGCATCACCATCTCGGTGCCTTCCGGCAGCTTCACCGTCCCCGTCACGTCCGTCGTGCGGAAGTAGAATTGCGGACGGTAGTTCGCAAAGAACGGCGTGTGGCGGCCGCCTTCTTCCTTCGTCAGGATGTAGGCTTCGGCTTCGAAGTTCGTGTGCGGCTTCACCGAACCCGGCTTGCACAGAACCTGACCACGCTCGACGCCGTCACGGTCGATGCCGCGCAGCAGCGCGCCGATGTTGTCGCCCGCCTCGCCG
>NZ_QKZO01000007.1 GCF_003254295.1 Rhodobacter capsulatus
CGGTGTGCGAAAAGCACAAGGTCAATCAGTTCTACACCGCGCCGACGGCGATCCGCGCGCTGATGGGTCAGGGCCCGGAATGGGTTGAGAAATATGACCTTTCGAGCCTTCGGGTGCTGGGGTCGGTGGGCGAGCCGATCAACCCCGAGGCCTGGGTCTGGTACGACCGATATGTTGGAAAAGGGAAATGTCCGATCGTCGACACCTTCTGGCAGACCGAGACCGGCGGGCACATGATCACGCCGCTGCCGGGGGCGACACCGACGAAACCCGGCTCGGCGACGAACCCGTTCTTTGGCGTCAAGCCGGTGGTGCTCGACCCGCAAACCGCAGTGCGGATCGGCGAGGTCGAATGCGAAGGCGTGCTCTGCATTTCCGACAGCTGGCCCGGTCAGATGCGCACGGTCTGGGGCGATCACGACCGCTTCCAGGAGACCTATTTCGGCCAGTACCGCGGGTACTATTTCACCGGCGACGGCTGCCGGCGCGACAAGGACGGCTATTACTGGATCACCGGCCGGGTCGATGACGTGATCAATGTCTCGGGCCACCGGATGGGCACGGCCGAGGTGGAATCGGCGCTGGTGGCACATCCGCAGGTGGCCGAGGCCGCGGTGGTGGGCTATCCGCATGACATCAAGGGCCAGGGGATCTACGCCTATGTGACTTTGATGAACGGGATCGCGCCCAGCGAGGATCTGCGCAAGGATCTGGTGAAATGGGTCCGGACCGAGATCGGCCCGATCGCGTCCCCCGATCTGATCCAATGGGCGCCGGGCCTGCCGAAGACGCGGTCTGGCAAGATCATGCGCCGCATCCTGCGCAAGATCGCCGAGAATGATTACGGCGCCTTGGGCGACATCTCGACGCTCGCCGATCCCGCCGTGGTGCAGGACCTCATCGACAACCGGATGAACAGGGCGTGAAACGAAAGAAGGGGGCTTTGCCCCCCTCTTGCCTTCGGCAATTCACCCCCCAGGATATTTGCGCCAAGGTGAAACCATGCCCTTTCACCTTGGCGCAAATATCCCACGGGGGTGCGGGGGTGTGAAACCCCCGCTGCCACGCTTGGATCAAAGCCAGCGGTTGCGACCGGTGCCCACCGCTTCGGAAACTGAGGCAAAACCGTCGCGCGCCAGCAGCGCATCAAGGCCGCGCGCGACCTCTGCCGCCAGGCCGATCCCCTTGTAGACCATCGCCGAGTAAAGCTGCACCGCCGAGGCCCCGGCGCGGATCTTTTCATAGGCCTCCTCGGCCGAGGAAATCCCGCCGACGCCGATCAGCGGCAGTTTTCCCTCCGTCAACTTCGAGAGTTGTGCCAGCACCCGCGTGGACTTTTCGAACAAAGGCGCGCCCGAAAGCCCGCCAGCCTGCACCGAACTTGCACTTTTCAAACCTTCACGCGAAAGCGTGGTGTTTGTCGCCACGATCCCGTCGATCCCCACGGCCCGGGCGACCTCGGCCACGTCCTCCAGCTCGGCGGGGCTCAGATCCGGGGCGATCTTCAGGAAAACCGGCAGCGGACGGGCAAGCTCCGCACGGGCGGCCAGCACGCCGCGCAGAAGCGCCGAGAGCGCCTCCTTGCCCTGCAGGTCGCGCAGCTTTTCGGTATTGGGCGAGGACACGTTCACCGTGGCGAAATCGATATGCGCGCCGGCGCGTTTCAGCACCGTGGCGAAATCGGCGGCCCGGTCGGCGCTGTCCTTGTTCGCGCCAAGGTTCAGCCCGACCGGCACGCCCGCGGGCCGCGCCGCCAGCCGGGCCGCGATCGGCTCCATCCCGTCGTTGTTGAAACCGAAACGGTTGATCACCGCGCGGTCCTCGGCCAGCCGCCAGAGCCGCGGTTTCGGATTGCCCTCCTGCGGGCGCGGCGTCGCGGCGCCGACTTCCAGAAAGCCGAAGCCCACCCGCATCAGCGGCCCCAGGGCCACGGCATTCTTGTCGAATCCCGCCGCCAACCCCACGGGATTCGGCAGATCGAGCCCCGCGACCGTCGTCGCCAGCCGTGCCCCGGTCACCGGGCCGCCGCCGGGCACCAGACCCATCTGCAAGGCTTTCAGCGCCAGACCATGCGCAGTTTCCGGGTCAAGCCCGTGCAGGAGCGTCAGCCCCAGCCGTTCGGTAATGTTCATAACAGCGCCTCGGGGAAGATATGGCCGCACAGGCCGAGCGGCAGCGCGGTGTCCCACACCACATCGGCCCGGCGCAAGCGGCGGTAAAGATGGGGGAAAAGTGCGCCACCCCGCGACACTTCCCATTTCAGATCCGCGCCCAGCGCCGCGATGGACACCGCCACCAGCACCAGATCGCTTTCGGTGGCGAAATGCTTCGCGGCGGTCTCGACGACCTGCGCGGCGGTGGAAAAGTGGATGTAGCCATCGGCCAGATCGACGGGAGCCCCCGCGGTTTCACCCGCGGCGCAGAGCGCATCCCATTCGGGGCGGCGGAAGATCTTGTAGATCAGCATGCAGGTTTCATGCCCTTTGCCCAGAAAATGGTCAATCCCCGGCTGCGGGCTTTCGTCATCGCCCTGTCGCGCCAAGGGCCGACCAAACGCCCAATCCGGTTTTGACAGCGCGTCTCCGCGCACGCCACAGTACGCCATTCCCAACCGAGGAGGATCGAATGTCCGTCCGTCTGCTGCTTTCCACTGCCGCATTGGCCCTGACCGCCGGGACTGCCCAGGCCGATTACACGCTGCACATCCTGCACACCAATGATCTGCATTCGCGGATCGAGCCGATCAACACATATGACAGCACCTGTTCCGAGAAGGACGCGGCCGAGGCGAAATGCTTTGGCGGCATCGCCCGCGTCGCGGCGAAGGTGGCGGCGCTGCGGGCCGAGCTGGCGGGGCAGAACGTGATCGTGCTGGATGCGGGCGACCAGTTCCAGGGCTCGCTTTTCTACACCACCTACAAGGGCGCGGACACGGCCGAATTCATGTCAAGGATCGGCTATGATGCGATGGCGGTGGGCAATCACGAATTCGACGACGGTCCCGAGGGTTTGGCGGCTTTTGTTGGAAAAGTGCAATTTCCTGTGCTTTCCGGCAATCTGGATCTGAGCCGCACATCGCTTAAAGACAAGATCGCCGATACGGTCGTGCTGCAGGTCGGCGGCGAGAAGATCGGTCTGGTCTCGGCTTTGGCCACCGATACGGTGGAAACCTCCTCGCCCGGGCCCGACATCCGCTTTCAGGACGAGATCGAAAGCCTGAAGGCCGACGTGCAGGCGCTGACCGATCAGGGCGTGACGAAGATCATCGCGATCCCGCACACCGGGTTCGTCAAGGATCAGGAGATCGCCGCCGCCGTTCCGGGGATCGACGCGGTGGCGGGCGGGCATTCGCACACGCTGTTTGGCAAAGATGGCGCCGGCTATCCGACGATGGTCGGCGGGGTGCCGGTGGTCTCGGCCTATGCCTATTCGAAATATCTGGGCCATCTGGTGCTGACCTTCGACGATGCGGGCATTCTGAAATCGGCGGGCGGGGAACCGATCCTGCTCGATGCCTCGGTCACGCCCGATGCGGCGGTGGCGGCGCGGGTGGCTGAACTGGCCAAGCCGCTGCAGGAGATCCGCGACAAGGTCGTTGCCGACAGCACGGCCGAGATCGACGGCGCGCGCGATCATTGCCGGCAGATGGAATGCGCGATGGGCAATCTGGTGGCCGAGGCGATGCTCGACCGGGTCAAGGATCAGGGCATCGCGATTGCGATCACGAATGGCGGGGGCTTGCGCGCCTCGATCGATGCCGGGCCGGTGACGATGGGCGAGGTGCTGACGGTGCTGCCGTTCCAGAACACGCTCTCGACCTTCGAGGCGAAGGGTGCGACGATCCTGGCGGCGCTGGAAAACGGTGTCAGCGCGGTCGAGGAGGGCGAGGGGCGGTTTCCGCAGGTGGCGGGGCTGCGATACAGCTTCGATCCGGCCAGGCCCGCGGGGGCGCGCGTCAGCGATGTGCAGGTGGCGACCGCGCTCGGCTGGGCGCCGCTTGACGCAGCGGCGACCTATGGCGTGGTGACGAACAACTTCCTGCGCGGCGGCGGCGACGGCTACAGGATGTTCGCGACCGAGGGGATGAACGCCTATGACTTCGGCCCCGATCTGGCCGATGTGACGGCGGAATTTCTGGCACGGCACTCGCCCTATGCGGCGTCCGTCGATGGCCGGATCGCCCGCAGGTAGAGGCTGCGCCCCGATTGCGCCGCGGGGGGGATTTCCCCCCGCTTTTCACTTGCTTGTGATCGGGTGTTGCGCAACCCTCGGGGCAGAGGTGCGGCGATGAAGCGATCCGAGATCAACACCATCTTGCGACAGTCCGAGGCCTTCCTGCGCGGCTTCGGCCAGATCCTGCCCCCCTTCGCCCATTGGTCCCCGCGCGCCGAAATCGACGGCATCGCCTCGGACGGGGTGACGAAATGCCTGCCTGCGGGCGGTATCCTGCGGCTTGCGCCCGGGGAAAGCGTGACCCTGATGCCGGGCAACCGGCACGCCTTTCGGGGCGAAGGGGGAGATGTACTGATCGGCGAGGTTTCCACGGTCAACGATGACCGCACCGACAACATCTTCCGCGATCCGATCGGTCGTTTCGCGGATATCGAAGAGGACGAGGACCGGCAGCATCTGCTGGTCTCGGATGATGAAACGTGGCGTTCCTGACCCCGACGGACTTGTTGCACAAGCTTTTCGAAACGGCCGTGGCGGCGGCGGACCCGATGCAGGTTCTGCCGCGGGTGCTGGGGCCGCGCCCGCCCGGCCGGGTGGTGGTGATCGGCGCGGGCAAGGCCTCGGCGCGGATGGCGGAGGCGATCGAGAGCCTCTGGGGCCCCTGCGAGGGGCTTGTGATCACCCGGTATGGTCATGCGCGGCCCTGTCAAAGTATTGAAATCATCGAGGCGTCGCATCCCGTGCCCGATGCGGCGGGGGTGGCGGCGACGCGGCGGATGCTGGATCTGCTGCGCCGTCTTGCGCCGGGGGATTTCGTGCTGGCGCTGATCTCGGGCGGGGGCTCGGCGCTGCTCTGCGCCCCGGCCGAGGGGCTGACGCTGGCCGAAAAACAGGCGGTGACCACGGCGCTGCTGGCCTCGGGGGCGCCGATCGAGCAGATCAACACGGTGCGCAAGCATCTGAGCGCGGTGAAGGGCGGGCAGCTGGCCGCGGCGGCCTTTCCGGCGCGGATGCGGGCGCTGCTGATTTCCGACGTCGCGGGGGATGATCCGAGCTTCATCGCCTCGGGGCCGACGGTGGGGGATGGCAGCACCCCGGCCGACGCGCTGAAAATCCTGCAAGATCATCGCATCGAAGTGCCGCAGATAGTGCTGGCACGGCTGCGCGCGGGCTCGGGCGTGCTGGCGCCGGGCGCCTTGGCGCTCTCGCGTTGCGAGACCGTCATCGTTGCCGCCCCCGCGCAATCGCTCGAGGCGGCGGCGGCCTTTGCCCGCGGGCAGGGGGTTGCGGTGCGGCTGCAAGGCGATGCGCTGACCGGCGAGGCGGCGGATCTGGGCGCGAAACTGGCGCGGATGGCGCAGACCTATGCCAGCGCCCGCCGCCCGGGGGAACCGCCGCTGGTTTTGCTCTCGGGTGGGGAATGTACAGTTTCCCTGCGCGGAACCCCCGGTCTGGGCGGGCCGAATGTTGAATTTCTGCTATCGGCGCTGCGCACGCTGGATGCCGCGCCGGGGATCTGGGCACTGGCCGCCGATACCGATGGCGTCGATGGCGCGGCCGAGGTGGCGGGGGCGGTGATCGGCCCGGACAGTCTGGCCAAGGCCCGGGCGCGGGGGCTTGATCCGGCGGCGGCGCTGGCCGGGCATGACGCGCATCGTTTCTTTGCCGCGCTGGGAACCCAGGTGAAGCCCGGACCGACGCTGACGAATGTCAACGACTTCCGGGCTTTCCTGATCCTTTAGCGGCCGAGCACGCCGCGCAGCCGGGCGTGACGGTTGACATCCTTGTAGAGCAGATAGCGGAACGGCCCCGGCCCGGCGGCGTAGCAGGCCTGCGGGCAATAGGCGCGCAGCCACATGAAATCGCCCGCCTCGACCTCGACCCAGTCCCGGTTCAGCTTGTAAACGGCTTTGCCTTCAAGGACATAAAGCCCGTGCTCCATCACATGCGTCTCTTCGAAGGGGATCAGCCCGCCGGGCTGGAAGGTGACGATGTTGACATGCATGTCGTGGCGCAGGTCGGTCGGATCGACGAAGCGGGTAGTGGCCCAGCGGCCCTGGGTCTCGGGCATCGCGAGGGGCTTGATCTCGCGCTCGTTCGTCACGAAGGCGGCGGGTTTTTCCAGCCCCGGCGCCGGTTCCCAAAGCTTGCGGATCCAGTGGAAACGCAGCGGATCATCGGCGCCGTTTTTCACCGCCCAGCGGCACCCGGCGGGAATATAGGCATACCCGCCCGCCGCCAGCTCATGTTCCTGGCCATCAAGCGACAGCCACATCGCGCCTCCGGTGACGAACAGCACATGTTCCGCGCCGGGGTCGGCATCGGGCAGATCGGCCCCGCCGTCGGCGCCGACCTCCATCACATATTGGCTGAAGGTCTCGGAAAAACCGCTCATCGGCCGCGCGATGAGCCACATCCGCGTGTTCGTCCAGCCCGGCAGGAAGCTGGTCACGATGTCCGAAAAACAGCCTTTCGGGATCACCGCATAGGCCTCGGTAAAGATCGCGCGGCCGGTCATCAGCGCGGTTTGCGGCGGCAGACCGCCGGTCGGGGTGTAATAGCCAGTCATGGCAGCAGGTCCTTCAGTCGGTGCCAGGCGATGCGTTCGACCTGATGGCAGGCCTCGGCGAATTCGGTGGCGCGGTCGTTGGCGATCCGGCGGCGGAAGGCCGCAAGGATCGCCGGTTTCGTATGATCCTTCACCGCGATGATGAAGGGGAAGCCGAATTTTTCGGTGTAATCGTGGTTCAGCTCCTCAAACGCCACCCGTTCGGCGTCGGTCAGCGCATCGAGCCCGGCCGAGGCCTGTTCGGCCGTGCTTTCCGCCGTCAGCCGCCGCGCCCGGGCCAGTTTGCCCGCCAGATCGGGATGGGCCTTGAGCACGCGCAGCCGCTGCGTCTCCGGGGCCGAACGGAACACCCGCGCCAGCACGCTGGCGACGCCCTCGGCGCAGTCATGCGCCGGGCCAAGCTCCAGCCCATGCGCCCTTTCGGCGATCCAGGGGCTGTGTTCGTAGATCGCGCCAAACGCGGCCACGAAGTCGGCTTGCGTCATTTCGCTTGGCCGATCAAGCTCTTGCGGCGGATGCGTGGCGGCCCAATGCGCTGCGATCTGGCTGCGGGTGGCAAACCAGACGCCCGCATGGCTGCGGGCATAGTCCAGGAAGCGTTTCAGCCCCGCGATCTTGCCGGGACGCCCGATCAGGCGGCAATGCAGGCCGATCGAAAACATCTTTGCCGCCCCGGCCGCGCCCTCGGCGTAAAGCGTGTCGAAGCTGTCCTTCAGATAGGTGAAGAACTGTTCGCCCTCGATATAGCCCGGGGCGGTGGCAAAGCGCATGTCATTGGCTTCGAGCGTGTAGGGGATGATCAGCTGATCGCGGCCGCCGATGCGCCGCCAATAGGGCAGGTCGTCATCGTAAGTATCGGAAATCCAGTCGAAACCGCCGTCTTCGGCGGTCAGGCGCAGGGTATTGGCCGAGCAGCGCCCGGTGTACCAGCCGCGCGGCCGGTCGCCCACGACTTCGGCATGCAGCCGGATCGCCTCGGCGATCTGGCGGCGTTCTTCGTCCTCGGGCATGTCGCGATGCTCGACCCATTTCAGCCCGTGGCTGGCGATTTCCCAGCCCGCCGCCTTCATCGCGGCGACCTGCTCGGGGCTGCGGGCAAGCGCGGTCGCCACACCATAGATGGTGACCGGCAGGTCCATCCCGGTGAACAGCCGGTGCAGTCGCCAGAACCCGGCGCGCGCGCCGTATTCGTAGATCGATTCCATGTTCCAGTGGCGCTGGCCGGGCCATGGCGCGGCCCCGGCAATGTCGCTCAGGAAGGCTTCCGAGGCGGCATCGCCATGCAGGATGCAGTTCTCGCCACCCTCTTCGTAGTTCAGCACCAGAGAAATCGCGATCCGGGCCTTCCCGGGCCAGCGCGCATCGGGCGGAGAGCCGCCATAGCCGCGCATGTCTCTGGGATATCGGGTCATCTTGTCCTCCGGTCCGGCTGCAAAGGGATTGCATGGGCGAGAGTTTCAGGTTTTTTTCGAAAAGGAAATCATCCGTTTCGTTCCTTGCCGTGCGACATCGCGGCGAGGGAAAGGCACTGCAGAGGAGGGGGCGATGGCCGGATATCTGACGACCCATGTGCTCGATACCGCCCGGGGCTGCCCGGCGGAGGGCATCGAGATCGTGCTGAGCCGCATCGACGCCACGGGGCGCCATCCGATCGCCCGAAGTCGCACCAATGCCGACGGCCGGACCGATGCGCCGATCCTCGTGGCGGCAGCGTTTGCGACGGGCTGTTACGAACTGCTCTTCCACGTCGGCGCCTATCTGCGCCAGAGCGGACAGGTCGCGGCAGAGCCGCTGTTTCTGGATGAAATTCCGATCCGCTTCGGCATCAATGATGCAGGGGCACATTATCATGTGCCCCTGCTGCTCTCGCCTTACGGCTATTCGACCTATCGCGGCAGTTGAGCCGGATCAGAAATCTTCCCAGTTGTCCTCGGCAGGCGTGTGCTTGACCGCGAGGTTTGACGCCCGGACG
This sequence comes from Rhodobacter capsulatus, assembly GCF_003254295.1. GTDB lineage: Bacteria > Pseudomonadota > Alphaproteobacteria > Rhodobacterales > Rhodobacteraceae > Rhodobacter > Rhodobacter capsulatus. The sequence goes on from NZ_QKZO01000007.1 coordinate 8,715, forward strand.
CTGGCGCGCGGTGCCGGGGCCCGTGACGGTGCCGATGCCGGGGCCGGGGCGGCGGCACGGATCGGCGTGGGCGCTGCCGGTTCGGCGGGGGCAGGCGCGACCGGCGCCGCAGCCACCGGACGGGTTGACCGGAAGTTGCTGGCCGGGGCCGGGGCCGGGGTCGCCTGCTGCGTGCCAAGGCGGAACCGGCTCATCGTCTCGTTCAACCCATCCGCCTCGCGGGCCAGCGACTGGCTGGCGGCCGAGGTTTCCTCGAACATCGCGGCATTGTGCTGGGTGACCTGATCGAGCTGCAGGATCGCGGTATTGACTTCGCTCAGGCCGGCGGATTGTTCGGTGGTCGAGGCGGTGATGTCCGACATGAAGGTGACGATTTCGGCGACGGAGCTCTGGATGCCGTCCAGCGCGCTGCCCGCCTGGCCGACAAGCTCCACGCCGCGCTTCACCTGACCGGCCGAATCCGAGATCAGACCGGCGATTTCGCGCGCCGCTTCCGAGGACCGCTGCGCCAGCGCCCGCACTTCCGAGGCGACGACGGCAAAGCCGCGTCCCGCTTCGCCCGCGCGGGCGGCTTCCACTCCCGCGTTCAGCGCGAGCAGGTTGGTCTGGAAGGAGATTTCCTCGATCACCGAGGTGATGCGCGAAATCTTGTTCGAGCTTTCGGAAATCTCGCCCATCGCCTGCACGGCTTCGCGCACGACCTGACCGCTCGATTCGGTGTTGCGCCGCGCCAGAGCCACCATGTCATTGGCCTTCAGCGTGCGATCGGCGGCCGATTTCACCGAAGCGGTCAGCTGGTTCAGCGCCGCGGCGGTTTCCTCGAGCGTGGCGGCCTGTTGCTCGGTCCGACGCGAGAGATCCTCGGCCGCGCGCGAGATGCCGCCCGATTCGGTGCGGATCAGGCTCGAATTTTCCAGCACCATCGCCATCGCTTCGCGCAGCTTCGCCGTGGCGTCGTTGTAATCGAGGCGCAGCGACTCGTAATCTCCCGGGAAGGGCTCGCGGATCGCTTGCGTCAGATCGCCTTCGGCCAGATGGCGCAGCACGTTGCGCAGCTGGTCCACCACCTGACGCTGCTCGGCCGTCAGGCGCTCGCGTTCGATCCGGGCGCGGGTCTCGCGGGATTCGATCTCCGACATGTCGGTGCCGATGGTGACGACGCGCCGGATCGTGCCCTTGCGGTCGCGCACCGGCGTCATCGCCCCGTTGAGCAGAAGCTCCTGGCCGTCGATCGAGACGAGCATCCGCCCGATCACGCTTTCACCGCGCGCAATCGCCTCGAAAGCCATCTCTCCGGTCGCCGCCACCCGAATCAGCCGCGAGAAATCCATGCCGATCAGCTGCGACTCGTCGCGTTGCGAGATCACGCACATCGCCACGTTCGCCGCGCTCATCCGGCCGTCCGGAGTGAATTCCACCCGCAGCTGCGTCGCGTCGATCGCCTCGGTGATCGCGGTGTTGCGCCGCGCCTCGGTGATGTCGTGCCATTCGGCGACATGGCCGATCTTGGTGCCATCCGCCGTCATCACCGGATTCGCTTCGACCACCAGGGTGCCCGAGGCCAGATCCTGCTCGATGCGCAACGAGCTCCGGTCGCCGGTGTCCATCTCGCCCGCGATCTCGGTGCCGCCCTCGACGATGCGGTCGGCGCGATAGCCGATCATGTTGTCCGGGTCGAAATCCGGGTTGCGGGCCTGGATCGCCGCGGCGTGCACGCGCATCAGCTTCACCATCGCCTCGTTCACCCAGGTGATTTCATGCTCGGTGCTGGTCAGCATGATCGCGGTCGAGGCCGAGGCCAGCGCCGTGCCCCGCATCAGCGCGACGCGGTTCGTCGCTTCGGCCTGTTCCAGCGAGTGCCGGAAGGCTTCGAGCGATTTCGCGATATGGCCGATCTCGTCCTTGGTGCCGGTATAGGGCACGGCGGTGGTCAGGGCGCCCTCGGCGATCGAGGACATCGCGCTGTTGATCCGGCCCAGCCGCAGCGAGACCATCGCCCGGAAGACCAGGCTGGTGATCAGCATCGCGGCGATCAGGATCAGGCCGGACACGATCAGGCCGGTGCGGGTGGTCGAGGCGATCGCGGCATCGGTCTGGTCTTCGGACCAATGCGACAGCACATAGCCAAGGACGGTGCCGCTGGTCGGGCTGGTGACGGGGGTGGCGATGGTCAACCCGTCTTCCGAGGTGACGATGGATTTCTGCCCGGCGACGGTCTGCGCCATCGCCGTGAGCGGGGAGATGTCGGCGCCCTCGGCGGCATAGGTGGCGATCGCCTTGCCCTTTTCGTCCACCGCCATCATCGCATCGGCCGGGTTCGAGGGATCGTCCACGACGTCCTGCAGCGCCTTGCCCAGTTGCAGCTTGTCCGAGAAGCGCATCGGCCCCACCAGCTGCTTGGCGACGATGCTGCTGGCGCCCCGGGCCTGTTGCTGCAGCTGCGTCAAGGCCAGTTCGGTGGTCGTATGCACGTTGTAGAGCGTCATCGAGACCACGACCGTCAGCACCGAAGCGGCGACGAGAAGGGTGGCGCGGAAGAAACTCGAATGGAAGAAGCTGACGGAAGCGGACGTCTTGGCGCTCATCTCGGACCCCGGATTACTGGATCAGTTCGGCATTGAGACCCACCGTCATCGCCCCGATCGGGGCTTTGCTGGCGGGGTCGATCACGGTGAAGGAGGCTTGCACCGAATAGCTTTGCGAGGATTCGTCGAATTCCACCTCGCCGACATGGATGGCCTCGGCGCCCTTCGGGAAAGTTTCCAGAAACTTCGCCTCGTCGCCCTGCCAGTAGTCCGAGGTCGGACCGGCCTGGGCGACGTTCAGCCCGCGGCTGTCGGTCACGAAAGCTTCGGTGAAGCGGCCGCCGCCCGCCTCGATCTTCGCCCTGAGCGCAAGCGATTCCGGCGCGGCGAGGATCGGTTCGATGGTCGGGCGGTTGGCCGCGTCCAGTTCCGCCCGCCAGACCGCGTCGAGCGAGTCGATCTGCGGCTGGCTCAGCGCGGCATGGGCCTCGTTCGCGGCGATCACCGCCGCGACAAGGGCCGGATCGGCAGCCCAGGCGCGCAGCTCTTTTTCCACGATTTCCTTGACTTGCGGCGAAACATCATCCGCCTGCGCGGGCAGGGCGACGAATGCGAGAGCAAGCAGTGCTGCGCTGAATTTCATGAGCGGGCTCCGGTTGCGGGGACGGTTCCCCGAGAACATTTGTCGCACAGCCTAGCGCGCAACTCTTTCCGCCCGATTAATCGCCAAGAATCATTCCAACTCCTCTCTTTTAAGTCGCTGCCCTTGCAGGGGGGGCCGCGCGACACTAAGACTTGGGTAACAGACGCGCGCTAAGGCTTTGCGGACATCACGAGGAAAGGCAGCGAATGAAAGACCCGGTCGACCTTTACATGAACACGCTGGTGCCGATGGTGGTCGAGCAGACCTCGCGCGGCGAGCGGGCCTATGACATCTATTCCCGCCTGCTCAAGGAGCGGATCATCTTCCTGGCCGGGCCGTTCCATGACGGCATGTCGAGCCTGATCTGCGCCCAGCTGCTGTTCCTCGAGGCCGAGAATCCCTCGAAGGAAATTTCCATGTATATCAACAGCCCCGGCGGAGTCGTCACCTCGGGCCTGGCGATCTACGACACCATGCAATACATCCGCCCGAAGGTCTCGACGCTGGTGATCGGCCAGGCCGCCTCGATGGGCTCGGTGATCGCCTGCGCGGGCGAAAAGGGCATGCGCTTCTCGCTGCCGAATTCGCGGATCATGGTGCACCAGCCCTCGGGCGGCTATCAGGGCCAGGCGACGGACATCATGATCCACGCCCGCGAGACCGAAAAGATCCGCCAGCGGCTTTACGAAATCTACGTCCGTCACACCGGCCGGTCGATCGAGGAAGTGGCCGAGGCGCTGGAACGCGACCGTTTCATGTCGCCCGAAGAGGCGCTGGAATGGGGCCATCTCGACGAGATCCTGTCGGCGCGGCCGAGCCTTGACGGCGGAAAATGACAAATCGATGACCGCTCTTAACCGGGGCGGGGAATTTGCGATTGAGAAGAACGTGGTGCTGTCCTAGACTTCGGTTCAGGACAGCCCCCAAAGGCCCGGGTCGGGCCATTCGAGGATGACGATGGCGAACAATTCCGGCTCCGACAGCAAGAACACCCTCTACTGTTCGTTCTGCGGCAAGAGCCAGCACGAGGTGCGCAAGCTGATCGCGGGTCCGACCGTGTTCATCTGTGATGAATGCGTCGAGTTGTGCATGGACATCATCCGCGAGGAGACCAAGACCACCGGTCTCAAGGCGACGGATGGCGTGCCGACGCCGCGCGACATCTGCAAGGTGCTGGATGATTACGTGATCGGGCAGATGCATGCCAAGCGCGTGCTCTCGGTTGCGGTGCACAACCACTACAAGCGGCTCAATCACGGCACGAAACAGGATGTGGAACTGGCGAAGTCGAACATCCTGCTGATCGGCCCCACGGGCTGCGGCAAGACGCTGCTGGCGCAGACGCTGGCGCGGATTCTGGACGTGCCCTTCACCATGGCCGATGCGACGACGCTGACCGAGGCGGGCTATGTCGGCGAGGATGTGGAAAACATCATCCTGAAGCTGTTGCAGGCCAGCGAATACAATGTCGAACGGGCGCAGCGCGGCATCGTCTATATCGACGAAGTCGACAAGATCACCCGCAAGTCGGACAATCCCTCGATCACCCGCGACGTCTCGGGCGAGGGCGTGCAACAGGCGCTTCTGAAGATCATGGAAGGCACCGTGGCGAGCGTTCCGCCGCAGGGCGGGCGCAAGCATCCGCAGCAGGAATTCCTGCAGGCGGACACGACGAACATCCTGTTCATCTGCGGCGGCGCCTTTGCGGGGCTGGATCGAATCATCGCGCAGCGCGGCAAGGGCTCGGCGATCGGCTTTGGCGCCGATGTGAAGGACCCGGAATCGCGGGGCGCGGGCGAGCTGTTCAAGGAGCTCGAGCCGGAAGATCTGCTGAAATTCGGTCTGATCCCGGAATTCGTCGGCCGTCTGCCGGTGATCGCGACGCTGGAAGATCTGGACGAGGCGGCGCTGGTGACGATCCTGACCGAGCCGAAGAACGCGCTGGTCAAGCAATATCAGCGGCTGTTCGAGATCGAGGGCGTGAAGCTGACCTTCACCCCCGATGCGATGAAGGCGATCGCCGCCCGCGCGATCAAGCGCAAGACCGGCGCGCGCGGCCTGCGCTCGATCATGGAAGACATCCTGCTTGACACGATGTTCGAACTGCCGGGCATGGAAGGCGTGCGCGAGGTGGTGGTGAACGACGAGGCGGTGGAAATGGCCAATGGCGCCAAACCCTTGCTGATCTATGCCGAGACCTCGGGCAAGAAAGAACCGAAGACCGCAGGCTGAGCCCCGGTCGTCGCGAAACGGAAGGGGCGGGGAAACCCGCCCTTTGTGCTGATCGGGTCCGCAAAACACTGGACCTTGGTGGCCCTGCCGCTATAACGGGGCCAAAGATGCGGAGGTGAGATATGAAATTCCTGCTGCGCCTGCTGACGTGGTGGAACAGCCAGACACTCGGCACCCAGATCTTCACCGCGCGTCACGGGGTGAAGGTCGGCGAGGACGCCGAGGGCAATCGCTACTACCAAAGCAAGGATGGCAAACGGCGCTGGGTGATCTACAACGGCGAAGTTCAGGCCAGCCGCATCCCCCCCGATTGGCACGGCTGGATCCATTTCACCTGGAACGAACCGCCGACCAAGGCGCCGCTCGATCACAAGCCCTGGGAATTGCCGCACCAGCAGAATCAGACCGGTCTGGCCACGGCCTTCGTGCCGCCGGGCTCGCTGCGCCGCGCCGATCCCGTGACCCGCACCGATTACGAGGCCTGGCAGCCGGAATAACCGGCCCAGACCGTCCCACCGCGCAACCGGCTGGAAATCATGAGTGAAAATCGTCTCGAAGTGCTCACCGGGGCGGCCGTTCTGGCCGTCGCGGTCGGCTTTTTTCTGTGGGCGGGGCAGGGGCACAGCTTCGGCACCGCGGCCAGCGGCTATCCGCTGAAAGCCTCGTTCCGCTCGGTCGAGGGGATCACCGTCGGCACCGATGTGCGGATGGCCGGGGTCAAGGTCGGCACCGTCACCGATATCGCGCTGAATGCGCAGACCTTCTTTGCCGATACCACGGTGGCGATGAAATCGGGCGTCGACATTCCCGATGACAGCCAGATCCTCATCGCGACCGAGGGGCTCTTGGGCGGCGCCTTCGTCGAGATCCTGCCCGGCGGCAGCCCGGTCAATCTGGGCCCCGGCGAGGAAATCGTCGACACCCAGGGCGCGGTCTCGGCGCTGGGTCTGATGATGAAATTCGCCGGCGGCAAGGGTGACGACAAGCCCGCCGAGGGGGCCGCGCCGTGATTCGCGCGGCGCTGGTCGCGGTTTTGCTGTCGGCCGGGGCCGCCGTGGCGCAGGGCGCCCCCGAGGGGCTGGCCGCAGCGCCGGGAGCCTTTCTGCGCGGGCTCGACAAGATTGCCGGGGCGGCCAGCGATCTGACGCTCTCGGTCGGGCAAAGCCTTGACTATGGCTCGCTTTCGGTGCGGCTGGTCGATTGCCGCTATCCGGCTGACGATCCGGCCTCGAACGCCTATGCCTTTCTGGAAATCACCGATACCGCGATCGGCCGCGAAGTGTTTCGCGGCTGGATGATCGCGCAGAACCCGGCGCTTTCGGCGCTGGATCATCAGCGCTACGACGTCTGGGTCCTGCGCTGCAAGATCGACTGAGCCGTCGCGGGCGGCGGGGCGGTGAAATCCGCCCTCTGCCCCAGCGCCAGCCGCAGGCGCTTGCGATACTCGATCCGCGGGATCTCGACCCCGCCCAGGCTTTGCAGATGCGGCGTCAGATATTGCGTGTCGAACAGGCTGAAGCCGCCGCGGATCAGCCGGTCGACCGTATAGGCCATCGCCACTTTCGAGGCATTCGGCGCGCGCGAGAACATGCTTTCGCCAAAGAACGCGCCCCCCAGCGTCACCCCGAAGATCCCGCCGACCAGATCCGGACCCTGCCAGACCTCGACCGCATGGGCCGCGCCCAGATCATGCAGCGCGTCGTAAAGGCTGAACAGCGCCGCATTGATCCAGGTCTCGGGCCGGTCGGCGCAGCCTTCGACCACCGCCCGAAACGCGGTGTTTGTTCGAATTGTGAAAGTTTCCCGGCCGATGACCCGGGCGAGTGACCGCGAAATGTGGAAATTCTGCAAGGGAACCACGCCGCGCAGCCGCGGTTCGAACCAATGCAACTCCGCCGCGTCGCGTGCGCTTGCCATCGGGAAAATGCCTTGTGCATAGGCCGAAAGCAGTAATTCCGGACTAAGCCCTGCCGTCATCGTTGCCAACCATCACCCCGATCCATAGACTTGCCCGAGTTTGACACGAAAACGCGGCAATGCCATGGGATTTTTCGATTTTTTACGATCGGTCGCGCGGTATGAAAGCGATGATTACGCGATCGGACGGCTCAATCAGCGCCATCGCAAGCTGATCGCGCCGATTGCCGCCGATCTGGCGGGGGCGCGGGTGCTGGATCTTGCGGCGCATGACGGGCGCTGGTCCTATGCCTTCGCCGCGGCGGGGGCGGCCGCGGTGGTGGGGATCGAGGGCCGACAGCATCTGATCGAGCGCTTCGCCGAATTTCCGCAAGACGCAGCCGCCGCCCGGGTCACGCTGCGCTGCGGCGACATTTTCGACGCCATGGAGGCCGATCTGGCGGCGGGGGCACGCTATGACGTGATCGGCGTGCTGGGCATATTTTATCACATCATGGACCATTTCCGGCTGCTGCAGCTGGTGACGCGGTTCCAGCCGCGGCTGGTGCTGCTTGACAGCGAGTTCTCGCAGCGGCCGGGGCAGGTGATCGATCTGGTGCGCGAAGACCCGAGCAAGGATCTGAACGCGCTGGCGCAGGTCGCGGGGCAGGAGAAGGCGCTGATCGGCATCCCAAGCCTTGGCGCGCTCGAGGCGATGGCGGATGTGCTTGGCTACAGGACCGACTGGGTGGATTGGTCCGATGTGCGGCCGAACAAGCGGCGTTTTGTCGCCGATTACTTCCGCCCCAAGGGCAAGCGCCGCGCCACCTGCGTGCTGCGGCCGAAGATATGAAAACGCCCCCTTGCGGGGGCGTTTTTGTCAACCGTAGGTCTTGGCCAGCCATTTCTCGAGCCAGTGGATCGAGTAATCGCCCTTCAGGATGTCGGGCTCTTCCAGCAATTGCCGGAACAGCGGGATCGTGGTGTCGACGCCATCGACGATCAGCTCGCCCAAGGCACGATTGAGCCGGGCCAGCGCTTCGTTGCGGTCGCGCCCGTGCACGATCAGCTTGCCGATCAGGCTGTCGTAATAGGGCGGGATCTTGTAGCCGTCATAAAGTGCCGAATCGATCCGCACCCCAAGCCCGCCGGGGGCGTGGTATTGCGTGATCTTGCCGGGGCAGGGGGCGAAGTTCGGCAGCTTTTCGGCGTTGATCCGCACCTCGATCGCATGGCCGCGGATCACCAGATTTTCCTGCGTGAAGTCCATCTCCTCGCCCGCCGCGACACGGATCTGTTCGCGCACAAGATCGACGCCGAAGATGCCCTCGGTCACCGGATGTTCCACCTGCAGGCGGGTGTTCATCTCGATGAAGTAGAATTCGCCGTCTTCATAGAGGAATTCGATCGTGCCCGCGCCGGAATAGCCCAGCTCGCCCATCGCCTTGGCGCAAATGCCGCCGATTCGGGCGCGCTGCTCGGGGGTGATGCAGGGGCCCGGCGCCTCCTCGAAGACCTTCTGGTGGCGGCGTTGCAGCGAGCAATCCCGCTCGCCCAGATGCACGGCGCGGCCACGGCCGTCACCGAAGACCTGGATCTCGATGTGACGCGGCCGCTGGAGATATTTCTCCATATAGACCTCGTCATTGCCGAAGGCGGCCTTGGCCTCGCTGCGCGCGGTGCGGAAGGCGATCTCAAGCTCGGCTTCCGATTGCGCGACCTTCATGCCGCGCCCGCCGCCGCCCGCGGTGGCCTTGATGATGACCGGATAGCCCATCTCGGCCGCGGCCTTCTTCGCCGCCTCATAGTCGGGCACGCCGCCATCGGAGCCCGGAACCACCGGAATTCCCAGCTTTTTCGCCGTGTCCTTGGCGGTGATCTTGTCGCCCATGATGCGGATATGTTCCGCCTTCGGGCCGATGAAGGTGATGCCGTGATCTTCGAGCACCTGCACGAAGGTCGCGTTTTCCGAAAGGAAGCCATAGCCCGGGTGGATCGCCTGCGCGCCGGTGATTTCGCAGGCAGCGACGATCGCGGGGATCGAGAGATAGCTTTCCGAAGACGGGTTCGGCCCGATGCAGACGCTTTCATCCGCCATGCGCACATGCATGGCATCGGCGTCGGCGGTGGAATGCACCGCCACCGAGGCGATCCCCATCTCGCGGCAGGCACGGATCACGCGCAGCGCGATCTCGCCCCGGTTGGCGATCAGGATCTTGTCGAACATCTGGCCCTCACTCGACGATCATCAGGGGCGCGCCGTATTCGATCGGCGCGCCGTCATCGACGAGGATCCGCTTCACCGTGCCCGATTTCGGCGCCGGAATGTGGTTCATCGTCTTCATCGCCTCGACGATCAGAAGCGTCTGGCCTTCCTTGACCGTGTCGCCGACCTTCACGAAGGCCGAGGCGCCCGGTTCCGGCGCCAGATAGGCGGTGCCGACCATCGGCGAGGTGACGGCACCCGGGTGATTGGCCGGATCGGCATCGGCGGCAGCGGCGGGCGCAGCGGCAACGGCGGCCGGGGCGGGGGCCGCCAGCGCCGGGGCGGCATAGACCGGGGCGGGGGCGGCAACGACGGTCGCCTGTTTCACCACGCGCACTTCAAGACTGTCGTCTTCGCCATATTCCCGCACGACCGCGATTTCGGTCAGGTCATTCTTGTTCAGCAACTCCGCCAGCGCCTGGATGAAGGCGACGTCGTTTTCATGCGATTGTTTGGTCATGCGGTCCTCGAAAGACTCTTCAGGGGCCCCGGGGCTTCGATGGGGCGCGTTCATGTGCCCCCGCTTATACGCGAGCCGCGCGGGCGAGGAAAGCGTGAACGGATGACGCAGGGGAAACGGTCCGGGCGGGCCGCGCCGGGCAAATCGCGCGATGAAAACGGGCCGCACCTGCGCCATTGGCCGCGCGACCCGGTGGGTCGGCGGCAAGGCGTCGGTGCGGCCAGAAATCCGCGACACGACCCGCGGGACGCGGGCGCGCGGAGGATGCGCAGGGCCGGGACGACAGCCCGGCCGCGTTCAGCGCACGACGTCGAGACTGGGTTCGGCCGTTTCCGAGCTGGCCTGCCAGTCGGGATTGGGCTGCGGTGTCGGCTGCGGCGCCGGTTGCGGCGCGGCTTCGGCCCGCGGTGCGGCCTCGGTTGCCGGTTGCGCCTGCGGCTCGGCCGCGACGGCGGGCTCCGCGGGCGGTTGCGCGGGCTCTTCGGCCCGGGCGGTCGCCGGAGCGGGCGCGCTGTCCTGCGGCGGCACCGCCATCAGCGCGGCGGCCTTGGCCTCAAGCGGCGTCACATCGAAGGTCGGCGGCGGGCCGGTCGGCGCATCCGGGTCGGGCACCGCCTCGGCGCGGCTTTGCGCCAGAACGGCGGTCTCGACCGTCACATCGCGGTTGCGCGCCTGCAATTGCGTGCTCCGCTCGGCCTGCGCCTGGGTACCGACTTCGGCCCCCATGCCGGAATTCGTGCCAGACGATGTGCTTGCCGGTTCGACAGTCGTCGCCGGCGCTTTCTTTGGTGGCACCATGCTCAGCAAAGGTGACCATCCGACTTGGGGCATCAGCCCCGATATGCGGTCCATTTCCCCACTCTCCTCGCGGTTTTACCCCTGTCAATCAGGATGCGCCCGGCAGGTTACCCAAGAGTTACCGAATCCCATCATTTTGCCAGAGGGTTAACGCCGCGCCCGGGGTCAGGGCCGCAGCAACCGCTCGAAGAGCGTGTCGAGGAAGGGCTCCGCCTCGGCAAAGGGATCGTGGCCGGGGCCGAGCACGGCGCGGACCTGCACGTCGAAATCGGCGTAATGCTGCGTCAGCGCCCAGATCGAGAACAAGAGATGATGCGGATCGACCGGGGCGATCTTGCCCGCCGCGGCCCAGCCGCGGATGATCGCCGCCTTGTCATCCACCAGCGCCTTCAGATCGACCGCCAGCGTTCCCGCCATCCGCGGCGCGCCCTGCAGGATTTCATTGGCAAAAAGCCGACTTTCGCGCGGCATCGCCCGGCTCATCTCCAGCTTGCGGCGCATGTAGCGCATGATCTCGTCGCGCGGCTCGCCGGTCGCGCGCATCTCGCGCAGCGGCGCCAGCCAGTCATCGAGCAGCGAGTTGAGCAGTTCCAGATGGATCGCCTCCTTGGAGGGGAAATAATAAAGCAGGTTCGGCTTCGAGAGCCCCGCCGCGGTGGCGATCTGGTCCAGTGTCGCGCCGCGGAAACCCTGCGCCGAAAACACCTCCAGCGCGGCTTCAAGGATCGCGTCGATGTTGCGCTTCTGGATGCGGGTGAGCGGACGCGGGGCGGGCTCGGCCGTCATCGGCTCGGCAGCCACAGGATCGGCGGGCATCGGGTCGGCAGGCATGCGGTCACGGTCCTTTTGTGCGGGCCTTTTCTTCGGGCCTCTTGCGCGGGCGCGGGAAGCTTGACGCCGCCCGTGCCGATGTTAGCCTGATGCTGACCGTTCGGTCAAACGACCCGGCCCGAGATCCGGGCGCAAAATTAGGCCCAAGCCGGGCCCTTCAGGGAGACTTCCATGGCGCTCGACCGCAAGACGCCCAATGATCTCAACGCCTTCTGGATGCCGTTCACGGCGAACCGGCAGTTCAAGAAAGCGCCCCGGATGTTCGTGGGCGCCAAGGACATGCATTATACCACCGCCGATGGCCGTCAGGTGCTCGATGGCACCGCGGGGCTGTGGTGCTGCAACGCGGGCCATTGCCGTCCGCGCATCAGTGAGGCGATCGCGAAACAGGCGGCCGAGCTTGATTACGCGCCCGCCTTCCAGATGGGCCATCCGGCGGCCTTTGAACTGGCCAACCGCATCATCGAGATCGCGCCCGAGGGGATGGAACATGTGTTCTACACCAATTCGGGCTCGGAATCGGTCGAGACCGCGCTGAAGCTCGCCATCGCCTATCACCGCGCCCGCGGCGAGGGCGCCCGGACCCGGCTGATCGGCCGCGAGCGCGGCTATCACGGGGTGAACTTCGGCGGCATCTCGGTCGGCGGCATCGTCACCAACCGCAAGATGTTCGGCAGCCTGCTGACCGGCGTCGATCACCTGCCGCACACCCATCTTCCGGCGCAGAACGCGTTTTCGAAGGGCCAGCCCGAACATGGCGCCCATCTGGCCGATGAACTCGAACGCATCGTCACGCTGCATGGCGCGGAAACCATCGCCGCCGTCATCGTCGAGCCGATGGCGGGCTCGACCGGGGTTCTGCTGCCGCCGAAGGGCTATCTGCAACGCTTGCGCGAGATCACGAAGAAGCACGGCATCCTGCTCATTTTCGACGAGGTGATCACCGGCTTCGGGCGTCTGGGTTCGGCCTTCGCGGCGCAGCATTACGGCGTCTTGCCCGACATGATGACCACGGCCAAGGGGCTGACGAACGGCGTGATTCCGATGGGCGCGGTCTTGACCACCGCGGCGGTGCACGATGCCTTCATGCAGGGCCCCGAGCACATGATCGAGCTGTTTCACGGCTACACCTATTCGGGCAACCCGATCGCCGCCGCCGCGGGGATCGCGACGCTCGAGACCTACAAGGAAGAGGGGCTCTTCGAGCGGGCAGCCGAGCTCGCCCCCTATTGGCAGGAGGCGCTGCACAGCCTGCGCGGCACCCGCCATGTGATCGACATCCGCAACGAGGGGCTGATCGGCGCCGTCGAGCTGGAACCGATCGCGGGCGAGCCGACGAAACGCGCCTTCACCGCCTTCCTCAAGGCCTATGAAAAGGGGATTCTCATCCGCACCACCGGCGATATCATCGCGATGAGCCCGCCGCTGATCATCTCGAAAGCGCAGATCGACGAGCTGATCGGCACCTTGAAATCGGTGCTCGACACGCTCGACTGAGGCGATCGGAGGATGGACGGGGGGCGGGTGACCGCCCCCATTTCCTTTCGGGGTTTCTTAACCATTCTGCGCCATCCTGGGGGCGGAGGATGCCATGCCCACAACTGCCAGCAAAAAGTCGAAACCGCGCGTCAACCCGGAGGAGGAGCTGTCTCCGCTTCTGGTCTGGGGGGGCGGATCCGCGCTTGTGCTGCTGGTCGCGGGCCTGTTCTGGGGGGTCTGGAAAAGCCAGTTCGCCGCGCCCTCGGCGCATCTGTTCAACACCCCCACGCAAGAGGTCGAGGCGGGGTATTGCCTGACCGTGGCGCAGTCGATCGTGTCCAGCGGCGCGCCGCCGGGCAGCTATTTCGAGGAGGCGGCGCAGTTCTGGGTCAAGCGGCTGCGCGACATCGAGGCCGACATGGGGCCGGCGATCGCGAAGGGCCGCGCGAAACTCTCGGTCGACAAGCAGGGTTCCGGGCAGAAATCCTCGGTCTGGTTGCAATATGCGATGGATCTCTGTTCGCAGAAAGCCGTCACCTATGGCGCGCGGTTCCGCAGTTTCGACTGAGACTTCAGGCCGCTTGACACGGATCGGGGCGGCGGCGCATGCTGTGAACCATGTAGTTCACATCGCCCGGGCCGACCCGCGGCGATCGCGTTCCGGAGGAGGCCGCACATGACCTGCACATCCACCCGCAAGGCGTCGCTTGCCCTTGTCGCCGCCATGGCGCTTGTCGCCCTTGCGGGCTGCACGCAAGCGCCCGAGAAATGCGAAGGCGGCGTGTCCGACCTGTCGACGCTGTCGAGCGTGACGGTGCAAAACCCCTGCTGAGCGGGGCGGCGCCGGGGCCTCTGCGGCCCGGGCGCCTTTGCCGCGGCGGGCCCGCTGTCGCCGAACCCCGGCGAAACCGCCCGTGGGGATCCTGAATCGCTTTGTATTTCCGAAGCTTGCCGGTAAGGTCATGCCGTGACGGCGGGAAGGGCCCCTTGCGGCCGCGCGCCGGGCGGCAAGCGGGGAAACGATGGCACGGTCTGCCCTGACGGGGACGCGGATACGGGAACGGCGGCTGACGCTGAAACTGCGGCAGGCCGATCTGGCCCGCGCGGTCGGCATCTCGGCCGCCTATCTCAACCTGATCGAACACAACCGGCGTCGGGTCTCCGAGCCGCTTCTGGACAGTTTCGCCAAGGCGCTGGGCGTGGCGCCGATGGCGCTCTCCGAAGGCGCCGAAAGCGCGCTTTTCGAAGCCCTGCGCGAGGCGGCGGCGGGCGTTGGCCTGACGGCGGGCCCTGCGGTTGGCGGCGGCGCGCTGATCGACCCGTCCGAGCTGGAACGGATCGAGGAATTCGTCGGCCGCTTTCCCGGCTGGGCCAAGGTGCTGGCCGCAAGGCAGGCCCGGCTGGCGGCGCTGGAACGGGTGGTCGAGACCTATTCCGAACGGATGGGGCAGGATCCTTACCTGCTCGACGCGCTGCACGAGGTGCTTTCGGCGGTGACCTCGCTGCGCTCAGGCGCGGCGATTCTGGTCGAGACCCCGGATATCGAACCGGAATGGCAGGCGCGGTTCCTGGCCTCGATCGCCTCGGAAAGCCTGCGGCTGAGCGCGGCGGCCGAGGGGCTGGTGGCCTATCTCGACAGTATCGAGGCGACGGATTCGGCTCTGGCCGCGCCGCAGGAACAAATGGAGGCCTGGCTTTCGGCGCGCGGCTGGCATCTGCCGGACTTCGAGCGCCCCGATCCGCCCGACCCCGCCGCGCTGATCGCCCAGGCGCCGGAGCTGGCCGCCTCGGCCGCGCGCGATCTGGCGCAGGCCTATCTGACCCGGGCGCTGGCCGACAGCCGCCTTTTGCCGCTCAAGCCCTTTCTCGCCGCGCTGAGCGAGACCGGGCTTGATCCGGCGCGGCTTGCGGCGCGGTTCGGCGCGCCGATGGCCGCGGTCTTCCGCCGTCTGGCGACCCTGCCCGAGGGCGCGGCCAATCTGCCGCCGCTGGGTCTGGTCGTCTGCGACGGCTCGGGCACGCTGACCCTGCGCCGCCCGCTGCCCGGCTTTGCCCTGCCGCGCTCGGCCGCGGGCTGCCCGCTCTGGCCGCTTTACGAGGCGCTCTCGCGGCCGATGCAGCCCTTGCGCCTGACGCTCGACATGGCCGGACGGCTGCCGCAGCGCTTTCAATCCTGGGCCTTCGCCGCCCCCCGCCCGCCCGAGGGCGCCGCGGCCAGTTTCGACGCCCCGGTGCTGATGGAGGCGATGATGCTGGTCACCCCCGCCACCAGCCGCCTTGAGACCGCCCGGCCGGTCGGCACCTCCTGCCGGGTCTGCCCGCGGCTGGACTGCGCCGGGCGGCGCGAGCCCTCGCTGATCGCGGCGCGCTGACGGCGGTTTGACAGCGCGGGGCCAAGCGTGGATAGATTGGCCCCGGGGAGGAGGAGGATCATGGCCGAAAAGCAAGTGCTGCTGGTCGAAGACGAGCCGAACATCGCCGAGGCGATCCGGTTCATCCTGACGCGGGCGGGCTGGAAGGTGAGCGTCGAGGCCTCGGGGGCCGCGGCCCTTGCCCGGATCGCGACGCTGCGTCCGACGGCGGTCATTCTGGATCTGATGCTGCCGGGCTGCTCGGGGCTGGAAATCCTGGCCCAGTTGCGCGCCGATGCCGAGCTGGGCCGCACGCCGGTCCTGATGCTGACCGCGCGCGGGCAGGTCCGCGACCGCGAGGCCGCCGCCGCCGCGGGTGCCTCGGCCTTTCTGGCCAAGCCCTTCGCCAATGCCGACGTGCTTTCTGCGCTCGAGGCGATCGCCGCCCCGGTTCTGGCGGGATCGGCTTTGGCAGACCCGGCTTTGGCGGGCCCGGCTTTGTCAGGATCGGGCAAGGCGGTCTGATGCCGGGGTCCGGCACGCCGCTTTTTCTGGCCCGGCGCTCCTATCGGCGCCGCCGCATGATGGATGCGGCCCGGCTTCTGCCGCTGGTCGGGCTGGTGCTGTTCCTGCTGCCGATGCTCTGGCATCCGGGCGAGGCGCCGGTGCCCGACACCGCGCGCGGCATGATCTATCTGTTTGCGGTCTGGGCCGGGCTGATCCTCGCCACCGCGGCGCTGGCGCGTGGTCTGGCCCCGGCGCTTGACGCCGAGGAAGAGGCCGAGGGCAGCCCCGAAACCGGCGAGGGTTGAGCCATGCCCTTCGACGTGCTGGTCGGCGTTTCGCTGGTCTATGTGCTGGTGCTGTTCCTTGTCGCCTTCGTCGCCGAGCGTCGCGCCGCCCGGGGCCGGTTGCGCTTCCTGCACAGCCCCTGGGTCTACACGCTCTCGCTCTCGATCTATTGCACCGCCTGGACCTTTTACGGCGCGGTGGGCTATGCGGCGCGCTCGGGGCTGGAATTCCTGACCATCTATCTGGGTCCGACGCTGGTCTTCGTCGGCTGGTGGTGGGTCTTGCGCAAGCTCGTCCGGATCGGCCGGACCCAGCGCGTCACCTCGATTGCCGATCTGATTTCAAACCGTTACGGCAAGTCGAACCTATTGGGCGTGATCGTCACGCTGATGTCGGTGGCCTCGGCCACGCCTTATATCGCGCTGCAGCTGCAATCGGTCACGCTGTCCTTTGGCGTCTTCGCGGCGCAGACGCCCGGCTCCTGGGCGCTGCCCGACCAATCGGCGACGGCGCTCTGGATCGCGGGGGGGCTGGCGCTGTTCACCATCCTCTTCGGCACCCGCAATCTCGACGCGAACGAGCGTCACCACGGCGTCGTCACCGCCATCGCGCTGGAAGCGATCGTGAAACTGGTGGCGCTGCTGGCCGTCGGCATCTGGGTCGTCTGGGGCGTCGCGGGGGGGCTTTCCGACATCCTCGCCCGGATCGACGCCTCGGATATCGCCGAGTGGAGCCTGAAGCCCGGCCGCTTTGCGGGCCTCACCTTCGTCTCGGCCGCCGCCGTGCTGACGCTGCCGCGGATGTTTCAGGTGCTCGTCGTCGAAAACACCGACGAGCGGCATCTGGGCACCGCCAGCTGGGCCTTTCCGGCCTATCTGCTGCTGATGAGCCTTTTCGTCGTGCCGATCGCCGTCGTCGGGCTGGGCCATCCCGGCGCCGGGAGCAATCCCGATCTCTTCGTGCTGACCCTGCCGCTCTCCGAGGGCCGCGGCACGCTGGCGCTTTTGGCCTTTCTGGGCGGGTTTTCCTCGGCCACTTCGATGGTGATCGTCGCCGCCATCGCGCTCTCGACCATGGTGTCGAACCATGTCGTCACGCCTTTGTGGCTGGCGATCTACCGCGACGAACCGGCCGAGCGCGGCGATGTCCGGGGTCTTGTTCTGATGTCGCGGCGGCTCTCGATCGGGCTCGTGCTGGCGATGGGCTACGGCTATTACAAGCTCTCGGGCGGGACCGGGGCGCTGGCCGAGATCGGCCTGATCGCCTTTGTCGGCGCGGCGCAGGTGCTGCCCGCGCTTCTGGGCGGCATCTACTGGCGCGGCGCCACGCATCTGGGCGCGGCGACCGGGCTGCTGACCGGCTTCGCGATCTGGCTTTATGCGCTGTTCCTGCCCTCGGTCGGTGAAAGCGGGCTGATCTCGGCGCAGCTGATGGCCGAGGGGCCGCTGGGCCTTTCATGGCTGCGCCCGCAGGCGCTGTTCGGGATCGAGGGGCTTGACCCGCTGCTCCATGCGCTGCTCTGGAGCCTTCTGTTCAACACCCTGGCTTTCCTTGTGTTTTCGATCCTGTCCTTCCCGGGCCCGGTCGAGCGGCTGCAGGGCGTCGCCTTTGTCAATGTCTTCGAGGGGCGGCCGGGCGCGCGCGGCTGGTCGCGCACCCAGGCCGAGGCCGAGGATCTTCTGTCGATGGCGCAGCGCATTCTGGGCGCCGAGGAAGCGCAGCTGTTCTTTCAGGCGCAGGCGGCGGCGCAGGGCAGCCGCGGCTTCCTGCCCGATCCGACGCCGGATTTTCTGGCCGCGCTCGAACGGCAGCTGGCCGGGTCGGTCGGCGCGGCGACGGCGCATGCGATGATTTCGCAGCTCACCGGCGGCGCGGCGGTCTCGGTGCAGGATCTGATCGCGGTGGCCAACGAAGCCGCCGAGATCAAGGAATATTCCGCCCAGCTGGAGGCGAAATCGGCGGAACTGGCCCGCACCGCCCGCGCGCTTTCCGAGGCGAATGCGAAACTGACCGCGCTTTCGGTGCAAAAGGATGCGTTCCTGGGTCAGATCAGCCACGAATTGCGCACGCCGATGACCTCGATCCGGGCCTTTTCCGAGATTCTGATGGAGCCCGACCTGCCCGAGCCGCTGCGGGCGCAATATGCGGAAATCATTCATGAAGAGGCCCGCCGCCTGACCCGTCTTCTGGATGATCTTCTGGATCTTGCGGTGCTGGAAAACCGCAAGGTGCAGCTGACCGTTTCCGTGGCGAACCTGCATGACCTGATCGACCGCGCGGTGCAGGCGGCGTCGTCAACCCGGCCCGAGCGCGATTTCCGCTATGAACGCGATTTTCCCGCCGAACACATGCCGGTCTTCACCGACACCGACCGGCTGGTGCAGGTCTTCATCAACCTGATTTCGAATGCGCGCAAATATTGCGGTGCCGAACGCGCCGTGCTGCGCATCGAGGTGAAAAGGCGCGGCAAGCTGGTGCAGATCGACTTTTGCGACAATGGCGCGGGGATCCCGAAGGCCGCGCAGGGGCTGATCTTCGAGAAATTCTCGCGGCTGACCGACACGTCGAAGGCGGGCGGCGCGGGGCTCGGTCTGGCGATCTGCCGCGAGATCATGGCGAACCTTGGCGGGTCGATCGACTATCTGCCGGGGCAGGGCGGGGCGGCCTTCCGCGTGACCTTGCCGCTGCGCCGCCAGGGTCCGGGCCCGGTCCCGGGGGGCGTGGCAAGCTCCGGGAAAGACCGCGAAAAAGTGTAAAGTCCGGGGGCAGATCTCAACCTTTTGTAAACCTTGATCTGCGATTCCTTATCCGTCGACGCACAGGGAAACGGCGGGACGGGATGACGGAAGAACGGCTTCAAACAGTGATGCGGCGCAAGGCCGAGGCGGGCAGGCCCGCGGCGGACGGCTCTCCGGTCACGGCCGAACGGGCGATCGTGCAGGCGGTCTCGAAAGTGGCGCAGGACATGTTCCAGCTGCCCGCCCAGGTCATGCAGGTGAGCGAGGGGCGGCGGACCTTGGCCGACCTGCCCGAGGCGATCGATCCGTTTTCGCTCATCGCGATCATCGAGGGGCCCGAGGAAAGCATGGGCATCATCGCCCTGCCGCCCGAGACGCTTTCGGTGCTGATCGAGATGCAGACCACCGGCAATCTGGGCAAGGCCCCGCCGCCGCCGCGCAAGCCGACGCGGATCGACGCCTCGATGGTGGTCGATTTCCTCGATACGACGCTCGCGATGATCGAGGAAACGCTGGTCGAGACCGAGGCGGTGATCTGGGCGGGCGGCTTCCGCTATGCCTCCTATCTCGATGATCCGCGCCCGCTGGGGCTTTTGCTGGAAGACATGGGATACCGGCTCTGGCAGCTGGAAATCGGCTTTGGCGCCGGGTTCGAGCGCAAGGGCAAGCTGGTCTGGGCGGTGCCGGTGAACGGGCGCGGCCATTCGCTGCGCCGGATGCCCGGGCTGCCCGACGAGGGGCCGATCTCTCCCGACCGCGAGGCGGCGGAATGGGCGCATCGGCTGGAAAATTCGGTGATGGGCGCCTCGGCGCAGCTGGATGCGGTGCTGCATCGGGTGACGCTGCCCTTGGCGGCGGTGCTGCGGCTGCGCGCCGGGATGGACATTCCGATCCCCTCGGACGCTTTGGAAAATCTGACGGTCGAGGGGGTGGGGCGGCGCAAGCTCTCGGCCGCGCGGCTGGGCCAGCATCGCGGTCTGCGCGCGGTGCGGCTGATCGAACACGAGGAAGAAGAGCTGATGGCGCCGCCCGAACCGAAGGTGCGCCGCGTCGTGCCGCCGCCTTTCGAGGCGGGGCCGAGCCCCTTTGCCGGGAAATCGGCGCCAAGCGGCCCGCGCGCGCCGCTCGACCGGATCGATTCCCCGGCCTATGATCCGCTGCCCGGAGGCGGCGGCCTGGGGGGCCTTGGCGGTCTGGGCGGTCTGGAGGGCGGCAGCGATCTGGGTGGTCTGGGCGGTCTTGGCGGCTTCGACAGTGGCGCCGATCTGCCGCCGATGGGGCTGACGCTGGACGGGTTCGGTGGCGAGGATCCGGCGGGCGATCTGCCGCCGCTGAAGATCGGCTCGGGGTTCTGAGCCGGTCGCCCCCGTCTCTCGCCTCGCCTGTCGATTGACCTGTATCAAGGCATTCTTCCGGGTTTTGCGCTTTTCTCGCCGGACAGGAGGATGCGATGAAATCCCTTGAACACCGGCGGGAGGAGCTTTTGGCCCGCAAGGCGGCGCTGACGGCGCGGATGACGCAGATCTCGGACGAGTTCGAGACGCATGAGGCCAAGGACTGGGCCGAGATGGCGACCGAGCGCGAGGGCGACGAGGTGCTTGCCGATCTGGGCGATGCGGCCCGGGCCGAGCTGCGGATGATCGAGGCGGCGCTGGCGCGGCTTGATGATGGCGAATATGGCTATTGCGTCAGCTGTGGCGAACCGATCGCCGAGGAGCGGCTGGATCTTCTGCCCGCCACCCCCTTCTGCCGCGACCACGCCGCCCGGCATTGAAGCCCGCCTCGGGTCATGGCCTGGCGGGCGCGAAGATTTTCCTGTTCAAACCGCGGCTTGAGGCCGGGTTGCGCTTGCCGTGACCGGGGGCCCGCGCGTAACCTGCGGCAAAACCGGAGGGGGCATGGCAAGACGGGTGAGCGTGCAGCGGCGGGACGGTGTGGCGCTGGTGACGCTGGAGGGCGCGGCGACGGGGCCGAAGGACTGCGGCTTCGATCCGGCGCTGCGTCGGGAGCTTGACGCCGCGCTGACCGAGGCTTTCGCGACCCCGGGGCTGCAGGCGATCGTTCTGCGCGCCGGGCCGGGCGGCTGGCCCTGCGGCATCGATCCGGCCGAGGAGTACGGCCCCGAACAGCCGGTGCTGGCGGCGCTGTGCACGCAGCTTTCGCAGGCGAGCGTGCCGGTGGTGGCGGTGCTGTCGGGCACGATCTCGGGCGGGGCGCTGGCGCTGAGCCAGGCTGCGGGGCTGCGCCTTGCGCTGGCCGCGACGCGGTTTCACTGCCCCGAGGCGGGGCTGAACCTTTTGCCCGCGGCGGGGGGCACGGTGCGGCTGGTGCGCCGCGCGGGCGGGGCGGCGCTGGAGGCGCTGCTCTCGGGCCGGGTGCTGGATCCGGCGCAGGCGATGACGCTGGGCCTGTGCGATGCCGTCGCCTCCGAGGGCACGATCGAGACCGCCGCCCTGACCGAGGCCTTGCGCGTCGCGGCGCTGGGCCCCGAGGCGCCGTTTTCCCCGCGCGACGGTGCGCTCTCGAACCCGGGCGCGGCGCTCGATGCGCTGGCGGCGGCGCGGGCCCGCCATCCGGCGCGCGCCGATCTGCCCGCCGTCGCCCGCATCGCCGAGGTCGCCGAGGCGGCGCTTTTGCTGCCGCTCGCCGCCGCGCTGGATGTCGAGGCGGTGGCTTATGACGATCTGTCCCGCAGCGAGGCGGCGGCGGCGCTGCGCCATCTGGCGCGGGCGCGGGCGGCGGAGCAAACGCTCGCCGCCGCGCCGACCGAGGGCGTCGCCCCGGTCCTGCGCGTGGCGCTGTGGAACCCCTCGGCGGCGCAGACCGAGGCGCTGCTGCGGCGCGGGCTGTCGGTGCAGATCGGCACCACCGCGCCCGAGGCGCTGGCGCGTCTGCTGACCGAGATCGCCCGCGCGCAGGAACAGGCGGTGGCGGCGGGGCAGCTGGATCCCGCCCGCCGCGCAGCCGATTGGGCGCGGCTGGATCCGGTGGCCGCCCCCGAGGCTTTCGGGCCGACCGATCTCGTGATTGCGAAACCCGCCAGCCTTGCGGAGCGCGACCTTCTGCGGCAGGCCCTGCCCGCGGGGGCGGTTCTGGCGCTTTCGGGCACGGCGCCGGGCCCGGGCGAGCTGGGCATCGACCGCAGCCAGCGCCTTGCGGCGATCTGGGCGGCGACACCCGAACGGCTGGCCGATCTGCCGCGGCTGGCGGCGGTTTTGCGCGCGGGCGGGATGCGGGTGATCCATGCCCGGGCGCTGGCCCTGCGGCTCGAGGCGGCCTGGCTTTGCGCCGCCGATCGCTGCGTTCTGGCCGGGGCGGCGCCGCAGGCGGTCGATGCCGCGCTGACGCGCTGGGGCTTTGCCGAGGGACCCTTTGCCCGTGCCGCGCGGCTGGGCGCCGAGCGGACCGCGACCCGCCTGAGCGCCGCCGGGCGCGGGCCGGGCCCGGTTCTGGCGACGCTGGCGGTGCTGGGCGGGGGGCCGGAAGGGGCGGCCGAAGCGGCGCTGGCCGCGCTGCGTGCCGAGGCCGGGATCGTGCCGCGCCGCTTTTCCGAGACCGAGATCCTGGCCCGCATCCTGGCCGAGCTGGCGCTGCCGGGCCTGACCGCGCTGGAGACGGGGGAGGCGTTCCGGCCGGGCGACATCGATCTGATGGCGGGGGCGGAGCTTGGCTTTCCCGCGCCTCGCGGCGGGCCGATGTTTCAGGCCGACCGGATCGGCGCGCTGGCTTTGCGCAAGCGGTTGCGCGCGCTGGCGGCCGAGGGGGCGCCGCCGCCGCCCGCGCTCCTTGATGCGCTCATCCGCGACGGCCAGACCCTGGCCGGGCGCTTCACTTGAAGGTCACGCCCAGCACGACCAGCATCAGCCCGATCACCGAAACGAAAAGCGCGCCCAGGTTCAGCGCCACGATGCCGCGCAGCGCCGCGCGCAGGCCCGCATCATCGAGCCCGGCCTTTTTCGCCTTGGCCACTTGCGCCGCGCAATAGAGGATGCCGATCATCCCCAAAAGCGAGACCGCCGCGCCAGCCCAGATCAGAAAGTCCATCACCGCCTCCGTTTTGCCCGGGCTACCGCGCGCGCGGGGTCTTGGCAAGCGCCGTGATCGGGGGCGGGTTGCGGCTTGAAGGGGGGGCGGGGCTGCGCTAGTCAGGGGCTTCATCCCGCGTAACGACCTTCGGAGAGCCTTCATGTCGAACGACGCCTATACCGTGGCCGCGGACGAGCTGCGCCAGTTCATCGAGCAATACGAGCATCTTGAAGCCGAAAAGAAGGACATCACCGAGCAGCAGAAGGACATCATGTCCGAAGCCAAGGCCCGCGGCTATGATACCAAGGTGATCAAGAAGATCATCGCCATGCGCAAGCGCGACAAGAACGATCTGGCCGAGGAAGAGGCGATCCTCGATATCTACAAGGCCGCGCTCGGCATGTCGTAAGCGCCCGCCGCCGCGTCAGGGCGTGATCAGCGTCACGCCCGGCAGGCGGGCCATGTCGGCCAGATCGGCGGCGTAACGCGCAGCGATCTCGGCCACCAGATCCGCGGTGAAGCCCGGCAGGGGCACATCGGCCACCAGCGCCTCGGGGCGGGCGAATTTTTCCAGAAACGCGATCAGCACCTTGCGCCGCTGCTCGGCCGTCTGCGGCGGGTGGCTGGCCAGATAGGCGCGCAGCCGCCGGGCGCCCTCGGGCTGCATCAGCGCCTCGGCCAGACCATATTCGCCCATCAAAGCCCCTGCCTCGGGCAGCCCGCCCATCCGCCGCAGCACCTCGGGGAAGAGCAGCGGCAGATCCTCGTTGCACCAGAGCACGAGTTTCGCACCGACCCGCCCGGCGGCCTCGGCCATCCGCGCCACGACCGGACCCCAGCGCAGATCCTCGGGCGCATGGCCGCAGAGCAGCTCGGAAAAATCGCGGCCGGGCTGCCGCGCCGCCAGCGCCACCAAGAGCAGCGCGGGGTCAAGCAGGCCCAGGTGAAACTCGGTCCGGTCCTGCGGGAACAGATTGGCCAGCGGCACCAGCTTGTCGGCGGCGGCCGGATAAAGCCCGCTGGCGCCGATCGCGCGCTCGGGCAGGGCGAGGAAATTCTCGTAGCTGAAGACCAGCCGCTCGACCGGGCCGCGGGCGCCGCGCAGGCAGGCGGTGCGCAGCCGGTCCTGCGTCGCCGCATCGGCGGGCTGCCCTTTCAGCCCGATCAGCGCATCGCGCAGCGCCATGCGATAGGCCGCGGGGGCGGGGGCATGGGACTGCGCCGCGGTCATCGCCTCGGGGTTGGTGGCCAGCGTCCTGACAAGGCGTTCGTCATCGGTGGCATGGGCGCCCAGATGAAAGACCAGATCCATTGGTGTTCTCCTCGCGTCACCATAACGGCCAAAGCCGGGAAGGCAAAGCCCCGCCGTCCGGTCTTGCGCCGGGGCGGCCGGAAGGTTATTTCAGCACCGTGGCCGGCGTAGCTCAGTTGGTAGAGCGTCTGATTTGTAATCAGGGGGTCGGGGGTTCGAGTCCCTCCGCCGGCACCAGTCTTCATGGCAAGAAATCGGCCATCTTGCTGCCCTGCGGGGCCGGGCGGGCGTGAATAGGCTCTGGCGGTCCGGCGCCGTTCGGCTATGCTTCGCGCAGCAGCATGGAGGGTGTCATGGTCACGCGGATCGTCGTTCTGGGCGGGGGTTTCGGCGGCATGTACACGGCCCGCGCACTTGCGCGCAGGCTGGGCCGCAAGGCCGAGATCGAGCTGATCAACGCCGAGAATTACTTCGTCTTCCAGCCGCTTCTGCCCGAGGTGGGCGCGGGCTCGATCATGCCCGCCCATGCGGTCTCGCCGCTGCGCTTCCTGCTCAAGGGCGTGCAGGTGCGCAAGGCCGTCGTCGACAGCGTCGATTTCGAGCGCAAGGTGGTCACCGTCTTTCAGGGCATCCAGCGCCGCCCGACCGAGGTGCCCTATGACCATCTGGTGATCGCGCTGGGGCAGGGCACCGATTTCTCGCGCATGCCGGGGCTTGAGGAACATGCGCTGAAGATGAAGACGCTCGAGGATGCGCGGCGTCTGCGCGAGCATGTGATCGAGCAGCTTGAACATGCGCAGGTCACCGCGTTGCCCGACACCAAGCGCGGCGCGCTGACCTTCACCGTCGTCGGCGGCGGCTTTTCCGGCGTCGAGACCGTGGGCGAGATGAAGGAGCTGCTCGACCGCTCGTTGCCGTTCTATTCCAACATCGACCCCTCCGAAGTCCGCGTGCTGCTGGTCGAATATGCGCCGCGGATCCTGAACGAGATGCCGAAGGAGCTGGCCGATTACGCGACGAAGCATCTGCTCGGCCATGGCATCGAGCTGAAACTGGGCACCGGCGTGCGCTCGGCCACGCATCGGCAACTGGTGACGAGCGCGGGCGAGGTGATCGACACCCGCACCATCGTCGCCACGATCGGCAATGCGCCCTTGCCGGTGATCCTGCGCATGGGGCTGCCCCTGGAAAAGGGCCGCGTCGCGGTGGATCGCTGCCTGCGCGTCAAGGGTCGGACCGATGTCTGGGCGCTGGGCGATTGCGCGCTGATCCCGCTCAAGGACGATGCCACGGAGCGCAACGATTTCGCCCCGCCCACCGCGCAATTCGCGGTGCGCGAGGCGAAACGGGTCGCCGCCAACATCACCGCCGTGCTGAAGGGGCGCGCGCCCGGGGTCTTCGCCTACAGCTCGCGCGGCGCGCTGGCCTCGCTGGGCGCGAAACGCGGCGTCGCCGATATCTTCGGGCGCAACATCACCGGCTTTCCGGCCTGGTTCATCTGGCGGTCCTATTATCTGGCGTTGTTGCCGGGCATCGGTACCCGCATCCGGGTGATGATCAACTGGTCGCTCGATCTGCTGGGGGCGCGCAGCCTCGTGCAGCTGCGCACTTATCAGAAACCGCCGATGCGGCATGTCTATTTCCGCGCCGGCGACCGGATCTATCAGGCGGGCGACCGCTCGGACGGGTTCTACACGGTGATTTCGGGCGCGGTGCAGATGGTGCGGACCGACCCCGAGTCGGGCGAGATGACGACGCGGGTGATCGGCCCCGGCGGCCATTTCGGCGAACGGCTGATTCTGGGGGCGACGCGGCGCAAGACCTCGGTGAACGCGATCGAGGATACCAAGGTGCTGGTGATGAACCGCGCCGAATTCCTGATGCTGGTCGAAAGCTTCGAGGCCTTCCGCGATTATTTCCGCCCCTACATGGACAAGCACGGCGTCAGCCTGCCCGGCACGGCCGGGCCAGAGCCGAAAGCCGAGCCGAAAGAAGAGCCGCAGCGCCCGGGCGCCTGAGCCTGGCCGCGCCTGAGCCTGGCCGCGGCGGTGCCGCGCCCGGTTTTGGCGGCCTGCGACGGCCCGGAAAAGGAAAAGGCGCTGGAAAGTTTCCAGCGCCTTTTGGAATGATGGTGGGCGATAACGGATTTGAACCGCTGACATCTTCGATGTGAACAAAGCGCCGCGAGGCCAAGCTATTGTTTTTTGGCTGATCGCGCTGTTTTTATTGAGGCCGTTTCGACTGTCTCGCAAAGGTGTTTCAGGTTCGCCCAGTTCAATGAACCGCCGCGCGCTTCGTAAACGCGCACCGGATTGCAAATCCGTGAAGACCGGTTCGATTCCGGTGGTCTGCACCAGTGTCGTGTTGCATGCCGTCTCATGTTGACTCTGCGCCCCGGGAAATCTCAACGCCACAAAGATGTAATTGTCTCAAGGTGTTGCGGGTGATACCCCTGCACCGCATCGACAATGTGGGGCCAAGTGTGGGGCTGATATGGGGGCAAGGGACAAGCTGACGGCGGTCAAGATCCGGGCCGCGGCGCCGGGGCGATATGGCGACGGCGCCGGGTTATACCTCGACCGCACCGAGGACGGCGGAAAATGGCTTTACCGTTATACGATCGCCGGGCGGCGCCGCGACATGGGGCTGGGCTCTCTCGATGCCGTGACCCTCGCCCAGGCGCGCCGCGAGCGTGATCGCTGGGCCGCGGTGCTTGCATCCGGCCGGGACCCGATCTCCGAGCGGGCGCGCGAGAGGGAGGCCGCGGCAACGCGCGAGGACCCGTCGCTGTCGGATCTTGTCGACACCGTCTTTGGCGCGATCAAGCACACGCTCAAGGGTGAGGGGGAGGCGGGGCGCTGGATGTCGCCGCTGCGCGTCCATGTGCTTCCGAAGATCGGCACGCGCCCGGCATCATCGCTCCGGACCGCCGATTTCGTGCGCGTGCTGCAGCCGATCTGGCGCACGAAGCCGACGGTCGCCGAGAAGGCCTATTCGCGGCTCAACCTCTGCTTCAAGAAGGGCAAGCGCATCGGCTATGCCGTCGACTCCGACACGCTGGCCGCGGCGCGCGAGCTGCTGGGGGATCTGCACATCGAGCCCGAGCATATCGCCGCGACGCGCTGGCAGGATGCCCCGGCGCTGTTCACGCGGCTGGCCGGGGATACCTCCGGGCTGATGTGCCTGCGCCTGCTGCTGCTGACCGCCGTCCGGGGGGATGCGGCCCGGGGCGCGCGTTTCAACGAAATCGACGGCAGCCTGTGGATCGTGCCGAAAGAGCGCGTGAAGGGGCGGCTGAAAGCGGCCACGGATTTCCGCGTCCCGCTTTCGTCCCAGGCGCTTGCCATCGTGGCCGAGGCGCGGCGGCTCTCGAACGACCCCGAGACCGGCCTGCTGTTTCCGGGCGATCGCGGCGAACCGATCAGCCAGAATGCGCTGCTGAAGGCGATCAACAAGATCGGCGAGGCGGGCAGGCCGCACGGCTTTCGCACGACATTCCGAACCTGGGTGCAGGATACGCTGGACGGCTCGCACGATCTGGCGGCAGAGGCGGCGCTTGGCCACGTCATCGGCAACAAGGTGCGCCGCGCCTACGCCAGATCCGACTACCTCGACCAACGCGCCGCGCTCATGCAGCGGTGGGCGGACTATGTGACCGGCGAGTCGGCGCAGGTGGTGCAGCTGAGGCCAAGCGCGGGCTGATCTGGTCGGGCCTGGCGTCGCGATCGGCCCAAACCTGTCACTCGCTTGGCGTGAAATGCCGCGACGCGGCATTTCACTTTGCGGCCGTTCGCGTAACTTCCACCACCTAAAGCATCACGACAACTGAAGTGCGAAATTCCAACCTTCGCGATTCATGGGGGCAGTGCAACTTGAACCTTGACATTGGCCTATCGGTTGCACCAGCATAGGCAGGCTGTCGGATTGGCAGTGCAAGTCAATCTGCATCGACCTTTCACGCGCGGCCACCGGTCCGGAGAGCCTGTCAGCATTTAGCGTGAGACGTCTGTACTATGGAAGAAGGTGCTGACAATAGGCTGGCAGGAAAGAGTAACTCGCAACGATATTTCTGAGGAACTGGGTCTTTCGATCGATTAGCTAGGCAGCCTTATTGGGAGCATGACAGTAACTGAATCTGGCAGGCGCTCAATTATGCGAGGATCGTACAATGTTGTCTGACGCATTGGCCCCACAAGCCCAATCCGACAAGTTGAAGGCGCTAGAAATTGCTTAGCAGCCTAGCCCGCCTTGCTCTGACTGCCACGGCGATCGCGCCCGTTGGGTTCACATATGCATTCGTCGCCGCCTTCAACCGGGCGTGGTCAACAATGATGTGGCTATCGCTCGGCTCAACGATATTGGTTGTGTTGTGCCTGTGGGTTCTCAAGGCAATCCGCTCCAGGCGCGCCCCTGCCGCTGAGCGACACAGGATCACCACGGTGGAACCTGCCGACAGAGAGAACATGGCGATTATGCTCTTGTATCTCTTGCCGTTGTTTACGGCTGATTTCGGAAAATTGAACTGGATAATGTGGGTGCCCACGATTGCGATCTTCGCATTTATCGCCGTTACCAGCCACAGCTACTTTTTCAACCCCCTGCTAGGTGCGTTCGGCTGGCACTTCTACCGTGTCGGTACCCCACAGAACGTCACCAGCATCTTAATTACCAAGCGGACGATCCGCAAAGGTGACCAGACGATCAACGGTATCGAGCTGGGGGACTATGTGATTCTAGAAACGGAGTAACTAATGCCGAGAACACTTTTCGCACTTTGCAATCATGACGGGCAGACGGTCGTGCGTCGTGTCCCATTGGAAGACGGCGTGCAGGGCGACGTCGAAAGGATCTTCGACGAACAGGAACAATCATTTTTCCTCGGTAAAGATGAACCGATTGAGTTTAATGGCGATTGGAAGCCAGATGAAAATCAGCTGCTTTGCATCACTGACAGAGATCTTCTTGCTCAAATGAATGAGACGTTGGCCATCGGGGCGGGGGCATACGACCGTTTGGACATCAGCAGTTATGATACAGCCGGGGTCAAAGCGCTGTTCATGCATTCCGAGCAGATCAAAGGGCATATTCTATTGCAGAAGTTTCGCACATCCCAGTACCTGCAACGCAAGGGTCTGACGCTGGCGTTTAACGGCAACCAGTTTGGCAAACTATCAGAGCGAGGGTTTTCGCTGGATGAAAGGCTGGGCGCTGTTGTTGACGGCGACACCGTAATGTTTGTCAGCTTCCACGTGCTGCGGTCTATCTTGACGGTTCAAGAGCATTTCGCCGAAGCGACCGCTCAGGAAGTCGACGAATTCGCACAACACGCATCTTTTCATATCGAGAACCGAGCCGTTTTCGACAGCCACATGGATGAGCGCTGCCGAAAATTGATTCGAGGCATCAGTAAATCGAGAGTCCTAGTCGATCACAATGCTGCGGAGATCATCGCTAGGGCAAAAACCGTAGGACTTACGCTGGTGGAAGACGGTGGTCGCATTGTTCTTCCGTCCGTGAAGCGCGACCTGAAAACGGTCCTCAGCTTCTTGGAGGAAAGCGTCTACAAGGGAGTCTTTTCTGAAGAAACTTTCTTGACCAACTCAAAGCGCCCCTTGGCCTGAACCGTCGACGTGGGCACGAGGCTGTCTAGCTGAAATGAAGACCTCTGGCTGCGTTTTGCATCTTCTCGATGTCGGTGTTCTGTACACGGTCATTATTCGCTCGCGAGCGCAGCGAACTTGCGCTTTCCGCCCCTACGCGACGGTAACGAATCGAACGACGTGACCGGCCTTTTGCGTACGGTTGGGGCCATCCTATGCCGCGAAGCGACATTCGCCAAACCGGCCTTCGGAGCATCCTCAAGTTGGGCCGGATTCTAATCGACGGTGGAGGAAAAATCTCGCGGCAGGTCACGTCTGATATTCAAAGGTTGGGGGCAAGTCGGCCCCCACCTTCCCTGTTATAGGGCGACATGCCGGCCTTCGCCGCGATTCAAGTCTGCGCTGTGGCCTCCTCCCCTCGCTCAAATAACACCTCTCGGCCGAGGCTGTGTGGAACTCTGATTTCCCGGACTCTAAAAGAACGGTTTCCTTGGCAGCTCGCCTGTGGCAGCTCGTATCGGAACGAAACTTCGTAGGCGCGACGGCCGGAGAACATCGCTCCAGAGTCGACCAGGTTCGATCGAGTTTCCACACAGCCTCGACCCTAAGCGGCCTCTCGATGGCCCCTATAGCCGACATCCGCTTCGCGCCTGAAACTCGGTCGTTCCTTGATCAGTGTCGAACACTTGAAACCTGCCATGCCGGGAAACCCTGTTTGACGTTACCCTATCGCTTTCTGCGTTCAACTCACACGCACTACGCCACTTTTGAGGAAGACGGCGAGATCAGCGACAGTCGAGAAAATCTCGTCAGGATTTGACGCTTCCAGACCTTGTATGTCACCGCATCCCCAAGCTGAGCCCAAGGCCATGACCCCAGCGCCGCGAGATGCTTCCGTATCCTGCGGCTGATCACCGACGTGATAGGTGTTCTCAGGACTGGCGCCTGCCTTCGACATAGCCAGAAGCAAGCCTTCCGGGTCCGGCTTTTTGTTTTTCACTTGATGATAACCCACGACGATGTCGATGGGCCACTTGTGTGCTCTTATGAATGCCTTAGGCACCATGTCGGGGCTTTTCGTGACGATGGCGAGGGTATGCCCTGAGGCATGTAGCTCGCTGAGTAGCTCTGTCATGCCCTCATAAACGGGCAGTTGAGGCGCCTTCGCCATCACGGCTTTCCAGTTCCGTGCAGCCCTCAACTGCTCGACCGAGGACGTGTCGACGAGCGTCTGGTCGAAATCGAAGATAATCATGTCAAAAGTCCATCGAGATTTGAGATTTTCCAGTCCCTACGGGGAATTCCGTGGGCGCCGATTTATCAATGGCTTTCACACTGTTTAGAAAAGCAAGGAGGGCGTGACCGTCCGCAATCGGCACCGCCCAATTCTCCGCGATGAGCATCTGATTTCCCTGCGTTTTCGGCTCGTGACGCCACGACTGCGGGTGATCGATGCAGGCGAGCGCACGTTTCTGCTCGCGAGAGAAGCGGATGGTGTGCATCGTTCCGCCCTTCACGTCGGTTTCTATAACGAGGACCGCATCGGAAAGGCCGCTTTGGATGCGGTCACGCTCCGCGAATGCGGAACGCATCGGTGTCATTCCAATCGGATACTCGCTCACGAGGCACCCGCCCGCTTCCAGCAGGCGGCTCGCAAGACCGCGGTTCGCGGCGGGATACACCTTCTCTAATCCGTGAGCCATCACGGCGACGCCGACGCCGTTTTGATCCAAGCAGCCCTCATGGCCGAGAGTATCGCAGCCATGGGCCAAGCCACTGACCACAACAAATCTCTGCTCGGTGGCTGTAGCGGCAGAGCGCCTTGCTACCTTTTCACCGTAGGCCGTGGGGTCGCGAGTGCCGATCACGGCGACGCTATGTGCTGCGTGCAATCCCGACGAGTCCCCCTTAACATAGAGGATTGCGGGAGGATCGGGCATATGGCGCAGGCGCTCTGGATAGCTTTCATCGTAGAAGGAAAACGCCTTGATGCCGCTATCGATGGACCGTTGGAGGTTATCCTCCGCCTTACTCCATGCGTCAGCGAAGTCGATATTCGAGATATTGCCTACGCGGGCCAGCTCGGCGATCTGATCGCGCGCGCTCCCGGCCTCTAGCG
The DNA here is from genome assembly GCF_003254295.1 of Rhodobacter capsulatus. Lineage (GTDB taxonomy): Bacteria > Pseudomonadota > Alphaproteobacteria > Rhodobacterales > Rhodobacteraceae > Rhodobacter > Rhodobacter capsulatus. The sequence goes on from NZ_QKZO01000007.1 coordinate 40,723, forward strand.
GGCTTCTGATTATCCGCAGAGCTGCGCGGCGCCCGATCCCCTTGAGGTTCAGCAGGGCCGCAAGGCCAATAGTGGACGGAGTGATAGCTGCCTCGTTCATGGATCAGACCTTCGAGTTCTTTTGGGCATGTTCGTTCTCGCCTTGCTGCCACAAATTGTCCCAGCTGGCGGGAACGTGGTCATTATCAGGGTTCGGACAATAGGCTACGCGCTCGGATTTCGCGAGCGCAATTCCATAGACAGTGCTGCCAGGGTTGGCGGCATGGATAGCCAACGCAACTCGCGAAAGTGTGTCGCCTCGTGTTACGATATCATCGAAAATCACGAAGGTGTTTGTCTGCATTTTCGCTGCTTGGTAGTTTGCCTTGTCCAACTCAGCTGATCGCGCGCTGGCGTCATAGATATTATGAATCTTCTGATGGATGTTCTTGGCAAGTGACGTGCTGCTATAGTTGGCGCCGCAAACGCCGGCGCACTCCTTCGTCATCCAGCATATCGATCTGTTAGGGTTTGCTTGCGTTTCACCCGACGAGAGGACGGGCAGAAACATGGTCTGGTGCATATTGAGGCCGAGATGCTTCATCAGCGCGGGCACCGCTTCGTACATCACCGTCGCCGCGCCCCACTCCGCCTTGTTCTCCTTGTTCTTGAATCGGTTGAAGCGCGAGGTCCAATGCTCGCCAGTCTTATCCTTCAGCCTGTAGGCGATGGTGTAAGTTGCAGTCAGGCCGTTGGACATACTTAGCCGCGGAAACTCCATCCAACCTGAAACGCTCTTGTAATAAATCATTTGTCCCTCAGTTGCCGATGTTGTGGCGCAGCTTCCCCAAATCTGCCGTTGGCGCTCGCGTGCGGCATTTTCGCCGGTCGAGTGATGGCATTCGATGATCGCCTAGCGGAAGTCAAAGTAAATGCTGCAAGACGGTCTGCCAACGGTTCGCGAGCCTAGACGACGATTTCCCCTAGACGACTTCAACAGTAAGACCTTGGCGATCACGTTGCCCTCGTCACCATCAGCCCCGGTCTGTCTTCAACCGGCATGATACTGATCGGCCAGCAGCATGCTGGGCCCGTCAGCAGTAGATTAAGTGTAGCCGACGGCGGTGTATGGCGCCCCAATTCGTCCGGTGAAATCTACCCGCCGCGGAACGAATTTCCCGCGGCAGGCGTGAAGACTGCGAGTGAGACACCTAGAAGATTGGTGCCTCCAGTGTCGATTAGAGACAGAATTATGCCTCAGTCGCGCCTCAGTGGAACGACATTATTTCGATCTCCTGCCACCTCACTTTTAGCCCTAAGTGATGGAAACGGCAAAATTTCAGCCTTCGAGGCTGACAGGGAGCCTGGAGGCAGCCCACAAAGTGATTCGACATCGGATTCCGATAGTCGGAAATCGGCGATTAGGTCTGCCCTCGTTCTGACTCCCTCATCCAGCAGAAGCTTGATGGAACGCGAGAGCAGACGCGGATCTTCTGGGATCAGCGTATCGTCAAGGGGTTCACTCTTCCGCCAGCCCCGCGCGCTGTAATGCTTCCAAAGCCGGCGCTCATACTCGCCTTCTACAATCCCGAGGTTCACGCACCGCATGATCATCGCGCCGACCGACACCTTCCACCGCTCCTTGAGGGCGAGAAAAGTGTTCAGTGAGGGCGACCATATTTCGGACGAGAAGGTTTCAGCGGGCATCAGGAACGCGCCCGCGAAATAGAAGGCTTGCCGTTCGATCTCCTTGAAGTCAGCGGATCCGTTCAGGCTTTTCGAGGGGATGAAACGATGAAGCACGAGGTGGGCAAGCTCATGCGCCGCGTCCATGCGGGATCGAACCGCCGTCGCCTTGTCGCTTGCGATCAGCATGTATGGCCGATTGTCGAGGTCCGACCAGTTCGAGACGCCGTCCATTTTCGATGTGCCGACTTCCTCGCGAACGACCACGACGCCAGCATTTTCGATCGCGAGCAGCAGGTCGTTGATAGGGCCAAGGCCCAAGCCCCAGCGAGCACGACACTCAAGCGCGGCGGCCTCGATGTCCTCGTCGCGAATGTCCCGGTGATCTTTCGCCTCGATTGATGGAACGTCCACCTCCGGCAGATCGACCCAGTCCTGCAGCACCGCAGAAATATCCTGCGCCCAGCGCAGCCGAACCCTCGCGCGCTTCCGTTCCCCTTGAGTAGTGCTCGACAGAAGGGATCGGAAGAACATTGGGCGGCTGCCATGTTCTAGATCCGAACGCAGGAAATAGGACACCGGCAAGCGTAGCGCCGTGGCAAGGGCATCCAACGCATCCGGCTCCGGCGAATGGTCCCCGGACTCCCATCTAGAAATCGCGGAGCTTTTCCGGCCAACCATTTCGGCAAGGGCGATCTGAGTCAGCCCCCTCGAATCCCTTGCTTCCACCAATCGCTTCGCTTGGAAGCCCGGCGTTCCAGTTTTCATATTGTGTCCTCCGGTGTGCCGAGCATGGCTCAGCCCTGCTCCGAAGGCCCCTTGCGCTTGAGTTTCGGAACCGCCCGATCCGCGATATCGACCGGAACATCCTTCTGCTCGGCGGGGGCGTTGTAGAGCGCGATGATGTCCTCGATCGAGGACAGCTTAATCCAAGATGACAGATCGTGGGAGGGGATGCCGACACCCGCGAAGGCCGGCAGCATCGGATCGCCATTCTTGGAGGCGGTAACCACCAGCATCGCGCACATATTGTCTGGGGACGGTTGTGGCCGGTTCCTGTCGAACAGGTCAATCTGCCACGGGCTAAGCCATTCGTTCAACGCGCTCCACCGCTGCCGGAACTTCGTGGGGCGCGGTTGACCGCAATGCGAAAGAACATTGGCGCGGATCATGAAATTTCCGTCGCGCTCAACCACGGAGTAGCAGGCTCCCTTTGGAGACGTGTCGGGGACGTGAACATTGAGGCCGGCTGCTCTCCCGGCGCTGCGGAAGCCGTCCTCCGCCAAGAAATGCCGCAACTGACCCAAGGCACCACGGCGCTCCGGGGGAGCAATTTTCTCAGCTGTCAGCCTGTGGGCTTGAGCGAACGCTGCGTCAATTTCCTCGCCCAACGAGCGGAAGAACGTCTCGGGCCATGCCTGAACAAGGCGGGCAATAGGATCGTGGGTCAAGGCGACACCCTGCTTGCTGTTTTCTGGATATTGCCTCACATTTTTTGCGTTATCAAGCGGGAATCCGTAAAATATGTGGTTTTGACAAGCTTGGATGTAGCAAAGCCGTGCTGCGCAGCTTGCTCGCGCGGTAATGGTCGTCGGATTCCGCATCGACACTGCAAGACAGTACCAAGCCATGTCGTTACCTTCATTTTGCCTCTCGTGCATTGAGGGTGACCTAGAAAATGACATGCTCCGGGGATGTCGGCTTCCTTAACCCTGCTGCGGTCGCAATGCTGCACTGCCGTCAGGCGGCTTCCCGCCCCTTTGCGAGGGCAGCGGACTGATCGCCGTTTCGGGTCAGATGATGAGGTCCAGAGGAAGGTCCGCGATATCTCGGAGACGCTGGCCATCGATCATGGTTTCGACCAGTTCCAGGGTTTCCCGGTCTTGTTCGCGCAGAGTCTCCACCAATTCGGGGAGCGCAAAGTGATAGACGCAGTCCATGTCGCCCGTTCCCAACGCGATGGCCGCGATACGTGAAGGAGTTGGCTCGGCGGTGACGGCGACGATATGGGGCAACCGGCCCTTTCGGTTCCTGACAAGGTTCAACGCTTCTGAACGCGTGTTCTGCACGCGGTCGGAACGGATTGTCAGCTTGCAGCTGATCGACGCGTGCAGGCTCGCCTGCACGCCATTGGCCTCGCGCAGCGCAGTGTGTCTTGCGACCGTGTCATCCACTAGGAGCTGCTGCCTGTTGATGTTGGCGTCGGGTTCAGGTCGGCGCAAGACGACGACGTCGGGCTTGATGAGGTAGTCCGTCCCGAGAAGGGTCCGCAGTTCCTTGTTCTCGATCGCAAGGGAGCGAAGGGCGTCGAGATGGCTGTACTGGTCGAACTGCGAGATTGCCTGCCCCCTCTCGACCGCAAAGGAGCCGGGGCGCAGATGCAGCAGTTGCGCGAAACAGGACGCGACGAAGTTCTGCGTAGCGGTTTCGAACATCGCCCCCGCCGTCTGCCCCGCGGGTTTCGCGGCATGGCTCTTGCTCGCGCCGATCTTCGCCACCAATGCTGTCGCTATATCCCGACTTGGGCGATTGGACACGTCGGCAATCGACGGAACCCCCTTCGTTTCAGTGATCGGGCCAGCCAGACATTCGGCATGGAACTTGCGACGGGCTTCAAGCAACCAAGGCCGCATCAGGCCACCGCATGGAAGCGACGCGCCGTGATCGCTTTGCGCAAGTTCTGCGCGACGGCACGGGCCACCGGGGGCGGGAAGGCATTTCCGACCTGGCGATATGCCGCCGTCTTGCGGCCGACAAATTGCCAGTCATCGGGGAAGCCCTGCAGCCGCGCAACCATGCGGACAGTCAGGCGGGGGACGCCCGCAAAGCCCGGCTCGGGGGCGTCTTCGGCAATGGTATGGCCGTTCACCCCAAGGGTCGCCCAGGCGCGTTTGGCGCGGGTCGGCCCGAGATCCGGCCCGCCGTGTTTCTTGGAACCGCCAACGATCGTGGGGGCGATTTCGTCAGCCTGTGCAGCCCAGGCATCGGCGCCCTCCCAGCCATTCGCGCCCATGAGGTCACGCAGGCGTTCTCCGACGGTTGGGGGGCGCATGTCGCTCCCCTTGGGCCATTCGAACTTGTCGGCGTATCGATCATGGACCGCGACGATCACGACACGCGGCCGCAATTGGGAGACGCCGAAGTCCGATGCATTGAAGAGGTGCCATTCGGCGAAAGTGTAGCCCAGGGCTCGCAACTGGGCCTTCAGTTCCTGCCGGTAGTCATGGAAGACGGCATCCAGAAATCCGCGGACGTTTTCGAGCATCACGGCTTTCGGGCGCACCTCATCCACCACACGGATGGCAGACGGGAAGAGGTCGCGTTCGTCGGCGGCCCCGAGTTGCTTGCCTGCCTTCGAAAACGGTGGGCAGGGGACGCCCCCCGCTACCAGATCAACCCCCGCATAAGGACGCGCATCGAACTGGGTCAGGTCGGACTGAGGGCCTTCGAGGACGTTCCAGCATTTCCGGTTCAGGTTCAGTGTCTTCCGACACCAGTCATCCACTTCGACACAGGCCTGATGGGCGAAACCCGCCTGCTCGATGCCAAGCGCTTGCCCACCTGCGCCCGCGCAAAGTTCCACAGATGTAAGTTCACCCAACGCAGTCCGCCTTCCCTAAAGCTTGGTGCTTCATACAGAGCGGGTCAGCGGGCAAAATGTCAATTCCCTCCCCCTTGTCGCGCGTCTTGCGTTGACCTGCAAAATCGATCCGGGGACGTGTGAGGCAGGGATTCGAGGCGCGCCCCGGGCTGCGCGGCCTCGCGGGTCTCACACCGTCAGGCGACAAGCAACAGCACCGCTTGTCGGATCGCGCGCGGCGCACCGATGAAGCTTGCGACATAGGCGACAGGCGTAGGCCCTCGCGTTCGAGGGCCCACGCCTTTCCCTTCCCCCGCTACCGCACTTTCCCGCGGATCAGCAGCTCAGCGGCGGGGATGCTTTGGCCTTTTCCGGCGATCGAATAGGTGGTGCGGACCGGCTCGATCTCAGCCCAGGAGAAGATCTCGCGGATCTCGGGCACGTCGTTGATCGAGAGCAGGAACCGCCCCTTGAGGCCGCGCAGCCCATCGGCGAGGCGCTGGAAGTCGTCGCGGCTGAACAGATCCTTGCCGTAATCGCCCTCGCAGCCCCAATAGGGCGGGTCGAGGTAAAACAGCGTCTCGGGCGCGTCATAGCGCTGGATGAAGGCGCCGAAATCCAGGCATTCGATCACCACGCCCGAGAGGCGCGCGTGCAGATCCTCCAGCATCGGTTCCAGCGTCAGCAGGTTGAAGCGGCCGGGGCGATCGCGGCTGACGCCGAAGTTGCGGCCGCTGATCTTGCCGCCGAAGGCGGTGCGCTGGAGATAGAGGAACCGCGCCGCGCGTTCGAGATCGGTGAGCGTGTCCGGCCGGGTCGCCAGCAGACGCTCGAACTCGCTGCGGACCGTCAGCTGGAAGCGCAGGATTTCGAGGAACTGCGGATAATGCCGCTGCAGGATCCGGAACAGGTTCGCGATGTCGCGGCCCGCATCATTGATCACCTCGGCCCGCGGGCGGGCGCGGCGGCGCAGGAAGATCCCGCCCATGCCCACGAAGGGCTCGCAATAGGTCCGGCAGGGGGTCTCGTCGAGGATCGTGCAGATCCGTTTCGCCAGGTTGCGTTTGCCGCCGAGCCAGGGTGCCGCGGGGGCCACCGGCGCGACGGGAATCATCGACTCCGTCATCTGAATATGTTCCAAGGGCCCTCCCTCGCGAGGGGGGAGCGGCCATGAGCTTGTGCTGGTCGACGGGGGTTCTTAGCGGTTCTCCCCGTGTCGGAGGGGGTTGGCGCCCCCTCTGGCCTCCCAAGAGGCCAAAACGTCATTCTTTACAGAACCTTCCCGGCGGGCGGTCTCACCGGCTGAGGGTTGCGATCTTGGCCACGGCGAGGCTTCGCAGCACGCCGTCGCGCGGCGCGAGGGCGCGGATGGCGTCGGGGACCGAGGCCTGGGCATGAGCGACGGCGTCGCGGGCGAGGAGGTCGAGATCGCGGCCGTCGTCGCGGCGCCCACGGCGGGTCAGGGCGAGCTGCGCGCCGGTCATCAGCGCCTGATGCAAGGCCTCGCGCTGCGCGGCCTCGATCTCGATGCCCCAGCGCGCGCGCAGTTTTGCCGCCGCCCAGCCGATCAGCGCGGTGGTGATCGTGGCGAGGATCGGCAGCACGATCTGCGCGAGGATCGTGGCGAGGAGGGTGTCGGTCATCGGGGTCTCCGTGGGGGCTCAGGCTTCGTTGCTGGAGAGGGCGAGGCCTTTGGTGGTGCGGCGGACCGGCCGCCCGGTGACGGGCACGCCCGCGGGCCAGCGCGCCGCGAGGAGGCGGGTCTTGGCGATCCGGGTGACGGTGACGGCATCGGATTGATTGCCGCCGAGGACGTGATAGGCGCTCGCATCCTCGCCGCGGTAAAAGCCGACATGGCCCTGCCAGCCGGAGGGGGCGCCGCGCCAGAAGACCAGCACCGCGCCGAAGACCGGCGCGACGGGATCGCCAAAGCGGCTCCAGGCGCGGGCGGCAAGCGGGGTGTCGGGCAGGATCACCCCGGGCAGGGCCGCGCGCAGGCAGCTTGCCACGAAGGCGCCGCACCAGGGCACGGCGCGCGGGTCGATCGCCCCGGCCGCCGGATCGAGCCAGGCGCGCAGCCGCGCTGTGTCGCGCCGCTCGTGCAGGCCTTGCAGGCGCAGCGCCTCGGTCATCCAGGGAAGGTCGGGGCAGGGAAGGTCGGGGCAGGGCGCATCTGCGCGCATCAGCGCCGCGATCACCGGCCCGAAACCGGGCTCGGCCGACAGCCCGCGGCTGCGCCCGAAGGCCGTGATCGCGGCTTTCGTCTTCGGCCCGCAAAGCCCGTCGATCGGCCCCGGGTCAAAGCCGAGCGCGCGGAGCCGCAGCTGCGCGGCCCGCCAGTCTGTCGTCATCTCACGACTCCTTGTTGTGAAAGAAGACCCGGGTCAGCGCCACCTGGGCGCCGCGCGGGCCGAGATAGGCGAGCGAGGCGACGACGCCGGTGGTCACGGTCCGGCCGAGCTCGAAATAAGCCGCCACCGCCTCGCCGATGATCGCCATGCCGACCGCGACGGGCAGCTCCCAGAGCAGTTCGCGGCTCAGGAACCGGCGCTTGCGCGCCCGCACCTCGGTCGAATGCCACATCAGCCGCCCGGCGAGCGCCGCCGCCATCGTAGTGACGGCCCCGCCCCAGATGGCATCGACAAGTTCGACGAGGCCCCTTGCATCGCTCATGATCCTGCCCTTTCGCGGCTTGCCGCCCGGCGGGCGGTGACGGTGACGGCGCCCGAGGGCATCAGAAGGTGAGGGCGACCGCGGCCGGGTCGGCGGCGGCGCGGATCTGCGCGGCCAGATCGGCTTCGCGGTCGAAACAGGCCTGCACATGGGCACGCACGGCCAGCGCGAGGGCGATGATCTGCGGCGCGCTCAGCGCGACGAACTCCCCGGTCGCAAGCTTCCAGCGCAGGGTCAGGGCCGGATCGAGCTGGGCGGCAAGGGCGGCGGCGGTGAGGCGGCTCTGGCTCAGATCGTCGGTCTGCAGGCGCAGCCCGTCGTGCTCGATGCCGCGGGCGATGGCGGCGTCGCGCGCGGCCTTGAGATTGGCGAGCGCCTGATCGACCGAGAGCCGCGCCGGGGCCGGTTCCCAGCCCTCGCCGGTCCAGAGATGATCGGCCCCGGGGCGCAGCGGCACCTCGGCCGTGCCCTCGGGATAGGCGGTGCGAAGCGCCGCCTCGGGGGTCCCGATGGTCTGCCAGTAGCCGTGGGCGGGGTGGAAAAAGCCGTGTTCCATCAGCGCAGCTCCGCCCAGGTTGCGGGCGCGGCGCCCTCGAACCGGTAATAATGCCCCGCGGGGACGACGGCCTGATGCGACATGATCCGCAGGGTCGAGCCGGTCCCGGTCGCGGCGATCAGGATGTTGGCGGGGGCCGCGACGCCCAGATAAAGCGCGGTGTTCGCCGTCGTGCCGCTTGTGGTGATGCTGACCGCGATCGGGCGCCCGGTGGTGTTCTGGTAATTGGTTCCGGCGAGGCGGGCGGCGGTGACATCCTGCCAGGACTGCGCGACCCCCAGCGCCAGCGCCCCGATCAGCCCGTTGATCTCGCTTTGCGAGCCATGCAGCCGCACCCAGGCCCGCCAGGTGCTGGCGGCGCGCCAGCGGATCCACTGCCCGGTGTCGCTCTCGCCCTTGTTGTGGCCCCAGACCAGCTGGACCGCGGCCGAGCCGTCGTAAAAGATCGTCAGCACCATCCCCGCGCCGGTTGCAAAGGGGGTGTTGTCGGTCAGGGAAGCGGTGAAGCGGTTCCAGCCCGAGCGGGTGATCGCGTTCAGATCCGTCACCGCCTCGGCCAGGGGGGTGACCGTGCCAAGGCCGAGCGTGGCGCGTTGCGCGGCCGCATCCGCGTCGCTCGCCAGCGCCAGACCGGCGGCGCTGGCATTGGCGAGGATCGCCTTTCCGGCGCCGGAGGCGGTCAGGAATTCCAGCGCGGTTGCCCCGGCATTGACGGCCATCAGCTTGCCGCCATTGCCCCTCAGCGCAAGTCCGGTCCCGGCGCCCGCCGCAAGCGCCGCGGCCAGCGCCGCATCGGCCTGGGTCTCGGCATGATCTCCGAGCGCGTCGAGATACTCGGCGAAGGTCTTCCAGAACAGGAGCGAGGCTTCCATGCGCGCGCTGAAGGTCTCCGGGTTGGAGCGCAGCGGCGGCGGCGGGACGGTCGGTTTGGCGGGTTTTGCCATCAGACGATTCCTTGTACTTCGATGGAGATCAGCGACCAGGCGTCGGTCTGATAGGCCGCGCGGTAGCTGCGATAGAATCCGTAGTTGATCGCCGCCTTGCGGGGATCGTCCGAGCCGATCCAGACCGCGGCGGTGCCGCCGCGCAGGCTGCGCATGCGGGTGTCGAAGCCGAGCAGCCGGGCGTTCGGCAGGCAGGTCTCGAAGGTGCTGAGCCGGGTTGCGGCGCGGCGCACGGTGGTCAGATCGCCGTAATCGTCCTGTTTGACATAGGAGAAATCGACGCCCTGAAACCCGGTGCCGCCGATCACCGGGCGCCCGAGCGCCCAGACCGGGCCGAGGACGATCTGCCCGACGCTGACCTGCCCGCCGCGGCGGATGGCCTCGATGGTGATCTGCGCGGCGGCATAGGGCGGCAGATCGGTGAGGACGAATTCGGAGAGCTCGGTGATCGGCTCGACATAATAGCCCAGCCCGTCGCTGACGACGGTTTCGTCCTGCATGGCGATCGCGCGGCGGTAGACCACGGCCCCGGCATCGGTCATCGTCACGCGGATCTCGGCGGCGCTGATGCCAAAGCCCGCGACGCCGCCCACGGCCACGCCGGGGGCGAGGGTGACGCGGATGATCTCGGCGGCGCGGGCCAGAACCGAGGGCTTGCCGTCGAAAAGCCGCCAGCGGTTGGTGGCGCCGATCACCTGCCAGAAGACCGGATCGGGGTCGTCGATCAGCGGATCGGCCAGCGCTGCCTGTTCGAGATCGGGATCATGGCCGGTGTTGTCGCCCTGGAGCGCGCGATAGACGGTATGGGTGGCGGGGCTGATCACGAAGGCGCCGCGGGGATAGGTGGTCTGCGCGTTCCAGCGCGGAAAATCCGTCTCGGGGATAGAGCAGGAGATCAGCGTCGCATCGGTGACGGCAATCGGGGTCAGGATCTTCATCGCGCGGGGTCCAGGCTCATGCGCTCCTGCACGGCCAGCAGCCGGGCGGTGAGGCGGGCATTGTTGATGTCGCCTTCGCGGATCGCGCGCACCACCTCGGCCAGCAGGCCCTGCACGGTGGCATCGGTGCCGGTCAGGCGGCGGCGATGGCCTTCCGAGGTCGCGGCATAAAGCGCCTCGGCGCCGCTGCGATAAAGCGACTGGGTGTCGAGATCCTTCAGCGCCGCGGTCAGCGCCTGGGCCTGATCGGTGATCTCGGCCATGGCCGGGGCCAGCTGGATCAGCTTTGCGGCCAGATCGCTGTCGCCGCTCGCAAAGGCGGCGTCGATCAGCTGCCGGAAGGCCTGGCGCGAGCCGGGCAGGGCGTCGATGCCGAGCCCCGCCAGCGCCTGCGACAGCTCTTCGCGTGCCTGGGCGAGGCGTTCGGCGGGGCTGTAGAACCCGGCGTAATAGCTGCTGACGGCCTCGGACATGGCCTCAAGGCCGCCGAAGGCCCCGGCCCATTTTGAGGCCGCATCGGCGCCCGCCAGCGAGGTGTCATAGGCGGTCTTGCCGAGCCGGTCGAGCCAGGCATTGGCCGTGGCCAGCGCCGAGGAAAGCCGGGTCAGGGTCTCGCTTGCGCTCTCGCCCCGGCGCGCGAAGGCCGAGGTGAAGGCCGAAAGATTGCCGCTGACGCCTTCGCCCGCGGCCAGGATTATCCGCGCCAGTTCGTCGGACAGCTGCGTGAATCCCGCCCGGATCGCCTCTTGCGCGTCGCTGTCGGAGAGCCCGTGGGTGGAGATCTTGATCTGCGTCGCAAAGCCCTTGAGCGCGTCGCGCCCGGCGATGCCGAGCGTGTCGGCCATGTCCGCGACACCGCCCACGATCCCGGCCACCGCGGCCTCGATCGGGTCGGCAATCGCCGCACCGGCTTCGGTGAAGGTCTCGCGGGTCTTCTTCGACAGCCCCCAGAACCGCGAGGTCTTCGTCTTGCTGAAGGTCTCGACCAGCGTGTCCATGTCGGTGACGGTCAGCCGCAGCCCGGCGTCAAGCTGGGTGACCTTCTTCTTGAAGAACGAGAAGACCACGCCCACCCCGGCAAGGATCGGCAGCGCCGCGCCGATGGCGGCGCCGAAGGCCCCGAGGCTGCTCGTCGCGCTGCCGACGACCGAGGAGAGATAGGTGCCCGCGGCGCCAAGGCCGCCGCCCGCCCCGAAAAGCGCGGTGCCCAGCCCCGCCGCGCCCGAGCCGATCGCGCCGAGAAAGCTGCCCGCGGTGCCAAGGAGGCCGAGCGGTCCCGCAAAGCCGCCCGCCGCCGCCCCGGAGACGGCCGCGCCCGCCGCCCCCGCCGCTGCCCCCGTGGCGGCGCCGCCGCTGACGCCAAGGCCGAGCGAGAGCGTGATCCGGTTTTTGAGAAAGAGCGCCACGACCTGCTTGAGCGCGTCCCGGGCGAGGCTGACCAGCCCCTTGAAGCCGCCCTGAAACCCGTCAAGCATCCAGTCCACCGCGCCTTCGACCGAGGACCGAACCCCGTCCCGCAGCGCATCGGCAAACTCCTGCGCGGCCTTTTGCGCCTCGGTCAGGCCCTTCTTGACCTTCTTTCCGGCGCCGGAGCCCGCGCCCCCGAGACCTGTCAGCGTGCCCTCGGCTTCGGTGGCGGCCGCGCTCACCTCCTGCGCGGCCGCGGCGGCGTCTTCCGCCCCGATCTGCAGGTCGCGCAGGGTTTGCGTGATCCCCGCATCTGCGCCCATCAGCCGGGTGCCGAACAGATCATTCATGCCGTCGGCAAGTGCCCAGGTGAACTCCACCCATCCCCCGGCCATGTCGCGCAGAACCTCGAAGAACTTCGCCTTGAGCTTGTACCAGGCGGCGGCAAAGCCCCCGGCCTTGCGCACGGCATCGAGGATGGCAAGGCCGAGCTCGCCCATGGCGACGACGAGCACGCCGACGCCGGTGGCGGCGATCGCGGCGCGCAGCCCGGCCATGGAGACCGAGAGCGCCATCGTCGCCAGACGCGCGGCGAGCGCGGCCGCCTGCCAGGCGATCAGCCCGGCGGTGAAGGCGGCGGCATAGGCGGTCAGATGCGGCAGCGCCGCCATCAGCCCGTCGATCACCCCGCGCAGGAACCCGCCCTCGCGCATGGCATTGACGAAGGCGCGCGCCATCGCCTCGACCGCCGGGGCGAGATCGGCGGCAATGCGGTTGCGCGTGGCCTCGATGACGACCGAGATATCGTCGAGCGCCCGCTCGGCCGCGCGCAGCGCGGTGATCGCATCGGTCCCGAGGACGGCGCCAAAGCTCGACGCGGTCTCGCCCAGGCGGGCCATTTCTGCGCCATTGGCGCGCAAAAGCGGCAGCAGCAGCGTGGAATCGCTGGCGATGGCCTCCATGTAGAAGGTCATCTCCGCCTGCGAGAGGCCCGCTTTCTCCAGGCTCGACACATAAAGCTGCAAGGCCTGCGGCCCCGAAAGATCGCGAAACGCCTGCGCGGTCACGCCGACGCGCGGCGCGATCTTTTCGAAGAAATCCGCCATCGCGCCGCCGCCGGTGGAGAGATAGTCGCCCACCTTGTCGTTCACGTCCTTGAGGATATCGGCGAGCTTCTCCTGTTCGATGCCGACCGTCCGCGCCCCGAAGGACCAGTGCTGCAGCTCCTGCGCCGAGGCGCCCGCGACCTGCGACAGGCGGGTGATCTCGCGGGCGGAACGCGCGGCCGCGGTGACGATCGCGGCCAGGGCCGGGCCGCCGATCGCCGCGCCGATGGCGGAGACCGCGGCCGAGGCGGCCATGGCCGCGCCCTTGAGCGTGCCGAGCGAGGCCGTCGATCTGGCGACGCCCTTTTGGAAACTGGCGCTGTCGAGACCGAGATTGACGCGCAGCGCGCCGATCACCGCGGATGCAGACATGGGCATTCCCCGAAAAGACAGGGCCGCCCGAAGGCGGCCGGTTGAGCGGATCAAGGCCGGGGGCGCAGCGCCATGGCGATCAGCGCGCCCCGGACCCGTTCATGGTCCACCTCGCGCGCGCCCTGCGCGGGGGCGGCGGTGGCGGCGGTGTCGTCCGGCCGGAACTCCGGCAGGTGTTGCGGATCGTGGAAGGCAAAGGCCACGAGCCCGGCGAGCTGGTGATTGAGGGCGCGGGCGGTCTCGACCTCGGCGCGGCGCTGCGCGGCGGCACCGCGCAGGATCATCACCGCCTCGCGCGGGGTCAGATCCCAGAAGCCCGGATAGTCCTGCCCGGCCTCAAGCCAGGCGCGCAGCAGCGCGTTCAGGGGGTCCGTTTCTTCCGGCTCGCCCCGTTTCCCCCGGTCTCTCCGGCGTCCCCGGTCTGGGCGCCCGCCTGCGGAAAGGCGGCGCGGATCGCCTCGCCCAGAAGCCTTGCCGCTTCGGTCTGGCCGATCTCGTCCATCAGATCGCCCGCCGCTTCCTCGGTGAGGCCCTCATGCGAGAGCGCCGCCCAGACCATGCGGCGGATGCGCCGCGTGTCGCCGGGGCTTTGTTCGAGCGCGGCCATCGCCTCGAGCAGGGTCTCGCCCGCGGCGTCCTGGTAGCGGACGAGGGCATTGGTGGAGAGCCGGAAATACCGCTCTCCGGCGAAGGGCACCGCGCCGCGCAAGCTGGTCATGCCGGTCATGCCTTCGTCCCCTTGGTCCAGGTCACGTTGCCGGTGGCGCGGATGCTGATCGTCATGGCGATCAGGCCGGTGACGTCGTTGCCCTCGACCTGCGGGGTCGGGAAGCCGCGGAACTGGAAGACATCGCCGGTCTTCTGGCCGGGGGCGGGTTTGAGGGTGGTGCGGTAGTAAACCGGCTCGTCGCGGAGGGAATCGGCGATCTGCTGTTCGTAGCCCGCGGCGGTATAGCCGCAGGGCACCGAGATCTCGCCCGCGTCGCGCATGCCGCGGATGTATTCCTTGAAGCCGTTCGGGCTGTCGAGCGAGGTGGCATCGATGTAATCGGTGCTCGGCGCGGGGATGGCGATGCCCTTGCATCCGGGGATTGCCGTCCAGGCGACGCCATCGGTGGAGCGCTCGACGGTGGCGCCGTAAGCGATGATTTGACTGTTGGCCATGCGGCCCTCCTCAGCTGGTGAAAACCGTGATGAAATCGAGCGAGACCCGGAACGGGGCCTCGCTGTCGTGTGAATCGCGCGTGCCCGCGTGAAAGACCCCCTGAAACCCGCCGCCGCTGTAGCCATCCAGGACGGCGCGCACGGCGCGGGAGAGGCGCTTGGCCGCGCCGTAGCTTTCGGCGTAGCAATCGACCTGGACGCGGCCGCGGGAAATGCCATCGGGGCCGGAGAGCAGCAGCCCGCCGGTCTCGGCGATCGTCCAGAGCACGAGGCGCGGGCAGGCGGTGTCCTGCGGGTTGGCGCCGAAATCGATCCGGTCGCCCGCCAGCGCCGTGACCGCGCCCGAGGCCAGCAGCGCGGCGCGAAAGCTCTCTTCCATCAGCCCTTCTCCTTTGCGGCCGCGCGTCGCGCCGCCTTCTCGATCTCGACCCAGAGCGTCTTGCCCAGCCGATCGAGGGTGGGTCTGCCCTCGGCCTCCCAGGCGGGGCGCAGGAAGGGGCGGGGCGCGGTGCCGGGGTGCTGGGTTCCGGCGAATTGACCGCGGTTGCGGTGCGGCTTGGTGCCGAATTCCACCAGATGGGCGTGATTGCCCGCCTGTTTGTAATCGGGGCCGAGGAACATCTCGACCGCGGCCTTGCCCTCGGCCTGCAGCTTGCGGTTTGCCTGCTGCTGGCGCTTGCTGAGCTTCGTGCTGATGCTGATCGAGCGCTTCAGATTGCCGGTCGGCCCCTCGGGGGCGAGCGCCGCGGCCAGATCCACCACCGGCCGGGCGGCGGTCTTCAGCGCGCGCCGCATCACCGCTTTCGCCGTGGCGGTCCTTTCGATCTGCGCCAGCGCCTGTTCGAGGTCGCGCAGCCCTTCCAGCTTCACCGTGCCGGTCATCCGGCCGCCTTTCCGATCATGATCGCCGCAAGGGAGAGCTCGATCAGCCCGGCGCCCGGGGCGCAAATCCCGCGGATCTCCCACAGCTGGCCGCGCGCCCGCACCCGGTCCGCGGCGGTGATCTGGCGGGCGAGGCGAGAGGCGCGCAGGCGCAGCCTTGCATCGCGGCGCGTCCCGATCTGCCCGGCGGCGGCGGCTTCCTCGCCCGCGGTCTCGCGCAGGCTGGCCCAGAGGGTCGCATGTTCGTCCCAGCCGGTGAGGCTGCGGCTCAGCCCGTCATCGCCGAGCCGCGGGCGCAGGATCGTCGCCCTTGTGTCAAGGCATTCGCCCATTCTCAGCCCCCCGAAAGCCCGCCCGCCATCACGCGCGGGCGCAGATAGCGGGCTTGCCGGAGCATCGCGCGCGCCCCGAAGGAGAGCGCACCGGGGCTTGCCGCCTCGCCTGCGATGGTGATCCCGGCCGCGTGCCAGTCCCGCGCGATCAGCACGATCGCCTGGCGCAGCGGCAGGAGCGCCGGGCTTTCGGGATCGGCGCCGACCGTGGCGGTGATCGTGACGGGGCAGGGGGCTGCGCCGGAGGGCAGCGCGCCCGCGGCAAAGTCGAGCCGCGGTTCGTCATGGGCGAGGCGCAGCCGCCAGCGCGCCGGGTCAAGCGCCTGCGCGCCCGTTTCGGTCTCGACCACCACCTGCGCCACCGCCACCACCGGCGCGCAGGGAAACCACCAGCGCCGCAGGCCGGGCACGGCCTCCAGCGTGATCTCCACCTCGCGCGGGCCGAGCGGGCGGTTCGTCGCCTGTTCGACCAGGCTTTGCGCCGCCGCAAGACAGGCCGCGAGGGTCGCGTCGTCTTCTGTCCCCTCGTCCATGTGGGTGGCGCGCTTGAACTCGGCGACGCTGACCACGCCCGGGACCGGTCCCAGAACGCGCATCAGCCCGCGCGCCCCTGCACCGGCGGGGCGCCGTCTTCGCCGTCGTCGTCAAGGTCTTCGCCTGCGCCGTCGTCGTCAGGGTCGACGAGCACGAACTCCGGCTCGGGCGCGTCGTCGTCGGTCTCGTCATCGGGGCCTTCCGCGGCGGGGTCGGCGGCGTGATCGGCGGCGGGCTCTTCCTCTTCGGCCGGATCTTCCCCGGCCGCCGTCCTGGTGGTCAGCGGCACCGCCTTGCCCCGGGCCACCAGCGCCGCGGCCTCAAGCGGATCGAAGCCCGCCACATCGCCCGCATGATAGGGCGGCGCGGCGGCGAGGAAGGTCAGCACCACGCGCTTGCAGGCTTCCGGCCCGGCCGCCGTGGCGGGCAAGGACGGCGCGGCCTTCACCGCCTCGGCCGCGCCGCTGGCGATCAGCGCGCGCGCGACGGGGGCCTCGAACCCGGCAATCTCGCCGGTGTTGTAGGGCGCGGAGCCCCGCAGAAATCTTACCGTGACCAGCCTGGCCATGTGTCATTCCTTTCCGATCAGGGACCGGGCCGCGACCGGGCGCGGCCCGGGGGATCACAGCGCCCAGCCGATGCCCTGCAGCCCGGCGATCGCCACCTCATGTTCGGGGGCAAAGTCATGCTCGGCGATGGCGCGCATCAGCGTCTGGTCATTGGCAAAGGCCGATTGCATCTCGCCATTGGCGTCGAGATAGGCGGCCTCGGTCGATTGCGCGATCCGCAAGAGGCCGCTTTCGCCGATCACCAGATAGGAGAAATCGGCAAACATCACCTCGGTCTCGTTCGCCCCGGCGCCAAGGTTGTTGGGCAGCTGGGTGGTGGTGTGGATCGGAAATCCCATCAGCTCGCCGCGCGCGTCGATCGAGGGATAAAGCGCATTGCCATGCAGATCCTTCAGCGCGGCCAGGAAGTTCTTCGCCCCCGGGCGCATGATCCAGCCCGGCGTGACCATCAGGATATTGGCATCCTCGACCAGCGAGACGAGCTTGCGCAGCGCCTTGTCGATCGCCAGCGCGTCGGTGCCCGCCACCGCGCCCAGCCAATGCCCCGCCGGGATCCAGTTGCGCGCGCCCTTGGGCGCCTCGTTCGTGCCGTCGCCGCGCAGGAAGGCCAGATCCTCGCGCGCGCCCATCACCTTGAGCAGATCATCGCGCACCAGCGCGCCCATCTGCAGCGAGGAATAGGAGAGCAGCGAGTTCGAGATCGGCACCAGCGCGCGCAGCTTCTTGAAGCTCTGGTCGACGGCCTCGAAGCCCGGGGCGCTGGCGCGCGGCGCCACGGTCTCGCCGCCATAGCCTGCGCTTGCGCTGCCCGCCTGACGCGCCTTGCGCAGCTGCCCCGCGGGCATCGGCACCACCCGCGCCCCGGCGCGGCGCATCACCACCCGCGGGCGCAGCATCTCGATCAGATCCGCGGCCAGCGGGCGCGGCACCGTCACGCCGCCCGCGGTCGCATCGGTGGCGTTGAGCGCGGCCGCGACCTGGCCGAAGCCCGCCCGCTCCAGCTGGGCGACGGCGCGGCCCAGATCGCCCTTTTGCGCCGCGAGCGCGCCGACGATCAGCCCGACCTCGATGCCCTTGTGGGCGGGGTCTTTCGGCACCGCCGCCACCCCCGGAGCCGGAGCCGCGCCCGGGGTCGCGCCCGGATCGGTGTCGCCCGGCCCCGCGGCGGCGGCCTTTGCGGCTTCCACCGCCTCGGCGCGCTTCACCTGCTTGTCGGCGGCCTCGAAGGCGCCCTGCGCCGCCGCAAAGGCGGTTTCCGCCGCGCTGATCGCCGCCGCATCGGGCGTCTCGGCCGCTTCCAGCGCGGCCAGCGCCTCGGCCCTTTCGGACATGCCGTCCGCCGCCGCCTTTCGCGCGCGGCGCAGATCATCGATCGTCATCGTTCTTCCTTTCCGAGAGTCCGGGATCCAAGGCCGCGGCGCCGGGCGCGCGGCCACATTCCCCGCCGCCACCGCGCGCGGGGTCACACCGGCCGGGGCCGGGATGTCTTAGAGACGGGCCTTCGCCGGGATATCTTAAAGACGGGCCTTCGCCCGGGCCGCGGCGGCCAGCGCCCGCGCCCCCCGCGCCAGACCCTTGCGGGGGGCGCGGGCATGGGCGGCCCGCAGCCGGGCATAAAAGGCGGCGCGGGTCTCGATCCGGTCGGCGAGCCCGCGGGCCAGCGCCTCGGCGGGATCAAAGACCGCGCCGCCATCTTCGGGATCGTCGCTGACCGACAGCCGCGCGGCGAGATCTTCGGGCGCGATGCCGCGCCCTTCCGCCACCGCCGCGTGAAACCGCGCCTCGGTGCGGTCAAGGCCGCGGCGGATCTCGGCCTTGCCGTCCTCGGTCGCCGGATCGGGCCATTTTGCCCGGGCATGGCGCGAGGTGAAATCGAAGAGCTGCACCCCCGAGGCGGCGCCCGGCGCGACATTGGCCGCCGCCGTCACCGCCACCCCGATCGAGCCCACCGCCGCGCCGGGCGTCATCACCAGCTCGCGCGCCTGGCTGGCCAGCCAATAGCCCGCCGAGGCGGCAAGCGGCGCGGCCAGCGCATGGACGGGCTTGACCGCCGCCAGATCGCGCAGCGCCGTCACCGCATCCTCGATGCCAAGCGTGTAGCCGCCCGGCGTGTCGAACTCGACCACCACCGCCGACACCGCAGCATCGGCGGCGAGCTCGGCGCAGGCCTCCGCGATGCCGCGATAGGTCGCCCAGCCCAGATAGCGTTCCAGAAGCGCCGAATTCGGCGTCAGCAGGCCGCGCACCGGCATCACCGCAAGGCCGCGCTCGCGCGTGTAGCGCGCCGGATCGCCCGCCAGGGCCTGCGGCTCTGCCGCCGCCGCTGCGGGCCAGGCCGTCGCCAGAAGATCGGCGGCCCGCGCCGTGTCCAGCGCCATCAGCCCGCCGCCCGCGGCCAGCACCTCCCGCACCGTTCTGCCCATCGCTCAGTCTTCCTTCCCGGTTGCGGCCTCGTCCTTGCGCGTCATGTTCGGCGGCGGATAAAGCGCATCGCCGCCCGCGATCGGGTCCTTGCCCTCGATCGCGCGCCCCTCGTTCGGCGTCAGGATCGGCCCGCCCACCGCCTTGGTGATCGCCTCGTAGCGTTCCTTCGTCGTCGCCATCAGCAGCGCGTCATACTGGTGGCGCAGGAACAGCCCGGCGCGGCGCTCGGCCGCGCTGAGCAGCCCCTGGCCCAGACCCGATTCAAGGAACCGGCCCCAATGCGTCAGGCATTCGGCCTTGTAATCCAGCGCCTGCTGCTCGCCGTTCGCCTTCACCCCGTATTCGAGCATCTGCAGCTTGGCGGGCGGCACCCGGTAAAGCGCCGCGATCTGTTCGCGGTCGAACTTCTGCGAGGCCAGCAGCTCCAGATCCGCCGCCGAAAGGCCAAGCGACTTGATGTCGTCGCTCTGTCCGATGATCAGCACGCCCTCGTCGGCATCCTCGGCCATCGCCGCCTTGAGCCGCGCCCGCGCGCGCTGCCAGGTCTCGTCATCGGCGCCGAAATCCTCGAGCTTCGCCACCGCCTTGAAGCCCTTGCCGCCCGCCAGCCGCGCCGCCGCCTCCTGACGCGCCAGCGCAATGCCCAGCGTCTCGGCCGCCACCTCGATCGGGCTGCGCCCGGTCCAGCCGTCCTCGGCCATGTAGCGCAGATGCGCCATCACCCGCCCCGAAACGCGGCGGTGTACCTGCGCGCCGTCCTCAAACTCGTAATACCGTTCGCGCCCGGCGCGCAGCACGGTGCAGTGATCGGGCCGGATCGCCTCGATCAGCGTGACCTCGCCCGCGCCGTCGCGCGGCGCAAAGGCAAAGCCGCGGCCGCGCAGGGTGAAGGCATAGCCGATGGCGAAGCGCATCACATGGGCGGGCACGCCGGGCGCGGCTTCGGCATTGAGCAGGTGATCAAGCGGATGGTCGCGCAGCCGGATCTCGCGCCCGCTGCCCGCGCGCTGAAACACGCCGAGCGGCAGCTTTGCCAGATCGCCCGCGATCACCGTGCAGGCGGCCACCACGGTCGCATGCTTTTGCGCCAGATCGGGCGTCACCCGCGGCAGGCTGCGCACCCGGCTTGCGCCCGCGATCCCGAACTCCCGCCAGCCCGCGTCGTGCGAGACGGGCAGGGCGGCCGCGCCCGCCGTCGCCCGCCCCAGGGCCGGTCCGGTCAGGGCCGGTTCGATCCGCGCCGCGGCAGGCGGCATGGCAGGCGGCATGGCACGGGCGCCCAGGCCCAGAAGACCGCGCAGGTTCATAATGTCTCCACCCCTCTTGCTTGTTTGCGCCTTCGCTCGCCCGCGGCGGCGCGTCCCACCGCCATGATCATCGCCACCGCGGCATCGATCCGCCCGGTCGAGCGTTTCTTGTTCGGCTTGATGTTCTCGGCCGCGTCCTCGTCGCGGTGCACGTTGCCCACCTGCCAGGCGAGCACCGGATTGCCGCCGTGGCGGAGGCGGTTTTGCGCCACCAGTTCCTCGACCCGCTTCATCGGGTTCGACATGCTGGCAAAGCCCTGGCGGTGCTCGACCATCGGCAGGCGCCGCTTTGCCAGCCGGTCGGCCATGTACTTCATCCCCCAGGGATCATAGGCGATCTCCTGCACCGCGAAGGTCTTCGCGATCCAGCCGATCCGCGCCTCGATCTGCGCCTCGTCGATCGCGCCGCCGGTATGCACCTCCAGCCAGCCCTGGTCGCGCCAGGCGACATATTCCCGTTTCTCCTTTTGCGCCCGCACGATGAAGCCCTTCGGCCCGGCGGGCAGGAAGGTATAGGCGATCAGGTAGATCAGCCCGTCGAGCGGCACCGCGACGACAATCGCCGTGGTGTCGATCTTGTTCGACAGATCCACCCCCACCCAGGCATCGCGGCCGTAAAGCCTGCGCGGATCGAAGGGCGCATCGGCCGCGCCCTGGTCCCAGCTCTCGCGCGCGATCCACATCTGCTCGCCCTCGGTCCAGAGGTTGCAGTGGAAGCGCTTGAAGTTCGGCATCGAGGCGGCGATCGCCGCCGCTTTCGAGGCCGCCTCGTGCATCTTCCCGATCGGCTTCGACACGCCGAGGTTCGGATTGCCCATCGGCCAGAAGGCCGGATCGAGCGGGTCGCAATCGGCGGGCGGCTCGGCGACGAAGCCGAAAAAGGCGTCATCGGTGATCGCGCCGCGCAGCACGCCCTCGGCATAGCCGCGCAGCTCGCCGCAGAGCGACTGGCGGTCATGGCCCGCGGTGGTGATCACCCAGTCGATCGGCTGCGCCCGCGCGATCATCGATTCGACGATCGTTTCGGCCAGTTCGCGGTCGGTCCAGCGGTGCATCTCGTCGCGCGCCAGAAAGCTCGGGTTGATCCCGTCGCTGGAATCGCCATCGCGCGACAGGCACTTGATCACCCCGTCCACCCGCGGCGTGACGATCTCGTGGCGCATCGTCTGCATCATCCTGCAAAGGACCGGCGAGCGCTTGACGATCCGCCCCACCTCCTTGAACAAAAGCCCCGCCTGATCGCGCGTCGTCGCCGCGCAAAAGCCCTGCGGCGCCGCCTCGCCGTCCAGAAGCTGGGTGAACAGCATCGGCACCGCGGTATCGGTGGTCTTGCCGTTCTTCTTGCCGACCTGATGATAGGTCGAGCGGAACCGGCGCAGCCCCGAGCCTTCGCGCTTCCAGCCAAAGACCGAGCCGTGCCGGAACACCTGCCAGGGCTGCAGCTCCAGCGGCCTGCCCGCCATCGGGCCGACCGTATGTTGCAGCATCCGCGCGAAATTGATGATCCGGTCGGCGGCGGCGCAGTCGAAGTAAAGCCCGCGTTCGGCGCCGGTGTCGAGATCGCGCAGATGGCGCGCGCAGGCCAGCCGCACCAGCTCGCCCGCCACGATCCGCCCCTCCATCACATCGGTCGCATAGCGCGAGACCGGGTGATCAAGCGCAGGGCGCATTCACCGCCCGCATCAGATCCTCAAAAAGATCGCCCTGGCTCGCCGCGCCGAGCCGCTTCTCGTCGATCGGCGAGAGCCCGAAAAGCGCGCCGAGCCGGATCATTCCCTCCAGCGCGGATTTGCGCAGATGCACCTCGGGGCGGGTGCGCTTCTGGTTGCCGTTGCGCCCCGCGCCGGTCTCGTAGGTCACGCCGTTCGCGCCGATATCGCGCGTCATCGCGATATAGACCGCGACCTCCTCGCAATAGCCCGCGAAGAGCTCGTGATAATGCGGCTCCAGCCGCTTGAGCCGGACCAGCTGCGGGGCCAGCCGCAGCCAGACCGCGCGCGCATCCGCGCTCATGAACTCGGGCGGCGCCGGAATGGTCTCGTCTTCGCCCTTCATCGGGGTGACGATCCTCAGAGTGCCTTTCGCGCCGCGCATGCCGCCCCCCGTGTTCCTTCCTTCCAAGTGGGTTTTTGATCCCAATTTCCCGCCCGCGAAAACGGAGCTCCTCCCGCCGGTGCGGGGGGGAGGGGGCCAGTTTCCGGATACCCCCCGGGGGGGCTCAGTCCGCGCCGTGCCAGATCTCGCGCGCGGTCTTGCGCGAATGGCAGCGCTTGCACAGCGGCTGCCAGTTCGTCCGGTCCCAGAACGCCCGCGCATCGCCCCTGTGGCGGGTGATGTGATCGACCTCGCGCGCGGCTTCGATCACGCCCAGTTCGGCGCAATCGGCACAAAGCGGATGCGCCGCCAGAAAGGCCGCCGCCGCCCGCCGCCAGCGCGGATCGTGATAAAGCGCGTGCCAGCGCGTGGCCTCGGCCGAGCGTGCGGCTTTGGCCTTGCGCTCCCGGTCACGGGCCAGATGTTCGGGGCAACGCGAGCCGCCGGGCAGGGCCAGCGCCTCGCAGCCCGGCGCCGAACACAGCTTCCTGATCGCCATGTCGTCCCCGGAAAATAAAAACGCCCGCAAGGCCGGTCAGCCTTCGGGCGCAATTCGAGATCATGCAAAATCCATACGCAGTCGCGATTTAACGGTCAAGCGCAAAGTCGCATTCGTTTTGGTCAAGCGCAAAGTCGCATCCGCTCCAGGGCCGCCGCCAGCGCCTTGCGCAGGGCTTCGATGTTCTGCCCGCTCTTCGCCCAGCCATGCGCCAGCAGCACATCGCCAAGGCTCTGGCCCTGCAGGCAGAAACCGTCGACCAGCGCCCGGTCCGCGATCAGGCGCGCGCCGCCCTCTTCGGCGCGTTTCGAGGGCCGCACCCGGCGCACCGAGAGCGCCGCGCCGGGGCCGATCCGCGCCTGCATCCGCGCCAGCCGCGCCGCCGCCTGGGCGTGCCGTTCGATCCAGTCGAGCCCGCCCGCGCCGCCGCCGCCGAGCCGCCCTTCGAGGCTGGAGCATCTGACCCCGCCCGCCGAGACGAATTCGGCCAGCGCCGCATAGCTGCGCCCCGCCAGAACCTGCCCGGGCGAGAACGGCGCCGCCTGACCGCGCCGCTGCGCCGCCCGGTCCATCTTGTCGAAGAGATCGGCGCGGCGCACCGCATCGCGGCCGCGATAGCCCGCCGGTTCCGCGGCAAAGCCCGCGGCGCCCTTCGGCACCATCGCGACCGGCTGAAACCGCAGCGCGGCGCCCCGCGCGGGCGCGGCCGCGATCTCCGGCCCGCAGCTTTGCGGCGCCGCCGCCCGCGCCATCACGCAGGCCTGCGCCAGCGCCTGCATCCGCGTGACTGAGAGCACCACCTCAAGCGGGCCACCCGCGCCGCCCCGTCGCGCCCAAAGCTCGCTCCGCGCCACCGCTTTCGTCGTCAGCGCCCAGTCAAGCACCTCGACCCAGAAGCGGAACTGTGCCCGATCGCGCGCGGCCAGCGCCCGGATCGCCGCGGGATCGGCCGTGCCCGTCAGATGGCGCACCGCCAGATCCGCCAGAACCGTCGCGGGAACGACCCGCCCCCCGGGAAATGTCATCAGGCTCATGCTGCGCGATCCTCTGCATCCGAACTCTTCATCATCGCCTCCGCCAGCGCCAGATCGGCGTGATAGGCCTCCAGCCAGGCGTGATCCTCGCGGCGCAGGCTGCTGCCGCGCTCCAGCATCTGGCGCAGCCCGGCGCGGCGGCGGGCATTGTCGGCGGCCTCTTCGCGCAGCTTCGAGATCATGTAACGCCCGGGCGGCGGGCCCAGCCGCCGGGCCATCCGCATCAGCTCGACCAGATAGCCGCCGTCGCGCGCCTCGCGCCCCGCCGCCGAACGCAGCAACGAGGCGACGTAATCGCTTCTTTGCGGCGGCGGCTGTTCCAGCCCATAGGCCCAGCTCAGCAAGAGCGCCGGTTCCGGCCAGACCCCGCGCGCCTGTTTGAGCGCCATCTCGCACAGGCCCCGCAGGTTCTGTCGGCTCATGTAAGACAGCCTGCGCGCGATCATCGCCTGATCGCGGGCATGGTCCCCGGCCGTCACCTTGCGGCTGCGCCGCAGCCCGGCCATCGGCCCGAGCAACTCGGCGCGCACCCGCGCCTCGCTCCGGCCCCCGTCCGGACGTTCACCGTCCGGCCGCTCCACGTCCTGTTCCTGATCCTGCCCTGTCATCTTCCCTGCTCCTTTCTCAGCACTTATCCACATATCCACAGGTTCGCCCGCCCGGGCCTGCCTGAGGATCGGCCTCTATCCCTTTCAATGTCTTGTCCTTTTCCCTGTCGTGCAGGACAGTCCGAGAGTGTCCGGGACTGTCTTGACACTGTCTTTCGGACAATCTTGGACAGTTATGGCCGGTCCGATCTGGCCCGCATGGTCAGCGCCAGCATGTGATCCGACCAGGCCGCCAGCGCCCGCTCGACCCATACCGAGGACCGGTACTCGCAGCCCTGGCTCACCAGCCATTCATCCATGAACAGCAGCGCCGCATCGTTCTTGGCCAGATCCGCCGCATAGCCGGAGATCGTGATCCGCAGCCGCTGGCGGCGCTTGGCGGCATTGGCCGCCTCGTTCTTCGCGCGGTTGTCTTCCTTGCGCGCGATCGCTTCGGTCAGGGTGCGCAGCACCATCGGATGCATCAACCGGATCTCGCCGCCATCGCAGCGGCAGCGCTCCCAGCGGTGCAGGGGGCCGTAGGGCAGGCTGCACAGCGCCCGCATATGCACCGGATCGACCATCACCAGCCGCGCCAGAATGTCGGTGTCGATCGGCAGCGTGCCGACCGGCGACTGGTCATAGGAGATGAAGATCAGATCCAGATAGAGCGCCCGGCATTCGGCCGTGCCGCGCAAGCGCATGTCGGAGTTCAGCCAGCGCCGCCGTTCCCAGGGCACGAAGTAATGGCTGTCGAGCCGGTCTTCGTTCGACAGCGGATAGTCGCGGATCTCCTCGGCGCCCACCGGCTTGAAGAGCGCGGCGCGCTGTATCCCGGCCCCATGGAATGCCTCAACCATCGCAGATCCTCCCCGCGTTGAGAACTGCCCCGCCGACAGGCGGCAGCATCACCTTGCCCTGTGCCCGCGGCCCGCTGATCAGCTTCATGCCCATCGTGCCGCCCCGTCCTCAGAACGCCCGCGCCAGCAGGTCATCGACCTCGCCCAGCTCGGGCGGCACCTCGACCCCGGCAAAGGCCACCGCCATCGCCGCCCAGGGCGCGCAGCCGATCCGGTCCAGAAAATGCAGCATGCGCAGGCTCGGCACCGCCAGCAGCACCAGCGCGCCGCCCTCGGGCGGTCCCTGCACCAGCCGCACCAGCCCCGCGGCGTCGCAAAACCGCTCGACCGCGTCGATCTCGCCATCGCCCAGAAGCGCCAGCCGGTCGCGCATCAGCCCCAGAAACCGCGCCATCCGCCCGGTCTCGATCCGCAGCGCCGCGCCGCTCATGGCCGCCCCCGCGCCGCCGGGTCATAGGCCAGCGGCTCCAAGAGCTCGATCAGCCGCGCCGCCAGCGGGCGCATCTGCGCCGCCTCGCGGTGATCGACGTAACCATCTGCCACCGCTTCGGAAATCTGCATCACCAGCTCGCCCAGCGAGGCCGCCACCCGCAGATGCTCGGGCTCGCCCGGGCTTGCCTCATGCGCCATCTGCCCGCAGGCCGCCAGAATGTCGCTGGTAAAGCTCGGCCCCAGCACCGAGCAGATCGACAACAGCGCGTTCAGCTGCGGCGTCGCCCCCTGCACATAGCTCTCCAGCGTCCGCGTCGGGATGCCCGTCGCATCCGACAGCGCCGGAAACGAAAACCGCCGCCCCCGCCCGACCCGAAGCCGCAGCGCATCCTCGATCCGCCGCGCCGCATCTTCTTGCGAAATCAAAGTGCCGTTTCTCATGGGAGACGTCCCTCCGCACCGTCAGGATGACGCGTATCGGTCAAGGAATTTTGGGAAAGGTCAGGTGCCATTTGAACGGCAGGCAAGGTGCGAAGACCCGGCGCAAGGCTCGCGCCCTCGGCAACGGCTGGGGGATCAGGCCAGTCGAAGAAATGCTCCGGCCGCAGATCGATTCCGCGCGCCCGCGCCGCGGCGAGGAGCGCCTTCTGGCAGTCCGCAGGGATCAGCCCATCGGTGCCGCCGCGCGCGCGGGGATACTCCCAACGCCGCACCCTCGCGGCGCTGCGGCAGGTCATCTCGGCAACGGCATCGTATCCGCCGCAAATCTGGATCACTCGTTTGGCAGGGTTCAACATGCCGAGACATTGCGATAATCGCAATGTTCGGTCAAGTGACGACTTGCGATTTTCGGCAGTTTTCGATTTTCGCAGCTTTTGCGATGCTGCGGCCATGGAAGTGATTGACGGAAACTGGATCAAGCAACGCCTGACAGGCCGGAGGGGCGAGAAAACCGAACTCGCTCAAGCTCTCGGCATTTCTCTGGAGAAGGTCACCAAGACACTCTCGGGCAGTCGTCGGGTGCAACCCGAGGAGATCCCGAAGGTTCTGGAGTTCTTCAGGGCGCAAGGGGGGCGGACTAGGACGGACACCTTTGCAGCGATCTTCGAGCATCTTCCACCAAAGCTGCAAGAGCAGGCGGAAGAGTTTCTTCTCTACCTAAAAGCGAAAGCAGAAAGTCCAGAAGAAGGTCCTGTTGATCCGCAGAAAGCGCCTCGGCATGCTTCTGAAAAGTGACTGCGTCCACCCTGACCCCCTATCTCCAAGGGCCGGAACCTTACGGGAACATTGTCCGCGTTCAAGCCGCCAGATCTTGCGGTCAGGTACCCACCAAACCGCAAAAAGAGACATGCGGCGACATTAGTTTCAAAAGAATCAATATGTTATGAGCGCTGACGAGGGCGCTTGCCGAGAGGCCCCCGGAAAGCGGATCGCGGGCAGGCTCGGCACCGAGGCGATTGCCCTTTTCGCACTGCCACCTTGAGAGTGGCGACTATGCTTTCACGCGATGAAAATGGCCGCCCGTCGGCAGAAAGATTGCGCCTGCCGCCGAGCGACGCGCCCAGGGCACGGTCCCCCGCATCGCAGCGTCGCAACCTTGGAAGAATTGCACGCAGATCGACCGCCGCTGTGGCGCTGCCTTCACCGTCGCTCGGCCTTGGCCTCGCCGGAAAGCGGGGCTTTTGAGCTTCGGTCCCCCAGGGCCCGCCCGTCGAAGTCCCCACGAATCGAAGCAAATGAAAAGTTGCGATAAGCGCAACTTCATGGCTTGACCTGCGATTGCGATTATCGCAACAATACCGCACCAACCACCACACAGGAGGCAGTGATGCGGCGCGACGAACCCAGATTTTTGCGACTGCGCGACGGGCTTGCCGTGTCGCATCACCCCTCGCTCTCGTTTCCCGCCTATGCGGCGATCCTCGCGGCCACGCTGCTCTTCGGCCATCTGGGCCTGCGCACCGCCTTGAACCTCACCCTCGCGCTCGAACCGCACATCTGCCACCCGGCCCTTGCGGCGGCGCCTCTCTA
Source organism: Rhodobacter capsulatus (assembly GCF_003254295.1). Taxonomy (GTDB): domain Bacteria; phylum Pseudomonadota; class Alphaproteobacteria; order Rhodobacterales; family Rhodobacteraceae; genus Rhodobacter; species Rhodobacter capsulatus. The sequence goes on from NZ_QKZO01000007.1 coordinate 68,713, forward strand.
TCCCGAGTGCCGCTGACTCCCGGCCTGGCACCTGGCCCGGGCGCTCAAGCGACGCCGCGCCCGGGCCCTTTTTCCAGGACACAGGATGCTGGACCAGACCCCGATGAAAGAGACCGCCGCCGATCGCGCGGTGCGCGATCGCGCCTATGCCGTCGCCGCCGACGAGCTGCGCCAGTTTGTCGAACAATACGAGCAGCTTGACGCCGAAAAGAAGGACATCGCCGAGCAGCAGAAGGACATCATGGCCGAGGCCAGAGGGCGCGGCTATGACACCAGGGTGATCCGGAAGATCATCGCCCTGCGCAAGCGCGACAAGGCCGATGTCGCCGAGGAAGAGGCGATCCTCGATCTCTACAAATCCGCCCTCGGCATGATCTGAGATCCCGTGCGCCCACCCGCACGGGCATGGCTGCGGCGCGTCATCCCCCCTCCACGCGCCGCAGCCCCCCAACACGCGAGCCCCCCATGACCTTTCCTGTCCGCGTCGAAGTCATCGACCCAGAGCTTGACGAAGTGATCCGCGACACCGGCCGGTGCGAGATCGACTATCACACCCCCGCCGGTCGCGGCTGGCTGCAGGGGCAGATCATGTCCCGGCTGCTGAGCGGCCTTGCGCTGAAAATCACCCCGCTGGCCCGCCCGCGGCACGGCATCCCGAGAGGCAGGAGCGAAACATGACCATCATCGGCGCTATTCTTGTTTTTGTGTCCGTCTTGGTCAACCGGCAAAGCAGGCCAGTATCATTTGCTGGAACATGGAGCGTTCTCCGGCCCGGGGTCTATGAGCATGTTCCGCGTCGGAAAAGCCCGCGCTGGCCGCCTGCTCGATGGGCGCACATGGGACGAAATGCCGGGAAGCAAAGGGGGGCAAGCCAATGACCAAACATGACCAGCGGCCGTTCACCCCGGACACCCTGGCCGATCTGTGGGGCGTCTCTCCGCAGACGGTGCGCAACTTGATACACCGGCGCGAACTGCGCGCTTACAGAGTCGGCCGCCTGTTGCGCATCAAACCCGACGCCGTCGAAGAATACGAAAGGAACGCGGAGCAATGCCCGACATCAGCATCGGACGCCTGCGAGGCGGATATTGCGTCTACTGGCACGACGATACCGGACGCCGCCGCTATCAGCTTGAGGCACGCACCAGAAAGGAGGCCGAGAGCGAGGCAATAGCCGTCTATCGCCAGAAAGCCGCGGCGTCGACCAGCGTGGCGACGGTGTCCTCGATCTGGGCTGATTACGTCCGTGACCTTGGCGACAAGCCGACCGCAAAGACGATGGGCTACACCGGCAAGGCGATCCTGCCCGCCTTTGGCCACATGGCGCCAGAGCAGATAGACCGCACCGCCTGCCGCGCCTATGCCGCGGCGCGCGAGGCGGCAGGCATCTCGCAGGGCAGCATCTGGACCGAACTCGGCCACCTGCAAAGCGCGCTGAACTACGGCAAAAAAACGCGCCTTTATGCCGGGGAGGCCGTGCACCTCTGGCGCCCGCCGAAACCGGATCCTGAAAAGCGCATCCTGAATGCAGGTGAGGCGCGGCGGCTGATCGAGCACGCCAGCGCGCCGCATATCCGCCTGGCGCTGATCCTGTTGCTCGGGACCGGCGCGCGGGTCGGCGCCGTGCTGGATCTGACCTGGGACCGGGTGGATTTCGAGCGCAACTGCATCAACCTGCGGATCGCCGACAGCAAGACCCGCAAGGGCAGGGCCATCGTGCCGATGAATGCCAGCGTGCGCGCCGCACTGGCGACGGCGCGCGAGGCGGCACTGTCCGATTCGGTGATCGAATATGCGGGCGGGCCGGTGGCGTGCATCCGCAACGGCGTGAGCGCGGCGGTGCGCCGGGCCAGGCTGGGGCATGTCACCATCCACGAGCTGCGCCACACCGCGGCGGTTCACATGCTCGGGGCAGGGGTGCCGCTCGAGAAAGTCTCGCAGGTCCTCGGCCACAGCAACACCGCAGTGACGTTCCGAACCTATGCGCGCTACCTGCCGAACCAGATGGACGATGCCGTCGCGGCGCTCGATTTCATGAACCTGCGGAGGGTTCCGAAGTGACATACTAGGTTCACCGAACCGGAGCGCGCTTCGCTGAAATGAAGAAAGCGCCGGAAAAATCCAGCGCTTTCAACGGGAAACATGGTGGGCGATAACGGATTTGAACCGCTGACATCTTCGATGTGAACGAAGCGCTCTACCGCTGAGCTAATCGCCCGGTGGAGCGGTGTTTAGCCTCACTCCTCGGCATCCGCAAGGGGGTTTGACGCGGAATCTTCATCCTTTTTCGCATCTTCCGGCGCAGCCATCCGCCGCAGCTTCACATGCAGGATCTCGCCGCCCGCCTTGCCGACCGAACGGGCCACCGAAATCTTGCCCAGCGGCGGCAGAACCAGCGTCTCGCCCTTCGCCAGCGCTTCGCCGAGCACCGCCAGCACCGCCTCGGTCAGATCGCGCACGACCGGCTTCTTGGCGCCGCTGCGCAGCACCACGCGCTCGACGAAGTCCTTTTTCTTCACCTGCACGCGGACCGCGACGGGCGCTGCCTCGGGTGCTGCCTCGGGCGCGAGCTCTTCCGGCACCGGCTGCGGTGGCACGGCCTTTGCCGCGGTGGATTTTTTCGTGGATTTGCGCATCTCGGCCCCATCGGTTTGCTGTCACGCCAAGGTTAGGCCGCAACGGCGCAACAATCCATGCGGTGCAAGGCCGGGCGCAGAAAAAACAACGCGCCCCCGCAAGGGGGGCGCGTCAGAGCCCGTTTCAAGGGCAGATCAATGCGCCGTGGCGCCCGCCGCTTCGGCCCGGGCGGCGGCGCGGGCGGCGGCGGCGGCTTCCTCGGCCGCCTCGTCCCATTCCACCGGCTCGGGCGCCCGCACCAGCGCGCGGGCCAGAACCTCGCGGACATGGGTCACCGGGATGATCTCCAGCCCTGCCTTGACGTTGGCCGGGATCTCGGCCAGATCCTTTTCGTTTTCCTCGGGGATCAGCACGGTCTTGATGCCGCCGCGCAGCGCCGCCAGCAGTTTCTCCTTCAGCCCGCCGATCGGCATCGCATTGCCGCGCAACGAAACTTCCCCGGTCATCGCGATGTCCTTGCGCACCGGAATGCCGGTCAGCACCGAAACGATCGAGGTCACCATGGCGAGCCCGGCCGAGGGGCCGTCCTTCGGCGTCGCCCCGTCAGGGACGTGGACGTGAATGTCGAGCGTTTCGAATTTCGGCGGCTTCACCCCGATTTCCGGCGCGATCGAGCGGACATAGCTCGAGGCCGCCTCGATCGATTCCTTCATCACGTCGCCCAGTTTCCCGGTGGTCTTCATCCGCCCCTTGCCGGGCAGTTTCAGCGCCTCGATATGCAGCAGATCGCCGCCGACCGAGGTCCAGGCCAGACCGGTGACGACGCCCACCTGATCCTCGGCCTCGGCCAGACCGTAACGGTGCCGCTTCACGCCCAGATAATCGCCCAGCTTTGCTTCATCGACCGTGACCGATTTCACCGCGCCCTTGGCCTTGATGATCTCGGTCACCGCCTTGCGGGCGGTTTTCGCGATCTCGCGCTCCAGGTTCCGCACCCCGGCTTCGCGGGTGTAATAGCGCACGATGTCCGAAAGCGCGCCGTCGGTCAGGGTGAATTCGCCCTTCTTCAGCCCATGCGCCTTGACCTGCTTGGGGATCAGGTGCTGACGGGCGATCTCGGATTTTTCGTCCTCGGTATAGCCCGCAAGCGAAATGATCTCCATCCGGTCCAGAAGCGGCCCGGGCATGTTGTAGCTGTTCGCCGTGGTCAGGAACATCACGTTCGAGAGGTCATATTCGACCTCGAGATAGTGATCGACGAAGGTCGAGTTCTGTTCCGGGTCCAGCACCTCCAAAAGCGCCGAGGCCGGATCGCCGCGGAAATCATGCCCCATCTTGTCGATTTCATCGAGCAGGATCATCGGGTTGGTGGTCTTCGCCTTTTTCAGCGCCTGGATGATCTTGCCCGGCATCGAGCCGATATAGGTGCGCCGGTGGCCGCGGATCTCGCTTTCATCGCGCACGCCGCCAAGCGAGATGCGGATGAATTCCCGCCCCGTCGCCCGCGCGACCGAGCGCCCCAGCGAGGTCTTGCCGACGCCCGGCGGGCCGACAAGGCACAGGATCGGCCCCTTCAGCTTGTCCGAGCGCGCCTGCACCGCGAGATATTCGACGATGCGCTCCTTGACCTTCTCCAGCCCGTAGTGATCGGCATCGAGCACCTTTTCGGCGCCGATCAGATCCTTCTTCACCCGGCTTTTCACGCCCCAGGGCAGATTCAGAAGCCAGTCCAGATAGTTGCGCACCACCGTCGCTTCGGCCGACATCGGGCTCATCGAACGCAGCTTCTTCAGCTCGCCCTCGGCCTTGTCCTTGGCCTCTTTCGACAGCTTGGTCTTGGCGATCTTTTCCTCAAGCTCGTTGAGCTCGTTCTGACCGTCTTCGCCATCGCCCAGCTCGCGCTGAATGGCCTTCATCTGTTCGTTCAGGTAATATTCGCGCTGCGTCTTTTCCATCTGCGACTTGACGCGCGACTTGATCTTCTTCTCGACCTGCAGGACCGAGACCTCGCCCTGCATCAGCCCGTAGACCTTTTCCAGCCGTTCGGAAATGTCGAGCGTTTCCAGCAGCTCCTGCTTGAGCTTGACCTCAAGCCCCAGATGCCCCGAGACGAGATCGGCCAGCTTGTCGGCCTCGCGGGTTTCGGACACCGCGGCCATCGCCTCTTCGGGGATGTTCTTCTTGATCTTGGCGTAGCGCTCGAATTCCTCGGCGACCGAGCGCGAGAGCGCCTTGATCGTGTCGAGATCGCCCTCGACCTCGGTCAGGGTTTCGGCCTGCGCCTCGAAAAAGCGGTCGTTTTCGACGAATTCGGTGATCCGCACCCGGCTCTTGCCCTCGACCAGCACCTTGACCGTGCCGTCAGGCAGTTTCAGCAGCTGCAGCACATTGGCCAGCACGCCGACGCGGAAGATCCCCTCATCGGTGGGGTCGTCGATCGAAGGGTCGATCTGGCTGGCCAGCAGGATCTGCCGGTCGTCGGCCATCACCTCTTCGAGGGCGCGCACGGATTTTTCGCGGCCGACAAAAAGCGGCACGATCATGTGCGGGAACACCACGATGTCGCGCAGCGGCAGGACCGGATGGGTGGAGGGGAGTGCGGTCATTCTCTGTCCTTGTTTGCGGCGAAAGGCACCGGTCCCGCGATTGGCAACCCGTCCCTTCCCATGCCCCATATCTAGGGGGGGGTGAGGCACAGTTCAACTGCACCGAACCGACAGCCCGCGCCGCCGTCATCAAGTCTTCACACTGCGGCAGAATGCCCCGTGCTGCAAGCGAAGCTTGGTTCATATGCCCGACAAACTTTTGCCATTGTCGTCTGACCTTTTGCATCTGGGAGAGAGGCCGCGGAAGGGGGGATCATCGGTGCCGAAACCCGGCGCGCAAGAGGCGGTGCGCCAAACCTTGCCCCCAATCCCTTGCCCAAGCTCCGCGGGCCCGGGGCTGTTAAGGTTTCGTTAAGACTTCGCGCGCATCCTGCAGTTGCAGGACCCCAGGTCCGACGTGAAGGAGCACAGCGGTGGACACAACAGCGAAGCCGGGTCTTGATCCGTCGCGGGACGTCGCGACCGAGGTCCGGCCGATCGAAACAACCTCTGGCTGGTGGATCCTGCCCATGGTGCTTGCGGGGGCCGGGGTCTGGATCGGTGTCTTCGTGCTGATCTTCTGAGACCCGTCCCGGAACGGCAACGTCAGAGCGGCAGGATCAGTTCCGCCGCCAGCCCGCCCAGACGCTTGCCTTCCAGCAGGCTCAGGCTGCCGCCATGGCCGCGGGCGATGTCGGCGGCGATCGCCAGCCCCAGCCCGACGCCCTGACCACGGTCCTGATTGCGCGCAGGATCAAGCCGGGTAAAGGGCCGCATCGCCTCTTCGCGCCGCTCGGCCGGGATGCCGGGGCCGTCATCCTCGACCAGCAGACGCAGGCTGCGCGGGCGCACCGTCACCGAAACCTCGGCCCGGGTGCCATAGCGCACCGCATTGCCGATCAGGTTTTCCAGGGCCCGGCGCAGCGCATCGGGGCGCAGCACCGTCTGCACCGGCGCTTCGGGGCAGGCCACCAGCTGCACCGGCTGCCCGGCGCGGACCGCGTCCTCCACCACCTGCGCGACAAAGGCGCAGATCTCCACCGGCTCGGGCTCGCCCGCCATCGCCTCCTCGCGCGCGACATTCAGGAAGGCGTCGATCATCTTGCCCATCTCGGTCACGTCGCGCGCCATCGCGGCGATCTCGGCTTCGGTCTCGGGCTCTTCGGGCAGCATCGAGAGACCCAGCCTGAGCCGCGTCAGGGGCGTGCGCAGATCGTGGCTGATCCCCGACAGCATCAGGCGGCGGCTTTCGGTCTGCCGCTCGATCCGGTCGCGCATCTCCAGAAACGCCTTGCCCGCCGCCCGCACCTCCAGCGCGCCGGTGGGGCGATAGGGCGCGATCTGGCCCTTGCCGAAAGCCTCGGCGGCGCGGGCCAGCCGCTGGATCGGCCGCAACTGGTTGCGCAGGAACAAGAACGCGATCAGCGTCATCAGCACCGAGACGAAAACCATCAGCACCAGCAGCTGATGCGGGTTCGCGGCCGAGACCCAGATCCGCGGAAAGCCGATGTAAAGCGGCCCGTGCCGGGTCGCGACCCAAAGCTGCACCCGCCCGCCCGCGGTCAGATCCAGCGCGATCATCCCCGGCAGGCCCGCGCGCAGCGTCGATTGCACGGTCAGCCCGGTGAAATCGGTGATCTCGCGCCGGTCTGTGGCGGGAACGGGCCGGGGCGCGGGCAGCTCCAGCCGCAGATCCAGCGCCTGCGCCAGCTCCGCCATCCGCGTCGCGGCCTTTGCCCCGGTTTCGGCGGTCTCGGCGCGCTCGACCACCAGCGCGATCTCGCGCAGCATCGAGGTGGTCATCTGCTCGGTCACGCGTTCGAAATGGCGCTGGATGAACACGACCGAGACGACCAGCTGGATGGTGACGACCGGCAAGATCAGGATCAGCGCGGCCCGGCCGTAAAGCCCGCGCGGCAGGAAGTGTTTGAGCCAGGCGAAATCCATGCCACAACCTAGCCCTGATGGCGGCAGAGGGAAAGAGGGATGAAGGATCTGGAACCGGGCGTGCGGCGGCTTGTGGCGCCCAATCCCTCGGCGCTGACGCATCGGGGCACCTGTTCTTACGTGCTGGGCCGGGGGGAGGTGGCGGTGCTCGACCCCGGGCCCGCCGATCCGGGGCATCTGCGCGCGCTGCTCGATCATCTGGCCCCGGGCGAGCGGGTGGCGGCGATTCTGGTCAGCCATGCGCATCTGGATCATTCCGAGGCGGCGCGGCCGCTGGCCGATCTGACCGGGGCGCCGATCTTCGCTTTTGGTGATGCGGCGGCGGGGCGCTCGGCGCCGATGCGGGCGCTGGCCGAAGCGGGGCTGGCGGGCGGCGGCGAGGGGGTGGATGCGGGGTTTCGCCCCGATGAGACGCTTTCCGATGGCGAGACGCTGGCGATGGGCGACTGGTCGGTGACGGCGCTGCACACGCCGGGGCATTTCGGCAATCACCTGTGCTTCGCGATGGGGGATGCGGTGTTTACCGCCGATGTGGTGATGGGCTGGTCGACGACGCTGATCTCGCCGCCCGATGGCGATCTGCAGGCCTATTTCGCCGCGCTCGACCGGCTGGCGGGGCAGGGGGCGCGGGTGTTCTATCCGGGCCATGGCGATCCGGTGCCCGATCCCGCGGCGCGGCTGGCCGCGCTTGCGGCGCATCGGCAGGCCCGCACGGCGCAGATCCTGCAGGCCCTGGACGCGGGGCCTGCGACGCTGCCCACGCTGACCGCGCGGGTCTATGCCGAGACGCCCGCGGCCCTGCACCGGGCGGCTTCGCGCAATCTTTTCGCGCATCTGGTGGCGCTGGTGGCGCAGGGCCGGGTGGTGGCGGATCCGGGTCTGGCGGTGACCGCGGTCTTCGCCCGCGCCGACTAGATCCCCCGCCGCTGCGCCAGCCGCGACAGCGCGATCACCGGCAGGATGCCCACGGCGACGATGGCAAGGCCCGCGATGGCGCCGTCTTCATGGCTGCCCCGCGCCGCTTCGCCATAAAGATGGGTGGCGAGCGTCTCGACCCCCAGCGGGCGCAAAAGCAGCGTGGCCGAAAGTTCCTTCATCGTGTCGACAAAGACCAGCAGCGCGGCGGCGATCAGGGCCGGGCGCAGCAACGGCAGATGCAACCGGCGCAGGCTCGCCGCCGGACCATGGCCAAGGCTGCGCGCCGCCTGATCGAGCGAAGACGGGATCTGCGCCAGACCGCTTTCACAGCCGCCCACCGCGATCGCCAGAAACCGCACCAGATACGCATAGCCCAAAGCCAGCCCCGAGCCGATCAGCACCAGCCCGGTGCCCTGACCCAGAACCGCCCGCGCGCCCGCGTCGAGCAGCCGGTCCAGCGCCCCCACCGGCACCAGCACACCCAGCGCCACCACGGTTCCGGGCATCGCATAGCCAAGGCTTGCCAGCCGCCCGATCACTGCGCCGGGCCCGCCGGGGCAAAGCCGCGCCGTCAGCGCCACCACCAGCCCCCCCGCCACGACTGCCACCGTCGCCGCCGTCGCCAGCAGCAGCGTCGCCCGCATCTCGGCGCGCAGCTGCGCGGAAATCCCGGTCTCGGCGATCCGCGTCACGGCCTCGGACAAAAGCCAGGCCAGCGGCACGCCAAAGCCCAGCAGGACCGGCACCAGCCCCAGCCCCAGCGCCGCCCAGCCGCGCAGCCCCGTCAGCCGCACCGGCACCAGCGGGCGCATCCGTTGCGCCCCGCCCGCAAAGCGCTGCCTGCGCCGCGCGAAGCGTTCCAGCGCCACCAGCGCCGCCACCACCGCCAGCATGACGAGCGCGATCTGCGCCGCCCCGGGCAGATCCGAGCGCGTGACCCAGGTCGCATAAATCGACACCGTCAGGGTGCGCACGCCCAGAAACTCGGCCGCGCCGATGTCGTTGAGCGTCTCCATCAGCGCCAGGCTCGCCCCCGCCGCGATCGCCGGACGGGCCAGCGGCAGCGCCAGCCGCCACAGCAGCCCCCGCCGCGTGCAGCCCAGCATCCGCCCGGCCTCCAAAAGCCCCGCCGCCTGCATCGCGAACATCGCCCGCACCGGCAGGTAGACATAGGGGTAAAGCACCAGCCCCAAAAGGAAAATCGCCCCCGGCAGGGAGCGGATGTCGGGCAGCCGGAACTCCCGTGGCGAGGTGTAGCCCAAAAGCGCCCGCAGCCCGTCTTGCAGCGGGCCGAGCGGATGCGTCACCTCCAGATAGACGAAGGCGATGATGTAGCTTGGCACGGCCAGCGGCAGCAGCAGCGCCCAGTCAAGCAGCCTGCGGCCCGGAAACGCATGCGCCGCCACCAGCCAGGCCAAAGCGGTGCCCAGAACCGTGACGACGAGCCCGACCCCGGCCAGAAGCAGCGCCGTCTGCCCCAGCGCGGGGGCCAGCACATAGGCCCACAGATGGTTCCAAAGCCCGTTCGAGCCCTGCGCCGCCTGCCAGAGCAGCGCCGCCACCGGCGCCAGCACCAGCGCGGCGATGCCGCCCGCCGCCCAAAGCCAAGGCGACCCGCCCCCCATGAGGGGGCGGGTGCGCAGGCGCCCGGGCAGGCGCGGGTTCAGATCGGTCACGGCCATGGCCGGGCTCAGTTGTCGAAGCCGACCTTGTCGACGAGCGCGCTTGCCTCCTTGCGGGCCTTCACCACCTCGGTCAGCGGCAGCGGATCAACAGAGAGCGGCCCGAAACCGGCCACGATCGGCGAAAGCTCGGCCCCGGCCTTGACCGGATATTCGAAATTCGCCTCGGCATAGAGTTTTTGCGCCGCATCCGAGGTGAGGTATTCGAGCAGCTGCACCGCCTCGGCCTTGTGCGGGGCATGTTTCGCAATCGCCGCGCCCGAGATGTTCACATGCGTGCCGCCGTCCTTGAAGGTGGGCAAAAGCACGGTGATCGCCTCGCCCCAGGCTTTCTGCTCGGGCTCTTTCTCGTTCGTCCGCATCAGCCCGACGTAATAGGAATTCGCCACCGCGATGTCGCAGATACCGCCCAGGATGTCCTTGGCGCCGTCGCGGTCGCCGCCGCCGGGCTTGCGCGCCAGATTGGCCTTGAGCCCGGTCAGCCAGGTCTCGGTCGCAGCGGTTCCGTGATGCGCCAGATAGGCGGCGAAAAGCCCGGTGTTATAGGGGTGCTGGCCCGAGCGGATGCAGATCTTGCCCGCCCATTTCGGATCGGCGAGCTCTTCATAGGTGATCGCGCTCAGGCCCAGATCCTTGGCGGCATAGACGACGCGCGCCCGCATCGACAGCGCCACCCACTGGTTTTCCGGGTCGCGCAGCTCTTTCGGCACCGCGGCCAAAACGGCTTCGGAGTCAATGGCTTGCGTCAGGCCCTTGGCGGCCAGATCGGCCATGTTGCCGGCATCGACCGCCATCAGCACATCGGCGGGCGAGGCCGCGCCCTCGGCCGCGACGCGTTCGGCCAGGCCGTCCTTCAGGAAGACGGTGGTGACGGTGATCCCGGTCTCGGCGGTGAAGGCCGTCAGCAACGGCTCGACCAGCTTCGGCTCGCGCGAGGTGTAAAGATTGAGCTCGGCCGCCGCGAGGGGCAGGGGGGCAAGCAGGGCCGAGGTCAGAAGCAGGGCGCGCGGGGAAAGGGTCATGGCAGGGCCTCCGGGGCTGGAAAGGTCATGTCGCCCGGTATCGGGCTGGATCGGGATGGCATGCATGACTAAATCCGTCAAGAAATAAATATGAGTGTTTGGCTCAGCTTTTGTCGGGGGGCGGTTGGGGCGAGGTCGGGACGGGGCGGAGCCGGTCCTCCGTTGGTCGAACGGGCCGCCCGACGGGGGGGTACCGGGTAAAGCCTGGCGGGCGCGGCCGCGTTTCGAGACGATTCCCGCTGCGCCGCGCCCACGGGGGGGCGCCCGGAAAGCAAACGTTTTCGTGAACAGTCGCGTCGCCGTTTTCGATCTGACGTCGCGGGCAGGCGGTTGGGGGCAGGTCCGACGGCCCTGTCGCCCTGCGTAATAACGCTGGAACCGCCCGTTCTCGCCCCGGCACCGACGAGAGGGGCGGTTGCGGAGACAAGTTTCGGGGTGGAGAAAAAAACGTCGCCCCCCCTTGCACCCCGATTCAGCCGCCGCTATACACCCCCTCGTGTTCCGGCGTAGCTCAGCGGTAGAGCAGTTGACTGTTAATCAATTGGTCGTAGGTTCGATCCCTACCGCCGGAGCCAATATCCCAACTAGAAGTCCTGAATATCAAGGATTTCCGTGACTTTGCGTCCCTCTCGGTGCACATTGCGGCACACGCGAGGCACACATGGGACTGGTCTTGAAGCATGTAGAGCGCACCAAAGCGGGAAGCTGGCAATATCGCCGGAGAGTTCCCAAAGAGGTCGCGTCCGTAATCACCAAGCGCGAGTTCAAGCGCAAGCTGGGTGATTCTGAGAAGGCCGCTCTGGCCGCCTATCCCCGCTACCATGCCGAAGTTGAGCGTGAGATTGCCGAGGCCAAGCGGCGGCTTGCCGGGGCTGCGGCTGCGTCGTCGTCTGAGGCGTCAGACCGGGAAGCCTATGTCGAAGCGCTGCGGCGTCGGGCTGACCTGATCGAGCGCGGCGCGACCGAGGAAGACCTCGCGCTTGAAGCTGCCTCGCTGGCGGATAGCTTCCCGCAAGACCACTTTGAGCCTATCGGGGTGCCCCCTGTGGAGCGCCACACGATCAACCTTTTGCGCCTCGGGCCGAAGCGCTACCCCGCACCCGCCGCGACACTCGAAGACGCGAAGCGGCTCTATCTCGAAGAACGGGCCAAGAGCGGCGAAGCAGGGGATGCACTGGCGCGGTTTGCTGGGCAGGTCGAGCGGATCGTTGGCCACGTCCGCGCGGCCCTCGGGTCTGATCCGGTCCTTGTGGACCTGACGCGCGATGATGCCCGCAGGGTCCGCGACTACATGCTGTCCCGGTTCAAGGACAACGGCGAGAAGATCAGCCCGGCGTCGGTGGCGCGAGACATGAACGGGCTGAAAGCCGTGATCAACTTCGCGGCCACTGAGTTGCCCCTTCCTGCGACCTTTCAGAACCCGTTTAACAAGCTCACTCTGGGCACCGTGCGGGGCCGTGCGTCGGACGGTGAGAAACGTGACCCCCTTCCGGCAACGGTGCTGCGGAAGGTCCGCGAGCGGATCGTGGGCCACGCTAAGGCCGATTTGGTGCTGATCTGGCGCATCCTTGAGGGGACCGGATGCCGCCTTGCCGAGGTCACAGGGCTGCGGGTCGAGGACGTGGTGACGGGCGGGGAGTTCCCGCATATCAAGGTCACATGGCACGAGAACAGGCGGCTCAAGACCGAAGCCTCTCGCCGGTCCGTTCCCCTTGCCGGTGACGCGCTGGAAGCCGCCAAGGAGGCCCTTAAGCTGCCCCGGCAGGGCAACCTACTGTTCCCCGCCTATGCGTCTGAGCGGGGCGCTGACGCGGCCTCAGCGTCGTTGATGAAGCACCTGCGCACCGTGACCAAAGACCCCAAGCACGTTGTCCATTCGCTGCGGCACAACATGAAGGACGCCCTCATTCTGGCCGAGGTGGCGACACTGGAGCAAAACCTGATCCTTGGTCACGCCCTCGGGAGTGTGGGGGACCGGGTGTATGGGGGCGAGGTGGCGAAGCTGCGGCAGACCACGAAGGCGATGCGCAAGGCGCTGGGCTTGCCCGCAGTCGAGGCGGACGGTGCCGAGGATCAGCCGTAAGCGGCTCACTGACGAAAACATGCAGAGGCCCCGAAAGGAGCCTCTTTGCGTTGTCGGAGGGGAGGAGGGATGAGCGGGAGGCACTGACGGGACGCTTAACGTGCCCTAACCTAGCCGCTCACTTTGGGCATCCCATGCATGTTTATTAGCATGTAAAGGGGGCCCTCTCCTATGGTGTGTCGTAATTGCTTCGCAGGTGCCCGGAGGGTGCGAACCTGCTCTGTCAACCCCTCCTCCCATCCCCGATCAGGTGCCCATGCCGTGCCCGTCTAGGCCCGCTGCTGGGCCTTGATCTGGGCAAGATAGGCGAGGCCCTTAGGCGTCACCACGGGGGTCGTGTGGACGCGCCCTCGGGTGTCCGTGTGGGTCCGTGTGTCCATATAGCCGGTGCGCAGGGCGTATGCCGTGGCCTGACGCCCCTTGCCCTTCGTGACCCACTTCCGATGTTCAAGGAAGCCGTAGAGGTCCACCCGCTTTGCTTTCAGCGCCTTGGCGGCCTCGGTGACGGTCATAGACCCCGTGGCCTCTTCGATGACCGCGAAGGCGTCGGCCTTGGGCTTGGCGGCCTCATACATCGCCTTGAACCCGTCCGCTTTCGCTTGCAGGGCAGCCATGACGTGCATCGTTGCAGCGGCTAGGCCCTCCTCGGTGGTCACGTCAAAGGCTTCCTCGCCGCGCACATAAGAGCCGGTCTTGCGGATCGTCGGCAGCACGGTCGCCGTGACCCATTTGCGGAAGGCTTTCGCCTCGGGCTTGTTGGACCGAAGCGCGAGCGCATACAGGCCGCTTTCCGAGATGATGTTGAGCGATTGCACGCCGCCGAGGGTAGTGTATGCCGTGGCTTTGGGCCTTTAGGGGCACCAAGTGGTCAACGCTGTGCTTGATTCCTGTCTGCTCGGTCCATGCCTGCGCCTCCTGATAGACCGCAAGAATCTGCGCGTGCTGCTCAGGGATAAGCCAAGGCGGGGCAGCAGGCCCCGCCCGGCGCAAAGCCTGCTTGTAGGCAAGCAAAGCCCGGTTCTTCCGGCGATACTTCGCTTTCGGGTCAGTCATTCGTGGCGAATGTCGCGTGCCAGAATGTTAAGAAACTTGTCCCGCGAGATTTTTGCGTTGCTGCCGAGAGCGCGCCCGCGGTGCCAGCGCAGCACGTTGTCCACCGGCACGACGAAGACATCGACGACAGGAAAGCCCACGATGTCGGACAGGATGAAGCCCTTGATGCCCGACAACTTGGCTTGGAAGCCTTCCTCATTGAACACCCTGCCAGACCCGACCTGATTGCTCGGGTTGAAATACACCCCCTGCCGCGTGATCGAACGCACCTCCCACATGCCACCCTCTGGGTCTAGCAGATCGTAGCCAGCGCCCTCTGACGGAGCCAGCTTCCAGCCCGGATTCTCCCACATCAGACGCCGCTCGATGATGAACGAGACGCGCCGCCCATCGGTCAGGTATTCGCGGACATCCTTGGGCGTCACCCGGAACGCGCGGGCAAGCTCTTCCTCATCCCAGCGAAGTTGAAAACGTCTTTCCACAATGCCCTCACAGTTGCTATGAGAGCGTTGTCCCCTATTCGCGACGCCTAGTAAACCCTTGGAGATTTGAGTTGAAAAGAGTTATCCTCGACGCGGTCGAAATTGCTCGCCTGATGCAACCCACAGTCGGCCAAGGTGGGTTTCAGAGTCTGCTTCAATACCTCCAAGGCAAACTCGACCAACAAACCGGGCGAATTGATCTGACCGACGAGGATCGCGGTAAAATCTGCCGCTATGCTTACGACTACGGCAATGGCGGTTGGGAAAACCAACTGAAGTCGATCTTCGGAAACCACTTGAGCGAGATGAATTAACTCAATCTCGCTGGAGCAGCACGATCCGGTTGGTATTGGTGCCCTTCGCGCCGTTGTCAACGCCCCAGCAGTTGGCCGTCTTGGTGAACTCCTGATCGTTCACCATCACGCCCAGCCGGTTGAACGGCAGGCCCTCCGCCGCCTTCCAGACGAGCCGTTCGAGCAGCACCTTGCCATTGCGCACCTCTCCAACCTCAAAGGCGACATAGCCACTGGGGCGCAGGATGCGGGCTTGTTCGGCTAGGACGCGATGCACCATCGCGGTCCACGCCTCCTCGGTGCGGTGCATGTCGATGGCGACGGTTTCCGGGTCTATGCCCGCGAACCAGCAGCGCAGCCAATTGTCGGCAGCATAATGCACGATGTCGAGGAACGGCGGCGACGTGACGGTGAGATCGACCGAAGCATCAGCGATGCCGCGCAAGTCCCACGCAGCGCCGGTGTGAAGGCCTGAACGCACCTGGCTAGGGGCACAGCCGTCCTTGAGCAGGGTCTTAGACTTCTTGAGGATCACAGCGGCCACGTCGCGATCTGGCGGCGAAACGCCGAGCTTCTCGTTGATCTTGAGTTGCGCCTTGACCGACACGGCTTGGTTCGGCGGCATCGACCGGCCAGAGAAGAAGCCCGGAGAGTGGCCAGAGAGGCGATTGATCGCCACCATCCGAATCCAGTCGGCCACCGGGTCAACACTCTCGCCACCAAGCGGGGCACGTTCGGCAAGCCACAAGCGTAGCGCCTCCAACTTTCTGAGCGTTTCGGGGTGGTAGAAGGCAAGCAAGTCTTCTCGCTCAATCTCACCGCGTGACCAATCAACGGTTTGCAACGCCGCCGCGACAGCCTGCAAGGTGATCGGGCGAAGCCGGGGACGGGTCAGCAGGACCGACAGCGGGTTGATGTCATTGCCGAAGGCCTGACGGCCCATCAGCGCCGCCTGCACAGGCGTCGTGCCCCGCCCCATGAACGGGTCGAACACCACGTCCCCCGGCTTGGTCAGCCGATTGATGAAGAACTCGGGCAACTGTGCCTTGAAGCAGGCCCGATAGGACACCTCGTGGATCGAGTGCGCTTGGCGCTGCCCAGCCGTCCAGAACTCGTTGATCAGGTAAGGGATGCCTTCCACGGTCTCAGTCACGGTGCGCTGGCCAAACTCATCGAACGCCCGAAGGTCGTCGATGAAGGTCTCAGCCGTCGCCGCGAACTGGTCCTGATCGAAGATGGAAAGCTGGTTCATGGGCCTCTGCCGAAAGTTTGTTCTGTCACCATATGTCTGCAAAACTCGCCAAAACACAACCACGCCCGCGCCGGGAACCGAGCCGGTATCGCGTGTGTCTGGCATGTCAGACCAGACGGAATGACATCTTCCCTTTGTTCCCTCAATGTTCTATTGTCAAGGTTAAGTGTGGCGCTCTACCATCGCGTGTGGCGATGCGAAGGAGTAAGGTGGTTATGACAAAGCAGTTTTTTGAAGAGCGCGGCGATCAGTCAGTCGTGAAAGCACGAATTGTCCAGAAGTATTTTGTTGCGTGGGCGAACATCATTGTCGCAGCAGCGGCCAAGTTTGGTGATGCGAAAATTGCATACATCGACCTCTATGCGGGACCCGGGCGATACAAGGATGGAGCCGCTTCAACACCGCTATTGGTTCTGGAGAAGGCAATTGAAAGTGAACCTATTAGAAAAGCCTTGGTTGCCTTATTCAATGACCGCGATCAAAACAACTCCAAGACTTTGGAGCAAGAAATTGCGGCACTGCCGGGTATTGAGAAGCTTAAGCACAAACCAATCGTGAACTGCAATGAGGTTGGTGCTGATGCGGAAGCCTACTTCTCAGAAACGAAAATCATTCCGTCATTCACTTTCTTTGACCCATTTGGATATAAGGGGTTATCGCTTAAACTAATCAACGGAGTGATCAAGGACTGGGGTTGCGATTGCGTCTTCTTCTTTAACTACAACCGCATAAACGCCGGGCTATCCAATCCGATGGTAAAGTCGCACCTTGACGCTTTGTTTGGGGTCGAGCGCGCGGAAAGTCTTCGAGGGAAAGTCGAGAATGCGAAGCCAGCCCATCGGCAAGAAATGGTTCTCGAGGAATTGTCCAATGCACTAATTGAAATGGGCGCTGCTTTCGTCCTCCCATTCCGGTTCAAAAATCAGGAAGGACGCCTGACGCATCATCTCGTTTTTGTCTCGAAGAGCTTCAAAGGGTATGAAGTCATGAAGGAGATTATGGCAAAGGAAAGCTCGACCGAAGAGCAAGGCGTTTCTTCCTTCGCCTACTCTCCCGCAGACGAGACGATGCCGTTTCTTTTCGAATTTCAACGACCGCTCGACGAACTTGGTGACATGCTAACAAGAGCATTCTCGGGGCAGACAATTTCAATGCGTGACATCTATTGCCAGCATAGCGTCGGACGCCCCTATCTCAGCAGACACTATAAGGAAGTATTGGGAAAACTCGAAGAAGCTGACAAAATCAAAGTAACAGACCCTGAGGGGAAGAAAAGGCGCAAGAATTCTTTCGCTGATCGCTTGTTAGTGACTTTTCTAGAGGCGGCAGGATAATGGGAACAAACTCACGAATTGAATGGACAGAGGCGACATGGAATCCGGTTGCTGGATGCTCTATTGTCTCACCGGGATGCACAAACTGCTACGCTATGAGAATGGCTCGTCGGCTTGAGGCGATGGGGCAGGACAAGTATTCTGGCCTCACTCGCACTAGTGGAGGCAGGCCAAAATGGAACGGATTGATCCGTCTGGATGAATCTTCGCTTCGTATCCCTCTTGGGTGGAAGGTCGGACGCATGATATTCGTCAACTCGATGTCTGACCTTTTCCATGAAGATGTCCCGCTATCTTTCATCCAACAGGTTTTTGCAGTAATGCGCGATTGCCCGCATCATACATTTCAAGTCCTTACCAAAAGATCGGAGCAACTTGTCGAAGTTGCTCCATACCTCGATTGGACGCCAAATATCTGGATGGGTGTTAGCGTTGAGTCAGAAGATTACAAGTTTAGGATCGAAAACCTTAGAAAAACACCCGCCAAAGTAAAGTTCTTGTCTCTTGAACCCCTTCTCGGCGATCTTGGAGCATTGAACTTGAAAGGGATTGACTGGGCGATTGCAGGCGGCGAGAGCGGGCCTGCTGCGCGTGATATGCAGCCTGAATGGGTTCGGTCAATCCGGGATCAATGCATCAGCAGCGGCGTTGCGTTCCACTTCAAACAGTGGGGCGGTGTGAATAAGAAAAAGTCTGGACGGACACTTGATGGAAGAACATGGGATGAACTTCCGGTGTCGGTTGTTGCTTAAGTTAGCGTTTGCCTTCCCAAGTATAGGCTGAAAAGCGCGTCAGCGAAGGCGGTCGCGGCTTGCGCCCTACCCTGATAGGTCGCAATCGCAAGACGCGCCTGCTACCCCGCCCGCGCTGCGGCGCTGTCAGTAATACCCGCTCAGGTGCGCAACCTCCATCCGCTGCGGCTTGAGGTGCTGCGAGGCAAAGCCGCCGACGATCAGCGCAATCCCGAGATCACCGTGGCCAGACCCGTTGCGCCCTTGTGTGATGATCTGATTGCCAGCCGCCGTCGTCTGCGTCGTGAAGGATGCGAGATCGGCCTCGATCTCGGCACGCAGGGGGCAGTCGTGGGCGAATTTGATCTCGCCTGCGGCGAACATCACGGCAAGGGTCTCGATCATGGCCGTCTTGCCCGCGTTGACGTAGCGGCCCTTCTTCGTCCACTCCTGCCCGCCCGTCATCTGAATGGCGAAGTGCGGCACGTTCTGCTCGTGCAGCATGTCCGAGACGACACGCCCGATGGACGTGCCGTCAATCACGAGGTTCGACTTGCCGCCGAACGGCGGCACGTTCTTGAGGCGGATCAGATGGTCCACCACGTCAACATAGCTGACCCCACGGAAGCGGTCAGCGAAAACGACTGTCCGTTCGCGCGAGCCGACGATCACACGCCCCTCGTCCACCGTGGGCAACGCCTGATCCTTGATCACGCAGACAGCCGAATAGTCGTGCGCCTGCCCGAGGTCAGCAGCAACCCAATAGTTCTGAAAACCCGTCACGCGCGGGATTGCGGGGTCTTGGTGCGTGTCATTCACAACGCGCCCATCGGGCATGAAAACGAGGTCTATAGACGAGGACATATTGCGCTCTCCGTGCTTGTGGCTTGTTCGATGATTGAAAGATCGAAATAGCTTGCGCCATCGGCCAGCATTTCGACTTCGATTTCTTGGCGAAACTTCGTCGCAGACAGGGTGCGGCGCATCCGCTCTACCTTTTCGGCCAGTCGCGGAATGGCCGTTCCTTTCACGACAATGCGGTGGATGCCATCATCGGGTTTCGCGTCGAGGAACAGCTTCGCAAAATAGTTCTGTTTGCCTGCGGGCGTGCTGCTGAAAAACACTTGCCCCTGCGTCGTCAACATCGGCAAAACGCCCGAGATCAACGTCTCGCCGCGCGTTTCCTCGTCGTCGTCGCCTTTCAGGAAGGCGCACTCGTCGATGATCAGCAACGACACAGACGGAAAACCCCGAATGGTGTCAGACGTGGACGGCAGCGCGACGACCCGCGCGCCGTTCGACATTTCGAGTTCTGTCAGGGTTGACCGCGTGATCACGAGGTCCGTGCGGCGAAGCTGGCGACCGATCTCGCGGGCGATGATCTTCGCCTGACGTTCAGCGGGGGCGATGCAGATGGTCAACACCAGCTGTCCGACGATGACAGCAAAAACGGCAAGCAGGCCAGTGGCCCAAACCACCAGCGGACGCATCAGAGGTAGCTCGCCAGCGAGAAGCCCAGCGACTTGCCGAGGTCGTCGAGCACCTTCTTCTCGGCGGGCTCCATTTCGCCGTCCGAGAGCGAAACGTCGATCGCGATCACGAAGGCCATTTCCAGCTCGTCGTGCGTGTTCTTGTCTTTCATCTCGGCGATCTCGCGCTTGAGGGCCAGCTTGCCCGCCATGCCGCCTTTTGCCCGAGCCAACTGCTTGTTCAGCGCGGCCTCGATCTCGGGCGCCTTGAATGCCGCCGAAAGCGTGGCGTGGTTGCTGAGGGCGTCCAGGATCGCGCCAACCTCGCTGTCTTCGATCTCGCCATCGGCGGCCGAGACCAGCGCGGCCAAAGCTCGTCCCGAGCTTCCCGTGCCAGCATTCTTCGAAGCCTGGCACCCGGGACACAGGCCAGGATCACGAACCCGAACTCCCTGCACGACTTTGCGCCCTCGACCAGAGGAAGCAGTTCCGCAAGCGTAGTGATCGACAAGCGGGCCATCCCGGTTGCGGCGGTGCGGCGCAGGTCATGAAAGGTCCAATGCGGAATGGTGACGGGCTCATCGCGCTCTTTCGCGGCCGCCTTTTCCATCTCGGCCGCGATCTTGGCGCGGGCTTTGTGAAAGCCGCTGATCGGAGTGTTCCCGGTGGTCGTGAAAAGGTAGCGAAGTTTGCCGTCCTTATCTGCGATCCGGTCAATCGTCCCCAGAACACCAAGCACGGCTTCGCTCAACGGCACGTCATGCGCCCGCCCGTTCTTGGTGCGCGCCGCTGAAAGGTGCCACGTCGCCCCGTTCAACTCTGCATCCGCTAGGCTTCATCTTGTCGTCCAGCACCCGCACCTCTGTCTGGACTACCCAACTCTTGGCGGTCTTGCCCACCTTCAGGTAGAGCCCGGGTTGGTCGTCATCGGCCACCAGCTTCTGGCCGGAGGGGAGGAAGGGGATCTGGCCGAAATCGTCTGAAAACCGCGTGAAACGGCTCAGGAATCGCTCAGCGCGCGACTGCGGCGGCTGCAAGTGTCAATTTGCGGCGTTTCCTGCCCTTGCGGCAAGTTTGAGGGACCAGCACAGAGACCCCGAGCCGCTCAGAACCACTGCCCGGGTTCCATCAGCCCCAGATCCAGCAACTGACGGCTGGACCACGCGAAGGGCACCGAATTGTGCCAGCGGAACGTTGAAATGTCATAGGTCGACCCCGGATTGCGCTTGAGCGCCTTCGCCACCCGGAAGGACGCGATCGCCGCCGTCAGATTGTGGTGCCAGGGGCAGGCATAGGTGTTCCTCTCCTCGTCCGAGAGCGTGTGATCGGCGCGCAGCCGAAGCCCCGGGGCGGTGCGAAACAGCGCGATCCGGTCGATCTTGCGCCGCGCCGGGGGGATATGCTCGTCAAACCGCCAGCGCAGCCCGCCAAAGAAATCCAGCTGCCGTTCGCGCGGGCGGCCCGGATTGTCGGGATCGGGGCGGCCAAGCGCATAATAGCCGGTGCGGTCGAGCATCGCCTCGGCCAGGTTCACCCCGTCGGGGTTCTTGTCCAGATCGGCGGCATAAAGGTCGATCACGTAGCTCAGCATGCCGAAGCGGCGTTCCTCGGTGTGGAAGGCCAGCATTTCCCGGATCGAGCGGGTCTCGCAGAAGGGAAAGAACAGATATTCGGCGTTGAAGCCGTAATAGAACCAGGTGCCCTCCGGCGCGGCGGCGATCAGCGGATTGAGCGCGTCAACAAAGGCCTCGGGGTGATCGGCGATCCAGGGAATGCGATGGACCTGCGCCGCCAGATCGTCGGGCAGGCGCAGCGCCGTGGGGGCGCACAGGATCAGCGTGCGAAAGCCGAGCTTGAGATGGTGGCGCAGCGTGCTTTCCACCTCGACCAGATCCTCGGCCAGGATCACCGCCACCGGCCCCTTGGCCAGAACCTCGCGCGCCATGCTCAGGAAGTCGGTCTGGGAAGCGTAGTCCATGCCTCTGGTCCCTTTTTGCGCAACGTCGCGGATGGCGCGGGCAAATGCAAGCGGGCTTGGCCGGGGCGGACGGGGCAGGGGCCCGACATGAAAGCCCCACCCTCAAGGGTCCGCCAGACGGTCCAGCCCGGCGCGCAGATCCCGCGTCATCCCGGCGCGCTCCATGTGCTGGCGCAGCCGCCGGTTGTAGCCGCCTTCGGTGTCGAGCGCGGCCAGAAGATCGCGCAGCGGACCGGCGGCCAGGCTGGTGGCGACCAGATCGCGCAGGAAGACCTCGGCCGCGGCGGGGTCGCTGATGCGCGGGGCCAGCCAGGCCGCGGTGTCCGCCAGCGCCAGTGCCAGCGGCGACAGCACCGCCTGCGCCACCAGAAAATCGGCCAGCTCCGCCTCGGAGGCGCGCGCGAAAATCCGGTTGCGCGCGCCGAACAGCGCGGTGATCAGCCCGGTCTCGCCAAAGGCCAGGATCGGCGATCCGCCGGTGGCGATGGCGGGATAGGGCAGCATCACCGCCTCGGCCCGGGCCGGGGCCACCCAGGCGGCGACCTCGGCCAGCCCCGCCCCCGCCATCAGCGAGATCACCCGCTGCCCGGGCCGGAACCGCAGCCCCGGCAGGACCGCGCCCGCCACCCCGGCGACCAGGCCGAGGATCACCACATCGGCGGCCTCCAGCACCGCCTGATTGGACGCCACGCGCAGCCCCACGACATCGCGCGCCAGCGCCGCCGCCCGGGTCGCGCTGCGGTCGGAGACGGTGATCTCGTGCCCGTCGGCAGCGATCCCCCGTACCACCGCCTCGGCGATCGCGCCCGTCCCCAAGATTCCGATCCGCATCCGCCCCCCGTTCGCGCCCCCGCAGTTCACGTCAAGACAAACCGGAACACGCGCGGATTGCAAAGATTTTCGCGCGGCAAGGTTTGCAGAACGAATTTTGACCGCTAGACTTATGTTTGCAGCAGGATCGATTCAACTTTCGGGGGCAGGGCGGATGCTTGACAGCCTGGATTGCAACCTTTGCATGCTTGGCGGGCAGGGCGCGCCGGTGGTTCTGGCGCATGGCTACGGCTGTGACCAGACGGTCTGGAAAGACGTTGCGCCGCCGCTGGCGCTGCGGCATCGGGTGGTGCTGTTCGATCACGCAGGCTGCGGCCTGGCCGATCCGAGGCTTTATGACCGCCAGCGCCACGCCCGTCTGCAGGGCTATGCCGAGGATGTCGTCCGTCTGCTGACACGGCTCGATCTGGGGCCGGTGCGCTTCGTCGGCCATTCCGTCTCCTCGATGATCGGCGCGCTGGCGGCGCTGGAGCGGCCCGATCTTTTCGCCGAGCTGGTGATGATCGGCCCCTCGGCCTGCTATCTGGACGAGGACGGCTATCACGGCGGCTTCAGCCGCGACACGGTCGAGGATCTGCTGACCCTGATGGACCGCAATTTCATCGGCTGGGCCGCCAGTTTCGCGCCGGTCGCCACCGGCAACCCCGATCGGCCGGATCTGGCGCGGGACTTCGCCCGGCGTCTGCAGCGCAACGACCCCGAGATCGCCTCGGCCTTCGCCCGCGCCACCTTCTTTTCCGACACCCGCGCGCTCTTGCCGCGGCTGCGGGTGCCGGTGCTGATCCTGCAATCGCCCGACGATCCGATCGCGCCCGACCCCGCGGTGGCCTTCGTGCATCGGGCGATCCCGGGCAGTCGGCTGGTGCGGCTCGCCAGTTCCGGCCATTGCCCGCATATCAGCCATCCGCAGGCGGTGGTGGCAGCGCTGCGGGCCGCCTTTGACACGCCCCCGCCGCAGGCCTGATCCGCTATGTGCCCGTCGCCGCCGCCAAAGCCCGTTTCGGCGCACCGGATGCCGACCCCCGATCTGGCGGCCCCCGATCTTGCCGCCCGCGATCTTGCGACACAGGACGGCGCCGCGGCGCGGGCCGCGCCCTGCGGGCTTTTGCAGCTGGATCCGGCCGGGCGCATCGAAAGCGCGAATGCGACGCTGTGCGACTGGATCGGCCGCCCCGCCGCCGAGGTGATCGGCAGGCTCGATCTGGCGGGGCTGCTGTCGTCGGCGGGGCGGCTGTTCTGGACGACGCATCTTGCGCCGCAATTGCGGCTGAACGGGCGGCTGGACGAGGTGTCGCTGGCGCTGCCCGACCGCTGCGGCGGCACCCGGCGCTGTCTGGTGTCGGCGCGGCAGACCGCGGGCGGGGGCTGCGCGCTGGTGCTGTTCGAGGCCGAGCGGCGGCATGTCTTCGAGGAGGATCAGGCGCGCGAGGTGGCGCAGGCGCAGACCCGCGCGCATTGGCTGGCGCAGATCGAACGCATGGCCGAGGTGGGCGCCTGGTCCTGGGATCCGGCGCAGGACCGGCTGCAGGGCTCGGACCGGATGTTCGACATTCTCGGGCTGCGCCCCGGCCCCGCGGATGGGCTTGACACGCTGCTCGACCGGCTGATCTCGGAGCCGCTGCGCGGGCAGCTGCGCGCCTGTCTTGCCGCGCCCGAGGCACTGCGCCAGCCGCTGGATCTGGAGGCCGGGATCCGCACCCCCGATGGCGCGCTGCGGCAGATCCGGCTGTTTTGCGAGCCGCTTTGGGCGCGGGGCCGGGTCGAGCGGGTGCAGGGCGTGGTCTGCGACATCACCCGGGCGCATGACGACCGGCAGCGGCTGTGGCGGATGGCGCATGTCGACGATCTGACCGGGCTGGCGAACCGGCATCATTTCCGCAGCCACCTGCGCGCGGCCTGTGCCGCGGCCGCGCCGCTGGCGCTGGTCTTGATCGACATCGCGGATTTCGGCGCGGTGAACCATCGGTTCGGGGCGGATCGCGCCGATGCGATGCTGCAGGAGATCGGCGGACGGCTGGCGGCCTTGCTGCCCGAGGAGGGGTTCGCCGCCCGGCTGGTGGGTGACGAATTCGCGCTGCTGCTGCCTGCTGCCGACCCCGATGCGGCGGCGCGGGGGCTGGCGGCGGCGGCTTCGGCGGCGCTTGATGCGCCGCTGGCCGGGGTCGGCGGGGCGGTACGGCTGCGCGCGGCGATGGGGCTTGCGGCCTTTCCCGAGGATGGCCGCGCCCCCGAGGCGTTGTTTGCCCGTGCCAAGGAGGCGCTGAGCGAGGTCAAGCGCGCGGGCGGCGGCGCCGATTTCCTGCGCGGTGCGATGCTGGCGCGGGTCGGCGCGCGGCACCGGGCCATCGGCTGCGTGCGCGACGCGGTGCAGGAGGACCGGATCCGGGTCTGGTATCAGCCGAAGCTGCGGCTGGCCGATGGCGCCCCGGATGGTCACGAGGCGCTGGTGCGGATCTTCGACCGGGCCGGGCAGATCAGCGGCCCCGGGGATTGGGCCGAGGCGCTGGACGATCCCGAATGCGCCGCGCTGCTCGATGCCGCGGTGCTGCGCCGGGTGCTGGCCGATCTGCGCCGCGCCGGGTCGGGGACGGGGTTGGGGTTGGGCCGGGTGGCGGTGAATGTCTCGGAGCACAGCCTGCGGCGGGGCGATTTCGCCACGCATCTGCTGCGCGCGCTGGCGCGGGCCGGGGTGGCGCCGACGCAGCTCGAGCTGGAGATCGTCGAGACCGTGCTGGTCGATCAGCGCACCCCCGAGCTGGTGGCGGGTTTCGCGCGGCTGCGCGCCGCCGGATTGCGGATCATGCTGGATGATTTCGGCACCGGCTTCGCCTCGCTCTCGCATCTGCGCGATCTGCCGATCGACGGGCTGAAGATCGAGAAATCCTTCGTGCTGGGGCTGCAGGCGGATGCGCGCAACGCGCCGATCCTGCGGGCGATCGTGATGCTGGCGCAGGCGCTTGGTCTGCGCACCGTGGCCGAGGGGGTGGAAAGCGCCGAGGCGGCCGATCTGCTGCGCGAGCTCGGTTTCGAGACCGCGCAGGGCTATCATTTCGGCCGCCCGCAACCGTTGCCGGAACCGCTGCCCGATCCTGTGGCAGAGGTGGTGGCGGCTCCGCTGCGTCAGGGGGTATCCGACTAAAAGATTCGGACTTTACATACCCAATCATTTCTGTCAGGTTTAGGTCATTGATCGCAACCCGCCGAGGATCTGCCCATGGCCCTTGCCCTTTCCTTCCGCACCTGTCCGGCCGCGCCGCCGCGCGACGACCGGGGGCAGGTTTCCTTCTCGCTCTCCGATCTGGTCACCGCGCTTTGCACCGGGCTGGATCACGCCCACCGCCACGAGGCGATCCTGGACCGGATGGAGGGGCGCGCATGAACATGAGCCTTCCGCTGTCGGGCACCGCCACCCCGGTCCTGCCCGCCCATGATGCGCGCATCCTGACCCGGGGCGGCAATCTGGCGCAGATCGATCTCGACGGACAAACCTATACGCTGCGTATCACGCGGCAGGGAAAGCTGATCCTGACCAAGTAAGATCGTGGTCGGCCAGCGTCCCCGCACTCTCTCATCGCTGACTTGGGGCCGGGCAACCGGCCCTTTTTTTCTGCTCCGGCGGCACCGTCCCCCCCGCAAAACTTGCGGCACCGGCCCGTTTGCGGTATCGGGCGCCAACCCCGGGAGGCCCCATGTCCGACACGCCGAAAAAGCTGCATATCAAGACCTATGGCTGTCAGATGAACGTCTATGACAGCGAGCGCATGGCCGAGGCGATGGGCGTGCAGGGCTATACCCTGACCGACGATCCGGCCGAGGCGGACATGGTGCTGCTCAACACCTGTCACATCCGCGAGAAGGCCGCCGAAAAGGTCTATTCCGATCTGGGCCGGCTGCGCCCCTTCAAGGAGGCGAAACCGGGTTTGACGATCGGCGTCGCAGGCTGTGTCGCGCAGGCCGAGGGCGCGGAGATCATGCGCCGGATGCCGCTGGTCGATCTGGTGGTGGGCTCGCAGAACTACCACCGCCTGCCCGAGATGGTGGCGGCGGTGGCGCGCGGCGAGCGCCCGGTGGACACCGAATTCCCCGCCGAGGACAAGTTCGAGCGTCTGCCCGAACGCCCGGTGCAGGCGCGTCCCACCGCCTTTCTGACCGTGCAGGAAGGCTGCGACAAGTTCTGCGCCTTCTGCGTCGTGCCCTATACGCGCGGCGCTGAAATCTCGCGTCCGGTGGCCCGCATCCTCTCGGAAGCCGAAAAGCTGGTGGCCAAGGGCGTGCGGGAAATCACGCTCCTTGGCCAGAACGTCAACGGCTATCACGGCGAAGGTCAGGGGGGGGCGTGGGGCCTGGGCCGTCTGGTGCGCGCGCTGGCCCGGATCGACGGGCTCGACCGCATCCGCTACACCACGAGCCACCCCAACGACATGGCCGAGGATCTGATCGAAGCGCATGGCGCGGAACCGAAGCTGATGCCCTATCTGCATCTGCCGGTGCAATCGGGCTCGGATGCGATCCTGAAGGCGATGAACCGCAAGCACAGTGCCGAGGACTATCTGCGGCTGATCGAGCGGTTGCGCGCGGCGCGGCCCGATCTGGTGCTGTCCTCCGATTTCATCGCGGGCTTCCCCGGCGAGACCGAGGCCGATCATCAGGCGAGCCTCGATCTGATCCGCGCGGTGGGCTTTGGCGCGGCGTTTTCGTTCAAATATTCGCCGCGTCCCGGCACGCCCGCCGCCAGCCGCACCCCGGTCGCGGCCGAGGTGGCGGATGCGCGGCTGCAGGAGTTGCAGGCGCTGATCACCGCGCAGCAAAAGGCCACGCAGCTCTCGATGGTCGGGCGCACGGTCGGCGTGCTGTTCGAAAAGCCCGGCCGTCTGCCCGGGCAATGGGGCGGCAAGTCGGATTACCTGCATGCGGTGCATGTGACGGCCGAGGGCATCGGCCCGGGCACATTGGCTCAGGTGAGAATCACCGCCTCGGCGCCGAATTCGCTGGCGGGCGAATTGCTCTGACCCGTTGGGGCACTTCGGAAACGCTTTCCCGATTGCGGGGCAGTTTCGGCATCTGCCCTGAAATTGTCCCAATTCGCGCGCATTGCGCCCCGGTTTGTTCCCGGAACGGCCACAATAACCGGGCGAAAGCCCTTTCCTTGTCTCAAGCTTTTGTTACTGTGGTTCATATTCGTTAACGCCCCGGCCCGGCCGGGGCGGCCATTCTAGGAGGCGTGGGGGATGACAAGATTGACCCTGGGGGGGAAACCCGTGGTCGCGATCTTTGGGGCGGCGGCTTTGGCGCTGGCGGCTTCGGTCGGCCCGGTGGCGGCGCAGCAACAGGCCGAGACCTACATTCCGGCGATCTGGATCGACCCTGACGGCTGCGAACATTGGGCGATGGATGACGGCAGCGAGGGCTACATGGACGCGCGCAAGACCCGCGACGGCCGCCCGGTCTGCCACCGCAACGTCTGCGGCGTGCTGCAGACCGACACGCTTTTCGCCACCGACAGCACGAAGCTGACCGCCTCGGGGCGCGGCACCCTGCAGCAATTCTTCCAATCCGCGCAGGCGCGCAGCTTCATCATCACCGGCCACACCGACAGCCGCGCCTCGGATGAATACAACATGCGCCTGTCCAAGGGCCGCGCCGAGGCCGTGGCGGGCGTGGCGCAACAGGTCGGCGCCCCGGTGCTGGCGGTGAACTGGTATGGCGAGCGGATGCCGAAAGCGACCAACGCCACCGCCGCGGGCATGGCGCAAAACCGCCGCGTCGAAGTGATCTGCGTGAAGTGAGGGGCATCACCATGAACGGCAAGAAACTCCTGCTGCTGGGCGTCGCGGCGCTGGCGCTCGCGGCCTGCGACGACAGCTATGGCCCCGACAAGTCGATCGATCGCGGCATCAATTCCCACCATCTGAGCACGCTCAAGGCCGGGGTCTGGGTCGATCCCGAGGGCTGCGACCACTGGATCATCGATGACGGCGTCGAGGGCTACATGAGCGCGCGCGTCGATGATTACGGCAAGCCGATCTGCTCGGGCGCGGCGCCGCCGAACACCGCCGTCGGCCCGTTCAAGCAAGGCACGCCGGTTCCCGACTATCTCTGACCGGGAAATCAGCATCTGCCCGAAATTTGGGCAACCCGGCCGCGCAATGCCCTGCGCGGCCGCTTTCATGTCGCGCAGATGAATTTTTTCCCTGCGGGCCGGTTTCGGGCAAACCAGCGCTTGCGTGGGGCCCGGGTGGGGTGCACCATATCTTTACCAACCCAGCCAAGGGAGATGTTATTGGGCTTTAGCGCGATCACCCCCCCGCCTCGCACGCAGGACGCTTACGAGACGCTTCTCGAATATCCCGACAACCGGTTGCTGATCGACCTTTGCGGCGAATTCGACCGCAATCTGGCGCAGATCGAGCACAAGCTCTCGGTTCATATCCTGCGCCGCGGCAATCAGCTGGCGGTGGTGGGCACCGCCGAGGCGCAGGGGCTGGCCGGAGGGGTGCTCAATGCGCTTTATGCCCGGCTGGAGGCGGGCAAGCCGATCGACGCGGGCGAGATCGACGCGGCGATCCGGATGTCGGATCTGGGCCATGACGGCGTCTCCGTCGATGAGCAGCTGGAGATGTTCGCGGCCGGAAAATACGAGATCCGCACCCGCAAGAAGCAGGTCGAGCCGCGCACGGATGCGCAAAAGGCCTATGTGCGGTCGCTGTTCGAGCACGAGATGGCCTTCGGCATCGGTCCGGCGGGCACCGGGAAAACCTATCTCGCCGTCGCCGTGGGCGTGACGATGCTGATCGGCGGGCTGGTCGACAAGATCATCCTGAGCCGTCCCGCGGTCGAGGCGGGCGAGCGTCTGGGCTTTCTGCCCGGCGACATGAAGGACAAGGTCGATCCCTACATGCAGCCGCTTTACGACGCGCTGAACGACTTTCTGCCCGCCAAGCAGATGGCCAAGCTGATGGAGGAAAAGCGCATCGAAATCGCGCCGCTGGCCTTCATGCGGGGGCGCACGCTCTCGAATGCCTTTGTCGTGCTGGACGAGGCGCAGAACGCCACGACGATGCAGATGAAGATGTTCCTGACCCGTCTGGGGCAGGGCTCGCGCATGGTGATCACCGGCGATCGCACGCAGATCGACCTGCCGCGCGGCACCGCCTCGGGGCTGGCCGATGCCGAACGCATCCTGGGCGGGGTGAAGGGGATTTCCTTCAACTATTTCACCGCCGCCGATGTGGTGCGTCACCCGCTTGTGGCGCGGATCATTGGCGCTTATGAACGGGCGGATGAAGGAACCGCTGGTTGATTGTCTGATCGAGGAAGCGGCCTGGCAGGGGATCGACCTTGCCGGGCTTTCGGAACGCGTGGCCCGGATCGTGCTGACCGATCAGGAGCTTGACCCGGAGGCCTGGGAAATCAGCCTGATCGGCTGCGATGATGCCCGCATCGCCGATCTGAACGCCGAGTTCCGCGGCAAGCCCACCCCCACCAATGTCCTTTCGTGGCCCGCGCAGGATCTGGCGGCCGAAAACGACGGCGAGGAGCCCTGGTTCCCCGAGCCCTTCGTGCCGGGCGAGCGCGATTCCCTTGGCGACATCGCGATTGCCTTTCAGACCTGCGCGCGCGAGGCCGAGGCCGCGGGCAAATCCGTTCACGATCATGTCACACATCTGGTGATACATGGCGTTTTGCATCTTCTGGGCTATGACCACATCCGCGACGCAGACGCGCAGTTGATGGAAGCCATCGAAGTGCGTATCTTGGCCGCTCTGGGGATTGCCAATCCCTACGAGATCTAGCCCCGCCGGGGCGTATTTGGAAGGAACGATGGGACAAGTCGCAGACGGAAGCAATTCCGCCGCCGCCGCGCCCGCTTCGGAACCCGAAGCCGGCGAGAGTAGCAACGAACCTCAGCCTAGAGGCTTTTTCGGGCGCATATTGGGCGCGCTTGGCGCCTCTCCGGGCGAGGCCGACGCCTCCGAGGCGCAATCCGCCACCTCAGCGGCTGCCGCTCTGGGCCTGCCGGGCCTGGGCAACCTGCGCAAGATGCGGGTGGGCGATGTCGCCGTGCCGAAGGCCGAGATTGTCGCCGTTCCGGTCACCACCACCCGCGAGGAACTTGTCGAGGTCTTCCGCACCCAGGGCTATTCGCGCCTGCCGGTGTTCAAGGACACGCTCGACAGTCCGATGGGGCTGGTGCACCTGAAGGATCTGGCGCTGGCGCATGGCTTTGGCGGCGCCCCGGGCCGGTTCTCGCTGCGCAAGCTGTTGCGGCCGCTGCTTTATGTGCCGCCCTCGATGCCGATCGGCGTGCTTTTGCAAAAGATGCAGCTGCAGCGCATCCACATGGCGCTGGTCATCGACGAATACGGCGGGGTGGACGGGCTTGTCACGCTCGAAGACCTGATCGAACAGGTGATCGGCGAGATCGAGGATGAACACGACGAGGAAGAAGATGGTCTGTGGAAGCTCGAAAAGCCCGGTCAATGGCTGGTGCAGGCCCGCACGCCGCTGACCGATTTCGAGGCCGAGATCGGCATGAAACTGGCCGATGCCGAAGAAGGCGCCGAGATCGACACCCTGGGCGGGCTTGTCTTCATGCAGATCGACCGCGTGCCGACCCGGGGCGAGGTGATCGTGGCGGAAAACGGCGTCGAATTCGAAGTGGTTGACGCCGATCCGCGCCGGGTGAAACGGCTGCGGGTGCGGCTGCCGGGCGTCGCCGCCGAATAGACTGAACAGAACGGACATTCCATGCGCGTGCCCCCGCTTTACAATCCCGCGGTCAAGATCCTTGTCTGGGGTCTGGCCGCGCTCCTCGGGGCGGGGGTGGCGCTGGGACAGGCGCCGTTCGGGCTTTGGTGGGTCGCGCTGGTCGCGCTCTCGCTTCTGATCGCGATGGGGCAGGCGACCTCTCCCTTTCGGGTGGGGCTTGCGGCGGGCACGGGCTATGCGGCGCTGGCCATGTTCTGGATCGTCGAGCCGTTCTTCGTCGAGCCCGAGATCTACGGCTGGATGGCGCCTTTCGCGCTTGTTTTCATGGCGCTGGGCATGGGGCTCTTCTGGGCGCTGGGCATGAGCCTTGGCGCGCGGCTGGGGGGCGCTTCGGTCTCGCGCGCGGCAGGCGTCGCGGTCGGGCTTTTCGGCGCCGATCTGCTGCGCAGCTATCTCTTCACCGGGCTGCCCTGGGTGCTCTTTGGCCATATCTGGATCGACACGCCGCTTTCGCAGGGCGCGGCCCTTGTGGGCGCGATGGGGCTGAGCGCGCTGACGCTGTGTCTCGCCGTTCTGCCCTGGCTGATGCCCCGGGCAAACTGGCGCCTGCCTGCGGCGGGCGTTTCGGCGGCGGTGATCGCGGGGCTTTGGGGCGCGGGCAGCTGGCAGCTGGCGCAGCCGGTGCCGCCGCGCGCGACGCCGGTCACCCTGCGCATCGTGCAGCCCAATGCGCCGCAAGACCTGAAATGGCGCCCCGAATACGCCGAGGAATTCTTCTTTCGCCACCTCGATCTGACCGCGCAGCCGCCTGCGCCGGGCAAGGCAGCGCCGGATCTGGTCCTGTGGCCCGAAACCGCGGTGCCCTTTCTGCTCGATCGCGCGGGCGATGGCCTGACGATGATCGCCGAGGCGGCGCGCGGCGCCCCCGTCGCCGTCGGCATCCAGCGCGAGGAGGGGCTGCGCTATTTCAATTCGCTGGCGATGATCGAAGCGGGCGGCAAGATCGGCCCGGTCTATGACAAGGTGCATCTGGTGCCCTTTGGCGAATACATCCCCTTTGGCGATGAACTTGCCCGCTTCGGCATCAGCGCCTTTGCCGCGCGCGAGGGCAACGGCTATTCCGCGGGCACGGAACGCAAGCTCCTTGATCTGGGCCGTCTGGGCCTTGTTCAGCCGCTGATCTGCTACGAGGCGGTGTTTCCCCAGGACATGCACGCGGGTCGCCGCCCGGACTGGCTGTTGCAGATCACCAATGACGCCTGGTTCGGCGAGATGTCGGGCCCGGTGCAGCATCTGGTGCAGGCGCGGTTTCGGGCGATCGAATTCGGCCTGCCCTTGGCGCGGTCCGCCAATACCGGGATCTCGGCGCTGATCGACGCGCGGGGCCGGGTGATCGAAAGCCTGGGCATGGGGCAGCAGGGCGTGATCGACGCGGCCTTGCCCGGGTCCTTGGCCGCGCCGCCCTATGCGCGCTGGGGCGATCTGCCCTGGCTTGCAGGTCTTATCGCCGCAGTTGCCCTGGTTTGGGGGCTTGGGCGCAAATCGCGCGTTGACCGGCGCCGGATCGGGGGCTAGCGTCGCTCCACCACTCCAACGGCTTCCTGGCGGGGTGGGAACACATCAATGGAGCACTTCCCCATGTCACGTTCTAACTATGTCTTCACTTCCGAGTCCGTCTCGGAGGGTCACCCCGACAAGGTCTGCGACCGCATCTCCGATTCCGTTCTGGATGCCTTCCTTGCCGAAGAGCCGAATGCCCGCGTCGCCTGCGAGACCTTCGCCACCACCAATCAGGTGGTTGTCGGTGGGGAAGTGGGTCTGTCGGACAAGGCGAAACTGGCCGAGTTCATGGGCCGCATCGACGGGATCGTGCGCGATTGCGTCAAGGATATCGGCTATGAACAGGACGCCTTCCACTGGGCGACGCTGAACTTCGCCAATTACCTGCACCCGCAATCGGCGCATATTTCGCAAGGCGTCGACAAGGACGGGGCGGGCGATCAGGGCATCATGTTCGGCTATGCGACCGACGAGACGCCGGAACTGATGCCCGCGCCGATCCAGTATGCGCATGCGATCCTGCGCCGTCTGGCCGAGGTGCGCAAATCGGGCGCCGAGCCGACGCTGGGCCCGGATGCGAAATCGCAGCTCTCGGTGCGCTACGAGGACGGCAAGCCGGTCGGCGTGACCTCGATCGTGCTCTCGACGCAGCACAAATACGAAAGCCAGACCTCGGATGACATCCGCGCCATCGTGGAGCCGCATATCCGCGCGGTGCTGCCGGCGGGCTGGATCGACGAAAAGACCGAATGGTGGGTGAACCCGACCGGGACCTTTGTCATCGGCGGGCCGGATGGCGACGCCGGTCTGACCGGCCGCAAGATCATCGTCGACACCTATGGTGGCGCGGCGCCGCATGGCGGCGGGGCCTTCTCGGGCAAGGACCCGACCAAGGTGGACCGCTCGGCCGCCTATGCCGCGCGCTATCTGGCGAAGAACGTGGTGGCCGCGGGTCTGGCGAAGCGCTGCCTCATTCAGGTGTCCTATGCGATCGGCGTGGCGAAGCCCTTGTCGATCTATGCCGACACCTATGGCACGGGCGAGCTGCCGGATGCGGAAATCGAGCGGATCGTGGCGGAATGCATGGATCTGACGCCGCGCGGCATCCGCACGCAGCTGGATCTGAACCGCCCGATCTATGCGCGCACCTCGGCCTATGGCCACTTCGGCCGCGCGCCGGAAGCCGATGGTGGCTTCAGCTGGGAGCGCACCGATCTGGTCGAGGCGCTGAAGAAAGCCGTCTGAGCCGGTTTGCCAGGATCACGGGGAAGGGGGCTTCGGCCCCCTTTTTCAATGCGTTGCAGGGTATTTCGCCTCGGGCGAGCCCGAAGCGACCCGCCGGGGGCTCCGCCCCCGGACCCCCGGGATATTTGCGCCAAGGTGAAATGGGATGAGGCCCCCATTCGGAATGAGGGGCCTCGTCTTCAGTTTTTCCTTGGCAAAATACGCCGGGGGGTGCGGGGGGCGGAGCCCCCCGCGGGTCGCCTCGGCGCAAGCCGAGGCGAAATCATCGCAGCGCATGCCCCTTGACCGGGAGCCCCTTTGCACCCTAAGGCGCAGCCCCATGACCGAGAGCCCCGAAACGCCCGACACCGTCCCGCCCGCCCCGCAACCGGAGTGGCGCAATTTCTATGGCCGCCGCTCGGGCAAGACGATGCGGGCGTCGCAAAAGACCTATCTCAGCGAGGATCTGGCCTCGCTCACCCCCGGCGGCATCTCGAAAGAGGACAACCCGGGCCGCGAGATCCTTGATCCCGGCACGATCTTCGGCAAGGACGCGCCCCTGTGGCTGGAGGTCGGCTTCGGCGGCGGCGAGCACATGGTGCATATGGCCGCGCGCAATCCGGGGGTGAACATCCTCGGCTGCGAGCCCTTCATCAACGGTGTCGCGATGCTTCTGGGCAAGATCCGCGCGGCGGGGGTGTCCAACGTCGCAATCTGGCCGGGCGATGTGCGCGACGTGATGGAGGTGCTGCCCGAGGGCTGCATCGCCAAGGCCTTCCTGAATTACCCCGACCCCTGGCACAAGCGCCGCCACCATCGCCGGCGCTTCGTGACGCCGGGCTATCTGGGCGCGCTGTTCCGCATCCTCGCCCCGGGCGCCGAATTCCGCGTCGCCACCGACATCCCGAATTACATGGAGCAGGCGCTTGAGGAAGTGCCGAAGGCGGGCTTCACTCTCGTCTCGCACAGCCCTGCCCCCTGGGACGACTGGCTGTCGACCCGCTACGAGCAAAAAGCGCTCCGCGAAGGGCGGGTGCCCGATTATGCCACCTTCCGCAAACCCTGAGCCGGGCAAGGGCGTATTTGCGCCAAGAAGAAACGCGGGGCTTTTCGGTCGGGGCGCGGTGCGCTAACAGGGCCCTGACATTCAGGGAGGCTTTCATGTCCGCTCACGGTTCCCCCATCCGCATGACCTCGCGCAAGGGCGGCCCGCTTTCGGGCGTGGCCGCGGTGCCGGGCGACAAGTCGATCTCGCATCGGGCGCTGATCCTGGGCGCGCTTTCGGTCGGCACGACGCGGATCACCGGGCTGCTCGAGGGACAGGACGTGCTGGATACGGCCAAGGCGATGCAGGCCTTTGGCGCCACCGTCACCCGCACCGGCCCGGGCGCCTGGACGGTCGAGGGGGTGGGGGTCGGCGGTTTCGCCGAGCCCGCCGAGGTGATCGACTGCGGCAATTCGGGCACCGGTGTGCGGCTGATCATGGGCTGCATGGCGACAAGCGCGATCAGTGCGACCTTCACCGGCGATGCCTCGCTTCGCAAGCGGCCGATGGGGCGGGTGACCGATCCGCTGGCGCTGTTCGGCGCACGGTCTTACGGGCGCGCGGGCGGGCGGCTGCCGATGACGCTGGTCGGCGCGGCCGAGCCGGTGCCGGTCACCTACACCACGCCGATGGCCTCGGCGCAGGTGAAATCGGCGGTGCTGCTGGCGGGGCTCAACGCGCCGGGGCAAACCGTGGTGATCGAAAAGACGCCGACCCGCGATCACACCGAACGGATGCTGCGCGGCTTTGGCGCCGAGGTGACGGTCGAGGCCACGCCCGAGGGCAGCCGGATCACCCTGCAGGGCCAACCGGAGCTTGTGGCGCAAGAGGTGGCGGTGCCGCGCGATCCCTCCTCGGCGGCCTTCCCGGTCTGCGCGGCGCTGCTGGTGCCGGGCTCGGACATCCTCGTGCCGGGGGTCAGCCAGAACCCGACGCGCAACGGGCTCTTCCTGACCCTGCGCGAGATGGGCGCCGATATCGAATTCCTCAATGAACGCGAGGAGGGCGGCGAGCCGGTCGCCGATCTGCGCGTGCGCCATTCGGCCCTGAGCGGCATCGCGGTGCCGCCCGAGCGCGCCGCCGCCCAGATCGACGAATATCCGGTGCTGGCCGCTTTGGCCGCCTGCGCCAGCGGCACCACGGTGATGCGCGGCGTGCACGAGCTGCGGGTGAAGGAAAGCGACCGCATCGCGGCGATGGCGCGCGGGCTGGAGGCCTGCGGCATCCGCGTCGAGGAAGACGAAGACACGCTGATCGTGCACGGTCTGGGCGCCGATGGCGTGCCCGGCGGCGCCACCGTCGCCACCCAGATCGACCACCGCATCGCGATGAGCTTTCTGGTGCTCGGCCTTGTGTCGCAGCAGCCGATCTCGGTCGATGACGGCTCGCCGATCGCCACCTCCTTCCCGGTCTTCGAGGATCTGATGCGCGATCTTGGCGCCAGCATCACCCGGGACTGAGGTCGAAAGGGCGTATTTGGACCAAGAAAAAGCCAATGGTTTCTTCTTGGTCAAAATACGCAAACTGCAACGTAAAAGCCCCGTGCGAGGTTCAAGATGATGTTCACCGTGGCGATCGACGGGCCTGCCGCCGCTGGCAAGGGCACGATTTCCCGTGCCGTGGCCGAACGGTTCGGCTTTGCGCATCTGGACACCGGGGCGCTTTACCGGGCTGTCGGCGTCAAGGGCGGCGATCCTGTTCTGGCTGCGCGCGGGCTGACCCCCGAGGATCTGGCGCGGCCCGATCTGCGCACGCTGGAAGCGGGGCAGGCGGCTTCGAAGGTGGCCGTGATCCCCGAGGTGCGGCAGGCTTTGCTGGACTTTCAACGCGACTTTGCCCGGCGCGCGGGCGGCGCGGTGCTGGATGGCCGCGACATCGGCACCGTCATTTGCCCCGCCGCCGAGGTGAAGCTTTTCGTCACCGCCAGCCCCGAGGTGCGGGCGCATCGGCGCTGGCTGGAAGTCGGCGGCGATGCCGCGCAGGTGCTGGCCGAGGTGAAGGAGCGCGACGCGCGCGACATGACCCGGGCCGATGCGCCGCTGCGCCCCGCTGCGGATGCCGTGGTGATCGACACGTCAAGTCTGGGCATCGAGGAAGCGGTTGCGGCGGCCTGCGCGGTGGTGTCCGAACGGCTGTGCAAATAGGCGCAGAAGCTTTCGTTGCGTCGTGCGGCTGTGCGCATATCTTGGCGCCACACGCTCAACCGCGAAAGGATGCCCCCGATGTTGCTTGATACCCTGAACTGGCGCTATGCGACGAAGAAGATGGACCCGGCCAAGGCCGTTTCCGAGGACAAGGTCGAAAAGATCCTGACCGCGGCGCAGATGGCGCCGACCTCCTCGGGGCTGCAACCCTTTGAAATTCTTGTCATCACCAACAAGGAGCTGCGCGCCAAGATCTCGGCCGCGGCTTTTGGCCAGACCCAGATCACCGATGCCTCGCATCTGGTCGTCTTTGCCGCCTGGGACAATTACACCGCCGAGCGCATCGATGCGGTGGTCGATCTGCATGTGACCGAGCGGGCGATCCCGCGCGAGATGGTGCAGCCCTATTACGACAACCTCAAGGCGATGTATCTGGCCCGCACCGCCGAGGTGAACGCCGCCCATGCCGCGCATCAGGCCTATATCGCCTTTGGCATCGCGCTGGCGCAGGCGGCCGAGCTTGAGGTCGACGCGACGCCGATGGAGGGCTTCGACCCGGCTGCGGTGGATGAGATCCTGGGCCTGCGGGAAAAGGGGCTGCGGTCTGTCACGCTGATGCCGCTGGGCTACCGCGCGACTGACGGCGACTGGCTGGCCGGCATGAAGAAGGTGCGCAAGCCGCTGTCGGAGCTGGTGACGCGGATCGACTGAGGCGCCGGGGTCGAAAACCCTTGCCCCACAGGCGATTCCCGCCTATAGGGGCCACGTCCACGGGGGGCAGGCGCAGGTCTGCCCCCTTGTGACATACGCAACGAAAGACCGGCGGAGCCAACCGCATGGCCAGAAAACCCATACAAAGGAAACTAGACCGCATGTGCGCCAAAGCTAGCATGGAAGAATTCGAAGCCCTCCTGAAGGAAAGCTTCGAGATCGACACCCCCCAGGAAGGGTCTGTCGTCAAGGGCAAGGTCATCGCCATCGAGGCGGGCCAGGCCATCATCGACGTCGGCTACAAGATGGAAGGCCGCGTTGATCTGAAAGAATTCGCGAATCCCGGTGAAGCTCCCTCGATCGCCGTCGGCGACGAGGTCGAAGTTTACCTCGATCGCGTCGAAAACGCCCGTGGCGAAGCCGTCATCTCGCGCGAGAAAGCCCGTCGCGAAGAAGCCTGGGACCGTCTCGAAAAAGCCTATGCCAGCGAAGAGCGCGTCGATGGCGCCATCTTCGGTCGCGTCAAGGGCGGCTTCACCGTCGATCTCGGCGGCGCCGTGGCCTTCCTGCCGGGCTCGCAAGTTGACGTCCGTCCGGTGCGCGACGCGGGCCCGCTCATGGGTCTCAAGCAGCCGTTCCAGATCCTCAAGATGGACCGTCGTCGCGGCAACATCGTTGTCTCGCGTCGCGCCATCCTGGAAGAATCGCGGGCCGAACAGCGCGCCGAAGTCATCGGCAACCTGACCGAAGGTCAGATCGTCGACGGCGTGGTGAAGAACATCACCGAATACGGTGCGTTTGTTGACCTCGGCGGCGTCGATGGCCTGCTGCACGTCACCGACATGGCCTGGCGCCGCGTCAACCACCCGTCGGAGATCCTCACGATCGGCGAGACCGTCAAGGTTCAGGTCGTCAAGATCAACAAGGACACCCACCGCATCAGCCTCGGCATGAAGCAGCTGCTGAACGACCCGTGGGATTCGGTGGAAACCAAATTCGCGCTGGGCTCGGTCCACAAGGGCCGCGTCACCAACATCACCGATTACGGCGCCTTCGTGGAGCTGGAAGCCGGTGTCGAAGGTCTGGTTCACGTCTCGGAAATGTCCTGGACCAAGAAGAACGTGCACCCCGGCAAGATCGTTTCGACCTCGCAAGAAGTCGACGTCATGGTGCTCGAGATCGACACCGCGAAACGCCGCGTGTCGCTGGGCCTCAAGCAATGCCTGCGCAACCCGTGGGAAGCCTTCGCCGATGCCCATCCGGTCGGCACGGTGATCGAGGGTGAAGTCAAGAACATCACCGAATTCGGTCTGTTCATCGGCCTCGAAAACGACATCGACGGCATGGTGCACCTGTCCGACCTGTCGTGGGACAAGCGCGGCGAAGAAGCGATCCAGGAATACCGCAAGGGCGACGTCGTGCGCGCGGCGGTCACCGAAGTCGACACCGACAAGGAACGCATCTCGCTCTCGATCAAGGCGCTCGATGCCGACACCTTCTCGGATGCGGTCGATGGCGTGAAACGTGGCTCGGTGATCACCGTCAACGTCACCGCGATCGAAGACGGCGGCATCGAGGTCGAATACAACGGCATGAAGTCCTTCATTCGCCGTTCGGATCTGGCCCGCGACCGTGCCGACCAGCGCCCCGAGCGCTTCCAGGTCGGTGATCACGTCGACGTGCGCGTCGTCAACATCGACAGCAAGACCCGCAAGCTGGGCGTGTCGATCAAGGCGCGCGAGATCGCCGAAGAGAAGGAAGCCGTGGAACAATACGGCTCGTCCGACTCGGGTGCCTCGCTCGGCGACATCCTTGGCGCCGCGCTCAAGGGCCGCGAATAATCTTTCCCGCAAGGGATCGGAAAGGCCCCGCTTTCGCGGGGCCTTTTCCTTTGCGCGATTCGCCACGGGGGGGCGGGTCGGGGCTGAAACCGGCTTTC
This sequence comes from Rhodobacter capsulatus, assembly GCF_003254295.1. GTDB lineage: Bacteria > Pseudomonadota > Alphaproteobacteria > Rhodobacterales > Rhodobacteraceae > Rhodobacter > Rhodobacter capsulatus. Next base: position 108,282 of record NZ_QKZO01000007.1, read on the forward strand.
CGCGGGGTCAACCGATGGGCGACTGCGTCCGAGCGCCGCAGATCGGGGCCGAAACCGCGATGGCAGGCGATAATTTCCCGCCTTTCCAAGCCATTGCTGTTTGTGTCGCGAAAAATTCCTCCTATAGTCTGGGCAAGAACCAGTCCGGGTCGAGCCGGGTGACGGGGGAGATGACGCATGATCCGCTCTGAATTGATCGCCAAGATCGCCGAAGAGAATCCGCATCTGTTTCAGCGCGACGTGGAGAAGATCGTGAACACGATCTTCGACGAGATCATCGAGGCGATGGCCCGCGGTGATCGGGTCGAGCTGCGCGGCTTTGGCGCCTTTTCGGTGAAGAAACGGGACGCTAGAACCGGGCGCAATCCGCGCACCGGCACTTCGGTCGCGGTGGAAGAAAAACACGTGCCCTTCTTCAAGACCGGCAAGCTTCTGCGTGACCGGCTGAACGGGGGAGAGGAGTAAGACCCGATGTTCCGCGCGATCCGCTACCTGTTCCTGGCTTGCCTCATCCTTGTTCTGGTGACGCTGGCGATGTCCAACCGCGAGGTGGTGACGCTCAGTCTGCTGACCTCCGAGATCGAGGCTTTTGTCGGCTTCAACCTGCATCTGCCGGTGCCGCTGTTCTTCGTCTTCTTCGGCGGGATGCTGCTGGGGCTGGGCGTCGGCTTCGTCTGGGAATATCTGCGCGAGCATCGTTTCCGCAAGACCGCCCGCAAGGCGACGAAACAGGCCGCGACGCTGGAGCGCGAACTGGGCCGGCTGAAGGAAAAGACGCAGGGCCCGAAGGACGAAGTTCTGGCGCTGCTCGACAAGCCGCGCGCCTGAGGGCGCCGTGGTCACCGTCGCCGTCAATCGCGGCCGCCCCGGCGGGGTGCGCTGCAAGATCTGCGGGCTGAGAACACCGGCCGATGTGGAAGCTGCCGCGCAGGCGGGGGCGGGCTACATCGGCCTTGTGTTTTTTCCCCGCTCGCCCCGGCATCTGGAGATTGCGCAGGCCCGCGATCTGGCGCTTGCCGCACCCGTGGGGCTGGCCAAGGTGGCGCTGGTCGTCGATGCCGATGACGCGGCTCTGGAGGCGATCACCGATGCGGTGCCGCTCGACATGCTGCAACTTCATGGCAAGGAAAGCCCGGCCCGGGTGGCCGCGGTGAAGGCGCGCTTCGGCCTGCCGGTGATGAAGGCCGTCGGCGTGGCCGAGGAAGCCGATCTGGCGGCGATTGCCGATTACGAGGCCGTGGCGGATCAGATCCTTGTCGATGCGAAGGCGCCCAAGGGCGCGGCGCTGCCGGGCGGCAACGGGTTGGCTTTCGATTGGCGGCTGATTGCGGGTCGAGTCTGGCAACGTCCGTGGATGCTCGCAGGCGGGCTGACGCCCGAGAATGTGGCGGAAGCGGTGCGGCTGACCGGGGCGCTTCAGGTCGATGTCTCCTCCGGTGTCGAAAGCGCGCCCGGGGTCAAGGAGGCCGCCCGGATCGCCGCCTTTGTCGCGGCGGCGCAGGGGTAGGGTGGGGGTTTCACCCCCACACCCCCAGCGTATTTTGGCCAAGAAAAAACAGGAACTTTACCCCGAGGGGGGGGCGCGCTATCTGCTGGTGGCGCGCGACGGACAAAGGGGATGGCGATGGCGGAAGATCGGCTCAACAGTTTCATGACGGCTCCGGATGACAACGGCCGCTTCGGCATTCACGGCGGGCGGTTCGTGTCCGAGACGCTGATGCCGCTGATCCTTGAACTCGAGGCGCAATACGAGCACGCCAAGACCGACCCGAGCTTCTGGGCCGAGATGGAGGCTTTGTGGAAGCATTACGTCGGCCGTCCCTCGCCGCTTTATTTCGCGCCGCGGATGACCGAGGAGCTGGGCGGCGCCAAGGTCTATCTCAAGCGCGAGGAGCTGAACCACACCGGCGCGCACAAGATCAACAACGTGCTGGGGCAGATCCTGCTGGCCCGGCGCATGGGCAAGACCCGGATCATCGCCGAGACCGGGGCGGGCCAGCATGGCGTGGCGACCGCCACCGTCTGCGCGAAGTTCGGGCTGCAATGCATTGTTTACATGGGCGCCACGGATGTCGAGCGGCAGGCGCCGAACGTGTTCCGGATGAAGCTTCTGGGCGCCGAGGTGGTGCCGGTGACCTCGGGCCGCGGCACGCTGAAGGACGCGATGAATGATGCGCTGCGCGATTGGGTGACCAATGTGCGCGACACGTTTTACTGCATCGGCACCGTGGCGGGGCCCGCGCCCTATCCGGCGATGGTGCGCGATTTCCAGTCGATCATCGGCAAGGAAACCCGCTGGCAGCTGGAGGAGCAGGAAGGCGAAGGCCGTCTGCCCGACACGATCATCGCCTGTGTCGGCGGTGGCTCGAACGCCATGGGGCTGTTCCATCCGTTCCTTGACGATCCGTCGGTGCGGATCATCGGGGTCGAGGCCGGGGGGCTTGGGGTGGACGACCGGATGCAGCATTGCGCCTCGCTGACCGGCGGGCGTCCGGGCGTGCTGCATGGCAACCGCACCTATCTTTTGCAGGACGAGGACGGGCAGATCCTTGAGGGGCATTCGATCTCGGCGGGCCTTGATTATCCCGGCATCGGGCCGGAACACAGCTGGCTGCATGACATCAAGCGCGCCGAATATGTGAGCATCACCGATGCCGAGGCGCTGGAGGCGTTCCAGTTCTGCTGCCGGACCGAGGGCATCATCCCGGCGCTGGAAAGCAGCCATGCGCTGGCGCATGTGATGAAGATCGCGCCCACGCTGCCGAAAGACCACATCATCGTGATCAACCTGTCGGGGCGGGGCGACAAGGACATCTTCACCGTGGCCAAGCATCTGGGCGTGGAGATGAAGGTCTGATCCGCCCGGCGGACTGGCGCGACAAGGCGGCGCCCCGGGCGCCGCTTTTGGTTTTCGGCCCCTACACCAAGGTTTATGCGGCGCAATCCGGCGCGAAAACCGTGGGTTTATACCTTTCGCTGAATTGCCTTTCCGGTTGCTTCGGGCGAACAGACCCGTGTCGCGTCCCCCAAACGTGACGTACTGACCCTGACACCGGACCGGGCCGCCACTCACGATGCGATCGGCGCCGTTGTCGGGATGCTTCGACAGTTGTACTGCTTTCGCCAGGGCGCGCCCGCGTCCGGCGGTTCCTGAGCGCGCCCCGATCCAGCGGAGGGGGCGCGCCTTTTTCGGAGTGAGATCATGCGATCGCGCCTGTCGCGCCTTGCCCCCGTCGCCCCGCTGGCGCTGAGCCTGACGCTGGGGGCGCTTGCCGCCCGGGCCGAGACCGAGGCCGAGATCGTGGCGCAGATGCAGGCCGAGGGCTACCGCTCCATCGAGGTTTCGACCACCTGGCTGCGCCGGGTGCGGATCGTCGCCGAGGGCGGCGCGGGCCTGCGCGAAGTGGTCATTGATCCCCGCAACGGCGAGGTGTTGCGCGATTTCACCGATCCCGCGCCGCGCCGGGGCGGGGCGGCCCCGCCGCCCGGGCCGCGGCCGGGGGGCATGCCGCCGGTCGGCGGCCCGTCGCGACCCGAGGGCCCCGGACGTCCGGGCGGCCCCGGGCCGGATGGTGGCCCCGGACCTGATGGCGCAGGGCCGGGCCGGGACGGCGGAGCGGGCGGCCCCGGACCTGGTGGCCCCGGGCATGGCGGCCCCGGGCATGGCGGCCCCGGGCATGGCGGCGACCGGGGGCCCGGCGGCCCCGCGGGCGCGGGCGCCGGGCCGGGCGGGACCTGACCGATCATGGCCCTGACCGATCCGACCGACCTTCCCCCCCCGCCGCAAGGCCCGCGGCGGCGCCCGGCCTGGCTGAACCTGCGTGTCGCGCTGCTGCCGCTGTTCCTGGTCCAGACGGTGACCGCGCTGTTCTTCGTCTCCGACATCGTGTTTTCGGTGCTGGGCATCGAGGTCGCGCCGATCAACTGGAAACTGCGCGAGGCGATGGAAATCTCGGCCGCGCTCGGGCTGGTGCTGGGGCTGGTCTTCGGCGCGCAGGCGCTGCTTTCGGCCCGGCACGAGGCCGAGGTGGCGACCGAGAAACTGCGCCGCGCCTCGACCGCCTTTGCCGAATTGCTGAGCGAGCGCTTCGCCGAATGGCGGCTGACCACGGCCGAGCGGGAGGTGGCGCTGTTTGCGATCAAGGGGCTGACCCTGGCCGAGATTGCCGGTCTGCGCGCCACCTCGGAAGGCACGGTGAAGGCGCAGACGGCGTCGATCTATCGCAAGGCCGGGGTCTCGACGCGCAGCCAGCTGGTGTCGATCTTCATCGAGGATCTGATGGACGAGCCCACCGCGCGGTTCACCGATATTCCCGCAAGCGCGATCGCGGCGCCCAAACGCGCGACGCAGGGCGGGCGGTAGGCCGGCTCACTTCTCGGTCCGGTGCTTTTTCTTGGCCTTCTTTTCGGGGCGGTCGGCGCCCATCGTCTGCATCAGCTCGGTCAGATCGCGGCGCATCATTTTGGCAAACCACTGCGAGGCCGCCCTGGCCATCTCGGCCAGATCCTGCATTCGCGTGTCCTCCTCGGCCTGGGCAAGGGCGGTCATCCGGTCGACGAGCGGCGCGATCTCGCGCCGGTGCCGTTCGGCAAGCCCCGCGCGCAACAGCGCCCAGGGGTTCGGATCGGCGGTAAAGTAATCGCGCCGCAGCCCGGGCTTGCGGCTGACCTGCACCAGCCCGGCCTGACGCAATTCCTTGAGCGCGACCGAAACATTCGAGCGCGAGAGGCCAAGCCCCGTCGCCAGATCCTCGGCCGAGGGGGTGTCGGTGGTCCGCCAGATCGCGGCCAGGCATTGCCCGGCGGCGCGGCTCAGGCCGAAGGCGCTGGCCAGATCGGCGAAAAGCTGCGTCAGATCCGAGGGGGCAGGCGCGGTCATGGGGCCTCTTCAAGCGGCGGGACGGCGGGTCAGGTGCACGGCGCTACGTTGCCGCCAAGGCGTGCCGGGCGCAAGCGTGATCGGCGGGAAATCGGCATGGCGGGGCGCATCGGGCCAAAGCTGCGGCTCCAGCGCCACCCCGGCATGGGCGCCATAGGGGCTGCCCATCAGCCCGGGGAAGGGGGCGGACTGGAGCGCGCGGCCGTCATAGACCTGCAGCCCCGGCGCGTCGCTGTGCAGATCAAGGCTTACGCCCTTTGCGCCCGTCAGCTGCGCCACGGGGCGCAAGCCCTTGCCCGACAGGCAGAAATTGTGATCGACCGGGGGCAGGTCGGGCAGCGGGCGGGGGTGCCGCAGATCGAGGGTCAGCGTCTCGACCGGCACCGGGGAAAGCGGCAGGTTTTCGGCATCGGTGGGCAGGATCTGATCCGCCGCGACCGAGAGGCTGTGCCCCGCCGTCGTCGCCGTGCCGTCCAGGTTCCAATAGGGGTGATGTGCCAGGTTCATCAGCGTCAGCGCATCGGTTTCGGCCGCAAGCGTGATTTCCAGCGTGGCCGGGGGCGCCAGCCGGTAGGTGGCGCGGATCACCCGGTTGCCGGGCAGTGCCGCCGCGCCATGGGGCAGATCAAGGCGCAGCGTCACGGCTTCGGCGCTGGCCTCCTCGATCGTCCAGATGCGCTGCGAGATTCCCTCGGCGCCCGAATGCAGCAGGTTCGCCCCGTCATTGGGCTGCGCCTGCCAGAGCGTCCCGTCGAGCGTCACCTGCGCCCGGAAAAGCCGGTTCGCCACCGGCCCGACGACGGCGCCACACCAGTGCAGGCGCTGTTCGTAAGCGGCCAGAAGATCCGATCCCAGCACCAGCGGCCAGGGCGTGCCCGCCAGCCGCAGATCCTGCAGCGTCGCGCCGAAGGTCAGGATGCGCGCGGTCAGCTCGCCCGCGCGCAGCGTGATCGCCGCGACCCTCTGGCCGGTGCCGGTGGTGCCGAAACGGCGGATATCTGATGTCATGGGGCCTCCCGCTCTGGTGCTACTCCAGCACGGAAGGCCCCAAAGAACAAGGGATTACGGCGCGAGGCAGTCGCGCATCGCCTGGCCGAGACCCGAGAGCACCTGGTCGTAAAGCGCAGGCCCATAGGGCAGGGTCGAGCCCTCGGGGTCAAGCGCCGCGCCGCGTTTCACCGTCGTCCCCTCCAGCAGCATGTCGACCTGTTTCGGGTCGTGGTTCGCCTCGGGGAAGGCGCAGACGACGCCCTTGGCACTCAGGCTGTCGCGCAGCGCGGTCAGATGCGCGGCGCCCGGCTCGGCCGCATCGCCCATCGACACCGAGCCCGCCGCGCTCAGCCCGTAATGGCTGGTGAAATAGCCATAGGCATCGTGGAAGGTGACGAAGGAACGGCCCTTGAGCGGGGCAAGATCCGCCATCAGTTTCGCGTCGAGCATCGCCAGCCGCAGCCGCGCCTGCGCCGCATTCGCGATATAGGTCGCGCCATGTTCGGGGTCGCGCCGCGCCAGTTCCGAGCCGATCAGCGTCAGCCAGGTGCCCGCATTCACCGGCGAGAGCCAGGCATGCGGGTCAAGCCCCTCGTGGTGGTGCTCTTCGCCATGCTCCTCGTGATCGTGCGCGTCGTGATCGTGGCCTTCATGGCCGCCGACATGCGGCTTGCCGCCGAAATCCTGCAGCAGCGTTCCGGGCGCATCGAGCAGCGCCACCGCCTTGCCCGGCCCCTGCAGCCCGTCGATCGCCCGATCGAGCCAGGGCGTCATCTCGGGGCCGACCCAGAGCACCAGATCGGCCTCTTGCAGCGCCGCGGCCTGGCTGGGCTTGAGCTGGTAGGAATGCGCATTCCCCCCCTGTTCGAGCAGAACGGCGGGGCTGCCCAGATCGCCCATCACCTGCGCGACAAGTGATTGCACCGGCGGAATGTCGGTCACCACCTTCGGCACCTCGGCGAGGGACGGGCTGGCAAGGGCGGACAAAAGCAGGGCGGTCAGGGCGGGGCGTGTCAGGGCGGGGCGTTGCATGGGGTTCCTCGGCAAGGCTTGCGGGTCGGGAGCCGGTTCTCTATGTTATGAGATAACAAGTCAAGCAAAATGTGATAGAGTAACATGAACGGCAAGACCGATCCGGGCCGCGCCTTCGCGCATCACGACCATGCGCATTGCGCGGGCGACACCTTGGCGCGGGCCGAGGCGGAAGCCGCGCGGCGGGGGTTGCGCTTTACCCCGGTGCGCAAGCGGGTGCTGCAGATCCTGCTGGAAGCCCATCGGGCGATGGGCGCCTATGAGGTGCTCGACCGGCTCTCGGCCGAGGGCTTCGGCAATCAGCCGCCGGTGGCCTATCGGGCGCTCGAATTTCTGGTCGAGGCGGGTCTGGCGCATCGGGTGCAGGGGCTCAATGCCTTTGCCGCCTGCATGCATCCGGGCGAGGTTCATGCGCCGGTCTTTCTGATCTGCCGCGATTGCGACGCCGTGGCCGAGGCACAGGCGGCGCCGGTGCGGGCGGCTTTGGATCAGGTCGCGGGCGCGCTTGGCTTTGCCATCGAGCGCGCCAGTTTCGAGGCGGTGGGCCTGTGCCCCGCCTGCCGTGCCCGGGCCGAGGCGGCGACATGATCCCCCTGATTTCGGCGGAAAATCTGTCCGTGCGCCATGGCGAGGCGGTGGTGCTGGCGGGGGTCGATTTCACCCTTGCGCCGGGCGAGATCGTCACGGTCGTGGGGCCGAACGGCTCGGGGAAATCGACGCTGATCCGGGCGCTGATCGGGCTGGAACCGGCGGCGACGGGGCGGGTCACCCGCGCGCCCGGGCTGCGCATCGGCTACGTGCCGCAGAAACTGCATATTGACGCCGGTCTGCCGATGACGGTGCGCCGCTTCCTGTCGCTGCCCCGGCGCGTCCCGGATGCGGCGGCCACCGCGGCGCTGGCGCGGGTCGGCGTGCCGACGCTGGGGCCGCGGCCGCTCGCCCGGCTTTCGGGCGGGCAGTTCCAGCGCGTGCTGCTGGCGCGGGCGCTGCTGGGCGCGCCGCAGGTGCTGATCCTCGACGAGCCGACGCAGGGGCTCGATCAGCCCGGCACGGCGGCCTTTTACCGGCTGATCGAGGAGGTCCGGGCCGAGACCGGCGCCGCGGTGCTGATGGTCAGTCATGATCTGCATGTGGTGATGGCGGCCTCGGACCGGGTGGTCTGCCTCAATGGCCATGTCTGCTGCGCGGGCACGCCCAAGGTGGTCTCGGCCGCGCCGGAATATCGCGCGCTCTTCGGGCTGGGGACGGGCGGGGCCTTCGCGCTTTACCGCCATGTGCATGACCATGACCATGAACATGACGAGGGCCACGGTCACGATCCCGCCGCACCGCACAAGGCGCATCCGCATGTGCATGGACCGGAGTGCCGTCACGATGCTTGACGATTTCCTGACCCGCGCGACGCTGGGCGGCGTCGGGCTGACGCTGGCGACGGGGCCGCTCGGCTCTTTCGTGATCTGGCGCCGCATGGCCTATTTCGGCGATGCGACGGCGCATGCCGCCATTCTTGGGGTGGCGCTGGCCTATGGCTTTGGCGTGTCGGTCTATGCGGGCACGCTTGCCGTGGCGTTGGCGATGGCGCTGACGGTGGCCAGCCTGTCCGGGCGCGGCCATGCGATGGACACGGTTCTGGGGGTGCTGGCCCATTCGGCGCTGGCCTTCGGTCTCGTCGCGGCCTCGTTCCTGTCCGGGCTGCGCGTCGATCTTTCGGCCTTTCTTTTCGGCGATATCCTGGCGGTCAGCCGCGCCGATCTGGCGGTGATCTGGGGCGGTTCGGTGCTGGTGGCGGCGGTGCTGGCCTGGCGCTGGCAGGGGCTTTTGACCGCGACGGTGAACGAGGAACTGGCGCAGGCCTCGGGGCTTGATCCGCGGCGCGAGCGGCTGGTTCTGGTGCTGGCGCTGGCGCTGACGGTGGCGGTGGCGATCAAGATCGTCGGCGCGCTGCTGATCGCGGCGCTGCTGATCGTGCCCGCCGCCGCGGCGCGGCAACTGGCGCGCAGCCCCGAGACGATGGCACTGAGCGCCACCGCGCTTGGCGCGCTTGCGGTGCTGGGCGGGTTGCAGGCCTCGCTCGCCTTCGACACGCCTGCCGGTCCCTCGATCGTCGCGGTGGCGGCGGGGATCTTTGCGCTCACCCTCATGGTGCGGCGCGCAGGCTAGGGGGCGCAGGGGGGCAGAGCCCCCCTCGCGTTCGGTTTTGGGGCCTCAGATCGTCTCGAGCGTCGAGACGCGCAAAAGCCGTTTCACATCGGCGAGCGTGCAGAGATCGGTGGCGGGCGTCATCACCGCCGCCGCCGCCGCTGCCGCGCCCCAACGCAGCGCCTCGGGCAGGCTCAGGCCGCGGCCGAGGCTGAGGGTGAAGGCGGCGACGAAACTGTCGCCCGCGCCGACCTTGGACACGACCTTGTCGGGAATGGCCTGCGCCACCCAGCGCTCGGTCTCGGTCGCCAGCACGTTGCCATCGGCGCCGCGGGCGACGACGACAGCGCGGGCGATGCCGCGCCGGACCAGGTCCTGCGCGAAATCGGCGCTGTCGGCGCGCGCGGGCAGGGCGCGGCCCGCCAGTTCCTCGGCTTCAAGATCGTCCATCCGCAGCACGTCGACGGGCTTCGCCCCGGCGGTCAGCAGCTGGTGCAGCGCTTTGCCCGAGGTATCCAGAAAGAACCGCGCCCGGGTGCGGGAGATCTTCGTCGCCAGCCGCGCCGGGAAATCGTCGGGCACGCCCGGCGGCTGGCTGCCCGAGAGCACGACGATGCCGTTTTCCGGCGCCGCTTTCGCGATCCGGTCCATCACCTTCGTCACGTCGCTGCTGGACCAGGTCGGGCCGGGCATGACGAAGCGGTATTGTTCGCCCGTCGCCGCATCGGTGACGGTCAGGCTTTGCCGCGTCTCGCCGGGCGCCGGGAAGGGGGCCAGGCCGATCCCCTGTTCGGCCAGCAGATGCATGACCTTGTCGCCGGTCGGCCCGCCCAGCGCCACGAAGGCGGTGGAATGCCCGCCAAGCGCCGAGATCGCCCGGCTGACGTTCAGCCCGCCACCGCCGGGATCGGTTTCGGGGCGGGTGCAGCGCAGCTTGCGTTCGGGGGCGACCTGATCGGCATGGATCGAAAGATCGACGGTGGGGTTCAGGGTGACGGTCAAAATGGCGGTCATGCCGGGTCTTTCCTGCGGCCCGGGGGCCGGTTTCGGGTCTTTGGCGCTAACATTGCAGGTTCGCGCGCAGGGGGGAAGGGCGGAAACCGGTCTTTAACGCATTGCTGGTGTGATGCGCGTCACATCCTGAGGAGGAGAAACATGATTCCCGACCTGTCCGATCCGCGCTGGAAACGGGTTCTTACCGGCACTTCCGATCTGTCCTCGGCCTCGCTTGCCACGCGCATCCTGATCTCGCGGTTGCGCCGCGAAGTTGCGGAAGCACCGGCGGCCCTGGCCGGAAAGATCGGGGAATTGCGGGACTTCGTGGCGAAGAACCCCTTTGCCCTGGCCGATGCGGCGAAATTCTGAACGGAGACGACCGATGAAGAACGAAATGCTCACGGTCGCCGAGGCGGCCAAACGGATCGAAGCGGGCGACGTGATGGCGATCGCCGGCGACGAATCGCTTCTGGCGCAGCTGCCGCGCGGGGCCTGGATCGGCGGCACCACCGTCTATTTCGTCACCGAGGATGGTGGCGCGGTGGTGCGCGACAAGCTTTTCTGCACCACCTTCCCCAAGGCCAGCGCCGCGACGCCGCGCCATCTGTGGGTGGACGAGTTGCCCCGCATCGCCGAAGGTTACAAGCCCGGCGGCGTTACCATGATCATGATCCCGGCCTTCTCGGTCGCGCATGCGCAATTCGCGGTGGACGGTCAGACCTGGCCCGGGCTGTTCGATCAGCCGCTGGCGGGCTGGATCACCGGCGTGCATCTGGATGACATCGGCAAGAAGGCGCCCAAGGTCTTCGACGGCGCCACCGGCAAGGGGCATGACGAGGGCGCGGTGCTGCTGCATGTCGCCCTGCCCGAAGGCGTGGCGATCGATCTCGACATTCTCAACATCTTCGCGCAGGGCGATGATGCGAAACTGACCTTCAGCTTCGCCGAGGGCGGATTTTCGGCGCGGACCGCCCGGGTCAACGGGGCCGAGGTCGATCTGGCGCGCTACATCACTGAAAACGGCATCGACACCCGTCTGCCGCTGGTGGCGAATTACGCGGGCGCGCTGGTCAATGTCTCGATCCAGTCGGTCGATGTCGCGGCGGGCGAGGTGAAATTCTATGCCCCGGTCGTGGCCGGGGTGGAATATCGTCTGGCCAATGCGCTGGGCTCCTATGCGCAGGCCTTCGCGCAGGGCGCGGGCGCGGCGGGCGCGGGGCAATATTCCTGCAACTGCATCCTGAACTATCTTTACGGCGAGCTGGAAGGTCAGCGCACCGGCGCCTTCACCGGCCCGGTCACCTTCGGCGAGATCGCCTATATCCTGCTCAACCAGACCCTGGTGCGGATGGAGATAACCGACGCCGCCTGAGAATGCGGACAGGGCGGGGCGGTCCGGCAGGGGCGGCCCCGTTCATTCCCACCAGCGGTCGATGCGGGCGATATCGTCATCCGACCAGCCGAAATGATGCGCCAGCTCGTGCACGAAGACATGCGCGACCAGCGCATCAAGCGGGACATCGCCCCGCCCGGCCCATTCATCCAGGATCGGACGCCGGAACAGCCAGATCACATCCGGCCCCGTCGGGTCGAAGACCGATTTTTCCGTCAGCGGCACGCCTTCGTAAAGACCCGTCAGCTCGAACGGGTCTTCGATCTGCATCTCGTCGAGCACCGCATCGGCGGCGAAATCCTCCACCCGCAGCACCACCGCGGCGGCGGGGGCGCGAAACGCCTCGGGCAGGGCAGCGCGGGCGGCTTCAGCCATCGCTTCGATCTCGGCCAGACTTGGCGCCTCGCGGCCTTTCCAGAGGGTCATCTTCACGGCTCCTTCATTCCCGCGGGGGCAGGCTTTCCCCGCCAGATATGGACAAAACCCTCGGCCTGTGAAAGAGCAGACAGTCAACAGGAGAGCCCGATGACCGTCGTTACCCGCTTCGCCCCCTCGCCGACCGGCTACATCCATGTCGGCAACCTGCGCACCGCGCTGATGAACTACCTTGTCGCCCGCAAGGCCGGCGGCACCTTCATCCTGCGCATCGACGATACCGATCAGGAACGCTCGAAGCAGGAATATGTGGATGCGCTGAAGGCGGATCTGGAGTGGCTCGGCCTGACCTGGGACCGCGAGGAACGGCAGTCGGCGCGCTTTGACCGCTACGAGGCGGCGGCGGAAAGCCTGCGGTCGGTGGGGCGGTTTTACGAATGTTTCGAAAGCCCGACCGAGCTGGACCTGAAGCGCAAGAAACTGCTGAACATGCACAAGCCCCCGGTCTATGACCGCGCGGCGCTGAAGCTTTCGGCCGAGGACAAGGCCCGGCTGCGCGAAGAGGGCCGCGACGGCTACTGGCGCTTCCTGCTCGATCAGACCCGGATCGAATGGCATGATGGCATCATCGGCGACATTTCGATCGACGCGGCCTCGGTTTCGGATCCGGTCTTGATCAAGGCCGACGGGCAGGTGCTTTATACCTTTGCCTCCTCGGTCGATGACATCCAGATGGGCGTGACCCATATCGTGCGCGGCGCCGACCATGTGACCAACACCGCGACGCAGATCCAGATCATGCAGGCGCTGGGGGGCGTGCCGCCGAGTTTTGCGCACCATTCGTTGCTGACCGGCGCGAAGGGCGAGGAACTGTCGAAGCGGCTCGGCACGCTCTCGATCCGCGATCTGCGGGCGAATGGCATCGCCCCCGAGGCTTTGTTGAGCCTGATGGCGCGGCTGGGGTCGAGCCAGCCGGTCGAGCTGCGGATGAGCCTCGACGAGATCGCCGAGGGCTTCGATCTGTCGCAATTCGGCGCGGCGCCGACGAAATTCGACCCCGAGGATCTGATCCCGCTGACGCGGGCGCGCAACCAGCACCTGCCGTTTGAAAAGGTCGAGGACGAGATCCGCAAGCTCGGCATTCCGCCGCATCTGGCGCGGGATTTCTGGGCCGTCGCCTCGAAGAACATCGACAAGCTGTCGGACCTTGCGCATTGGGCCGAGCTGGTGCTGGAGGGCGCCGAAGCGGTGATCGACCCGGAAGACGCCGAATTCGTCGCCGTGGCGCTGGCGCTTCTGCCCGATCTGCCCTTTGCCAAGGACACCTGGGCCGCCTGGACCGCCGCGGTCAAGGAGGCCACCGGCCGCAAGGGCAAGGGGCTGTTCATGCCGCTGCGCAAGGCGCTGACGGGGCAGGCGCATGGGCCCGAGATGGCCGATCTGATGCCGCTGATGCAGAAGGTGCGCGCCAAGGTGTGACGGCTGGGGGCGCTGCCCCCAGACCCCCGAGGTATTTCGGGCAAGATGAAAGGGGGCGGGTTTTCCGGCCCCTTTTTTGCTGTCCGGGCGAGAGGGTGTCGGATTTTTCCCGAAAGCGTCGGATTTGTTTTTCCCTCTTGCCAGAGTGTCGCACGACGGGCTAGATCGGAGGCGTCAGGATCGGGAGACGCTGGCCGCAAGGTCAGGGCCGAAGGAGCAACCGCCCCGGTAAACTCTCAGGCAAAAGGACCGTTCTGACAAAGAACTCTGGAGAGTGACCCCGCCCGGGACGTTCGGGAAGGTCCGCCGAAGGGATAACGATCTCAGGCGCCGACAGGCAGGGACAGGGGGGGCATCGAGCGGGCGAAAGCCCAGGGATTCGGTGCCGGGTTTCCGGCTTGGGGGATGCGATGGCCGGGGATACGGGCTTGAAGCGCACGGCGCTTTGCAATCTGCATGTGGAATTGGGGGCGAAGATGGTCCCCTTTGCGGGCTGGGACATGCCCGTGCAATATCCGATGGGGGTGCTGAAAGAGCATCTGCACACCCGCGCTGCGGCCGGGCTGTTCGACGTCAGCCACATGGGGCAGGTGATCCTGCCGATCGAAGCGGTGGCGGCGCTGGAGGCTTTGGTGCCGGTCGATATCGCCGGGCTCGGGCTGAACCGGCAGCGTTATGCGATGTTCACCAATGACGCGGGCGGCATCCTGGACGATCTGATGGTGGCGAACCGCGGCGATCATCTGTTTCTGGTCGTCAATGCCGGCTGCGCCGAGGCCGATATCGCCCATCTGCGCGCCCATGTGCCCGGCGTGATCGTGGTCGAGGGTCGCGGCCTGCTGGCGCTGCAAGGCCCGCAGGCGGAAACCGCGCTGGCGCGGCTGATCCCGGGCGTTGCCGCGATGCGGTTCATGGACACGGCGAGCTTCATTTGGGAGGGCGCCGATCTCTGGGTGTCCCGGTCCGGCTATACCGGCGAGGACGGCTTTGAAATTTCCGTACCCGAAGGCGTGATCGAGGGCTTTGCCCGCGCGCTTCTGGCGATGCCCGAAGTGGCGCCGATCGGCCTTGGCGCGCGTGACAGCCTGCGGCTGGAGGCCGGGATGCCGCTTTACGGCCATGACATCGACACCGAGACCTCGCCCGTCGAGGCGGGTCTGGCCTGGGCGATCCAGAAGGCGCGGCGTACCGGCGGCGCGCGCGAAGGCGGTTTCCCGGGCGCGGATCGTATCTTGCGCGAGCTGACCGAGGGGGCCGCGCGCAAACGCATCGGCCTGCGCCCCGAGGGCCGGGCGCCGATGCGCGAAGGCGTTGAAATCTATGCCGAAGCGACGGGCGGCAGCCCCATCGGCCGGGTCACCTCGGGCGGCTTTGGCCCCTCGATCGACGGTCCGATGGCGATGGCCTGTCTGCCCGCGGATCTGGCCCCCGGCGCCCTTGTTTACGGCGAGGTCCGCGGCAAGCGGCTGCCCGCCCGCGTTTCCGACCTGCCTTTCCATCCCACCAGCTACAAGCGATAGGAGCCAACGATGGCGATCCGTTACACCCCCGAACACGAATGGCTGCGCGTCGAGGGCGACCTTGTCGTCGTCGGCATCACCGAACATGCCAGCGAACAGCTGGGCGATGTCGTCTTCGTCGAGCTGCCCGAGGTGGGCCGCAAGGTCGAAAAGGGCGACGAGGTTTCTGTGATCGAATCGGTCAAGGCCGCCTCCGACATTCTGGCGCCCTTGGCGGGCGAGATCGTCGAAGTGAACGAGGCCCTGCCCGACACCCCGGCGCTGGTGAATGAAAAGCCGATGGACGCCTGGTTCTTCAAGATGAAGGTCGCCGATCTGGCGGCGGTCGAGGACTACATGTCCGCGGGCGCCTATGAGGATTTCATCGGATAAATCGAGTAAAAACATGAGCTTCACCCCCACCGATTACGACCCTTACGATTTCGCCAACCGCCGCCACATCGGGCCAAGCCCGTCCGAGATGGCGCAGATGCTCAAGGTGGTGGGGGTGCAAAGCCTCGACGCGCTGATCGACGAGACGGTGCCGCAGGCGATCCGTCAGGCGGCTCCGCTGTCCTGGCCGCCGATGACCGAGCACGAGCTGCACGACAAGCTGCGCGAGGTGCAAAAGAAGAATGCCGTGATGACCTCGCTGATCGGGCAGGGCTATTACGGCACCGCGACGCCGCCCGCGATCCAGCGCAACGTGCTGGAAAACCCGGCCTGGTATACCGCCTACACGCCTTATCAGCCGGAAATCGCGCAAGGCCGGCTTGAGGCGTTGCTGAACTATCAGACCATGGTCGCCGATCTGACCGGTCTGCCGGTGGCGAATGCCTCGCTGCTCGACGAGGCGACCGCCGCGGCCGAGGCGATGATGATGGCGGAACGGTCCGCCAAATCGAAGGCGCGGGCGTTTTTCGTGGATCTCAACCTGCATCCGCAGACGGTGGCGGTGCTGGAAACCCGGGCCGCGCCGTTCGGGATCGAGATCGTCAAGGGCCAGCCCGACGAGCTGGTGCCCGATGCGGTTTTCGGGGCGATTTTCCAATATCCGGGCACCTATGGCCATGTCCGCGACTTCACCGATTACATCGCGATGCTGCATGAAGCCGGGGCGATTGCGGTGGTGGCGACGGATCTGCTGGCGTTGTGTCTGCTCAAGGAACCGGGCGCGATGGGGGCCGATATCGCGGTGGGCTCGGCGCAGCGCTTTGGCGTGCCGATGGGCTTTGGCGGTCCGCATGCGGCCTTCATGTCCTGCCGTGACAGTCTGAAACGCACGATGCCGGGGCGGATCGTCGGCGTGTCGATCGACGCGCGGGGCAACAAGGCCTATCGGCTGTCGCTGCAAACGCGCGAACAGCATATCCGGCGCGAAAAGGCGACCTCGAACGTCTGCACGGCGCAGGCGCTTCTGGCGGTGATCGCCAGTTTCTACGCCGTTTTCCACGGGCCGAAGGGGCTGCGCGCGATTGCCGAGCGGGTGCATCTGAACGCCGTGCGGGTGCGCGATGCGCTGGTCGCGGCCGGGGCCGATGTGGCGCCGCAGGCGTTCTTCGACACGATCACTGTGCGGGTGGGCGTGGGGCAGCAAGGCATCATGGCCGCCGCGCGCCAGCATGGCATCAACCTGCGCAAGGTGGGCGAGGGGCGCGTTGGCATCTCGATCGACGAGGTGACGGACGAAGACGTGCTGGTGCGGCTTTTGGACAGTTTCGGCATCAAGACCGTGCCGCCGATGGGGCAAGCCCTTGGGTTCCCTGCGGAAATGCTGCGGAAAACCGACTATCTGACGCATCCGGTCTTTCAGATGAACCGCGCCGAGTCGGAAATGATGCGCTACATGCGCCGCCTGTCCGACCGCGATCTGGCGCTCGACCGGGCGATGATCCCGCTTGGCTCCTGCACGATGAAGCTCAATGCCGCGGCGGAAATGGCGCCCTTGACCTGGCATCGCTACAACTCGCTGCACCCGTTCGTTCCGGCCGATCAGGCGGGCGGCTATGCCGAGATGATCGCGGATCTGACCGCGAAGCTGTGCGAAATCACCGGCTATGACGCGTTTTCGATGCAGCCCAATTCCGGCGCGCAGGGCGAATATGCCGGGCTGATGACGATTGCCGCCTATCACCGGGCCCGCGGTGACGCGCAGCGCGATGTCTGTCTGATCCCGGTCTCGGCGCATGGCACCAACCCGGCCTCGGCGGCGATGGCGGGGATGAAGGTCGTCGTGGTCAAATCCGCGCCGAATGGCGACGTGGATCTTGAGGATTTCGCCGACAAGGCGGCACAGGCGGGGGATCGGCTGGCGGCCTGCATGATCACTTACCCCTCGACCCATGGCGTGTTCGAAGAAACGGTCAAGGAAATCTGCGCCATCACCCATCGCTTTGGCGGGCAGGTCTATATGGACGGCGCGAACATGAACGCGCTCGTGGGGCTGGTGAAGCCGGGCGAATGCGGCTCGGACGTGAGCCATTTGAACCTGCACAAGACCTTTGCCATTCCGCATGGCGGCGGCGGTCCGGGCATGGGACCGATTGGCGTCAAGGCGCATCTTGCGCCCTATCTGCCCGGCCATGTGGAGACCGACGGCAAGGCGGGGGCGGTCTCGGCCGCGCCCTATGGCTCGGCGTCGATCCTTTTGATTTCCTGGGCCTATTGCCTGATGATGGGCGGCGAGGGGCTGGCGCAGGCGACGCGGGTGGCGATCCTGAATGCGAACTATATCGCGGCGCGGCTGAAGGCGGAGTATCCGATCCTCTTCATGGGCAACCGCGGCCGGGTGGCGCATGAATGCATCCTCGATACCCGCCCCTTTGCCGAAGTGGGCGTGACCGTTGATGACATCGCCAAGCGGTTGATCGACAACGGTTTCCATGCGCCGACGATGAGCTGGCCGGTGGCGGGAACGCTGATGGTCGAGCCCACGGAAAGCGAGACCAAGGCCGAGATCGACCGCTTCATCACTGCGATGCTGGCGATTCGGGAAGAGGTGCGCGACGTGGCCGAGGGGCGGATTGGCCCCGAGGACAGCCCGCTGCATCACGCGCCGCATACGGTCGAGGATCTGGTGGCGGAATGGGACCGGAAATACTCGCGCGAGCAGGGCTGCTTCCCGCCCGGGGCCTTCCGCGTCGACAAATATTGGCCGCCGGTGGGGCGGGTCGACAACGTCTATGGCGACCGGAACCTTGTCTGCACCTGCCCGCCGGTGGCGGACTGGGCGGCGGAATAGGGGCTGCCCGTCTTGGCCGAGGCCCGTGCCTCGGCCTTGCGGTACATGTCCCCTTGTCAGGCCGGACGCCAAAGCGTCCCTGCCAGCGCCCGCCCCGCCCATGGCGGGCGCTTCTCGCCCGCCGGGACGGGCGCCGGCCTCTGTTCGGGCTTGGGGCAAACGGTCTTGGGACGGCGGGGCCGCAAGCGGGCGGGGAAAGGCAGCGCCTTTCCTGATCCGCCCGGACCGGCCGTTTCAGAACCGCTCGACGATCACTGAGCCGACCGAATAGCCCGCCCCGAAGGAGCAAATCAGCCCGGTCTCGCCCGGTTTCAGGTCCTCCGAGAACCGGTCAAAGGCGATGATCGACCCGGCCGAGGAGGTATTGGCGAATTCCTGCAAGATGTTGGGCTGCTCGCCCGGTTCCGGGTCGCGCCCCAGCACCTTGCGGCCGATGAAATCGTTCATCGTCTTGTTCGCCTGATGCAGCCAGAGCCGCCGCAGATCGCTCGCCGCCACGCCCTCGGCCTCCAGATGATGCAGGATATGCGCCGAGACCAGCGGCAGCACTTCCTTGAAGACCTTGCGGCCCTCCTGCATGAATTGCATGTCGCGCCGATCCGCCAGCCCGTCGGGCCGGGTGCGGCGCAGAAAGCCGTTGTTGTTGCGGATGTTGTTCGAAAACTCGGTCGCGCATTTCACCGAGCGGATCGCAAAGCCCTGCGCCGCATCGTCCTGCCGTTCGATCAGCACCGCCGTCGCCACATCGCCGAAAATGAAATGGCAATCGCGGTCGCGCCATTCCAGATGCCCCGAGGTGATTTCCGGGCTGACCACCAGCGCGCGCCGCACCGAGCCCGCCCGGATCATGTCAGCCGCCGCCTGAATCCCGAAGGTGGCCGAGGAACAGGCGACGTTCATGTCGAAGGCAAAGCCGCTCGCGCCCAGAAGTTGCTGAATTTCAATCGCAATCGCGGGATAAGCGCGCTCCATGTTGGAGGCCGCACAGATCACCAGATCGACCTCGGCCCCGCTGCGCCCGGCTTTCGCCAGCGCCTTTTGGCAGGCATCCACCGCCATTTCCGCCATGATCCCGGGCTCGTCATCCGAGCGCTGGCGCAGCGCCGGATACATCCGGTCGGGGTCCAGAATGCCTGAGCGGTCCATCACATAGCGGCTCTCGATCCCCGAGGCTTTCAGGATGAACTCGGACGAGGAATGCTCGAGCGGGCTGATCTCGCCTTCGGCGATCTGGTCCGAATGCGCGGCGTTGAACCGGTCGGCATAGGCGTTGAACGCGGCCACAAGGTCATCGTTCGAAATCGCATCGGGCGGCACGAAGACGCCGGTTGCGGTGATGGCTGGCTGATACATGAAGGCTCCCCCAGGGTCGGGGTCAAATTCTTCCGGGGCGCGGCTGTCGTCAAGCCTTCATAAAGCGTTTGGCAGCGGCGTGCCGTCACGGAAGGCGCGCAGATTTTCGACGGCCATCAGCCCCATCGCATCGCGGACTTCCTCGGTCGCGGTGCCCAGATGCGGAAGCAGCGTGACGTTTTCCAAACCGCGCAGGGCAGGGGGGACGGTGGGCTCGCGTTCATAGACATCAAGCCCCGCGCCGCCGATCCGGCCCCGGGCAAGGGCCTCGATCAGCGCGGCCTCGTCGACCACATCGCCGCGCGCGACATTGATCAGATGCGCATGGGGCGGCATCAGGGCAAGTTCCGCCGCGCCGATCAGGTGGCGCGTCTCGGGCGTCGCGGGCACGGCCAGCACGACGAAATCCGATTGCGCCAGCAGATCGGGCAGGGGCAGGGGCAGGGCCGGGACATCAAGGATTTTCGGGCTGCGCGCGGCATAGCTGACCGGCATGCCGAAGCCGAAATGGGCGCGTTTGGCCACCGCCTGACCGATCCGGCCCATGCCGATCACGCCCAGCCGCTTGCCCGTCACATGCGCGCCCAGCATCTGCGTCGGCGCCCAGCCGGTCCAGCCGCCCGCGCGCAGCATCCGCTCGCCCTCCGACGCCCGGCGTGCTGACATCAGCAAAAGCGTCATCGCGATATCGGCCGTGGCATCGGTGACGGCGCCGGGGGTATTCGTCACCGCCATCCCCGCCGCCTTGGCCGCCGCCACGTCGATATGGTTCACGCCGACGCCGAAATTTGCCAGCAATTTCGCGCGGATGGGGCCGGTGAAGGCCTCGGCCCGCAGCGCATCGCCAAGCGTCGGCAGAAGCGCGTCATAGGCGGCCAGCGCGTCCCGCGCCTCGGGCAGCGTCATCGGCGCGTCACGCTCGCGAAACTCGGCGGCAAATTCGTCGCGCAGGAGCGCCGCGACCCGGGGCGTCAGCGCCCGCGTGACCAGAACCCGCATCAGAACAACTTTCCGCCCGAGGGCACATCCTGTCCCGGGCCGATCAGCACCACGGCGCCGGTCTCATCGGGCAGGCCCAGCACCAGGGCTTCAGAGCGGAACGGCCCGATCTGGCGCGGCGGGAAGTTGACGACGCCCAGAACCTGACGCCCCAGCAGCGTTTCGGGCGTGTAATGCACCGTCACCTGCGCCGAGGATTTCTTCACCCCCACCTCGGGGCCGAAATCGACCCGAAGCTTGTAGGCGGGCTTGCGCGCCTCGGGGAAGGGCTGCACCTCGACGATGCGCCCCACCCGAATATCGATCTTGGCGAAGTCGTCGTAGCTGATCTCGGTCATTGGCCGAGTTCCCGGCCGCGATCGGCCGCGGCCTTGACCGCGCGTTGCAACAGGGCCGGAAAGCCGGTTTCGGGGTCCATCAGATGCGCCAGCGCCGCCGCCGTCGTGCCGCCCGGAGAGGTGACGTTCACCCGCAGCTGCGCCGGGCTTTCGGTCGCGTCTTCCGCCAGTTGCCCGGCGCCGCCCACGGTGGCCTTGGCCAGTTTCATCGCCAGATCCGCGGGCAGCCCCTCGGCTTCGCCCGCCGCGGCCAGCGCCTCGATCAGGTGAAAGACATAGGCCGGGCCCGAGCCCGACAGGGCGGTGACCGCATCCATCTGATGCTCGCCCTCCAGCCGCACCACCTGACCGACGGCGCAAAGAAGCCCCTCGGCCAGATCCAGATGCGCTTGCGTGGCGGTGGCATTGCCGCAGATCGCGGTGATGCCGCGGCCGATCGCGGCGGGGGTGTTCGGCATCGCCCGCACCACCGGCGTCGAAGCCCCCAGAATCGCTGCATATTTCGCAAGCGTCGTGCCCGCGGCGACAGTGACGAAAAGCGTGTCACCGCCGCCCATCGCCTGCAGCCCCGGCAGCGCCTCGGCCATCATCTGCGGCTTCACCGCCACCAGAACCACGGCGGGCGCTGCGGGCAGGGCGCCGTTCAGCGCCACCCCCGAAGCCTTCAGCCAATCGCTTGGAAACGGCTCGACCACATGCACGGCGGCCGGCGAAAGCCCCTGCCGCAGCCAGCCCGAAAGCAGCGCCGAGCCCATCTTGCCACAGCCCAAAAGCACCAGCCCGCGGGCCTCGATATCGGAAAAATCCATCGCAATCCCCCTTTTGGGGGCAGATTAGGCGCGGCCGTAAGCCTCGGCAATGGCGACTTTCATCGCCGCCTCGGGCGTGTCATTGCCCCAGGTGGTCAGCTGCATCGCCGGATAGAAGCGTTCCGACACCGTCAGCGCCGAGCGGATCATCCGGTCGATCTGTTCATGCGCGGCGTCCTGACCGCCCGCCAGCACCAGCCCGTAGCGCCAGACCATCAGCTTTTGCGCCGACCAGAAGGTGAAGGCGCCGGTCCAGCATTGATCGTTGATCGCATTGAGAAGCTCGTAAAGCGCCGCTTCGCGGTCTTTCGGCGGGTCGATCTCGAAGGTGGAGATCAGCCGCAGCGTCTCTTCGCTGTCCGACCAGGCGAGCGTGATCGCATAGGACCGCCACTGCCCCTCGACCGTCATCGCGATCTGGTCATGGGCGACGCGGTCGAAGTCCCAATCATAGGCAAGCGCGACGCTCTCGACCACATCGATCGGATGCAGGTCGGACCCGTCCAGGAAATCTTCGCTCAGTGCCATGCGCGTCCCTGCTTGCCTGTGTGCCCATCAAAGAGCCCCGCTAGGATTCGCCGGGGCCACTATGAGCGGCAGTTTTCCCTGCCGTCCCTACAAGATATCGTGGGGCCTGCAGACCCCTGTGTAAAGCAGATTATCGTGGATAAGTCGTGAAGCCTGCGGAATCCCGGGGATAAATCCGATGCTTGCGTGGGAAAGCGGGGCAGTTCGCGCTTTATCGGCGCGCGGCCTTGGCTTATGGCGGATGCAAACGGAGGGCCCCATGTCGTTCAACAGCTTCGGTCACATCTTCCGCGTCACCACCTGGGGCGAAAGCCACGGGCCTGCGCTGGGCGCCACGGTCGACGGCTGCCCGCCCGGCATCGAGATCTCGGAAGAGGTCATCCAGGTGTTTCTGGACCGTCGCCGCCCGGGCCAGTCGGCGATGACGACGCAGCGGCAGGAACCCGACCGGGTTCGGATCCTCTCGGGCATCTATGAGGGGCGCACGACCGGCACGCCGATCCAGCTGATGATCGAGAACACCGATCAGCGCTCGAAAGATTACGGCGAGATCGCGCGGCAGTTCCGCCCGGGCCATGCCGACATCACCTATCACCAGAAATACGGGCTGCGCGATCCGCGCGGCGGCGGGCGGTCCTCGGCGCGGGAAACCGCGGCGCGGGTGGCGGCGGGGGGCGTCGCGCAGGCGGTGTTGCGGGCGCTGGTGCCGGGGCTGACGATCACCGGCTACATGGTGCAGATGGGCGAGAAACATCTGAACCGCGCCCATTTCGATGCCGCCGAAATCCTGCGCAACCCGTTCTTTTTGCCCGATGCCTCCGCCGTTGACGAATGGACCGACTATCTCGCCGCGATCCGCAAGGATCAGAATTCGGTCGGCGCGGCGATCGAGGTGGTGGCGACGGGCTGCCCGGTGGGGCTGGGCGCGCCGATCTATGCCAAGATGGACAGCGATCTTGCCGCGGCGATGATGACGATCAACGCGGTCAAGGGCGTCGAGATCGGCGAGGGCATGGCGGCGGCGGCGCTTTTGGGCACCGACAATGCCGACGAGATCGTGATGGGGCCGAACGGTCCCGAGTATCTGTCGAACCACGCGGGCGGGATTTTGGGCGGCATCACCACCGGGCAGCCGATCGTGGTGCGGATGTCGGTCAAGCCGACCTCCTCGATCCTGACGCCGCGCCGCTCGATCAACACCGCAGGCGAGCCGGTCGAGGTGGTGACGAAGGGCCGCCACGATCCCTGCGTCGGCATCCGCGCCGTGCCGGTGGCCGAGGCGATGATGGCCTGCGTGATCCTCGATCACCTGCTTTTGGACCGCGCCCAGACCGGCGGCGTCCGCGGCAAGATCGGCTGAGGCTCAGCCGATCCAGCCCTCGACGATACAGATGTCGGCGTCGGAGACCGGCGTCCGCAGCGCCAGCGCGTGCTGGTATTCCGGGCTGAGATAACAGGCGCGGGCGGCGGCGAGGCTGGGGAATTCGATGACGATGGTGCGGGGGCGCAGATCGCCCTCGACCACCTCCATCTCGCCACCGCGGACAAGGAAGCGCGCCCCGTATTTCGCAAAGGCTGCGGCATTGGCGGTGCGGTAGGCCTGATAGGCCTGCGGATCGTCGACCGTCACATGGCCGACCCAGTACCCCTTGGGTGTCTCGTTCATTTTCCCCTCCCGCTTTGAGGCAGCCTGCGGGGCAGGGGGGGATTTTGCAAGCGCTTCGAGCGCGACCTTTCAGCCGCGCGCGGCCTTTTCCGCAAGGCCCGAGGTGCCTGCGCGGCGGTCCAGCTCGGCCAGAACCTCATCGACCGTCACGTCGCGCGCGGCGAGCATGACGACCAGATGGTAAAGCACGTCGGCGGCCTCGTAGACCAGATTTTCGCGGTCGTTCTTGACCGCGGCGATGATCGCCTCGACCGCCTCCTCGCCGAATTTCTCGGCGCATTTTTCCGGGCCCTTGGCGAAAAGCTTCGCGGTCCAGGAACTGTCGGGGTCGGCGCCCTTGCGGGCTTCGACGGTGGCGGCCAGACGGGAAAGGGCGGTCATGCAAGCCTCATCGGAATGCCGGCGGCGGCCATATGGGCTTTCGCTTCGCCGATCGTATAAGTGCCGAAATGGAAGATCGAGGCGGCCAGAACGGCCGAGGCATGGCCCTCGGTCACGCCCTCGACGAGGTGATCGAGCGTGCCGACGCCGCCCGACGCGATCACCGGGATCTTCACCGCATCGGCGATGGCGCGGGTCAGGGGCAGGTTGAACCCGGCCTTGGTGCCGTCGCGGTCCATCGAGGTGAGCAGGATCTCGCCCGCGCCCTTTGCCTCGACCTGCCGGGCAAATTCGACGGCGTCGATGCCGGTCGATTTGCGCCCGCCATGTGTGAAAATCTCCCACCGCCCCGGCTCCACCGTCTTCGCGTCGATGGCGACGACTATGCATTGCGACCCGAAACGATCGGCGGCTTCGGCCACCACATCGGGATTGGCGACGGCGGCCGAGTTGAAGCTGACCTTGTCGGCGCCCGCCAGAAGCAGCGCGCGGACGTCATTGTGCGTGCGCACGCCGCCACCCACGGTCAGCGGCATGAAACATTGCTCGGCGGTGCGGGTGACCAGATCGAACATCGTGCCGCGGTTTTCATGCGTGGCATGGATGTCAAGGAAACACAGCTCGTCCGCGCCCGCCGCGTCATAGGCCTTGGCGGCCTCGACCGGGTCGCCCGCGTCGATCAGGTTGACGAAGTTCACGCCTTTCACCACGCGGCCATCGGCCACGTCGAGGCAGGGAATGATGCGCGTCTTGAGCATGGGGCACTCCTTTGGCGCCTTTCTAGCGGGCGTCTTGCGGCTTGGAAAGCGCTGGACGCGGGGCTCTGCCCCGCACCCCGAGGTATTTTTGGCAAGATGAACCCCAAGCCCTTTCATCTTGCCGAAAATACCTCGGGGGGCGTCCCGCAGGGACGGGGGGCAGCGCCCCCCTAGGCCTTCAGCGCCGCAAGCGCCGCTTGCAGATCAAGCGCACCGTCATAGATCGCGCGGCCCGAGATCGCGCCTGCGATCACGCCGGTGTCGCGCAGCGCGATCAGATCGGGCAGGGACGACACGCCCCCCGAGGCGATCACCGGGATCGAGACGGCGCGGGCGAGGGCCTCGGTCGCCTCGATATTCGGGCCGGACATCGCGCCGTCGCGCAGGATGTCGGTATAGATGATCGCCGCCACGCCCGCATCTTCGAAGCTTTTCGCCAGATCCGTCACCAGCACGTCGGTTTCCGTGGCCCAGCCCTTGGTCGCCACCTTGCCGTTCCTCGCATCGATGCCGACCGCCACTTGCCCCGGGAAGGTCTTCGCCGCTTCGCGCACGAGGCCCGGGTTTTCCACCGCCACCGTGCCGAGGATCACCCGCGCCAGCCCCTTTGAGAGCCAGCGCTCGATCGTCGCCATGTCGCGGATGCCGCCGCCAAGTTGAGCCGGAACGGTGATGCGGGCCAGGATCGCCTCGACCGCGGCGCCGTTCACCGGCTCGCCCGCGAAGGCGCCGTTGAGATCGACCAGATGCACCCAGGCGCAGCCCGCCGCCTCGAACTTCGCCGCCTGCGCCGCCGGATCGGTGCCGAAGACCGTGGCCTTGTCCATCTCGCCGTGCAAAAGCCGCACGCAGTTGCCGTCCTTGAGGTCGATTGCCGGGTAGAGGATCATCGGAGGCTCCTTTCGCTGCCCGCCTCTTGCCACGGGCGGCGGCGCTTGCCAAGGCCGGGTCAACGTCACGTCAGGCTTGCCGGGAATCGGGCGCTGTGTCGCAATGACGCGCAGGGAAACCGGGAGGAGACACCGATGAGAACAACGCTGATGGCGATGGCGCTTTGCCTTGTGGCGGGGATGGCCGCGGCCGATCCGATCGAGGGGCTGTGGCAGACCCAGCCCGATGACGGCGCCTATGCCCATGTGAAGATCGCCCCCTGCGGTCCGGCCTTTTGCGGCACGATCGTGAAATCGTTCAAGGAGACCGGGCCTTACGACTCGCCCAATGTCGGGCGGCAGATCGTCATCGACATGGTGCCGAAAGGGCCGGGCGCCTATGAGGGCAAGGTCTGGCGGCCTTCGAACGACAAGATCTACATCGGCAAGATCGCGCTTTCGGGCAGCGCGATGAAGCTTTCGGGCTGCGTCGCGGGCGGGCTGATCTGCAAGGCGCAGGCCTGGACCAGGGTGAACTGATCCCGCTTGCGCCGAATATGAAGCGGCGCCCCGCGGGGCGCCGTTCCGTTGCGTGAGTGGCAGTCGTCGTTCGTTCAATGCGCCATCAGGACCGGCACTTCGGCCATTTCCAGCATGTTGCGCGTGGCGCCGCCCAGGATCGCCTCGCGGAAGCGCGAGTGCCCATAGGCGCCCATCACCACCATCTCCGAGGAGGTGTCGCGCACATGGCGGTTGATCACATCCGAGATCCGCGGCAGCGTCTTGGCCAGAACCGACACTTCGACCTTCACGCCATGCCGCGCCAACCATTGGCTCAGCTGTCCGCCCGGGTCGGACCGTTCCGGTCCATGCGCGGGCGGGTCGATCACCGTGATGTCCACCAGCGTCGCCGCCTTGAGCAGCGGCAGCGCCTTGCGGATCGCGTTCATCGCCTCGTTCGACTGGTTCCAGGCCACCACGACGCGGCGCGGCGCCAGCGAGGGCACCGCCGCATCGGGCATGATCATCACCGGCGATTGCCCCTCGAACAGCGCGGCCTCGACCGCGGCTTCCAGTTCCTGACCACGCCCCTTGCCATAGGGATGCCCCATCACCACCAGATCGGCGAAGCGGGCGCGCAGCCCGACGACGGTCGCGATCGCGCCGATCTGCGCCACCACGGCCTCGCTGCTCCAGCGGATTTCCTCGCCCGCCAGACGCTCGCGCATCGCCTGTTCCAGCTCGCGCGCGTCATCCTGCGCCCGGTCCAGAACTTCCTGCTGCACGAAGGCCGTGGCCCCCGCGTAATAATACCCTGTCTGGGTCCGGTCGACGCCCATGCACAGCACTTCCAGATGTGCATCTTCGGCGCGCGCCACCGCCATTGCCGACTCAAGCTGAAGCCGGGCTTGTGAGACATCCGTCACAATCGTCAAAACTGTTTTATAGGCCATGTGACCCCTCCATGTGCCGATTCTGTCCTTAAATTAACGGCTTCCGTCCGGTCACGCCTTGACGCGGATCAAGCTTTCAAGTGGACACCATGACACGGTGCGACGAACGGTCGCATCCTCTTGTCAAGAGTTTGATCAAGGTCAAAGCGGGTGTCATACCCTGAAGTCACAAAGAACAAGAGAGAGAGACTTCCTGCTCCGGCCGAATCGTCGGGACGGGATTTGAAAACGCGAAGGGACGCAAAAAAATGTGGGATTACGTCAAGCTTGTCGCGCTTGGCGTCGTGGCGGCTATTGCCGCTTACGCCGCCAGTCAGGCGCGAGATTTGCCGTATATGGTGAACATGGTCGAGGTCGCGCTTGCGGCCGTGATCGCGTTGATCTGGGTGCTGCGCACCATGGGGGACCCGAAACCCTCGAAAGACGAGTATTTCGACGGCGTGATCCGCGCCGGCGTGATCGCAACCACGTTCTGGGGGATCGTCGGCTTTCTCGTGGCCGTCGTCATCGCCTTCCAGCTCGCCTTTCCCGCCCTGAACCTTGAGTTCGGCAACGGGATGCTGAACTTCGGGCGTCTGCGTCCGCTGCACACTTCGGCGGTGATCTTCGCCTTCGGCGGCAACGCCCTGATCGCCTCGGCCTTCTATGTCGTGCAGCGCACCTCGGCGGCGCGTCTCTTCGGCGGCACGGCTCTGGGCTGGTTCGTGTTCTGGGGCTGGCAGCTGATCATCGTCACCGCCGCGACCTCCTATCTGCTGGGCGGCTCGCAGGGCAAGGAATATGCCGAGCTGAACTGGCATCTCGACATCCTCGTCGCGGTGGTCTGGGTGGCCTATCTGATCGCCTTCCTCGGCACGATCTTCAAGCGCAAGGAACCCCATATCTACGTGGCGAACTGGTTCTACCTGTCGTTCATCGTGACCATCGCCATGCTGCACATCGTCAACAACCTGGCCGTCCCGGTCTCGATCTTCGGCACCAAATCGGTGCAGCTGATGGCGGGCGTGCAGGATGCGATGACGCAATGGTGGTACGGCCACAATGCCGTGGGCTTCTTCCTCACCGCGGGCTTCCTGGGCATGATGTATTACTTCGTGCCGAAACAGGCCGAGCGTCCCGTCTATTCCTACAAGCTCTCGATCGTCCACTTCTGGGCGCTGATCTTCCTCTACATCTGGGCCGGTCCGCACCACCTGCACTATACCGCGCTGCCCGACTGGGCCTCGACGCTGGGCATGGTGATGTCGGTGATCCTGTGGATGCCGTCCTGGGGCGGCATGATCAACGGCCTGATGACGCTTTCGGGCGCCTGGGACAAGCTGCGCACCGATCCGGTGATCCGGATGATGGTGGTCTCGATCGGCTTTTACGGCATGTCGACCTTTGAAGGGCCGATGATGTCGATCAAGGCGGTCAACTCGCTCTCGCATTACACGGACTGGACCATCGGTCACGTCCATTCGGGCGCGCTGGGCTGGAACGGCATGATCACCTTCGGCATGCTCTACTTCCTGACGCCGCGCCTGTGGGGCCGTTCGGGGCTTTATTCGCTCAAGCTGGTCAGCTGGCACTTCTGGCTCGCCACGATCGGTATCGTGCTTTACGCCTCGGCGATGTGGGTGACGGGCATCATGGAAGGCCTGATGTGGCGTGAAGTCGACGCGCAGGGCTTCCTCGTGAACGCCTTTGCCGACACCGTGGCCGCGAAATTCCCGATGTATGTGGTGCGTGGCGTCGGTGGCGTGCTCTACCTGCTGGGCGGTCTGATCATGGCCTACAACCTCTGGGCCACGGTCGCGAAACAACCGAAGACGGCCAATCTCGCCGTTGCGGTTCCGGCGGAATAAGGAGCAACGCAGATGTCAATCATGGACAAACACCACGTTCTGGAAAAGAACGCGACGCTGCTTTTGATCTTCGCCTTCCTCGTCGTCACCATCGGCGGCATCGTGGAAATCGCGCCGCTGTTCTATCTGGAAAACACCATCGAGAAGGTGGAGGGCATGCGTCCCTACACCCCCCTCGAGCTGACCGGGCGGGACATCTACATCCGCGAGGGCTGCTATGTCTGCCACTCGCAGATGATCCGGCCAATGCGCGACGAGGTGGAACGCTATGGCCATTACAGCCTGGCGGCGGAATCGATGTATGATCGGCCGTTCCAGTGGGGCTCGAAACGGACGGGGCCCGACCTCGCCCGCGTCGGCGGCCGCTATTCGGATGCGTGGCATGTCGAACACCTGATCAACCCGCAATCGGTGGTGCCGGAATCGGTGATGCCGAGCTACGGCTACCTGGCCAAAGTGCCGCTTGACAGCACCTGGATCGAAGATCGCGTCAGCACCGATGCCTTCGTGGGCGTGCCCTACACCTCGGAGATGATCGCCTCGGCCAAGGCCGACTTCGTCGCCCAGGCGGACCCGAACGCCGACAGCACCACGCTGCTGGCGGGCTATGGTGAAAAGGTCAACATCCGCAACTTCGACGGTCAGCCCGGTCTGACCGAGATGGATGCGCTGGTGGCTTATCTGCAGGTGCTCGGCACGATGGTCGATTTCTCGACCTTCCAACCCGTGGCAAGTCGCTGAAGGAGCTGGGGATGGACTATCATATCTTGCGTGAATTCGCTGACAGCTGGGCGGCGCTTGCGCTCTTGCTCACCTTCATCGGTGCCGTGATCTGGGCCTTCCGGCCCGGCTCCTCCAAGGTTCACGACGATATCGCGAACATCCCTTTCCGCCATGAAGACAAACCCGCCGATCATGGCCGGGGCTGAGACCCCGGTCGCGACGACGGCGCCACGCGGTAAGGAGGCGTGGAGATGAGCAAAAAACCGACGACCAAGAAAGAGGTGCAGACCACTGGACACCAGTGGGACGGCATCGAGGAACTGAACACGCCGCTGCCGCGCTGGTGGCTGTGGACCTTCTACGCCACCATCATCTGGGGTGTGGCCTATTCGATCGCGATGCCGGCCTGGCCGATCTTCGCCTCGGGGGCGACGCCGGGCCTGCTCGGGTCTTCGACCCGGGCCGATGTCGAAAAGGACATCGCCAAATTCGCCGAGATGAACAAGGCGGTGGAAGAAAAGCTGGTGGCGACGGATCTGACCGCGATCGCGGCCGATCCGGAGCTGGTGACCTACACCCGCAACGCGGGCGCCGCGGTGTTCCGCACCTGGTGCGCGCAGTGCCACGGCGCGGGGGCGGGCGGCAACACCGGCTTCCCCAGCCTGCTGGACGGCGACTGGCTGCATGGCGGCGCGATCGAGACGATCTACACCAACGTCAAGCACGGCATCCGCGATCCGCTTGATCCGGACACGCTGCTGGTCGCGAACATGCCCGCGCATCTGACCGACGAGCTGCTTGAACCGGCGCAGATCGACGAGGTCGTGCAATATGTGCTGCAGATCTCCGGGCAGCCGGCCGACGAGGTCAAGGCGACCGCGGGTCAGCAGATCTTCGCCGAAAACTGCGTGTCCTGCCATGGCGAAGACGCCAAGGGCCTGGTGGAGATGGGCGCGCCCAACCTCACCGACGGGATCTGGCTTTACGGCGGCGATGTCGCGACGCTGACCAGCACGATCCAGTATGGCCGCGGCGGCGTGATGCCGTCCTGGAGCTGGGCGGCCGATGGCGCGAAACCGCGTCTGAGCGAAGCGCAGATCCGCGCGGTGGCCTCTTATGTGCACAGCCTGGGGGGCGGCCAGTAACAGCGAAACCTGATCCCGGGGGGCCTGCCCCCCCGGGCAGCACCGATGCCCCGTCCTGTTCGCGCGTTTCCCGGGGCGTCGGTGCGTTTCAGCATATCTGCCCCCCGGCCCGGCCGATCAAGGGGCAGACTGGCCGAACTGCCCCGATCCGGGGAACGCACGTCCAAAAAGCTGCATCGGCGACATAGCTTTAAGGTGCAGTTGCAAACCCGGCCCGTTCCTGTTCAATCCCGTCAGGACGGAGCCCAGCCAACGGAGACACCCGTGAGCGCCAATCAACCAAGTCCCGACGACGCGCCGCTTTATTTCGCGCGTGAACCGATTTTCCCCCGACGCATTTCCGGCAAGTTCCGTTCGCTCAAATGGGTGCTGATGGCGCTGATGCTGGGCATCTATTACATCACGCCCTGGATCCGCTGGGACCGCGGCGCGGCCTTGCCCGATCAGGCGGTTCTGCTTGACCTTGGCAACCGGCGCTTCTTCTTCTTCGGGCTCGAGATCTGGCCGCATGAATTCTACTTCGTCGCGGGCCTTTTGATCATGGCGGGGCTGGGCCTCTTTCTGTTCACCTCGGCGCTGGGCCGGGTCTGGTGCGGCTATGCCTGCCCGCAGACGGTCTGGACCGATCTTTACATCCTTGTGGAACGCTGGGTCGAGGGCGACCGCAACAACCGCATCCGCCTGCACCGTCAGGCCTGGAACGCCGAGAAGATCCGCAAGCGGCTGATCAAATGGGGGCTTTGGCTGTTCATCGGTCTGGCCACCGGGGGGGCATGGGTGTTCTATTTCACCGATGCGCCGACGCTGCTTTCCGATCTTCTCACCGGCGACGCCTCGCCGATCGCTTACACCACCATCGCCATCGCCACCGCGACGACCTTTGCCTTTGGCGGTTTCGCCCGCGAACAGATGTGCATCTATGCCTGCCCCTGGCCGCGCATCCAGGCCGCGATGATGGACGAGGACACGATCACCATTGCCTATCGCGAATGGCGCGGCGAACCCCGCGGCAAGCTGCAAAAGGGCGAGAAACTGGCCGAGGGGCAAGGCGATTGCATCGATTGCATGGCCTGCGTCAACGTCTGCCCGATGGGGATCGACATCCGCAACGGCCAGCAGCTCGAATGCATCACCTGCGGGCTGTGCATCGACGCCTGCAACGAGATGATGGACAAGATCGGTAAGCCGCGCGGTCTGGTCGGCTACATGGCGCTGAAGGACGAGGCGCATGAGCGCGCCGGTAACAAGGTCACCAATATCTGGACCCATGTACTGCGGCCGCGCACGCTTTTGTATTTCACCCTCTGGGCGGGCTTCGGCGTCGCTTTGGTGGTGGCGCTTTTCCTGCGCTCGCCGCTCGATTTCAACGTCACGCCGAGCCGCGATCCGCTGTTCGTGACGCAATCCGACGGCACGATCCGCAACATCTACACCCTGCGCATCCGCAACAAGCACGGTTCGGAAGAAACCTTCCGCATCTCGGCCACCACCGCGGATGACGCGGAAACCCGGGCACTGAAACTGACGCTCGAAGGGGTCGAGGGCGACACGATCACCGTGCCCGCCGACCAGCTTTACAACCAGCGCCTTTACCTCGATGCTGGTCCCGCGTCGGATCTGGCCGCGGCCAAGCGCACCGGGATCATGATCTGGGTCGAACAGGTGGGCGAGGACGAGCCGGTGTCGGACAAGGCCGACACCGTCTTCAACGGCAAGGGCAAGTGAGATGGCAAAACCGCTGACCGGCCGCAAGGTCCTGCTGATATTCGTGGCCTTTTTCGGGCTGATCATCGCCGTCAACGTGACGATGGCGGTGCAGGCGGTGAGGACCTTCCCGGGGCTTGAAGTGGCTAATTCCTATGTCGCCTCGCAAAGCTTCGATGCCGACCGCGCCGCGCAGGAGCGGCTGGGCTGGACGGTGAAGCCCGCTTATGCGGATGGCCTGCTGACGCTCGACATCCGCGACCGGGCGGGGCAGCCCGCCCCGCTGGGCCAGCTCGAGGTTCTGGTCGGCCGCACCACCATGGCGGCCGAGGATCGCAAGCCGCAGATGACCCGGACGGACGGCGTCTATTCCGCGCCCCTCAGCCTTGCCCCCGGGGCCTGGCTGATCCATCTTTCTGCCACATCCGCGGACGGGGTGCTGTTCCGCCAGCGCCTCGATTTCTTCGTCGAAGGCTGAGACCGATGACCGCTGCCCCCCTTGCCTCGGTGACCTCCCCTGCGGCGGTCACCGAAGATCACCTGTCCGCTTCCGCCTGCCCGGCCTGTCTGGCCGCGCCCTCGGCCGAAGATCTGGCGAAATCGGGCGATATCAAGGGGGCGCGGATCATGCTCTCGCTGCCCACCGCCCATTGCGCGGTCTGCATCACCGATGTCGAACGCGAGATGGAGGCGCAGCCGGGCGTGCGCTCGGCGCGGGTCAACCTGACGCTGAAACGCGTCTCGGTCGATGCCGAGGCGGGGGTGACCGCCGAGGCGCTGGTCGAGGCCTTGGCCAGGATCGGTTACGAGGCCTATGAGCTTGACCCCGGCATGTTGTCGGCGACGGAAACCGACAAGCGCGGCCGGGATCTCTTGATGCGGATCGGCGTCGCCGGTTTCGCGATGATGAACATCATGCTCTTGTCGATCGCGGTCTGGTCGGGGGCCGAAGCCGCGACGCGCGACATGTTCCACTGGATTTCCGCCGCCATCGCGCTGCCCACCGTGGTCTTCGTCGGCCAGCCCTTCTTCGCCTCCGCCTGGGGCGGGCTGAAACACGGCCGCGTCAACATGGATGTGCCGATCTCGCTGGCGCTGATCCTCGCCTCGGGGATCTCGATCTTCGAGACGATGAACCACGGCCATCACGCCTATTTCGACGCGGCGGTGATGCTGTCCTTCTTCCTGCTGGTCGGCCGCTATCTCGACTATCGCACCCGCGCCGTGGCGCGCTCGGCGGCCGAGGAGCTGGCGGCGCTGGAAGTGCCGCGCGCGCATCTTCTGCGCGAGGGCGTCGAGACGATCGTGCCGGTGGCCGATCTGAAGCCGGGCGATCTGATCCGGGTGCGTCCGGGCGGCCGCATCCCGGCCGATGGCGAGGTGACTTCGGGCAGCTCGGAAACCGACCGCTCGCTTTTGACCGGGGAAACCCTGCCGGTCTATGTGGGGCCCGGCACGATGCTGTCGGCGGGCGAGGTGAACCTGACCGGGCCTTTGACGCTGCGCGTCACCGCGGCGGGCAAGGACAGCTCGCTGCACCGGATGGCCGATCTGGTCGCGATGGCCGAAAGCGCCAAGACCCGCTACACGACCTTGGCCGAACGCGCCGCGCGGGCCTATTCGCCGCTCGTCCATGCGCTCTCGTTCTCGGCCTTTGGCTACTGGATGTGGGCCACCGGGGGCGATCTGCGCTTTGCCATCAATATCTCGGCCGCCGTCCTGATCATCACCTGCCCCTGTGCGCTGGGGCTCGCCGTGCCCGCGGTGATCACCGCGGCCAGTGGCAAGCTGTTCCGCAAGGGGCTTTTGATCAAGGACGGAACCGCGCTGGAACGGCTGGCCGAGGTCGATACGGTGGTGTTCGACAAGACCGGCACGCTGACCATGGGCATGCCGGTTCTGGAAGGGCTCGACACGATCGAGGAGGAAACTCTCTCGGTCGCGGCGGCGCTGGCGCAGGCCTCCTCCCATCCGCTGGCGCGGGCGCTGGTGACCGCGGCCGAAGCCCGCGAAATCCGCCCCGTCGCGCTCGATGACCTGCGCGAAGTGCCGGGCTTCGGCATCGAGGGGCGGCTGGGCGGGCTTGCGCTGCGGCTGGGCCGGGCCGATTGGGTCGGCGCCGCGCCCTGCGATTGCACCGCCGCGCATCTGCGGCTGGGTCAGGCCGAGCCGGTGACCTTCCGCTTTTCGGATCACCTGCGTCTGGGCGCGGCCGAGGCGGTGGCGCTTTTGACCGCGCAGGGCAAGCGGGTGCTGATGGTCTCGGGCGATGTCGAGACGGCGGTTTCGGCGCTGGCGGGCAAGCTTGGCATCACCGAATGGCATTCGGGCACGCTGCCCGCCGAAAAGGCGGCGCTGGTCGCCGATCTGATGGGGCAGGGGCGGCGCGTGCTGATGGTGGGCGACGGGCTCAACGACACCGCGGCGCTGGCGGCCGCGCATGTCTCGATCTCGCCCGCCTCGGCGCTCGATGCCGCGCGCACCGCCTCGGACATCGTGCTTCTGGGCGCCGATCTGGCGCCGGTGGGCGATGCTTTGCGCATCTCCGGACAGGCGCGGCGCCGGATCAAGGAGAATTTCGTGATCTCCGCCGCTTATAACGTCATTGCCGTGCCGCTGGCGCTGGTGGGCCTTGCCACGCCGCTGGCTGCGGCCTTGGCGATGTCGACCTCGTCGATTACTGTGTCGCTGAACTCGATGCGGCTGAAATAGCCCGAACGGAGGCCAAGATGTCGGTCCTGACCTATCTGATCCCGATCTCGCTGTTTCTGGGCGGCTTCGGCCTTGTCGCCTTCCTGTGGTCGCTGCGCGCCCGGCAATATGACGACCCCAGGGGCGATGCCGAGCGCATCCTGTCGGGCAAATACGACGACCGGCCGAAAAGCTGATAAGGCGGCAAGGGCGTATTTGCGCCAAGAAAAAACCCGGACCTTTCAAGGGGCCCGGGTTTTGCTTTTTCTTGGTCCAAATACGCCCTTTCGACGGGCGGGGCCGAGCTTACGGCCCGATCACCGAACAATCGACCGCCCGGGCTGCAAGGCGCGCGCAGGCCAGATCGGCGTCGCCGCGGCTGAGACCGACAAAGAGCGCATCATAGCCCGACTTGCGGGTCGCGACCTTGCGCAGCCCCTGCGACAGCGCGTTGCTTTCCATCAGCGCGGTTTTCAGCAGTACCTGTTCGGCGGCATATTGCGACGGATATTTGCCAAGGCTGATGCCCCAGTTGCGCCCGCCCGAGGAAGAGGCGCGGGCGACGACCTCGCGCTTGCCTTCGGGCATCGGCGCGGGCGGCGTCAGGGCGGCGAGAATCACCGTGTCATTGCGCGGCACCTGCGCCGAGGCGCCAAGCGCCAGGGTTTCGGGCTGCGCGGTGGCGGTCTGGATGAAGACCGGGCCCGAGGGATCGGTGTCGCCCTGGGCTTCGACGCTTTCGTCGGCGGGCTCGATCATCGCGAGGGTTTCGGGCTGCGGTGCGGTGACCTGGTCCAGCGGCGCGGGTTCGGGGGCCGGTTCGGGCGTGGCGGCGGCCAGTTGCACCGGCGCGTCTTCCGGCTCGGGCGTCGCGGCGGCGGAGGCCGGGCGGGCCTGCGGGCGCGGGCTGCGGGCAAGGCCTGCGAGTTCGAGCGCGTCGGGTGCGGCGGCGCGGGCGGCGACGGTGGCGGCCCCGGCGGCGGCGGCGGCCAGTTTCACCGCCTCCTCGTCGCCGTCCTCGGCCTCCTGCGCGGCTTCGACCTGCGGCCCGGAGATGTCGTTTTCGGCATTGGCCATCAGCATCGGCGGCTCGGGCTTTTGCGCATTGACCTTGCCGGGCGCGCGTTCAAAGCCCAGGTCGAGCAGCTCGGCCATCTTCGAGTTGCGCGCCGCGGGCGAGGTGCCGCCGAAGACCGTCGCGATGATGCGCTTGTTGCCGCGCTGCGCCGAGGCGGTCAGGTTGAAGCCTGCGGGCACGGTATAGCCGGTCTTGATGCCGTCGGCGCCGTCGTAGGCGTCCAGAAAGCGGCGGTTGGTATTCGCCACATGGGCGATGCCCGCATCCGCGGTCCGGCGCGAGAACAGATTGTAATATTGGGGAAAATCGTAAAGCAGGTGACGGCCGAGGATCGACATGTCATGCGCGGTCGACAGATGCCCCGCCTTCGTCAGCCCGTTGGCGTTCTTGAAGGTGGTGTTCTTCATGCCAAGCGCCTTGGCGGTGCGGTTCATCCGCGCCGCGAAATGCGCCTCGTCGCCCTCGAGGAAATCGCCGATCGCGGCGGCGGCGTCATTGGCCGATTTGATCGCGGCGCCACGGATCAGATAGCGCAGGGCGATCTTCTGTCCGGTGCGCAGCCCCAGCCGCGAGGGCGCCTGACCGGCGGCATTGGCCGAGACCGTGACCATCGTGTCAAGGCTCGCCTCGCCCGATTCGATCGCCTGAAAGGCGATGTAAAGCGTCATCATCTTGGTCAGCGAGGCCGGGTGAAGCCGCGTGTCGGCGTTCTTTTCGTAAAGAACCTCGCCGGTGCGGGCGTCCATCACATAGGCCGCAAACGGTGCCGCCGACAGCGCCACCGGAAGAAGAGCCAAGAATACTGCCAAAAGACCCGAACGGCCCCAGTGCGTCAGCCTGGTCACGATAACTGCCCTTACTGCCTCTATGTACCCCGTTGTGGTCTGGGGCTTGACGGCAAGTTTAGCACGCCTTCCCGGTGCTGAAAACCACGAAGATTCAAAGGCTTCAACTGAGGCGTTCGTGCAACGCAGGGATGATTTTCGTCAACATGTTGCGGCCGCGGAGGGGGTTTGTGCCGGATCTTGTGGCTGGCGGTCGCGGATCAGTCCCCGGTGGCGACCGCGATCGCGCCGACAAGACCCGCCAGCCCGCCCAGATCCGGCAGCTCGGCAAAACGCGGATGCGCCGCGGGCGGGGCGGCATGTTCCAGCGCCCAGGTCATCTCATGCGGCACATGCACGCCCCAGCCGCCCGCATCGAGCATCGGCAGCACGTCGGATTTCAGCGAATTGCCCACCATCA
The DNA here is from genome assembly GCF_003254295.1 of Rhodobacter capsulatus. GTDB lineage: Bacteria > Pseudomonadota > Alphaproteobacteria > Rhodobacterales > Rhodobacteraceae > Rhodobacter > Rhodobacter capsulatus. The sequence continues at coordinate 145,893 of NZ_QKZO01000007.1, forward strand.
GCCCCTGATCGGCGCCGGTGCCGTGCCGCGCGAAGACCGCGCGATAGGTCTCGGGGCGCTTGTCCGAGACGATCTCGACCGCGTCGAAAAGATCGCCAAGGCCCGATTGCGCCAGCTTGCGTTCCTGATCGAGCAGATCGCCCTTGGTCACCAGCACCAGCCGGTAGCGGCCTGCAAGCGCCTCGACCGCCTCGCGGGCATGGGGCAGGATCTCGATCGGATGCGCCAGCATCTCGCGCCCGGCGGCCAGGATCTCGCCGATCACCGCGGCGGGCACGCGGCCTGCGCTGACCTCGATCGCGGTCTCGATCATCGACAGGGTGAAGCCCTTGACGCCAAAGCCATAGGCGCCGACGTTGCGGCGCTCGGCGGCGAGCAGGCGCTGTTCCAGCTGCGCCACCTCGGCGTGATCGGCCAGAAGGTCGTGAAACCGGGCCTGGGTCAGGCGGAAGAACCGCTCGTTGTGCCAAAGCGTGTCATCGGCATCAAAGCCGATCGTGGTCAGGGTCATCGGGGCTCTCCTTGCGGGCAAACTGACGCCGGGCCGCGCGGTTGGCAAGATGCGCCGCACTGGCTTTTCTTGCCGCGCCATGATCCTATATTGATCCCCGGAGCCACGATTCCCTGCGATCTTGGACATTTGACACCGATTCGACCCTTTTGACCCTGCGGAGGACTGCCCTTGCTTCACCCCCTATACCTCAGCGCCCCTCGCGCCGGAGACGGCGAGGGGGATGGCGCGGGCGAGGCCGGGCTTGCGGTCAAGACCGCGCCCCGCACCGCCCGGCCGCCGATGTACAAGGTCATGCTGCTGAACGACGATTACACGCCGATGGAATTCGTCGTGCATATTCTGGAACGTTTCTTCGGCATGACCCATGCCCAGGCCTTCGAGATCATGCTGACCGTGCACAAGAAGGGGCTGGCCGTCGTCGGCGTCTATTCCTTCGAGGTGGCCGAGACCAAGGTCTCGCAGGTGATGGATTTTTCCCGCCGTCACCAGCACCCGCTGCAATGCACCATGGAAAAGGAGTGAGGGGGGCACCCCTCCGATCTGATGAGCCATCCCCGTTTGATGCTGGCGCTTGAGGCGCCGCAAGCCCTGCCGTCCGAAGGGCGGATCGTCGTTTACCGTCCCACCGCCGAGACCGACCTGTCCGATCTGCCAAAGGACCGGCTGCAGCTGGTGCAGGGCTTCCGGCCCGACCACGACGCGCTGGCCGGGCGCGGTTTCACTGTCGCCGCCGCGACGGCGGAAGGCGGGTTCGCCGCCGCCGTGGTCTTCGTGCCGCGCGCCAAGGCCGAGGCGCGGGCGCTGCTGGCCGAGGCTTGCGCCCGCGTCGTGCCGGGCGGGCCGATCTGGGTCGACGGGCTGAAGACTGACGGCATCGATTCGCTGCTGAAAGATCTGCGTGCGCTGGTGCCGGTCACCGACCCGATCGCCAAGGCGCATGGCAAGATTTTCGGCTTTGCCGCCACGCCGGGTGCGCTGGCGGGCTGGGAGGCGCGGCCGCTGCAGCCCGCGCCGGGCTTCACCACCGCGCCGGGGGTGTTTTCGGCCGATGGCATCGACCGTGGCTCGGCGCTGCTGGCCGCCTGCCTGCCCGAGACGCTGCCCGCAAGGGTGGTCGATCTGGGCGCGGGCTGGGGCTGGCTTGCGGCGCAGGTTCTGGCGCGCAAGGGGGTGGAGGCGGTCGATCTGGTCGAGGCGGACCATGCCGCGCTGGATTGTGCGAAACGCAACCTGCCCGATCCGCGGGCGCGGTTTCACTGGGCCGATGCGACCCGGGTCAAGCTCGACACCCGGCCGCTCGCCATCGTGATGAACCCGCCCTTTCACACCTCCCGCGCCGCCGATCCCGCTTTGGGCGTGGCCTTCATCCGTGCGGCGGCGGGGCTTTTGTCGCTCTCGGGCACGCTCTGGATGGTGGCGAACCGGCATCTGCCCTATGAAGCCGTGCTGCGCGCCTGCTTCCACGAGGTGACGGAACTCACCCCGCCCGGCGGCCGCGACGGCGCCTTCCGGGTGCTCCGGGCCGAGCGTCCGATTGCGCATGCGACGAAACCGGAAAAGCCCGCGCCCGAAACCGCCGCGCGCCGGGTGGTGCGGCGGCGGCGCTGAGAGCGGCGCGCGGGCCTATTCTTCGGGATAGGCCGCGCGGCAGGCGCGGATCGCGGCATTGGCGGCGGGGGTCATCTCGCGGATCTTGTCGCGCAGCCCGTCGCGCTTGCGCCGTTCCGAGACCGGATCGATCGCCACTTCGCGGGTGCGGGTGACGGTGTAATCCTCAAGACACATCCGCGGCTTCTCGATCACCGTGCCGTTGCCGCGGCGGATCACGTCGGTGCCGCAGTGTTCCCAGCGCGTCATCGGCACCTCGTAATCCTCATAGGCATAGCCGCGCGCCAGATTGCCCTCGATCTCGTCGAGCATCCCCTGCAGATGCCGGATCTCGCGGGTCTCGCGGTTGATGCATTGCTCCTGCGGCGTGCCGCAGCCGGCCAGAACACCGAAGCCCAGAACAGCGAACACGATCAGCTTGCGCATGGAACCCTCCGTTTGGGTCATTCTTGCGCTCGCGCACGCGGAAAGGCAATCGCCCGCGCACGCGGAAAGCCAACCGGGGAGGGGGGCGCCGCCCCCGGGATATTTGGCCAGGGTGAACGCGGGATATTTGCCGTGATGCCAGAACGGGGCTTTCCTTTTGGGCGGATTGGGCGTATGGGCTGCCCTTTGATAGTAGCGAAAGCCCCCCCCATATGACCGACTTCCCCCATCTTCCCGCGGCGCTTGCCGAGGCTCTGTCCGCGCGGGGCTATGATGCCCTGACGCCCGTTCAGGACGCGGTGACGCGCCCCGAGCTGGCCGGACGGGATCTCCTCGTCTCGGCGCAGACGGGGTCGGGCAAGACGGTGGCTTTCGGGCTGGCGATCTCAGCGGAACTGCTGGGCGAAAACGGCATCTCGCCTTACCCGGATCTGCCGCGCGCGCTGGTTGTCGCGCCGACGCGCGAATTGGCGGTGCAGGTCAGCCGCGAGCTGAGCTGGCTTTACGAAAAGGCGGGGGCGGTGATCACCGGCGCCGTCGGCGGCATGGATGCCCGCGCCGAGCGCCGGGCGCTGGAACGCGGCGCGCATATCGTTGTCGGCACGCCCGGGCGGATCTGCGATCACATCCGCCGCGGTGCGCTGGATCTCTCGGCGCTGTCGGCGGTCGTGCTGGACGAGGCCGACGAGATGCTCGACATGGGTTTCCGCGAAGATCTGGAATTCATTCTGGAATCCGCACCCGAAGGGCGCCGCACGCTGATGTTTTCGGCGACCGTGCCGCGCGAGATCGAGCGGCTGGCGCAGACCTTCCAGCGCGAGGCGGAGCGGATTTCCACCGTGTCCTCGCGCGAGAGCCATGCCGATATCGACTACCGCGGCGTGCTGGTGGACCGCTCCGACCGGGAAAACGCCATCGTCAACCTGCTGCGCCTGCACGAGGCCGAGCGCGCCATCGTGTTCTGCTCGACCCGGGCGGCGGTGACGCATCTGACCGGCAAGCTTCTGAACCGGGGTTTCTCGGTCGTGGCGCTGTCGGGGGAGCTGACGCAGGACGAACGCTCGCGCGCGCTGCAGATGATGCGCGACGGCCGGGCGCGGGTCTGCATCGCGACCGACGTGGCGGCGCGCGGCATCGACCTGCCGGGGCTGGAGCTGGTGATTCACGCCGATCTGCCGATGAACCGCGAGGGGCTGTTGCACCGTTCGGGCCGCACCGGCCGGGCCGGGCGCAAGGGGCTGTCGGCGATCGTCGTGCCGCTGAACGTGCGTGCCAAGGCCGAGCGGCTTTTGCGCGAGGCGCAGGTCTCGGTGACCTGGGAAGGCGCGCCGACGCCCGAGGATATTCTGGCCCGCGATCAGGAACGTCTGCTGACGGAACCGGCGCTGGTCGAGCCCGCGACGGCCGAGGAATTCGACGCCATCGCCCGGCTTCTGGAAACGCATGAGCCGAAACAGCTGGCCGCTGCCGTGCTGCGCCATTTCCGCGCCGCCCGCACCGCGCCCGAGGATGTGATCGCCGTCACCGTGGGCGAGGGGCCGAAACCCCGCGCGCGCGAGGAATTCGGCGCCGCGCGCTGGTATCGGCTCTCGATGGGCCATGACCAATGGGTTGATCCGAAATGGCTTTTGCCGATGCTTTGCCGTGCGGGCGATCTGACCCGGCGCGACATCGGGATGATCCGGGTGATGCAGCAAGAGACCTTCGTGCAGATCCATGAATCGATGGCCGACCGTTTCGAGGCGGGTCTGGGCGCCGATCGGGTGATGGAAGGCAAATGCACGGTCGAAAACCTGCCGGGCATGCCCGAGGGACTCGACCGTCCGGCGCCGAAGCCCGACCGGTGGACCAAGACCGGCGATCGCAAGCCCTATGAGAAGAAACCCTATGCGCCGCGCGGCAGCTATGGCGACAAGCCCGCGCCGAAGCCGCATCGCAAGGGCCCGCCGCGCGAAGAGGGGGCCGAGCGTCCCGACCGCGCCGAGCGGTTCGAGAAGACCGAGCGTCCCGCCCGCAAGCCCCTGGGCGACGCCCCGGCGCCGAAGCCCCGCAAGGCCGCCCCCTGGGCGCGCGAAGGCGGCCACGGTGCCGCCGCGAAAGAGGGCAAACCGGCGCCGAAATACGGCGCGAAAAGCTTTGCCAAGCCGGGTGCGAAACCGGCGGGCAAGCCCGGTCCGAAAAAACCGCGCAGCTTCTGAACCGCTGCGCCAGATAAGCAAAGGGGGCCTCGCGGCCCCCTTTTTCTTGGTCCAAATACGCCCTTGCGCGCTCAGCCCTTGCGGATGGTTTCCATCAAAAGCGTGACGTTGTCCGGGTTCGCCTCCGGCGTGATGCCATGGCCGAGGTTGAAGATATGCGGCCCGTTCTTGAACGCGGCGACGACCTTTTTCGTTGCGTCCACAAGGGCTTCGCCGCCGGTCACCATGTAGGACGGGTCAAGGTTGCCCTGCACGCAGGTCTTGCCCATCTGCACATTCGCCGCCGCCCAGTCGGGCGAGACCGAATTGTCGATGGCGACGCAATCCGCTCCGGTCTTCTCGGCGAAACCGATGTAGCCTTGGCCCGCCTCGCGCGGGAAGGCGATGACCGGCAGGCCGGGGAAGCGGCGCTTCATCTCGGCGGTGATGATCCGCGCGGGCTCGACCGCGAAATCCTCGAAATCCTGACCCTTGAGCGACCCGGCCCAGCTGTCGAAGAGCTTGACCACTTCGCAGCCCGCCTCGACCTGTTTCGAGAGATATTCGATCGTCGCCACGGTCACCGCATCGATCAGCGCCGAGAAGGCGGCCCGGTCGGTGTCCTTGAACTTGTGCGCCGCCGCCTGATCCTTGGAGCCGCGGCCCGCGATCATGTAGGTGGCCACGGTCCAGGGCATGCCCGCAAAGCCGATGAAGGTGGTTTCCTTCGGCAGCTCGCGCGACAGGATCTTGCAGGTCTCATAGACCGGGGCAAGCTTGTCGTGGATGTCGTCCTTGCCCTTGAGCGCCTTGACGCCCTCCATCGAGGTCACGGTGGACATCCGGGGGCCTTCCCCGGTTTCAAACCACAGATCCAGCCCAAGCGCCTGCGGCAGCAGCAGAATGTCGGCAAACAGGATCGCCGCGTCAAAGCCATAGCGGCGGATCGGTTGCAGCGTCACCTCGGCGGCCAGGTCCGGCGTGTAGCACAGGCTCAGGAAATCGCCCGCCTGCGCGCGGGTGGCGCGGTATTCGGGCAGATAACGGCCCGCCTGCCGCATCAGCCACACCGGCGGCGTGGAAAGAACTTCGCCCTTGAGGGCGCGCAGGATCGTCTTGTCGGTCATAGGGGGCCTCCTTACTTGCTTCCTTTCAGCGTCCCCTGCGGCTGAATGTCAAGCTCTGTTGACACTTGTAAAGCTTGCGCGGGCAATCTGACGCGGTTATGCCAAGCGCATGGAACAGATGCCCTCGCCCAACGCCCCGCTGAAGATCGGCACCCGCGGCAGCCCTCTGGCGCTCGCGCAAGCCTTTGAGACCCGTTCGCGGCTCATGGCCGCCTTCGATCTGCCCGAAGAGGCCTTCGAGATCGTCGTGATCAAGACCTCGGGCGACAATGCGGCGCTGATCGCCGCCGACAAGCCTTTGAAAGAGGTGGGGGGCAAGGGCCTTTTCACCAAGGAAATCGAAGAGGCGATGCTGGCGGGCTCGATCGACATCGCCGTGCATTCGATGAAGGACATGCCGACGCTTCAGCCCGAGGGGCTGATCCTCGACTGCTACCTGCCGCGCGAAGACACCCGCGATGCCTTCGTCTCGATGAAATACAATTCGCTCGCCGAGCTGCCCGAGGGCGCTGTGGTGGGCACCTCCAGCTTGCGCCGTCGCGCGCAATTGTCTGCCCGTCGCCCCGATCTGAAGATGGTCGAATTCCGCGGCAACGTGCAGACGCGGATGAAGAAGCTGGGCGAAGGCGTGGCCGATGCCACCTTCCTGGCGCTGGCCGGTCTGAACCGTCTGGGCATGTCCGAAGTGGCGAAATCCGCGATCGAGCCGGAAGACATGCTGCCCGCCGTGGCGCAGGGCTGCATCGGGATCGAACGCCGCGAGGCCGATAGCCGCGCCAAGATGATGCTTGATGCCATCCATCACGCGCCCTCGGGGCTGCGTCTGGCCTGCGAACGCAGCTTCCTTCTGACGCTCGATGGCTCGTGCGAGACCCCGATCGGCGGTCTTTCGGTGCTCGAAGGCGATCAGATCTGGCTGCGCGGCGAGATCCTGCGTCCCGATGGCTCCGAGACGATCACGGGCGAGATCCGCGGCCCGGCCGCCGATGGCGTGGCGCTGGGCGCGGAACTGGCGAAACAGCTGCTGGCCAAGGCGCCTGCGGATTTCTTCTGCTGGCGGTAAGCCTGCCGCACCCGCGTAAAGGGCGTATTTGAGCCAAGAAAAAGCGGCATGTTTTTTCTTGGTGAAAATACGCGAAAGCGCGGCCAAAGCCCCGGGCGATCCGATGGATCTTCTTGACCGTTTGAGCGACATTCTCGGCCCTGCGCAGGTTCTGCGCGGGGCCGAAGCTTTGGCCTATGGCCGCGAATGGACCGGGCATTATGCCTGGGAACCGCTTGCCGTCGTCCGCCCCGGCACGACCGGGGAGGTGGCCGCGGTCCTGCGTCTGGCGCATCAGACCGGCACGCCCGTCGTGCCCGTCGGCGGCAATACCGGGCTCAATGGCGGCACCTATGCGCCGGGCGCGCTGATGCTGTCGCTTTCCCGCATGAGCCGCATCCGCGATCTGAACCCCGCCGCGCGGACGGTGGTGGCCGAGGCCGGGGTGGTGCTCGAAACCCTGCAGGATCTTGCCGCCGGGCAGGGGCTGGCCTTTCCGCTGAGCTTTGGCGCCAAGGGCTCGGCGATGGTGGGGGGATTTCTCTCGACCAATGCGGGCGGCTCGAATGTGCTGCGCTACGGCTCGGCCCGGGCGCTGTGTCTGGGGCTTGAAGTGGTTCTGGCCGATGGCCGGATCTGGCACGGGCTGACGGGCCTGCACAAGGACAACACCGGTTACGATCTGCGCGATCTGATCATCGGGGCCGAGGGCACTTTGGGGATCATCACCGCCGCCGTGCTGAAACTGGTCCCCGCGCCCACGGCCTATGCAACCGCGCTGGTCGGGCTGGAGAGCCTGTCCGAGGCGCTCGCGCTGCTCAACGCGGTGCAGGCGGGCACCGGCGGCGCGGTCGAGGCCTTCGAATTCATGCCCGATCGCTACATGGCGCGGCTTTCCCGGCTGAAACCGGCGCTCGCCTGTCCCTATGCCCCCCGCCCGGTCAATGTGCTGATCGAGACCGCGACGACCGTTCCTGGCGCCGATCCCGTCGCCGCGCTGGAAACCCTGCTCGGCGCGGCGCTGGAGGCCGGTCAGGTGACCGAAGCGGTGATCGCCCAATCCGCCACGCAGCGCCGCAAGCTGTGGGAGATGCGCGAATCGGCGGCCGAGATCACCTTCACCACGCCGGACATCGTCGATTGCGACATCGCCCTGCCGCTTGACCGGCTGGAGACCTTCCTGACCCGGATGACGCCTGCGCTGGCCGATCTTGACCCCGGCGCCGAGGAGCTGGTGATCGCGCATCTGGGCGACGGCAACATCCATTACACCGCTTACCCCTCGCGCCCCGATCCGGCGCTGGCGCAGGCGATCCGCGCCCGGGTCAGTGCCGAGGCGGTCGCCCTGGGCGGCAGTTTCAGTGCCGAACACGGGGTGGGGATTTCGAAGCGCGCGACGATGGCGGTGCACAAGGACCCGGTGGCGCTGGCGATGATGGCCGCGATCAAGGCGGCGCTTGACCCCAAGGGCATCCTCAACCCCGGCAAGGTGCTGCCGTAGGGGGTTGAGAATCGCCTCTGCCAGGCGCATCAGGCCGCATGTCCCTTGCCGCCCCCTTCCGCCCGATCCTGCGCGACCGCACCCTGATGCTGGCCGCTGGCTTGCTTGTGCTTTTCGGCGCCCATGCCGCGACGATCGCGCCCTATGTCTCGTCGCTTGCGGTCAAGGTCTTCGGCCTGTCCGATCACGCCTTTTCGGCGCTTCTGATCCTCGCCTCGCTCGTCGCCGTTGCCACTTCGGTCGGTTTCGGCATCCTCGCCGATCAGCGCGCCAATCGCCGCGCCATCGCGCTGATGACCGTCACGGCGCTGACGCTGGGCACGGCACTGATGGCACTCGCCCCCGCCACCCCCGCCTTCGTGCTGGCCCATGCGCTCTTGCTGCCGATCTCCAGCGCGATCTTCGGGCAGATCTTCGCGCTGGCCCGTCTGGCCGCCACCACCCAGCCCGAGGCCGACCGCCCCGCCGTCCTTTCCACCCTGCGCGCGCTTTTCGCCCTGCCCTGGGTCGTGGTGCTGCCGATCTGGTCGGTGGTGTTTCAAGGCGACACCCCCCTCACCGCGATCTATCCGGTCTGCCTTGTCTTGGCAGTGCTGATGCTGGGGCTGACCGTCCGGCTCTGGCCGCGCGACGGCGCAACCCATTGGGAAGACGTGCCTTCGGGCCTCTCGTTTCGCGAGGCGCTGCGCGAGATCGGCCATCCGCAGGTGCTGATCCGCGTGCTGGCCCTTGGCACGATCAACGGCGCGGTGATGCTTTACATGGTGGTCGTCGGGCTGGTCTTCGCCGCCATTCCCTTTCGCGGCGCCGCCGATACCGCGCTTTACGCGGGGCTCATGGCCGGGCTCGAGGTGCCCTTCATGCTGGCGCTGCCCTTCCTTGTCGGCCGGGTCCGCCAAACCTGGCTGATCGCCCTTGGCACGCTTCTCTACGCCGTCCACCTCGCGGGCATCCCGCTTCTGGCCGAGACCCCCGCGGTCTGGGCGCTGACGCTGTCGGGCGCGATCGGCGGCGCCATCGTGCTGACCCAGCCGATGGCCTATCTGCAGGAGCTGATGGCCGAGCGCCCGGGCGCGGGCGCCTCGCTGATGGCGCTGCAGAAACTGGCGGGCGACGCCTTTTCCGCCGCCTGCTTTGCCCTTGGCACCAGCCTCGGCGGCTACGGCCTTGCCGCCTTCCTGGGCGCGGCCCTGTCCCTCCTCGGCGCCACCCTGCTGATCGCGCTTGACCGAAACCGCTGACTTTTTCTTGGTCCAAATACGCCCTTGGCCCACCGCGGTTTCAGGGCGCAGGCCTCACAAGGTCCAGCACCTCCAGCACCTTCGGTCCGAGCGCGCCGACAATCAGCGTCACGCCCTTTGCCGAGGGGTGGATGTTGTCGCCCTGCATCAGCCCTTCCGCCGCGCGCGCCTCGGGCGTCTTCGCGGCGATCGGCGCCAGCAGATCGGGCACGACAACCGCGCCATAGCGCGCCCCAAGCTCCGGCCAGATCGCATCGTAACCGGCCTGCCAGTCCGGGCCGTAATTGCCGGGCGCCTTCAGTCCGACCAAGGCCACCGGCAGCCCCCGTGCCGTCACCTCGGCCAGCATCGCCTCCAGATTGCCGCGCGCCTGTGCGGGGGGCTGGCCGCGCAGCATGTCATTGCCGCCAAGCGCGATCATCACCGCATCGACCTCGGGCGTCAGCGACCAGCCCAGCCGCGCCCGCCCGCCCGCCCGATGTCGTGTCGCCCGACACCCCCGCATTGATCACCGTCACCTCGGCGCCCTGCGCCCGCAACCAGCTTTCCAGCTGCGGCACCAGCCCCTGATCCGGTTCAAGCCCGTAACCTTGGGTCAGGCTGTCGCCCACGGCAAGCAGCGTCACCGGCTCGGCCATGGCCGTCCCGCCGATGCCAAGCGCGAAAATCCCCGTGGCCAGCGCCTTGCCCAGCCGCCGCCGCACCCCATATCCGATTGATCCCCTTTGCAGACAGGCCCAGATGACCGACATCGTTCTCTCCCTTGCCGACGCGCGACTGACCTTGGCCGGAAATGCCGGTCCCGTCGAGATCCTGCATTCCATCACGCTCGATATCCTGCGCGGCGAAAGCGTGGGGCTGGTGGGGCCGTCCGGGTCGGGCAAGTCGTCGCTCCTGATGCTGATGGGCGGGCTTGAACGCGCCACCTCGGGGCAGGTCATGGCGCTGGGCCGCGATCTGACCGCGCTGGGCGAGGATGATCTGGCCCGCTTTCGCCGTGGCAACATGGGGATCGTGTTCCAGTCTTTCCACCTTGTGCCCACGATGACGGCGCTGGAAAACGTCGCCCTGCCGCTGCAGATCGCCGGGGCGAAAGACGCGATCGCGCGCGCCGAGGCCGAGCTTGCCCGGGTCGGGCTGGGCCATCGGCGCAACCATTATCCGTCGGAAATGTCGGGCGGCGAGCAGCAGCGCGTGGCGCTGGCCCGCGCCGTCGCGCCGCGTCCGGCGATCTTGCTGGCCGACGAACCGACCGGCAATCTAGATGCGGCGAACGGTGCCGCGATCATCGAGCTTCTGTTCACCCTGCAGGCGGAAACCGGGGCGACGCTGGTGCTGGTCACCCATGCGCCGGATCTGGCCGCGCGCTGCAGCCGTCTGGTGCGTCTGGCCGACGGGCGGCTGGCATGAGGCTCGCCCTTTCCATCGCCCGTGCGGAATTGCGCAGCGGGATCAAGGGGTTTCGGATTTTTCTTCTGTGCCTGATGCTGGGCGTGGCGGCGATTGCCGCCGTCGGCCTTGTGCGCGAGGCGATCCGGGCCGGGCTTTCTGATCAGGGCGCGGTGCTTCTGGGCGGGCAGGCGCAGCTGGAATTCACTTATCGGCGTGCGACCGGCCCCGAGCGCGACTGGATCATGGCGCAGGGCGAGCGGGTCTCGGAGGTGGTCGATCTGCGCTCGATGGCCAGCACGGGCGACGGCGCGGAAACCGCGCTGACGCAGCTCAAGGGGGTGGACGAAAACTGGCCGCTCGTCGGGCAGGTGGTGCTCGATCCGCCGGTGGGCACGTCCGCGCTGGCGGGGCAGGGCGGTCTGCCCGGCGCTTTCCTTGATCCGGTGCTGGCCGACCGGCTGGCGCTGAAGCCCGGGGATCGGTTCCGGCTTGGCGGGCAGGACTTTGTGCTGATGGCGCGGCTCTTGCGCGAACCCGATGCGGGCGGGGCGGGCATGGCCTTTGGCGCGCGCTCGGTGGTGGCGCTTTCGGCGCTGGAACGCACGCCGCTATTGAACCCCGGCTCGCTTTACGAAACGCAATACCGCCTGACCCTGCCCGAGGGGCAAAGCCTGCCCGCGCTCAAATCCGCTGCGCAAAAGCGCTTCGAGGGCGCCGGGATGCGCTGGAGCGATGCGCGCCGCGCCGCCCCCTCGGTCGAGCGGTTCACTGACCGGCTCGGCTCTTTCCTGGTGCTGGTGGGGCTGGCCGGGCTGGCCGTGGGGGGCGTCGGCATCTTTGCCACGGTGCAGGCCTGGATCGCGCGCAAGGCGGCCACCATCGCCACGCTGCGGGCGCTGGGCGCTTCCGGGGCGACGATCCGGGGCGCGTTTCTGCTGCAGCTTGCCGCGCTGACGGTGCTGGGGGTGACGGCGGGGCTTGCCCTTGCCGCGGCGCTGGTGCTGGCGGCGCAGGGCCCGATTGCCGCCGCGATGCCGGTGCCGGTCACGGTGACGCTTGCCCCCCGCCCGCTGCTCGAGGCCGCGCTTTACGGCACGCTGACGGCGGCGATCTTCGCGCTTTGGCCTTTGGCGCAGCTGTCCGAGCTGCGCGCCGCCACGCTTTACCGCGAGGCGCAGACGGCCCGGCGCGGCCTGCCGGGCTGGGGGATGCTGGCGCTGATCGGCGCGCTGACGGCGATGCTGCTGGGCGCGGCGGTGGCGTTTTCGGGCCTGCCCGCGCTGACGCTGGGCACTTTGGGCGGCGTTGCCGGGGCGCTGTTGTTGCTGGCGCTGGCGGCTGCGGGCATCCGCCGTCTGGCCCGGCGCCTTGGCCCGCGCAGCGCGCGGTTTCCGGCGCTCCATGCGGCGCTGGCCGCGATCGGCGCGCCGCGATCGGAAGCGACGGCGGTCATTCTGGCGCTGGGCCTTGGGCTCTCGGTTCTGGCTGCGGTCGGTCAGGTCGAAAGCGGGCTGCGCGGCGCCATCGCGAAAGACCTGCCGAAACTCGCCCCCGCCTTCTTCCTGATGGACATTCCGCCGCCTGACCGCCCGGCGCTGGTGGAAAGGATGCAGGATTTCGCGGGCGTGTCGCGCGTCGATACCGTGCCGATGCTGCGCGGCATCCTGACGAAGATCAACGGAGAGGACGCGCGCAGGGTCGCGGGCGAGCATTGGGTGCTGCGCGGCGACCGCGGCGTGACCTTTGCGGACGCCCCGCGCGAAAAACTGACCGAGGGGCAATGGTGGCCCAAGGATTACGCCGGGCCGCCGCTGGTCTCGGTCTCCGCCAAGGAGGCCGTGGAACTGGGGCTGAAGCTGGGCGACCGGCTCACGGTGAACATTCTGGGGCGGGACATCGAGGCCGAGATATCCTCGTTCCGCGATGTCGATTTTTCGACGATGGGGATCGGCTTCGTGCTGACCTTTTCGCCCAATGCGCTCTCGGGGGCGCCGCATACCGAACTGGCGACGATCTACGCCCCCCCCGCCGAGGAGGCGCCGATCCTGCGCGCGCTGTCGAAAGACTTCCCGACCGTCACCGCCATTCCGGTGCGCGAGGCGATGGCGCGGGTCAGCGACGCGCTTGCCTCGATCGCGCAGGCGGTGGCCTTGGCGGCCTCGGTCACGCTGCTGACCGGCTTCACCGTGCTTTTGGGCGCGGCGGCGGCGGGCGAAGAGGCCCGGGCGCGGGAAGCCGCGCTGCTCAAGGTGCTGGGGGCGACGCGCGGGATGATCCTGGGATCCTTTGCGCTGCGGGCGCTGATCCTTGGCGCCGCCTCGGGGGCGATTGCGGTGGCGGTGGGGGCGCTGGCCGGTTGGGCGGTGCTGCGCTTCGTGATGGAGGCCGCGTTCCGCTTTGATCCGGTCTCGGCCGGGGGGATCGTTCTGGGCGGCATGGTGGCGGTGCTGGCGGCGGGCACGCTGTTTGCGGCGCGCCCGCTCTCGGTGCGGCCGGCGCAGGTGCTGCGGGCACAGGATTGAGACGAAAAACCCCGCGGGACAGGGTTCGGCGGGGCTTTTCAGACAGATCTGGCGGGGCGGCTCAGGCGAGCCCGACCTCGTCCAGAATGCCGCGGCGCTTGGCTTCGTAGTAATAGCCCTTGGCATACCAGCTGACGGCGCGGCTTTCGTTGCCATCGGCGCACATCCAGGCGCCGCGCAGGTATTTCACCCCGTATTTCAGGTTCGTATCCGCATCGAGCAGATCCGCGGCCGAGCCGTCAAAGCCCATCGTGCCCGCGGTGCGCGGATGGATCTGCATCAGCCCGTAATAGGGGCCGTTGCGGGCGCCCGGATTGTAGCCGCTTTCGCGCTGCACGATCCGGTGCACGAGGCTGCGCGGCACCTCGTAATGATCGGCCCAGCGGTTGATCTTGGCGCGCATCGCGGGGCTTTCGCCGGGTTGCAGCAGGCCATCGGGCGGGTTTTTCGACGATTGACGGCCCGTACCACAAGCCGAAAGCGCCAGGGCGGCACCAAAGCTCAGCAGCAGGGATCGGCGGGACAGCATGTGGCCTCCAGTCGCTCACGGGTTCGTTTCAGCCCTGATACCGAGCCGTGATCCCTGCGGCAAAGGAATTTTCCACGCCCCGGCGACAATGGGCGGAGCTTCGCCGATGCTCAGGCGGCGGCGCGGCGCAATCTGAGGGCGTTGGTGACGACGAAAACCGAGGACAGCGACATCGCCGCGGCGGCCAGCATCGGCGAGAGGCCCGGCCCCCCAAAGGGCACCAGAACCCCCATCGCGACCGGGATCAGCGCGGCGTTGTAGGCGAAGGCCCAGAACAGGTTTTGCCGGATGTTGCGCATCACCGCGCGCGAGAGCGTGACTGCACGGGCCGCCCCGCGCGGATCGGCGCCGACGATCACCACCTCGGCCGCCTCGATCGCGACATCGGTGCCAGACCCCAGCGCCAGCCCGACATCGGCCGCCGCAAGGGCAGGGGCGTCGTTGATGCCATCGCCGACAAAGGCGACGGCGCCGGTGTCCTGCATCGCCGTCAGCGCCGCGACCTTGCCCGCGGGCAGCACGCCCGCGATGACGCGCGAAATTCCCAGCTGTCGCCCGACCGCCGCCGCCGTGGCCGCGACATCGCCCGAGATCATCGCCACCGCGATGCCTTCACGCTCCAACGCCGCGACGGCTGCGGCGGCATGGGGTTTCGGCGGGTCAGAGAGGGCCAGCACCGCAACGGGGGTGCCATCGAGCGCCACAAGGACCGGGGTCTTGCCATCCTGCGCAAAGACTTCGGCCTGAGCGGCAAGCGGGGCCGGGTCGATCGCGGCCTCGCTCAGGGCGGCGGCATTGCCAAGCAGGATCTGCCGTCCCTCGACCTCGGCCGCAAGGCCCCGGCCGGGCGTCGCCACCACCTTGCGGGCGCGGGCGGGGGCGATGCCCGCCGCCTCGGCCGCCTGCACCACGGCGCGGGCCAGCGGGTGTTCGGACCGCGCCTCGGCCCCGGCGGCAAGGCGCAAAAGATCCGCTTCGGTCAGGCCCGGAAGGACGAATAGATCGGTCAGCGCCGGGCGCCCCTCGGTCAGGGTGCCGGTCTTGTCGAAGGCAAGGGTTTTCACCTCGGCCAGCCGTTGCAGCGCATCGCCGCGCCGGAACAGAAGGCCCAGCTCCGCCCCACGCCCGGTGCCGACCAGGATCGAGACCGGCGTCGCGAGCCCCATCGCGCAGGGGCAGGCGATGATCATCACCGAAATCGCCGCGACCAGCGCGGGCGCCAGCCCTTGCCCCAACGCGAACCAGACCGCGAAGGTCAGGGTCGAAAGCGCCATCACCACCGGCACGAAGACCCGGGTGACACGGTCGACCAGCGCCTGCACCGGCAGTTTCTGCCCCTGCGCGGCTTCCACCAGCGCGATGATGCGCGAGAGCACCGTGTCGGCCCCGGTCGCGGTGACGCGGTACACCAGCGCCGAAGTGCCGTTCACCGTGCCGCCCGTCACGGGCTGGCCCGGGGCTTTCTCGACCGGGACGGGCTCGCCCGTCAGCATGCTTTCGTCAAGGAAACCATGGCCTTCGGTCACGATCCCATCCACCGCCACCCGCCCGCCCGGGGCCAGGTCTACCAGATCGCCGGGGGCGAGCTCCGCGACCGGCAGCTCGACCGTGCCGCCCGGCCGCTGCACCCGCGCCGTGGCCGGGCGCAGCGCCACAAGGCGCGAGATCGCTTCGCCCGCCTGCCCCTTGGCACGGGCTTCCAGCCAGCGGCCAAGCAGGATCAGCGTCACGATCACCGCCGCCGCCTCGAAATAGACATCGACCGTGCCGGGCGGCAGGATCTGTGGCATCAGCACGACCAGCGCCGAATAGCCCCAGGCGGCCAAAGCGCCAAGCGCGACAAGCGAATTCATCTCGGGCGCGAGGCGAAAGAGGGCAGGCAGGCCCAGGCGCAGGAAGACCCGGCCCGGGAAGGCCAGAACCAGGGTGGTGAAGACGAATTGCACGTTCTGCATCCCGTCCTCGCCGATCGCCCGGGCAAGGAGGTGATGCAGCGGCGGGTAAAGATGCGGCCCCATGGCCAGAAAGAAGACCGGCGCGGTGAGCAGCGCCGACAGCAGGACTTGACGTTTCAGCCGCGCGGCTTCCGCCGCCTGCCGCTCGGCCACCGGCGCGGGGGCGGGTGTGGCGCTGATCACCCGCGCCTGCACGTCGATGCCCTCCAGCCGCCGCAGAAGCTCCGACGGCGCCACCGTGCCCTGCGCATAGGTGACGCGGGCGGTGCCGTCCGGCGCCACCGCGACCGAGAGCACGCCGGGCGCCGCCTGCAGCGCCGCCGCGACCTGCCCCGGATCGGCGGTCCCGAACGCCAGACAGGTCTCGGCCCGCGCAATCGGATAGCCCGCCCGCGCCAGCGCTTCGGCCAAAGCCTCCGCCCGCGCGGGGGGCTCGAATTCGACCCGGACCGAACGCGCCATCAGATTTGCCGCCGCCAGCGTCACCCCCGCTTCGGCCTGCAAGGCGCGTTCCACCCGCCCGGTGCAGGCGCCGCAATGCATCCCCTCGACGATGAAGCTGGTGCTGGCCATGACGCTCTCCTTTGCCCTTCAGTTGCGCCGCACGGCGGCAAGGTCAAGCGCCGAAATATTCGAGAACTTGAATTTGTCAGGCGGCGATGCTATCTGAGGGGACATCCACCCAACCGGAGTTTCCCGATGACCCTTGATCGTGCCGTTCTCGTCTTTGCCGGGATCATGGTTCTGCTCAGCGTCGTGCTGACCTGGACCGTGTCGGTTTATTTCCTGTGGTTCACCGTCTTCATCGGCCTGAACCTGATCCAGTCGGCCTTCACCGGCTTCTGCCCCGCCGCCCTCGTTCTGGGCAAGCTCGGCTTTCCGACCGGCTGTGCCTTCGAGGCAAAGTAAGCCCGGGGCTCTGCTTTCATCTTGCCCTAAATACCTCGGGGGTCGTCCATTGGTGCGCCATTGGTTCAAGAACCAATGGACGACGGGGCGGAGCCCCCGCCCGGGTCGCCTCGGCGAAAGCCGAGGCGAAATCCCTCACGGCTTCCAGCTCAGGAAATTCGCGATGATCCGCAGCCCGGTGCGCTGCGATTTTTCCGGGTGGAACTGCGTGCCCACGATATTGTCGCGCCCGACGATCGCGGTGATCGCGCCCGCATAATCGGCATGCGCCAGCCGGTGCGCGGGGTCCGCCACCACGAAATGATAGGAATGCACGAAATAGGCATGATCGCCGGTGGCGATGCCGTCGAGCACCGGATGGGCGTGATCAAGCACCAGATCGTTCCAGCCCATATGCGGCACCTTGAGCCGCGCATCCGCGGGGGCGATTCGCACCACCTCGCCGCCGATCCAGCCGAAACCCGGGGTGGGCTCGAATTCCAGCCCGCGCGTCGCCAGCATCTGCATGCCGATGCAGATCCCCATGAAGGGCACGGCGCGGCGGGTGACGGCCTCGTCCACCGCCTCGAAGAGCCCGCTGTGGCGCACAAGCGCCGCCCGGCAGGCTGGAAAGGCCCCGTCACCGGGCAGCACGATCCGGTCGGCGCGCGCCACCACATCGGGCTCCGATGTCACAACCACCGTGCCATGCCCGGCCTCGCGTGCCATGCGTTCAAAGGCCTTTTGCGCCGAATGCAGGTTGCCAGAATCGTAATCGACCAGAACCGTCAGGCTCATCACAGCGCCCCTTTCGTCGAGGGCAGGATCCCCGCCATCCGCGCATCGGGCTCGACCGCCATCCGCAGCGCGCGGGCGACCGCCTTGAAGGCGGCCTCGGCGATATGGTGGCTGTTCACCCCGTGCACGCGGTCGACATGCAGGGTGATCCCGCCATGGGTAGCGAGCGCCTGAAAGAATTCGCGCACAAGCTCGGTGTCGAAAGTGCCGATCTTCTGCGTCGGGAAGTCGACATTCCAGACCAGAAACGGCCGCGCCGACAGATCGAGCGCGCAAGCGACCTGCGCATCATCCATCGCCAGAACGAAATGCCCGTAGCGTCGGATGCCGCGCTTGTCGCCCAAAGCCGCGCTCAAGGCCTGGCCCAGCGCGATGCCGGTATCCTCGACCGTGTGGTGATCGTCGATATGCAGATCGCCCTTGGCGGTGATGTCGAGATCGATCAACGCATGGCGCGACAGCTGATCCAGCATGTGATCGAAGAAGCCGACGCCGGTGGCATTCCGGTAAACCCCGGTGCCGTCAAGGTTCACCGTCACCGAGATCTCGGTCTCGGCGGTCTTGCGATGGATCGTGGCTGTCCGCATCGGCTGCTCCTGCTGGTTTCAGCGCCTTATAGGGCGGGCAGGCGCGGATGTTAAGCCGGAAGCCAAAAAGACGAAACCCTCCCCGAGGGGAGGGTTTTTCGTCTGGAGCGGGCGATGAGATTCGAACTCACGACCCTAACCTTGGCAAGGTTATGCTCTACCCCTGAGCTACGCCCGCGTCCTTGGCGATGGCCTTGCGGCCTGAGGTACGGTCTTGCGACCTGGTTCCGATTGGAGCGGGCGATGAGATTCGAACTCACGACCCTAACCTTGGCAAGGTTATGCTCTACCCCTGAGCTACGCCCGCGCTGCCTTTCGGTGAGGGGGGATTTATGAAATCGCGCCGGGGGCTGCAAGTGGAAAATGCACGGTTCGATGAAAAACTGCTGCGGGAACCGAAAGCGGCCTTGCGACGTTGGAAAGACGGGTGCGGCGAAAGGGCCGCGCGCTTCCAACCGAGAGGAGACGGCCATGAACACGGACATCATCGAAGGCAAGTGGAAAGAGATCAAGGGCGCGGTGCGTGCCAAATGGGGCGATCTGACCGATGACGAGATCGAGGAGATCGCGGGCGAGCGCGAGCGGCTGGAGGGGCTCGTGCAGCAGAAATACGGCCGCACCAAGGAGGCGGCGAAGAAGGAAGTCGACGAGTTCCTGTCGAAACTCTGACCCGGGGGTGCCGGACCGGAACCGGGGGCCTTCGGGCCCCCGCTTTCGGTCCGGCCGAAGAGGGGGGCGCTGCCCCCCGTCCCTGCGGGACTCCCCCCGGGATATTTGACCCAAAGTGAAATGAAACCGGGGCGCTGCTTTCACCTTGGTCCAAATATCCCGGGGGGTGAATTTTCCGAAGGAAAAGAGGGGGGCAGCGCCCCCCTTTTCCCTGATCGGTGGCGATGCCCCGCGGTCGGGGTCTCGGCCGGTTCAGGCGGCGCGGGAGGGCGCCGAGGGCGCGAAACCCGGTCCCAGGTCGAACCGCGCGATCGCCTGCGACAGGCTTTGCGCGGAAGAGAGCAGATCGCGGCCCGAATGCGCCGTGCGCTCCACCCCCTCGGCGCTTTTCTGCGTCGCCAGATCCAGCACCTCGGTCGCCGCCGTCACCTCGCCGATGCTGGCCGATTGCTCGCGGTTGAGCTGCGCCAGATCCTGCACATGGCCGACGATCGCCTCGATCACCGCGACGGCGGCGGCAAGGCCGCGGTCGGCCTCGCTCACCAGGGTTTCACCCTCGCCGACCTTGCTGCGCGCCTCAGTGATCAGCCCGCCGATCTCGGCGGCGGCGGCCGTGGTGCGCTGCGCCAGATCGCGGACCTCCGAGGCGACGACGGCAAAGCCGCGCCCGGCCTCGCCCGCGCGGGCGGCCTCGACGCCCGCATTCAGCGCCAGAAGGTTGGTCTGGAAGGAAATGTCGTCGATCACCGAGATGATCCGCGCGATCGCATCCGACGAGGCGGTGATCCGCCCCATCGCTTCGACCACCCGG
Source organism: Rhodobacter capsulatus (assembly GCF_003254295.1). Lineage (GTDB taxonomy): Bacteria > Pseudomonadota > Alphaproteobacteria > Rhodobacterales > Rhodobacteraceae > Rhodobacter > Rhodobacter capsulatus. Next base: position 165,680 of record NZ_QKZO01000007.1, read on the forward strand.
TTCACCGTCGCCTGCGCGGTCTGGATGTCGGCGCACATCCGTTCGGCGCTGCGCGCGGTTTCGGCCGCCCGCTCGGCCCCGGTGCGCGACGAGCCCGCCAGTTCGGTCATCGCCGCCGCGGTCTCTTCCAGCGAGGCGGCGGCCCGGGCGGCCTGCGCCGACATCTCCTCCGCGCCGCGGTCCAGCGCCGCCGAGGTGGACAGGATGCCCTCGGTGCTGTGTCGGATCGTCCGCACCAGCGCCGCAAGCTCGCCCAGCGCGGCGTTGAAATTGGTGCGCAGGCTTTCGGAATGCGGCGGGAAGGGGGTCTCGATCCGCGCCGTCAGATCGCCCGCGGCGAGCCGGTGCAGCCCGGTCTCCAGCGCGGCGACGATCTGGCTCTGCTCGGCCAGCTGCGCGGCCCGTTCCGCCGCCACCGCCGCTTCGAGCGCCAGACGCTCGGCCTCGGCGGCGGCGGCGGCGGCGCGGCGCTCCTCGGCGCGCTCGGCCTCGGCGCGTTCGGCGGCGCGTTCATGCGCGATCAGCGCCAGGTGCTCGGCCTCGCGTTCGGCAGCGGCCCGCTGCGCGGCCTCGGCCAGACGCGCATTCTGGTCCAGCATGTCGCGAAAGATCAGCAGCGCCTCCTGCAGCGCGCCGATCTCGCCGCCGCGGCGGCGCATGTCGTCGAGCACGCGCAGATCGCCCGCGGCCAGGCCGCGGGTGCGCGCGGTCAGCCGACGCAGCGGGCGCACGATCAGCCCCCGCAGCGCCAGCACGACCCCGCCCAGCGCCAGCCCCGCCAGCGCCAGCAACAGGCTGAAGCTGCGGATCGTGCGCGCGGCGTCGTCCTCCAGTCGCCCCATGTCGGCCGCCACCGACTCAAGCACCGCCAGACCGCCCGCGGTGACATCGGTGGTGATCTCCTCGGTCGCGGCCAGTGCCTCTTCGGCCCGGCCCGAGGCCTCGGTGCCCGCCCGCAGCACCGCGCGGCGCAGCGCGACAAGCCCGGTCTCGGGGCTGGCCAGATCCAGCAGCCTTGCGCGCCCCGCGGCCTTGGACTCGGGCACCGAGCGCGCGACCTTTTCCGCCGCCTCGGCGAATTTCCGCCCGCGCGGTCCGAAGGCCGCCGGATCGGTCTCGGTCAGGATGCGGATGATTTCCGTGCGCAGCCGGATCACGTCCTTCGGCTCATAGGCGTTGAAGCCGGTCACCACCGTCGCCAGCACCGAATCGATGTCCTTCAGCGCCTGTGCCAGCGCCGCCTCGGCCGCCATCCGTTCCGACAGCGCCGCGGTCAGCGCCGCAAGATGCGCCTGCAGCCGGGTGAAATGGGCGCCGAGCCCGGGCACCGCCGCGGCCTCGGGCGTTGCGGCGAAGCGCTCGATCCGGGCCGCCAGCGCGGCATGGGCAGCCGTCACCGCCGCCGCGTCGGGCGCCTGCAGAAGCTGGGCAAATCCCTGCGGCAAGGCCGAGATCTGCGCCACCAGCGTGCTGGCGCCGCGCAGATCGGGCAGCCGTTCCTCGGCCATGTCGCGCGTCTGTGTCCGAAACCCCGACAGCCCCTGATGCGAGGTCCAGCCCAGCACCGCCAGCAGGAGCGCGAACAGCCCGGCGCAAAGCCCCACCTGCACCCCGATTTTGCCCAGATAAGCCCGTATATCCGCCATGCCGCACCTGTTTTGCCTTGCGCGCCCAAGTCTTGGGCCAAGGCGTTGAACAAGTCTGAACAACCCGAGGCTGTCATCAAAACTTCATCCGTCTGTCACACATCAAACCGTCATCGCTTTGTCACCGCCCCGTCATGCGCCGCGGGGATGGTCCGGCGACGCAACCTGACAGGACCGATCCATGACCTTTCGCAGCCTCTGCCTGACCTCGGCGCTGGCGCTTGCCACGGCCTTTCCCGCCCATGCCGAGCAAAGCTTCAACCGCATTTCCGCCTTTGCGACGCCGCTGAATGCGACCGGCGCCGAGGCGGCCAAACCCTCCTCGGCCGAGATCATCACCGCGACCGAAGACGGGCGGAAACTGATCTATTCCGACAGCCCGCTGGGCGTGCTGGGGCTGATCGACATCGCCGATCCGGCGGCGCCGAAGCCCTTGGGCACAGTGGCGATGGGCGGCGAGCCGACGACGACGGTGGTGCTGGGCAATTTCGCCTTTGCCGGGGTGAACACGTCGGAAAGCTATGCCAAACCCTCGGGCAAGCTGGTGACGGTGGATCTGGGCACGCAAAAAATCGTGGCGGACTGCGATCTGGGCGGGCAGCCCGATTCCGTCGCCAAGGCCCCCGATGGCAGCTTCCTGGCCGTGGCGATCGAAAACGAGCGCGACGAGGAGGTGAACGAGGGCGATCTGCCGCAGGCCCCCGCGGGGTATCTGGTGAAACTGCCGCTTTCGAAGGGTGCGGTTGACTGTGGCGGGTTGCAGAAGATCGAGCTGACCGGGCTTGCGGCGGTGGCGGGGGACGATCCCGAGCCCGAATTCGTCTCGGTCAACACCGCGGGCGAGATCGTGGTGACGCTGCAGGAGAACAACGAAATCGTGGTGATCGGCGCCGATGGCAAGGTCGCCTCGCATTTTTCCGCGGGCAGCGTCGATCTGGCGGGGATCGACACGAAGAAGGACGGCAAGCTCGACTTCACCGGCAAGAAAGACGCCGTCGCGCGCGAACCCGATGCGGTGAAATGGATCGACACGGATCATTTCGTCACCGCGAACGAGGGCGACTGGAAGGGCGGCGCGCGCGGCTTCACGATCTGGAAAAAGGACGGCACGGTGGTTTTCGAGGCCGGGGCCAGCCTTGAGCGCGAGATGGCGGCGCTGGGCCATTACCCCGACAAGCGCAACAAAAAGGGCGTCGAGATCGAATCGGTCGAGGTGGCGGAGTTCGACGGTCGCAAGCTGCTTTTCGTTGCCGCCGAGCGGGCCTCGCTGGTCGCGGTCTATGATCTGGCCGATCTGACGGCGCCGAAACTCTTGCAGATCCTGCCCTCGGGGATCAGCCCCGAAGGTCTGGTGGCGATCCCGGCCCGCGGGCTTTTGGCCACGGCGAACGAGGTCGATCTGCGCGAAGACGGGCTCGCCCCGGCGCATGTGATGCTTTACGCGCTCTCCGATGCCGCGCCCGCCTATCCGACGCTGACCAGTGCGGGCACCGAGCCGCTGATCGGCTGGGCGGCGCTTTCGGCGCTGACCGCCGATCCGGCGAAACCGGGGCATCTTTTCGCCGCTTCGGACAGTTTCCTGTCGGCGGCGCCGACGATCTACACCATCGACGCGACGCAGAAACCTGCGCGGATCACCGCGGCGCTGACCGTCACGCGGGGGGGCGATCCGGCGCAGCTGATGGATATCGAGGGGCTGACCGGCGATGGCGAGGGCGGCTTCTGGCTCGCGACCGAGGGGCGCACGGACAAGATGATCCCGCATGGCATCGTGCATGTCGATGAAACGGGCGCGATCGACCGGCAGATCGGCCTGCCGCCCGAGCTTGCCGCGGCCGAAACCCGTTTCGGCTTCGAGGGGATCGCGGTCGCGGGCAATGTTCTGTGGCTGGCGGTGCAGCGGCCGTGGAAGGACGATCCGAAGGGGATGGTCAAGCTGGTCGCCTATGATCTTGACGCCGAAACATGGGGCGCGGTGCAGTATCCGCTCGATGCCGCGCCCGAAGGTGGCTGGGTCGGGCTGTCGGAAATCACCCTGCACGGCGATTTCGCCTATCTGATCGAGCGCGACAACCAGCTGGCCGACAAGGCGGCGGTGAAGCGGCTTTACCGCGTCGCGCTGGCCGATCTGAAACCCGCGGAGCTGGGCGGCCCGCTGCCGGTGGTGACCAAGGAACTGGTGCGCGACCTGCTGCCCGATCTGGCGGCATGGAACGGCTATATCCTTGACAAGGTGGAAGGTTTCGCCATCGACGCGGCGGGCGAGGGCTTTGTCGTCACCGACAATGACGGCGTGGACGACAGCTCGGGCGAGACGCTGTTCTGGTCAATCGGCAAGGTCGAATAACCCTCCCGACCTCCGACCTCCGACTCTGACCCGAAACCCCCGGACCGCAAGGCCCGGGGGTTTTGCTTTCGTCCGGCCCCGGTTGGCATCGTTGGGGGCATCGTTACCGAAGCTTTAACAAACTGCCATGGTCCTGTCGCCCGGACAGGCGAGAAGGGCCGCGACGCTGGATCGGGGGGACAGATGCTGGAATTGCGACACCTGACACGGGATTTCGCGGGCCGATGCGCGGTCGACAATGTCTCGCTGCGCTTCGACCGTCCGGGCTTTGTCGGCATCATCGGCCGCTCGGGGGCGGGGAAATCGACGCTTCTGCGGATGATCAACCGGCTGACCGATGTCAGCGCGGGCGAGATCCTGTTTCAGGGCCGCGATGTCGCGACGCTGCGAGGGGCCGAGAAACGCGCCTGGCAAAGCCGGTGCGCCATGGTGTTCCAGCAATTCAACCTGGTGCCGCGCCGCGATGTCGCCTCGAACGTGCTGCATGGGCTGCTGGGGCGGCGCCCGGTGCTGGCGGCGATCTTCGATCTGTGGTCCGAGGCCGAGATCACCCGGGCGCTGGCGATCCTCGACCGGCTCGGCATCGCCGATCAGGCGGCCAAACGTGCCGAGGCGCTCTCGGGCGGCCAGCAGCAGCGCGTCGCCATTGCCCGGGCGCTGATGCAGGATCCCGCGATCATCCTGGCCGACGAGCCGATCGCCAGCCTTGACCCGATGAATGCGCAGATCGTCATGGACACGCTCAAGCGCATCCAGACCGAGGACGGGCGCATGGTGATCGCCAATCTGCACACGCTTGATACCGCGCGGCGCTATTGCGACCGGGTGATCGGCATGCGCGACGGCCGCGTCGTCTTCGACGGCCGCCCCGACCAGCTTTCGACCGGCATCGCGCGCGAGATCTACGGCGCCGACGCCAGTTTCAACGAGGCCGCGACCTCGACCGCGATCCCTGCCGATGTGCGCGCCGACGCAAGTTACGCCAGCGCGATGCTGGGCGCCTGACCCTTTCCCGGCCGGGGTGGCCGGGTTCAACCGGAGACGACCATGAAGATCCTTCCCGCCGTTCTGGCTGCCACGACCCTTCTTGCCTCTGCCGCCCATGCCGAGGGCATCACCCAGTTCAACATCGGCCTTCTGGGCGGTGAGAACGCGCAAGACCGGCTGAATTCGAACGAATGCCTGCGCAAATATGCCGAAGACACCCTGGGCGTGCCGGTGAAGCTGTTCGCCCCCGCCGATTATGACGGCGTGGTGCAGGGGCTTCTGGGCGGCACCATCGACATGGCCTGGCTGGGCGCCTCGGCCTATGCCAAAGTCTATCTGACCGACCCTAAGGCGGTCGATGTGGCGCTGGTGAAGACCAATCTGGACGGGTCCTTCACCTATCATTCGATCGGCATCGCGCGCAAGGACAGCGGCATCACCAAGCTTGAGGACGCCAAGGGCAAGGTCTTCGGCTTTGGCGATCCGAACTCGACCTCGGGCTATCTGATCCCCTCGGTCGATATCCCGAAGACCCATCCCGAGATCACCCGCGAAGACCTGGCCGATGGCGCCTCGGGCTATTTCAAGACGGTGAAATTCACCGGCGGGCATGAACAGACCATCGTTGCCGTGGTGAATGGCGACATCGATGCGGGTGTGACCTGGGCCGATGGCCAGGGCAACTGGGAAGACGGCTACAATTCGGGCGCGCTGCGCAAGGCGGTCGATGCGGGCCTGGTGAACATGAACGACATCGTCGAGATCTGGAAATCCGCGCCGATCCCGGAGGGCCCGGTGGTGCTGCGCCATGCCCTGCCCGAAGACGTGAAGGCGAAGATGACCGAGCTGGTCAAGGGCCTGCACGCCCGCGACAAGGACTGCGCCTATGGCGTCGCGGCGGGCGACACCGCGGGCTTCATGCCGGTCACCGCCGATCGCTACGACATCATCGTCGAGACCCGGCGCGCGACGCAGGGGAACTGATTTCAGCAGCCACAGCTTTCAGCACCCTCGGGCGGGGGCTTCGGCCCCCGTCCTTTTGTCCCGAAAGGCGCAAGATGACGGCTTCCCCGCCCCCGACTGCCCCGCCCCCGACTGCCCCGCCCATGACCGCGGCATATCTGGCGCTGGTGCGCCGCCGTCGGCTTTATGGCACGCTGATCGGCGTGCTGTTTGTCGTGCTGATGGCCTCGGGCTGGCGCACGGCCGATGCCCGCAATGCCGGAAGCTTTTTCGACGGCATCGCGCATGTCGCGGATTTTCCGATCGAAATCCTGTCCGAGGCGGCGCGCGACTGGGCCAACCTGCCGGGCTATCTGCGGCAATACCTGCCCTCGCTGATCGAGACGCTGAACATCGCCGCGGTCTCGACGGTTTTGGGCGGGCTGCTCGCCGCGGTGCTGGCGGTGCTGTCGGCCCGCGCGCTGGCGCCGCTGCCCTGGCTTGTCGTGCCGATCCGGCGGTCGATGGACGTGATGCGGGCGATGCCCGAAATCGTCATCGCGCTGGTCTTGATCTTTCTTCTGGGCGGCGGCCCGGTGCCCGCGATGATCGCGATCACGCTTCATACCGCGGGGGCGCTGGGCAAGCTTTTCTCCGAGGTCGCCGAGAACGCCGATCTGAAGCCGGTCGAGGGGCTGGCCTCGGTCGGGGCCGGATGGCTGGCGCGGATCTGGTTCGCCGTCGGGCCGCAGGTGGCGCCGAACTGGTCCTCCTATGCGCTGTTGCGCTTTGAAATCAACATCCGCGCCTCGGCGATCCTGGGTTTCGTCGGCGCGGGGGGCATCGGCTATGACCTGCGCACGACGCTGCAATGGGGGCAGGGGCGCTACGATCAGGTGGTGGCGATCTTCGCGCTTCTGTTCCTGACCATCGTCCTCGTCGATCATCTCTCCGACCGCGCCCGCGCGCGTCTGGTGCAAGGAGGCCGCCCGGCATGACCGCGCTTGCCACAACGCCCGCGCTTTTGCTGACCCGGGCCGAGATTTGCCGCCGCCTTGCGCGCCGCCGTGCACTTCTGCTGGCCGCGCCTGTCGTGCTGCTCGTCTATCTGACGACGATCTTCTTCAGCTTCGATCTGCCCGGGATCGCGGCGCGGATGCGGCCGGAAAACGCCGCCGTGCTGCTGGGCGATTTCTGGAGCTTCAAGACCCATGTCACGCTGGATCGCCGCAAGCCCGGGCTTGACGTCGCGATCGAGGGCGAGGCCAAGGGCCGCTACGCCCCCGCGCAGTTTCCCGGCTGGGTGCGGGACGGCGCCGAGCCGCGGATCGACCTGCCCGACGGCTCGCGCGTGACCTATGTCGCGCAGGGCGCGGTGATCGAGCGCGCCGGGTTCGGGGTGATCCGCGTCAGCCGCGACGGGCGCCAGATCGCCGTCACCCTGCCCGAGGGCGCGGCAAACCCCGACTGGCTCTCGGCCTCTGCGACGCGGGTCGATATCCGCGGCCCGTGGTGGCGGTTTTCGATGACGCCCGCGCGCACGGAAACCCTGCGCTACGAACCCGGCTGGGAGCTGTTTTTCTTCGATCTGCAAAGCCCGTTCCACGGCAAAAGCGCCGCCGAGCTGGCCGCTCTGGCGCTGTGGCAGCCGCGGCTGGAGCCGGAGCGTTCAAACCTTGCGGCGATGGCCGCTGACATCTGGCAAAACCGGATGTGGCGGCATGGCGATGTCGCCTGGGCGCTGGGCGAGACGGTGCTGATGGCGTTCCTTGGCACCTTCGGGGCGGCGCTGATCGCCTTTCCGCTGGCCTTTCTGGCGGCGTCGAATTTCAGCCCCGGGCGGCTGATCCGGCTTGGCCTGCGGCGGATCTTCGATCTGTTCCGCGGCATTGACGGGCTGATCTGGACGGTGATCCTGAGCCGCGCCTTCGGGCCGGGGCCTTTGACCGGGGCCTTGGCGATCTTGCTGACCGACACCGGCACCTTCGGCAAGACCTTTTCGGAGGCTTTGGAAAACATTGACGAAAAGCAGCGCGAGGGGATCGCCTCGACGGGCGCGCCCGCGGTCGCCCAGGCCCGCTTCGGGGTGGTGCCGCAGGTGGCGCCGGTGATCCTGTCCCAGGTGCTTTACTATCTGGAAAGCAACACCCGCTCGGCCACGGTCATCGGCGCGCTGGTCGGCGGCGGCATCGGGCTGTTGCTGACCCAGGCGATCCAGACCCAGAAGGACTGGGAAGAGGTCAGCTATTACATCGTCCTGATCACCCTGATGGTGATGGCGATGGACAGCCTGTCGGCCTGGCTGCGGGCGCGTTTCATCAAGGGGTAGATCATGCCGAAACTGCATCCCGTGACGCCGCGGATCGCGCCCGATTGCGAGATCGTCAATGCCAGCTTCGGCGGCTGGGTCGAGGTCGGCCGCGGATCGCGGCTGATCCATGTCGAGATGGGCGATTACAGCTATTGCGACCGGTTCGCTGATATCGCCAACACCACGGTTGGGAAATTCGCCAATATCGCCGCGATGACAAGGATCGGCCCGACAGACCATCCGTTCCGCAATGCCGCGCAGCATCATTTCCTTTATCGCTCAAGCTATTACTGGGACGACGTGGGCGATGATGCCGGCTTTTTCGCGCAGCGGGCCGGGCGCCGGATCCATCTTGGCGCCGATTGCTGGATCGGGCATGGCGCCATCATCAAGCCCGAGGTGACGGTGGGCATCGGCGCCATCGTCGCCTCGGGCGCGGTGGTGACGAAGGACGTGCCCCCCTTCATGATCGTGGCGGGCTGCCCGGCCGTGCCCCTGCGGATGCGGTTTTCCGAGACCGTGGCCGAACGGCTGCTGGCGCTGGCCTGGTGGGACTGGGACCATGCGACGCTGCGGGCGCGGCTGCATGATTTCCGTGCCCTGCCGGCCGAGGAATTCCTGGACCGTTACGAGGGCCTGCCCGGCTGAGCCAGCCCTTCGGGCAGGACCGTCAGCGCGACGCGATCGCCCGCAAACCAGGTCAGCCCGTATTCGACAGCCCGCCCCGCGGCATCGACATTCACCGCCTCGGTGCGCAAAAGCGGCGCGCCCTCGGGCAGCTGCATCAGCCCCGCCCGGGGTCCGCGCGCGATCTTCGCGGTGATCCGGGTCGAGGCGCGGGTGTAATCGCTCACCCCCATCTCGGCCAGCGCGGCGGTGACCGAACTGAGCCGGGTCAGCCGTTCCGGCAGATCCGGGAAACGCGCCGCCGGAAACACGGATCGGAATTGCGCCAGCACGACGCCGTCGGCCAGCGACAGCCCCTCGTAAAGATGCACCCGGTCGACGCCCAGCGCCGCCGCCTCGGCGGGCTCGGCCGGGCGGGTTTCCAGCCGCAACACCCGGCGCGAGGGCGTGCGCCCCGAGGCGAGCACGTTTTCCTGAAACCGCACCCGCCGCCCCAGCGCGTAATCGGCGCGCGGGCTGGAGGCCACGAAGACCCCCGCGCCGCGCCGCGCCACCACCAGCCCCTCGGTGGCCAAGGCCGCCAGGGCGTGGCGGACGGTGTGGCGGTTGACCCCGAAGCGCGCCGAAAGCGCCGCCTCGGTCGGCAGCTTCGCCCCGGGGGGGCAGGCGCCCGAGACGATCTCGGCACGCAGGATCGCGGCAATCGCCGCCCAGACGGGGTCACGTTTTGTCATCGAAACTTCACTGGTGGAATCGGCCGCGTCGCCGCAATATTTGTCTAGTTGTATACATATCTGGACAAATCCGCAAGATGTCTGCTTTCGCCTTCACCCCCGAAGACCGGGCCCAAGACCGGGCCCAGAACCGCGCCGCGACGCTGGGGCTTCTGGCCCGCGCTTCCGGTCCGCGCCTGGCCGAACTTCTGCCCGATCTGCCGCCTTTCGACTGGCTGCGCCGCCCCGAACTGGGCGCGGTGATGCTGCGCGGGCGGATGGGGGCGGGGGGCGCGCCGTTCAATCTGGGCGAGATGACGGTGACGCGCTGCGCGCTGCGGCTGGCCGATGGCCGGGTGGGGCAGGCTTTCGTGCAAGGCCGCGACAAGGATCACGCCACCCGCGCGGCCGTGGCGGATGCGCTTTTGCAGGGCGATCAGGCGGGCCGGATCGAGGCCGCGGTTCTGGCGCCGCTGCGCGCCGAGGAAGCCGCCCGGCGCCGCGACCGCGCCGAAAAGGCCGCCGCGACCCGGGTCGAATTCTTCACGCTGGTCCGGGGAGAGGATTGAATGCAAACGCAAGCACTTTCCGGCGGTTTCGCCGATCCCGCGCGCGACGCGGCCCATGCCTTCCGCGCCTGCCTGCAGGCGATGGCGCGGCCGGGCCGGGGGCAGCCGATCCCCGGCGCCACGCCCCCCGCGCCGCTGTCGCCCGCCGCCGGGGCGGTTCTGCTGACGCTCGTCGATGACACCACGCCGCTTTTCCTGGCGCCCGGCCTGGATACGCCCGCGCTGCGCGGCTGGATCGCCTTTCACCTCGCCGCGCCGATCTGCGCGCCCGAGGAGGCGGTCTTCGCGCTGGGTGCCTGGGCGGATCTGCCGCTTGATCGCTTTCGCCTTGGCACGCCGGATTATCCCGACCGTTCGGTGACGCTGATCGTCGAGATCGACAGCCTTTCGCCCGTCACGGCCCGCCTGCGCGGTCCGGGGATTGCGACGCATCAGGACGCAAGGCTGCCCGCCATCGCCCCCTTCGTCGCCAACCGGGCCCGCTATCCGCTTGGCTTCGATTGCTATTTCTGTGCGGAGGAGAGCCTTTCGGCGCTGCCGCGTTCAACCTTTGTGGAGGCGCTCTGATGTATGTGGCAACCAAGGGGGGCGAGCGGGCGATCGATGCCGCCCATGCCTGGCTGGCCGAGGAGCGCCGCGGCGATCCCGCCGTGCCCGAGCTTTCGGTGGCGCAGATTGCCGAACAGATGACGCTGGCGGTGAACCGGGTGATGGCCGAGGGCTCGCTTTACGACCGCGATCTGGCGGCCTTGGCGATCAAGCAGGCGCGCGGCGATCTGATCGAGGCGGTGTTCCTGATCCGCGCCTATCGCACGACGCTGCCGCGGTTCGGCGCGAGCCTGCCCGTCGACACCGGGACGATGCAGATCTCGCGCCGGATTTCCGCCACCTTCAAGGATGTGCCGGGCGGGCAGGTGCTGGGCCCGACTTTCGATTACACGCATCGGCTGCTCGATTTCGCCCTGATGGCCGAGGGGGAGCCGCCCGTCGCCGCCCGCGCCCCCGCCGAGGCCACGCCCGCGCCGCATGTGTTGGGGCTTCTGGACCGCGACGGGCTGATGGAGCCGGTGAGCGCGGGCGCCGAAACGCCCCCCGATCTGACCCGCGAGCCGCTGGAACTGCCCGCGTCGCGCGCGCTGCGGTTACAGGCGCTGGCGCGGGCGGACGAGGGTTTCACGCTTGGTCTCGCCTATTCCACCCAGCGCGGCTACGGGCGCACCCATGCCTTTGTCGGCGAATTGCGCATCGGCCTTTGCGCGGTGGAAATGGAGATCCCGGAACTCGGCTTCACCATCGAGATCGGCGCGGTCGAGCTGACCGAATGCGAGACGGTGAACCAGTTCACCGGCTCGAAGTCCGAGCCGCCGCAATTCACCCGCGGCTACGGGCTGGTCTTTGGCCAGTCCGAGCGCAAGGCGATTTCCATGAGCCTCGTTGACCGCGCCCTGCGCTGGGAGGAGCTGGGCGAAGACGCCACCGGCGCCCCGGCGCAGGATGCGGAATTCGTGTTGTCGCATTGCGACAACATTCAGGCGACGGGGTTTCTGGAGCATATCAAGCTGCCCCATTACGTCGATTTCCAGTCGGAACTGGAACTGATCCGGCGCCTGCGCCGCGACGCGACTGGGGCGGGACAATGACCTCAGTCTTCGTCTTTGCCCGGCGCGGTTCTGTCGTCCTTGGGGGCATCGCCACCGCCCGCCCGATTGCGCAGGAACGATCCGACGAGGAACGCGCCCGCAAGCGCGAAAAAGATCCAGTGCAACATCCGTCCGTTCCTTGTTCCGGGGGCCAACATGTCTGAAGGTTACAGCTTCGCCTATCTTGACGCCGCAACCAAGCGGATGATCCGTCGCGCCCTTTTGAAGGCCCTCGCCATTCCGGGCTATCAGGTGCCCTTTGCCAGCCGCGAAATGCCGATGCCCTATGGCTGGGGCACTGGCGGCGTGCAGGTGACGGCGGCCTGTCTGATCCCCGAAGATGTGCTGAAAGTGATCGATCAGGGTGCCGATGACACGACGAACGCGGTCTCGATCCGGCGGTTCTTCGAGCGCACGGCGGGGGTGGCCACGACCACCCACACGCAAGACGCCACGCTGATCCAGACCCGCCACCGCATCCCGGAAGCGGCGCTGACCGAGGCTCAGATCCTGGTCTTTCAGGTGCCGATCCCCGAGCCCCTGCGGTTTTTGGAACCGCGCGAGGCCGAGACGCGGCGGATGCATGCGCTGGCCGATTACGGGCTGATGCATGTGAAGCTTTACGAGGATATCGCGCGGCACGGGGCGATTGCGACCTCTTATGCCTATCCGGTGCTGGTCGAGGGGCGCCATGTGATGGACCCCAGCCCGATCCCGAAATTCGACAATCCGAAACTGGGCGATTGCCCGGCGATCCAGCTGTTCGGCGCCGGGCGGGAATGCCGCATCCATGCGTTGCCGCCCTATACCCGGGTGGTCAGTCTCGATTTCGAGGATCACCCGTTCGAGGCGACGAAGGCCGAGGCCGCCTGCGATCTGTGCGGGGCCGAGACGAGCTATCTTGATGAGGTGATCACCGATGATGCGGGCGGGCGGATGTTCTGCTGCTCGGACACCGATTTCTGCGCCGGGCGGCGGGCGGCCGGGCATCTGGGGCGATTGTCGGAGGGGGCCGCGTGATGGAGAGCGCGCAAGGGCGTATTTGGACCAGGAAAAAGCCGGAGCCGGAAGCGGGGCCGCTGCTGCTGGTCGAGGGGTTGGGCAAGGCCTGGGGGGCGCGGATCGGCTGTGCCGATGTGGGCTTTGATCTTTACCCCGGCGAGGTTCTGGGGATCGTCGGCGAGAGCGGCTCGGGGAAATCGACGCTTTTGGGGTGTCTGGCCGGGCATCTGCCGGCGGATGCGGGGCGGATCCTCTATCGCGGCCGCGATCTGCGCATGATGGCGGAACCCGAGCGGCGGCATCTGGCGCGCACCGAATGGGCCTTCGTGCATCAAAACCCGCGCGACGGGCTGCGCATGGGGGTGACGGCGGGGGCGAATGTCGGCGAGCGGCTGATGGCGGTCGGCGCGCGGCATTACGGCGCGATCCGGGCCACCGCGACCGACTGGCTCGGCCGGGTCGAGATCGACCCCGCGCGGATCGACGACCGGCCGCGCGCCTTTTCGGGCGGCATGCAGCAGCGGTTGCAGATCGCGCGCAATCTGGTGACCGGACCGCGGCTGGTCTTGATGGACGAACCGACCGGGGGGCTCGATGTGTCGGTGCAGGCGCGGCTTCTGGATCTGCTGCGCGAACTGGTGCGCGAGATGGGTCTGGCGGTGATCATCGTCACCCATGATCTGGCCGTGGCGCGGCTTCTGGCCGACCGGCTGATGGTGATGAAGGACGGCCGGGTGATCGAGGCGGGGCTGACCGATCAGGTGCTCGACGATCCGCAGGCGGCCTATACGCAACTTCTTGTTTCCTCTGTCTTGCAGGTCTGAGCCGATGATCGAGATCGAAAATCTGTGCAAAAGCTTCACCTTGCACAATCAGGGCGCGGCGGTGCTGCCGGTACTGGCGGGGGCGCATCTGCGCGTCGACCCGGGCGAATGCGTGGCGCTGACCGGCGCCTCGGGCAGCGGGAAATCGACGCTGATGCGGATGATCTGGGGCAATTACCGCGCCGAGACGGGGCGGCTGCAGGTGGCCGGGCTGGATCTGACCACGGCGACACCGCGCCAGATCATCGCGCTGCGGCGCGCGCGGCTGGGCTATGTCAGCCAGTTCCTGCGCGTCGTGCCGCGCGTGCCGACGCTGCGCGTCGTGGCCGAGCCGCTTCTGGCGCTGGGCCAGCCCGAACCGCAGGCGCTGGCCCGGGCCGCCGCGCTGCTTGCCCGGCTCAACATCCCCGAGCGGCTCTGGTCGCTCTCGCCCACCACCTTTTCGGGCGGCGAGCAGCAGCGGGTGAACATCGCCCGCGGCTTCGCCCATCCTTTCCCGGTGCTGCTGCTTGACGAGCCCACCGCCTCGCTCGATGCGGTCAACCGCGCCGTCGTGCTTGATCTGATCGGCGAGGCCAAGGCCCGCGGCGCCGCCATTCTGGGCATCTTCCACGATGAGGCCGCGCGCGCGCAGGTGGCCGACCGGCTGGTCGATGTCACCGGCTTCACCCCCGCGAGGGCGGCATGAGCGGGCGGCTTTTCGCCATCGTCGGCCCCTCGGGCGCGGGCAAGGACAGGCTGATCGCCGGGCTTATCGCGGCCCGCCCCGAGATCCACCGGGCGCGGCGCACGATCACCCGTCCGCCCGCCGAGAGCGAGGATTTCGAGAGCCTCCCGGCCCCGGAGTTCGCGGCGCTGCGCGGGGCGGGCGGCTTTGCGCTGTCGTGGCAGGCGCACGGGCTGGGCTATGGCATCCGGGCCTCGGAACTGGCGCCGCTGGCCGCGGGGCGCGACGTGATCTTCAACGGCTCGCGCGCGGCCCTGCCTGCCTGTCTGGCGGCCTATCCCGCGCTGCGGGTGATCGAAATCACCGCCGCGCCCGCCGTCTTGCAGGCGCGGCTGGCCGGGCGCGGGCGCGAGGCGGCGGCCGAGATCGGCCGGCGGCTGGAGCGCGCGGCGCTGGCGCTGCCGCCGGGGCTGGGCGCGGTGCGGATCCTCAACGACGGTGCGCCCGAGGCGGGCATCGCCGCGCTGATCGCGGCGCTTCAGCCCGACAGCGCCTGCGCCGCCAGCAGATGAAACCGCCCCGTCTCGTCCTCGCCGAACAGGCAGAGCCGGTCGATCTGCACCGGCCGCGCCAGATGCGGCGCGAAAAAGTCCGTCGCCAGCGGTTCAAGCCGGTCCAGTTCTGCGGGATCAAGATCCCCGGTCAGCGACATGTGAAAGCGGAATTCCTCGAAGACGAAGGGATAACCGAAGTCGCGCAGCAGTTCGTTTTGCCGCGCGCTCAGATGCTCAGGGCGGCGGCGGGCGGTTTCGGCCGCGCTCAGCGGCGCGCGGAAGGGCTCGAACCGGGTCACGACCTCGGCGGCAAGGCGGGTCAGCGCCGCGGGCTGGGGCTGCGGGCAAAGCGCAAGGAACCGGCCGAGCCGGGTCACCGCAAGGCCGGGCAGGGGCACCGGGGCAAGCGCGGCGGCGGTCTCTGCGAGCGCGGCGTGCAGCGCCCCGGGCGTGGTTCCGGCGGCCAGCCGGAACGGCGCTTTCAGCGTGGCGTGAAAGCCGTATTTGCGCGGGGCCGCAGTGGCCGCGGCAAGCCCGGCGATGGCGGGCTGACCGACCGGGCGGCCGGTCGCGGCATCCCGGCCCAGCCAGCCCGATCCGGCCTGCCAGAGCCCCGCATCGGCGGGGGCGAAATAAAGGGCATAGCGTTTGATCATCATCGCCCCCCTGTCGCACCAAAGCGTCACCGCAATGTGACAATCGCCTGCCAAACCCCTGTTTGCAAACAAAACCCCCGGAGAAACGGATGACCGAGACGATTTTGGCCAATGCCATGCTTGTGCTGCCCGAGGGCGTGATGCCCGGGCATCTGCTGCTGCGCGACGGGCTGATCGCCGAGATCGGCACGGGCCGTGCGGTGCCGAAAGGCGCGCTCGATTGCGCGGGCGATCTGCTGGCGCCGGGGCTGATCGAGCTGCACACCGACAATCTGGAGCGCCATATCGAGCCGCGCCCGAAAGTGGCCTGGCCGCATGCCGATGCGATCATCGCCCATGATGCCGAACTGTGTTCGGTGGGCATCACCACGGTGTTCGACGCGCTGCGGGTGGGCTCGATCGGGGCGTCGGGAGGGCGGTCGGACTATCGCGAATATGCCCGCGCGCTGGCCGATGAGATCTTGCAGATGCGGGCACGCGACGGGGTGCGGATCTCGCATTACCTGCATCTGCGCGCCGAGATCTGTTCGGAAACGCTGCTCGAGGAGCTGGCGAAATTCGGCCCCGAGGATCGGGTGGGCATCGTGTCGCTGATGGATCACACCCCCGGCGCGCGGCAGTTTCGCGACCTCTCGAAGCTGCGCGATTATGTGCGCAAGAAACACGGGCTGAGCGAGGCGGAGTTTCTGGCCCATGTCGAGCAGGAAAAGGCGCTGAAGGCGCGGCACGGCGCGGCGCATGAGGCGGGGGTGGTGGCCGCCGCGCGCCGTCTGGGCGCGGCGCTGGCCAGCCATGACGACACCACGCCCGAGCATGTCGCGGTGTCGCACGGCCATGGGGTGCGGTTTGCCGAGTTTCCGACCACCTTCGAGGCGGCGCAGGCCTGTCGCGATCATGGCATCGCGGTGATGATGGGGGCGCCGAACCTGATCCGCGGCGGCTCGCATTCGGGCAATGTCGCGGCGCAGGCGCTGGCCGAGGCGGATCTGCTCGACATCCTGTCGTCGGATTACGTGCCGGGGGCGCTTTTGTCAGCGGCGCTGCTTCTGGGCGACATCTGGGGCGATGTGGCGCGCGGGCTCTCCACGGTGACGGCGGCGCCGGCGCAGGCGGTGGGGCTGGCCGATCGCGGCCGGATCGCGCCGGGGCTGCGCGCCGATCTGATCCGGGCGCATCGGGTGGAGCGCACGGCGGCGCTGCGCGGGGTCTGGGTGCGCGGCCGCCGCGTCGGTTGAGAAAACGGGCGCCCCTTGGGGCGCCCGTGGCCTGTTCTGGCGCGGATCGGCCTATTCCAGCTCGATCAGCAGGTCTTTCGCGTCGATCTGGCTGCCCGGGGTGACATGCAGCGCCTTCACCGTGGCTTCGCGGTCGGCATGCAGGCCGGTCTCCATCTTCATCGCCTCGATCGTCAGCATCAGATCGCCCGGCCGCAGCTTTTGCCCCACGGTCACCGCCACCGCGGCGATCGAGCCCGGCATCGGCGCGCCGACATGGCCCGGATTGCCCGGATCGGCCTTGGGTTTCGCCTTGGTCGCGGCCTTGACCAGACGGTTCGGCACCCGCACCGCACGGGGCTGGCCGTTCAGTTCAAAGAACACCTTGGCATCGCCGGTCTCGTCGGTCTCGCCCACGGTCTGCAGCCGGATTTCCAGCGTCTTGCCGGGGTCGATCTCGGCCGTGATTTCCGAGCCGGGGGCCATGCCGTAGAAGAAGACCGGGGTGGGCAGGGTCCGCACCGGGCCGTAGACCCGATGCCGCCCCATGTAATCGAGGAAGACCTTGGGATACATCAGATAGCCCGCCAGATCCTCGTCATCGACGGCGCGGCCTTCCAGATCGGCCGAGAGCTTCGCGCGCACCGCTTCCAGATCGACCGGCGGCAGGTGCTTGCCCGGCCGTTCCGTGCTGGGGGTCTCGCCCTTGAGCACCTTGGCCACGATCGCTTCGGGCCAGCCGCCGGGCGGTTGGCCCAGATTGCCGCGCAGCATGTCCACCACCGAGTCGGGGAAGGCCATGTCCTTGGCCGGGTTCAGCACGTCGTCTTTCGTCAGGTTCTGCGCCACCATCATCAGCGCCATGTCGCCCACGACTTTCGAGGACGGCGTGACCTTGACGATATCGCCGAAGATCTGGTTCGCATCGGCATAGGCCTGCGCCACCTCGTGCCAGCGTTCCTCAAGGCCAAGGGACCGCGCCTGCGCCTTCAGGTTGGTGAACTGACCGCCGGGCATTTCGTGCAGATAGACTTCCGAGGCCGGGGCTTCGAGACCGCTCTCAAAGGCGGCGTATTGATGCCGCACGCCCTCCCAGTAGTTCGAAAGTTCGCGGATCGCGGCGATATCAAGGCCGGTGTCGCGGTCCGTATGCGCCATGGCTTCCACGATCGAGCCAAGGCAGGGCTGCGAAGTGCCCCCCGAGAAGGCATCCATCGCCGCATCGATCGCATCCACCCCGGCATCGGCCGCGGCCAGAACCGTGGCGCCCGCGATCCCCGACGTGTCATGGGTGTGGAAGTGGATCGGCAGTCCGACCTCTTCCTTCAGCGCTTTCACCAGCGCGCGCGCGGCGGCGGGTTTCAAAAGCCCCGCCATGTCTTTCAGGCCCAGAACATGGGCGCCTGCGGCCTCCAGCTCCTTCGCCATGCCGACATAGTATTTCAGGTCATATTTCGCCCGCTCGGGGTTCAGGATGTCGCCGGTGTAGCAGATCGTGCCTTCGCAGATCTTGTTGGCTTCCACCACCGCATCCATCGCCACGCGCATGTTCTCGACCCAGTTCAGGCTGTCGAAAACGCGGAACACGTCAACGCCCGAGGTCGCGGCCTGAGCCACGAAGAACTGCACCACATTGTCGGGATAGTTCGTGTAGCCGACCCCGTTCGAGGCGCGCAAAAGCATTTGCGTCAGGATGTTGGGCATCCGCGCGCGGATGTCGCGCAGCCGCTGCCACGGGCATTCCTGCAAGAAGCGGTACGCCACGTCAAAGGTCGCGCCGCCCCAGCATTCGACCGAGAAGAGCCCGGGCAGGTTCGCCGCATAGACCGGCGCCGCCTTGATCATGTCGATCGAGCGCATCCGGGTGGCGAGCAAGCTTTGATGGCCGTCGCGCATCGTCGTGTCGGTGATGAGCAACTTCTTCTGATCGCGCATCCAGTCCGCCACCGCCTTCGGGCCGTCGCGGTCCAGCATGTCGCGGGTGCCGGGGGTGACCGGGCCGCGCAGCGCGGGCAGGCGCGGCGGTTTCGCCTCGGCCGCGGGTTTCGGGCGGCCCGCGGTCTCGGGGTGACCGTTCACCGAGATGTCGGCGATGTAGGTGAGGATCTTCGTCGCCCGGTCGCGGCGCTTCTTGAAGGCAAACAGATCCGGCGTCGTGTCGATGAACTTCGTCGTGTAGCTCATGTCGAGGAAAGTCGGATGCTTGAGCAGGTTGATGACGAAGTCGATGTTCGTCGACACCCCGCGGATGCGGAATTCGCGCAACGCCCGGTCCATCCGCTTGATCGTCTGATCCGGGGTCTGCGCCCAGGCGGTGACCTTGACCAGAAGGCTGTCATAATAACGCGTGATCACGCCGCCCGCATAGGCCGTGCCGCCATCCAGCCTGATCCCCATGCCGGTGGCCGAGCGATAGGCGGTGAGCCGCCCGTAATCGGGGATGAAGTTGTTTTGCGGGTCTTCGGTCGTCACCCGGCATTGCAGCGCATGGCCGTTCAGTTTGATGTCGGCCTGGGCCGCGACCCCGGTCGCCTCGGCCAGCGTCGCGCCTTCGGCGATGCGGATCTGGCTTTGCACGATGTCGATGCCGGTGACCTGTTCGGTGACCGTATGTTCGACCTGCACGCGCGGGTTCACCTCGATGAAGTAGAACCGGCTCGTGTCCATATCCATCAGGAATTCGACCGTGCCCGCGTTCTGATAGCCGACCGCATTGCCGATCTTCAGCGCCAGCGCGCAGACCTCGGCGCGTTGGGCTTCGGTCAGATAGGGGGCGGGGGCGCGTTCGACGACCTTCTGGTTGCGCCGCTGCACGGTGCAGTCGCGCTCAAACAGGTGATAAAGCCCGCCGTGGCTGTCGCCCAGCAACTGCACCTCGACATGCCGCGCGCGCAGGATCATCTTTTCCAGATAGCCCTCGCCATTGCCAAAGGCGGCCTCGGCCTCGCGACGGCCCTCGCGGACCTTTTCGACAAGTTCATCGGGGCCAAGGATCGGCCGCATGCCGCGCCCGCCGCCGCCCCAGCTGGCCTTGAGCATCAAGGGATAGCCGATCTCGGCCGCCTCGCGCTTGATCGCGTCGAAATCCTCGCCCAGAACTTCGGTCGCGGGAATGACCGGCACGCCCGCCGCCATCGCCACCTTGCGCGCCGAGGCCTTGTCGCCAAGCGCCCGCATCGTCGCCGCTTTCGGGCCGATGAAGGTGATGCCCGCCTTGTCGCAAGCCTCGACGAATTCGGGGTTTTCCGACAAAAGCCCATAGCCCGGGTGGATCGCGTCGGCGCCCGAATCCTGCGCCACGCGGATGATCTCGTCGATCGACAGATAGGCGCCGACGGGCGAGAGCCCGGCGCCGATGCGGTAGGCCTCGTCGGATTTGAACCGGTGCAGGCTGAGCTTGTCTTCCTCGGCATAGACGGCGACCGTCTTCTTGCCCAGTTCATTCGCGGCGCGCAGCACGCGGATGGCAATCTCGCCGCGGTTGGCGACCAGAATCTTTTCGAACATCTGAGATCTCCCCGAAAACACAGCCCGCACAGCGGGAGGTCAGGGCGAAACCTAACGACGCCGCAACGCGGCGCAAGGCAAAACTTGCGAAATCGGGCAAATTAACTGGCCAATTTCGCGATGTTTGCAAAGCCCCTGTCAGTTCCGATCCGCGCTGTGCCGCTTCGGGGGCGGCATCATTTCCAGCAGGCGATCTGCACGGTGAAGCCCTGCGCCAAGGCCGAGATGTCCTCGGCCGCCAGCGTGCCCCCCGCCTCGGCGGGCAGCGGCGCAAAGCCTCGCGCCGCCAGCACCGGCACCAGCGCCGAGGTCTGCACCGCCACCGTCATCTCGGGCGGCAGCAGTCTCGCCGTCTCGCCCCCTCGCGGCAGCACCACGCCCAGAACCGCCCCCGCGCCATCCAGCACCGGGCCGCCGACATCGCCCGGCAGCGTCTTCACGGCGAGCCGTGCCCGCTCGGGCTCGCCCGCAAGGCCGGTCAGGTCCGAGAGCGTGCCGAAGCTGACGACCGGCGCCGACAGCGCCTCGGGATAGGAGAACCCGGCCACCGCCAGCGCCGCGCCGCGCCCCGCGGTGACGGTCTCGAATCGCGCCACGGCGGGCGGGGCAAGGGGGGCGAGCGGCTGCAGAACGGCAATGCCAAGGTGCGGATCGGCAAAGGCGATCTTCGCCGGGGCGCCCTCGATCGTGACCTTGCCGCAGGCGGACAGCCCCTCGGCCGCGGTCAGCACCGCGCCTTTGGCGTCGATGAACAGCCCCGAGCGGGCGAATTCCGGGTGCCGCACGTCCAGCCCCGCGATCAGATCGGCGCGCCCGACCGCCATCGGCTGACCCAAAGTCGGGTCGAGCGCGGTCTCGCCGAGCGGCTTGAAGCTCGTCTTCATCGCCGCCAGCACGCGCGCCATCCGCGGCGCGTCGGCGGCCGGATAGACCAGCGTGAAGCCCTTGATCAGGCCCTTGGAGAGCCGGACCTCGGTCACGGAATGGATCTGCGCATCCTCGCCCACCAGCGAAAAGCCGGATTTGTCGCGGCTGCGCGGGCCCGTCGTCGGCACGATTTCCAAAGACGCCATCGCGTCGTAAAGCCCGTACAGCGTGTTCTGATCGCCCGGTTCGGAAATCAGCAGCACCCGCACGCCGGAGATATCCTTGGCGCGGTAATGCACGAAGGGCGGGTCGTAATGGTCGAATTCCACCAGCCCCAGCGGCAGGTCGATCCCGATCCCGGCTTTCGTCTCCTCGACCGGGGTGAGGCCGAGCGCCGATTTCTCGGCCGCCACGCCGTCCAGCAACTGCCGCAGCTCAGCCGATTTCAGCACGCCCGTCGGCTCGAAACCGTGGCTGTCCTGCCAGGCGGCGATCGAGGCCCGGGTGCCGCGCCCGAACGCGCCATCGACGCCGCCGGAATAGACCCCCACCCATTCAAGGGCTTCCTGAACGCGCATCCGCCCCTCGCGGCCCATCGCCTCCTCGGCGCGGCGCGCATCTGCCAGCGTCTCGACCGGCGGCGGCGCCGGTTCGGGCGCCAGCTCGGGCGCCGGGGCAGGGGAGGGCGCGGGGAGAGCCGGGCTTTCAGCCGCTTCCGGCGGCCAGAACTGCGCCCGGAAGCGGCTGCCGTCGGCGACATAGCTGTCGGCCGGGATCAGGCCCGCGTTGCGCATCTGCCGCAGCGCCTCGGCGGCGATTTCGGGCGTGTCATAGGGGCCAAGCGCCAGACCATACCAGCCGCCCGGCAGGGTGAAGCCCGCGGCATCGGGGAAGCTTGTTGCCAGATCGCGCAGCCGCGTCTGCGCCTGATCCAGCGTCGGCAGCGCCTCGATCTGCACCCAGGAGGTGTCCGCCGCCGCCAGACCGGGCGCCAGACTGGCCCAGACCGTCAGCGTCATCCCCAGCACGCCCGCGCGTAGCGCCGACCGTTTCCCCGCCCCCATGCTGCCCCCCGTAACCTTATCGCCCCGCATTTCGCGCAAACTAACAGGATGCGCGCCCGCGTCACCCCCCAATCGCGGCATTTTCCGCCCCGCAAGGCGGCATCCGGTTGACCCTGTTGCGCCCCTTGCCTAGAGAGGGGGCGTTTCGCTCTCAAGGTCGGTGACATGGAAAAACCTGCTGCGCCCCGTTCGTTTCAGGAGATCATCCTGCGGCTGATGACCTATTGGTCCTCCAAGGGCTGCGCGGTCCTGCAGCCCTATGACATGGAGGTCGGCGCGGGCACCTTCCACCCGGCCACCACCTTGCGCAGCCTGGGCAGCCAGCCCTGGGCCGCGGCCTATGTCCAGCCCTCGCGCCGCCCGACCGATGGCCGCTATGGCGAGAACCCGAACCGGCTGCAGCACTATTACCAATATCAGGTGCTGATCAAACCCAGCCCGCCGGATCTGCAGGCGCTGTATCTGGGCTCGCTGGAAGCGATCGGCATCGATCTGGGCCTGCATGACATCCGCTTCGTGGAAGACGACTGGGAAAGCCCGACCCTGGGCGCCTGGGGTCTGGGCTGGGAGGTCTGGTGCGACGGCATGGAAGTGTCGCAATTCACCTATTTCCAGCAGGTCGGCGGGCATGATTGCAAGCCGGTCTCGGGCGAGCTGACCTATGGGCTGGAACGTCTGGCGATGTATGTCCTTGGCATCGATCACGTGATGGACATGCCGTTCAACGATCCGGCCTCGCCGATCCCGCTGAAATACGGCGATATTTTCCGCCAGACCGAGGAGGAATATTCCCGCCACAATTTCGACGGCGCGAATACCGAGGTGCTGTTGCAACATTTCCTCGATGCCGAGGCCGAATGCGAACGGCTTCTGGCCTTCCCGGCCGAGGATCCGAATTCCGGCAAGCGCATCGTCATGGCCCATCCGGCCTATGACCAGTGCATCAAGGCCAGCCATCTCTTCAACCTGCTCGATGCGCGGGGGGTGATTTCGGTGACCGAACGGCAGGCCTATATCGGCCGTGTCCGCGCTTTGGCGAAGAAATGCGCCGATGCCTTCGTCACCACCACCGCGGGCGGCTGGCGCCCGGAGGCGCAGGCGTGACACCGCTTCTGCCCGTCGCGGCGGCGCTGGCGCTGGTCGCGGGCGCCGTGCCCGCCGAGGTCGCGCTGACCGCGGTCGCAACCGGCCAGCCCGAGCCGATCCTGACCGAGGACTGGCAACCGGGGCCGGGGGGGCTTGGCTGTTTTCGCACGCCGCTCTCGCTGGCGCTTCTGACCGAGACTTTCGCGCTTTACGATGCCGCCGCGCCCCGGCCCGGGCCGCAAGCGCCGCCCTGTTTCGATGCCGCGCGGATCGGCGCCGATCTGGCCGCGGGCACGGCGCTGGCCTTCCTTGGGGCGCGCAACATCACCCCCGGCGTCGATCGCGTCGTCGCCGTCTATCCCGATGGCCGGGCCTATGTCTGGCTGCAACCGAATGACCTTGCGGGGAAAAACTGACATGCCCGAATTGCTGATCGAACTTTTCTCGGAAGAAATCCCGGCCCGCATGCAGGGCTTCGCCCGCGACACCCTGCGCAAGATGGTCACCGATGGTCTGGTCGAGGCCGGTCTGACCTATGGCCATGCGCAGGCGTTTTCGACGCCGCGCCGTCTGGTGCTGGTGCTTGACGGGCTTTCGACCGAAAGCCCGACGCTGCGCGAAGAACGCAAGGGCCCGGCCGTCACCGCGCCCGAGGCCGCGGTGCAGGGCTTCCTGCGCTCGACCGGGTTGACGCTGGATCAGCTCGAAAAGCGCGACGACAAGAAGGGCCAGGTCTGGTTCGCGGTGATCGAAAAGCCCGGCCGCGCCGCGCCCGAAATCGTTGCCGAGGTGCTGGAAAAGACGATCCGCAGCTTTCCCTGGCCGAAATCGATGCGCTGGGGCAACGGCACGCTGAAATGGGTGCGCCCGCTGCATTCGATCCTGTGCCTTCTGTCCGATGACACCGGGGCTTCGGTGGTCGATCTGGACATCGACGGCATCAAGGCGGGCGCCACCACGGCCGGGCATCGCTTCATGGCGCCCGATCGCTTTGCCGTCACCGGCTTTGCCGATTACGCCGCCAAGCTGAAAGCCGCCAAGGTGGTGCTGGACTCGTCTGAGCGCGAGGCGATGATCTGGCACGACGCGACCCAGCTGGCCTTTGCGCAGGGGCTGGAGCTGGTCGAGGACAGGGGCCTGCTGACCGAGGTCGCGGGGCTGGTCGAATTCCCCGTCGCGCTGATGGGCGCGATTGCCGAGGACTTCCTGCATCTGCCGCCCGAGGTGCTGCAAACCTCGATGCGGGAACATCAGAAATTCTTCTCGGTGAAGAACCCGAAAACCGGCCGGATCGAGGGCTTTGTGACCGTGGCGAACCGCGAAACCGCGGATCATGGCGCGACGATCCTCAAGGGCAACCTCAAGGTGCTGTCGGCGCGGCTGTCGGACGCGCGCTTCTTCTGGGAACACGACCTGCGGGTGGTGAAGACCGAGGGGCTGGAGGGCATGGGCGCGGGGCTGGCCAACGTGACCTTCCACAACAAGCTGGGCAGTCAAAAGGCCCGGATCGAGCGCATCGCCGCGCTGGCGCGCGAGATTGCGCCGCTTGTGGGGGCCGACCCGGATCAGGCGGAAAAAGCCGCGCTGGTGGTGAAATCCGATCTGCGCTCGGCGATGGTCGGCGAATTCCCGGAACTGCAGGGGCTGATGGGCAGCTATTACGCCCGCGCGCAGGGCCTGTCCGAAGAGATCGCCGCCGCCTGCAAGGGCCATTACTCGCCGCTGGGTCCGTCGGACGCCGTGCCGTCCGAGCCGGTGACGGTGGCGGTGGCTTTGGCCGACAAGATCGACACGCTGACCGGCTTCTGGGCCATCGACGAGAAACCCACGGGCTCGAAAGACCCCTTTGCCCTGCGCCGCGCCGCGCTGGGCGTGATCCGGCTGGTGCTCGGGAATGGGCTGCGGATGGGGTTGGGGCGTGTAGTCAGCAAGATTTTCAATCAACGAGCGAACATCGCAACGCTTGGAGATTGGGTGCGAGAAACCGAGCTGGAGCAAGAAGAGACCAAATCCGCGCTGTATGAGGCCCTTATAAATGAAGATTTGGCTTCTTACGCAGAAGGACACGAAGCGAAGCTGGCCGAGCTAGCCTCGTCGTTCTTGGGGGGTGTTAAGCCCACTCCCAGCAAGCATCATGGGCAAGCTCGTCAATCCTCGTCGGACCTCCTCTCCTTCTTCCACGACCGCCTCAAGGTCTTCCTGAAGGACGAGGGCATCCGCCATGATGTCATCGACGCCGTTCTGGCGATGCCGGGCAATGACGACCTGACGCTGGTGGTGAAACGGGCGGAAGCGCTGAGTGCCTTCCTCAAGACCGAGGATGGCACCAACCTCATTCAGGGCTTCAAACGCGCGAACAACATCCTGACCCAGGCCGAGGCCAAGGATGGCGTCGAATACAGCTTCGGTGCCGATGTGAAATTCGCCGAAGCCGAGGAAGAGAAAACCCTTTTCGCCGCGCTCGACGCCGCCGAAGCGGCGCTGGCCCCGGCGATGGCCTCGGAGGATTTTGCCACGGCCATGGCCGAAATGGCGAAACTGCGCGCCCCCATCGACGCCTTCTTCACCGCGGTGCAGATCAACGCCGAAAACCCGATCGTGCGGCGCAACCGGTTGAACCTGCTCTCGCGCATCCGGCAGATCTGCCAAAGCGTCGCCGATCTGACAAAACTCGACGGCTGATTTCATCTTGCCAAAAATATCCCCGCCGGAGGCTCCTCCGGCGGTGACAGGCACGAAGGTCTGACGGTCGCGCCCCAAGGTCACACTTGCGCCCGTCACAATTCGGCCTATCCTGCTGCTGTCAGGGGCTCGCCGCAATGCAGAAAATCGCCGACTTCTCCGAGTTCGTGAAACTCTCTCCCGCTGCGCCGGTGCAGGCCACCCGGCACGGCTGGCGGGCGAAATGCCTGCAACGGCTGATCCGGCTTGACCTGCCGGTGCCCACCACCGTCGCCCTGCCGGTCGAAACCGTGCGCGCCATCGCCGCCGGGCAGATGCCCGACACCGCCCGCATCGCCGCCGTTTTCGGCAATGATTTCCTTGTTTCGGTGCGATCCTCGCCGGAAAACCCCGAATGGGGCGGGCCGGGCACGGTCTTGAATGTCGGCATGAACGACGCGATGCATGCGCGGCTCTCCGACAGTCACGGGCGCGAGGCCGCCGATGCGCTTTACCTGCGTTTCGTGCAAAGCTACGCCACCCATGTCGCGCGGCTCGACCCCGACATGTTTCACGCGGGCCCCGGCGATGGCGCGCTGGCCGCTGCGCTTTCCGCCTATCACGCCGAAACCGACGAACCCTTCCCGCAAGATCCCGCCCGGCAACTGGCCGAGGTGCTGCGCTCGATGGCGCGCGCCTGGGAGGGGACGACGGCGCGGCTGCTGCGTCAGGCCAAGGGGGCGCCGCCCGATGCGGTGCTGGGGCTTTTGGTGCAGCGCATGGCGCTGGGGATCGGGCCGGGGATTTCCGGGTCCGGCACGATGCAATTCGTCGACAGCGTCACCGGGGCGCCGCGGATCATGGGGCGGTTTCGCGGCCAATCGCAGGGGCGCGCGCGCTCTGATGACACGCTGTTTCTGACCCGCGATCCGCGCGGGCTGTCGCTTGAGGAATTGGCGCCTGCGCTCTTTGCGGTGCTCTGCGGCTATGGCTCTGCCTGCCGGGTGCGGCTGCGCGAGGAGATGCAGCTGGAATTCGCCGTCGAGGGCGGGCGGATTTCGGTGATCGACGCGGTGCGCGTCGCGCGCTCGGCCCGGGCGACGGTGAAGATCGCGGTGGCTCTGGCCGAGGACGGGATCATCACCCGCGAGGATGCGCTGTTGCGGGTGGAACCGCGGGCGCTGACGGAACTGCTGCATTATCAAGTGGATCCGCGCGCGCCGCGCGACCGCTTTGCGCGTGGCATCGCGGCCAGCCCCGGTGCCGCCGTGGGCCGGATCGTCTTCACCGCCGCCGCCGCGCAGGCCAGCGCCGCCCGCGGCGAGCCCTGTATCCTCGTGCGGCGCGAAACCGGGCCCGAGGATATCCGCGGCATGCATGCGGCCGTGGCCGTCCTGACCGAACGCGGCGGCATGACCTCGCACGCCGCGGTGATCGCCCGCGGTCTCGGGCTGCCCTGCATCGTCGGCTGCACCGAGGTGCAGATCAATTCCCGTGACCGCTCGCTTCGCGGCCCCGACGGGCGGACTTTTCTGGAAGGCGAGCTGATCACGCTTGACGGCAGCAATGGCGAGGTGCTGGCGGGCACGGCGGAAATGCTGGAACCGGCGCTGGATGACGGCTTTCGCACGCTTCTGCGCTGGGCCGAGACGGTCTGCGACATCGGCATCCGGGCGAACGCCGACACGCCCGATGACGCCCGCACCGCGCGGATGTTCGACGCCGACGGCATCGGCCTGTGCCGGACCGAGCACATGTTCTTTGACGAAGACCGGCTCACGGTGATGCGCGAGATGATCTTTGCCGATACGCCGAATGACCGGCGGGTGGCGCTGGATCGTCTGTTGCCGATGCAGCGCGCGGATTTCATTGCGCTTTTCGATATCATGGCGGGGTTGCCCGTGTGCATCCGGCTGTTCGATCCGCCGCTGCACGAATTCTTGCCGCATGACCGCGAGGGGATGCGCGAACTGGCCGAGGCGCTGGACCGGCCGCTGTCCGAAGTCACCCGGCGCGTCGAGGCTTTGTCGGAATTCAACCCGATGCTGGGGATGCGCGGCGTGCGGCTGGGCATCACGGTGCCGGAAATCTACGACATGCAGGCCCGCGCGATCTTTGAGGCGACCGTCGAGGCCAGCCGTCGCGGCGCCCCGGTGGTGCCCGAGGTGATGATCCCGCTGGTGTCGGCCGCGCGCGAGGTCGAGATCGTCAAGACCCGGATCGATGCCGTCGCCAGCGCCGTGCGCACCGAGATGAAGGCCGATTTCGCCTATCGTCTGGGGGTGATGGTGGAGACGCCGCGGGCCGCGCTGCGGGCGGGCGAGATCGCGCAACATACGCATTTCCTGTCCTTCGGCACCAACGACCTGACGCAGATGACCTATGGGCTGTCGCGCGACGATGCGGGCCGGTTCATGTCGACCTATGTCAACCAGCATGTCTATGCCGAGGACCCGTTCCACATTTTGGACGTAGAAGGGGTGGGGGAACTCTTGCTCATGGGCGCCTCGCGCGGGCGGGCGGCGCGGCATGACGTGACGATCTCGGTCTGCGGCGAACATGGCGGAAACCCCGAATCAATCGCCTTCTGCCGGGCCGCCGGATTCGATTACGTGTCCTGTTCACCTTTCAGGGTGCCGGTCGCCCGGCTGGCAGGCGCACATTTCGCGCTTCTGGCGCCGCGGAATCGATTCTGACGCAAAATGTTGCGTGAATTTAGGGTTAACAGAACAAAAGCTCTGGCGTTTTCTTTCCGTTACCTTTAGTCGCATTCAGTAACCCGAGGGGTGAGTCGTGCCCCTCTCTTGCGCGGATTTCCGCCGCTTTCGCGGGGGAAATGGTCCGCGTTCTTTCGTGTGGTGGACAAATCCTGCCCGGCTGGGCTATGCCCGTGCCGTCGCGGCCCCGGGCCGGGGCGATTGTCCTTATCGAAAGAAGATCATGTCAGTGCTGAAAAGCTGGACGGGGGGGATGCTCATCCTCCTGGCCCTCGCCGGAGGCTCGCGTGCCGAAACGACGGTAAGCCAGTCGAACGATCCCACGGCGGTTGCCGAGCAGGGGCTGATGCAGCTGCTGTTTCAGGAGCGGGTCGGTCTGCAATCGGTGCCTGCCGACCGGGTTGCGGCGATCACCGCCGCGCCGGTGCCGCGCAGCTGGCCGTGGCAGCGCGAAACCACCGTCGAGGCGCCCACGGTGATCAACGCAAGCTGGCTGGCGCTGCAACCCCGGGCGCACGGCGATGCGCAATTCGAATGTCTCGCCCAGACGATCTATCACGAGGCCCGCGGCGAGACCCTGCAGGGTCAGGTCGCGGTGGCCGAGGTGGTGCTGAACCGGCTCGACGATCCGCGGTTTCCGAAGACGATCTGCGGCGTGGTCGGGCAGGGCGGGCGCGGCGGTTGCGCCTTCAGCTGGACCTGTGACGGGCGCCCCGATCAGGCGGCCGACCGCGCGGCCTGGGATCAGGCGGCGAAAATCGCCCGGGCGATGATCGACGGCGCGCCGCGGCGGCTGACCGATGGCGCCACCTTTTTCCACACGATCGGCGTGCGTCCGACCTGGACGCGCAGCTATCAGCGCACCGCGCAGATCGGCGCGCACACGTTCTATCGGCGTCCGCTGCAGACCGCGGCGATCCGCTAAGGTCGCAACCGCGCGCGCGCATGACGTTTCGGGGTGGGCTTCGCTTGGCCCCGTTTCTATATCTGGGGGCGAAAGGTGGCCTTCATGCACTCCGACACGTCTCTTGCCTTCGCCCATCCCGAAGAGCGCGCGCTGGCCTCGGCGCCCGCCGATCCGCGCGACCGGATCAGCCTGCGCGACCATGTCGTGCTGGCCGATATCGGCGCCTTTCAGCAGGAACGCGGCCATGGCCAGCGGCTGAATTTCAACGTCGTGGTCGAGGTGACGCCGGAAACCGGGCCTTTGGAAGACGATGTGGACCGCATCCTGTCTTACGACCGCATTACCGAGGCGATTGCGGCGGAACTTGCGGCGGAACGGCTCAACCTTCTGGAAACGCTGGCGGAACGGGTGGCGGAGCGGATCCTCGCACAGCCGCGCGCGATGCGGGTTTTCGTGCGGATCGAGAAGCTGGACCGCGGCCCCGGCGCGCTTGGGGTGGAAATCGTGCGCGCGCGGGCCGCGGTGCCGGTGAAGGCGCTCGACGAGGAGGCGACGCTGCATCCGGTCGTCGCCTATCTGTCGAATGCGGTGATCGCGGCGCAGGATCTGTCGGCGCGGCTCGACCGGCTGGCGGCCTCGGGCGCGCCGGTGATTCTGGCGGTGGGCATGCCCGCCGTCCCCCCGCCCGAGACCGGGCACCGGCCGACGCAGCGCCGCATCGATCTTCTGGCGATCGAGCAGAATGCCTGGGTGCTGGCGGCGCGCGATCCGCGCTGTGTCGTCGTCGCGACCCGGACCGAGATCGACTGGGCGATGCGGCGGGGCCAGATGCTGGTCTGGGCGCCCTCGAAGATCGTTCTGGACGCGGTCGATGGCCCGAAGGGCGCGGTGCGCGACACCGGCACGCTGATCCTGTGGCTGGCCGAGCAGATGGCCGCGACCCGGCTCGAGCTTCACGGCGATGTTTCAGCCCCGGCGGGAAGTCGCGTGCCGGTTGTTGCGATCGACCGTTAAGCATCGCTTCACCTTGCCAAGCGGCGGCTCTTTCGCGAAGAGAGACGCATGAAAACCTATTTTCGCCCGATTGCCCAGACCGATGCCGTCCGGCCCGATGCGGCGCTGCCGCTGGCGGGCGGCTGGTGCTGGTTCACCCATGCCGAGGCGCTGACGTGCGCGGGATCGCAAGGGCTGGTTCCGGCGTCTGAAATCCCGCCCGATCTGCTGGAGCGGCTGACCGCGCCGCGCCCGGCCTTGGCCGGGGTGGGCTTCGAGCGCCCCTCGGTCATGGGCATCCTGAACGTGACGCCCGACAGTTTCTCCGACGGCGGCCGGTTCGATGCGCCTGAGGCCGCTTTGGCCCAGGCGCAGGCTTTGGCCGCCGCGGGGGCCGACATTCTGGACATCGGCGGCGAGTCGACCCGCCCCGGCGCCGCGGAAGTTCCTGTCGCGGCAGAGATTTCCCGCACCGCCCCGGTGATTGCCGCGTTGCGGGCGCAAGGTTTTGCGCTGCCCGTTTCCATCGACACCCGCAAGGCCCCGGTGGCGGCGGCGGCGGTGGCGGCGGGGGCGGGGCTGGTGAATGACGTCTCGGCGATGCTTTTCGATCCGGCGATGGCGGCGACGGTGGCGGGGTCTGGCGCGGCTTTGTGCCTGATGCATGCGCAGGGCACGCCCGCGACGATGCAGGCCGAGCCGCGCTATGACGATGTTTTGCTGGATGTTTACGACCATCTGGAGGCGCGCTTGCTTGCCGCCGAAGCGGAGGGCATCGCGCGGTCGCGCGTGCTGCTGGACCCCGGCATCGGCTTTGGCAAGACTGTCGCGCATAATCTGGCGCTGCTGCGGGGGCTCTCACTGTTTCACGGCCTTGGCTGCCCGATCCTGCTGGGCGTCTCGCGCAAGCGTTTCATCGGCACCATCGCCGGGGTGGATCAGGCCGATGCCCGCGCGCCGGGCACGCTGGCCGTGACGCTGGCGGGACTGGCGCAGGGGGTGCAGATGCACCGGGTTCACGATGTCGCCGAGATCGCCCAGGGTATCCGGCTTTTTGACGCCATAACAAGGGGTTACACGCCATGACGCGGAAACTTTTCGGCACGGACGGGGTGCGGGGCGAGGCCAACAGCTGGCCGATGACGGCCGAGATGGCGCTGAAACTGGGCGCCGCGGCGGGGCGGTATTTCCGCCGCGACGGCCGCAATGCGCATCGGGTGGTGATCGGCAAGGACACGCGGCTGTCGGGCTACATGCTGGAAAACGCGCTGACGGCGGGGCTGACCTCGACCGGGATGAACGTGCTGCTCCTGGGCCCGGTGCCGACCCCGGCGGTGGGCTATCTCACCCGCTCGATGCGGGCGGATCTGGGGATCATGATCTCGGCCAGCCACAACCCGGCAAAGGACAATGGCATCAAGTTCTTCGGCCCCGATGGCTTCAAGCTGTCCGACGAGGCCGAGCTGGAGATCGAGGCGCTGGTCGCGGGCGACATCCGTCTGGCGCAGCCGATGAACATTGGCCGGGCGAAGCGGATCGACGACGGGCTGGGGCGCTATGTCGAATATGCCAAGACCACCTTCCCGGCGCGGGATCGGCTGGCCGGGCTCAAGGTGGTGATCGATTGCGCGCATGGCGCCGCCTACAAGGCCGCGCCGCAGGTGCTGTGGGAGCTGGGCTGCGAGGTGATCGAGATCGGCACCAAGCCCAACGGTCTGAACATCAACGAACAATGCGGCTCGACCCATACCCGCACCGCGGCCGAGGCGGTGGTGGCGCATGGTGCCGATCTGGGGATCAGCCTTGATGGCGACGCCGACCGGGTGATGATCCTTGATGAAAACGGTCTGGTGGCGGATGGAGACCAGATCATGGCGCTCTTTGCCGCGCGTTGGGCCGAGGCCGGGCTTTTGCGCGGCGGCGCGCTTGTCGCCACGGTGATGTCGAACCTGGGGCTGGAACGGTTCCTGACCGGGCGGGGGCTGCGGCTTGAACGCACGGCGGTGGGGGATCGCTACGTGGTGGAGCGGATGCGGGCGGGCGGTTACAATCTGGGCGGCGAGCAGTCGGGCCATAT
This sequence comes from Rhodobacter capsulatus, assembly GCF_003254295.1. Lineage (GTDB taxonomy): Bacteria > Pseudomonadota > Alphaproteobacteria > Rhodobacterales > Rhodobacteraceae > Rhodobacter > Rhodobacter capsulatus. Next base: position 198,258 of record NZ_QKZO01000007.1, read on the forward strand.
CGTGATGACCGATTACGCCACGACGGGCGATGGTCTGATGGCCGGGCTGCAGTTTCTGGCCGCGATGGCTGAGACCGGGCGCCGTGCCTCGGAGCTGACGCGGCAATTCGAGACCGTGCCGCAGATGTTGAAAAATGTAAAGTTCAAGGCCGGTCAGCTGCCGCTCGATAACGAAAATGTTCGAAAAGTGATCGCCGAGGCCGAGGGAAGGATCGCCGGTCAGGGCCGCATCCTGATCCGCAAATCGGGGACGGAGCCGCTGATCCGGGTGATGGCCGAATGCGAGGATGCCGGGCTTCTGGCCGAAACGGTCGAGGGGATCGTGGCGGCGGTGGAACAGGCCACCGCCTGAGCGTTACAGCGTGACGGCCGTGTAAAGCCCCGAAAGCGCGATCCCGGCCGTCACCACCAGCCCCGCCATCGGATAGCCGCCGCGCGCGCCGATCCGCAACAGCGCCTGCAGCACGCCCAGCGTCCAAAGCCCGTAAAGCCCGGCGGTGATGCGAAAGAACGGCATCAGCGCCCCGGGCGCCTGCGCGTAAAGCAAGCCCCCGATCAGCACCACGGCGGGCACGACGAACAGCAGCACGCCAAACAGCCCAAGCCAGAACGTGTCGCCAAATCCGAGCCTTGCGCTGACCAGATCGGCAAACCAGCCGGGGGTGAAGATCTTGGCGCGCTCGCGCGCCAGCGCCGCAAGCTGCTTTTCGTTCAATTCGCTCATCGGGCTCTCCTTTGGTCTGAGCCTGAACGAAAAAGGGGCGCCCCGCAAGGCGCCCCCCTTAAGTCTTGTCGCGCGGGTCAGTTGCGCGAGCGATCGACCATCTTGCCCTTGGCGATCCAGGGCATCATCGCGCGCAGTTTCGCGCCGACTTGCTCGATCTGATGCTCGTCGTTAATCCGACGGGTGGCCTTGAAGAAGGGCTGGCCGACGGCGTTTTCCTGCATGAAATCACGCACGAATTTGCCGGTCTGGATGTCGGTCAGCACGGCTTTCATCCGGGCTTTCGTCTCGTCATAGGGCAGAATGCGCGGGCCCGAAACGTACTCGCCATATTCGGCGGTGTTCGAGATCGAGTAGTTCATGTTCGCGATGCCGCCTTCGTAGATCAGGTCGACGATCAGCTTCACTTCGTGCAGGCATTCGAAGTAGGCCATTTCCGGCTCGTAACCGGCTTCGACCAGGGTTTCAAAGCCCATGCGGATCAGCTCGACCAGACCACCGCACAGGACCGCTTGCTCGCCGAACAGGTCGGTTTCGCATTCCTGACGGAAGTTCGTCTCGATGATGCCCGAACGGCCGCCGCCGATCGCCGAGCAGTAGCTCAGCGCGATGTCCTGCGCCTTGCCGGTCGCGTCATTGTGCACCGCAAACAGGCAGGGCACGCCGCCGCCCTTCACATATTCGCCGCGCACGGTGTGGCCCGGGCCTTTCGGCGCCATCATGATCACGTCGATGCCCGGCTTCGGCTCGATCAGGCCGAAATGCACGTTCAGGCCGTGGGCAAAGGCGATCGCAGCGCCTTCGCGCAGGTTGTCATGCACGTATTTCTTGTAGGTCTCGGCCTGCAGCTCGTCGGGCATGGTGAACATGATCACGTCGCACCAGGCGGCGGCTTCGGCGATCCCCATCACCTTGAGGCCCTCGCCTTCGGCTTTCTTCGCCGAGGGCGAGCCCTCGCGCAGCGCGACGACGACGTTCTTGGCGCCCGAATCGCGCAGGTTCAGCGCATGGGCGTGGCCCTGCGAGCCGTAGCCCAGAATGGCGACCTTTTTGTCCTTGATCAGGTTCACATCGCAATCGCGATCATAAAACACGCGCATGGCGTTCCTCCAGTTGTGATGGAGGCAGGATAGGGTCCTTGCGGCGATTGCGCATTCAAACTTCATGAAATATCACGGTTATTAATAAGGATCATGCGCCGTAGGGCGACAAATGGAAAAAATCATGCAGGTGGATGACATCGACCGACGGATCTTGCGGCAGATGCAGGCCGACCCCGGGCTGGCGCGCGCTGCATTGGCCGAGCGCGCCGGGGTGACGGCGGCAAGCCTGTGGCGGCGGATCGAACGCATGCGCGAAGGCGGCATCATCCGCGCCGAGGAAGCGGTGATCGACTGGCGCAAACTGGGCTGGGAGATCGAGGTCTCGGTGCGTTTCACGCTCGACAAGACGCAGCCGGGGTTTTTCGACGAATTCCTGGAGGCCGCGCGCAAGGTGCCGGAAGTCATTGAAATTCAGACCTTTCTGGGGCAGGTCGATGTGCGGTTGAACGTCATTGCCCGCGACATGGCGCATTATCAGGAGATCTACCGCGAACGCATCCTGGCGCTGCCGCATATTGCCGACACCGATGCCTTGATGCTGATTTCGACGCTGAAGGACACGGCGGAGCTGCCGCTGTGATCGCGCTGGATGACATCGACCGGGCGATTCTGCGGGCTTTGGCGCAGGATGCGACGCTGGGTGCGGGCGAGCTTGGCCGCCGCTTCGGCCTGTCGCAGCCTGCGGCCTGGCGGCGGGTGAAGCGGCTCGAGGAGGCGGGGGTGATCGCCGGGCGGCGGCTGGTGCTGGACCGCCAAGCCTTGGGTTTTGGCGTCACCGTGTTTCTGGGCATCAAGCTGGCCACCAAGGGGCGGATTTCGTTTGAGGATTTCGAACGCGCCGTGCAGGCGATCCCCGAGGTGCAGGTGGTGCAGCATGTCCTGGGCCGCTTCGATTACCGGCTGCGGGTGGGCGCCCGCGACATCGCCGATTTCGAGCGTGTGCTGCGCCGCCGGATCATGACCTTGCCCGGGGTCGGGCAGATCGAAGCCAATGTGATGCTGTCCGAGGAACGCCGTCCGGGGCCGCTGGGCTGATTTTCGCGGCGATGAATTTGCGGGCAAGGTGGCGCGGAATTGTGCGTCTCCGGGCTGGCCGCGATCTTGCTGCGCCCGCCTGCCTGCCCCGACATGGACGCGCGGCCGCGCCGGGCGTTTGCTGCGATCATGTTCGATTCTGCGACCACGCCCCGCTTTCAGCGCAGCCATGGCCAGGCGTCCGTGGCCTTTGAGGGCGCGCGTCTGACGGGGCTTGCGCAACGCGGCTCGGCCAAGGCGCTGCTGCCCCATGTCCGCGGCGTGCCGGAGGTGGTGTTTCTGAACACCTCGGGCGGGCTGACGGCGGGGGATACGCTGCAGTATGGGCTGGACCTTTCGGGCGGGGCGCGGGGGGTGGCGACGACGCAGGCCGCCGAGCGTGCCTATCGTGCCGAGAGCGCTGCGGCGCGGGTGACGGTGGCGCATCGGGTGGGGCGGGGCGGCTGGCTTGACTGGCTGCCGCAGGAAACGATCCTGTTCGACCGCGCGCGCCTGCACCGCGAGACCACGGTGGACCTGGCCGAAGATGCCGGATGCCTGCTGCTCGAGGCGGTGGTTCTGGGCCGTGCTGCGATGGGCGAGACCGTGCAAGACTTGCACTTTTGCGACATTCGCAGGATCAACAGGGCAGGAAAGCCAATCTTTCTGGAGCCCTTCCTGCAAAATTCGAATATCATCGCCAAAGGGCCGCGGGTCGCGCTGCTCGGGCCTGCGCGCGCCTTTGCGACGCTGGTTCTGTGCGCGCAGGGCGCGGAAGACGCGTTGGGCCCGGCCCGCGCCGCGCTGACGGTGCCCGGCGTCGAGGCGGCGGCCTCGGGCTTTGACGGAAAATGCGTGGTGCGCCTGCTGGCCGAGGATGGCTGGCCCCTGCGTCAACAGATCCTGCAACTGATGGGCGCATTGCGGCGGGGCGCGCCCCCGCCGCGCGTCTGGCAAACCTGAGGGGACAAGATGAACCTGAGCCCGCGTGAAAAGGAAAAGCTGCTCGTCAGCCTGGCTGCCATGGTGGCGCGCAACCGGCTGGCGCGGGGGGTGAAGCTGAACCACCCGGAAGCCATTGCGATCATTTCCGATTTCGTCGTCGAAGGGGCGCGCGAGGGGCGTACGGTCGCCGATCTGATGGAGGCGGGCGCCGAGGTCATCCGCCGCGAGCAGTGCATGGAGGGGATCGCCGAGATGATCCATTCGATCCAGGTCGAGGCGACCTTCCCCGACGGCACCAAGCTTGTCACCGTCCACCACCCGATCCGCTGAGGTAAGCCCATGATTCCCGGAGAAATATTCCCTGCCGAGGGGGACATCGAACTGAACGCGGGCGCTGCGGCGATCCGGCTCATGGTGGCCAATACCGGCGACCGCCCGGTGCAGGTCGGCTCGCATTACCATTTTGCCGAAACGAACCCGGGGCTGTCCTTTGATCGTGCCGCCGCCCGGGGCTATCGTCTTGATATCGCGGCCGGAACCGCCGTGCGTTTCGAACCCGGCCAATCGCGCGAAGTGCAACTTGTGCCGCTGGCGGGCGCCCGCCGTGTCTTCGGCTTCAATGCCAAAGTGATGGGGGAGCTCTGATGCCGCGTCTCATGTCCCGCGCCACCTATGCCGACATGTTCGGCCCCACCACCGGCGACAAGCTGCGTCTGGCCGATACCGATCTCATCATCGAGGTTGAAAAAGACCTCACAACCTATGGAGAAGAGGTGAAGTTCGGCGGCGGCAAGGTGATCCGCGACGGCATGGGGCAAAGCCAGATCCCGCGGTCGGGGGGCGCGATGGACACCGTCATCACCAATGCGCTGATCGTCGATCACACCGGCATCTACAAGGCGGACGTCGGTCTGCGCGACGGGCGGATTGCGGGCATCGGCAAGGCGGGCAACCCCGACACCCAGCCGGGCGTCACGCTGATCATCGGGCCGGGCACGGAAATCATTGCCGGCGAAGGAAAAATCCTGACCGCGGGCGGGATCGACACGCATATCCATTTCATCTGCCCGCAGCAGATCGAGGATGCGCTTGCTTCGGGCATCACCACGATGCTGGGCGGCGGCACCGGCCCGGCGCATGGGACGCTGGCCACCACCTGCACGCCGGGGCCCTGGCATATTTCGCGGATGCTGCAAAGCTTCGAGGCCTTCCCGATGAACCTCGCCCTTGCGGGCAAGGGCAACGCAAGCCTGCCCGAAGGTCTGGTCGAGCAGGTCAAGGCAGGCGCTTGCGCGTTGAAATTGCACGAGGATTGGGGCACCACACCGGCCGCGATCGACTGCTGTCTGACGGTGGCCGAGGACATGGACGTGCAGGTGATGATCCACACCGACACGCTGAATGAATCGGGCTTTGTCGAGAACACGCTTGCGGCCTTCAAGGGGCGCACGATCCACGCCTTCCACACCGAGGGGGCGGGCGGCGGCCATGCGCCCGATATCCTGAAAGTCGTGTCTTCCCGGAATGTTATCCCGTCTTCGACGAACCCGACGCGGCCCTATACGAAGAACACGGTCGAGGAACATCTCGACATGCTGATGGTCTGCCACCACCTTGACACCAAGGTGCCCGAGGATGTCGCCTTCGCCGAAAGCCGGATCCGCAAAGAGACGATCGCGGCCGAGGATATCTTGCACGACATGGGCGCGATGGCGGTGATTTCGTCGGACAGTCAGGCGATGGGGCGGGTCGGCGAAGTCATCATCCGCTGCTGGCAAACCGCTGATAAAATGAGAAAACAGCGCGGGCGGCTGGCCGAAGAGACGGGCGCGAACGACAATTTCCGGGTGCGCCGCTACATCGCCAAATACACGATCAACCCGGCGATCACGCATGGGCTTTCCGAGCATGTCGGCTCGGTCGAGGTCGGCAAACGTGCCGATCTGGTGCTTTGGCACCCGGCGTTTTTTGGCGCCAAGCCCGAGATGGTGCTGATGGGCGGGATGATCGTTGCGGCGCAGATGGGCGATCCGAACGGCTCGATCCCGGCGCAGCCCTTTTACACCCGGCCGATGTTCGGCGCCTTTGGCAAGGCGCTCTCGAACAGCGCCGTCACTTTCGTCTCGGCGGCCGCCGAGGCGGACGGCGTGGCCGGGAAACTGGGCCTGTCAAAGCAGGTTCTGGCGGTCAAGGGCACGCGGACGATCGGCAAGGCCTCGATGCAGCTGAACACCGCGACGCCGCAGATCGAGGTGGACCCGGAAACTTATGAGGTGCGGGCCGATGGCGAGATCCTGACCTGCGAACCGGCGGAAACCCTGCCGCTGGCGCAGCGCTACTTCCTGTATTGACGTGTCAATGCGGCTGTTGACCGGCAAAAAGCCTTGCGCGCGCCGCGTCGCGCGGGGCGGGCAGATCGGCGCTTTCGCCCGGCGCAGAGGGGGCCTTGCGGCTGGCGCGCAGCACGCGGGTCACCTTTTCCCGGGTATAGGCCGGATCAAGCCGGATTTCCTCGGGCAGAAGCCGGGGATCGAAGATGCGCTGGCGGCTCGTCACCAGCTCGACCTTGTGGAAGCGGCCGATCTTCGGCATCGCCGCATCGCGCAACAGCACCTCGCGCAGCGCCCCTTCGCGGGCGCGCAGCCGGGCGATTTCGGCACGGATTTCGGCCAGTTCATCGGCAGGGGGTTTGAGCTGCATCCGTCGCTCCCGTTCCGGGTTTCGTCCTCGCCATGCTGCCAAGTCATGTTTAAAAAAGCTCTAAATAGCGGAGGAAAATCATGTCGCTGATGCACCGGGCAAGCCGCGCTTTGCCTGCGGGCGGCTGGAGCGGGGCCGCCGATCACATCGCGCTGGAGTACGAGGGGCGGTTCTTGCGGCGCAAGCGTCTGGTTGCGGCTTCGGGCGCCGAATTTCTGGTCGATCTGCCCGAGGTGATGAACCTGCGCGGCGGCGAGGCTTTCGCGCTCGACGACGGGCGGCTGATCGAGGTGCGCTGCGGGCTGGAACCCGTGCTGGTCGTCACCGGCGATCTGACCCGGCTGGCCTGGCATATCGGCAACCGCCACACGCCCTGCCAGATCGAGACCGACCGGCTTTTGATCCGCGAGGATCACGTGCTGGAAACGATGCTGCGCGGCCTTGGCGCGCGGGTGGAGCGGCGGATGGAACCGTTCCGCCCCGAGAGCGGCGCCTATGGCACCGGCCGCACCATGGGGCATGACCACGGTCCCTTCCATGTCCACCTGTGATCTCGACCTGCTGGCGCTGGTGCAATGGCTGTCCCCGGCCTTTCCGACCGGGGCTTTCGCCTATAGCCACGGGCTGGAACAGGCGGTCGTCGCGGGCGAGGTCCGGTCCGAGGCGGATCTTTGCGACTGGCTCTCGGATATCCTGGAACACGGCGCGGGCTGGAACGATGCGGTGCTTCTGGCCTGTGGCTTGCGGGGCGCGGATCTGGCGGATCTGAGCGACCTTTCGCGGGCCCTTGCGGGCACGGCCGAACGGTTGCGGGAAACCGAGGAGCAGGGGGCGGCCTTTGCGCGGGCGCGGGCCGAAATGACCGGAACTTGCACAAATGCGATGCCGCTGCCTTTGGCGGTGGCGGCTGCGGCCAAGGAATTGAGCCTTCCGACCGAGCAGGTAATTGCCCTTTTCCAACATGCCTTCGCGTCCAATCTTGTCTCGGTCGGGGTGCGCTTCATCCCCTTGGGGCAGGCGGCGGGGCAGCGGGTTCTGGCGGCGCTGCATCCGATCATCGCGCGGCTTGCCAGCCGCGCCGCCACCGCCACGCCCGCCGATCTGGCGCAATCCGCCTTTCGCGCCGAGATCGCCTCGGCCGCGCATGAAACGCTTGACGTGAGGATCTTCAAGACATGACGAATGGACCTTTGCGCGTCGGCATCGGCGGCCCGGTCGGCGCGGGCAAGACCACGCTGACCGAGCAGCTGTGCCGTGCCCTTGCGCCCCGGCTCTCGATGGCGGTGGTGACGAATGACATCTACACCCGCGAGGATGCCGAGGCGCTGATGCGCGCGCAGGTGCTGCCCGCCGACCGCATCCGCGGCGTCGAGACCGGCGGCTGCCCGCATACGGCGATCCGCGAGGATGCCTCGATCAACCTTGCCGCCATTGCCGAGCTGACGCGGGTGCACCCGGATCTGGAGCTGATCCTGATCGAGTCGGGCGGCGACAATCTGGCCGCCACCTTCAGCCCGGAACTGGCGGATCTGACGATTTATGTGATCGACACCGCGGCCGGGCAGGACATTCCGCGCAAGCGCGGCCCGGGGGTGACGCGATCCGACCTGCTGGTGGTGAACAAGACCGATCTGGCGCCGCATGTGGGGGTTGATCCGGTGCTGCTGGAAGCGGACACGCAACGCGCCCGCGGCACGCGCCCCTATGTGATGGCGCGGCTGCGCCATGGCGTCGGCATCGACGAGATCGTCGCTTTCCTGATCCGGGAAGGCGGTCTTGAGCAAGCCGCCCTTCCGGCCTGACGCGCAAGAGTCGCATCAAATCCGTTCCCAAAACGCCCGGTTCTTGCGCAGAGACCGGGCGTTTGCCTGTGTGATGCACAATTCCGCGTCTTGGCCCCTTTCCTGCTGGACGCATCCTTGCCGCATCGCGGCGCCCCGGTTTTGCTGATCCCGCGGGCCGCGCCCGCCACGAAGCAACCCGCGCCCACCTCCCGGGCCGCGCGATCAAGGAACAGGGGAACAGATGATTACTCGGCGCAATCTGCTGATGACCGCTGCGGCGGCCGGTGCCATGTCGATGACGGGGCGCATCGCCTTTGCCGCGGGCGAGACGATCAAGGTGGGGGTGCTGCATTCGCTCTCGGGCACGATGGCGATTTCGGAAACGACGCTGAAGGACACGGTCCTGATGCTGATCGAGGCGCAGAACAAGAAGGGCGGGGTGCTGGGCAAGCAGCTGGAGGCTGTCGTGGTCGATCCGGCCTCGGACTGGCCGCTGTTTGCGGAAAAGGCGCGCGAGTTGCTGACGGTGGACAAGGTCGATGTGATGTTCGGCTGCTGGACTTCGGTCAGCCGCAAATCCGTGCTGCCGGTGATCGAGGAGCTGAACGGGCTTCTCTTCTATCCGGTGCAATACGAGGGCGAGGAAAGCTCGAAGAACGTCTTTTACACCGGGGCTGCGCCGAACCAGCAGGCGATCCCGGCGACGGATTACTTCCTCAACGAGCTCGGCGTGCAGAAATTCGCGCTTCTGGGCACCGATTACGTCTATCCGCGCACCACGAACAACATTCTGGAAGCCTATCTGAAATCGAAGGGCATCCCGGCCGAGGATATTTTCGTCAACTACACGCCGTTCGGGCAGTCGGACTGGTCGAAGATCGTCGCCGACGTCAAGGCGCTCGGCGCCGATGGCAAGAAGGTCGGCGTGATCTCGACGATCAACGGCGATGCGAATATCGGGTTCTACAAGGAGCTGGCGGCCTCGGGGATCACCGCCGATGACATCCCGGTGGTCGCCTTCTCGGTCGGCGAGGAAGAGCTTTCGGGCCTTGGCGCCGGGGATTTGAAGAACCTCGTCGGGCAGCTCGCCGCCTGGAACTATTTCCAAAGCGCCGACACGGCCGAAAACAAGGCCTTCATCGAGGCCTGGCACAAGTTCATCGGCAATGACAAGCGCACGACGAACGACCCGATGGAGGCCACCTATATCGGCTTCAACATGTGGGTGAATGCGGTGACGGCGGCGGGCACGACCGAGGTCGACAAGGTCAGTGCCGCGATGATCGGGCAGAAATTCCCGAACCTGACCGGGACGATGTCGGAAATGCTGCCCAACCACCATCTGACCAAGCCGGTCCTGATCGGCGAGATCAAGGAAGACGGCCAGTTCGACATCATCAGCCAGACCGAGCCGGTGCCGGGCGATGCCTGGACCGATTTCCTGCCCGAATCCGCCGTGCTGACCTCGGACTGGAAGGATCTGAACTGCGGCATGTACAACACCGAAACGAAGACCTGCGTGCAGCTGAAATCGAACTACTGAGCTGATTTTCAACGAAAACCGAGGGGGCGAGACGCCCCCTCCCGCAGCCCGGATTTTCCCATGCGCAGCCTTCTTCTGGCGCTGGTGGCAAGCCTTGCGCTGGCCCTGCCCGCCGCCGCCCAAGACGCCGCCCCGCCCGTTGCCGCAGCCAGCGTGCAGACCGGCCTTGCCGCCGTCATCGCGCAAAATGCCGCCGCCATCGCCAAGCCCTCGCGCCAGAGCATCGGCCCGGTGATTGCCGCGCTGGGGCAGGCGGGGACGGGCGCGCCCGCGTTCCTGCAGGCCTGGGCCGACAAGAAACTGGGCGCGCGCAAGGCGGATGGCGCGATCTTTCGGGTGACGAAAACGGCCGATGGCTATGCGCTGGCCGATCCCGCGACGGGGGCCGACCGGGGCACGGCCGCGAAAGCCGAGATCGCCGAGATCAAGCCGAATGCCGGGGTCCGCGGCATGATCGCCTCGGCGCTGATCCAGTTTCAACTCTCCGACCCCGATCCGAAGCAGCGTCTGGCCGCGCTGACGACACTTGCCCGGGATGGCGCGGCCGAGCATCTGGCGCCCTTGGCGGCTTCGATCGAGATTGAGACCGACCCGGCGATCAAGGCGCAAAAGGAACGGTTGGCGGGCCTGCTGACGATCCGTTTTGGCGCCACCCCGGTGGCCCGCGTCGCCGCGATCGAGGGTTTCGGCGCCGATCTCGGCCTCGATTTCCGCGCCGCCCTGAACCCGATCCTGGCCAGCGCGCGCCGGGTCTTTGACGCGGCGCCCAGCGGAAATGTCGCCGCGATCCTGACCCCCGGAAAACCCGGTTTCCCCGAGGCCGAGGCCTATGATCTGCTGGTGGATCAAGGGCTTGCGCCGAAGCGTCTGTCGCCCGCCGATCTGCGCGCGGCGCTTGAGGCCCATCTCGAAAACGGTGCCGTGGGCGGCGTGCCGCTGGCCGATCTCTCCGACCCGGCGCAGCGCGAAACCGCCTATGCGGCGCTTGAAGCCGCGGGCAAGGTGCCCGCCGCCGCCACCTCGGCCGAGGTGACCGCCGCCGTCGCCGCGCATCGCTTTGCCGACGTTTACGCCGAGCCCGACCCCACCGTTACCGCCGCCGCGAAAGCCGCGCTGCAATCCGTCTCGCTCAAGGTCGGCGCGATGCAGGGCGCCGATCTGACACTGGATGCGCTCTCGCTCGCCTCGATCTATTTCCTTGCCGCCATCGGCCTTGCGATCACTTTCGGGGTGATGCGGGTGATCAACATGGCGCATGGCGAATTCATCACCATGGGTGCCTATACCGGCTATGTGGTGCAGCAATTCATCTCCGACTACACGATCTCGATTGCCGTCGCGCTGCCGCTGGCCTTTGCCGTCACCTTCGCCGCCGGCGTGGCGATGGAGCGGCTGGTGATCCGCCACCTTGCCCGCCGCCCGCTGGAAACGCTGCTCGCCACCTTCGGGATCTCGATCGCGCTGCAACAGCTCTTCAAGAACATCTTCGGCACCCAGGCCCGGCCGCTCACCGCGCCCGAATGGCTCGACGGCGCCTGGGTGATGAACGACATCGTCGCGATCAGCTATATCCGCATCGCCATCTTCGCGCTCGCCTGCCTGTTCCTTGGCCTTTTCCTGGTCGTGATGAAACGCACGCGGCTCGGCGTTGAAGTCCGCGCGGTGACGCAGAACCCCTCGATGGCGGCGTCGATGGGGATCAACCCCGACCGCATCACCATGCTGACCTTTGGCCTTGGCTCGGGCATCGCCGGGATCGCGGGCGTCGCCATCGGGCTTTTCGCCAAGGTCACCTCCGAACTCGGCGCCGATTACATCGTGCAAAGCTTCATGACCGTGGTCGTCGGCGGCGTCGGCAATATCTGGGGCACGCTGGCGGGCGCCACCCTCGTCGGCGGGCTGCAAAAGGGGATCGAGGCGCTGAACCCCGCCAACACGCTCGCCGCCCAGACCTGGATGATCCTCTTCATCATCATCTTCATCCAGTTCCGCCCGCGCGGCATCATCGCGCTGCGCGGTCGCGCCGCCGGAGATTGACCCCATGCCCCCCGCCGCCCTTTCATCTTGCCCCAAATATCCCGCGGGGGTCCGGGGGCGCGAAGCCCCCGGCGCCGCCAGATCCCGGAGACCCCGATGACACAGCCGATGACACAAGGGTTCCTGTCCAAAAACCCCTCGGTGCTGATCTTCCTCGGCCTTCTGGCGCTCTTCACGTTGACGGTGACGGTGCTTTCGAATGCCTATGGGCTCGACCTCGTCTCGACCTCAATGGTTAAGACGCTGGGCAAGACGCTCTGCCTGTGCCTGATCGCCCTCGCCATGGATCTGGTCTGGGGCTACATGGGGATCCTGTCGCTTGGCCATTTCGCCTTTTTCGGGCTCGGCGGCTACATGATCGGCATGTGGCTGATGGTGGCGCGCAGCCGCGACATCGTTCTCGCCTCGGCCAACGGCCTGCCGATGACCCCGCAAGAGCTGAACGACGCCATCGCCGCGCAGATCTTCGGCGTCGTCGGCGCCTCGGAAATGCCCGCGATCTGGGCCTTGGCCGGGTCGCTTCCGGCGCAGCTGGCGCTTGTCGTGCTGGTGCCCGGCCTTCTGGCGCTGGGCTTTGGCTGGCTCGCCTTCCGCTCCCGCGTGACCGGCGTCTATCTCTCGATCCTGACCCAGGCGATGACGCTTGCCCTTGCGCTCTACCTTTACCAGAACGACAGCGGTCTGCGCGGCAACAACGGCCTGTCGGGGCTGCAGAACATCCCCGGCCTTGACTGGGCGGGGCAGGACCGGCTCTCGGTCTGGTTCCTCTGGGCCTCGGCGCTTGCGCTTGGCCTTGGCTATCTCGCCTGCGCCTTCACCGTTTCGGGCAAGTTCGGCTCGGTGATGCGCGCGATCCGCGACGACGAGGCCCGGGTCCGCTTCCTTGGCTATCCGGTCGAGGGCTACAAGCTTTTCGTCTTCACCCTGACCGCGCTGATCGCCGCCGTGGCCGGGGCGCTTTACTACCCGCAGGCGGGCATCATCAACCCGGCCGAGGTGGCGCCGATCGCCTCGATCTACCTCGCCGTCTGGGTGGCGATCGGGGGGCGGGGGCGGCTTTGGGGCGCGGTGATCGGCGCGGCTTTCGTCTCGATCGTCTCGACCTGGTTCACCGGAGGCCGCGCGCCCGACCTGCCGCTGGGCTTTTACACGGTGAAATGGGTCGATTGGTGGCAGGTGCTTTTGGGCCTCTCCTTCGTTCTCGTCACGCTCTTCGCGCCGAAGGGTTTGTCGGGGCTGGTCGATGGGCTCGCCGGTCTGCGCCCGCCACAACGCCGCGGCGCCGCCCTTGGCCCGGATGAGGGCGCCCTGCTGGAGAAGGAGGCCCGCGAATGAGGGAACTGCTGGAAGTCTCGGGCATTTCCGTCAGTTTTGACGGCTTTCGCGCGATCAACAACCTGTCCTTCTCCATCGGCCCGGCCGAGCTGCGCGCGGTGATCGGCCCGAACGGGGCGGGGAAAACCACCTTCATGGACATCGTCACCGGCAAGACCCGCCCCGACGAGGGCCGGGTGCTGTGGGGCGAGCGCTCGATCGACCTTTTGAAACTGGACGAGGCGCAGATCGCCCGGCAGGGCGTGGGGCGGAAATTCCAGCGCCCGACGGTGTTTGAGGATCAGACCGTGGCGGAAAACCTGATGATGGCGCTGAAGGCGCCGCGCAGCCCCTGGCGGGTGCTGGTCTGGACACCGAAAGCCGCCGATCATGCGCGGGTCGCGGCGCTGGCGGCGCAGGTGGGGCTTGGGGAAGCGCTGTCGCGCAAATCCGGGGAATTGTCGCATGGGCAGAAACAATGGCTGGAAATCGGCATGTTGCTGGCGCAGGAGCCGCGGCTTTTGTTGGTCGATGAACCGGCGGCCGGGATGACGCTGGCCGAACGCGAGCAGACCACCGCGTTGCTGGTCGAGCTGGCGAAAACCCACGCCGTCGTGGTGGTCGAGCATGACATGGACTTCGTGCGGCGGCTGAATTGCAAGGTCACCGTGCTGCATGAAGGCGCGGTTCTGGCGGAAGGCTCGCTTGATCACGTGACCGCGAACCAGCAGGTCATCGACGTTTATCTGGGGCGCTGAAATGCTGAAAACCGAGGGACTTACGCTGCATTACGGCGGTTCGCAGATCCTGCATGGCGTCGATGTCACGGCGCGGGCGGGCGAGGTGACCTGCATCATGGGCACGAACGGGGTGGGCAAGACCTCGCTTCTCAAGGCGATTGCGGGCACGCATCCGCGCTCGGGCGGCGGTCTGACGCTCGATGGCGAAGCGGTCGGGCGCGTCGCGCCGCAGGCGATGGCGCGGCGCGGATTGGCCTATGTGCCGCAGGGGCGGATGATCTTTCCGCTGCTGACGGTGCGGGAAAACATGGAAACCGCCTTTGCCGTGCTGCCGCGGGCGGAGCGTTTCATCCCCGACGAGATCTACGAGCTGTTTCCGATCCTGAAAGACTTCCTCAATCGCCGCGGCGGCGATCTTTCGGGCGGGCAGCAACAGCAACTCGCCATCGCGCGGGCGATGCTGATGAAGCCGAAACTGCTGCTGCTCGATGAGCCGACCGAGGGCATCCAGCCCAACATCATTCAGCAGATCGGCCGGGTGATCAAATATCTGCGCGATACCAAGGGGATGGCGATCGTTCTGGTCGAGCAGTATTTCGACTTCGCGCATGATCTGGGCGACCGCTTCTATGTGCTCAAGCGCGGCGCGGTGGCGATGGAGGGCACCAAGGACAGCCTGTCCCGCGACACCTTGCGCGCCGTGGTCAGCGTTTAGGCAAGGGGGCGCTGCCCCCTAGGCTTCGCCTCACCCCCGGGATATTTGAACCAAGGTGAAAGCCGATCCGGGTTTTGTTTCACCTTGGCTGAAATATCCCGGGGGGTGAATTGGCCGAGAGGCCAAGAGGGGGGCAGCGCCCCCCGCTCGGGGCGGGCCGCAGGGCCGCAACCCGTCAGCGCATCCCCAATCCCGCCCGCATCAGGGTCTTGCGCACCGGCTTGAACGCATAAAGCGCTCCCAGCGCCGCGGCGCGCAGATCGCGCAGCGGCCGCGGCGCCACCATCGAGGCGCGGTTGAGGAAATCGATGCCCACCTCGCGCGCCTTCACCTCGGGCCAGCGGCGGCGGTTGTAGCTTGCCAGCATCGCCGCCCCGCCCAGATGCGCCGGGTCCTTTTCCGCCAGATCCAGCAGGCAGCGCAGATCGGCCAGGCTCATGTTCAGCCCCTGCGCGCCAATGGGCGGGATCACATGCGCGGCTTCCGCGATCAGTGCCACGCGCTCGGCCGAAAAACGGCAGGCGATCTGCGTGATCATCGGCCAAAGCGCGCGGCGGGTGGCTAGCGTCAGCGGCCCCAGAACCCCGGTCGAGCGCTCCGTCATCTCGCGTTCGAAGTCGGCCGGGTCCAGCGCGGCCAGCCGTTCCGCCTCGGGGCCGCGTTCCATCCAGACGATCGCCGAGGAGGGCTTGCCGTCGCGGTCGGGCAGGGGCACCAGCGTGAAGGGGCCACCGGTGCGGTGCACCTCGGTCGAGACATTGCCATGCGGGCTGGGGTGGGTGACCGCGCAGACCAGCGCCTTTTGCCCGTAATGCGTTGTTTTCGTGCCGATCCCAGCCGCCTCGCGGACAAAGGAATTGCGCCCGTCGGCGCCGATCACCAGCTTCGCCGTAACCAGCGTGCCATCCGAGAGCCGCACCTCGGCGCCGCTTTCGCGGGTCAAAAGCCCCACCGTCGCCACGCCGGGGCGGAAATCGACCTGCGGGATTTCGGCCAGACGCGCGACCATTTCCCGGCGCAACAGCCAGTTCGGGAAGTTCCAGCCGAAGGGCTCGTCCGAGATGTCGGCGGCATCGAAATCGCGCACGATCCGCGCCTCGGGCCGGGCGCCGCCCGCGTCGATGATCCGCATCACTTGCAGGGGGGCCGCATGCGGCGCCAGCCGCGCCCAAAGCCCGGCGCGTTCCAGCACCGCGCGCGAGGGATGCAGGAAGGCCGTCGTCCGCATGTCGGCGCCCGCGTCGGTTTCGGCGGTCACCGGCGGCTCGGGATCGACGCAGATCGTGGTGAACCCGGCCGCGCCGAAAGCGGCGGCGGCGGTCAGCCCGGCGACGCCCCCTCCCGAAATCAGGATGTCGGTCGAAAGGCGCGGCGGTGCGGCGGTCTCGGTCATGGCACTCTCCCTGAGCTTTGAGCTCAAGATGGCGCAACCGCGACCGGTTTCAACCGCCTTCGGCCAATTCGGCCGCGCGCGGGCCGTCAGTTCCGGGCGCTGATCGCCATCGTCACCATCACCACGGCGGTCAGGCCGACGCCGCAGGTGATCAGCCCGCCAAGGCCGCCGATCAGATAGGAGGCGACGATCACCGCAAAGATCGCGATGGCGATCAGATACAGGGTGAGGGCGGCGCCGGTGTCATTCGAAGGTCGTGTGGTGCTCATGAGCGTTCCTTTCCCGAGGGGGGTGAGTCGAACGCCCGGAAATATCGTCAAATGCAAGCAAGAAACGAGCCAACAAAAGGTCGCTGAGACAAAAGGCCCGGGCTGCGACCCGGGCCTTGATGCGGTACGCGGTGGAGGGGCTCAGCCGCCCGCAGTCATCACGACAAGAAGCGCCAGCATGAACCAGGTCGCGCCGACGCCGCACAGGATCAGCCCGCCCAGACCCATCGTCGCCACCGCAACGGCGACAATCCCGATCACCACCGCCGCGATCAGATACATCGCAAGGGTGTAGTCCTTTTTCTCGGCGTGGCCGTGATCGGAACCCGAGAAAGCGCCGGCGGCGGTCGTCATGGTCATGCTGCTGTCTCCCAGGGCCATCCCCCCGGACGGCCAAATCTGCATACTCTTGTATACGGATGCGGAGATTCGCGTCAAGTTGTCGCGCGGCACAAGGTTAGAATTATTTTAACCGTGACTGTCCCGGGGGCGAGACAGCGGGCCTTCAGTGATGACGGGGCGCGCGCAGGCTGCGCAGGAAGCGGGGCAGGTCGGCGGTGTGATGCTGGATGTGGGGGGCGGGCGCGGGATGCTCTGCCACATGTATGGTGCGCATCCCCAGCTGATGCGGCACGGCCAGGTTGCGCGGATCGTCCTCGAACATCGCGGCGCGGGCGGGATCGACCCCGGCGCGGCCAAAGACGGTGGCAAAGGCGCGGGCGGCGGGTTTGGGGTGATAGTCGGCATGTTCGACGCCGAAAATGCCGTTGAAAAGCCCGTCAAGGCCGCGCGCCGCCAGCACCTTTTGCGCATAGGGCGCCGAGCCGTTGGTGAAGACGATCTTCTGTCCCGGCAGAGCGGCAATCGCCGCGCGCAGGTCCGGATCGGGCGTCAGCGCCGAGAAATCGATGTCATGCACCTCATGCAGATAGGGCGCCGGATCGACCCCATGCACCTGCATCAGCCCGGCCAGCGTGGTGCCGTGGCTGCGCCAATACTGATCGCGCAGCCGGTTGGCTTCCTGCTGCCCGACCCCGAGCGCGCGCATCACATAGGCGGTCATCCGCACCTCGATCTGATCGAAGAGCCGCGCCGAGGGCGGATAAAGCGTGTGATCGAGGTCGAAGACCCAGTGACAGACGTGGGAAAACTTGGATGCGGGCATGATCTCACCAGGAAGCGTCGGGCAGGTAGGGCAAAGCGTCGGATTTGCAACTGTGGCGGCTTGTCACGGCGCAAGGCTGCGCCTAATCTGCCCCCCGCTCCGAGTCCGCATACTGCGGCATACAATGGGAGCGCGGAATTGGAAAGGTCGGGATTTCGATGCAGAAGGACGCCTATACGCTCATTCTCGAAGCGATCGATGCCGGGCTTTACCGACCGGGGGACCGGCTGGTCGAATCGGAGCTGGCCGAGCGCTTCGGGGTGTCGCGCACGCCGGTGCGCGAGGCGATGCAGCGGCTGGAGACCCAGGCGATGCTGGCGCGTGACGGGCGTTCGCTGATCGTCGCCTCGCTCGATCACAACCAGTTGGCCGAGCTTTACGCGGTGCGGGCGGAACTTGAGGCGCTGGCGGCGCGGCTGGCGGCGAAACATGCCGCGCCCGAGGAAATCCGGGTGCTGCAGGAGATGATCGATCTGGACCGGGCGCAGCAGGATGACCCGATCGCGCTGGCGCGGGCGAACAAGCGCTTTCATCGCCAGCTGCATCTGGCCTCGCACAACCGCTATCTGGTGCAGCAGCTTGATCTTGTGCACCGCTCGATGGCGCTTCTGGCGACGACGTCGCTTGCGGCCGAGGGGCGGGGGGAAAAGGCGCTCGACGAGCATCAGGCGATTGTCGATGCGATCGGGGCGGGCGATGCCGAGGCGGCGGCGGCGGCGCTGCGCCATCACATTTCGCAGGCTTTCGAGACCCGGCTGAAGCTGGATGCCGAGGCACGGACCGAGCAGCCCTGAGGCGGTTCAGTCGATCTGCGGCGCCAGCGGCGTGCGTGGCGGCGGGCCGGGCGGGGGCGTTGCCGTCTCCAGATCCGGGCGCAGCGCCGGGGCCGACATGTGATGCAGCCCGTCAAAGACGCCATGCACGGTCTTGTCCCAGTAGAAAGGCTTGGTGATCACCTCGTAGATCGCCTTCCAGCCCGCCAGCGCGCCCAGGGGGAAATACAGGTTCAGCGTCGGCACCCAGGGGATCAGATGGCGGTGATCCTTGCCGCGCACCGCCCAGGCGCCGACGGTGATATTGACGATTTCGGTCAGAACGAAGGTGAACAGCAGCAGGTTTTCCAGGCTTTCCGACATGATCGCCGAAATCGGATGCCAGATCCCGAACAGGATCAGCCAGCAGGTCCACAAAAGCGGTGCCAGCAGATATTGCGACAGCGCGCCGAGGATCAGGATCTGCACGCCGAAGAACCGCTTCGGCCCGAGGTCGCGCCAGAGCCGCGCCGGGTTGCGCATGTGCACGGCCCAGGTCATCGCATAGCCCTTGAGCCAGCGCGAGCGTTGCTTGACCCAGGGCACGGCGCGGCAATTGGCTTCCTCGTGCGTCACCGCCGGGATCAGCTCGGTCCGATAACCCGCCCGCGCCAGACGGATGCCCAGATCGGCATCTTCGGTGACGTTGTGTGCATCCCAGCCGCCCAGCTCCTCCAGCGGGCCGCGGCGAAAGAACAGCGTGGTCCCCCCCAGCGGCACCACAAGGCCCAGCCGCGCAAGGCCCGGCAGCATGGCGCGGAACCAGGCCGCATATTCGATGGTGAAACAGCGGGCGAGCCAGTTCGTGCGCGGGTTGTAGTAATCCAGAATGCCCTGCAGACAGGCGACCTCGGGCGGGCTTTCGGCGAAGCGGCGGGCGACGACATGCAACTGCTCGGGCTCGGGCATGTCCTCGGCGTCATAGACCCCGATCACCGCGCCGCGGCAGAAGTTCAGCGCGTAATTCAGCGCCCGCGGCTTGGTCTGGATCGGCCCCGCGGGCACGGTGACGACACGCATCCAGCGCGGCAGCTTTGCGCCCGAAAGCGCCTCGCGCGTGGTCAGGTCGGTCTGTTCCACCACCAGCAGGATATCAAGCAATTCGCGCGGCCAGGTCAGCCGCGACAGCCGCGCGACCAGCCGCGTGGCGATGTCGCGTTCCTTGTAAAGCGGCACCATGATCGAGATGATCGGCAGCCGCTGCATCAGCGCGGGGCGCAGGGCCCGCCGCGCGGCGGCGGTGCGGGCGCGGCGCTGCGCCGTCATCTCGGCGATCCAGGCCACCAGCTTGAGCCCCATCGTCGCGTAAAGCGTGACCATCGCCCAGAGGAACAGCACCGCGAAGACCGCGACCGGGGCGAGGATCAGCCCCGCGACCGAGACGGCGGTGACCGCAAGCACCAGCCGCGCCGCCAGTTTCTCGTTATGGGTGCGGCAGGAGCGGTCGAGGTCGACCTTGACCTCGGCGCGGCGGATCAGGGCGGTCTGGCGCCGCGCCAGCAACGCCCCGTGCACGTCGCGTTCGGGCGCCAGCGCCATCCGGTAGGGGCCGAAGTCGGCGGGCAATTCGGCGGCAAGACGGGTGAAATGCTCGGGCCGGGCGGTGGCGATCAGGGTGACGCCGCCGATCCGCCGCCAGGGCACCATCGCCTCCTTGAGGCAGAGTTCGGGGCCGAGCGTGTCGATCAGCCGGGGGTCGGGGGGCTCTGCCAGAAGGTCGATCACCGCGGCGTTCGACTGCTTTGCCAGCGCCGCCATCAGATCGGCCTCGGACACCCAGCCATGCGTCAGAAGGATGTCGCCCAGCCGCACGTCCTGCCGGTTGCGCAGCGCGACGGCCTTGAGCAGATCGCCCGGCTGCACCGCGCCCATCTCGAGCAGGATCTGTCCCAGTTGCCGACGATCCGGCTGCGGTCGCCGCGGCCGCCCGATCGTCACCTGATCCTCCGTCGCCTCGGGGGCGCCGTCCTGCGGGGGCGCCGCGCCGGTGATGCAGGCTTTCGGCCAGGGGGCCACGGCCTCGACGAGCTTTATCTTGAGGTGACTGGAACCGCGCATTTCGCCCCCTGGTAGAGTGCGGGGTCACAGTTTCGCCTTTTTGGTTAATCTTGGGTTAACCAAAGCGCCTGTTGAAGCGGATTCTGCGAGTCATTTTTTCGGCCGCCCTGGGGCGGCCGGAACACAGCGCGAACATCTGTGGATAAAGCGCTCAGGCGGCGCGGCGAGCGGCCATTGCGGCGGCGAACCGCTCGAAAAGATAAAGGCTGTCTTGCGGCCCCGGGCTGGCTTCGGGGTGATATTGCACCGAGAAAACGGGGCGATTCTCGAGCGCGATGCCGCAGTTCGAGCCGTCGAACAGGCTGACATGCGTTTCGGTCACGCCCTTGGGCAGGGTCTGGGCATCGACGGCAAAGCCGTGGTTCATCGAGGTGATCTCGACCTTCCCGGTGGTGAGATCCTTGACCGGATGGTTGGCGCCGTGATGGCCGTGGTTCATCTTGATCGTCTTCGCGCCCAGCGCCAGCGCCAGCATCTGATGGCCAAGGCAGATCCCGAAGAGCGGCAGATCGGTCTTCAGCACGCCCTGGATCATCGGCACGGCATAGGTGCCGGTCGCGGCCGGATCCCCCGGGCCGTTCGAGAGGAACACGCCCTCGGGGTTCAGCGCCAGCACCTCTTCGGCGGTGGCGGTGGCGGGCAGAACGGTGACGTCGCAGCCCGCCGAGGCGAGGCAGCGCAGGATGTTGCGTTTCGCGCCATAATCGATGGCGACGACCTTGAAGCCGGGGCCGGTGCGCCGAGTGTAGCCCTCGGGCCAGGCCCAGCGCTGTTCGTCCCAGGTGTAGCTTTGCGCGCAGGTGACGTCCTTGGCCAGATCAAGGCCGACAAGCCCCTTCCAGTCGCGGGCCTTTTTCACCAGCGCTTCGATGTCGAAGACGCCGTCGGGATTGTGCGCGACCGCCACATGCGGCGCGCCCTGTTGCCGGATCGCCCGGGTCAGGCGCCGGGTGTCGATGCCGCCGACGCCGATGCGGCCGCGCCGTTCCAGCCAGCCGACCAGATTTTCCACCGCGCGCCAGTTCGAGGGCTCGGTCGGATCCCATTTCACCACCAGACCCGCGGCGACGGGATCGGCGGTCTCGTCATCCTCGGGGGTGACGCCGACATTGCCGATATGGGGGAAGGTGAAGGTGACGACCTGCCCGGCATAGGAGGGGTCGGTCATGATTTCCTGATAGCCGGTCATCGCGGTGTTGAAGACCAGCTCGGCGACGGTTTCGCCGGTGGCGCCGAAGCCGCGGCCGTAGAAGAGCTGTCCGTCTGCGGTGGCGATGAGCGCGGTGGGTTTTTCCGACGACTGGGGGCTCATGGGCATGGCGCGACTCTCCGGGGCAAAATTCGGCCGAACCTACGGGGAGGGGCGGAATTGGTCAAGGCCTGCGCGGTGGAATAAGATTGTGATTAAAATCAAGCGCTTGGCGGGCTTCTGGCCGGGAAGGGGGGCGCTGCCCCCCGTCCTTCGGACGCCCCCCGGGATATTTGCGCCAAGGTGAAAGGGCGGCCGGGCCTAGGCCGTGACCGGGGTGCAAAGCTCGACCAGCGTGCCTTCGGGGCTGCGGACATAGGCCGTGGTCTGGCCCCAGTCCATCCGCTCGACGCCCTGCACGAGGCTGGCGCCCGCGGCCAGCGCCCGCGCAAGGGCGGCGGCGACGTCGTCGGTTTCGAAGGCAAGTTCGAAAGAGGGCAGGGCGGGGGGCGTGGTGGCGACCTGTTTGCCGATCTCTGCCATCAGTGAAACCGCGGTGAAACAGAGCTTCGTTGTCCCGGTGACCATTTCGCCGAAGGTGCCGCTTTCGTGCAGGAAGCCGCGCTCGAGCCCGAAGGCTTCGGCATAGAACGCCATCGTGGCGGCGACATCGGGGACATAAAGGATGACATAGCGCAGCTGCATCGGGATCCTCCGGTTGATCGGTGCAGGCTACACCCCTTAGCCGCCTTGGCAAAGGAAAAGGCCCGGTCGGGGTGCCGACCGGGCCCGGGTCCGCAGCTGCGGAAGGCTTATTTCACCACCGAGGCCAGATAGGCCGCGACGTCTTCGCCGCCCTTGGCGAGTTTGAACGCCATGCCCGACTTGGCTTTCTTGTCGTCGGTCTTTTCCTTCAGGAAGGCGCCCGGGTCTTTGACATAGGTCGCGATGTCCTCTTCGGTCCAGGCGAAGCCCGAGGCGCCGAGCGCGACGATCGAGTCCTTGTATTTGAACTCCGGGTAGGTGCCGGCGGTGCGGCCGACGACGCCGTAGAGGTTCGGGCCGGTCTTCGCGCCTTTCACGATCTCGGTCCCGTCGGGGGCGATGATCGAGTGGCAGGTCTTGCACTTGTTGAATTCTTTCTCGCCCTTCGCGGCGTCGCCCGCGAAAGCGGGGGCGGCGAGCACGAGCGCGGCGAGCGTGGCGGCAGTGAGGCTGATCTTCATCGCTGTATCCTTGGTCTGTTTGCTTGCCCGGTCTCGAGCCGGGGCCAAGGGGCAGATTCCTTACCCGGTTCACGCTTTACCACAAGGCAAAAGGTCGCGCATATCCCTTTGTTTCAATTCCATGACCCGCAGGGCAAGAATCCGGACGCAAAGTGAATGCCAGATGAAATGCGGCCCTTGCGGCGGTCCGGGGCGGGGGCGGGGTCAGCCGCCGCAGCGGGGCGCGAAATCGGTTTCGAACCGCGCCCGCAGCGCCAGATCCAGATCGGCCATCGTCACCGGAAGCCCCAGATCGACGAGCGAGGTCACGCCATGCTCGCGGATGCCGCAGGGCACGATGCCGGAAAAATGGCTCAGATCCGGATCGACATTGATCGAGAGGCCGTGAAAGCTGATCCAGCGGCGCAGCTTCACCCCGATCGCGGCGATCTTGTCCTCGCGCAGCGTGCCATCGGGCATCGGCGGTTTTTCCGGGCGCGCGACCCAGACGCCGACGCGGCCGTCGCGGATCTCGCCCTTGACGTTGAATTCGGCCAGCGCGCCGATCACCCAATGTTCGAGCGCCTGCACGAAGCAGCGCACGTCGCGGCCTCGCCTGTTCAGATCGAGCATGACATAGACGACGCGCTGCCCGGGGCCGTGATAGGTGTATTGGCCGCCGCGTCCGGCCGCAAAGACCGGAAAGCGGTCCGGGTCGGTCAGGTCGGCGGCCCGCGCCGAGGTGCCCGCGGTGTAAAGGGCGGGATGTTCGAGCAGCCAGATCGCCTCGGGGGCGGTGCCCGCGGCGATCGCCGCCACCCGCGCCTCCATGAAGGCCAGCGCCTCGGGGTAGGGCACAGGACGGTCCGAGGTGATCCATTCAGGCATGCGCAACTCTCCTGCCTTGGGGGTAAAACAATCGCGCCCGCGGCTCAAGCCGGATTCGGGCCGGATTCGGGCCGGTTGCGGGGCGGTTGCGGGGCGGGGTGGTTGCGGGGCGGTCTGGCCGACGTCGCGCGGAAGATTTTTCGAAACCCGCAAATTGGGGCTTTTCATTCGCCGCAGGCTCGGCTAAATCGCCCCTCACCAAGCCAGAACATGCGGTTGTGGCGGAATTGGTAGACGCGCAGCGTTGAGGTCGCTGTGGGGTAACTCCCGTGAAAGTTCGAGTCTTTTCAACCGCACCACTGGCCGGATGGCCGCAAGCCCGGGGCACACCCCCGGGCTTCGTCATTTTCGGCCCCCGGATTTCCTGCCCCCGGGCATCGGCCTGATAACAGGGTGATTTTCCCGTCAGCGTTAAGCCTGCATTGAGGAAATTGCGGCACTCTCGCGCGGATGCCCGGCGGCGACGTCGGGGCGGGTGAGGCGCATGGAAGATGACGATCTGGACTGTTCAGGGATTGTATGGAGCCCAGTTCCAGGTCGAGGGCGGAGGCTCGACGCTCTGGCCGGGGGCGCAGTTCAAGGTCGATCCCGCTTGGGATTATTCGACCTCGCGGCGGACGTTCGTCTTTGCCGATGACGATACGTCCCTGTCCGGCGACAGCAATTTCATGGCTGACGAGTACGGCAACGATTCGACCCAGTCCGTCGCGGTCTATGACGCCAGCGGCGCGCTGCTGTATTCCGGGCGTGTCTATGTCGAATGGTCTTCGACCTTCACCGACCCCTCGGGCGCGGTGGTGCACATGTTCACCCTGGAGATCGGCGGCACGATCATCGGCGAGGTGACGACAAGCCCGTTGACGCCGGGCGTGACCTATCACGTCTCGGGCGTCAACGACGGGATGAGCGGCGCCGATGTCTCGAGCGGGCCGCTTTACAGCGCGCTGGCCTCGATGACCTTCGATCCCGATCTGGTCAACGTGATCCAGGGCGGCGCCTACAATGACAGCATCGCCGCCGGGGCGGGCAATGACACGATCGCCACCGAGGGCGGGGCCGACACGATCGATGGCGGCGCGGGCAATGATTCGATCACCTTCGGCACCGGCGGCGACTGCGTGCACGGCGGCCTTGGCGACGATTACATCGACGATTACGTCGGCACGACCGGATATGTCTGGAATGACACGCTGTTCGGCGATGCGGGCAATGACACGATCTGGGCCGGATCGGGCAACGATCTGGTGGATGGCGGCGCCGACAACGACTCGATCCTGGGCGAGGACGGAAATGACACGCTGCTCGGCGGCACGGGCGCCGACACGATCCAGGGTTGCGCCGGCGACGACAGCCTCGACGGCGGCGCGGGTGTCGACATGCTGCTTGGCGGGACCGGTCAGGACACGCTGCATGGCGGCGACGGCGCCGATCTGCTGGCGGGCAACGGCGGCAACGATCTGATCTATGGCGAGGCCGATGCCGACCGGATCTATTTCGAAACCGACTGGGGCCGCGACACCGTCTTCGGCGGCGCCACCACCACCGCGGGCGGGGTGGATTACGACGTGCTCGACTTCAGTTATGACACGCTGGGCGGAGTGCTGGTCACCTTCACCGGCTCCGAGGACGGCACGGCCACCCAGGGCGCGAATTCCGTCAGCTTCGACAATATCGAGGGGATTTACGGCAGCAACCTGGCCGACACGGTGAATGCGGCCGCCGACGCCTCGGGGCTGACGATCGACGGGGCGGGGGGCGATGACAGCCTGATCGGCGGTTCCGGCGCGGATGTGCTTTCGGGCGGGTCAGGGGACGACACGCTGTCGGGCGGGGCGGGCGCCGACACGATCGTGATGGCGGATGGCGCGGGCAACGATTTCATCACCGATTTCAACCTTTCGCTGAACGGGGGCCTGACCGCCGACCAGCTCGATGTCACAGAGCTGCACGACGGGTCGGACAGCCCGGTCACGGTCCGGGATGTGACGGTCACCGATGACGGGCTGGGCAATGCGCGGCTGACCTTCCCCGACGGCACCTCGGTCACCCTTGTGGGGATCGCGCCCGCCACGGTGCAGGCGCCCGGGATGCTGCATGCGATGGGCGTGCCCTGTCTGGTCGCGGGCAGTCGCGTCGCCACGCCGCGCGGCCCGGTGCCGGTCGAGGCGCTGCGCCCGGGCGATCTGGTCACGGTGCGCGACGGCCCGCCGCTGCCGGTGCTCTGGATCGGCACGCGCCGGGTCGGCGCGGCGCAGCTGGCTGCCGATCCGCAGCTGCGCCCGGTCGAGATCGGGGCCGGGCGGCTTGGCAATGCCGCGCCGGTGCGGCTTTCGGCGCTGCACGGCATCGCGGTGCCGGGCGGGTTTCTGGCGCGGGCGGGGCATCTGGCGGCGACGGGCTGGGGCGGCGCGCGGGTGCGCCTCGGCCGGTCGCGCGCCAGGGGCGGGGTGCTATATCTGCATCTGCTGCTGCCCCGGCATGCGCTGCTCTCGGTCGAGGGGCTCTGGGTCGAGAGTTTCTGGCCTGGCCCGATCGGAATCGCCGCCCTGGATCTGGCGGCGAAAGCGACGCTGATTCGGGCGCTTCCGGCCCTGGCCGGGGTGGTCTGGGCCGGAGAACCTGTCCAAAAGGCCTATGGCCCCCCCGCGGGCAAGTTTTTGCGGCGCTGCCAAATTGATCGGGCGCTCTGTGCGAACTGGTCGCACATCAGTCGCGATTTGACGCATTCTGACGGTTTTGTGACCGAAGCGGCGGCGACGCGCACGGCTTTCACGGGAAAGGGAAATCGCGGTTGAAATCCGGGGGCGGCGCTGTTTTAGTCAACCCCACGGGAGCTAACGAATCAGAAAAACCACGGGGAGCCCGCATTGACTGCGACAACGACCGACGAAGGATTCGTCGTCTTCGACCATGTGCAGAAAAGCTATGACGGCGAGACGCTTGTCGTCAAAGACCTGAACCTGTCGATTGCGAAGGGCGAATTTCTGACCATGCTCGGGCCTTCGGGCTCCGGCAAGACCACCTGCCTGATGATGCTTGCGGGCTTCGAGACGGCGACGAACGGGCGCATCCTGCTCGATGGCACGAACATCAACGAATTGCCGCCGCACAAGCGCGGCATCGGGATGGTGTTCCAGAACTATGCGCTGTTCCCGCACATGACGGTGGCGGAAAACCTGTCCTTTCTGCTGGAAGTGCGGGGCATGGGCAAGGCCGAGCGCGAGGCCAAGGTGATGCGCGCGCTTGACATGGTGCAGATGGGCAAGTTCGCCCACCGCCGTCCGGCGCAGATGTCGGGCGGGCAGCAGCAGCGCGTGGCGCTGGCCCGCGCGCTGGTGTTCGATCCGGCGCTGGTGCTGATGGACGAGCCGCTGGGCGCGCTCGACAAGCAGCTGCGCGAACACATGCAGTTCGAAATCAAGCACTTGCATGACAGCCTGGGCCTGACCGTCGTTTACGTGACGCATGATCAGGGCGAGGCGCTGACGATGTCGGACCGCGTCGCGGTGTTCAACGATGGCCGGATCCAGCAGCTCGCCCCGCCGGATGAACTTTACGAACGGCCGAAGAACAGCTTCGTCGCGGGCTTCATCGGCGAGAACAACAAGCTGCCCGGCACCGTCGAGGAGCTGGACGGCGAGAAATGCCTGGTGCGGCTGGCCACCGGCGAGATCATCGACGCGACGCCGGTCAACATCCGCCACAAGGGACAGCAGACCCTGGTCTCGATCCGCCCCGAACGGGTGGAATTCAAGCCCGAGATGATGCCGCCGGGCGCCCATATGATCGGTGCCGAAGTGCTGGAAGTGATCTACATGGGCGACATCTTCCGCACCCGGATGAAGGTTGCGGGCAGCACGGATTTCGTGATGAAATCGCGCAACACGATCGGCCAGACCAAGCTGCATCCCGGTCAGCATGTGAAGATCGGCTGGCATCCGGCCGATGCGCGCGCGCTGGAACCGATGTAGGATCGGAACCGAGGGACGACATCCGATGCGGCGAGCCCGCCGCATCACCGCAAAGCGGGGGAACATCCGCAGGCGGAACCACCAACAGAGCAACCAACAAGGGAGTAACCTCATGAAGAAACTTCTGATCGTCACCACCGCGCTGGCCGGCGTTTCCGCCGCCGCGCAAGCGGCAGAACTCAATGTCGTGTCCTGGGGCGGGTCCTATACGGTCAGCCAGGTCGAGGCCTATCACAAGCCCTTCACCGCGATGACCGGCGTCAAGATCAACTCGATCGACGCCGACAACCCGGCGACGCCGCTCAAGGCGCAGGCCGAGGCGGGCAACGTCACCATCGATCTGGCCGATGTCGAACTGTCGGACGCGATCAAGATGTGCGACGAGGGCCTGCTCGAGCCGATCGACCCGGCGATGCTGCCCGCCGCCCCCGATGGCACTCCCGCGACCGAAGATTTCGTGCCGGGCGCGATCCAGGATTGCGCCGTGGCCAGCATCGTCTGGGCGACCGTCATCGCCTATGACAAGACCAAGGTCGGCGATGTCATGCCGACGACGGTGGCGGATTTCTTCGACACCGCGAAATATCCGGGCAAGCGCGGCATGCTGAAGGCCGCCAAGCGCACGATGGAACTGGCGCTTTACGCCGATGGCGTCGCCCCCGACCAGATCTATGAAGTGCTGGGCACTGACGAGGGCGTGAAACGCGCTCTGGCGAAGCTCGACACGATCAAGAAGGACATCGTCTGGTGGGAAGCCGGGGCGCAGCCGCCGCAACTTCTGGCCGATGGCGAAGTGGTGATGACGAACGGCTACAACGGCCGCTTCTTCGCCGCCGAAGTCGCCGAGGGCAAGCCCTTCGGCACGGTCTGGGACGGCTCCTACATGGATTACGACCTCTGGGTGATCCCGAAGGGCGCGCCGAACATGGAAGATGCGAAGAAATTCCTCGCCTTCTCGACCGACACCCAGCGTCTGGCCGATCAGGCGAAATGGATCTCCTACGGTCCGGCGCGGAAATCCTCGAACGCGCTCGTCGGGCTTTACCAGGACGGCAAGACCGAGATGGCGCCCTACATGCCGACCAGCCCGGAAAACATGAAAGCGCCGATCTGGACCGACCCGACCTTCTGGGCCGACCACGACACCGAGCTGAACGAAAAGTTCAACGCCTGGCTGGCCGGCTGATCGCCTGATCCGAGTGTTTCAGGACGGGGGCAACCCCGTCCTGTCCTGCCGCCGACCGCAGCCCGCTGCGGCGGGGCATCGTTGCATGACCGGGGAACCGAATGACCGACGCAACCGCTGACCTTTCCCATGCGCCTCTGACCACCGCCGACGGCCGACCGCTCAAGGCGGCTCTGGCGGAATCCCTGGCCGTGCGCCGCCGCCGTGCCTTCCTGCTCGTTGCGCCGCTCTTTCTGTTCATCCTGATCAGCTTCATCGTGCCGATCGGGCAGATGCTGCTGAAATCCGTCTACAATGACGGGTTTTCCGCCCATGTTCCGGCGCTGAGCGCCTGGTTCGACGCCAACCCGCCCGGCAGCGCGATCGACGAGACCGCCTATGCCGCGCTGCATGCCGATCTGGTCGAGATGAAGCGCAACAAGACCGCGGGCGTCGCGGGCACCCGGGTCAATTACGACGTCGCCGGGACGCGTTCGCTCTTCACCGCGGCGGCGCGCGGCGCCGAGAAGATGGAGCCGCCCTACAAGGAGGCCTTCCTCAAGCTGGACAAGAAATGGGGCGATCCGAATGTCTGGCGCGCGATGCGCTCGGCCGCCTCGCCCTTCACGATGGATTTCTATCTGGCGGCGAACGATCTCAAGCGCGACGCCGAGGGCGCGATCGTCCCGGTCCCCGAGGGCCAGGCGGTCTACAAGAAGCTGATGCTGCGCACGCTGACGCTGTCTTTGGAAATCACCGCGATCTGCCTGCTGATCGGCTTTCCGATCGCGCATCTGCTGGCGACGCTGCCGATGCGCAAGGCGATGCTTTTGATGATCTTCGTTCTGTTGCCGTTCTGGACCTCGCTTCTGGTGCGCACGACCGCCTGGATGGTGCTGTTGCAGCAACAGGGCGTGCTGAACGATCTGCTGGTCTGGATCGGCGTGATCGATGACAAGGGCCGCATCCAGATGATCTACAACCAGATGGGCACGATCATCGCGATGACCCATATCCTGTTGCCCTTCACCATCCTGCCGCTTTATTCGGTGATGAAGACGATCCCGCCCAGCTATGTCCGCGCCGCCCGTTCGCTGGGGGCGACCTCCTGGACCGCCTTCCGCCGGGTCTATCTGCCGCAGACGCTGCCGGGCGTGGGGGCGGGGGGGCTTTTGGTCTTCATCCTGGCGATGGGCTATTACATCACCCCCGCACTGGTCGGCGGCGCCGATGGTCAGATGATCTCGAACCTGATCGCCTTCCACATGCAGAAATCGCTGAACTGGTCGCTGGCCGCCGCGCTTGCCGCGCAGCTGCTGATCGTCGTGCTGATCTTCTTCTGGATCTACGACCGCATCGTCGGCATCGACAAGATGAAGCTCGGCTGAGAGGACACGCCCATGGCCCTTCCCGTCTACGCAAGCCCGCTCGAGAAACTGTGGCACTACACCTATCTGGTGCTTTGCGCGCTGATCCTTCTGTTCCTGATCGCGCCGATCATCATCGTGATCCCGCTGTCGTTCAACGCCGAGCCCTATTTCACCTTCACCGAGAAGATGATGACGCTTGATCCCGCGGGCTATTCGCTGCGCTGGTATGACAGCCTGATCACCTTCGGGATGCAGAACCCCGAGGCGCCGCGCGTCATCGCCTTCTGGTGGGATTTCTGGGAAAACGCGACCTGGGTGCAGGTGACGAAACATTCGGTGATCATCGGGGTGTTCGCCACGCTGATCTCGGCCGGGCTCGGCACTGTCGCGGCGCTGGGCCTGACCCGGCCCGAAATGCCCTGGCGCAAGCAGATCACCGCCGTGCTGATCTCGCCGATGATCGTGCCGATCATCATTTCGGCCACCGGCATGTTCTTCTTCTATTCCGGGCAATGGGTGCCGGGGATCGACGCGCAGGGCCGGTTCGAATGGGGCCGTCTGGCGGGCACCTATCCGGGCATCATCCTGGCCCATGCGGCTTTGGGCATTCCCTTCGTCATCATCACGGTGACGGCGACGCTCTCGGGTTTCGATCAGTCGCTGGTCCGTGCTGCGGCCTCGTTGGGCGCCAATCCGCGCACGGCCTTCTTCCGGGTGCAGATGCCGCTGATCATGCCGGGCGTGGTCTCGGGCGGGCTTTTCGCCTTTGTCACCTCGTTTGACGAGGTGGTGGCGGTGCTCTTCATCGCGGCGAACGACCAGCAGACGATCCCGCGGCAGATGTGGAACGGCATCCGCGAACAGATCAGCCCGGCGATCCTGGCGGTGGCGACGCTGCTGGTGATCATCTCGGTGGCGCTGCTGACGGTGGTGGAACTGCTGCGCCGCCGCTCGGAACGGCTGCGCGGCGTGAGCCCGGCCTGACAGGGCCTGCCAGATCCGAACCGCAGAAAAGGGGGGCTGTCTGCCCCCCTCTTTTGCTGCGCAAAATTCACCCCCCGAGGATATTTGGACCAAGGTGAAACCAGAAGGGCAGGGGCTGCGCCTCCCCTTTCACCTTGGTCCAAATATCCCGGGGGGAGTCCCGCAGGGACGGGGGGCAGCGCCCCCCTCTCCGCGCTCAGGGCAGGATCGCGAGCCAGACCCAGATCGAGACGATCGAGAGCGCGGTGGCAATCAGCACGCTGGAGGCCGCCACCCGCTGCGCCGTGCCGTAAAGGTTGGCGAAAAGATAGGCGTTGACGCCCGGCGCCATCGCCGCCGTCAGCACCGCCGAGCGCAGCCCCGCCGTCGGCACGCCGAAGACGCCATGCGCCAGCCCGTAGGCGATGCCCGGATGCACGATCAGCGACAGCCCGGTGACCATGGCGATGGCGCGCAAGTCGCCTTCGGGGCGGTAGCGCAGCAATACCCCGCCCAGACCGAAAAGCGCCGCGGGCAGCGCCGCCTTGGCGATCATCTCCATCGCCGCCATCAGCGGCCCGGGCATCGGCTGGCCCGTCAGCGCCGAAAAGGCCTGCAGCGCGAAACCGCAGAGGATCCCGATGACGAGCGGCGTGCGCAGGATGCCAGTCAGCGCGTTCCACCCCACGCGCGAAAGCCCCGCGCCGGTGCCGTGGCTTCGCACCCATTCCATCGCCACGATGCCCACCGTGTAGAAGAAGGGCGAGTGAAACGAAATGATGGCGAAATTGCCCGCCAGCGCCTCGGGGCCATAGGCGCGCTCGGTGATCGGCACGCCCAGAAGCAGCGAGTTCGAGAACATGCAGGCAAAGCCGATCGCCACCGCATCCGGCCCCGTGCGTTTCAGCCAGATCCGCGCCGCAAGGCTGCCGATGCCGAAACAGCAAAGCGCCCCGGCGTAAAAGGACAGCATCGGCCCGGGGTCGTAGCTGGCGGAGAGATCGAGCGTGGCGATCGAGCGGGCCAGCAGCACCGGCACCGCGAAATTCTGCGCGAAGCGCATCAGCCCCTCGACTGCCGTCGCGCTGAAAAGCCCTTTCCACGCCATGACATAGCCAAAGCCGATCACCAGAAAGACCGGCAGGATGACGTCGATCAGCGCCGACATCAGAGGGGGAGTTCCAGCACCATCCCGTCATAGGCGGCGCGGACATGGGCGGGGGTTTCGCGCTCCAGATCCGAATGGTCGAGGTCGATATGCAGGTTCGTCAGCACCGCCTCGCGCGGGCGGGTGCGGGCGATCCAGTCGAGCGACAGCGCCAGATGCGCGTGGCTGGGGTGGGGCTTGCGGCGCAGCGCATCCAGCACCCAGATATCGAGATCCTCCAGCACCGGCCAGACGTCGTCGGGAATGGCCGAGACGTCGGGCAGATAGGCCAGGCCGCCGATGCGGAAGCCCAGCGCCGGGATGTTGCCATGGATAACCCGGAACGGGACCAGCGTCACCGGCCCGCCCGCCCCCGTCACGCTGAAGGGGCCGTCGATCGTCTGCAGATCGCAGATCGGCGGATAGGCGCTGCCCGCGGGCTGCACGAAAGCATAGCCGAAGCGGTTGATCAGCGCCTCGGTCGTGGGATCATCGGCCCAGACCGGCAGCCGCGCCTGCATGTTGAAGGTGATCTGCCGGATGTCATCCAGCCCGTGCAGGTGATCGGCATGGGGATGGGTGAAGGCCACGGCATCGAGCGTCGCCACCTCGGCGCGCAAAAGCTGCTCGCGCAGATCGGGCGAGGTGTCGATGAGGACACGGGTGATGCCCGCGGCGCCGATCCGCTCGATCAGCAGCGAGCAGCGCGAGCGGCGGTTTTTCGGGTTCGCCGGATCGCATTCGCCCCAATGGCCGCCGATGCGCGGCACGCCGCCCGAGGAGCCGCAGCCCAGGATGGTGAAGCGCAGCCGGTCAGCCATGGCGGGCCTTTGCGAAAAGACGGTCGAAATTGGCACTGGTGGCGGCGGCGAAATCGGGCAGGGACAGCCCGAAGACCTCGGCACCGATCCTTGCGGTATGGGCGGTATAGGCGGGCTCGTTCCTGCGGCCGCGGAAGGGCGGGGGGGCGAGATAGGGCGCGTCGGTTTCCAGCAAGATCCGGTCCAAGGGCGCGGTCTTGAAGATGTCGCGGATTTCCTGGCTCTTGGGGAAGGTGGCGACGCCGGACATCGACAGATAGCAGCCCAGTTCCAGCGTCACCCGCGCCAGCTCCGGCCCCGAGGAAAAGCAATGCATCACGCAGCCAAAGGGCTTGGCACGCATCGCCTCGGTCAGGATCGCGGCCATGTCGTCATCGGCGGCGCGGGAATGGATGATCAGCGGCAGGCCGGTTTCCTGCGCCGCCTCGATATGCAGCCGCAGCGAAACCTTTTGGATTTCAGCGCTTTCGGCGGTGTAGTGATAATCAAGCCCGGTCTCGCCGATCCCGACGAATTTCGGATGCGCGGCAAGCGTGACCAGTTCCTCGACCGTTGCCATGGGCTCTTCGGCGGCGCTCATCGGATGGGTGCCCGCGGCCCAGAAGACGCCCTCGTAGCTTTCCGCAATCGCGCGGACTTGCGGCACGCTGCGCAGGCGGGTGCAGATCGTCACCATCCGGCTCACCCCGGCGGCGTGGGCGCGGGCGACGACCTCGGGCAGTTCCTCGGCGAAGTCGGGGAAATCAAGGTGACAATGGCTGTCGACAAGAAGCGGAAGCGGCGCGGTCAAGGGACTCTCCTGCCGCCTAGGGCGCGGCGTTGATGGCAAGAACCATATCCATGACCAGCGTCGCCGGGTCAAGGTTGACCGCCTTGCCATGCCGTGCCCGCGCGCCCAGATCCTGATGCAGCCCGGCCCATTTCTGCGCCGCCGCGCCATCGGGGCAAAGCCGGGTCAGCAGCGCGGCCTCGCCCGGGGCGGCCTCGGGCTGCGGCGCCCCGGTCAGACCGGCGCGGGCCAGACGGGCCAGAAACAGATCCATCAGGCCGAGCATCAGATCGAACCGCGCCTCGTTGCCGCGCCCGGTCATGCCCTCGGCCAGCGCCCAGGCCTTTTGCCGGTCGATCCGCGGCAGGCCGGGCATCAGCCCGACGAGCGCGCGGTAAGCGTCAAGCCCGTCGAGATTGATCAGCCGGATCGCCTCGCCGACCGAACCGCCCGCAAGGGCCGAGAGCGCCAGCGTGTCCTCGGTCTCGGCGCCCGCGTCTGCCAGCGCCTGCGCCAGATCCTCGGGGGCAAGCGCCGCCAGCCGCAATTCGCGGCAGCGCGAGCGGATGGTGGGCAAAAGCCGCGCCGGTTGATGCGTGACCAGAAGGAAGGTGACCAGAGGCGGCGGCTCTTCGAGCAGTTTCAACAGCGCGTTGGCCCCGGCGGTGGCGAGCTCGTCGGCGGCATCGACGATCACCACGCGCCGCCCACCGTCCGCCGCCGACAGATGCAGGAACGAGGTCAGCTTGCGCACCTCGACCACGCGGATGTCTTCGGAGAGCGCGGTTTCCTTGTCATTCGGGCCGCGTTTGAGGTGGAACAGCCGCGGCTCGGCCCCCGCCATGATCCGGCGGCAGACCGGGTGATCGGGGTCGCAGTCCAGACTGCGCGGGGGCTCGGGGGTGCCGAAGAGCCCGCCGCCATCGTCAAGCGGCTGGCTCAGCAAGAACCGCGCGAGGCGCCAGGCCAGCGTCGCCTTGCCGACGCCGCGCGGGCCGGTCATCATCCAGGCGTGATGCAGCCGGTGCGAGGTGAAAGCGCTCAGAAAATCCGCCTCGGCCTTCTCCTGCCCATAGAGATGCAGGGTCTGGCGCGGATGCGGGGCGCCTTCGACCTGGGTCGGATCGGGAAGCTCGTCGCGGCTCATGCGCGGGCCTCAAGCGCGGCAAGGGTCAGCGCCAGCACCTCGGCCGCGACGGCGCCGGGCGCGCGATCGCCCGCGATCACCTTGAAACGGCTGGAAAATTCCTGCGCAAGGGTCAAAAAGCCGTCGCGCATCCGGGCCTGCATCGCCAGCCCCATATTCTCGAACCGTTCCTCATGGCCCTGCCGTCCCTTGGCGCGGGCAAGCCCCACTTCGGGCGCGATGTCGATCAGGAAGGTCAGGTCCGGTTCGCGCCCGATCATCAGCCGGTGCAGCTCATCGACAAGTCCGCGCAGATCGCCGCGCGACAGCCCCTGATACATCCGCGTGCTGTCGGCGAAGCGGTCGCAGATCACCACCCGGCCCGAAGCCAGCGCGGGCTCGATGGTGCGCTCCAGATGGTCGCGCCGCGCCGCAGTAAAGAGCAGGATCTCGGTCTTCGCCGACCAGCGGTCGGGATCGCCCTGCAGCACGAGGGCGCGGATTTCCTCGGCCCCCGGGCTGCCGCCCGGCTCGCGGGTGCGGAGGACATCGCGGCCCAGCCCGGTCAGCGCCTCGGCCAGAAGCCGCGCCTGGGTGGATTTGCCCGAGCCGTCGATGCCCTCGAAGGTGATGAACATCGGCTCAGCCGGCCACCATCTGGCGGGTCTGCGACAGCAGCCGGCCCGCGGCGGCGGCGAAGCGCACAAGGAAGCCGCCCTCGGCCACGTCGGTTTCCGCAACAAGCGGCACCTTGCGCAGGCCCAGCCCCGGCACGGTGATTTCCAACCGCCCAAGCTCGGTCCCCGCGGTCACCGGCGCGGTGACCGGGCCGTCAAAGACCGCTTCGGCCTTCACCCCCTCGGCCGCGCCCGCCGGGATCAGCATGGCGACATCGGCCGCGGGCACCAGCCCGACGCTGGCCTCGGCGCCCAGCCAGACCGGCGCCTCGGCCAGCCGCGTGCCCTTTTCTGCCACCGTCTTCATCACGAATTGCCGAAACGCCCAGTTCGCCACCGCCTCGGCCTCCGACGCGCGGTCGGCCTCCGACGCCAGCCCGGAAATCACGAAGACGATGCGCCGATCCCCCATCACCGCCGAGCCGACAAGGCCGTAGCCCGCCTCCTCGGTATGGCCGGTCTTCAGCCCGTCGGCATGCCAGTCGGCGGCGGCGATCTTCAAGAGCGGGTTGCGGTTGTTGGCATTCGCCGGGGCGCGGTTCTTGTAATTGAACTGCGTCTCGGCAAAGAGCGGGTAATATTGCGGGAATTGCGTGATAAGCCGCACCGCCAGAATGCCCAGATCATGCATCGACATGCGCTGGTCGGGATGCGGCCAGCCCGAGGCATTGGCAAAGGTCGAGCGCGTCATGCCCAGCATCTTCGCCCGTTCGGTCATCGCCGCGGCAAAGGCGCCTTCCGAGCCCGCGAGCCCCTCGGCCACCACGACGCAGGCGTCATTGCCCGAATTGATCACCACGCCCTGCATCAGCTCGCGCACGCTCGGCCGGTCCATCTCATTGAGGAACATCGTCGAGCCGCCCATCTGCTTGGCCTTGGTCGAGACGGCAAAGGTGGTGTCCAGCGTCACCCGGCCTTCGGACAGCGCCTCGAACAGCATGTTCAGCGTCATCAGCTTCGACATCGAGGCGGGCGGCACCGCGATATCGGCGTCCTTTTCCAAAAGCACGGTCTGCGTCGTCAGATCATAGACCCAGGCGGTGCGGGCGCGGGTGTCGAAGGCCGCGGCGGGCAGGGCGGTCAGCGCCGCAAGCGCGGCGAGGGCAAGCAGTCGAAGGGGCGACATGGCGGGGCGTCCTTATCTTGAGACGGCATAGGCATCGGGGAAGCCGAGGCCCTTGATCTTGGCGAGCAGCGCGGCCTTGTCGGCGGCCGATCCGGCCGTCCCCGCGACGACGCGCCAGAAGGTCTTGCCCTTGGCGGTCTCGGTGCGGATCGTGCTGGCGATGCCGGATTTCTTCAGCTGGTCGGCGGCGCGTTTGGCATTCGCCTCCTGCGAGAAGATGCCGATCTGCACGAAGCCCTTGCCCGCCGCGGCGGGCTTGGCCGGGGTTGCGGCGGGTTTTTGCGGTGCGGTCTCGGTCGCGGCAAGGGCTGCGCCTGCCGCGGCGGCGATCTCGGCGCCCGGTTTTCCCGGGCCCGGTTTGCCCGCGCCCTTCGGCGGCGTGGCCGCGGGTTTCGCGCCCGGTCGCGGCGGCGCGCTGGCCAGCGGCGTCGCGGCGATATCCTCGGCCGGGGGCAGGGCGTCCGTGACCGGGGCGGCGGTTGCGGCCGGATCGGCCTGTTCCTCGCGGCGCAGCGCCACGACCGAGAGCTTCGTCGGCGCCCCCGCCAGCATGTCCAGCGCCGCGGCGGCATCCGAGGAGACCTGCAGCTTCGGCCCCGGGTTTTCGCGTTCGCGGCGGAACAGCGCGCCGATGACGAATTTGCCATTGGCCGGGTTGCGGATGATCACCCGTTCGGGGTCTTTCACCGTCGGATGCGCGACCCAGACGCCGCCAAGCGACGGCCGCCCGTCCCAAAGCCCGGCATCATTGGCCGAAAACACCTCGGGGGCCTCGACATCGCGCTCGACGATCCGGGCCGAGGTGGCGGCGGGTGTCGCGCCGTCTTTCGGGGCCTCGGTCGCGGCGGAGCCGTCCCCCGTCAATTGGCATCCTGCCATTGTCAGCGCCGCTCCCAGCGCCAAGACCCACCGCATCGATCCTGTCATGCCCGTCTGCCCCTGCCCGTTCGTTCCGCCAGTCCCGACCGCAGGCCGTCCCGGCCCGTCGTCCGGCCTCGGCCGTTGTTGCCGCAGCCCCTTGGCGGGACCGTTCCGAACCGGGGTCAGCCGCCGCCGCCCCGGCGTTTCGCGCCGACTGTAGCGGGTTCGGCGCGGCAAGAAAAGCGCGTGCGGGCGGCGGGTGCGGATTTCGTTTGCCGGAAGCTTTCAGAATCGCGTGAGAGCGGTTAGGGCAGGGGCTAAGGAAGTGTGGCCGAGTGGTTTAAGGCTCTGGTCTTGAAAACCAGCGAGGGGGAGACCCCTCCGTGGGTTCGAATCCCACCGCTTCCGCCAACTCCCAGATCCTCGATATAATTGTTTTGAATCAATGACTTGAGCTGGGGTGGCGATGACCTTCCACACATGTCTCCCCCACATGTTTTCCACACATGCGATCTGTAGAGGCAGCCTCGTTTGCCCTTCGAATCGGGCAGCGTGTGTTGTTTGACACGACATTCTGCAGGAAGCCGGAAGAGGCCGTCTGAAGGCGGAAGACCTTGGATGGGTCAATAAAACAAAGGGCTTACGGGCACAGAGCGCCGTCGAGGACTGCCGCGAGCCATGTCATGCAGTGATGCGGAAAACGGCCGATTGCGGGCAATCCAGCGGTGGTCGAGGCCCCGCCGCGGCCAAGGCGATGAACGCCGAGAACGTCAATAAAAACAGGTGTTCAAAGGGTTGTAGCGCGCCACGAATTTTTGCAGTGCGTGCCACAGATATTTGCAGCAGTGTAGCGCGCCACGAATTTTTGCAGTGCGTGCCACAGATATTTGCAGCAGACGCGTTTGCGTGAAGTAGACGTTTTTGCCCCCTTAAACGGTGTCCAAAGGCGCGCCGATCCGCACCAGTCTTCGACGTGGGCAGTAGGCACCGCAATGCAGGTGCTCGCCATCAGAACGCCCCCGTTCGCGCGTTCACCCAGGCCTCCAGCTGCGCCAGCTCGGCCTCGGTCAGCAGCCGGTTGAGGCCCACCGACGGATAGCGGGCGCCGTTCAGATACACCCCCGTCCCGGCCCGAGCCCCGGCGTACAGCGGATAGGTGCCGTAGCTGCCCAGGCCCTGATCCGCAGTGGATTGCGCTACCTGTGCGCCGTTGAGGCGCAGCAATTCGATGTCCTCCGAGATCTTGCCGATGCCCGTCACGACCACTGTTTTCGGCGCGGCCTGACCGGCACTGGTCGCGGCAGAAAGCTGCGACCCCTTGAAATTCACTCCGAAATCGGCCGCGGTCCGCGGCGCCAGCAGCGCGAACACGCCGCTCTCCGCCCCGCCACCGCCAGAGTTTGTGCCCGTCTCGAACACGACGCCCTGGGCCGCATCCGACAGCTTGCGCACCCCCGCGCAGATCGTGGCCTCGTCCGACCCCCAGGCGATCGCGGCCGCCGCCATCCATTGGTTGAGCCCGTTATGGGCCAGACAGCCGCGGCCCTGCGCATCGAGCTGATAGATCGGGCGATTGGCCGCCGTCGCCTGCACGAAGCCGATCTGCCCGCCCGCGGTGAATTTCGACAGCCCCACCGGCTGCCCCGCCGCGGTGACCGGGATCGTCCCGGCCGCATCCTGAAACAGCGTCACGCCGGGGATCATCGGCTCGACCCAGCCGATTTCAC